>JADKFA010000009.1 GCA_016717725.1 Bacteroidota bacterium
AGTTAAAAATATTTGTTCTCATTGACTTCTGTATGAAATACTATCTTGATGCAAAATAACATAATCAAGCCGTTGTGAATCTCCTGTTTTTCCATGGTTTTGAGCATCTGACTCAAATATCCTGCTTTTCCATGATACCGAACGGACTAATATAGGAGATATTTGCATTCGACATTACAATCATAATGAAAATCATCATTCTCCATTTTATTAGTTTAACATGCTTTGCACTGTCATCATCTGCGCAAGACTGCAACGAAGAATTACTGGCTCAAAAACCCGGCACCTGGAAAGGCAGCCAACAGGGCTTCATTCGAAACGTAACTGCAGCAGATTTAACAAAAGAAAAAGCCGTTATAGCAGCTATCCACCAAATGGTCAGCACAAATTATAAGCCTATAGGTTGTGAGGTTAGTTACAGCAAAGTTTTCGGCAAGCACCTTTCTGCTGCTAAAATCTGGATTTCAGACCCACTACAATACACTATGTACATACTCAAGTTTATGTGTGATATAAACGGTACTGATAAGTCGAAATATCATGTTCAGATTTCCACCTCTACAACTGTTAACATATATGCGAATTCTATTGGATGGATAGGCGGTCTCTATGCAGCAACACTTCCCGAAGATGAACCCAGGGGGTATTTAAAGATGAAAAACAAGCCGCAAATAAAAGACGGTTTTTATTATTCGGAAGAGACTTTGGGTGATAGCACCAAACCCAAATTTATTAAAGAATACCAATGGTTGATTACCTATAATGATACGCTTCCCTTTATGTATGTCAGCCGGAAAGAATACCTGCTGCTCACTAAAATAAAACTGGAGAAAACCATACACCAGGCAGGCAGTTCAGCAGCGTATTATGACAAATACTTGAACAACATAAATAATTATCTTAAAAGCCCGAAAGCGAATTAAGCAATCCGGCCATTTGTATGTGGAACGACGAAGAAAGATTTAATGGTTTTGTAGAGGAAGGAACAAAGGGGTCTTTCATGAACACAACAAAATCAAAACTCTATTTATTAGCTATTATACTTTCCTTTTCAGCCATTTTCATATCCTGTAAAAAGGACGACTCTCCGGAGATACCGGAAAGCCCGGGTCCTATAATAACAGCTGTTGGGACACCTACTGGTGATATAACTAATGCATTAGTAGACCCCTCAGGAGGAACGCTCAATTCAGCAGATGGTAAACTGAGCATTACCATACCGGCTGGAGCTTTATCATCGGCAACAAATATCTCCATTCATACGATTACGAATATGGCTCCTCCCGGACTTGGTTTCGGATACCGGTTGCAACCGGAAGGAACAACATTTTTAATTCCAGTGCAGCTCACGTTTCATTATGACAATCAGCTTTTACAGCAAACCCCGGAAGACTTTCTCTGGATAGTTACACAAGCTGCTGATAGAAGTTGGAATGCCATGCTACAGAGTGCTCTGGATACGAATGCCAACACTGTCACTGTCACGACAACGCATTTTAGTGATTGGGTATTAGGAAAGTTCATTGACTTCACATTGACCCCTTCTTCCTCTGCTGTTCCAACAGG
The DNA here is from genome assembly GCA_016717725.1 of Bacteroidota bacterium. Lineage (GTDB taxonomy): Bacteria > Bacteroidota > Bacteroidia > AKYH767-A > OLB10 > JAJTFW01. Next base: position 1,567 of record JADKFA010000009.1, read on the forward strand.
TAATTCCGTACAATTATCAGTGATCGCATTAGGGCTTTGGGTGAGGTTCTCGGATTTAGCGCCGCTGATTCCTTTAAGTTTACTAGGGAATGACGATGATCTCACTCCAATGACGCCTTTTGGATCGGAGTGGCAAAAATTTAAAGTCAAGCAATGGACAATGAATGGAGTTGTTGCCCCGGTTTCAAACAGCCAAGGATCGTTGAATGCCTTCGTTAGTGGTGCAATATATATAGCGCCCAACCAAATACCGGCGAACAATCCGGTAGCGGTTTCGGTTCAATTGGATTGTAGAAATACTTTAGGAGGTTCGTTAACATATTATCTTACTTCAAACATTACTGTAGTGGGTGATGAAGAATATTTACTGGTGAGAATAGATGGACAAGAATATAGTTACTTAAATGATGGTTCAACAGGGTTTTTTTGTCAATTGAGCTTGAGTGGCCAACTTCAAATTATTGCTGAAATGGGGCAAGGAGGCACACAATATAATGTATTCGGCTTGGGATTCGATAATCCTTCAGTGACCACCATAATATTGAACGGTCCCACTGGAGATAATTCCAATTTGGTTTTTTTTCCTGATGCCTTTTCATCATACACTATGAATTATGAGCAACGGACAATCGAAGCAGACAGTTCCTGTACACGTATAGACAGATACGGCAGTGCTACGGCGACACTGACAGAATATTCCAGTCCCGGCACAATAGCACGCGGCTTTTTTTCAGGAACACTTTATGAAGACAACAGTATACTCAGCTCTAATTGTAATATGCCAATAGCGCATAGCATAGAAGGTGAATTCGTGTTAATGGTCGCTCCTGAATGATATGCACCAAGAAAAGAGATTTGAGGGAAGTGAGACATATATTACGGACTTATTGCTTCACAATCCAGCTATGCACAAAGAATCATTTTGTTGGTGATAACGAAAGCTAAACCATACTTGGGTAGCTACAAAAACTTATGCCCAATGCTATAAAAATGAAACCAGACCTAATGAATTCCGGTTTTTACAAATGCTCTCAACCAACGAGAACAGAAAATAAAAAAATTGGAAACCAGCGACCATGAAAAACAAGGCGACACCTAAAGGCCAAACGAGAGGGAACTATTAAAACAAATGACATGAAACATATAACAAGACTTATTAAGAACAACATTCGCATTAATGACCTATTTCTCATTGCCATTTGTTTCATTCGCCCAGCCAGGCACTCTTGACCCCACCTTCGGCACAGGCGGAATTGTTACTACTGTTCAAACTGACGCAGCCTATGCAGTAGCCATGCAGAGCGATGGCAAAATTGTAGTGGTGGGTAATTCATACATTGGTAACAATGATTATGCAGTAGCCCGGTATGATAGTGTTGGCTTGTTAGACCCTTCATTTGGCATAGACGGAATAGTTACTACCAATTTTTTAAATGGTTTTGGAATGGAACTGGAAGTTGCCAAATCTCGTAGCCATACAGAGCGATGGCAAAATTGTGGTGGCAGGAAATACTTATTTTACAATGCTAATGATTTAGGCTTAGCCCGTTATAATAGCAACGGTTCGTTAGATTCCTCCTTTGGCGTAGGCGGATTAGTAATTACCGCTAATGGAGCGGTTACATCTTTCAGCCATACAGAACGATGGCAAAATTGTAGTGGCGGGACGACAGGGTTTCTTCCTTCCCTTCTCCTACGGGTGTTGATATTGCATTGTTTCGATACAATATTAATGGATCGATTGATTCTACCTTTGGAACAGCAGGAGTTGCTGCCACCACCATTGGAGATTATGAGGAGGGTAATTCAGTAGCCATACAAAATGATGGCAGCTTTGTGGTGGCTGGATATAGTACTACTGCCGGCAACACAAATTTTGCATTAGTCCGTTACACTACAATTGGCACTTTAGATCCCTTCTTTGGGATAGGCGGAATCGTGACCACCGATTTAGGGTTTAACTATGAAATAGCAAAAACCGTAGCTATACAGGGCGATGGCAAAATCGTGGTAGCGGGTCGTGGCGGCATTAGTGGCAATAACGATTTTGCATTGGTCCGTTACACTAGTAATGGTACATTAGACCCTCCTTTGGTACAAGCGGAATCGTTACTACCAATATTGGAACTGAAATAATGAACCGTCGTTGGTAATACAAAGCGATAGCAAAATTGTGGTGGCGGGAGTTAGTTCAATTTCTACTAATAATATCGATTTTGCATTGGCTGCTACACCGGCATAGGCACGTTAGACCCTTCCTTTGGCACAGGCGGAAAAGTTACTACAGACATTAATGGTACCAATAGTAGTGATTATTGCGCTGCAGTTGCCTTACAGAACGATGGTAAAATTGTAGTAGTGGGTGCAGCCTTCCCTCCAAATGCTCCTGGTGCTAGCACTGATTTTGCTGTAGTGAGATACAATGGTGGTGGCATCACTGGTTTAGACCAAGAAGACAATGGTCAAATTATTGTTGACATACATCCAAATCCAATGAATTCTTCTGCAGCTATTCAATTTAATTCGTTGCTTAACAATGCAGAATTAAATATTTTCGATGTATCAGGACAAAAAATAAAAACAATAAAGAATATTTCTAGACAAACAATTACATTATACCGAGCCGAATTGGCAAGCGGACTTTACTTCATACAAATTATACAAGGCGGAAGAATAATTGCTATTAATAAATTAATAATCACCGATTGATCAGACATGAAAGACTACCGGCACTGTGCATAACAACAGTAGCCGTTGCGCAAACACATTTTAAAAAAATAATTAATTTACATGTTGTGATTTTGAATTGCGTATTTTAGAACGCTATTTTTAGATTCATGTTATACGCTCTCGAACAACCTGTGATCATAAAATTTTGAAAAATGCTCCTCCACTTTTTAATATTATTTTTTTTCGAGTTGCACGCACTTATCCTTTTTTCTTTGTAAACTTTAGATATTCTTTGAGATTATAGGTCACGGCTTACATTTAGCAGTGTTTGTTAGCTAGCTTTATTCTACTCGTGGTTACGCGTTTGAGATTTTGAAAAATTCCACATCGTACATAAGTCGGATTCTACCGCGCTTCATTGCTTCTTCCGTCAATTATGCAATAGAAAATATCTAATGCATAATATGGGATTAAAGTGTTGAGAAGTGAGTTTTTTTCAAGACCGATAACTTTCAGGGCTTCCATAGTGTGCAATCTTAAAGAAATCACATAATCAACTAATTTGCTAACAAAGCCTAGAAAACAATTGGATAGGAGTATTAAATTTTGCTATTAAAACATATTAATTATTGGTTTATGTACTAATTAGATTATATTTACAAACATTATTTTAGTTTTTAATTGCATGATGGTATTCTTTCATTATTCAGTTGTTTTGACTATGAGGTTCTTCAAAAATAAATAGTATCATATTTAAAATAAAATTGTCATGACAAAAAGTAAATTATTCTTAGTGAAACGGATTTTTTCACTACTATTTTTGCCCTGTTCCCTTCTAGCTCAGCCCAAAATTCTTCGTGAGATCAATAATGATTTTATTGAACGAAAAGAAGACTGGAAACTTCAAAACAAGTATAATTTTTTTGAGAAAAAGGATGAAATGAAGGCTTCATTTGGTGGAGAGAAACTTAAGTTGACAAACAAAAAGAGCAGCGGCTTTGGTGGAGTAGATATTGCAGGTGAACATCGTGAACTTTTCTGGACAAAATATGCAAATGGTAAATTATCGGTCAGTATTTCTCCCGGAGATGGAAAGTCGGCAGGGATCTATGTAAAGCGTTTTGCAGGAGTTAATGTGTCTAAAGGTGAACGTTCGTTCACATTCGTTATTAACGAGAAAGGATCAATCGCAATCAACACCTATGGGAAACAAGGGAAAAATGAACTTTACTCATTTGTGACAGCCCCTGCATCGTTTAAGCCGGATTCACCTAGCCGTCTGAGTATAGAAAGAATAGGTATGATCTGGAAGTTTTTTTTAAATGACGACTTTTTATATTCTTATACAGATAATTCCAACGGTAGCTTTCAAAATATTCGATTCATCACGGATGGAAACTCTACGTCAGAATTTACACAACCATCCTTTATCTTTTATGACTATAGTGTTATCGAGCCCTTTCACCGATCAACTGTAAATGGTAAATTATGTTATACTGATAATGTTGCAGGTTTTATGGTTATCGAAGACGAATTGAAAGCATGCCCATTTATTGACAGTAAAGAAAGATCTATAAGATATCAAACTAAACCTTGCCCCGGAATGATTTATACCACCGAGGGTGAAGTAGGCGATATGATGATTGGAATTATTGAAATAAATATTTGGAATGAGGATAGTACACAACGCTATTTGGAATTGCGTAAAGAAGTAGGACAAAGGGGAGGCAAGTCATACTCAGCAACTATACCTAACCATTATGATTTTACAGGAGAAAAAGATACCGTACATGTAAATTATATTGATGAGGTATATGAAAGTAACGGAAAGATAATTACGTGTAGATGTTTCTACTATTATAACAAGGACAAATTTTTGTTTATTGACATTAGAGCGTACGGGAATCAATCAATCACTGAGAATAAATTCTATCAAGCATGTATGAAGAGTATCGTCCTCAAAAAACTTTAAAATATAAAATAGAAGGGGCGGCACACAAAAGCAGTTCCAATTCCACAACAAGCAGAAAAGTCCAATTTAGTTATAGACCTCTTGCGTAAGTCAACATCGTTCATAGTTGTATATTCCACAAATCAATTTCATTCTTAGTTTATAGTTTTTCCGTCTATCTCGGTAACTGCTAAATAATACCAATTACAAGTATATTTTAGTTCAAAGCTGCGACGTATTTTTTTGCCAAGACGATTTAAAAAAATTGTTGCATCCCCTTATACCGAATATAATAATAATCTAGACCAATAATTTTATCATATAATGCCGACCTACAATCAATTGTATATAATCGATTGGATCATTTACAAGTAGCGTCGGTATTAGCCTACGGAACTATTTTTTAAGAAGTATTGGTGAAAAAGGACTAGCAGATAGGACTAAAATATACTTGTAAATGGTATTAGATATTTGGCTCGAGCCAACAGAAGAAAATAAAGATGCTTTTATCAATGCTTTTAAAGAAATAAACGTAAACGAATCTACAATAGAACAACTTCAAAAATTAGATTTTAGCCAACCACAAGTATTTTATTTCGGAGAATCTCCTAAGAGAATAGATTTTTTAACTAAAATTCAACAAGTTGAATTTTTAGAAGCTTTCGATCAATCTAGTTATTTTCCAATTGCTGACCAACAAGTTAAAATCATTAATTACAACCATCTTATCACAAGTAAAATTTCTACAGGTCGATTAAAAGACAAAGCAGATGTTGAAGAATTGCAAAAAATAAATAGCAAAAGGAAAAAGTAGAATATATTTTTATTTCATCATTACCAGCATTTTCATCAATTCATTTTCATCGGCAATAAATTTTCCATTCAGCAAATTTTCTTGAGTGATTCCAGCAGTATGAATCTCTTCAGGCTGACAAGCATCCAAAATACTTTCAAGATTAGAAGAACGAATTCCACCACCAGGAAGTATCATCAATTCTCCTTTTACATAGTCGATCATTTCCTTGAGTCGAACCATTCCTTCCTCCGCAGTTTTTCCATCGCCTGAAGTAAGTACACGCTCACAACCATATTTTAATAAAATATCGAGACCTAATTTCCAATCACGAACTTGATCAAAGGCTCTGTGAAAAGTAAAAGAAAAGGGTTGACATTGCTCTATAAATTTACCCAGTTGATTTTCATTGATTGTTTGATCGTCATTCATAAATCCACAAACAAAACCATCCGCTCCCAGTGACTTAAACTCTTCTAAACTTCGCAACATCGTTTCAAACTCTTGATCGGAATAAACAAATGATCCTGGTCGAGGACGAATCATTACAAAAATTTTATCATGAAATAATTTTCGTGCTTCGTTAAAATAATTTAAAGAAGGAGTGACGCCTCCGCAAGTGTAATCCTCGCACAGCTCCAGACGATGTACGCCTGCAGCAACCGCTATGTGCACAGATTCAATATTGAATGTAGCGAGTTCTAGAAGCATCTACTTTTTATATTGGAATTATTTAGCCAGGATGATATAGGGGAACCTGCCTGCTGCAGGCCGGCGCAGATAAAACGGATTATTAGGATTAGCACGGATTTACTTCTTCAATAAAAATTCAGCATCATTCACAACATCCAAACCTTCACCACTTCGGTAACAATAATTAAATCCTTCACGCAAAGAAAAAGCACCTATCTCTCCGCTCTTATTTACTGCGATGAAACCAATCTGCATATCGTTCAAATTATTTTTACGCAATTTATACATTCTTTCTACTGCTAACTGACAAGCTTCCTTGGGAGATTTACCATAACGCATGGCTTCCACAACGGTATGTGAACCGCACATTCGAATTACTTCCTCACCTACCCCTGTAGCCGTGGCAGCTCCAACTTCATTATCTACAAATAGTCCTGCTCCAATAATGGGAGAATCGCCCACTCTACCTTTCATCTTAAATGCCATTCCACTAGTAGAACATGCGCCCGATAAATTTCCATTCACATCCATAGCAAGCATTCCGATGGTATCATGATTGTCTATAGAACCCGGAGCACGTTTCTGTTTCATATGCTTCATGGTATCCATTGGATTGTACATACTTGTTTTCAACCACTCTTTCCAAAACTTCTCTGAACTAGCCGTTAATAAATTTTCCTTTTTAAATCCATTCTTCAATGCAAATTCAAAAGCACCTCTGCCAACTAATACTACGTGTGGTGTTTTTTCCATAACCAATCGCGCAACGGAAACAGGATGCATAATATTTTCAATGCACATTACTGAACCACATCCACCCAATTCATCCATGATGCATGCATCCAACGTAACATTTCCATCTCTGTCTGGTAATCCTCCGTATCCAACACTAGTGTCATCAGGATCTGCTTCTGTAACCATCACACCTTTTTCAATGGCGTCAAGCGCACGACCTCCATTCGCTAATACCTCCCAAGCTACTTTATTAGCTTTCACATTGGGAGCCCATGTTGAAATCACGAGCGGAAAACTATTGGTAGATGGTATTCGTGCATTCAGGTTCTGAGCCAGTAAAATCGCTCCTGTTGATAAAACGGAGTGGCGTATAAATTTTCTACGATTGATCATAAATATAATTTGGATAGGTAAAAGTATATAAAATATCATCTTTAATTATAAAACAAGTCCTCTAAAGCGGAGATCCACCCCTTCCTCCATTCTATTCTTGTCAACATCAATATTGAGCCATTAAAAAAAAGTCAAGACCAAAGGAAACCGATAAGACAAAGTTTTCATAGAAACAATTGGATTACATATAGGTTTTAGTCAATTTCGTTAGGGATTTCAATATTATTACGATATTTGAGTATAAATATTTTAACCAATGAATCTCACCTCAACTAAAAAACTTGTTCAACTTCTACTCGTTTTATTCCCTTTATTTTCATTCGCTGATTGGCAATCTACCAATACTGGATTTCTAGATAATTTTAATTCAGTAAAATTCAAAAACACTTCCACTGGAATGATTGCTGGAAACCAAGGGATATATTATACAACAAATGGTGTGAGTGGTACATGGACAAAATTTATTATAAACAACAACTCTGTGGATAGCTTAATGTATAGCCGAACTCAATTCAATGATATTAGTTACTTTGCTGGACCAGATGATTTTTATTTTTGCGGCACCGACACCGTACAAAACAAAGCGATTATTTTGAAAATAAAAGGAAGCACATTGAATTATACCTTTGAATTCATCGGCCCTGCTAATTCCAGCTTGAACAAAATATGTGTGTCTAACCTTCATTACCTAATCTCAGTTGGCAATAATGGTTTCATAGTTGCACAATTGAGTACAAGTACATATACAATTATTTCCAATATAGACACCAACAATTTATATTCTGTTTCACTTGCCGTAAGTGGAGATTATGTTATTGGAGGCGACCAAATTTACTATAGAGGTAAAATTTCCACGGGAGCTTTAAATGAAACTAAAGTTACCCGCCCTTTAGATTTTATGCGCGATGCTACTTTCAACTCTAACAACAATACATTTTATGGATCAGGAAATTTTTATGAAACCATTAATTTCAGTGGAGTAATTTCTACCTATTCTCATTTTGATTTTGGACCACTCAATGCAACTGGGATCACGTTAGGATCAGGCGGAAAATATGTTAGTACTGATCATGGAATATTTTATTCATCCGGATTTTCAACGTTTCAACTAGAGTACCAACCTAGTTCGAACGCTACAAATTTGAATGATATCAATTTTTTATCATCTAGTTCAAATGAAGGATTCGCATGTGGTGACAATGGAACATTATTGTTCACCACCAATGGGGCAGCGAGCAAACCCTATGCTTATTGCGTTCATAACAATGGAGCATGTGTAGGCAACAATGTTTTCTTTCAAGCCTTTCCAGGAAGCGGCACAAGTTGTGTTTGGAAAGTAGGAAGCACTACAGTAAGTACTACATGTACTTCATACAATTTTACCAACACTTCGATCCCTGGAAACTATACGGTGAATTATATCGTAACAAATTCCTTTGGACTTTCAGATACATTCAGTGCTAACTTTTTTATTCAAATGCCTCCATTAACTAGTGGTTTAATTGTTACCCTTACAGACTCACTATTATGTAAAAAAGAACCAGCGATTTTCACCATCCAAAACACACAAGTTGGATACAACTATTTGTTACGAAATACACTAGACTATTATGGTTACATACCAGGAAATGGAGGAACAGTTACTTTAATCAGTGACTCTGGATTATTCACCTCTACTGAATATACGATTTCGATTGCATCACAAATTTCCTCTTGCTATTCAGGTTTAAGTAAGAAACATACCATTACTGTAGAAGATGTTAATTCGAATTTCCACTCATCTCTGACAAATGCTGAGCAAGGAGAATTGGTTGTATTAAATGCAATTACAAAGGATGCACAAAATTTTAGTTGGAATTTTCAACCAGGAGCAAGTTTAACCACTAGTAATATTAAAAGCCCCACTGTCAGTTTTAGTAATATTGGACTTAGTCAAGTAGAATTAATTAGTTGGTCTAACAATGGATGCTATGATACAGCAACCATTAGTGGGCCTAATATCATTCCTTCTCAAACATTTGTCGACCCTTGTTTTATCCAAAGAATCGATTGCACAGACATGACTCAAGGAAACTCGGCCTACGATAGAATTAATATCTTGAAACCTTTTCATGACGCCATGTTAATAGGAGGTTCTGCCAATAAAGATAGTTTGATGTCACGATATGGTGCAACTCCAACTAGAAGAACTTTTGGTGGAGCCTATTTAGCGAATTATTCTAAAAATGGTACTTTTAGATGGAGGATTACTGGAAGGCAAATTGGTTTTAATGATAGCGAAGATCAATATTTCCAAGATGTGACATTCGATTCAGGCAAAAATATTTTTGCCGTTGGACACTCGACAAACCTTGGAGTCTTTACCGACAATACAGGCGAAACGTATTCTCCAGGCATGGGGACAACAGTTGGTATTCCTACTTCAAGAGTAAATTTTTTAAGTAAATTCGACTCTATTGGTCGTCATCTTTGGTCGAATCAATTCTTTTATTTAAGTATTGTCAATGTTAGATGTGATAAGAATAATGACGTGATCCTTGGCGGAGGATTTACATCAAACACGCTACAATATTATTCCAATTCAGGAGTAGATACAGTGGCTGCACTTACAGGAAACACCCTAAAAAAAGACATGCTGGTTAAAACAAATAACAATGGGGAAATAATCTGGTCCATTTATTTTGATAGTGGCTATGGTATAGGTGTTCAAGCAATAGAATTAGATTCTAGCAATAATATTTATGTATTAGGAGGATATGATAGTTATGCGAATATTTATTCTCCAAATAACGACACATTAATTGCGGCAACAATTACTTATCCTGGAAATTCAGGTGGTGATCTTGGTCAATATATCATTAAGTTTGACCCTAATGGAAATTTATTGTGGTACGTAAAAACTAAAATAACAACCATACAAAGTTATATAAATCGAATGGCAACTGATGTGAACGGGAATTCTTATATCACAGGGGTAAATCATATATATCTACCTACTGACAGTATAATTATTACAGATGCAGGTGGCAGCAACACTTCGTCAAAGGCTGGAACCATCTTTCTTGCAAAAATTAGTTCAATTGGAAATTTAGAATGGATTTACGGAAGAACACCTGCTAATAATGACCATACGGCTGATGCACTTTGGGCAGATGAAAACGAAATATTGTTGTATTCTAGAATTAGCGCTTTGAATATCAATTGGGGATTCACTTTATCTACTGCAAATGGTCCTTTCACATTTCCACAGATTTATTCTCAATACAACTTAATGACATTTAATCCTCAAGGAGCCTTAACAAAATATATGTTTTTTGGTGACAACTCTACAGGATTCAACATTTCGCGTAACGGAGGTTTCAATATTACAAAAGATAACGATGGCTATATCTATTCATCAATGCAAGTGAAATCTCCTTATTCGAATCCTCCGTTTACGATTTTTGGTATTCCACAAATCACCAATGGAGAAGATGCTATTTGGGCGAAAATAGGTGGTAGCAGTTGCACTGGGATAACTGGATTAAATTCAATATCCCCTACATCCAAAGAAAATATCATACCTTTTCCAAACCCTACGTCTGGTGAAATAAGTCTAAACACCAAAATTTTATCAGGAGAATTTCAACTTGAGATTTATTCATCAAATGGCCAATGCATTCATTCATCGCTCAGAAATCCAGGAATGTTAAAACTAAATTTGAATGAGTTCACTAAAAATCAAGGATTGTATGTCCTTTCAATGTACGATAAGAAAAATCATTATACTTCAAGAATAATGTTAATCAATGATTAATTAACATCTATTTTATCTCAATTTCATCACAAAAAATATAAGCATCAAACCCAGCACCTTGATGCCACTTAGGTAATACACCATAATTTTTTGCTTTTACTCGAACGAATTTTGCTTTTACAGGAGGAAATTTTGCAGTAAGTATCTGAGTATTCACTACCATATTAGTATCTGGAACCTGATTCACAACCTCTGCAATCTCCTTCCATGACTTTCCATCTAACGAAACTTCTACATTCATTTTAGTAGGCATCAAGATCCAAGATCGACTGTCTTGTAAAAAACCAACATTTACACTGGAAATTTTTTGCTCCTTCTCCATTTGAATTTCAACATCCATATCTTGAGATTGATAACCATGCCAATCCCCTTTTCTCCAATTTTCCGTTCCATGAATTCCATCAATCATAGAAATAGAACCTTCTGCAGAATATTGCTTACCAGGAGTACTGTGCAAAACTACCTTCCAATTATTTGGCAATTTAAAAAAGGAAGCTTGTGTTACTCCGCTCTTTCCTTTTTGATCACCACACTGAGCATAAAGTGTTGTGCTTTCATATATGTAAAATGGTTTGCGGTAATATTCGCCCATCATCATGAGTCCGGGATTGTATCCATACAACATCATCGCTCCATCTAATGAAACAATATTGATGAGCAAACTATCTTTAAATATTCGTCCCTCCGATTTTATTAATGGAGCTCTATAAAAATAGGGAGAATTCATGGTTCCTCTTTTTTCGGATGCTACACCGCGCGAAAGTTCGGGTGCTTCACTCATCTCAAATACTATTTCTTTTGATTTTACAAAATCATCATGTGTAATTAAATTACTCACTTGCTCCACTCCATCCAACTTCATACTTCGTATATACACCGACGGTAGTGAATTTCCTTTAGCAAGAATTCGAATACGATTACCACTTTCCAAATTTACATGCACTGAATCAAACAATGGACTTCCAACAGCATAGTAAGGACTTCCAGGAGTCACCGGATAAAACCCCATAGCGCTCCATACATACCACGCCGACATTTGACCGCAGTCTTCATTTCCTGGCAATCCTTCCGGACCCTTATTATAAAGACTGTCCATGATGGTGCGAACTAATTTTTGTGTTTTATGTGGCTTCCCAATATAATCATACAAATACCCCATGTGATGACTTGGTTCATTTCCGTGCGCGTACTGTCCAATCAATCCTGTAATATCTGCTTGCGTTCGCCCTGTTGTTTCACTGTTCTCAGAAAACAACCCATCCAACTTAGCTTCTGCTTGTTGATCGCCACCCATCATGTGAATTAGTCCGGGAATATCTTGAGGAACGAAGAAAGAATACTGCCAAGAGTTCGCTTCAGTATAATGATTATTCACTTCACGCGGATCGAAATGCGATATGAAATCACCATTACGACGAGGGCGCATAAATCCCGATGTGGGATCAAATACATTTCGATACGATGCTGCACGACGTAAATATGACTGTTGTTCTACCCCTTTACCAAGCATACGAGCCACTTCTGAAATACACCAATCATCGTATGCATACTCCAACGTTTTAGAGACCGACTCATGCTCATCTTCTACTGCAAGATATCCATGTTCGATATATTGAGGTAAACCGAGATGATCCCATGTTGCACTCTTCTTCATTGCTTCATACGCATATGCGGTATCAAAATTACTGACGCCTTTTACAAGAGCATCCGTAAGCAAAGAGACGCTATGATATCCAATCATACAATCGGTTTCATTGGCACCCAGTTCCCATACAGGCAATCGCCCTCCTAACTTATATTGGTTGAGGAGAGATTTTATATAATCCAAACTTCGACTTCTATCAATGAGATTATACAAAGGATGAGCGGCTCTAAATGTATCCCACAAACTAAAAACAGTATAATGCGTAAATCCATCACCGTTATGAACGGTATTATCACGACCTCGATAACGTCCATCCACATCTGAAATAATATTTGGAACAATCATCGTGTGGTATAAGGACGTGTAAAAATTGGTTTTATCTCTTTCTGATTTTCCAAAAACAACAATTTTTGAAAGTTCCTTATTCCACATTGCCTTTGCATCACTCTTTGCCTTTTCAAAATTCCAATCTAAAATTTCTGCTTCTCTGTTCTTGCGTGCGCCTTCAGTATCGGTGGTTGAAATTCCCACCTTTACCAACAACGTATTACTTTTATCTGAAGCATCCTTTTCAAAATAGATGGCTCCACATAATTCGTCATGATCAATTGTTCTTCCTAAAATCATTTTCTCAACAAACCCTTTTAAAGAAACATGATTGATTGGTTTCGAAAACTCAATCGAGAAAAAGACAAATTGATCTTTTGCCCAAGCTTCACTTCGACGATACCCTTCCAAAACATGATCGTTAACATAAGTCAGTGCTGAACGGAGCGTTTTATCGCGATGCTGTAAATCAAGAATCACAAATTGGTTCTCAGGATTTGAGTATACGTACTTATGAAATCCAGCACGGAGACTTGTTGTTAGCTCTACTTTTATATTATCGTCTGTTAATTGAACTTCATAATAACCGGGAGATGCTTTTTCTGTTGAGTGGCTATACTTCGATCCATACTCTGTTGGTACAAAAGAAGGATTACCTTGACCGGGCATTAATAAAATATCACCATAGTCGGAACAACCTGTTCCACTGAGATGAGTATGCGTAAATCCATAGATAAGTGAATCCGCATAATAATATCCAGCACATCCTTCCCAGCTTCCATCACGGCGGGTATCGGGGCTCAGTTGCACCATTCCGTGGGGCAATGTTGCTCCTGGGTAGGTGTGTCCGACACCACCAGTGCCGGTCATAGGATCGACAAATTTTGATAAATCTTGCGCGTCACCTGGAATAAAGAAGAAGAATAAATTAAGAAGGATGAGAAGTTTTATTGAATGCATAAATCAAAAATAATCAAAATATCGCATCTATCATAAAATTAAATGAAATGGCTGAATCAGTGCTAATAGCAACGTTAATATCAATAAACCTTGCAAATATTACTTCACATTATTCCAGCACTTCCATTTGATCTTATCAGCTGGACCAGAGAAATTAATCAATTTCCTTTCATTGGGCATGAGATGAATTCCATTATTATCAAATGTACATTTTCCTTCTTCATCGTAAAAATACAATCCATACGTAAATACATTGGAAGTAATGATCAAACTAGTAGCATCAATATTCTCTATTTTTAATTTGGCAGGATGGAACGCCATTTTATTTGGACGATCACGAAAGAGATAATCTCGATAGATCACATTGAAATGAAAATTATCGAGGACCTCCGTAACAATTACAATATGATTTGTATCTAAATTTCTCATTTGATGACGTGGAAAAAAAATGCAATCCTTGATTACGGTATCGGGATTTAGAATTAAATAACGCTCATCAATCGAAATGGGTTCAGTTAGTGTATCCGTTCTAATATAATATAATCTTACCGTGATGGAAATGGGGTCTTGTCCGTCGTAATGTAAATAGGTTGACAATCCTCTTTCTGTTTCTGCGGTCGTGACAAACAGTGCATCGAAATTATGCTTAACCGTAGAATAAACCAATTTTGGTTTTATGTTTTTTGAAAGACTACTCCACGACACTGCAGGCCAACTATCATTAAACTGCCAAAACAAAGTACCTCTACAAATTGGAAATGCACTGCGGTGTGCTTTCGTAGCTATGTCCATACCATAGGCTTGTTGCAACTGTGAGAGGTACGCATAATCATCAATAGCAGTTGGAACTTTAAAATAACGTTTCAAATATTCGTTGATGGTTTCAAAACCTTTTGGATGTTTTTGATGATTTAAAAATGCGGGCGATGAAAAATCTATTTTAGAAATACTCGATCGATATGAACTCACATCCGCCATCGACTGAAATCCATATTCGCTCATGAATCGACCTGTTTTCTTTTTGTATACTTCAAAATCTTCCATTCCCCACCATACACCCCAGTAATGGCTATCTCCCGACAACATACTTTCCTTTCTTCCCCAACCAATTGATGGAGAAGAAGACCAATACGAACAGGTGGGATGAATCGAATCAACAACATCAGGTAAAATAGATTGAAATACATTTTTGTAATCATTCCAAATCTTTGCAGAATCTGTTGATGAATAATTAAATTGTTTTTGCCAGCCCCAGTTATGCCATCCCTCATCGCTCTCATTATTTCCACACCACAATACAATACATGGATGAGATGATAATCGTTCTACTTGTTGGATTGCTTCCGATCGCACATTGTCAACAAAAGCACTATCACCAGGAATCATACTACAGGCAAACATAAAATCTTGCCAAACCATAATTCCATATTGATCACAATAATTATAAAATGACTCTGGCAAATACACACCTCCACCCCAAATACGCAACATGTTCATTCCTGCTTCCTTTGCTTTTAAAACTAAAGATTTGTACTCATCATCACTTACGTTTGGTAAAAAAACATCAGGTGGGATCATGTTAGCACCACGAACAAATACATCCTTCCCATTGATTCGAAAACCAAATTCACTACCAATAGCGTCAGTGTTGGTTTTTAATTCTACTGTACGGAAGCCTGTTTTACATGCTACTTGGTTCATCGTATCCTCTTCCAATCTACAAACCAACTCATAGATAGGTTGCTCTCCTCTGCCATTGATTTGCCACCGTTGAGCATTCGGAAAAACAAAGGGGATATTTACTGTTTGTTCACCTCGTTGAATGTTTACTTCATGAATCAACCGCACATCTGTACCGATGATATTTAGTGTTAAATACGTTTTCTGTTGAACAGTAGAATTAATTTTAACGAATGCTTTTCCAATAACGGTATCGCCTATACTCATTTTGGATAGCACTCGAATTGAGTTCAAAGCAATATTATTCTCAGCTACTAAATTCACCGCCTTCCAAACTCCGCAAGTCAAAATTTTAGGTGCAAAATCCCAGCCGTAGTGAAATTGCGCTTTACGAGTAAAGCTACGTAATCCTTCTGGCAAGGTATAGTTCAACTTTTGTGCGGCAACCTTGGCTTCGGCTTCTGGTGATTTGAACTTTACCAAAAGCGTATTCTTCTTTCTTAGAATTTCTTTCACATTCACTTTCCAAGAACGAAACATATTATCCGCTCTTAGAATTAAAGAATCATTCAAATAAACGTCTGCATAAGTATCAAGTCCATCAAAAATTAAATGTAGTTGTGGTTTTAGTAAGACAGATTCATCACAAGTAAAATCACATTTATAATCCCAGCTAGCTTCTCCAACCCATTGCACTTTATTTTCATTGTCATCCACTAAAGGATCCTTGATTATTTTATTGCGAAGTAAGTCAGTATGAGTCACACCAGGTACTTGCGCAGGAAGCCATTTCTTGGAAGTGGATTGTTTGAAGGTCCAATTGGAGAGTGGAATAATTTGAGCGTCTGAGTAATTAGCTATTAAAAAAAATAGTAAGGAGGAGATGATGCTTCGGTAAGAAATCATGGGTTACGAATTACGAATCGATACGAATGTACGAAATACGAAAGCACGAATACGCAAATACACGAACTCGATTGCTACCAGGGTTACCCACTTGCCAATTTATCAGTACACTAAAATTTCCGAAACAAAAAGCCATCCAGCTTGTCCGGCGCCGGCGGTGCCTTCGGGGTTTAGGCCGATGGAATTGAAGCGGAGATGAATATTTTTCATTTCCTTATTTACAGGAATTGAAATACGATTGATGGCTTCGGAGGTTGATGTTTTATGAGACTCAAACTGCAATTCGGACTCACCATAACTTATGCTTGCGGGAGCATGAATCCAACTTACAGGATCGTGTAAATACACAACGACGATGCTGTCAACTTTTTCCTTATTAACAAGTTCAATTTCTAGTTCTGGACTCTTGCCAATCCATCCAATCCAATGCTTGCCTGTCCATGGAAATGCTCCAGTAATACCGTCTACTAAGGTGATTGGTGGATTTGCATAACTTTTATTACCAGGTGTAATGAGATTAATTTTAGCTCCAGTTATTTTCGAAAATTCAAACGGATATTTTACTGTTGTTTGATGTTGATTGTAATTACTTCGAACCAATAATTTTCCTGTTGAATTTATGGTTAATGATTTGCAATATGTTTTAAATTCCGTAACTCCCGCATTATCTTCCCATGCGGTTTGAATATTTTGTGGAACTTTTGAATCTAAGGTTAATTTCAGAGAAGGAGCTTTTTCACCACCTTCAATTTTTAAAGAAGGTAAATGCCAAGTGTTCGAATATTTCACATGAAAAGAATCCAATAAATGTTGATTTTGCAAAACTCTTTTATAGAAACCTTTATCATTATGCCAAACAGTATCTGTCCATACTACTTCCGAGAGTGCGCACAACCTCGGCAATAGCATATACTCAACTTGTTTCTCATCATACATGTATTCGGTCCATAAATTTGCTTGTGCACCTAAAATAAATTTCTGTTCTTCTCTTGTTAGCGAATCTGGAATGGGTCTATATGAATACACTTTTTCCAAGGTGGTATATCCACCAAAAGCCAATGGCTCCGTAGCTCTTTCCCCTTGGTAGTGGTCGAAATAACAATGAGTACCGGGTGTCATAATTGCGTAATGACCAGATCGAGCCGCTGCTTTTCCTCCATCAATTCCTCTCCAACTCATTACGGTTGCATTTGGTGCGAGTCCGCCTTCTAATATCTCGTCCCACCCAATAATATGTCGACCTTTACTATTAAGAAATTTTTCGATTCGCTGAATGAAATAACTCTGCAACTCATCTTCATTGCGTAAATTATTCTCAAAGCGTGTATTCAAACATTTGGGACATTGGCTCCATCGCAATTTCGGACATTCATCTCCACCAATATGAATATAGGTTGAAGGAAACAATTCAATTACTTCAGAGAGCACTTCTTCCAAAAAAGAAAAAGTAGAATCATTTACACAAAATACATCATCAAAACCACCCCACGCTTTTCCAACTTCCTTCACATTTCCCAAACAAGAATATTCAGGATACGCAGCCAACGCAGCGAGGGAGTGACCTGGCATTTCAATTTCGGGAATAATAGTAATTTGACGTTGGGATGCATAATATACCACCTCACGAATATCGTTCTGCGTATAGAATCCTCCATAAGGAATAGAGTCGAACTGTTGATTTCTGTAGGGCCCAATCATACTTCCATTTCTCCATGAACCTACGTCGGTGAGGCGTGGATACTTTAGAATTTGAATTCTCCAACCTTGATCATCCGTAAGATGCCAATGAAAAGTATTCATCTTATAAAGTGCAATTAGATCAATGTATCTTTTTACAAATTCCTTCGATAAAAAATGACGAGATACGTCCAAATGTACACCACGATATCCAAATTCAGGTTGATCATAAATTGTAAGACACTGAATTTTATTCTTATTCTCAATCGATTGAAATGCCAATTGCAACAACGTACTCGTACCTCGAACAAGTCCAGCCGCTCCACCTTCTAATAAAATATACTTGCGTTTCACTTTAAGCATATACTTTTCAGTAGAATCGCTATTCATTGAAAAAGCGATGTAACGATCTTTCCTACCAATAGAAGAAACAATAGGTAATACATATCCGTTAGTTTGCTTCAACCATGAATTAAAAAGCTCAGCCGTTTGTACGGCCCTGTCACCATTCGCCAATATTTTTGTCTTGGGAGAAATTGTAAACTTTCCATGGGAATAAGAAATTTTATTGGGAAGTGGAATTAAAGTTACTTTCTGAGCATGGCAGAAGAAGAAAATACAATCAGAAAGAACGCATTTATTATTTTAATTTTCATTTTATATTCTTAATGAACGTCTATCTTGCTCATCAAGACATTAATAAATTCACAAACATCTAAACTAAATTAAGCTTTGAAATTAATGTGCATCGTTATTGCTTTATCGTAATGATTCCCTGCGTAGCCAAAATGCCTTTTACTCTCCATCCATAGAACGCTAAATATACAAAACAAAGTATGCCCACAACATAACTTGCCTGGACGCCGAGGAGATTATCAGAAGCGAGCCAGCCTTGCAATAGACTTACAAATCCTCCACCCATAATCATCATAATTAAAAAGCTAGAACCTTCGTTTGTATGTTTTCCCAATCCAGCAATTGCAAGCGTGAAAATACATGGCCATAATGTTGAACAAAACAAACCAACGCTGATAAATGCATAAACGCTGATCAACCCATCGGCAAAAATACCAATTAACAAAGTGGCAATTCCACAACAGGAGAAAAGAAATAATTGTCGAGCAGGATTTCCTCTACTTAATATATCAGCAATAATGATAAGTACAATTACAAATGCATAAACATAAAACGGAGTAAGATCATTATTTGCAACACGATTTGCAAACAAGAAAACACCAAATGCGGCATAAGGTAAAATAAAATTCAAAAAAGTTCTTACATTTCTTTTTAAATCAAAAGCACCTACGGCACCTGTCCAACGTCCAATCATCAAACTTGCCCAGAACAGTGAAACATAGGGAGCAATTTCACTGGTTGGTGTTTGCAAATGAACACGCATAAACTCTGGGAGATTAGAAGCGGTTGAAACTTCAACACCAACATATAAAAAAATGGCAATCATTCCCATCCATAACTGCGGATAAGAAAGTGCAGACTTATATGTCACCTTGATTTTCGAAGAAGTATGCATTACATTATCTTCATGATGAATTTGATTGGGCAATGAAGAAAATTTGAAAATAATGGCTACGATTACGAAGGCAGCACCTAAAATTAAATAAGGTGTTTTCACTGCAGAAAGCGAATCTAAATGCTCGCCTGCTTTTAGCGATCCGAAAATGGCGAAACTCACGATTAGTGGTCCAATCGTTGTTCCAATATTATTAATTCCTCCAGCTAAACTCAAACGTTGCGCCCCTTTTTTTGGATTTCCAATTGTAATGGCCAAAGGATTTGCAGCGGTTTGCTGCAATGAAAATCCCAGACCTACAATGAAGAGTCCCGTGATCATCAAACCGAAAGAAGAAGAATCCGCTGCTGGAAAAAACAATAAAGTGCCCAATGCTGAAATGACTAGTCCGAGAGCGATACCATTTTTATATCCTATTCGATTTAAAATATCTCCTCCACTTGCTTTAGACGCAAAATAATAAATTAGTGATCCCACAGTATAAGCAACATAAAATGCAAATGAGATCATTTGACTTTGCCACTGTTCCAGATTTAACTTTTCTTTGAAAACAGGAATTAGAATGTCATTGCTAGCTGCAACGAAGCCCCAAAAAAAGAATACAGAGATCAGGATGGGAAGAGAGGTGCGGGAGTTAGATTGGTTGACCATAAATAGATGAGGGTGAAGATAAAATAAATTCAATATAGTCTTAAACATTAAACTTAAATTGTACACACACCCAATTTTTAATTCTAGTCCAATAAAACTTAACCAGAAGATGTCACCATAATCATTGTAAAATATTGATTGAAGGCTTCCTAATAATTATAATTTTTTCAAGAATTATATACGCTCTTGTTACTAAAACATGCAATTTTCACTATATTCTGAGGTAATTTGTCTTTTCTAAAAATATTTTAGCCTAAATAACAATTCAGAAAGTGGACAATTACAAGAAAATAATAGCAGATAGAGCGGTACCATTCTAAATTAATTTATATAAAAAAGCACACTGAGTTAGTGTGAGTTTCAATAGGATACGGAGTATGAACAATTCAATGTAAGTACCTTCTGAAATAGATCATAAATTATAATAAGTATAATCGTAATTTTGCGGAACGAAATAAAAAAATCAATTAAAAAATTAAACAATGAATAAAATTTTAATAGGTGTACTTGCCATCAGCTTCATGACTACAAGTTGTGTGAGCAGAAAAAAGTACAACAAGCAAAGTGCACTTTACGAAACCTTAAAGAAGGATTGTGGTGTAATCGAAAGTAATCTTCAAAAGTGTTTAGATGAAAGCGGAAGAAATGCAGCAGAAAACGCGCGTTTAAATCAAGAGCTTGCTGACTTAAAAGCTAACAGCACAACCATGTTACAGCAATTGAGTAATATGTCGGTGATCAATTCAACACAGTCTGAGAGCATTCGAAAATCTTTAGAGAATATCAATTCAAAAGATTCATACATCAAAGATTTGCAAACAGCCATGGCTCATAAAGATTCTCTAAATATGGCCTTAGTTTTAAATCTGAAAGGTGCTTTAAAAGATGTGAATGACGAAGATGTTACTATTAACGTAGAAGGTAGTGCAGTATTCATTAGCATTTCTGATAAAATGTTATTCAGCAGCGGAAGTTACAACATTACTCCTCGCGCTAAAACGGTTCTTGGCAAAGTGGCTGAAGTAATTAAGGCACAACCGGATGTTCAGTTTATGGTAGAAGGACATACTGATAACAAAGCGATCTCTACTGCTTCTATTAAGGACAATTGGGATTTAAGTGTGATGCGTGCTACTTCAGTGGTACGTGTGTTACAGAAAAATTATGGTGTTGATCCCTCAAGAATGATTGCTGCAGGTCGCAGTGAATATGTTCCTGTGACGAGCAATGGTGACACAAATGGTCGCTCACTAAACCGTAGAACACGCATTGTAATTCTACCACAATTGGATCAATTTTTTAAGATGTTGGAACCGAAATAAAAAATAAAATTCCAACAACAAACAACAACAACAATATACAACAAAGCCCGAGGTTTAAACCTGGGGCTTTGTTGTTTTACATGTAAATTTATTATTTTAATATTGAACTAAATGTTGCAAAATTTTTATTGGATCAATTTTCCATTTAAACGCAGTATGCCAACTTCCGAAATTTTTGCTTGATAGCGAGCAAGCGCTAATCGAGAAACTGCTTCCTGATAATATCGTTGTGCTTCCAGAATCTCGAGAGATGTACTTAAGCCAAGTTTTAATCGCTCCAACTCAATCATCAGATTTTCTTCTGCCATCAACTTACTTTCTTCTTCCAGCTTTAATAATTCTTTAGTTCGACTAAAATCTCTCCATTGTTTTCTTTCCTCTTCCTGTCTTCGTAACCAAGCTTCAGAAAAGTTTTGCTCTGCTAATTGCAATCCAAGTCGAGCATGCTTAATGGCATTTCCATTTCTAAATCCGTCGAACAAGGCCCACCTAAAATTAACACCCAACCCCGGTCCTGTATTTTGATTTTTCAATAAAAATCCAGCTTCATTTTCTGTACGATTGAAACTATAGTCGGCCACAAAAGTAAGAGTAGGCCATAACGCTCCCTTGCTTTCTTTCAACCTCTGCATGGAAGTTTGTTGTTGTTGGTTAGCTAATTTAATTCGCAGATCGTTACTTTGCAAATCCTTCTCGAGTGAAATATCAGAAATCACGATACTATCTGGAGTCGTAAAAAATATTGAAGGGTCTCTTCCTAATAATATATTCAGATTTTCTCTTTGTTCTTCCAAGGCGGAGAGTCGCGTTAGTTGTTGAGCTAAGTGAAGATGTTTTTCCAATTTGGCTTGTAAAAGAGCAGGCTTGTTTCCATTCCCTGATTCAATACGCAATTCGGCAAATGTTACTCGGAGGCTATCTACTTGAAGTAATGCCTCTACCGCCTTCAGATTTTCTTCCTCCACCCTCACCATAAAATAAGCCGCGATAACCTGCTGCACCGTAATTTCCATTTGAAGTTTTAAAGAGAGGCGAGCTTCTTCCGACAAACTATTTAAGCGCCCTTTTTTAGCAAACATGGCTAGTCCATCAAAGAGGATCCATTGTAATCCTACACTTGCATTATATAACGTTGAGGCAGCTCCGTCATTTTCAATTGTACGACCATCGGATAATGATTGCTCTAACGACAAGTTTGTTTTTTGCATACCTGCATCTAAAACAACTTGTGGCAACAATCCAGCCTCACCAACTGTATTCAATTTGACAGCTTGTTGTTCAAGAATCGAGGCGGCTTGCACATCGTAGTTTTTCTCTAGCGCGATACGAATAGCATCTTGCAAAAGAAGCGATTCCTGTCCGTAGGAAATGCTACTCAACAATAGGATGGGCAGCCAGATTATCGATTTCCTCTTTATGGTTGGCCTTACATTATACATCTTTAGAAACAGATTCATGTTTAACACTATCCTTCTTACGACTCAAATAGGTGTACATGGCAGGAATCACATACAAGGTTAACATCAGTGAGAAAAAGAGACCTCCAATAATAACAACACCCAAGGGAATTCGACTCTGCGCACCTGCTCCCAATGCCAATGCGATAGGTAAAGCGCCTAACATCGTCGCTAAACTTGTCATCAATATGGGGCGCAAACGCAGAGCAGATGCTTCCATGATGGCTTCCATTTTACTCTTCCCACTTTCGCGAAGTTGATTAGCGAATTCAACGATCATAATTCCGTTTTTTGTTACTAAGCCAATCAACATAATCATTCCAATTTGACTAAAAATATTTAAGGTAAGATTAAAGTACCACAATGAAAAAAAGGCACCACCCAAAGCGAGTGGGACGGTAATCATAATGATAAAGGGATCAATAAAACTTTCGAATTGGGCGGCAAGAATTAAATAGATTAACAACAAGGCCAGCAAGAACGCATATAAAGCATTTGAAGAACTTTCTGCAAAATCGCGACTAGCACCTGTTAGCTGCGTACTAAAACTATCGTCTAATAAATTAGAAGCAATCGTATTCATTTCCTTAACGCCATCACCAATGGTACTTCCTGGGGCCAATCCAGCAGAAATGGTTGCAGACTTAAAACGATTATAATGATACAACTGGGGTGGACTACTTTGCTCTTCCAGCTTTACTACATTATCCAACTGCACCAATTCACCCGCATTATTCCGCAAATAAATCATTCGTAAATCTGTTGGTTCATCGCGATTACTTCTATCAAATTGTCCGATCACCTGATACTGTTTACCGTTCTTTTGAAAATAAGCAAAACGTTGACCACTAAAAGCGAGTTGTAAAGTTTGCGCTACATCACGAACTGAAAGCCCTAAAGTTCTTGCTTTCTCTCGATCGATACTCACCTCCAATTCGGGCCTATTAAATTTCAAATTCACATCGCTACCTTGGAAAACAGGATTATCGTTCACTGCCTTAATAAATTTTGGTACTACGGCCTTGAGTTTTTCAAAATCGGAAGCTTGAATAACAAATTGAACTGGAAGTCCGCGTGGGCCTCCACCTGCGGATATCGTTTGTTCTTGCACCACAAAAGTACGTGCAGCGGGAAATCCCTTGGTTAACCTTGTCACTTGATCTACAATTTGCTGTTGTGAACGTTCACGTTTATTAGGTTCATCCAATACTATTCGACCAAAGCCAGTATTTACGGCACCTGATCCTGCAAAACCAGGAGCAGTAACGGTGAGGCATACCCGCCGTTCGGGAACAGAGTCCATCACCACATCTGAAACAGAAGAGAGAAAACGATCTGTATATTCAAACGATGCTCCTTCAGGTGCCGTTACTAAAAGACGAAACCAGCTTCTATCTTCGAGGGGTGCCAATTCTGTTTGCAGTAAGCTCCCAAAGAAAAAAATCATTCCAGTTACCAATGCTAATATGCACGCACGACCCCGTTTACGCATAAATCCCCTTAATGATCGTTCATAGGTTTGATCCAATTTACGAAAGAAGGGTTCGCTCCAGTTATAAAATTTACTATGTCCCTTCTTTTTGCGAATCATGTGTGCATTCAACATAGGGGTAAGAGATAAACTTACAAACGCTGAAATGAGCACTGCGCCCGACAGTACAATACCAAACTCTCGGAAAAGTCGACCCACAAAACCTTCCATAAAAATCACGGGTAGGAATACTGCGGCGAGTGTGATCGATGTTGAAATGACAACGAAGAAAATTTCAGCTGAACCCTTATGAGCCGCTTCTACTGGATTCATTCCTTTCTCTACCTTCTTAAAAATATTTTCAGTTACAACAATACCATCATCAACTACCAACCCTGTTGCTAAAACGATAGCTAATAGCGTTAATACATTAATAGAGTAACCCATCAGATACATAATAAAAAATGCACCAATTAGTGAAACAGGAATGTCGATTAGCGGTCGAAAGGCGATGAGCCAATCTCTAAAAAACAAGAAAATAATAAGTACAACTAAAAGAATTGCTATTAAAAGAGTCTCCTCTACTTCCTTTACTGAGTTTCGAATAAAACGAGTATTATCCATCGCAATATTCAATTTAATGTCGGAGGGCACATCCTTTTTTATTTGTTCCAATCGCTTATAAAACTCATCAGCAATTTCAATATAATTTGCACCTGGTTGAGGTATAATGGCACATGCTACCATTGGAACGCCATTATTCTTTAATATCGTCTCTTCATTTTCGGGTCCTAATGTAGCGTAACCAACATCTTTTAATCGAATAATATTATCCTTATCATTCTTTAAAATAAGATTATTAAACTCTTCTTCACTGCTCAATCGACCCATGGTTTTCACTGTCAACTCGCTATTATTCCCAGCTATTTTTCCTCCCGGAAGATCAACATTTTCCTTTTCCAAAGCGTCGCGAATATCCAAGGGGGTTAATCCAAAGGATGCTAACTTCACTGGATCCATCCACAACCGCATCGCATATCTCTTTTGCCCCCAAATTTGGATGGCACTCACTCCAGGAATAGTTTGCAATCGTTCGCCGATTACATTCTCGCCATAGTCACTTAGCTCCAACACATTTCGCGTATCACTTTGAACTGTTAAGGATATGATCGATTCAGAATTTGCATCGCTCTTTGTTACGATAGGAAGTCCATCAATATCTTGAGGTAAGTTTCGAACCGCTTGAGAAACTTTATCACGAACATCATTTGCAGCTGCCTCGAGCTCCATGTCAAGATCAAATTCGACTGTGATGACGCTACTTCCTAAATTACTAGCAGAAGAAATCGATCTAATTCCGGCAATTCCATTTATAGCTTTCTCTAAGGGTTCCGTAATTTGCGATTCAATCACATCAGCATTAGCTCCAGCATAACCTGTTCGCACGGTTATTACAGGTGGATCAATAGATGGATACTCGCGCACGCCTAAAAAACCAAAACCTATGGCACCGAACAAAATAATTAAAAGCGACATTACAATCGCTAATACTGGACGGTTTATGCTGAGAGAAGGTAAATTCATGAAAAAGATTAATTTTTAATTTTGATATCACTTCCTGGACGAAGTTGCAATAAACCAGTAGTTATGATGGTATCACCTGCTTGCAAGCCATGAAGAATTTGCAATGCCGAATCATTCCGTACACCTGTTTGCACACTAACGGTGTCGGCTTTACCCGAACGAACAACAAAAACTTGCTTCCCCTTTAAAACAGGAACAATTGCTTGTGAGGGTACCAGCAATGCTGTAGATGTAAATAAGGATAAAGTAACGCGGGCAAAGGAACCAGGCCAAACTTGACCGTTTGTTTCTTCACAATAGGCACGGATTTTAATGCTTCTACTCCCTGCATTTACGGTAGGTTCCATAGCATACACACGCGCCATAAATTTTGCATTCACTCCATTCAAGCTAAACTGAACTGTATCGCCCAACTTTACTCTTCCTAAATAAAATTCCGAAATACTAAATTCAAGTTTCAATGGGTTTAGTTTTTGAATTGAAATTATATCCTGTTGACTATTAACAAAAGCACCTTCACTCACTTTTCGCAAACCCAAGACACCATCGAAAGGAGCGTGAATTTCAGTTTTATCGATCTGTGCGAAAATCACATTTCTTTCTGCTTTTAACTCTTCCACTTCTGTTTCAAGCACATCAAATTCCTCACGACTAATTCCTTGAATATTGAGTAGCTTTTTATTTCTCTCCAGTTTCTGTTCGGCCAACTTTATAGAGGCATTCAGCTTTTGCAAGTGGGCTTTTAACTCAGAATCATTAATTTTCACTAGCAAAGTTCCCTTCCGAACATTTCTTCCCTCTTCCAAATTCAGTGAAGTTATTCGACCTGAGACTTCGGCTACCAAATTCACTTCTTCGTTGGCTAATATTGTTCCTGTACTTTGGATTACTTCGTTAAATGATTGTGGATGAACCACGATAACATCTACTAACACAGGAGCACCCTTTGGTGCACCTCCACCAACATTAGTTGTAGCAGAAGGAAACAAAAAGTATTTTAATGCAAAAAGAATTGCAACAATTACTACAATGATAACAGGTGTTTTTATTCGCATAAATTAAATTAAATATTCTTCATATATATGCACTGAAACGAGAAATCCAACAATAAATTTTGAATAGTGTTGAAATACACTTCAACATTCCGTACTAAGCTGAATTGAAGATGATAAAACTGAAAACCAATCGATTTTAACTACATCATCAATCTTCCTGCAACCACATCCCAATTCACCACATTCCACCAAGCATTAATATAATCGAGTCGTTTGTTCTGATATTTTAAATAATAGGCATGTTCCCATACATCTAAACAAAGTATAGGTGTACCTTTCAACTCTGCAAGATCCATCAACGGATTATCTTGGTTTGGGGTAGAACAAATTTGCAACTTCCCTTCGTTGTTTTTTATTAACCAAGCCCATCCGCTACCGAAACGATTTTTTGCTTCATTGGTAAACAGTTCTTTAAATTTCTCAAAACTATCGAATGAAGTATTAATTGCTTCTAACAACTTTCCCTTCGGTATGCCACCACCGTTAGGCTTCATGATGGTCCAAAACATAGAATGGTTCCAATGTCCGCCTGCATTATTGCGAACACCTTGAGGATACTTTGACACCATTCGTAAAATGTTCTCCAGATTCGGATCATGAATATGCAAATCGGCACAAAGCTTATTTAAATTATCCACATATGCTTGATGATGCTTCGTATAATGAATCTCCATGGTTAACGCATCAATATGTGGCTCCAATGACTTTAGTTCATACGGAATAGAAGGTAATTTGAAATTGGGATCACCATGCGGAGTTGCAAATATTCCTGCATTTGTCGCCACTACACCTGCGGTAGTAAGTGCGCTTACTTTGATAAATTCGCGTCGCGTAAATGAATTTTCCATATTTATTGATTTTAATTTATTGTTCACTTAAATAAATAAGCACTTCATTTTTCTCCACTACTTTACCTTTTATGACAGCAATCTTTTTAACGGTTGCATCAACGGTTGCCTTTAATGCGTTTTCCATTTTCATTGCTTCAAGAATGACTAAGGTATCACCCTTTTTCACTTGATCTCCTTCCTTCACTGGAATATTCACGACCAATCCAGGCATTGGAGCTTTTAAATCTCCCACTCGCTGACTCGAGGAAGCATCCATGCCTAACTCTTTCAACAAATCATCATAACGATCACGCAATTGAAGATGAAGCACTTTTCCGTTCAAACGAATACTATGTTTTTTCTCTTTAGGATTGGAGCTAATCACCTCCACATTATAGGAGACACCACTATTTAAAAGATGGTAGGAGCCAGGATGCAATTGCTTTAGATCAAAAACTTTTTTTGTTCCATTAATTAATAAATCCGTACCATTTTGTTCTACCTTTAATTCAGTTGAACCGTTAATTATCACTTTTGTCATGAAACAAAGTTAAAACAAGCAAGTGAAATATAGCGATACACCGCTATCAAACATTCCATCGTTAATAAAATATCCCATTATTAAGGAAAATATACGGTCCAACCCCTACTTTCGTTAAAGATGTCATATACTCGTCGATTCCTCGTAATTAGTCTTTTAGCTCTTCTGAGCTTGGTCTCGGGACTATCTATTCAGTGGTGGCAGGAATATAGAGCGGTTCAGCATAAAGAATTGGTTAGTATTGCTGAAACGGGATTTTCTACCTTGTCAAAAGGCCTTGAAATGAATCTAAACGCCCTTGCCCCACAACTCGAAGGCAATCGTTTTAATGAAAGATCATTTTCCACTGCTTTACAACATCTTAAACTTACCGAGAATACCTGTGTATTTGTTTTTGAAAATGGGAGATTAAAATATTGGTCAGATAATAAAGCTTTGCCAGATACATTTAACCTTCTTAATTATGAAGATGGTAGGGTTTATCTTTTAGGAAATGGATATTACTATTTCAAAAGTAAAACTGTTTCCAACCGAAAATTAGTTGCTCTCTTGCTGATAAAGCATCAATATGCATTGCAAAACAAATACCTCGATAATGTTTTTCATCCTGCCCTTTCATTATATAAAGATGTGACATTAAGTTTAAATTCTTCAACGGAAAGGATTTAGTTTCAAAGGACCAGATCAAAAAGAATTATTCAGATTAATATTTACTGATAACAGTGAAAATAACGATTGCCCTTTTTACATTTCGATGTTATATGGAGTGTGTCTTTTCTTCTTAAGTTTACTTGCTTTTGATGCATTACGCAGACTTGGTAAAAAAAAGGTCGGCACCTGGAATACTTTTACTTTTATTCATCATTGGACTTAGAATCATGATGTCATGGACACAATGGCCTAAAGAAATTTTTGAAAGTGAACTGTTCAGTTCAAAATATTATGCAAGTGGTTTTCTTTTTAATTCACTTGGAGATCTTTTGTTAACGGTGGTTATTCTGGCCTATATTTTCATATTCGCATACACTTGGCTCATTCAAAGTAAGAAAGTAGAATCCAATTTTAAGAGTAAAATGCTCATCGTTTTAATCTTTTACTTCACCTTTATTTTTTCAGTATTGATTAATTATTTACTGAGCGGATTAATCATCAATTCGCAAATTTCATTTGATATAAATAATATTTTTCAATTAACGGTTTTCACCGCTGTGGGGATGATTGTGATCGGAATTTTATTAAGTACATTTTATCTATTATGCGATGGGAGTGTATTAATCATTCGAAAAACCAAGCTTTCACTTTCGTCGGTAGCCATCTTGTTTTTGGTTTCACAAGGATTATTTTTAATCTCTTTGTTATTATTACGAAACAATAATTTATTTACCGATTATGGGGTAAGTGCTTTTTTATTAGCCAATATTTTAATAATTTTCATTGGATATATTCGAAGTACGGAGTTACGACTATTTTCCTTTTCCAGAACCGTATTAGTAATCTTAGTGTTTTCGGTTTACACTGCGCAGATTATATACTCTTTCAACGAAACAAGAGAAAAAGAAAAACGTCAACTCTTAGCAGCCAAGTTAGAAAATGAGCAAGATATCGTTGCTGAATTTCTATTACAACAAGTTGAAACAAGAATTCGAAATGATCGTGAGTTGATTCGAATGCTTACCTTACCTCCACAAGTGATTTTTTACTCACCTGAAATTTTTGAAAATTTAAGTCGTCATCTTACGAAGCAATACTTTAACGGTTACTTAGGACGATATGAAGCGAGTTTTAAATTCTTTAATGCACAAGATCTACCCTTGAATCGCGCAGGAGATCCCTCTTGGAACATTGACAAAATAAAACGAATTAACTTAACAGAGGGTAGACCAACTGCAAGTCATAATTTTGCTTACTTCCGTGATGAAAATGGAAGGGCACAATACATTGGAATACTTCAACCCGGAGGGAATGACTCACCAGTAGGTACCTTAATTGTTGAATTAAATGCTCGATCAACCCAAGAAGAAATTGGACTCCCTGAATTATTATTGAGCAATAAAGTAGGAAATTCACGTGACATCAACAAATATGCATATGCTCGTTATCAGAATGGGAAATTAGTAAGTCAGTCGGGAGAATACAATTATTATCTGACGGACGCGCCATACATGCAATACTTCCGAAACTTAGATGGAATGCGTTTTGTTTCCTTTGATGGAAAACAACATTTATTTTATAAATACGGGAAAAATTTAATCATCATTAGTTCCCCACTTCAAGGATTATGGGTGTGGGTGACTTTGTTCTCCTATCTTTTTACATTCTTCAGCTTTAGTTTTTTAGTTTTGAGTATTGCCATACGATTTCTACGACAAGGTTTTGATTTGCAGTTCAATTTTAACAGTAGAATTCAACTAACCATTACAATGATTGTTGCAGGAACACTTTTATTAATTGGAGCTGCCACCGTAACCTATATTGTAAAAAATTATGAGGAAGCGCAAACAAAACGAATTCGTGAAAAATTGCATAATCTTCGCGTTTTAGTAGAAAGTGAAATTGGAAATCGAGAATTAATTGGAAACATGTTGAGTGATGATTTGCAATATCTTTTCACACGATTGGCTAATACACTAAAAACTGATTTCAATTTTTACAGCAACGATGGTCGATTGTATTTTTCGTCGCAACGAAGTATTTATGATCAAAATATAATGGCGCCTTTGATGAATCGGACTGCGCTAATTAGTTTAACAACGAATCAAAAAGCATTGTTTATTCAGAGTGAAAACATAAGCAATTTAAAATACACTGCTGCTTATGAACAAGTGAGTAACATCAACAATAAACAAATCGGATTCATCAGCATTCCTTATTTTGATCGAGATACAGAATTAAAAAGGGATATATCAGGATTTTTGGTAGCATTGATTAATTTATATGTACTCCTATTTAGTGTTTCCATATTGATTGCTTTCTTTATTTCCAATCGAATTACCCAACCTTTACGAATTATTCAAGAAAGCCTAAGCAGAACGAAATTAGGAACAGTAAGTGAACCCATCATTTGGAAAACGAAAGATGAAATAGGTGCTTTAATTGATGAATACAATCGCATGCTTGAGCAAATTCAAAAAAGTGCTCAGTTGCTCGCTAAATCAGAGAGAGAAAGTGCGTGGAGAGAAATGGCTAAACAAGTTGCGCATGAAATTAAAAATCCGCTCACACCCATGAAATTAGGCGTACAACATTTGATGCGAGCCATTGATGACAACCATCCTAACAAAGATGAATTGGTAAAAAAGATAAGTGTTACGATGATTGAACAAATTGATACTTTATCAAATATCGCTACTGAATTTAGTCACTTTGCGAAATTGCCAAAGCCGGAGTACACTAAAGTGGAATTAATCAGTGTGATCAATCATAGTTGTGATTTGTACAATGAAGATGAACATGCTAAGATTGTTTTTGAGAATTCGTCAGAAACCTTAGAGGTACTTGCAGATAAAGACCAGCTCATCCGAATTTTTGGAAACCTCATAAAAAACGCAATTCAATCCATTCCTTATGAAAGAGAAGGGAAAATAATTATTTCATTAAAGGAAGAGTCAGATGCCGTGATTGTTTGTATTCAAGATAACGGTATGGGTATACCTAAAGACCGACTAAACAAAATATTTGTACCTAATTTCACCACAAAATCGAGTGGGGCTGGACTTGGATTAGCTATGGTAAAGGAAATGGTGGTAGGGATGGGAGGCCAAGTATGGTTTGAAACGCAGCAGAATGTGGGAACGTCCTTCTATCTTAAATTACGATTAGGAAATAAATAGGAACTTTTCCGAATGAAATTTTCTTAACCTCTCAATTTATCTAAAAGTAAATTAAGTTGCTTTAATTCCGCTTCTGAAATATCTTTAAACTCATTCTTCCAAACTTTCATACTTTCATCTATACGTTCAAGCATTGACAACCCTTCTTGTGTAATCCATATATCAACTTGCCGGCGACTGTGTCCACAAACTTCACGTTTCACCAAATTTTTTTGACGTAATTTTTCAACCAACCGAGTCGCGTTCGAATTTTTATCAATCATTCTTTCAGAAATATCACCTAAGCGAAGTGCATTGGGAAAAGAACCACGTAAAATTCTAAGCACATTGAATTGTTGGGGTGAAATTCCAAAAGGCTTCAAGCGTTGGATATTTTTTACATCGAGCCAGCTGGCCGTAAAAAGTACATTTACAACTACTTTTTGATGCTCGTCTTCAAATTTAGGTTGTAAAATTTCATCTTCTATTCTTCCCATCCTGCAAAGATACAAATACAATTATTGTTGGTACAACTATTTCTACTAATAATCATAAATGGTTGATTAGCTACTATCTTCTAGCTTTAAGCAGAGCAATTATCTATCAACCAATTCCAACCAGACTATTTTGACTTGTAAACAATGGAATCGAATTCATCCCACTTAATATTAGACCCCAAAATGCTTGAGGCTTGCTTTCAAGTCATTCACATATGAACCACCGAAAAGATTAACATGAACCAAGAGAGGATATAAATTCCAAAGTGGAATTCTCTTTTCCCAGTGTGGTTGAAGTGGAAATGCTTGATGATATGATGCATAAAATGACTCATCAAATCCGCCAAATAGTTTTGTCATCGCTATATCGGCTTCACGTGAAGAATACGAAACGGCTGGATCAATTAAAACAACTTTTCCGTCTTCTCCAACAATAAAATTTCCACTCCATAAATCGCCATGTATTAATGAAGGAGATTCATTCGGTAACAAAGAATCCATCTTCAAAAAAAGAGCATCAAATTTTAATCTTACGTCTTTTGTTATCGCTTGATGAGCTACTGTCAATTCCAATTGTGGAAGCAAACGTTGATTAATAAAAAAATCGGTTGCAGAAATTTCCTTTTTATTTCTCTGAGGGAGTCGGCCTATATAATTATCATGATCTAAGCCATAATACAACGCAGAATGTTGATGAAGGTGTGCCAATTGCTTTCCAAAATCCTCAAAGAAATTATTATTCTTTTCGGCTGATGGAATATAATTAAGAATCAAAACTTGATGTGTTTCCAATTCGCAAACTCCAATTACTTCTGCACAAGAAATAGCTTTCGCTTCTGACAGAATCGCCAATCCTTTTGCTTCTGAAGAAAACAAATTAGGATAACGGGCAGATGAATTCAACTTCATCACAAATTGTCCATCACTGCTTTCCACTTTATAAACACGATTGATACTTCCTCCAGCCAAAGGAGAAACAGAGTAAACAGTGGGGCATTCAAAAAAGAGAGATTCCCATGCCAAACGGAATGCATCAGATGGGTTCAACATAACTTTATTGAGTGAAGATCAATTTCATCCAAAGATAAGATATCAATTCTATAACCCGAGCAAAATTAAAAGGTAATGATTATAAGGACGGAAAGTATATTTATTGGTACAAAATCCGATAGCAATTAGTATAATATGTAAATTCGTGAATATATGCCAGAATTCAAAGGGAACATACGCAGCAAACTTCCAAAAGCGGGAACTACTATATTTAGCATCATGTCGGGGCTTGCCAATGAAGTTGGTGCTATTAATTTAAGTCAGGGTTTTCCAGGATTTCCCGTTTCAGAAAAACTCATTTCACTGTATCATGATGCATTAAGAGCCGGGCATAATCAATATGCTCCGATGCCAGGTATTTTTACTTTGCGCGAATGCATTGCTGAAAAGATGGAAGATTTATATTCTTGCGTGTACGACCCTGAGACCGAAATCACGATTACTGCTGGTGGAACACAAGCTTTATATACTGCCATCAGTGCATTGATTCATGAAGGAGACGAAGTGATTGTTTTGGAACCGTCCTATGATAGTTATGTTCCGGCGATACTTCTTGCAGGAGGAATTCCAGTACACATTCCACTTCAGCCGCCGAATTATTTCATTCCTTGGGAAGAAATAAAAAAACTCATCACTCAAAAAACGAGGATGATTATTATCAACACGCCACAAAATCCTACCGGAACCATACTAACGGCGAAGGATATGCTACAACTTGAAAAAATTACAGATGGTACGGATATTATTATTTTAAGTGATGAAGTATATGAGCATATCATCTTTGATGGATACGAACATCAGAGCGTTTCACGTTATCCGAAATTAGCATCGCGGAGTATGGTCGTGTTTTCGTTCGGCAAAACATTTCATGCAACAGGATGGAAGGTAGGTTATTGTTTAGGACCTGCCCATCTCATGAAAGAATTTAGAAAAGTACATCAGTTCACTGTTTTCTCTGTTAACACAGCACTACAACATGCACTAACCGCCTACATGTTAAACAAAGAAAATTATATGGGACTCAGCAAATTTTACCAAGAGAAAAGAGATTATTTTCAACAATTAATGAAGGGGAGCAAATTTAAGATACTCCCTTGTTTGGGATAGTACTTTCAATTGCTCGACTACTCATCCATCAGCAAAGAAAAAGATACAGAGTATGCTATTCGCTTAACAAAGGAAATCGGAGTAGCGTCTATTCCAGTATCTGTATTTTATTCGGTGCCTCATGATTATCACTTATTGCGATTTTGTTTTGCGAAAGAAAATGACCAGCTTGAAAAAGCGGCAGAGCGGTTGTTAAGTATCTAAAAATTCGCTCGCGAATTTTTAGATGAGATTGGTTGTTGGATGTTGGATGTTGGATGTTGGATTTTAGCTTTTTGATTTGAAAGTTTAGTTTTTGAATCCGAAGGTTTGCTGGACAGTTTTTGAATCCAGAATTATTTTACAGGTTGAAAAAAGATAAATCTGTTCTTTAACATATATCTCTAGGAGTTTCTATACATTTCGTACATTCGTAAAGTCATTTATATACAAAATTCATCCTATGCCAAAAAACCTCAGTATAACATTAGTACAACCCAATATTAAATGGGAATCACCCATTGAAAACTTCCGCTTATTAAACAAGCAACTTTCCAAAATGGAAAAAGGAGAGAGTGATATTCTTGTTCTTCCTGAAATGTTTAGTACAGGGTTTAGCATGAATGCAAAAAAATTGGCGGAAGAAATGGAAGGTCCGGCGATGCAATGGATGTTTGAAACAGCACAAGGATTAAAAGCTGCTATTTGTGGATCCATCATGATAAAAGAAGAGGGGAAATTTTACAACCGATTTATATGGATGGAACCCGATGGACATTATGATCATTACGATAAAAGACATCTTTTCCGAATGGGAAAGGAGGAAAAAACATATACGGGAAGTACAGAAGGTATCGTAATTGAATACAAAGGTTGGGGATTTTGTCCAATGGTTTGCTATGATTTACGTTTCCCCGTATGGAGCAGAAATAGAATTATTGGAAAAGGAGCGAAAGCAAAATACGATTACGATGTTTTACTTTACGTTGCGAATTGGCCTGCAGTACGCACTTATGCTTGGCAACAATTATTGATTGCAAGAGCGATCGAAAACCAATGCTATGTAGCGGGTGTAAATCGTGTTGGTGAAGATGGTAACAAAATAAAATACTGTGGCGACTCCGGATTATATAATCCTTTGGGCGAACCCATCAGCAATTTAAAATCGAATAAAGCTGGACTTCAAACCATCGAACTCAACTGGAAAGCTTTGCAGGACATCCGTAAAAAATTCCCAGTATTATTGGATGCGGATACGTTTGAGGTGGATACTCGAGTTTAAATTATAGAGCTAGTTGAACTCAATAGTATTCAAATATAGTAGCATTGAAATTTTATTTTTTACTAATAAAATTTCTATTTCACTCCATACTCCGAAAGCAACCAAGCTAAAGAAGCCATAGCGGCTGCACCCAATTCCAATTCGCGCTTATTCACTTTATCAAAAGTATCGGTTGCTGCATGATGTAAATCAAAATAACGTTGTGAGTCGGGCATAAAACCGATGAGCAACGTTCCTTGATCCTGCAGGTGATTAATGTCGGCACCTCCATATCCTTTTCTCCACTCGAATAATAAATAAGGTTCAAACATTTTCTTCCACGACAATGCTTTTAAGATCATCAACGAATCTCCCTTAAAAGAAAATCCACGAGGAGAAAATCCACCAGCATCACTTTCAATGGCAGCAATTGTTTTTCGCTTATCACTCTTTGCAACTTGAGCATACTTCTCTCCTCCCTTTCCACCATTTTCTTCATTCATAAAGCCAACAAAACGAATGGTGCGTTTAGGTTTCACATTTAAAGATTTCAAAATATGCAATACTTCCATGGCTTGAACAACACCTGCTCCATCATCGTGTGCACCATCACCTAAGTCCCATGCATCTAAATGTCCGCCAATCAAAATTACTTCTTTTGGAAATTCCGATCCAACAATTTCACCAATCACATTATGTGATAAAGTATCTGGCAACGTTTGAGGTGACATTATAAAACCAAACTGCGCCTTTTTATCTTTCTTAAGCAAAGCACTCAATCGTTCGGCGCCTAACGTACTAATTGCACAAGCCGGAATTTTTTCAATGAGTTCATCATAACCCATAGCACCAGCATGTGGATTATTATCCATCGCCATGGTCATGGAACGAACCACAACTCCTTTAGCACCTAATGCAGCGGCTTTGGATGCAGTGCTGTAACGATATTTAGCAGCTTCTCCATAAGCTTCAAACGTGTTGATGAAAGTAGGAATCATAGGATGATTCATAAAAACAATTTTTCCTCGAATCACTTCACTCCCCAAATTTTGCATCTCCTCCCAATTAGATACTTCTACTACTTCTTCAACTAACCCTCCTTTTGGTGTGGCGATACTGCCTCCTAAAGCGCAGATAGATACCGTAGTTTTTTGATTATTGCTATTGATCCATGCTTGCTCCTTAGGACCACGTACCCAATGTGGAACCATTACATCTTGTAAAGTAACCGCATCAACATTTAGTTTCGTTAATTCCATCTGCACATAATTTACTGTTTGTGCAGCTTGAGTAGATCCACTTAAGCGACCTCCAATTGAATTACTTAAATAATCGAGCCAGCTATAACACTTACTATTCGTTAATGCTTCGTTATAAATTTTACGAATCATGATGGAGTCGTTCTGCTGAGAAAGACCTTTAGCAGCAACGAATAATAAAATGATAAAGAGATATTTTTTTTGCATTAAATTTTTCACTTGGAATAGTATCCAACTAGGAAATGCAAAAGTAATGGTTTTAGGAATATTTAAGCCTTTGCTGGTTGTTGATACAATCTTCCCCCAAGTCGACCATATACATTAGCTAATAAAGACATACTCAATGAATTCATCGTCAGCATACCGAGACATACCGCCAACATCAAGAATAAATTAATATTCATTTGAGGGAATAAAACAGCTATAGAAACAAATAACAAATTGAATCCTGTAATCATTAAAGTGGTCATGCGTTTTCCAAAACCTTGTCCAAGAATCATATGATGCACATGATTTCGATCGGGATGAAATGGCGAATAGCCAGTAAGTATTCTTATTACAGACACACGAAGCACGTCATAAGCTGGAACAAACAATGCAGCAAGAATTACTATGGGGGATAATTCAGGAATGCCATTTACATCATGTGCATAATGTTGCATGAGTGCAATGGCTTGTATGGATAAAAGAAATCCCAAAACCAAGGATCCAGTATCGCCCATAAATATTTTTGCGGGATGGAAATTATAAAAAAGAAATCCGAAAACCGCACCACAAACCGACATCGACAAAAGTGCCATACTCACATCTCCCACTTGATAAAACAAAATTCCGAAAATTAAACTTGTTATTAACGTTAGACTTCCTGCTAATCCATCTAACCCATCAATTAAATTTAATGCGTTAGTAATGGCAATAATGAAGAGGATTGTAGCTCCATAAGAAACGATGATTGGCAATTCTCCTATCGAAAAAAGTCCGAAACCACTTTCAATTCTAAATCCAGCAGCAATAACTAAGATGGAAACGAAAAATTGAAAAACCACTTTTTTCAATGGAGATAAATCTATTAAATCGTCAAAAAATCCTGTTAAGAATAGTAGGAACATCGCGCCATAAAGAATATTAAAATTATAGGCCTCTGAATTTTGAACAAAAATTAATGAGCTAATAAATATTCCCGCAAAGATAGAAATGCCACCCATGGTTGGAATATTACTGCGATGTCGCTTACGATCATCCGTTTGCTCATACAAATTCCATTTAGCACAAACTTTAATCCAACAAGGGATTAAAATTGCCGTTGTACACATGGCAACTCCAATGCAAAACAAGATTATTAAAGATTCAGATATTATCATTAATTACGGATGCTTCTTTCTTAATACGTGAATTTCGACTCTACGGTTATGCTGTTTTTCTTCCTCAGTCGAATTATTTTTCAGTGGCTTTGTATCCCCATAAGCCATCGTTTGAATTTTTTCTGTTGGCATTCCCTTTTTCAAGAATATGGCTCGCACAGCATCAGCGCGTGCTTGCGACAATTTCATACTTGCAGTTGTATTGCCTTCGTCATTAGTATGCCCTGCTATCACAATAAATAAATCAGCATCCCAATAAACTGAATCGAAAGCAGGCTCAATAACATCCAACTTGTAAATTCCATGAACAGTTGAACTGAAAGGTTTAAATTCTATAATTCCAAAATAAGTTGATGTTTGTATTGTTGAATCCGCATTTACCGAAGCAATCACAGGCTCGGGAGTAACTGTTCTTGTTGAAAGCGTTGAAGTTGCTGGTCCTTCCATGGGTATTCCATCAGAAACAACTTTTGGAGCTGATTTAACATCAGGTTTCGCTATCACAACATCTGGCACAGCAATGGATTTTTTAGTCATTGCGTTAGTAGAAATAGGCTCAGGATCCATATTAGATGGAATACCACTACTTACTTTCACTTTTGTTTTATAAACTTGCGATGGACTTACTTTTACAGGAACGGACTTGGGTGAAGATTTTAATTTCAATGGAGATATTAATGCGGTCTCTCTTTCTTCCAACGGCAATGAAGAAATAGTTTTTACAGCTCCATTTTTTGGTTGCACTTTTGGTAATGAAACATTAATTTGTTTAGGATTTACTTTAGTGACTGCGTTCTCTACATCAGGCAATTCATGACTTTCTAGAGGTAATCCACTTCCGAGTGATGTTTTAACTTTCGACTTTTTTGGAGCAAGAACAATGTTAGGTATTGATAAACTCTTCGAATTTCTCAACTCTGCTTTAGTTAAATCGATTTTTTCCTTTTGAGTAATAACTTTTGAAGATGGGTTCTTTGTTTGAGATGTGGTTTTAGATGGTACAGTTGAAACAGGAGGTTTAACAACAGTTCCAATTGATGGCGTTGGTTTATTTACTGATGGTTTAGTCGTAACAACCGCTTTCACATTAGAAGAATTCGGAGTACTTGACGGTACAGTTTTCTCTTGCGTTTTAGGAGCAGGAGGATTCGTTGCCACAGATGGTTTAGGTCCAGAAGTTGGAACCTTCGATTTCGCTTGTCGGTGACTTAGGTTTTGAAGTTGTTTTCTTCTCTATTTCCTTTTTCTTAGCCAGCTCTTTCTTTGCCTTCGCTTTGGGTATATACGTTAACGTGAGTTCAAAAGCTCCTGGACCACCCGTCACACCGGAAAGATTTACGTCGTAACTCATTCCTAACATAAAATTATTCCATTGATAGCCTGCATACAAAGCAGCCGCATCTTTATTCCGATACAACAAACCACCTTCCACATTGTCACGACCATCTAAAGGAAGTTTAACCATTACTCCACCTATAAGCTCTTTTGAAAATTGCTGTTGTGCAAATAAAAGCATAGGAGTAATAGTGATGGCTTCACTCAATACAATGCCGACTCCTGCATTCGCAGTTAATTTTCGTGGAATAATATTATTCTCTTCAATAAAACTTTCTTTAGGTTGATTTATATGCTGTAATGAAATACCTGCATAAGGATAAAATTTTTCTTTTCCTGGACGCCCATAAGTCCATAAAAGTCCAGTACCAAAATCTGGACGAGTAAGCTTCGTATATGAAAACGTTTCGGATGTAGGATTGGTAGGATTGGCTCCTTGGTCAGGAGTATATTGATCATCAAAAGTCATTTTTGATGGATCAAAACTTTTTTGGATTAAACCAACTTGAAGTCCGGAAGCAATAACACTTTTTCCGATAGAATATCGATATGATATTTGACCGTTCAAAAATAATTGACGAATTCCTGCATCTCCAGATGAATTATTTACAAGGTTAGCTCCGAGTCCCACTTTACTCACTTGTTTATCAAAAAATAATCCTTGCGTTTTAAAAGGACTCATCACACTCGACCATTGATTGCGATACAACATCGTTAAACGAATATGTTCGACTCCATGTCCGGCTGTGGCTGGATTATACCAAGAAGGAATTCGATGTGCCTGCGTATAATGTGGATCTTGTGCACTCGCCTTCCATCCTGTCAAACAACAAGAAATTAAAAAGAGATATGTTAAAATATTCTTCATTTTATTACGGTCACGGGACCTGTCATCTCTTGTTTATTAAAATTATCATCCACAACAACGATACGATAAACATACGTCCCGTTCATTACTATTTTTCCATTGACGGTTCCATCCCACTGCGGAAGGGAGGCATCTGTAGAAAATAATAAAGTACCCCACTGATCATAAATTTTCATCACCTCCAGTGTAAATTGTTCACCACGTACTCGAAAAATATCATTCTTTCCATCTCCATTCGGAGTAAAAGTGGTAGGAATAAAAGCAGGATTATTAGCTCCAGCTGCAACCTTCTTTATTAGCGTATCCGAACATCCTAAGAAATTCTCAATAACCAATATTACATCATACGTTCCAGCAACGGGAAAAGTATACGTAGGATTTGTAAGATGAGAAATGTTTCCTTGAATAGAAGTGTCACCAAAAATCCAAGTGATGTAATCTGGATTTGATGTAGTACATGTGAAATTGACATCGAATTGTCCATTGGAAGCAACAGAGGTATATGTAAAACTTGCTACTGGCAATGCTTTAGCAACAACATCAACATCTAAACGATCCGACTTACAGCCAAATGAATTCACTGCTTCGACATAGTAGGAAGTAGTGGTATTTAAAGGTGGTGAAGTAAAACTCAATCCAGATGAAAGAAGAGTACCGCCCGTTAATGCGCTATACCATTTATAAGTTACTCCAGTTACCGAAGGCAAGTTTAAGGTAATAGTAGATCCTTTACAGATAGAAGTATCATTTAAATTAGGAACATCGGGTGTAGGCAATACAGTAACTCGAATAGAA
The DNA here is from genome assembly GCA_016717725.1 of Bacteroidota bacterium. Lineage (GTDB taxonomy): Bacteria > Bacteroidota > Bacteroidia > AKYH767-A > OLB10 > JAJTFW01. Next base: position 43,556 of record JADKFA010000009.1, read on the forward strand.
TCAGAAAACATCCATGCATTATTTTGCCAAACCCCTACATGATACCAGCCATCATCGTATGCATTATATTGTTGCGCATTTTCACCTGCTAAAGGAAGACCATTATAGTACCATTGATTTCCTGTTGGGAAGATGGATTGTAGTTGAACAAAATTACCATTACAAAAACTAGTAACTCCTTGTGCTGTAAGAATGGTTGACGATGAAATTACAGTCACATTAGCTGGAGCAGATGTAGCAGTACATCCATTAGATGAAGTACCAACAACCGAATAATTACCTGTTGAATTTACATAAATACTACTGCCTGTACTTCCATTTGACCAAAGGTAGGCAGCACTACCAGAGGCTTGCAACAAAACCGAATCACCTTGAAAAAGAATGACAGTTCCATTGGGAGAAATGACTGGGGTGCTTATTGTATATGCAGAAATAGTTTGTACTAAAGATGTAGCTGTACAACCACCAACACCTGTAACCGTTACTGAATAAGAGCCAGGCCCAACAGAAATGCTTTGTGAAGTTGCACCTGTTGACCATTGGTATGAATTCGCAGCAGAAGCTGTCAAGGACGTGCTTTGATTTGGACAAATAGTATCAGATGTAGCTGTAATGGTTGCGACTGGATTACTTTGAACCGTCACATTAAATGGGCTTGAGATTCCACTGCACCCTGCGGTATTTGTTACACTCACTTGGTAAGATCCTGCAACATTTACGACTATGGATTGAGTAGTAGCTCCTGTTGACCACACATAATTTGAACCTGACTGTGCGGTTAGGGTTAAGGCGGCACCGTTACATAATGCCGATCCATTACTACTGGTAACAGTGGGAACAAATGGAGGAAGAATTGTTATTGAAATATTAGCAGAGATAGCGGTGGCGCCCATTCCATCGATAGCAGAAGAATAAAGTGTATGTGTACCAGCAGATAAATTGGAGACTGTGACGGTAGCATTCGATGAACTTCCAACTACTATTGCATTCTCTTTAATCGTGTAATTACTTAAGTTAGATGGGCTGATTTGAAAAATGATTGATTCACCAAAACATCTTGTAGAGGATCCAACCAAAGAAACAGATAATGTAGTTGAAGATACATTCGTAATTTTTCTTAATAACTGATTTGTGTTATCACCAACGTATATTCCCTGATCGATCGTATTAAAACATACTCCTGTTGGATTATTAAATCGAGCTAATGTGGCATTGCCATTCACATCTCCAATATTTCCTGCTAAACCAGCATATGTGCTTACTGCTCCAGCCGCATTCAGTTTTCGAATCGTATGATTCAATACATCGGCTACAAAAATATTCCCATTTCCATCGGTACAAATTCCTGCAGGGAATTTAAATTGAGCATTCAACGCTGGCCCATCTAAGCTTCCTGGAATTCCACTACCTGCGATGGTTGTAACTACACCCAGAGAATTCATTTTTCGAATCACACTATTCCATTCATCGGCAATGAGAACATCGCCGGCTGGAGTCATACACAATCCATATGGATGATTAAATGTTGCGGTAGCTCCAGTACCATCATTCATACCAGAAACAAATACAGTACCTGCCATGGTAGATACTTGTCCATTTTCAATTTTACGTATAGTATGGGTGTTATAGTCGGAAACATAAATAGTATTTCCATTTGATGTTACAGCAATACCAGCAGGAAACCCAAAGCGAGCTAAAGCGGCAGCACCATTTGTTGTTCCAAAAATTCCTGACCCAGCTAAGGTAGTAACCATACCTCCGCTATCAATCTTTCGAATTTTATAATTCTTAGTATCCACTACATAAACATTTCCAATAGCATCGCAAGCGATTCCCCATGGTTCATTAAATGTAGAAGAGAGTGCAGGGCCGTCTGTACCTCCAACCACACCGGTTCCTGCGTAAGTGCTCACAACTCCTGAAGCATTCACCTTTCGAATTCGATGATTAAGTCGATCGGCGATATAAACATTTCCGTTGAGATCACTTGCAACAGCATGTGGTTCATTAAATCGAGCAATGGGTCCAGCACCGTCAACAAATCCTGATGCTCCTGCACTTCCTGCCACAGTAGTAACTTGTTGTGCTTGCACGCAAGAACACAACAACCACCCTAAAACAAGTAAGTAAAATTTCATCATGCTGTCGCTGCCTTAGTATTTTTAGTTTTCAATTCAACTGCATGCACATTTTGCTTTGAAATTCCGAAAGTCAATTCTGCAACGGCTTGTGATTCTCCTTTAAATGCAGAAAAATACAAAGAAGCAATACGTTGCCAAGCATACTTTTGCATACCGTATTGTTGCATTTCTACTCCCATCTGCGAAAGATCTGTTTCAGAGAAAAAGGACAATTGTTTTAAAAGTTCTTCTGCATTGCTGAAATAACGTGCGCGATGATTTGTTGTATCTCGATTGTAATCGATACCATAGCTAAGGATGGGCAATCCCAAACACATTGCTTCTACTAGACTAGGGTTGGTTCCGCCTGCACTATGTCCGTGTACATAGAATTTTGCATTTGAACGAATAGAATTCAGTTGATCTTGATCATAGATCGGATCCAACAAATGAATATTCGCATAATTAGAAAACTTAGCTCTTAAATCAACTCCATATTTTCCATGATTCCAAAGACCCACCATTACCAATGATTGAAGTGGAGCTCTACTGAAGGCATCCAAAATCATATGAATATTATTCTCGGGTTCAATTCGACTTACATTAAAAGCATAGGGATCCTTTAAAAAAGGAAATTGTTCAACATGAAAATCAATTAACGGTTGTTTGCTTACGTGATCACCACCATATTCAATTAACCACGTGTCTTTACGCTTGTAACTCTTATGGACATACTGCTGAATAACTTTATTATCGGTGATGACAACATCTGCAAAACGGACTGCCATTTTCTCGCTAAATCCCAACACCTTCTTCGCAATCCAATTCCATTTTGGGCGCTTCCACTCTTGTCCATCAATATTCACTAAAATCTTTTTACGTGTAAATAATTTCAAAACAGGAAAAAGCATTGCCCCAGAAACTCCTAATGCCAATACTACATCAGCATGACGAATGGCATGTAAAATAGAAATTATATCATAAATTACACTTTGATATCCATTCGCATTCAGTGGCAGGTAGATTAACTTTGCGCCATTAAAAACGGAAAGTCGCTTGGGTGATTTTTCAAAATATTTTCCACTACAATACACTGTGAAATCCACTTCAGCACCTAATTGATCCACCAAATGGTGTGTTAAAGTTTCAAATCCGCCATAGCGGGCGGGCAACCCCGTTGTACCAATCACAGCAACACGTACTTTCGACTTCATATTTCTTTGAGCTCAGCTTATAAATTCGACAATAAATTAGTTCATTTCTGGAGAATGAATTTCCTTTCTTGTACGATAGCTTACAGAGGAAGGTTCTTTCAAATTGAAGCTGATTTATCTCTCTACCCGAATTCAGTTTGGTTAGACTCAAATTTTAGATAAAAAATATAGATTTCTAAATACACGTTTATCAATATGTTAAAAAAGGTTTCAGTTATTTGAAAAATAATCTAGTATAAAAACATCAATTTCTTACATCTTTATTACAAGAATCAAAAACATTAACTAGCGTATTCCTAAATTTATCTGACCCAAAACGTTTTGCAGTTTCACGAGCTCCTTTTGACAACTGTTGCATAAACTCAGGATTTGAAGCTAAGAAAGTCAATCTGAAATCGAGTGTAGCTTCATCTTGAACATCAATTTGAAAACCGTTCTTAGTTTCTTCAACCAATTCAGTTGGTCCACCCTGAGTTGGAGCTATTACAGGAACGCCATAACTCATGGCTTCTAAAAGTGTCATACCAAAAGTTTCAATACACAACTTTGGATTGGTTAAATTTACAACAAGATTCGCACGAGAATAAAATGCGTCTAAATCCTTTTGGACAGAAAACACTTTCAAATTAGATGGAATTAGCTGCGGAGAAAAATTAAGATTCACTTCTTCCCGAGATGTATTCAGCACCAATTCAAAATTCAAACTAGGATGTCGAATTGCTAGTTCTATAAACTGTGGCACACCCTTATACTCCTTAAAAGAACAAACCATTAACACCGTGAACAACCCATTGTTTGAAGGGACATACTGTTTCTTTGCGGCACGATCAACAAAATTCTCTGGTAGAACATTATGCAATACACAAGCATTTACGTCCCCAATTTTTTCCTTTTGGTATAAATAATTTGAAACATAAAAGATAGTATCTGCAGTGAAAGACGCCACCCATCTTAAAAAATATTTAAGGGCTGCGGGCTTAATATAACTTTCGTGTACATGATAAATGGTTTGCTTCTTCATACAAAAGGCAGCCAAAGCGGCTCCAAAAGGCAATAACGTATTTACATAAATAATCACATCTTCTTTTCGATACTTCATCAACTGAAAAAATAAAAATACCTGACTAAATGAAAATGCTAACAAGCGCAAGAGTGTATTCGAATAAAATTGATATGGAAAATAATATTTAGGTGCCTCTACTTGATCCAAAAATCCCGATTTTCCTTGGCTTGTATGAATAACGATAGGGTGTCCTGAAGCTTTCAACGCATTCAATGCTTGCGAAAAAACCAGAGGACTTCCACTGAAATCATTCAGCAGATGAACAGCAACTATTTTACTTTTTAATGTTTTCACTTAACTCGCTTTACGAGATAAATCATTGTATACATCTTTCAACTGATTTCCCTTCAAATTCCAATTAAATTTTTCTTGAAACATCTTCCTTGCGCCCAAACTTAAAGTATTATATAAGTTCACATCATCTTTCAATAATCGCAAGGCATCTGCGAACTTAGTTACGCTAGTATTATACCGATTATATGGAACTCTAATACCACAGTCCTTTGAAATAAACTCCCCAGGTCCTTCGTTTTGAAAACACACCACAGGAAGTCCGTATGAAAGTGCTTCCGCTACTACCATTCCAGCTCCTTCATGACTTGGAAACAAAAACACATCCGAATTCTTATACAATTTCTTATAATCACTTCTATGCAACCAAGCAATGAAAGTAACTTTATCATGAACTTCCATTTCCTTTGCTAAATTTTGCAAATACTTTTTATAGGGGCCATCGCCCACTAAAATCAGCTTCGTTTTGCTCTGCTCAACTGGTGAAAGTTGATGATAAAAACGGGCAAATGCTCTGATCGTAATATCAAATCCTTTCAATGGAACAAACCGACCAGCCGAAAGAACAGTGAACTCTGAATTTCTCTTCGTATCAATAATCTCTGTAGGGTCTTCTGAGCTCACACTTGGCATATAATAAATTTTATTCTTTGGCAAATCCAACACTTGCTCTACACTGGAGTTCATGGTAAGCACTCGATCAGCATGACTTACTGTTTGGCGAAGCAGAGGATCCATCTTCCAAAAATATTTTTTAATCATCCACTTCACTTCCTCCATCATATACGATCTCCAACCATAAACATGCAACACATAATCCTTTGGAATACGAGGATGATGACCAATGGGACCCCATACAAAAGGCTTATCCAATTTCCAAAGGCTGGAGGGTGTCCAATCGTTATGAAAATTCAAATTATGCACAATATCAAATTTATAATTATTCTTATTTACAAATCGTGGCAAGAAAAACTGCCAAAGGTAATAATACAACATAGCACCTCTACCACCCTTCTTCCAAAAACGCACCCAATAAGGTAAATCATAATACGCGAATTGTATATTAGAAAAATCCTTACTTGAATTTTCAGTAATATATTTTTCAATATCTGCACGGGTATTTTCACGAGTAACGGCAATCACTTTATTGAACCGTGCAATTTGCAAAATAAAATTCCATCCCATTCCATCTTCCGACCCATGGTACGGATTCACGGCATAAGCACTTACCAAAACAGTTTGCTGTTGATTTGTATTCATTTTACATTTCTATATTTTATGCCGACATACTCTTTGAAGAGATATTAGCTTCATCAGCACTTCTTCTTCTAATAACTCTAGCAGGCACGCCTCCAATTACTGCATTATCGGGCATATCCTTATTGACAACGGCACCGGCCGCAACAATACAATTATTTCCAATATGTACTCCATCGAGAATTGTTACCTTCGCTCCAATCCAACAGTTTTTTCCAATGGAAATACCTTTTCTTTGTGTTCCTTGTAATCGTATTAATTCCTGTGTATCTAAAAAACGATGATTTTCGGGGTGACAACTAAAATACGGACCAATAATACAATCATCACCAATACTCAATCCACCAGCGCCACCAAGGTGAGCAAATTCACCGATTCCAACATTCTTCCCAATTGAAATAAATTTTCCAATATCACTAAGTGAAAAAGAAACTTTAAGAAAAGAATAACTTCCAATCCAAGAATAATCTCCAATTGATAAACCTTCCTTGCCCCAAGCTGTCATTTGAACTTCATCACCGATCTGCACCGCCTTGCCAAAATGCGCAGAACGTTGTCCACGAATGCGAACTCCTTTGCCAATGAATAACATCCTATCTCTTTCACAAAAAATAAATTTCAATGAACGAATCAAAGAAATTAATTTATCGAATACAAATGAGAATAGCCTACCATTGCTCAAAAAAGGATCCAACCTAAAATCAGCATTTTTCTTTTTAGCGATATGTGAAACAATTTTTCTTAGCATATTACATTTTCCAGAAGGTAGTTTGACAAACAAACAATCCCATTGGTGCAAAACCACTAAATTTATACATTTCATTATCTTTCAATAAATCTGCTCCAACCCAATTCACAGGGTTATCTGAATTATCCAGAATCATCCATCCTCCTTTCTTCACTTTCGACATGAACACTTCCATACAGTCGTTGCGACGAGTAAAATCATTCATACAATCCACAAGAACAATATCCAAACTTTGATCTGGAATCAATGCCATATCTGAAAGAGCAGATGAACCTTGCATCACTTTAATATTAAAATTCTTCTCGTGAAAGCGAAATGGATTCTCCCGAACTGTTTTTTGAATAAATCCTGCCCATTCTGGACTATGCTCATACGTGGTCACCTTCATACTTTTTTCTAAAAACCAAAGACTTGAATTTCCACCTCCTGCTTCTACTACATTCATTCCAGGTTGAACAATACTCTCTAAAAATCGAATCGCATCCATAACAATAAATGGAACCGGCTCTTCCAAAATGGGAGATCGACGCGATTGCATCCATGTTTTGAAAATATATGGCAAACGAAAAATGCTATATGTACTTGGTGAGTTGCCTTCGTAATCCGTGAACCTCAAAGAAGCTTTTAATTCTTCTTTGTGTCCATCGTCACAAGTCCATTCAAGTGTAGTACGACCTAATAGTTGATCGATTAAAGGTATTTTATAAGAAGCAGTAATATTATGCTTCACAGGTGGTGTATATTGATTACGTTTCATGATATATAATATGACTAATATTAAATGGTGAAATAAATACATTCCCTCATTACACGGTTGAATGTTTCTTCCTTACTGACATTATTTACCATCAAATAATTCTTTTGATTTCCTCCACTACTTAACTCATTAAACAACTTCTTATAATCAGAAGTCAATTCTGAAATAGCTCGAGTATCTAATTCTTGTTTTCTAGTCCTGATTACATCTGCATCAGCATATAGAAATACATTTAATTCTGGTTTAAAAATAAAATGGTATCCCCATTTCATAAACTTCTTCGACAAAACGATATTAGATCTTTTAGAATCGATAATAAAATCGAAATAATAGCGATCATACAAAACAGTATAACCTCTAAGTGTATATCTAAAATAAATGTAAAATTGTCCCAATAAATAGTCAGTATAATAATACATAAACCGAAAGAATGAGCTCATCACACTCGTATTTGTTCCTTGGCGCGGAAGACGTTCTCTCGTTTTTTTCTCCGCATTTGCCTTTCCATGTCGCCAACTACTTAAGATGGGTAATAAAGATGGACGATGACGAAGGATCACCGTTCGCTGACGAAACTTACTTTTCAACACTTCGTTGACTTCATCGATGATGGTAGATTTTCCAGCCCCATCAACTCCACTAAAAGTAATTATAATTCCACGATGACTAATTGCATCCTTCAAAACATCGATTAAATAACGCGCTTTATAATAGGCCAAACGGATTCCCTTATTCACAGAGCGATTTTCGATACGCACTCTAATTTTTTTCGCATGACGGGAATGTAAAGAGTACAATTCCTCTAAAATGTTAATATTTACGCCATAACTTGAAGTCATATGAATAAATATTCCTGATCTTTCTTCTGTACTAAACGAAGAAAAATAATCTCTATATTTCTGTGGAACTACTGCATCATTTAGCAAATAAAAGAGTAAAATATATTCGAATGTATATGCATGCGAAGCTACTTTTAATCCAGACTTCAACACATCTACATCATCCAACACCATTGCTGCATCTAAGTAAACAATACCTTTTCGATCAAAGCGATGTAACAAATCAATTTCTAAATAAGAACCATCTTCAAATAACAAACATGTAAACGTAGCGAATGACTTCTTATGAAATTGTACACGTTCAATATTTTTCCCTTTTTCAACAATTCGCAATATGTCCCGTAAGTCTAGTTTAGAAATTAGAATATCAACATCTGAGTTTTCTGGGATTTCATCCAAAGTGTTATGAATAAATTTCAACAAAGCGTAACGATAAGGCTTCATCTCCTTGAAAAAATAATTCAAAAATATACGTCTCTGATTCATGATTACTTAGAATTCACCTTTACGCTAGTCAAACAATCTTCAATAGCTACTATCCAAGCATCCATCATCCATACACTTTGTATGAGTGGTTCCTTTTCGTTCAAATATTGACGTAAATAAAAACTTACATTAAACAACAAATAGAGGGCATGATGCAATTGAACATTTATTCTATATTTTTGAATCATATGCATCACTATTGGTTGCTTCAACCAAACGTTGATGTTATCCAAAACTTCCTTATAAGATTTCTGCTGTTGCAAAATGACAGATTGATAACTAAAGTGAAACAAATCAAACAGCATAGGAATACCATTTCTTGCCATTTCCCAATCGTAAACATATAATCGTTGATCGTCACAATACATATTCCATGGTGTAAAATCGCCATGGGATACAGAAACAGGAATAGACTCGCCCAATGAAATTGTTGAATAAAGTTGTTTTAATCCTTTTACTAAGGCTTCTATTTTACTTTTATCTAAATTATTCTTATACTCCAATTCATTAAACAAATAATGAACATTCCCATTAATCACATTCCATGCCTCCGTTTCAGTAATAGCTTTTCGCTCGTGACTAAGCGCATATAATTCGCCAATTGCACTGGCGTGTATTGATGCTATTTTATCTGCAGAAATTGTAAATGCAGGTTTTACGTTTGAAAGACGGGCATGACCATTTATATGTTTTGAGATTTTAGGCAAGCTCAATGTTGTAAAATCAAATTTATTTAAGGACTTCACCATATCAATTTCGTTTTTAACTAGTTTTTCAGCAGTTTCAGTTAATGGTATTTTTATAAATGCACATGTACCATCCTCACTTTGCACATCAACAACTATTTTTCGAGTAGCTCCTCTTGTACCAGTGAAAAACGAACACAATTCATGCTCTTGAATTCCATACTTTGTTTTTACTTGATCCACTAAGAATTGTTGCATTTCAAATCGGCCAGAAGAGAGTAAATTGCCTTGGCCTAACTTCCAAACAATACGACTTACGGATACATAAATCTTTGCCTTTAAAGAATTCGAATTATACAAAGACAAGTGCATGGCTTCTTTACAATTCGAATTAAAAAACCATCGAATAGTTCCATCTGCGTTATTAATAAAATCAAAGGAAGTACAAGAATCATCTTGTGCATTAGATAGAAAACAAGAAAATGTATACTGTGAAATATCAATCACAAAATTCAAACTACTCTCATCAGGTTGAAAACTTTCACGAACTTCATCTACATTCTCATCCACTCTTTCAAAGGGATCAATAATGATCATCTCCAACCCTGGCGCGAATAAATCACGCAGTAGGCTGAGATCGGTTAAGGAAAGTTTTGAACTTATCATGACAGTGACCTTTTATACGCTCACTGTGAACAAGAGGTTCTACTGCTACTGTAAAAACTAGAAATAAATAAAAGATAATTCCATAGTTAGTTTCTCCAAAAATCCCGAACTCGGTAAGAGAATTAACCAAAAGTGGAATTAAAATAAGACCTATCGATTGTTTTAATGCCTTATCAGCCACTTTGCTTGCAAAAAATAGAAATACAGACAACTGAATCAAAACAAGCAAAAGGCCGCCCATTCCAAGCCCCAGTAACACCTGCAAAAAGGTGTTATGTGTCATTGCTCCTGCATATGCATTTAAAGAATCGAATTTATCGACATAATCAATACGCATATATCCAAATCCTAGCCAGGGTTCCTTTGGGAAATTATAAGTCAATAGATCCTGCCAAAATGGGATTCGACCAGTAAGTGTAAATAATTCTGAGACTTGCCCTTGCTTTACAAAGAAAGAGTAACCTGCAATGGGAACTAAGGCAATAGTTCCTATGATAATTGCTAACTTGCTAACCTTACTTCCATACAAAATTGCATATACAATTAAAACCAACAACAACCCTATCATCGAAGAGCGCGAACCTGTTAATATTAATTGCTGGGTGAGGAGGAGCATTGATAGGGCAACGCTAATTCGCAATTTTCCCTGATGAAAAAGCATGGGAAGGTAACAACTTATTCCAATCACAAACAACATTCCTAATTCATTTGGATTGATGATAAATCCACCTAATCGACTTACACTTCCACCATGTGTTAATCGATAAAATTTATCTGGATCAAGAAATATTCCCAGAATAAATCCCAATGAGACCATTAAAATAGCTGGTGCGATAATTCTATGTAATTCGAAATAGTTTTGTGGATCACGTTTTTTATAGGTGTAAAAAACACTCATAAACATCCAGGCAAAAATAAACCCTTCAAAATCCATTATCCATTGCAAGGCGCTCGCTTGAAATGAGCTTGTCCAAAAGAGAGAAGCTGCGCCCAACAATAAATAAAATCCGTAAAGCACCCAAGGTGCTATTTGTAAAAATTTATTACTATTTGATTTTACTTTTCTACTTTGAAAAAACAAAACCATCGACAATAGAATAGTAATTATAATTCTTAAACTTGCCTTTGTAACTTGAACAATTACAATATTATCAGTGAGTACAAAATAAGAAATTATTCTCAACGCCAATAATAAGATCAAAAAGCGCTGGATACGTTTTGCCCATTGAGAAGAAAGCAAATATTCCTTTGTCATAACTGTACGGTTGGTGTTTCATAATCGTAAAGGTCGAGCAGTTTCTTAGTAACTGCACACCATGAAAATTCAATCTTTACCATCTCTTTTGCTTGTTTTCCAAATTCTAAATATTCACCTGTTTGGTAAGCCTTTAAAAATTTGAACATTGCATTTTCAATACTTTTACTTGTACTTTGACGAATGTGGTAACCTGCATTATACCTTTCGACATCAGCGCCCACATTGGTAGCTGTACTTACGATAAGTGCTTTTCCTAATGCACCAGCTTCAAGAACCGCAATGGGTGAACCTTCTGAACGAGAAGGATGACAAAACACATCCATATTTGCTATTCGATTAAGTTTATCTTTTCCATAGCGTGCACCCATAAAAAGAACACGCCTTTCAATTTTATATACTTTACACAATGCTTCCAGTTGAGGTCGGTCGGGTCCATCACCTATTAACCATAGTTCTCCTTCACCTCCCTTTTTGCAATAACTTGCAAATCCTTCCAATAAAAAGTCGAGACCTTTGTAATAGGTATCTAATCGTCCACAAAAACCAAATACAGGCACATTTCGATTCTTCATGGCTGTAAATTCGAAAGCCAATTCTTTAAAATCTTGTCCATTCGGAATAACAACTTTATTGCTTAATCTAATAATAGTACCGAGATGGTCGAATTCACTTTGTCCCAACAATTGAACGGCTTTAGCATTTCGCAGAATAGATTTTTCGTATCTACTGATGTAGATTTTTTTAATCCACTTATTCTTTTCCAAAGCAATTTTGTTGAATGCACCATGAGGAGTGTACACATATTCGAAATTCATTTCCTTCAACAGTCGAGTCAATTTATAAAAGTCAGTGATGAATCCACCGTGAACATGAAATATGGTACCCTTCTTTTCAAGTGAAACTGCATACATCATGTTAGGATCTAAGTCTCTATAGATGGGTTGCGATCTAAACAAACGAGTGGGAAATGGTCGAGGATAAACTGCTTCCGTTGGAGTTTTGGTGATTCCCCATATTTCCACTGGTACTTGTTGCGTATGTAAACTCATGGCAAGCTGATGAGCTACCTTGTTCACCCCATTCATTCGATTGGGATTCGCCTTACCAAGTACTACATGAATCACCTTCATTGTTAGCTCGTTTTACGTGTAAGATCAATGTAAGGTTTCGAAAGAAAAGTATAAAACAAGTTTACTTTTTTTCAACAAATGGACTATTCGAAAGATAATTTCGCTACTTCCTTTCTCAAACTAAAATAATAAAGGAACAATGTAATAAGCTGAGTGATACCCAAGCCTATTAACACTCCATTCAAGCCAAATGCTTTAATGATAGGATAAGCTGTTAAGACACTAAAAATACTAGTTGCAATAAATGAAATAAAAATAAGTCGAGTGTTTTCTAAAGTACGAATGGCATATCGGAGAGGATAACCAATAAATATAATTACATACAAGGCGCAAAATCCAATTAAGATATGTTGATAGATTACAAATTCGGCACCATAAAATAACAAGATGATTTGTTTACTAAAAATAGCTAGTACCGTAAGCAAGGTTAAGGTTACTGCTCCCATTTGTAAAGCAAATTTCCATAGATAACGAAACATTTCTTCGTTGCCTCCTTCACGTTGATGAAGAGAAGCTCGAATTGGAATAATATTCTCCATTGCTAAAAATAAAACATGAGTTATCCCTACTATATTTTGAGCCATTCGAGTTACACCTACGGCTACAGGACCGAGAATTGCTCCTGCAGCAATGATAAAAAGATTTCCACTAAACCATTGGAGTAGTGCCGTAACCGTTAGCCATTTGCTAAAATCCCAATGTTCGAGTATTGTTGCTTTAATTACTTTCGGTTTAAAACGCAATTGATCCAAAGACCAAAGTCCAACAAGTGAAGCATACAAAAAGAAAACAGCCGTTATTAATAAAATGAACTGTGCATCCATTGCACGTACGAAATGAATGGCGAAAGCAGCTAAAAGTACACCACCATAGGCTATTGCATCAATTAATAAAGATTTATAAGGCTTCCCAATCACAAAGAAATAGCGTCGAAAAAAATCCTGAAGTAAAAATGCAAAAACGGCCAATGGAAATGCAAGAATAATACTTTGCACTTTCCACTGATCAAGCACATAACTCATTACAATAACAACAAAGAAAGCAAGCAACCCCATTAACCCTGCAAAAAACAGTTGCTTAAAAACAATAGCTTGCAAATAATCAGATTGCTCGGCATTTGTCTTTTTTCCGTTTAATGTTTGCATTGGCGAAATAATAAAAGGTTGATTGATACTACTTGCAATCATTACGCCTAACCAAGCAATGCTATAGACACCAAAACCTTCGAGTCCTAAATAACGTGCGAGTAAAACACTTGATAAAAAATTTAGTCCGCTCACCAGTGCCTGATCGGCATAAATGACAGCAGTCCCACTTTTGATGAGCTGCTTTGGCAGACTTAAACTAAGTTGAAGACGCATAATTTACCACATGAACATATTTGATAGTTGAGCTTTATATGATCGTCCCTTCACTGACTTCAACTTCGAGGGTCTAATAAATCCTGTATGATTTCTTTTCTCCTTCATCGCATTCAACACATAATATACTTCTTGCAGGCGATATTCTTCTTTTACCATCTCGGCGTTTTCCACCAATTCATTCTTTCCACTTTCGGCACGCACAACATATAAATTTAAATCGCTCCATTTCATAAATGGAACAGCCTCTATGTATTCACCAACTTCAGGTGTGTCAATAATAATTGCGTCGTATTGAGTTCGCAACTCAGAAAGAATGTCCTTCGTTCTATTTGTTGCGAACAAATGTTCAACCATCTCATCAGTTTCACCGGAGGTTACAACATCGAGATTGGGAATAGCTGTAATTTGAATAGCATCTTGCAAAGAACATTGTTGAGCATAAATATCTTTCATCCCATATCCGTTACGCACATCAAAACTTGATGCTACTTTTGGATCATAGCTATTAAGGTCTAATAAAATTACTTTCTTATCCTGAGCCGCTAATGTCCGTGCCAATTGCGTAGCCACAAAAGATTTTCCTTCCCCTTTACGTGTACTCGTCACCGTAATCACCATCGAACCATGATTAGATTGATTCATAAAGATGCGAGCTGTTAATGTATTAAATGCTTTATAGGAACTTTCATTCACTTTAAATTTCTGAATTTGTCCAATCACTGGTATTGAAGAATCGGCCATCAAATCTTCGGGAGTATTCACCGAAGGCAAAGTATAATGACGGAAATAAGCGAGCATTACACCTAAAATCAAACCAAGCATTAAAGCTAATCCCCATACCACATCCTTTCTGGGCATGACTGCCGTTTCTGGAATTAATGCAGTTTCCAATATTCGATTAAAAGATACATTCACTTGCTGTGTAATGATGGCTTCCGTACGCTTTTCAATTAAAAAATTGTAGACCTTTTCAAACAAAAAATAATTTCTGTTTAACTCTTGTAAAGTACTTTCCTTTTCAGGCATCCCAATAAAAGAAGCGCGTTGATCGTCGATGGCAGCATAGAGATCATCTTCCTTCGACAACAATTTTCGACGTGTATTATTAACACTTTCTATTAAATAAGCCTTTTGTTGTGCAATTTCTGCATCAACATTTTTCACTCGATCGTTCTCTGAAGTGTATTTCTTTATCAATTCCTCTCGCTCACGGATCTTTGCATTATGCTTTGCTACACTTTCCGTAAAAAGTTGATCGATGACTGTTCCATATTCAGGCCCTGAAAATTTTACTTCACGATTTTTTCGCAAATAGTCACTCATATTTTCCAACACATTCAATTGCATATTCACATCTACCTTTTGCAGGGTCAGTTCACCCAACGTTTTGTAGGTAGCATCTGTTTCTTGCGAGATATTTACAATCTGATTCTGGATTCGATAGGTTTTAATTGCATCACGAGCATCATCCAACTCCTTACCTACAATGGCAATTTGTTGATTGATAAAATCAACTGTACTACTTGCTAAACTTTTCTTATCTTCAATTCCTTGATCAATGTAAGCAGTAGAAATGGCATTCACCATTTTTGATGCTTTCTCGGGAATCGCATGTGTATAGTAAAGCTTAACAATATTTACATCTTTGTCGGCAGCTTTAACAAGGTATTGTGAATTCATCAACTTCGATGTTAATGCATCGCGTGAATACACAATAAACGACCAATTTTCTTGTTTTAATTGTGGATGATAACGCAATTGCTCTTCATCCTTTTTTACAGTAATGCAAACACCACCGTCACAAATTTGAGTTCCAAAAACTCCTTGCTTTTCAAATGTATTACCTAGGCGCTCATAACTAATTAAAAATTTATTGCCCTCTAAAAACTTCAAATTACAATTCAATGTACTAAAACTACTATCCGTAATTGAATAGTCAACAAGAAATGGCGCTGTATGATATACTTCTTCTTGCTTTAGTTCACCTTGACGATAATATTCCACATAAAAATCTAAACGATCAAGTGCCTTTTCGAATAGTGAGCGTGATTTTAAAACTTCTACTTCTGTTTGTACTTTTGGATTTGATTTAAAAACATCGAAGTCACGGTACAAATTACTGCCCGACATTCCATCCTGTGCATCTTCAATACGAAGTGTAGCAGAGGCTTGATATTGCGACGTTGCCATATAAAGGTAACGGGTAGCCGCAATTCCCGACAGCAGTATGCAAATAACGATAAGATACCATCTTTTCTGAAGAGGGTATAACATCGAATGAAGAGAACCAGGTGATCGCATATTATTTACTTACGGATACGTTATACACTAGAGCCAATGCGGTTAGTAAACTTGCTAATGGAATTAACTTTGAAGCGAAACGATCGAAAGATTTATTTCTTCCGGGAGCTACATATATTACATCACGCGATGTCACCATCACTTCGTTGCTTGCTGCTTTTGTAAGATCCACTCTAATCGTTTCAATGCCACGAATAATTTTAATGTCGGTTGTTTTTGCATAATCAGTAAATCCATTCGCCTTACCAATCATATCCACCAAACGAACTTGATCCGTATGGAAAACATAATTTCCCGGACTTTGCACTTCTCCGAGAACGGTGACTTGATTGCTTAACAAACGCAAATTCAAAATTGGTTTTTGAATAAACTGACTATATAAAGTCACCAACTTTTCTTCAGCTTTTAACAAGGTTAACCCTTCCAATTTTACTTTTCCTATTTGTGGAAAATTTGCATCTCCACTTTCATCAATCTGCAACCATTTACCTGCTTCCTCTGGAATGCTATAAACGCTATGAACAGAACCAACACTCAATTCATCGTGACCCCATACACTCAGAGAAATCTTATCACCAGGTGATAAAACTTTCTCCGAAATTTCGGTTGCAGATCCTTTCGACGTTTTGGTTGCGTTCGTTTGGTACAAAGCGTATTTGTTGCAAGAGCTGAAAAGCAAAAGGATAATTAATCCCGTCACTCCCAGCACAGCCATTTTTAGTAAAAAATTTGAAGTTAATTTCATGGTAAGTCGGTTAGAGGCGTCATCACAGAGCAACATCACATGCATAATTAAACTCAAATTCACTCTATAAGGTTACAATACTTGACGATTCCTCACATCAAGCAATAAAACCATCCTAAAAAATATCAATTTTAAAGCATTGATTTAAAGTAAAATAGCCAATATTTTACAGAGCCTTGCGCACGATATACGAGCATAAATATGAATTGTTACAACAAAATCGAATTAGAATTGCATAAATTCTTACAGACATACTCCTTATCGAGGATCTTTTGAAAACCCTGCTTTGAAAGTGTTCTAATACTTAATTGGTACCCCTATTCATTTTTTTAACAATACGGGTAGGATAAACACATCGAATTTATTGCTAAGGGGCTTGTAAAAACGTTAATTTCGCTTCACATCATGGAAGTAAAAATCATCAATCAAAGTCATCACCCCTTACCTGCGTATGAAACTATTGCATCTGCAGGGATGGATTTAAAAGCATTTATAAACGCTACAATTTCTATACAACCTTCTGATACTGTGATTATTCCAACTGGGCTTTTTATAGAATTACCAATTGGTTTTGAGGCGCAAATACGTCCAAGAAGCGGGTTAGCTGCCAAACACGGTGTAACTGTACTAAATAGTCCGGGAACCATTGATGCCGACTATAGAGGTGAAATTAAAGTGATTTTAATAAATCATGGAAAAAAGGAATTCATTATAAATGATGGGGAGCGCATTGCTCAAATGGTTATTGCAAAATATGAAAGAGTGGTTTGGAAGGAATCAAAACAATTGGAAGAAAGTGAAAGAGGAGCTGGAGGGTTTGGTTCAACTGGAAAATAAAATCTATAATTAAGATCATTCAAAATTAATTTTTCATTTAAAAATAAATAATTCTGCAAATTAATATCAAAAAATCTATGAGAATCATCGTTCCAATGGCGGGTATGGGCAAGAGAATGCGTCCACATACACTAACTACACCAAAGCCTGTAATTCCAGTAGCAGGAAAACCAATCGTTCAACATTTGATGGAAGATATTATTCGCATGTGCAATCAGAAAGTAGAGGAGATTGCGTTTGTGGTAGGACATTTTGGCGAAGAAGCGGAAAAGAATTTAATAAAGATTGCTGAAGATTTAGGAGCAAAAGGAAGCATCCATTATCAAGATACTCCACTCGGCACAGCTCATGCAATTCTATGTGCTGAAGCAGCATTAAAGGGTCCTGTGGTTGTTGCTTTTGCAGATACACTATTCAGTGCAGACTTTAAGATGGATCCAAATTGTGATGGTGTTATTTGGGTGAAACAAATTGAAGACCCTCGTCAGTTTGGTGTTGTAAAAACTTCTGCTGATGATACCATTACTGATTTTGTTGAGAAGCCTCAAGAATTTGTTTCGGATTTGGCTATCATTGGAATTTACTATTTGAAAGATGGAGAATATCTCCGCAGCGAACTTCAATATTTAATTGATAACGACATCAAGGATAAAGGCGAATTTCAATTGACCAATGCGTTGGAAAATATGAAAGCGAAGGGGAAAATATTAAAGGCAGGCAAAGTAGATGAGTGGCTCGACTGTGGAAACAAAGATGCCACTGTATATACCAACTTGCGAGTGTTGGAGATGAAATATCCGAATAATCACATTGCAACATCAGCAAAAATTAATAATAGCGTAATCATTCCTCCTTGTTTCATTGGAGATGATGTAAGTATAGAATCGTCTGTAGTAGGTCCGCATGTAAGTATTGGAAAAAACACGAAGGTGATCAATAGCATACTTAAAAACAGTATTGTGAGAGATCATACTCGATTAAAAAATGCCGGGATTGACAATTCATTGATAGGAAATTACGTTCATTATCACGGCCAATTAAAAGACCTTAGTATTGGCGATTATAGTACTGAATCCTAATCATGAAAATACACCGACTTTTTTACATCCTCCCCTTAAGCGTTTCGCTTTTATTAAGTGCATGTAGCTCTTCTAAAAAAAGCACAAGTACAGCAGCGTCTCCATCTAGCAAGAATAAAAGCGAATTGACCGAACAACAACGGATCACGCTAACCTATACTTTTTTTGATGCACAAAAAGAAAAGGCAAGTGGAAACATTCAAGCAGCGGCTGATTTGTTTGCGCAATGCATACGCTTAGATCCCAAGAATCATGCATCCATGTATGAATTGGCGGCAATCTACAATCAAAAGGGAAAAATTAACGATGCACTTTTCTTTATCAAAACAGCCTCTGAATTAAGTCCGGAAAATGAATGGTATACCATGTTACTTGCCGATACCTATGAGAAATCTGGGAAATATAGTAATGCAATTGAAATCTATCAGCAGCTTCATCGCCAAAATCCTGAGCGCATTGAATACTTATTCAATGAATCGGATGCTTTGTTGATGCAAGGAAAATTATTGGAAGCCATTAAAGTTTACGACAAAATTGAAGAGAAGTTAGGAGTATCGCGTGACTTGTCGATTCAAAAGCAACGCATGTACTTGAAGTTAGGAAAAGTAAATGAAGCTGCGAATGAGTTAGAGAAATTAATTAAATCGGAACCTGATAATTTAGATAATTATTCATTGTTAGTTGAGCTATGGCAAGTAAATAATCAACCTGATAAAGCGAAAGAGACCATTCAACGCATGCAGCAAATCGATCCTGATAATCCGAGTATTGCTTTGGCATTGGCCGAACAATATCGCAGCGAAGGAAAAAAAGCTGAGTCGTTTGAGCAATTGAAAAAAGCTTTTTCCTCCAATCAACTTGCGAGTGAAGTAAAAATTAGAATTTTGACGAGCTACTTACCATTAGTGGAGTCGAGTCCAGAAATGATGGATCAATCATTGGAGTTAAGCAAACGCTTGAGTCAAACTCATCCCGGTGAAGCAAATCCTCAATCTGTTTATGGAGATTTTTTATCAGTCAACAAACAATACCCTGAAGCGAGAGATCAATATAGAATAAGTTTAAACCTTGATAAAAAAAATCTTCGAGCTTGGCAACAATTATTACTACTTGAATCGGAGTTAAAAGATTTTAATACTATGGAAGAGGAATCAGAAGAAGCGCTAGGTCTTTTTCCAGATCAAAGTTTTTTGTATTTATTTAATGGCATTGCGAAAATTCAAAATAAGAAATATGAAGATGCTGCTAAAACACTTTTAAGCGGAAGCAAATTAGTGGTAGATAATGATCAAGAGCAAATAGATTTTTATTCCAACTTGGGTGATGTGTATGACAAACTTAAAAAGTTTGAAGACTCTGACAAATATTACCAAAAAGCGTTAAACATAGATGGAAGTAATATTTATGTTTTAAACAACTGGGCTTATTATTTGTCGCTTCGTAATGAGCAATTGGAAAAAGCAGCAGAGATGTCGAAGAGAGCAAATGAAATTAGCCCGAACAATGCTAACTTTTTAGATACGTATGCTTGGGTTTTATACAAGCAAGGAAAATTTAGTGAGGCTTTAACTTGGCTAGAAAAAGCCAAACAAAATTCAAGTGAAGTGAGTGGAACTGTATTGGAACATTATGGTGACATTTTATTTAAGCTTGGAAGAGTAAATGAAGCCATTGAATATTGGCAGAAAGCAAAAAAGACTGGTGACCATTCTGAATTACTAGATAAAAAATTGAGTGATAAAAAGCTGTATGATTAAACATCATCTTCCCTTTCTTGTTGGTTTGATGATTTTAGCAATGACCATTCAATCTTGTAAGTCAAGACAAAAATCATTGAACGTTCAACCAGGCGCTATCGTGCCTATGGAAAATGACTCCGTTCAAGTTTTGATGGAGAGATTAGATTCATGCTCTTTCAAGGCTGAATGGATCAGTGGCAAAGCGAGCGTGAAGACAAATCAAGAAGGGAACGAAACTTCTTTCGATATTACTTTACGTGCAAAGAAAGACAGTGTTATCTGGATTTCTATTTCTCCTTTATTGGGCATTGAAGTGGCACGCGTGATGATCACACCTGACTCTGTAATGATGATTGATCGCATTCATCGTAAATATCAGGTCAATACTTTTGAGACGATAAATAAGTTGCTTCAACTTAAAGTTAATTTTGAGATTGTACAAGCGCTATTATATGGAAATTTTTTCGCTTACAAAAAAAATGAAAATCGCTTTAATTCGGTGTATCTTGAAGATCGGTTTTATGTGCTAAGCTCTCTCAATAAAAAGAAACTAAAGCGATCGTTGGAAGAGGGCGA
Source organism: Bacteroidota bacterium (assembly GCA_016717725.1). Lineage (GTDB taxonomy): Bacteria > Bacteroidota > Bacteroidia > AKYH767-A > OLB10 > JAJTFW01. Next base: position 64,712 of record JADKFA010000009.1, read on the forward strand.
TCTAAGCAAGCCCGTTATTCAAGACGTATTTATCAATGATACTTTTTATCGCATCTTTAAAATGTCGGTACTTGACCAAAGAATAAATAAAAGTTTATTGACAGAATATGAAGATTTTCGTCAAACCGATGCTGGACAGTTTCCATTTAAGTCGAAAACATTAGTAAAAGCCGAAAAAGAACTTGAGATCTACATCGATTTCGGAAAATTAAAAGTTGGTGAAGTCCAAGAATTCCCATTCAATATCCCCTCGAACTTTGAACGAAGTCGTTAAAAAACAGTTAAGCCTGATTATTTTCTTCCTAATAGTTTTAGGAAGCAGTTCTTCTTTTGCGCAAAACAAAAAGGAGCTTGAAAACAAAAAAGCAAAAATTCAAAAAGAAATTGATTTTACGAATAGGCAATTAAAGATTGTAGAAAAAAATAAAAATAGCACAGCAGAACAATTAGCTACGCTTCGTAAAAAGATACAACTCCGGGAAGCTTTAATAGGGACGATAAACTCTGAAATTTCCTCCTTGGGAGGAGCTATTGCTTCCACAACGAAAGAAATTGGGGGATTAGAAACGGAATTACAGAAGTTGAAAAGAGAATATGCCGTGATGATACGCAATGCATATTTAACACGTAACAATTACCAACTTCTCATGTTCATCTTTGCATCCGAAAATTTTAATCAGGCTTACAAACGAATGAAATACCTTCAACAATATGGGGTGTATCGTAGAACCCAAGCTGCACAAATTTTGGGTACACAAGAACAGTTAACTGGAAAGAAGTTGGAACTGGAGCAAAAGAAAAACGAAAAAACAAGTCTGCGAAATACAGAGCAAAAACAAAAGTCGACATTAGAAAAAGAAAAGAAAGATCAGGACAAACTTTTAGTAAAACTTACTGATCGAGAGAAAAAATTAAAAAAAGATTTAGCGGATAAGCAAGCTGCAAAGAAAAAACTTGATCGTGCGATTGAAAATCTCATCAAAAAAGAAATTGAAGCTGCTCGTAAAAAGGCAGTAGCTGCAGGAAAAAAGAATATCACCAACAGCAATGTATTTACCTTAACTCCAGAAGCAGCGAAATTGTCGAATAGTTTTTCGGGCAACAAAGGATTACTTCCTTGGCCTGTGAATGAAGGAACGATATCCAGCTTGTTTGGAGAACATCCTCATAAAGAACTTAAGGGAATAATGGTAAAGAATAATGGTATCGATATTCAGAGTGGTAGAGGAGCAACTGCAAGGAGTATTTTTGAGGGAACCGTAAGTGGGGTGATCACAATTCCAGGAGCTGGAAAAGCAGTTATTATTCGGCATGGAGATTACTTAAGTGTGTACTCCAATTTAGAAAGTGTTTCAGTAAGTACTGGAGATAAAGTCAACACAAAGCAATCCATCGGAACTTTGGGTGAAGGTGAAGGTTCTAAAGGAGAAATCCATTTAGAGATTTGGAAAAATTCTTCGAAGTTAGATCCAAAAAATTGGTTGGCAAGAAAATAATTTTTATTGTGTCACACTAATCCTTGGTTGATTGCTTTTGCAACTGCCTCGGTCATACTTACCACATGTAACTTCTCGTAAATATTTTTCATGTGTGAACGAACCGTTTCGTAACTAATATGACAATGATCGGCAATCATCTTATAACTCATTCCCTTTACTAAGCAACCCAAGACTTCCTTTTCACGATTCGACAAATTATAATTAGGAATTTCTTTTGCAACGATAGGAGGTGGATTTTGCAAAAAGCCAAGCACTTTACGAGCCACAGTAGGACTCATAGGAGATCCTCCTTGATACACCTCCACAATAGATTCCAAAATACGAGATGGAAGTGTATTCTTTAAAATGTAACCAGAGGCCCCAGCACATATTGCTGCAAACACTTTGTCATCATCTTCAAAAGATGTTTGCATTAAAACATTCAGTTTTGGAAACAACTTTTTTATTGTTTTCAATCCTTCAATGCCACTTACATGAGGCATCTCAATATCCATCATAACCACATCGGGTTCACAGGAATCAATCTTTGCTTTAATATCCACACAATCAACAAACGCACCTACTAATGAAAATCCTGGTGCTTCTTCAATCAATGATGACATGGATTCAAGGAATAAATTATTATCATCAAAGATTGCTACACGAATTGACATAAATTCTTTTATTTATTTATTTCTCTAAATTACGAAATCCATTTGAATAAAATATAGGCAGCAAATTAACAATTATTTCGCATCGTGCCATCTCGAATTTTTTTAGCAAAATGCGAAAATTAAGTGAAATACAAAGCTAAAAAGTAAACTTTTTATTAATAAGAAGTAAAGGAATATAAGGCAAATTCTACTAGAAATAAACTGGAGTTGATTTTAGAATTGATTTAAGAATTTCCAATTCTCCCATCTCTTTTCATTAAATTCGGATTCATTCTAATTTTCTTTGCACCAAATAAATTAATCAACGTTCTCTATTTCAATTATTTATCTTTATTCACGGAATAATTTTCATGGAACGGGCTAATAAAAATACTACCTTTGCTCTGTAAAATTCTAAAAATGAATCTGACTATACTTATTGGATTTCTTGGAGGCATGGGCGCTCCAGAAATAATATTACTTCTCGTAGTAGTGCTACTCTTTTTTGGTGGAAAGAGAATTCCTGAACTTGCTAAAGGATTAGGTAAAGGAATAAAAGAATTTAAAGATGCTTCGAAAGGAACAGTTGAAGAAGGAACAAAAAAAATAAGCGATAAAGATTAATCTTTCTTTAATAAATAAAAATTAAAAAGGGAGTCCAAATGGACTCCCTTTTTTGTCATACACTTTCTTCTATTTCACAGGGTAACAAATCTCAGTTAGCCATTTTGTAGAATCTTTTTCTGTCATTGGATCTGTTACATATTTTTCCCAAGGTGCGCCGATCACTTCTAGTTTATTTGTTGCGATATAATTATGTGCAGCTTCATGTCCTGCAGGAGTTCCTTCATAAGGACCCATATAAGAAACTACTAACATATTACCGCCTGCATATTTTCCGAGTTGAATATTACCTTCTTTTTTTGCAGTTTTATTTACTGGAATACATGCATCCATTTCCCAATTCGTAGTAGATTCAGTATAGTAAATAGCAAAGGGAGATCCGACTGCTTCTAATTTTTGTTTTTCTATTTCACCCATCAATGCACCATAATGCATTCCTAATTTTTGTCCAATAGTAGCAATACTTACCGTATCATGAATGAACACATATTCAGCTGCCGGCATAACTTTTACTTCCATATTAAAAGTAGGAGCGATGGCTACAGGATTTTTTTCGGCGGCTTCACTCAGTGCCTTTAACCCACTATCGAAAGTATCTTCCATCATTCCAACACCTATTTTCCAAAATAAACGCATGAAAGGATTAGCTCCTACTTCACTATCAAAATACCAAGTTACGTTTGTTTCTTCACCATCTTTTTCAAAACGGAATCCACTGAGAGCATCCTTTTCTCCTTCAAAAGTAAGTAACGTAACAATTGATTCGTTTTCTTTCACATCTGACAAAGTCATTTTTCCAACGCCGGTCTTATCACCCACCCATGAGTAACTGGCTCCATTACCAGAAGGAATATCATTATATGTAATTTTCATTGCAGGATCCATTGCTTTCCAAGGACTCCAATTTTCCCAATTCTTCATTACATTCACTTGATTAAAAATAGATGCAGAAGATGCTTTCATATTCATGCTTCTCTCAATATGTACGGTAGATGGCATCATCCAACCAATAATGGCAAGTACCACAATAATGATGGTAAGTACGATTAAAATTTTCTTTAGAATTTTCATGAGATTCAATTTTTTTTGTTGAAGTGTAAAACTAATAAAATTGATTGAATCAGAAATACCAATTATGGAGATGCGTTCATTTATGCGAACCAAAAAACAACTCCCTTTTAATTTCCAAAAGCAGAATCTATGGCTGAAAACATATTGTGAATCAATTCATAATGTTAAATGAAACTGGATTTCATTACTTTCGCAATATGCAGAAAATTACAGTACTTGGCGGGGGTAGCTGGGCAACAGCATTAGTAAAAATATTAAGTAACCAAGCCGATGAAATTCATTGGTGGGTACGCAATCCAGAAACTGTTACATTCATTCAACAGTATCAGCACAATCCAAATTATTTAAGTGATGTTACTTTAGATTTAGATAAAGTAAAACCGACGAGTAATATTAAAGAAGCAATACAATCTTCATCAATTATTTTACTTGCTGTTCCATCTGCATTTTTAAAAACAACATTAGAAAATATAACCGAAAAAGATTTTTTAGATAAAATTGTTTTTTCTGCAATTAAAGGAATTGTTCCTGAACACAATTTGATTGTTGGAGATTACATGCAACAATATTTCAAAGTTCCTATTCATCGAATGGGCGTTATCACTGGGCCATGCCATGCTGAAGAAGTTGCGCTCGAGAAACTAAGTTATTTAACAGTAGCTTGTCCTGACATTTCTACTACTTCAGCTGTTGCAAATCTACTAACGTGTAGGTATATACGAACAATTGTTTCAGACGATATTTTTGGAACAGAATACGCAGCCGTATTGAAAAATATTATGGCAATTGCTAGTGGAATTTGTCATGGACTTGGTTATGGAGATAATTTTCAAGCCGTACTAATTTCAAATGCTATTCGAGAAATAAAAAGATTTGTTGATGCTGTTCATCCTATTAAAAGAGATATTAATGACAGTGCTTATTTGGGTGATCTATTAGTAACGTCCTATTCTCAATTTAGTCGCAATCGCACTTTTGGATCAATGATTGGAAAAGGATATTCTGTAAAAAGTGCACAACTCGAAATGAATATGATAGCAGAAGGTTATTATGCCATTGCTTGCATTCATTCTATTAATCAAAAAACAGAAGTTGATTTACCTATTTGTAATGCCGTTTACAATATTATTCATGAAAAAAAATCGGCCAAAGAAGTGATGAAATTACTTAGTGAAAAGCTGACCTAAACCCATTTTTAACTCAACATCCGCTGTTTACCCTAGGATGAAAAGAGGCTTTTCTTGGATTTTTTTGAGGATGATTTCCTGCTATAAAAGTATTGTGCATCCAATTCGTTCTTTCGCACTTTCAAATTCTATGGAGTCTATTTTCTTTAATTCGACTATTTATCGATTCGTTTTTCAAAGAGCTTAAATGAAAGGTTGACGAATATGGTTAAAAAATCAACTGTTTTACCACTTAGATGCAGTTGAAAATATTGATCCCCTTTTCGATTTATAAATTCTAATTAATTATTATTCAATATATTACAATATATTTTCACTGCATTTTAATTGCTTAACTACATAAATTCACCTCTGTTACTAGTCTCAAATAGTTTAATAATCTCTTTCCTTCGAAATAATCAAATTCGAAAAATGCTTCGTTTCGCAAGCCCCTCTTTTCAGTCTTTATTGATTTGCTTGCAGTATTGATATTTTCACCCATAAAATTATGCAGTTGGCAATAAATTATTGAAGTAAAATCAATATATTTACAGTTGCAGTACCTAGTACCTCCAAAACAATCTTATATGAAAATGTATTATTAATAATTTGATAATATATTTTACCATTTATTATTACCACCCGATATGATAAGGAATTTACTCTATTTATTTTTTTTATTTTTTCTTTCGATGGATTCATCTGCCCAAACTCATTTGATGGGTAATGGAAACATTAGTACTTGTAGTGGGACTTTTTACGACAGTGGTGGTAGCGGAGGAAACTATGCGAACAACGAAAATTTTACAATGACTATTTGTTCATCTGTTCCTGGAAATTGCGTTCGTTTAAATTTTACATTTTTTGATTTAGAAAATAATTTTGATGAAATGACTATTTACAATGGTCCTAATACATCATCTCCACTTGTAGGTGTTTTTACTGGTAATGTTAGTCCAGGATTAGTAACTGGCAGTTCAGGATGTTTAACCATTGTGTTTACTTCAGATCCACTTGTTCGTTCTGCAGGTTGGGAAGCTTTAGTTTCCTGTGTGATTTGCAGTACTCCTGGATGCGCTACCACATGTAACGGTGGTGCCTCTCCGTCAAATGATGCATGTTCAGGTGCCATAAATATTGGAGTAATACCTGCTCCATCACCTTGCCCTGGTGGTATAGGAGCACTATCAAGTTTAAATACAACTAATCTTTGTGCAAATCCTGAATTCCCATATACATCACTGTTAGGTTGTCAACCAGCTGGTAACATGTCAACACCTGCTGCAGATGTATGGTATCGTTTTACCATTACGGGCCCGAGTTTAAATATTTCACTTTCTGGGGGACTTATTACTCCCAACGTTGGATTGTATGAAGGAAATACTTGTGCAGGTTTAATTCCAAGAGGATGTGCGATTGGTGCTGCTGGAAATCTTAATGCTACATTCACTGGACTTGCTTCGGGTTCATATTACTTACAAGTGAGTGGAGGTAATGTTACTGATCAATGTAATTTTAATCTTACTCTTCAAAATAATTATGACTGTGCAGGATGTGTAATCCAAAGTAATTTAACTGCCATTCCTCCTCCAGTAAATGGCATGTACCCTGCTGGACAACTTGTCAATTTCTGTTATACTGTTTCAGATTACAATCAAACTTCGGCTAACTGGTTACACGGAATTGTTCCAACTCTTGGACCTGGATGGGACATGAGTACATTCACTCCTGTATCTACCATAAATTGTTCAGGAGCCGGAACATGGAATTGGTATAATACCAATGTGACAAGCTCAGCAACAGGCACAGTTACTGGTCCTGGTTTTTACTATGAATCGAATTTAGGAAATGCAGGAGGTGTGGCTGATGGAAATCCTGGAAATAATTTTGGTGATAATAATGGTGCGGGCAATTGCGACTGGACATTTTGTTTTTCCGTTCGAACAATTCCCATTGGATCTTGTGTTCCTGGAACAAGTTTAAATATTAATATCGATACATATGGTGATGGAGAAAGTGGATCATGGACATCTATAGCGTGCACACAAGATCCAATTACTAACTTTTTTGCAACTCTTAATTGTTGTCAAGCACCCACAGTGGTTACAACAGATCCATTGTGTCTAGGACAAAATACAGGAACTGCTGTAGCTACGGGAATGGGAGCAAGTCCATGGGATTATGTTTGGACAAATAGCGCTGGTACAATTTTGTTAACACAAAACAACATACCAGGTACAAGTACTTTGAATAGTTTAGCTCCTGGTAGTTACACAGTCAGTGTTACTGACAATAATGGATGTACCTCTGGTGCTGCTTTTACAATTACTGCTGCACCTGCTTTTTCTGCAGTAATGAACACAACAAATCTTACTTGCAACAACAGCAACAATGGTACTGCTAGTTTAGTAATTAACGGTGGTACTCCAGGTTTTACATACTCATGGTCGCCGTCTGGAACAGGGGCAAATCCTATTGCTTTAGCTGCAAATAATTATACGGTCACTATTACCGATGCCAATGGATGTACAACAACTGCCAATGGCACTGTTACTGAACCTGCAATCATAGTTGCTTCAACTGTGTCAAAAACAAATGTAGATTGCAATGGGGGACAAAATGGAGCAATCACGGTTTCAACTGTTGGTGGAACTCCTGGTTATACTTATTCCTGGTCAAACGGTACAGCTGGTCCAACAATTTCTTCTTTAACTGCTGGAGCATATACAGTAACGGTAACGGATAGCCGCGGTTGTACTGGATTTATGACAGTAGGTTTAACACAACCAACGCCCATTGTATTAGCAATGTCATCCACTGCGGCAAGTTGTGGTAATAATAATGGAACTGCCTCTGTTGCAGCGTTAGGAGGAACACCAGGGTATTTATATTCGTGGTCACCTACTGGAGGAGCTACTGCATTTGCTTCGGGATTAGGTGCAGGAGGTTATAATGTAACGGTTACCGATAGCAAAGGTTGTACAATGTTAGGTAACGTTGTTGTTTCTAACTCTAGCGGACCTACAACAACAATTGCCTCCAGCGTAAATGTAACTTGTTTCGGAGGCAATGACGGAAGTGCTACTGCTAATGTAGTGGGTGGCGCAGCGCCAATCGTTTACAACTGGACACCAAGTGGTGGTAGTGGAATTTCTGCATCAGGATTAACTGCTGGGAATTATACGGTAACTGCAACAGACGGGGCAGGGTGTACTTCTGCTGCAAGTGTTGTGATTTCATCGCCGACACAATTAACTGCTACCATTTCAAATTCTGTACCTGTTACCTGTAGTTATGAAAATGATGGTTCATTGTCAGTTACAGGAAACGGTGGAACACCTGCTTACAGCTATAACTGGAGTGGAGGCTCGGTAAACGCTACTGACAATCTTCTTTTACCTGGAACTTATACGGTAACCATTACCGATGGAAACGGTTGTACTGCTTCCACTAGTGGTACCGTTACGGCTCCTACATTGTTACAAATAAATATTTCTACAAATACACCTGCAAGTTGCAATTTAGGTAATGATGGATCAACCACCGTTACCGCAATTGGGGGCACTCCAGCATACACCTATTTATGGTCAAATGGAACTGTAGGTGCTACTAATAGTAGCTTAACTGCAGGGACATATACAGTAACAGCAACGGATGCTAACGGTTGCGTAGCTACGCAAATAGTTGTTATTTCCGAATCTACTCCATTAAATCTTGTACTTTCATCTACGGGTACAACTTGTGGAAGTGCTAATGGAACTACTTCTGTAATCGTTAACGGTGGTACTCCAGGATATTTATATAGTTGGAGCCCTAGTGGTGGCTCAGGGAATTCCGCAAGTGGATTGAATGCGGGGAACTATTCTGTATTAGTGACGGATGCAAATGGGTGTACTTCTATTGGAAACGTAAGTGTACCTAGTGCAAACGGGCCTGTATTAAGTGTCGCAAGCAGTAATAATATTACATGTCCCGGAGGAAACGATGGCGCTATCAGCATTAGCGTTGTAGGTGGCGCAATTCCTTATACATACTCTTGGTCGAATGGAGGTATAGGAACTTCTATTAATTCGTTATCTGCTGGAATTTACACGTTGACAGTGACTGATAACAACAGTTGTAGTTCGGCAATTATTGTTAATTTAACTGAGCCTGCTGCATTTACTTTTGTAGATGCATCTACGACTGCGCATTGTGGACAAGCAGATGGCGATTTAACGATCACAGCAAGTGGTGGAACATCTCCTTATACATATTCTTGGTCGAATGGCGCATCAGGAAACAATCAAATTTCTAATGTAGTGAGTGGAACGTATACGGTTACCGTTAGTGATGCAAATGGATGTACTTCTCTTTCAAGTGGAGTTATTGCAGATGAACCAGCTCCTACTCTTACTTTAAATAATAGTATTAATGCTTCTTGTTTTGGTAGTGCCGATGGGCGAATTCGTGTGAATGTATTAGGCGGAATTGCTCCGTATAATGTACTTTGGTCGAATGGGACAGTAGGTCAATTAAATGATAACATCACAGCTGGAACCTATACCGCTACTGTTACAGACGCAGTGGGATGCACTGCTACTTTTCAATCAAGCATCACAGAGCCTACAGCAATTAATTTAATTCCAAGCAGTACTTTAGCAACGTGTGGAAGTGCAAATGGAAGTGCCTCAATTGTTGCAAATGGCGGAACTGGAGGTTATAGTTATGCATGGTCACCCATTGGAGGAAATGGAGCTGCAGCAGCTAATTTAGGGGCAGGATCGTATACTGTTGTTGTAACCGATGCAAATGGATGCACAGAACAAATGAATGTGAATGTTGGAAGTTCTAATGGCCCATCTGCTGTTGTACTTTTGCAAACGGATGTAAGTTGCAACGGTGGAAATAATGGCGCATTAACTATATCAGTAAATGGTGGAGCTATTCCATATGTGTATGCTTGGTCGGCTGGTGGAAGTGGGACTTCAGGAGTTGGATTAACAGCTGGAGTTTATTCGGTGACGGTGACAGATGGGAATGGTTGTTCTTCGATGGTTTCTGCAACGATTAATGAACCAACTGCATTAAATATTATTCCTAATTCATATACTTCTCATTGCGGACAAGCAGATGGAAGTGCTGATATAATAGTGAACGGGGGTACACCAACCTATGCTTATACATGGTCAACGGGTACTTCTGTAAATAATACATTGAGTAATATTCCTGCTGGTTCGTATACGGTAACCGTTAGTGATGCTAATGGCTGTACATTTGCATCAACAATTAATATTCCAGATCAAGTAGGACCAATTGTTAGTGTAGCCACTCTCAATAATGTAACTTGCAATGGCGGTAACGATGGAAGTGTAAGTGTTGGAATTGCTGGAGGAAATAATCCTTTCAATTATGTTTGGTCGAATGGTGCCAGTTCAGCTACAAATTCAAATTTAACAGCCGGAAATTATACAGTCACTATTACCGATGCTTTCGGATGTACGTCAACGTTAGTAGCTAATGTCACCGAACCTGTCCTAATTCCATTAGCTTTTGTGAATACAATTTCCACCTGTGGAAATAGCAATGGATCGTCTGTTGTAACTCCTAATGGCGGTACTGCTCCATACAGCTACAGTTGGAGCAATGGTTCCGTATCGTCTACTGCGAATGCACTCTCTGCTGGAGTATTTACGGTGACGGTAACCGATGCTCAAGGTTGTACGGTATCTGACAATACAATTATCAACAGTGCTGGTGGTCCCACTTTATTATTCGGTGGACAAACGGATGTAAGTTGTGCAGGTGGAGCAGATGGAACCGCTTCCGTTTTAGTCACTGCTGGAAATGGTCCTTTTACTTTTGATTGGCTTCCTACTGGCGGAATTACAGCGAATGCTACTGGATTATCTGTAGGAAATTATAAAGTGAGTGTGACCGATGCGAACGGTTGTAGCACCACTTTAAATTATAACATTTTAGAACCACTTCCACTTGTTGTAAGTAATTTAACAACTCCAGTTACTTGTAACGGGGGTAATGATGGCACTGCTAATATCGATGCTCAAGATGGAACTGCTCCTTATGTTTATGACTGGAATCCAGGCGGAATAATGTCAGCGAACAGAATAAATTTATCAGCTGGAAATTATGATGTAACGGTAACGGATGCTAAGGGTTGTACAAAACAAACTATAGCCGTTGTTACTGAACCTCTCGCCATTTCAGGAGTACCATCCATGGTAGATGCTGATTGTTTTGGAGGTAATACAGGCAGCGCTTCTATTGTGTCGGGTGGTGGAATTGCTCCTTATACTTTCTTATGGAATACCGGAGCGTCTACTTCTCAGATTACAAATTTAACAGCAGGTTCTTATACCGTTACCATCTCCGATAATAATGGTTGCACTCTTCCATCAACCATCATTGTTAGTGAAGCGTCTTCTATAAATGTGAATACTATTGTAACGGATGCAAGTTGTGGAAATGCTAACGGTACAGCTCAAGTAAATGCAAATGGCGGAACAGGAGCTTTTGGATTCCAATGGTCGACAGGAGCCGCAACAACAACTATTAGTGGATTAACTGCAGGTGCTTATACCGTTATTGCTACCGATGCAAATGGATGTACGGCTACTACTCTTGCTGCAATAGCGAACTTGGGCGGACCAACCTTAAATGTTCTTTCTTCAAATGATATTTCTTGCAATGGCGGTACCGATGGAAATGCAGAGGTGAATGTAACTTCAGGAAATGGCCCTTATACATATGCATGGATTCCATCAGGAGGAAATGCAGCTATTGCCAACGGACTAACTGCAGGAGCTTATGCAGTGAATGTGACAGATGCGAATGGATGTGTAACAAGTATTAATATTAATTTAACTGAACCAACTGCTATCAATCTTGCCTTGTCATCCACGCAAGAAACTTGCGGCAGCGCCAATGGAACTTCTACAGTAATTGCAAATGGTGGATCAGGGGGATATAGTTATTCTTGGTCGAATGGAGATGTTACTTCCAATGCAACATCACTATCTGCTGGAAATTATACGGTAACGGTTACTGATAATAATGGATGTTCTGAACAAGGAACTGTTCTAGTATCTACTCCTGCAGCTTTAACAACTAACGGAAATTCTATAGCTGCTACTTGCTTCAACGGAAACGATGGAAGCGCAATGGTCAATACCAACGGAGGATCTGCTCCATTTAATTATGCGTGGAGTCAAGGTGCTGCAACAACTACTGTCAACGGATTAACTGCTGGAACGTATACGGTTACCGTTAGTGATGCGAATGGTTGTACTAGTGTTGAAGTTATTAACGTGGGACAAGCGCCCGCGATCAATTTAGTAACCAATACTACTTCGGCAACTTGTGGTGCCTCTAACGGTGACGCTACTGTGCTTGGTAATGGTGGAACAGGAATTTTAACTTATGCTTGGTCTACTGGTCAAGCAGGGACAAGTATAAATTCACTTACTGCAGGATCTTATACTGTAACAGCTACAGATGCGAATGGATGTTCGGTAAACACAATAGCCGCCGTTGCAAATTTAGGTGGACCTACTGTAGCAATATTAAACACAACCGATGTTACTTGCTTTGGAGGAAATGATGGATCTGCAGAAGTAAATGCGAATGCAGGTAACGGTCCATTCACTTATTCGTGGAGTCCATCAGGAGGAAATGCTGCACTAGCCAACGGACTTACTGCAGGAGCTTATGCAGTGAATGTGTCAGATGCGAATGGATGTGTAACTAGCATTAATATTAATTTAACAGAACCTACTGCTATCAATCTTTCTTTATCATCCACGCAAGAAACTTGTGGCAATGCCAATGGAACTACTGCGGTACTCGCAAATGGTGGATCAGGAGGATACAGTTATACATGGTCGAATGGAGATGTTACTTCCAATGTCACATCGCTATCTGCTGGAAATTATACAGTAACGGTTACTGATAATAATGGATGTTCTGAACAAGCAAGTATTATCGTTTCTACTCCTTCTGCTCTTACTACAAACGGAAATACAACAGCGACAACTTGCTTTAACGGAATCGATGGAAGCGCAACGGTCAATACAAACGGAGGAACTGCTCCATTTAATTATTTATGGAACCAAGGTGCTGCCACCGCTACAGCTAATGGATTAACAGCTGGAACGTATACGGTAACCGTTAGTGATGCGAATGGTTGTACTAGTGTAGAAGTAATTAACGTGGGACAAGCGCCTGCAATCAATTTAATAACCAATACTACTTCTGCCACTTGTGGTGCATCTAACGGTGACGCTACTGTGCTTGGCAATGGTGGAACAGGGGCACTAAGTTATGCTTGGTCTACTGGTCAAGCGGGAACAAGTATCAATACGCTAGCTGCTGGATCATATACAGTAACTGCAACTGATGCGAATGGCTGCACTTTTAGTACTACAACAGCCGTTGCAAATTTAGGCGGACCTACTGTTGCTATTTTAAACACGAATGATGTGAATTGCTTTGGAGGAAACGATGGATCAGCAGAAGTAATTACGAATGCAGGAAATGGTCCTTTCACTTATTCATGGAGTCCATCAGGAGGAAATGCAACGCAAGCCACTGGTCTTACCGCTGGAAATTATGTTGCCGTTGTTACCGATGCAAATGGATGTGTAACGAATACTCCCATCCAAATTAATGAGCCCACTGCTTTGCAATTGCAGTTGAATGCTCAACAAGCTACATGTGGTTTAGCAAATGGAACAGCAACCGCAGTAGCGTCTGGTGGAGCTGGAGCTTACAATTATAATTGGTCGAATGGTACAACTGGTTCGAATGCGATAAATTCACTAATGAGTGGAAATTATTCAGTGACAATTACGGATGCTAACGGATGTACAATATCTACTTCAACAAATATCAGTAATGCAGGTGGTGCAACATTAGCGGTAACCAATGTTACACCTGCTTCATGTAATGGATATTCAAATGGAAGTGCAAGTATTATTATTGTAGGCGGCAATGGTCCTTTCAATTATAACTGGACACCATCAGGAGGAAATGCTTCTTCTGCTTCTGGATTAATCGCTGGAAATTATACGTTGGCGGTGACAGATGTGAACGGATGCGTGACACAACAAGTCGTGGTAATTTTAGAACCCACCCCATTAGCAAGTGTTCCAACAACAACTCCTACGCAATGTAACGCATCTAACGGTAGCGCACAGGTGCAAATATCAGGAGGTACGGGTGCATACACTTATACTTGGAATAACGGACAAAATACAAATACAGCAACTGGGCTTACCACTGGTAATTATACAGTAACCGTAAGTGACGCAAATGGCTGTACACTTTCTTCAACATTAGCCGTAAATGGTCTTCCCGGACCAAGTATCGATAACGTTACAACATCCAACGCATTGTGCTTTGGAGCAGCTAACGGTAGTGCACAAGTGCAAGTGAGTAGTGGCAGTGCTCCTTACAATTATGCATGGTCTAATGGTAGTAATAATCCAACAGCTAACGGATTAAATGCCGGAAACTATGCAGTAACCGTAACGGATAATTTTGGATGTACCGATGCTGATATCTTCACGATTCAAGAACCACAAGTTCTAAGTGCAACTACACAACCTATTCAAATGGTAAGTTGCTTCGGAGGAAATAATGGCTCTGCAAATACGATTGCAATGGGTGGAACTAATCCGTATACATATGCATGGTCCACAGGTGCGAATTCTGTTACTGCGAATAATTTAATTGCTGGAACATATTCTGTCATCATCACCGATCTAAATGGATGTACGGAAGTGCAGAGCACAACCATTACTGAGCCTACTCTTTTAGGTTTGACGCAAAATTCGGCAACCATGGTTTCTTGCTTTGGTGGATCAAATGGTGCAGCGCAATATGCGGCAAATGGCGGAACTTCTCCTTATCAGTATTTATGGTCGAACGGAGTCACCACGGCAAACAATTCAAATATATCAGCTGGAAATTATACCATCCTTTTAACGGATGCGAATGGATGTACTTCTACGAGTTCCGTAAATATTACACAACCAACTTTGCTTGCTTTTAATCCTGCAGCTATTACTCATGTGAATTGCTTCAACGGAAACGATGGACAAGCCGTAGTGAGTTCTAACGGCGGTGTATCTCCGTATACTTATCAATGGTCGACAGGAAGTAATAATGCTTCTCTACAAAATTTAATCGCTGGAAATTATTCAGTGACGGTAACAGACGCAAATGGATGTACCTCCAATCAGAATATTCAGGTGACCCAACCTACTGCCATTGCTATTCAACCTACCGTAAATGGAATTCCGTGTTTCGGAATGAGTAATGCATCTATCAACGTTACTACAAGCGGTGGTGTTGGACCTTATACCTATAACTGGAGTAATGGTTCGAGTTCAAATGCAATTTCTACTCTTCCACAAGGTATCTATACCGTGCAAATTTTAGATGCGCATTTATGTACTTTCGATACTACATTTATTGTTACAGAACCAACTGCTTTGCAAGCAAGCGTAAATCATCCTGATACCATTTGCATTGGACAAGCAACTAACTTAGTGGCAACCGTTAGTGGCGGAACAGCAGGCTATAGTTATTTATGGAACACCAACCATACAGCAAATAATATTTCAGTAAATCCAACGGTAAACAATTTGTATTCCGTAATGGTGACGGATGCTAATGGATGTACAGAAACAGTTTCTAATATTCCAGTCTTAGTTTTTCCTGCACTTTCTCTTAGCATGACCGTTACTGAAGATTCCATTTGCGAAGGAGAAAGTACTGCATTGGCTGCCATTGCTGCAGGAGGTAACGGTGGTCCCTATACGTATACTTGGAATGCAATTGGAACGAATGTATCTGGATTCATATCCAGTCCCGATTCCAACTTCATTTATGCAGTGAGTTTGAGTGATGGATGTACTGTTTTAGAACCTAGCACACAACAGTTAGTTATTGTTCATCCTTTGCCCATTGTAAACTTCACTCCTATTGATCAGAAAGGATGTAATCCAGTTACCGTGAATTTCTCCTCTACCAGTATTACTACAAACGGTGCTACTTATTTTTGGAACTTTGGTGATGGGAATGATGGTAACGGAAAAAATATATCGCATACTTATGTAGAAGACGGCACTTACGATGTGAGTTTGTTTGTCTCTGATATTTATGGATGTGAAAGTCAGTTAACGCAGAATAATATTATTACAGTATGGCCATTGCCCACTGCTTTTTATACAAGTCAACCACAAGAGGTAAGCTGCTGTATCTTCACATTGGGACTTTGGAGATAATACACTCAACACAAATGATTGGTCGCCCGAACATACTTATGGAGATACAGGTCGTTATGTAGTAGAGTTAATCGTAATCAGCAACGAAGGATGTGTAGATACTTTCTACAATGAAATCATTGTAAAAGGAGAAACTACTTTCTATGTACCCAATGCTTTTAGTCCGAACAACGATGGATACAATGAATTCTTCACAGGCTACGGTATAGGAATCACAAGCGCTGATTTTAAAGTTTTTGATCGCTGGGGCAAATTAATGTTTGAGTCGAATGACTTAAGCAAGGGCTGGGATGGCACTTATCAAAATAGTGGTGATGTCTGTGCAGAAGGGGTGTACATTTATTTATTTAAAGTGTACAACGGACAGCCGGCACCGTTAGAATTTACAGGGAAGGTTTCGTTGGTACGTTAAATTTAGCTCAATTGAGATTTATTGGTTGGTAAGTTAATTACGCTTCGCAATAAAGTTTATCAAGCTGCTGGCTTCTAGCCTCTAACTGCTAGATTAATTGACCAATACCACAAATTAATTTTAGCAATTTCTATTCGATACTTTTATTATCGAGGCTTAAAATATTTTGGTTTATTTCATGAACCCCAGCGGGGTTCCAGCTTATTAGCGAAGCGAAAAAACAATTACAACCCAACCCCAGAGGGGTTGAACAGCGTCGTTGAGCATCGGCGTTTGTTCCCGCGTGGTTGTGTGACCCCGCTGGGGTCATAATAAAAAATAATGCATATCGTTTCTAATAAGGTTTGACTCCTCTGGGGTCATGTCTTTCAATTTTTAACGCTCGATTTAGAAATGATTAAATTAATCATTCAATAATTGCCTAACTTTAGATCCACATCCATTTAACCCATGCCTCGTCTCCTCCTGCTTTTCATTTTATTCACGACGTCCCTTTCCGCTCAATTCACTGACCGTTATTGGGCATTTGGAGACAGTGCGGGTATTGATTTTAAAAATCTCTCAAGCCCTCAACCTGCTAACAGTATACTGCGTGTAAGAGGCAGCTGTGCCAGTATCTGTGATAGTGCCGGTGATTTGTTGTTTTATTGTGGATCACCCAATTGGCAACAGTGGCGTGCGGTAAATAATATTTTTACAGATGGATATGTAATTAATAAAAACCATCAGGTGATGCATTCCGGGGATTCGTTAGCAACTACACTTTGGTATCAGGAAATGGTGATTGTTCCGATGCCGGGAAATGATAGTTTGTTCTATATTTTTTGTGCGGGAGTTGTAAATCCAGTTGTTGGGTTATTTTACTCTATTGTTGATCTTAAATACAACAATGGTCAAGGTCGGGTAATTCAAAAAAATGTGCAAATAAGGACGGATTCAATTTGTGATGGCATTACAGCAATCCGTCATGGAAATGGTCGTGACTGGTGGGTTATTGTCAGGACATGGAAAGATATTCCAACAAAGGACATTACTCCATATTTAGTTAGCCCTTCGGGAGTAACGGCATATCCAACTCAATCTATAGGACCAAATGTTACATTGCAAGGATTTTATCGTTTAAAGTTTAATAATAGTGGAACTCATTTATATAACGTTAATAATACTGGGTCTATAGAGAGATATGATTTTGATCGTTGTACAGGGGTATTCTCAAATCGGATAATATATTCAACACAAAGTGGGCCCTTTAACGGTTTCTGGGGATTTGAAGTATCTCCGGATGAAAGTAAGCTATATGCATCTTTAATTTATCAAACATCGGTAGGTGATACAGGATATGTATTGCAGTTTGATTTAAATTCCCCGAATTTTTTAGCAAGTGCAGATACATTAGAATTATTTACTGCTCCAGACACACCGGGCTTATTGGAATTAGGCCCCGATGGAAAAATATATTTAAGTATCACTTGGGCTGGTGGCGATACTTGTTATGATTATTTATTTTGCTCTGGAACAGTGAATACAACTAACTCTAATTTGTCCGTTATAAACTACCCCGATAGTGTCGGAGCAGCTTGTGATTTTCAACCATTCAGTTTCTATTTAGGAGGACATAAAACTTACTGGGGGCTACCTAACAACCACAACTATGAACTTGGAGCATGGGTGGGTTCGCCGTGTGATACACTTTCCGTTGGCATACAAGACTTATTTCCTAAAAATAAAGAGTTAAAACTCTACTATGACAAAACATGGCAAACAGTTTTTGTGAATGCAGAGGAGTTGCAAGGAAGAAAAGCAATATTGGAGTTTTATAATATTAATGGACAATTAATAGAAAGAATTTCATCTGAAACTGATGGGAGTTATTTTTCGAAAAGTAGTTCTTTTTCCTCTCAAGCCGATGGAGTTTATATTGTGAGGTTAAGTACGAGAAGGAAGTGCTCACAGGGAAGTTTGTGAAGTGGTAGTTTTTTTCGCAGGGTATTTTTGGTAAATATAGTTCGCAACACGTAATTGAATTTAGCTGCAAGCTTCAGGCTTCAAGTGATATTCAACGAAGAGAGTTGATGGTATTGAATGAAATTGCGATTCGCATAATACTTTTAGCTGCAGGCTTCATGCTGCTAGATTTTCTGTTAAAGTTAAATAGCCAACCCAGAAGGGGTGAAATGATTATAGAAAAACATACAATTTAAAAAAAGCAAAACCCCGAAGGGGTGAAATTATTTGCTACGAAAAATTGCCAATCAGTAATCGCGAAGTTTCGCTATCAAAATCATTTTAGATTTCAAATATATTTTCGTTGGTAATCCGATCACAACATCGCGGCTTTATCATATCACCCCTTCGGGGTTTTGGGTGGTGGGACACCGCTTTTTTCTATAATCATTTCACCCCTTCGAAGTTTGTATGTGATATAAAAAATCTTGTAATTTGAAACTTTTAATATGCATTTCAATCCAAAGTCAAGCAATAAAATCCAAAATCATCTTGTAGTAGCTAGAAGCTAGTAGCTTGTCAAAACACGGAGCGAAAACAATATGCTACAAAAATCTCCATCCGAAGACCTTACAAAATCTCACCAACATGCTTTTTAATATTGGACGAAATTTTTAGGATCGGTAAATCATTCGTGTCTTTCCCGAACGGATCTTCAATTTCTTCTGCGATCAATTCCAAACTGGCTAAGACGTAAAAAATAAAAACGACTACTGGAATTACTAAGTATCCCAAATTAAAAACAAAGCCAAAGGGTAATGTCATCACAAAAAAGAAAATGAACTTTTTAATGAACGCATTGTAAGAATAGGGAATGGGTGTGTTTTTAATTCGTTCGCAGGCTCCGCAAATGTCGGTGAAGGATTGCAATTCGGAATTAATAATAATAAATTGTTCTCCTGTAATTTTACCAGTTCTATACAAATTGTTAGTTCTTTGAAACAACAAACTGGCTACTTGATTGGGTTTATGCTTATGATGATCAATCTCCAAATCGAAACCTTCAAACAACATCAAACTCACTTCTTCATTCATTAAATGATTGGCAAGTACCTCTGAATAGGTTGGAATCAATTTTCTGAAATAACTGCGATCATCTTCATCACTCAAATAAGCATTTAATTTAATTGCCAAATTTCTGCTATTATTCACTAATGCACCCCATAACTTCCTACCCTCCCACCAACGATCGTAAGCAGTATTCGTTCGATAAGCCAACATCAATGATAGCACGAATCCAACCGTAGTGTGCATAATCGTGAGATTTTTAACATGGCTATTTTCAGACAATTTCCAAAATTCAATTTCCAAATACGCGATAAGTAATGAATATGTAGCTATCAAAATCATCATCGGAATTAACTTCCTGAAAGTATCTGCTTTGTGAAATCGGAAGATGAACGTTAGCCAGTCTTTTGGGTTGTAATGTGTCATTTACTAATCGCTTTATTTTTGATTGAATATTCGCAAAATTACAATAATGTTTCATAAAAAATATTATATAAAATATGCACCGATAAAATTTAGTAGTTGAACGAACTTGGTTTTGGGATACAATCTGGTGCTGATTACTATTATTAAACCCTGAAGGGGTGAAATGATTATAGAAAACACAGAATCCAAAAAAACAAAACCCCGAAGGGGTGAAATGATTGGCTACGAAAATTTGCCAATCACTAATCGCGAAGGTTCGTGCCTGCCTGCTGCATCGCTTTTGCTGTAGCTTCAGCGGAGCAAAGCAAGCAGGATCGAATCAAAATCATTTAGCTTTCAATACATTTTTTGGTTGTAATCTGATCACAACTTCGCGGCTCTATCATGTCACCCCTTCGGGGTTTGGTTTGGCATGGTGAGGCACCGTTTCAATTCATTATCTATAATCATTTCACCTCTTCGGGATTTGTTAATAAAAAATCTAGTACCCAGAAGCTAGCAGCTAAAAGCTTAAACAATATCCGAAGTGAATTTAATAGGTGAGAAAATCTCAATCCGAAGTAACCATCACAATTTCAAAAAACGATATATACTTCTTGCAACTACTAACAAGATTACAATGGAAACTAAAATCAGCATTTTGAAGTTACCTGTAGGTTGCATCCAGATTTTAACGCCGGCAAGGATTGCGATGAAGCCTATGCCTAAATGATAATATCGGTTAGAGAAGAAATTTTTCATTATTTTCCAAAAGTAAGCAATAGTCCGGTATGAAAAGATCGTCCCGACATAGGACGCCATGCAATGGTTTGATAATTTTCATTGTAAAGATTTCTAATTCCTGCAGATAATGTGAATTGGCTTGATTTGATTTGATGTGACCAAGCAAGATGGATTTCTGCCAACTCGAACGGATCTAAAAAATAAGAATGGTCGACCGTAGTATAACGGTAGCCTGTGTAATTATGATAATAACGCAACTCCAATTTTTTGTAGGTTATACTCCATTGCGAACGATGTTGTAATTCGGGTGTGTATATTAATTGTTTTCCAATGGCTGATGCATAGGATGGATCTGATGCTGTAATGATAGAAGAAACGATATTGGTATTTACATTTCCAGAAAAAGACCAAGATGCAGTTTGGTATTTTAAACTAACCCCACCTTCGAAACCCTTATTTTCTAACTCATGAATATTTTGTGCCGAATAAATTCCATTAGCACCCGGCAACCATACAATAGCTTCGTTGAGTTGTGCAAAAAAGATTCCTGCCGAAACTCCGACTGACACTTTATCGAAATTTTGATTCCATGTCAAACCGCAAGAGGAAGAAAATCCATTTTCAGGTTTCAAATTTTTGTTTCCGCCGGGCACCCAAAAACGATCGTTTAAAGTGGGAACGCGATACACTTTGGAAATATCGGCCCGAGCAGATAACGAAGATAAGAATTGATAACGCATACTTAATGCCGGTAAAAAAGGAATGGCTTTCCCATCAAAATAACCTTGTCGAATGGCACCATTCACATACCATTTTCGTCCTTCCCAAATTAATTTTGCACCCAAGGAAATTTGCTGCTGGTCTACTTCCCTCGGATAACTGGGTGCCTTGGCTCGACCATCGTACCAAGCAAGTTGCGTCATCACTTTCAGCTGATGCGTGATCATATATCCCAACTCGCATTCCGATTGCAAACTAATTGCTTTACTGTATTCATTAAGTCGAACTGCCGGATCGATATATCGAATTTCTTCTTGATTAAATCCACCACGTACATTCCAAAACCATTTTTTCAGCAACACCGACCAATTCATTGCTATGCGTAAAGAATGATCATCTTGAGTTTGCGAACTCGACTGTGCTAAGCTCAATGCTGGAATTTCCCTCTCATTTTTCAAGTACCATGCATGCAGATCCACATGATTACTCAATGTACCATAACTTAAATCTTGGGTGACTCCCACTTGCTTTACTTGAGCATTGGATTGTGTTTTCTCTTTATTCTCATAATCTTTAAACTTGAAATCATTATCAGCACGTTGGTGATAAAATTTCGTTTTAGAAATTACTTTTCCTGTTGATCCTTCTAATGCCACTCCTTGTTGCATCTGCCCGAAACTACCAAACGTTGAAAACAATTTCACTTGCATTCGCTTTTTAAAATTGATATTCGCATCCATAAAAATAGCACCACCTACACCACCGCTTC
The DNA here is from genome assembly GCA_016717725.1 of Bacteroidota bacterium. GTDB lineage: Bacteria > Bacteroidota > Bacteroidia > AKYH767-A > OLB10 > JAJTFW01. Next base: position 87,054 of record JADKFA010000009.1, read on the forward strand.
CTACTAAAGGACCATTTCCTCCGGCTTGCACTTTTACATCATCCAATAAAAACATCGGCAATAACGAAAAATCATAGAGTCCGAGCATGGGTGAGTTAAGCGAAATTCCATTCCACAACACTGCCGAATGTGCCGCTCCCGTTCCGCGAATACTCACGGTGGATAAACTTCCAGAGCCATACGATTTCACAAACAGCACCGACTCACGGTTAAGCCTATCCGCTAATGTGGTTGCATTTAATTTACTGAGTGCAAATGTGTCGAGAGAATGCACAGACATCGAAGCATCTGAAAAATCAAAACGGAGCGATTGAATATCCACAGCTCTCAACCACAGGGATGAATCCTGCTGAGCAACAACAGGAATCGAAAACAAGAAGAGAAGTAAAAGAAGAATGCGCATCGTTTTATTTTCAGAAGAAAAGAAAACAGTCGGACGAACCATTCGCACGATGCTATTTCCCAATCTCTCTCCGAAGATGTTGAAACTAATTCACCAGGCAGGTCTTCTGACTTACGATACTTGCAATTGGCCTTCCCATTTCTTAAAAACAGTGACTTATTCTTGCAAGGGATTAACCTCTCGTTTACAGCAGCGGGACTGTTACCGATTCGCACGGTATTCCCTTTTCATTCTTCCGAAGAAGAAACCTGATGAGGAATACAAAATTAGTCAAAAGGAAAGAGGAAGGGGAGAATGTCGAGTTTATTAAAACCAATTCCAAAAAGCAACTTGATTATCAAACATATAATAGAGAAAGAAATCGCATATTATTCCATCTGAATTGGTGAAAAATCGATTGGTTAACGCATCATTCCTAATTATTCCTTAGTACTTTCGTCACGTGGAAATCTCAGAGCTCCTAGAAGGTGTAAAAAAAGGCGATCGCAGAAGTTTGGCTCGGGCCATCTCTTGGGTAGAAAATGAAATGCCTGATTATGAAGCCTTGTTACATGGGTTGCAGTTTTCGAGAAACACGCCCGTGATCGGAATCACAGGTCCGCCGGGAGCAGGAAAGAGTACATTGATTAATGCGCTCATCAAGCTCATTTGCTCTCAGACTAACGTTGATGGACATCCGAATACTGTTGGAGTAATTGCAATAGATCCTTCCTCTCCTTTTACTCACGGCTCTTTACTTGGAGATCGTTTACGGATGCAGGAGCACTTTACTAATCCGCAAGTTTTTATTCGTTCTTTAGCAACGCGTGGTGCTTTAGGAGGATTATCGGCCAAAACATTAGAGGTATGCGATGTGCTACGCGCTTCAAATTTCGACTTCATTTTCATTGAAACCGTTGGTGTAGGACAAAGCGAAGTAGAAATAATTGGATTAGCGGATACTGTCGTCGTTACATTAGTGCCCGAGGCGGGAGATGAAATACAAGCCTTGAAATCGGGCATCATGGAGATTGGTGATATTTTCGTCGTCAACAAAATGGACAGGGCGGGTGCTGACCTTTTCGCTGCGGGTATTATCAAAACATTGCACGAACGACCTGCACATGGTGAATGGGTCATTCCAGTTTTAAAAACCAATGCTAGTGCCTATGAAGGAATCGAAGAATTGTTACAATCCATCCAAGCACATTCTAAAACAGCTACTGCTAATCATCGACTCAGTTTAATGGCTGAAAGAGCATATAGACTTATTCAGCATGGGAGGATGAAAAATGTGAATGTAAAAGATTTGAAAGATCAATTAAAATCTGTTTTTGAAAAGGAAGATTTTAATTTGTATCGGTTTGTGAAAAAATAATTTGATCCTGCTTGCTTTGCTCCGCTGACCGCATGTCGCTGAAGCTTTAGCGGAGGCACAAGCTACAGCAAAAGCGATGTAGCAGGCAGGCGCGAAGCTTCGCGATGAAATGATTTGAAAATTTGAAGATAGGTTGATCACTATTGTTCGGTGACAGGTTTGAAGATAGTTTGATAATCTTTTCTTGGAGACGAGAATGAAAATCCTGTCGTGGTGCTAGACCAGTTGATGGGACTTAAGAAAGTAAACGGGGATGAAGCTCATTTGTGGGTGAATGTTAAATTATGTTTGGTTAAATATATTTCCTGAAATATTTTTCAATAGTTAGTGAAATAGAGAATAAATGCATTACTTTTAATATAGAATTTAACATTTTACATATGAAACATATTCTACTTTTAATTACCATTACTTGTATTTACACGAGTTCTCTTTCACAGAATATATTGCCTATGGGCGAGGGAATAAAATGTCAAGGAACAATCAAAGTGATAGAAACGGACTTATCTACAGGAGCCGTTTACGTTGCGGGATATTTTGACGCTATTGAAGGGATAAACGCAAATAATATTGCTGGTTTTGATGGCAGTATTTGGAGTAATTTAGGAGGAGGGCCAAATGGATATGTGTATGATATAAAAGCAGTGAATGGCAATGTTTATACAGGCGGTAGTTTTACCACGATGAGTGGGTTTCAATTTTCAAACCTTGCAGTTTGGGATGGACTTCAATGGACAGGAATTGGAACTACTGGACCCAATGGCTACGTTTCGGATATTGAATATTATAATGGTGCATTATATATAGCAGGGAGTTTCTCTAACGTTGATGGTGTACCTGCAGATTATTTAGCAAAGTTCGAGAATAATACTTGGTCGCCTATTGGTAGTGGAATTAATGCTAGACCAATCAAGATGAAAGTCCATGATGGCAAATTGTTTCTATGCGGACCGTTCACAACATTTAATGGTTCGACAGCTATGTCTCTTGCTTGGATCGATAGTGCAGGAGTTACAGGAGGTAGTAACATTCTTGCTCCAGGGAACCTGATGAATTTTTATGTTTTGCATGATACTATTGGAGTTATTACGAATAGCGCTATGTATCGATTTGATGGACTACAATACACAAATGATCTGCCTCCTGGGTACAATGCATATAATGGCTTTACATACCAGGATACGTTATATATGGTTCATGATTCCATCTATTCTGGAAATGGGTATTCGATACAAGATCGAAAAATTACCAAGGTTACTCAGAATAGTCATTCTGGAGATTTATTTGTTACTCAACAGAGATCGATAGGAGCTTCTTTTATACCAGAGTATGAGGTTTTTCATTCAAACGATTCGGCATTGTATGTTGGCGGAAGTTTTAAAAATATTAATGGCAATACAATGGCATCCATGTTTAAATCATCAGCATCAGGGTTAAGCAATTTTGGCAAATGTGCTAGTCGATATATAGATCCTTGGCAAAATGCAAACGTATATTGTAGTTACTTTGATTCGCTGAGTGGAAAATTGTGGGTAGGAGGTAGTTTTCTTTTTGCTGACAATCAGCTTTGCTCTAACATTGCCATATGGGATGGAAATTCATGGTCATGCCCCGACAGTGGATTTTCAGGTACTGTTTTGTCCATCGTATCGTTTAATGGAACCATCTATGCATCTGGCGCTTTTCTTAAATCAGGAAATACAACTTTAAATTCTATCGCACGATTTGTTGGGAATCAATGGGAGCCTGTTTCTTCTTCTGGAAATTTAACGGGAGCTAACAAAACCATTCAATCTATGATTGTTGCCAACAACCAATTGTATTTGGGAGGAGGTTTTAACATGATAGGTGGCGTATCTGTATTTTATTTGGCTACTTACAATGGAACTCAGTTTCAAGCAGTACCTGGCAATGCATCCTTCTTCCGTGTATTGGATTTAGAATACTATCATGGTAAGTTGTATCTAGTAGATTGGATACACGATGTATATTCTTTTTCTGGTGGTAGCTGGACGAATATTAATTTTCAAGACGACATAATTAATATTACACTTTTTAATGACACCTTATATCTTGGCTCTGACGGTAAACTTATAGCAATTACGGATGTATCTACCGCTAACGTGGTACCGAACATGCCGATGCCTATGTTTAATACATTTTATTCATTGCCACTAGGCAACAAATTGATTGGGATCGATAATCAATACTATGGAGTTTATATTAAAGAGGGCTTAGTATTACGGAATATTTCGCCTTATCCCATTTACCCAAGTACAAGTGCTACATTGGATTCAACCCATGTTTTCATTGGTGGATTCATGCCCTACATTTCAACCTCCGCGGGGCAAGTTAATTTGAATAATGTTGGTATCTTAGAAATGCTCCCACCAACTGCAAGTATATCATCAAATCGGGATTCAGTTTGCGAATTGCAATATGTTTTTTTCTATACACAAACAAATGATCTTTTTCCGGCCTACAGTTGGAATTTTAATGGAGGGGGATTGCCAGACAGTTCAAAGAGTCAAAATCCGATTGTGCAATATCCTACTCCAGGCTCCTATCCAGTTACAATGACAATTTCCAATTTAGCGGGAAATCTAACCTTAACATTACCACAAAACATTATCGTGAAACCCTGCATTACATCTAACGTTGAGGTTTTAACAATTAAACAGATAAATGCCTACCCTAATCCATTTACTGATGAAATTAGTCTTCAGACTTCGGCTGATGTTTATACCTCTTATGCAATTACTAATATGTTAGGAGAAATAATATTGAAAGGAGATGTAAGTAAACATGGGGAACAACGTTTGTCACTTACCACATTGTCTTCTGGAATATATATATTAGAATGTCGTGGTGCAAAGAATATAAGTAATCTAAAACTCATTAAGCAATGAAAAATAAAATTCTATTTTTATTTTCCTTATCAATTTTCGCAAGTAACCCCGTTTGTTCCCAGAAGCACGATGCAAAATGGATGATGGGCTATAGTTTTGCTCCATGGATTTCGTTTCCAGCTTTAGATTTCAATTACGGGTATGCAGATACAATTGGTTATACAGGTTACTTCAATATAATTGGAGCAAGTACTTCCATATGTAATACACAGGGGCTACTTCAGTTTTACACTAATGGTATACACGTTGCTAATCGTCTCAATTTACCCTTGGCTAATAGTGTAGATTTTAATTTAGATAGTTATACTCAAGGTAGCAATTCATTAGGAATTGAACAATGTGTTTTAACAATTCCTGAACCTAGCTCTACAACTAAATATAATTTGTTCCATATTGGAGGTACTTATCTAAGTGGATCGATCGCACAACCATTGTTTCTTCGCATGAGTACAATTGATATGTCTCTCCAAAACGGGAATGGTCAAATGGTGGTAAAAGGTCAAGTTGTATTAAGTGATACACTAACTTATCGCACTATGCAGGCAGTTAAACACGGTAACGGTAGAGATTGGTGGGTAGTAATTGGGGAATACAATAGCGATAAATTTTACTCTGCGCTCGTTACAGCACAAGGAATTGATACCATCGTACGATCAGGAAGCGGATATGTCAACTCAGGAGGACTCATTCGTGGTCAAAGTACTTTTTCTCCTGATGGAAGTGTTTATGTAAGCACAACGGCCAATCTTGCAACTGTTGCAGAAAACATGGTGAACATTTATTATTTTGATCGATGTACCGGAATATTTACTTTTAAAGATAGTATTACTTTTCCAACATCTTCAAACAGTTCAACAACAGGTTGCGCCTTTTCTCCTTCAGGTCAATATTTATATGTAAATACATTTATAGATTTATTTCAGTATGATTTGTGGTCTGCTCAATTTCCAAATAATAGCGTTCACATTGCTACTTATGATGGCTTTTTAGATTTTAATCCTGTCAATTTTTATCGAATGCAAGCTGCACCTGATAATAAAATTTATATTGTGCCTGCTGGTGCAACAAGGTTTCTTGGCGTGATTAATAGTCCTAATCAACCGGACTCTACTTGCAATTTTGTTCAACATCAATTACAATTAATCTCATACAATTATCCTACAATTCCCCATTTTCCATATTACAAATTAGGAGCCTCGATTGGTAGTGGATGTGATACCCTACTTACACAAGGATTAGATCCTGTTGCTTTTTCACCAGATGAGATTGTCTGTTATTATGTAAATAATAGTCTACATCTGCAATTTCAAGAATCGTTAAAAGCAAATTTGAATTACTCCATTTTTTCTTCTAATGGTCAACTCATCAATAACGGAAGAATTAAAATGGGAACAGGTCCTAATTATTCTATCAATGACATTGGATTGTCGAGTGAAGGTCTATATATTATTAAGCTGTGGAATGAGGAGGTGCAATTTTCTAAGAAATTTGTAGTCCTAGACTAAAGTTAAAGATTGGGCAAAAGCAATTTCTTCATTATAATTAAAAAAATTACACTCATTTTAATTACTGCTAAGTAACCTTTGCGAAAAAAGATTTGTGACTCTATTTTTTCACTTCTTTTTTCCAGCTATCTTTTTAATATGCGTCTTTAAATCAAAAAATTCTTTTCCTAAATCCGGTTGGTTATCACCGATAAGAAAGCCCAATGGAGTCAGCATTTCAATTCTATCGAACACTACTTTACATATGGCAATTAATGGAATGGAAAGAAACATTCCTGAGAATCCCCAGAAAGCGCCACCGATTAAAACAACAATAATGGATACTAAAGCATTTACTTTTACTTTACGCGCCACTATAGTTGGAACGAAGAAATTATTATCAATAAATTGCACCACCATATATAATACAAAAACCCAAACGGCATCAAATGGTGTATCGGATGCCACGGCAAGCAACATCGGTATTGTTACGGCAATCATACCGCCTATATAAGGGATGATATTTAGCAATGCACCAATGATTCCAATTAAAATTGCATACTCAACTCCAATAATTAATAATCCCACAGAATTTAAAGTGGCAACTAAAGCAGCTTCCAGCAATAGGCCAACCAAATAGCTTTGGATAAGTGATTTGGACTCCAACAATACCTCTGTAACAACTATATGCTTTTCCGGATGAAAAAGTTGAGAAATAAACTCAAGTAGTAATGGCTTATAATATAAAATCATAAAAACATAAACAGGCAACAAAAATATCAAAACAAAAACACCACCTATTGTACCTAATGTTTGTCCAATGACAGCAGAGCTATTATCTAAGCCTTCACCTTTAGTATTATTAATCCAATTATTAATGTTTGCGGTACTCACATTAAATGTTTGCGAAATCCAAAGAATCATTTCATTGAACAATATCAATAAATTTTTCTTGATTTCGGGCAACGACTCACTGAACATGGTTGCTTGGCTTACTATAAAATAGGTTAGGCCACCCAACAGTAATATGGCAAAGGTTAGTGCAATTAAAATTGCCAAGACCTTATTCACCTTAACCTTGCTAAGATAATTAACCAGAGGGTTTAACAAGATGGCAATTATAGTAGCAAAAACCAGTGGAACAATAATATCTTGTCCAACATAGAGAATGTAAAAAAACGCAACAATACCTATCAAAATAATAGAAAACTTTGAATAGGAGAAATGACTCTTAGCTTGATCCATAGTACAAATTATTTAAAATTGTAAAGACAACTGCATTTAAACGAAAATTCACTCAATAAATTTTTCAATAACTAATTAACTTCTTCATGCGATTTCACTACTTTAATCGTATATTCATTGGGGTGAATATTTTCACCATGAGTTCGAGTAAATACTTTTGTGAATTCGGCTCCAAAATACAGTATAAATGCAGAATAGTAGACCCATACCATAATTAAAATGACAGAACCTGCCGCCCCATAGGTAGAAGCAACATTTGAATTCCCAAGATACGCTCCAATTGCAAATTTACCAATCATAAATAAAAATGCAGTAAACGCTGCACCTACAAAACAATCAAACATTGCAATTTTTCCATCTGGTAATATCTTAAATATTATTAAAAATAATAGTGTGATAATAATAAAAACGACAAACAGATTAGTAGCATAAAACAAATAGAACGTGTCTATTGGAATGAAATTCGTAACTCGGCTATACATTACATCCATCACTGAATTAACAATTAATCCAACCATCAAAATAAATCCCACAGAACCAATCATCGAAAAAGACATCAAACGATTCTTCACAAATTTAATAAGTCCGCGCTTAGGTTTTGCTTGAATACCCCAGATATAGTTTATCGAATCTTGCATCTCAGAAAACACCCCTGATGCACCAATGAGCAACGTTATTATACCCATTATGGTTGCAAATGTGTTGCTTTCAGAGAGCTTAACGTTTTTCACAATTTCTTGAATCTGAATTGCCGCTTCTGCTCCAACAAGTCCATTAATTTGCCCATAGAGTTCTCCACTTACAGCTTCCGCCCCGTAAAAAAATCCACATAAACTAATAACAATAATTAGTAAAGGTGGCAGTGAAAAAATAGTATAATAGGATAGTGCTGCACTCAATTTGATAGCATTATCGGCTATAAACTCATTCAATGTTTCCTTAAAAAGGTATTTTATTTTTTCTAGTATATTTTTCGACATTCCTTTGATTACTTTAAACTATTTCAAGCTACACTGTTATCTGAATTCTTGAACATAGGGTTGACCAATTTCAAAATTTCTAAAACCAAAGTCACCCGTTTTAATCGAATTCACTTTAAATACATTATATTGATCATTTGGAATCAATGGATAAAATGAAATAGAGAATTGAAATGTATTGAACACTAAATTATCATTTTTAATTAATAATCCCAATCCAATTTGCGAATACAATCTACTATTATTAAAGCCCGAACCTTCGTCAGCCAACATTCCAAATGAATAAATCAAATAGGGACCAAAACGAAATCCAAGAATATTCCAAGGGGCATAAGATTGCGTTTGAAACTTTACCAAGATTCGCTTGTTTCCAGAAGTTTCACTATTAAAACCATCAAGGCCAACACCATCATTAATAGTCAAGCTATCGTTCGAAAAACGATTTACACCAATGGTAATTTGTGGCTTTATAAATTGCCGCAATTTCCACTTTCCAAACTCTAATAATTCCGTGAAATAAATAAAGCTTACTGAAACAATTCCCTGATTTGCCTTTGAATTTTGCACAAAAGTACCATATTCAAAATTCGAACTAAGGTAGCCCCATGAAAAATAATCTCCCATAGATATTCGTGCACCCAAATACACTCGACCCAATTTGTCTCTAATTTGATAACCTCCTGTAAGGGCATAAACTTTTCCAATTGGAACATCTTCAGTAACACCAAAGGTAAAAACAAATTTATCTTGAATATATTTTCGTGTATTAATACCAATACTTCCTAAGTAAAACAATTCATCTACGTAAGATCTTGATGTGTCAATCACTTCAGGAGGTTTTTGAACATAATGAATTCGTAAAAAGCGTACAGAAGAAATAAAATTAGTAGTTCGATTTGTTTCAGAACTCCCTTTAAATATTTGCACGGCATGACCTAACCAATAATTCTGAGCATTCAACTTGTAATTTTGCTTCACATAAACTGAATCGTTAATCAAAAAGGAATCCTTACGCAATTGCTGAGTAAAGATTACACCAGCAGCCCATTTTGCGAATGGTGAAAAAAATGGGCGGTCGACTTGAACACTTTTTGTGAAATTTCTATATTCATCGGTACCGTAACGAATGGTAGAATTTACATATGAATTACGAAAGTTAGGAATAAAATAACTCGAAATATAAGCATCTTCCCCTCGATCATGGTACCAAGAATATGAATTTTTAAACTCATGGCCAATGCCCATCAAATTTTTCTCATTCAACTGGACTGTTGCTCGGGAGTTGGAAATTGAAAATTTTGGTGTAATACTCCATCGATCTAACGATCGAATATAAATATCTACTGAGTCCGAATTTTTAGAAACGGAACTAACAAAAAATAATACATCACGAATGTAGCCCTGACTTCTAACTAATCGCTCTGACTCTTTCACCAACAAAGAATCAAAGATGTCGTTTTCGTGAATAATTAATAGATTTCGAATGGTGCTCCGTTGAGATTTAACATGCAATTTATTTCCAAATTTTGAAAATTTATTATGCGAAAAAAAAATAGTATCAGCAATAGTATATCCAAAAGGATCTAATGTTTCAATACTAATATCTCTAATAATTTTCCCTTCATAATTACTATACGGTTTTTGAACAGATTTTTTTTTACTTTTCGTTTTGGTAATTAACTTTGGCAATTCCGTTTTAATTGGTCGGAAAATGATTCGATAGATGAATCTTGTAAATTTACTTTTTCTTGAATACGAATGAATATCCTTATATAAATCTGTTGAATCGGCTGGAGGTTTGCCTTGTTGCGCCAAAATCTTCCTCTCAGTACAGAGGGAGAAAAAAACAACTAATATCAATAGACGAAACATAGGAGTTTATCATTTCATAACACTTGATAAGAAATCTAATACAAGCCTATTAAATTCATCTGGTTGTTCAAGGTTTGACATGTGTCCAGCATTATCAATAATTTTAAGTTGAGAATTCGGAATGGTATCATGTAAAAATTGAGCTTGTTCAACTGGGGTTACATTATCTTTTTCTCCACAAATAATTAGAGTTGGGACAGCGATTTGCGAAATGGATGAACATAAATCTTCACGCTCTGCCAAGACACTTAATGTAGCTGTAACCGATTCAGCACGTGTAGAAAGTATCGTACTTTTTATTTTCTCAACAACTTCACCTTTCGTTTTCTTAGTATCTTCAGAAAAAACAGTTGCAATAAATCCCATAGCAAAATCATTTATTTTACCAGCTACAATTTGTGAAATCGCCTTTTTTCTCTTTTCTTTCGTTTCAAAGGAATCAGCAATACATTGTGTATCGCTTAGTATTATCGCTTCAAACCTTTGGGGATACCTAATAACTGCGTTTAATAAAATATATCCTCCCATCGACAATCCGCATACAATGGCCTTCTCTATTTTCAAACCATCCATAAAATTTACTAAATCATCTGCAAATAAATTGATACTCCCTTGAGTGCTTCCTATAGAAGATTTTCCAAAACCTCTTACATCGTATGCAATCACACGATGGTCTTGACACAATAAACTAAGTTGTGTTTGCCACATTAATTTATCAAATGGAAATCCATGAATGAAAATGATAGGAATATCTCCTTTGCCATAATCATTATAACAAATAGAAATATCGTTCACTTTTATAAATAGATCACTACCCATTTCTTTCATCTTTTCAAATTTATACAATATTTTCAATACAATCTTAACTTATTTCGATTTTTGCTCTTCCAACTTCCTTTTTTCGGCTTCTTCCTTCTTTTTTTCGGCTGCCCTTTTCTTCTTATTAAAATACCCTTTCAATAAAATATTGTGTTTTGCTGCTTCCATGTTCTCATCCAATCCTTTACTGCTCCTCTTAAGATTTACGATTGTTTGATTCAAATTTTCCGCAATGGTTGAATCTTGAATTAATCTTCCTAATGTACCTTCACCACTATTCACTTTTACCATAATTTCAGCAAATTCCTGCGAAATTATTTCTGCATTTCCAGCAGTAACTTGCAAACTAGCCATGATCGCATCGGTTTCTACTGGCTCTGTAGAATAAAGATGTTGACCTTCTTTAGCTAATGGGGAATTAGAATTTCCTTGTGTTATCACAATTAGTTTGTCTCCAATCAATCCTTCAGAACCAATAGCGACTTCGCAGTCTGACTTAATAAATTGTTTGACATCGCTTTTAATCAACATATCTACTCGCACTGTAGAATCATTAATAATAGTAATATTATCCACCGTGCCAACGTTAATACCCGTGAATCGAACATTATTCCCAACTTGCAAACCGCTAACATTATAAAATGTAGTGGTGAGCTTAAATACTGGATCGAAAAGATTCTTTTGTTTGCCAATAATAAAAATAGCACAAACAAAAAGTGTCAATCCACCTGCAATGAACATTCCTAATCGCACTTTATACTTTTCCGAGTGTGTATCCATTTATTTATAAAATATAACTATATTAAACTTACTATTCCTTTGAACAATTTTACTTGACCATTTAACAGCGACAAGGTCAACTTAATTCTATTTAAAGAACAAAGCAATTTCTGGATCAACTGAATTTTCGAAATCTTCAGTTTTTCCTTCCATATAAACTTCTCCTTCTGCCAACATAATAATTCGATTTGCTGTTTTCACTGCACATTTAATATCATGAGTAATAATGATTGATGATGTCTTATATTTTTTTTGAACGTCCAAAATAAGTTCACTTATTTCATCAGAGGTAACAGGATCCAATCCGGTAGTGGGTTCATCATACAACATGATAATAGGATCCACAACAATGGTTCTCGCCAAACTAATTCTCTTTCGCATTCCACCTGAAAGCTGAGATGGCATTTTATGCAAAGCGTCTGCTAACCCAACATTTTCCAATACTTCATCTATTTTTTCATCTCTTTCTTTTTGAGTAAGGTTTTTTTTAATTCGCTTTAATGGAAACTCCATATTTTGTTTCACCGTCATCGAATCATACAACGCTCCGCTCTGAAATAGAAAACCAATTTTTTCACGCATCATACTTAATTCTTTCCTACTTAAAGTTAATACATTCTTTCCTAGCACATCTATGGTTCCATCATCAGAACTCAATAAACTGACAATACACTTAATCAAAACAGACTTTCCAGTTCCCGACTTCCCGAGCACTACTAAATTTTCATTATCAAAAAGTTTCAGGTTCAAATCTTTCAGCACCTCTTGTTTGCCAAAAGATTTCTTCAAATTATTTATTTCAATTACAGTTTTAACTTGTGGTTCCATAATTAATGATCTAGATTTTTATAATACACATTTATCATATCATCATATCTGTAATTTGCACTGCAATTACATCCACTACAATTACTAATAACGATGATAAAACAACTGCAGAATTAGCAGCAAGGCCCACGCTTTCAGTTCCACGACCTGCATTATACCCTTTATAACATCCTACCAAACCAATTACAGCTCCAAACAAAAATGATTTTCTCACCGCTGGAATACAATCTATAAATTCAACCTGACTAAACGCCTGAGAAAAAAACAAAATAAAAGATACATCCCCTTTAATATTAACACCTGCCCAACTTCCTAAAATACCTAATGCGTCTGCGTACAAAATCAGTAATGGGATCATAAGTGTTGCAGCCAATACTCGAGTTACAACTAAAAATCGGATCGGATTAGTAGAAGAAACCTCCATCGCATCAATCTGCTCTGTAACTTTCATCGACCCCAATTCTGCGCCTATTCCAGAACCAATTTTTCCAGCGCAAATCAGTGCCGTTATCACTGGACCCATCTCTCTAATTAAAGATATCGTTACCATCCCAGGCAACATGGTTACAGCACCAAAATCAACAAGAACAGGTCGAGATTGTATGGTAAGTACGAGTCCCATGATAGCTCCTGTTATTGAAACCAATGGGAGTGACTTCAACCCCATTTGAAAACATTGATTAAAGAATTCTCTAAATTCAAAATCACGAGAAAATGTTTCCTTGATAATATTTACAATAAATAAATATACGTCCGACAAACTAGTAAAAAAACGATTTGCATTATTCTTATGAGTAATGCTTTTCTCTGTAAGCTTAATAGATTGTTTAGTGGTAAACTCTTTTACACCAATTGCTTTATTAAATCTTCTCATATCATCTTTAATCTAGCAATAAAAACATTATTTAAATTATAAAAATGCTTTAATCAGACTATATTGTCAAAAAAAGTATAGCTATAACTCTTCATGATTAAACTCTTTACTTGACTTAGGGAAATTAACTTATAATATTAATTCCATAAGTGAGCAATGAAATGAATTACCTAATCTGCATTTTCATAGCATAAAGAAAGGAATCAAAGTCCAATTCTATATTACATAATTTTAGGAATAATTTACATTATTCACACATTTAACTGGCATCTAGAACATATAATTTACCACTCCAATTCGAAAAAAATGCAATAAAATTCATTAAAAATTATCCATGACTTAAAAACCCTAGTATATTTCGAAAAAAAACTAATTATAATCCTTTATTTTTCAGTCGAACATCCTTGTATTTGCGTCGTGGCGACTTATTGTTCAACTGGTTCATATCATAATAAGCTTTCAGAAGAGATTTCGGTAATTCACCCTTATATTCAATTTTATACAATGAAAATCCACTATATGGAATAAGGCTATTTACGCGCTCAATTTTTATTCTACTCTCTACATTCTCCTTCTTAAAATAGCTCATAAATATGTCCCTTCTGCTCTCCTTCAGTTTCTCAAACACGGAATCAACAATAGAGGAACTAATATAGTTACTGCATTTATCTTGGATAGTAAAAATCATTGTATCTTTTAGAAACTTATTCAAGTGCTGGACAAACTGAGGATCCTTGACTGACATTTTATCAATTTTTTCTATTTCCACTTCACTTAATGATTGTTCATTAATTTTATTTATTTGCAAATAATATTTCTTCTTCGCCTCAAAGAACAAAATATATTCCTTCTCCTTTAAACTATAAAACTGAGGGACAATTGAAATAGAAGCATCTGGAGTATTTTCTAAAAATTTAGCCATTCGTTCAACAAACTTCTCTTGCTTATCAGTGAGCGTACTATTTCTCATGTCCCAAGTTAAAGTCAGCGACTTTTCTATCTCAATTTCAGTGTTCTTCACTTGCATTCGATAAGTTGTTGTTGCTGGCTTAATAAATATATTTTTGAGAACATCCACAATTACATCTCGCAAATGAAATTTAGGATCTTTCAAATTACCTGAAATTGGAACTTCGTAGTCAATGACATTTCCTCGCTCACGAACAAATGCCATAATTAATCTCATTGGCATCCAATTCATCTCCTTATTTTTTATTCGCTGAGTGATTCGAGGATCTACAACGATCAAATGGTTGTCACTCTTAATATCAGCATTTCGAACTTGCCATGCACCCTTTAACTCTACGCTTCCCCTATCGAATGGAAATGAAGTTTGAGAAATGACATAGGGATTAAACATAGTAATCGGAATATTTTGCAAATGATAATTAAGATCAAAATCACTGCTATCCTTTGGATTAATGCTTAAATACACAGACCCACTTCCATATGGTTTTATGCCAGTAAGTAATTTTACTTGAACTCGAACATTACTTTTATCAATTGAATCAGCAAGAATTGTTAACGGTGATATTCCAATGGAAAATTTCTCGGAAGTAGAATAATCATTATATTTTATATTACCATCATAAATAGCAAACCTATTTATTCTATAATGACTTTTGAAAAAATTCTTTGACAACTCTCTGATGTAATCTGCAATTTCAATGATCAAATTAAATTGCGCTTCTGAATTATCTGCTTCTTTAAGATTCGCTCCATTTTGTCCGAAAATAGTTTGAAGATTATCTAAATGATCATACTTCTCATACTTAAAATAGGGTTTAGTAAGAGAGATGGAATCATAATGGAATTTTTTTAGCTTTGGACTAATGACATTAATTGCAATTGCCAATTTATCGAAAGAAGCATAGTCCTCCTTTGGGTTTTTTCCGAAATGAAAATCAGAAATAACAATACTCCCTGAAGTAGTTACATTTTCTACTTTTTTAAATGTACCAGACGATTTCAAATTAGCGTCAAGCAATGCGGAAAAAGTTCCGTAGTTTGTTAAATCCTTTAAGTACTGTTCAATTATATTTAAATCAAACTTGGTAACTACAACCGCCATTTTATAGTCTTTGCTACTTGTATTTATAGCAAATTCCCCTTGCATGCGACCTGATCCCATTCCAGATTCAAAAGAAAATTCAGTGGCAATAGTATCCGAATCCCATTTAATTCCAGGACTGTGAATATTAACATGCTGAACAAAGTAATTAATCGGTATTAATTTATCTCGAAAATAAACTATCCCTTCTTTTAAATTAACATCGAGCACATTAAAATGAACTGGAGCTTTCGTAGTATCACGAGGCTCTTTTGGCGTAAACTTTTCTATTAGATCGCTAAAGTTTAATTTCTTTTTCTCTTGGATAATCGAAAATCGAGGTTGGTCTAAATCCAATTGTGTAATCTCATAGGTTTTAGAAAATAATTTATGCATAGATATATTTAAGCTCATTCCATCAGCAGAAAAGAAAACACTATCACTCTCACTTTCGAGCATCTTAACATTACTTAAATGTATGTAACCTGTAAATGGGTTTACATAAGCCCTGCTCATTTCAATTTGACGACCCGTAAATTGCACATCGTATTTTTCAATTAAATATCTTGTAATAGGAGAAATTAATAGAATAACGAGAATGGGGATACAAACTAAAATCAAACCCATTATGATCAGTATTTTTCTTAGCTTCTTATTTTCTGTTAAATACTGCTTCATGTGAAAGGCTATAAGTAAATTCCATTTATTTCATTACACTTGTTATCATTTGATCTGGTAAGTTTCACTATTAAATAATAACAAATACTTCTTGCCAAAAATCATACTTCTCTTTTGGCATAGACATGAAAAAATAGTTGAAACCTCAATCCATCTGAAACATGAAAACAAGTTCGCCTTTGAAAATTACCTTGTGCATTTAAAACTACAAGTTCACTTTCTCGTATTTGCTTAACCAATTATCTTCAATAAATTCAGTCCTGACAATTCGATTTTGCTCCCTTAACATAATCTAGTCAACAAAAGTATATGGGCTTCATCCAGAAATCCTTACACAATTCTTAAAGAATGTTACATAATTCATATATTCCAACTCAAAAAAATTAATACCGAAATATAGATTAGGTTTCCCCTATATTAAGAGCAAACCTAGTTCTGTTTTATTAGCGACAAATGAATAATTCGATTATTCCAACTTAAGCTAATATCCACTATTATGAACACTCTTAACAGCTCTTCCGCTTGGATCATTCAAGTTTTGAAAAGAAGGATCCCAAGCTAATGCTTCGGGTGTGCTACATGCAACGGATTTCACAGAAGGAACACAAGATGCTGCGGTATCACTAGGGAAATGTTCCGAAAAAATACTTCGGTAATGGTACTCTTCTTTCGACATGGGCGGGTGCACTGGAAAACGGAATTTTGCTTTCACTAATTCATCGTCACTAATTTTTTCATTCGCCACTTTTTTCAATGTGTCAATCCATCCGTAGCCTACACCATCACTAAACTGTTCTTTTTGTCTCCATGCGATGCTTTCGGGTAATAAATCTTCAAAAGCTTTTCTCAAAATAAATTTTTCCATCTTGCCATCCTTCGCCATTTTATCTTCTGGATTTAATCGCATCGCTACATCCATAAATTCTTTGTCGAGGAAAGGCACACGACCTTCTACGCCCCAAGCTGCTAAGGATTTGTTGGCTCTCAAGCAATCGTATAAATGCAACTTTCCTAACTTACGAACGGTTTCTTCGTGGAAGGCTTGTGCATTGGGGGCTTTATGAAAATAGAGGTAACCACCAAATATTTCGTCGGCGCCTTCTCCTGATAATACCATTTTTATTCCCATGGACTTAATTACTCTTCCTAAAAGATACATGGGTGTTGATGCGCGAATGGTAGTAACGTCATACGTTTCCAAATGATAAATTACATCTCGAATAGCATCCAATCCTTCTTGAATGGTGAAATGTATTTCGTGATGTATAGATCCGATATGATCCGCTACTTTTTGTGCAGCAGCTAAATCGGGCGATCCTTCTAATCCTACAGCGAACGAATGCAATTGTGGATACCATGCCATTTGTGTATCCTTACTTTCAATTCGTTTAGCAGCATATTTTTTTGTGATGGCGGAGATGATGGATGAATCCAATCCACCTGATAATAATACACCGTAAGGCACATCGCACATCAGTTGACGATGCACTGCTTGTTCCAATGCTAATTTCAGCGCATCGATATCACTTTTATTATTTTTTACATTCTCGTAATCATTCCATTCACGTTGATACCATTTTACTGGAGTGTTACCTTCTTCACTGTATAAATAATGTCCGGGTAAAAATTCTTCAATTCGATTGCAAATTGTTTCTAGCGCTTTCAACTCGGAGGCCACGTAAAAATGTCCAAACTTATCCCATCCCATATACAACGGAATAATTCCCATATGATCTCTGGCAATGAGGTACGTATTTTTTTCTTCGTCATACAAAGCAAAAGCAAAAATGCCATTCAGCTCTTCAATAAAAGCAGGACCCTTTTCACGATACAAAGCAATGATCACTTCACAATCGGAGGCCGTTAAAAATTTATAATCAGGAAATCCAGCGCGCAACTCCATGTGATTATAGATTTCACCATTCACTGCGAGAACAATTTTTTTGTCTTCACTATACAAAGGTTGTTTTCCGCTCGATGGATCCACAATGGCCAAACGTTCATGAGCCATTATTACGTGGTCGTTGCTATACATTCCCGACCAATCGGGACCACGATGACGAATTTTCTTTGCCATCTCTAAAACTTGAGGACGTAATTCGGTACTGTTGTTTTTGATATCAAATACTGCTACGATGCCACACATACGATTTTGCTTATCTTATAAATTACGGTTGCAAAGGTAGGGAATTGGCAAATTGGCAAGTTGGTAAATTGGTAAATCAAATGGAAAATTGGGTTAATCCGAATAGTCGTGAATGATATTTCATTTCATACTACTTTTCATCTTGAAATGAACAAATTCGCTGCGCCCGTTGCTAAACGCAGCTATCGTTGCGTTTAAAAGAAGTTTTTATTATAAGAGTGGAAATATAATAAGACTATAAACCCAGTTTTCAAAATATTAAAAAATCTCTTAATTTTACGAAAAACATACCCATATGCAAAGTTTTCAATCCATCCTCAACTCTGTAAAAGAATTTCACGAAACTTTTGGACTCGATTACCACGAGCAACCGGAAGTACAAATCACGGATAAAATCATTGAACTACGTCATCGTTTGATGGCTGAAGAAAATGATGAATATTTAGAAGCTGCGAAGGACAAAGACATCACGTTAATTGCGGATGCTTTAGGTGACAAACTTTACATACTTTGTGGAACCATTATCGCGCATGGATTACAACATAAAATTGTTGATGTGTTTAATGAAATTCATCGAAGCAATATGAGTAAGCTCGATGAAAATGGACAACCTCTTTACCGTGAAGACGGGAAAATTATGAAGAGTAATTTGTATTTTTTGCCGGATATAAAATCGATATTGAATAATTGATAGGGTTGGCCTCGAGAGCCTCAGCCAACGTCGAGTACCTCAGCCAACTTCGTTTTAATTATCCGCTGCCCGAGGGAACTCGCGGGCAGCATAATGGTTGGCATCGCCATCTCCCACTCTCCCATTCTCCCGTCTCCTATTCTAACCTACATTCCCATTTTAAATTTTACTCTTTCCACATCTTTTCGGTACTCCTCCACCGTTAGATCCGAGAGTGAATATAAAATTGCTTTGGTATAATACTCAATGGCGTCTTCCCACTTGGCTTGACGTTCGTATAGCTTTCCAAAAAGTCCATAAATTTTGTCTTTATCGATACCAGGAACTTCTAAGGCTTTATTTAAAACCGCCACCGATTCTGTTGCTTTGTCCATCCGTAAAAGCAACTCTCCATAATCGTAATATAGATCGGGATAGGCAGCGGCGTGGCGCATGGCAATTTTAAAGGCATCTTCGGCCGATTGAAAGTCCTTTAGGTTCAGCATCAATATCTTACCGTAGATGGCTTGCGCTCTTCCATGCTCTGGTTGACGTGCCAGCAAAACCAGCAACTCGCTCAAAGCTTCGCCAGTCTGGCCTTGATCCAGATACTGTTGAATTACAATAAGTTGCTGTGCGTTTGTGTCTGCCATTGGGGATCGGACCGACTAGATCCATTTACTCAGGTGTAAATTTCGGTGGTTTAGAGGATGAATCCACTAATACATGGTAAATAATAGTTGGTTAGTGGTAAAAAAATGAATTTACAGGGTGAAACTAGAGGTTGGAGTTTAGATGTTAGAAGTTGGATGTTAGAGGTTAGAGGTTAGATGTTGGATGTTGGATGTTGGATGTTGGATGTTGTGACCTAAAGTCTAACATCTAAAATCAAAAAACAACTGTTGCCCACAAAATCTCTTCTAAAGAAATAATTCGCTAATTACTATCATCACTTTTATAAACTTTCCATAGAAAAATAGAGTTTAGAAAAGCGAAGAAAGTGACGCCCGCTTGCGTTTCGAGTGTATCCTCGTTGAAGAAGGAGCCCATGGCGATGATGAGAAAAGCGAGGTAAATATAATTTTGTTGTTGGACGGCATGTCGAATTGAAAAAAGTAAAACGAAAATAAAAAATAATAATCCCGGCCATCCAAAAGCAACACCGAAACTTAAATATTGATTATGTGCTCGTAACCTCCACGTTTTTTCCAAATTAGAATTCATCTCAACATACATATCTTGAAAAGCATCGGGAACATCACCTGTGCCTACTCCAGTAAGAGGATACTTTTGAATAATATTTTTTGATGCTTTCCAATATTCTAATCGTTGCGCTAATGAATGTCCGTTAGCGTCATTTCTGAAATGATAATTTCGATACTCTGAAGCTAATTCTTTAAGTCGATATTGAATACTGCTTTTTCCTTCCACTGCTTCGGGAGTGGGAAAACCTTTTTCAATAAGTTGTACATCTTTCTCTGATAATTGCTGAACACCGGCAGCATCCTTCGACAAATTTTTAAAAGTTAGGTAACGCATCAACGTTACTAATTGCATATGTCCTTGCTGATCAAGTTCCCAAACACGTTGTGTACTACGAGTCATCCAAGCGGTGTCTATTTCAAGTTCGTTGTACTTCCTCCACACCAATCGACCTCCCTCCACATCCTGCCTCGACCAATCATTTTGATAAACATTTCCACGCGCGGTGAACTTTAAATTGGAATTGGTTTCACCTTCGTACGATTGAATGGATTGAACAAAAATAGTATCGTAACTTTTCCATCCTGCAAAAAGTATCATTAACAAAAAAACACTGGTTGCAATTTTAACGCCTTTATTTTTACTCTTGATTCCAAAATAAACAATAGCTGCGGTAAATAATATAGCGAGCAATAATAATCCCGTGATGGATTGCAATAAAATTAAAAAGTAAAGACACCATAAAGTTAAAAGTCCATATCCAAGTTTTACAATATTTGTTTTCGCTTCATTGGCATAATACAAACACATAACAATACATACATCAATCAATAGACTTAAGCGATTATGAGAAATGAAAACACTTAAGTCGCGGAAGTCGCGTACTTCTTTTCCTGTCCAGCCTTGGTATGTTGCCCATCCCGTAATGGTAGATACCATGACCCCTAAAAAGAGAAAATGAAATAAAATGCGTACCTGCTTCACCGTTAGTCGCGGTCCTGCTGCGATAAGTAAAGGCATGAGTAAGAGCGGAAGCTTTACAGTGATATCCCTCATCGCATACTTGAAATCGGTTGTATTCCACAATCCCAATACATGCATCAGGAACAATCCTACTAACAACCAAAAAACAGTTTGCTTGGTTGCAAATTGTAAACGTGATTTTAAATTTCCGGCGAGCAACCAACCTCCCGCCATGGTAAATTGCCCTAAGCTCATTCCTAAATTCCACAAGGGCATCGAAAAAGCAGTTAAGATCACCCCGAAAAAAAAGATAGCGACGCCTACTCTATGAACTATTTTCAATTCGGAATTCATAGATTCATCGCTACTTTTCTAAACTAAGAATGGGCATGCATCGAACAAAAATCTAAATCAAACAATAAAAAATTATGGTTTATAAGTTCGACTCAACATCGACTGATACACTTGTGGTGCCTTCAACGCTTTGATGGCTGAGAGAATATCGGGGTCGTCGTTAAAGCTTGCTTCGATACGACCATTTTGATAGAAGTAACGAGAGACAATTTCATTTTCCAAAAGCAATTTTACTTCTTGCTTGTTTAAGCGAAGATCCGTTGCCTTATCATGAGCTAATACTTTCTCCACAGACTCATACTCCGCTTTAATATGTTCGAAGTATTTTTCCTTTTCTGCTTTTTCCTTTAATTCCTTCAGCATGATTTCACTCTCCGTAGTGTATTCATACTCTTTGCTACTTTGCCATTTAATAAAATTTTCGAATTCATCATCCGATATAACAAAGCTTCTTGCATTACCAATGGCAGGATGCGAAATTTTATATTCAGTTGCATAATCAAACAAAATATAATTATTGATTAATGATCTGGAGATACTGCTAATCGTTGGTGCTTCGGTTGCAAAATCAGGAGAAATTCCTCCACCATCATAAACTTTACGTCCCATCTTCGTTTTAAATTCAGAGATCAAAGAATCGGGAACTTTACCAACGCTACCATCGGGATTGCGATGTGTATAGTCGAGTGCTTGAATACATCTACCACTCGGAATATAATATTTAGCCGTAGTAATTTTCAATTGCGAATTGTAAGTAAGCGGTCGGGTAGTTTGCACCAATCCTTTTCCAAAAGTACGTTGACCAATTATCACAGCACGATCTAAATCTTGCAAAGCACCACTTACAATTTCAGCTGCTGATGCTGAACCACTGCTCACTAAAACAACAAGTGGCGTTTTAGTATCTACAGATGGATTCAAAGAACGATATACTTTATCCCACTCCTTCACTTTTCCTCTGGTGCTTACTACTTCTTGACCTTTATCGACAAACACATTGACAATATTCACGGCTTCATTTAACAGTCCACCTGGATTACCACGCAAATCCAAAATCAATCCTTTTACTTTTTGCTTATTTACTAAATCTTCCACTGCATGTTTCACTTCTTGTCCGGCATCATCGGTAAAACTACCCAGACGTATGTACCCATACTGATCATCGGTAACACCATAATAAGGAACATTCTTAATCGTAATTTCTTCACGCATCAACTTCAAATTTACAAGCTCTGTAGATCCCTTGCGTTCAACTTTTATTGAGATGGGTGTATTGGGTTGCCCTTTCAACATCTTTGAAATCTCATCGTACTTTTTTCCTTTCACTAATTTATCATCAATAGCACGAATGATATCGCCGGCTTGCAAACCCGATTTTTGTGCAGGAAAACCTTCGTACGGATCGGTGATAATCACATCTTCTCCACGTTGACCAATCAATGCACCAATACCACCATATTGCCCTGTCGTGATGAATCGATAATCTTCTGCTGCATCTTCGGGAATGAACTGTGTATAGGGATCCAAACTTTCTAGCATAGAATTAATACATTCCTCCACCAACAATTTCGGATCGGTGGGATCAACATAATACACTGTAAGTTCACGAAACACCGTTGTGAAAATATCGAGGTTACGACTGAGCTCGAAGAAATTATCGTTTGCACTTTTAAAAGAATACAAACCCATCCCTACTACAAGAGCAAGAATGTACATTCGAAAGCGACGGAAATTTTTAGAAATTTTTTCTTTCATAATTTAGATCAGGGAACGGGATCATAACCATGTCCGCCCCAAGGGTTACAAGACAGAATTCGTTTTAGGGCAAGCCATCCACCTTTAAAGGGACCATACTTTTTGATGGCATCTGCTCCATACTCCGAACAGGTAGGAGTATAACGACAGGCAGGTCCTAAATGTGGTGAAATTGCATTTTTATAAAAAGCAATCAAGGCAAGAAATAATTTACTTAGTATTTTTTTCACGGTCTTGAATAATCTGCTTCAAAAGTAGGATTATTTTCTCTTGAGTAACGTGATAATCGAGGGGTGTATTGCACCGAGAAATGAACAATATGGCCAAGCCTAATTTTCTTTTGATGGCAGTATTGAATTAGATCATGTTTATTGATTCGGTACGCCTCTCGCATAAGGCGTTTCATTCGGTTGCGATCGTGGGCGAACTTCATCGCTCTTTTCGGAGCGGAGACTGCTACTTTAACTGGGAAATCATCTGCATAAGGCTGAGCCATAAAAAGCAAACGAACAGGACCTCCATGTATTACTTTCCCCTCAGTGAAAAGTGCATCCAATATTTTCCTGCTCTTTAACTTTTCGTTAAACGAGAGGGAATTTGACGGATTTACTTCAAGAGGGTTCATGACCGGGCGCGGAGATGGATGAATGATCAGAAGAGGGCCAGGTTAGGAAATTGTGCTCGGTGATGCCGAACATTCATTATTTATTCTTTTTCAAGTAATTCTCAATGCTCATGGTCATGGACGGGGCTTCGGGAACTGGGGCTTGAATATCGAGACGGAGATTTGCCTCTACTACTGCTTGAGATGTTTGCGAACCGAAAGCAGCAATAAGGGTTGTATTCTGCTTAAAATCAGGGAAGTTTTTAAAGAGAGAAGTGACTCCCGCCGGACTAAAGAATACCAACATATCGTACTTAACATCTGCCAAATCACTAAGATCGGAACAAACGGTTCGATAGATAGTTGACTTAGTAAACATAATACCATTTGCATTCAAGGTATCCGCAATTTCTTCTTTGGCGATATCGGAACAAGGCAATAAAAATCTTTCCTTTTTATGTTTCTTTAACACTTCCATTAAGTCATTAATATTTTGCTTACCGCTAAATATTTTACGTTTGCGAAAAGTGATATACTTCTGCAAATAAAACGCTGTTGACTCTGAGATACAAAAATACTTAAGCTCCTCCATATTCGTAATACGCATTTCATTGCATATACGAAAGAAGTGATCGGCCGCGTGGCGGCTAGTCAAGATAACAGCGGTGTGGTCGGGAATGTTTATTCTGTCTTTGCGAAAATCTTTAGCAGCAATTCCCTCTACATGAATAAAGGGTCTGAAATCGATTTTCAGGTTGTACTTTTTCGCAAGATCGTAATAAGGCGACTTCTCTGACTCTGGCTTCGGCTGTGTTACTAGTATGGATTTTACTTTCAAGGGTCGTTGATAAATGGGGGTAATTTCCAAACTTCATTCGTCGATCGACCTACAAGCCAGTCAATTTCCAAATGATCAGCAGAGGGGCGATTTCGAATGTGCAAAGGTACAAAAACAAATAAAATAGAGAGAAGCCCGGAATACCTGTCCAAATCCCAATTGCCCTAACTAATCGGTAAAGGAAAAGAAGAGCAATAATCCATACCGCTATTGATAGAATCCATTGGCGATATTGTGAGGGGCCATACGCTAGTAATATATTGATTGGCAATAACAAAAGACCAATCATCATGATCATCAAGAAGACATTAAAAATGTACAAAGCAACTGGTTTTTCTAGATCAAAAACGGTGCTTAGGAACCTTAAAATGATCATTTTCACCGAATATGCAATAGCAACAGAAAGAGATAAAAAGACGAATCGCATGAGTCCACCTTGTAAAACTCCCATACCCCAGTTCAAAAAAACACTTATTTGATACAAGAATAATCCCATCAACATATAAGAGATAATCGATAAAATAAGGGAAGCCCGTTGCAACAACACACTTTCATCCCTCACAATTTGGTTGGTTGTGGTGAGGTTATAATATGCAGTATAGAGTTGTTGGAAGATGCGATAATAGAAGAATCGAAACCACGTAAATAAGGCTACCAAAACAATTAAAGAAATAGTGAACCAGTCGCCAATTTCATTGGTAAGCGGCTGGGCGTTGGGGTGTTCGGGTCGCAACAAATGGCCTTGAAAAATACGAGGACCTTGCAATGATTTAGAAACATGTACTACGGAATCTTCTTTAGGTTGGCTGATGGTTTCATCATCATCCTGAAAGCGAAAAACATTTTTGACAGGAAGAGCAACAGAATCTACAGACAACCCACTTGTCACCGAAGTAGTAAGATGGGTTGTTGTATCTTGCTCTGTTTTAAATGCCTTCATCACATCGAATAGGGTACAAACTTAAAAATTATACCGATGCACCCTATAAAATTGTCTTATCTTCTTAAACAGTCGCCACCAATAAATGAGTCCGTTTTCGTATGCTTAAGTCTGTGTGATTCGGAATAGTACAATTAATTTATTGGACTCGAATAGTATTTCGATTGGTAGTATTTAGAAGCGGATGTGTCTTTTGGGTTAACAATCCCATCTCCCCGAAAAAAGAAAATTATTTTTTCACATAAGGCATAAAATCGCAGTCCAAATTAACTCTTATCATTTCCGATATGTTCGTTGTCACCACCTTGGGAATTCTGATTTTATAATCAGCTAATAGGATATCAAAAACAACTACCAAATTGATCTTCTCGCCTGAGATTTTCAAGGTTCCTTTCTCTGTAATTTCCTTTGTCACCCCATGCAATTCAAAAGAGCCGGTAGCGGTAACGGAGGCAACGGTATCGCGCGACCAATCTAATGTTTCATTGATTACCCCTTTGAAAGTAGCTTTAGGATATTTTTCCGACTCCACATACTTCTCATTAAAATGTTCTTCCATCAGCGATTTCTCAAACTTAAA
The DNA here is from genome assembly GCA_016717725.1 of Bacteroidota bacterium. GTDB lineage: Bacteria > Bacteroidota > Bacteroidia > AKYH767-A > OLB10 > JAJTFW01. The sequence continues at coordinate 113,386 of JADKFA010000009.1, forward strand.
TGTACGCATTGGAACGGTAAAAAGAATTTTGTTTGTTCCTGTAGTTAACACCGAAGTCATACTATGGGAATTTGCATCAATGTTTTCTAATGGCGTCTCACTAAAAAAATGAACCATACCACCTGTAGCTAAAAAAACTTTTTGCGCTCTAACGGAAGGGGCTATACTAAGAAAGATAATGGTTAGTAAAAGAAATTTTATTTTATTTATCATACATCAAATTTCATGTGCAATATTCCTATTTTGTGTCTGAGGATTGCAATATTACTGCTTCGAACTCGCAGTACAGTGTTATAAATATAAGGCGATTAACACTAAATGTCAAACTTATCAAAAAAAATTCATGCTATATCCATCCTCGCAATTGATACCATGCTAATCCCATCAATTCACGATAACAGATAACCTGATAACGCAAGTGATTCCAGAACTGGTATCTCAACTGCACACTTCCCCCTACTTCGGGGAGCGGAACATTATTTCCACCTAAATTACTATCCTTATAATCAAGATCTACAGGACCCGATGCATTCCATGTGGGAACGCCACCTAGTTGTTTAAACCCTAATTTTTCGAAGGTTAGAATAGACCTTCGCATATGTTCGGGAGAGGTTATAAGAACACAACGCTTTTTTTCTGCTCCAGGAAAAATTCGCATTACTTCCATCCCTTCTTCGCGTGTATTTTTTCCCTTTATCTCGAGGATTATTTTAGTGCTATCCACACCACGTATCATCAAATCTTTTCGGATACCCCAAGCATCACTAAATTCAGGACGGATACATACTGCGGCAGGTTGTGTGATGATCAAAGTTGCGGATGTGTTCTTCTTCCAAGTTTCTGCTGCATACCAAGAACGAATTAATGAGGACTCACCTGGATAACCAGCGCCACCCATGATGATAATGCACTGAGGTTTAAAATGGAATTCACTCTTACTCGTTCCCAACCAATGATAAATGTAATAGGGACCTGTGGTAAATGCAAAAAGAACCACCAAGATTAAAAAACTTGAAAAACTGATAAAAAGGATTTTACCCCATTGCAATAATCGTTGTTTCCAATTTTTCATTCATACAAAAGTACAAGAATTGTATGTAGCAATTAAAAAAAATTTGGAGAATATGTTGAGATTCTCAATTCACAGCTAGCCTTCGTCGAAAAAACACAATCGTTTAATGAAGAATTACCGATTTTAAAATAGATCCACTACCTTCGCAACATTATGCACAAACTCCTCATTCTTGCATTAGCACTTATAAGTATGGCTTCTTGCCAATCTAATCCAACAAAAACTAAAGAAGAAAATATGTCCAGAAAAGATGTTCATTCCTTTGCACGTCCCCTAGAGGCGGTAGTTCGAAACTTAGACCTTGATCTACAAGTTGATTTTGATGCGAAGCAATTGCGAGGGACGGCGACACTTCATATTGAAAATTTACAAAAAGTAAATCAATTACATTTAGATTCGAGAGATTTAAAAATTGATAGTATCACTTTAGAAGATGGTACCTCAACAAAATATGAACTGATGCCAGCTGTTCCATTTTTAGGAAGTGAATTAATTGTGCACATCAAACCCAATACAAAAAAAGTAAAGATTGCGTATTCTACGAGTCCAACGGCGGCGGCATTGCAATGGCTCACTCCACAGCAAACTGCAGGAGGTAAACATCCATTTTTATTTACACAGAGTCAAGCCATCTTAGCGCGTACGTGGATTCCGTTACAAGATTCTCCAGGCATTCGATTTACTTATCAAGCAACAATTTCTTGTCCTCCAGGATTGATGGCATTAATGAGTGCAGAGAACGATACGGTTTTACATCCTGATGGTATTTACAAATTCAATATGCCGCAAGCCATTCCTTCTTATCTCATGGCATTATCAGTAGGTGATTTGAGTTTTCATGCGTACGATAAACGAAGCGGAATTTTTGCTGAACCTGTAACACTCGATAAAGCAGTTTATGAATTTGTAGATTTACCGAAGATGGTTGTTGCTGCAGAAGAATTATACGGACCGTATGCTTGGGGTCGTTACGATGTGTTGGTATTACCTCCGAGTTTTCCTTTTGGAGGCATGGAAAATCCGCGCATCACCTTTGCTACTCCTACCATTATTGCAGGCGATCGTTCGTTAGTAGCATTAATTGCACATGAATTAGCGCATAGTTGGAGCGGAAATTTAGTTACCAATGCTACATGGAATGACTTCTGGTTAAACGAAGGATTCACGGTTTACTTTGAATCACGCATCATGGAAAAATTATACGGAAAAGATTTTGAAGACATGGCCACCGTACTTGCTGAAGGGGAATTAAGAAAAACGATAAAAGAGATGGGACCTGACAATCCCGATTCGCATCTATATTTGAACTTAGCAGGAAGGGATCCTGATGATGGAATGAGTGATATCGCTTACGAGAAAGGAAGATTCTTTTTACTCAATATTGAAATGGCAGTTGGACGCGAACGATGGGATAACTTCTTAAAACAATATTTTGCAGAACATGCTTTTCAAAGTATCACAACAGAAGACTTTTTAGATTATTTAGAGAAAAATTTGATTCAGGGAGATGGTAAGCTGCGTAACACAAAAATCAGAGAAAACATTTGGGTGTATGGTCCAGGCTTACCTGATAATTTTCCGAAAGTACATTCTGTAGAATTACAAAAAGTAGATGCAGTAGTAAATACATTTAACGAAGGAAAGAAAATCGAAAATCCACAAGGGTGGACAACGCATCATTGGGTGTATTTCTTAAGAGCATTGCCAGACAGTTTATCCATGGAAAAAATGAAATTGTTGGATGAACAATTTCATTTCACCAACAGTGGTAACAGTGAAATATTATGTCAATGGTTGGAGATCTGTATTCGCAGCAACTATGCTCCTGCCGATGCGTCCTTAGAAAAATTCCTAACGTCGGTGGGTCGCCGAAAATTCTTGAAGCCTTTGTATTCGGCACTAAGTGAAACAGTGGAAGGAAAAAAGAAAGCTCAGGCTATCTATGTAAAAGCTCGACCTAGTTATCACAGCGTAGCAACGGGAACGATTGATGAGATGTTACATTAATCCTAAATTATAAAAATTGAAAAGAGATCACTCGCAAGGTGGTCTCTTTTGCCTTTAACATTGACGTGTTAACAAAAGAGTTCGAATAAAAATTTGAGGCAAATAAATCAATATACATTCGTAAAAGTAATTTAAGTATTCAAAGCGAAATTTAATACAACCTGCATTTGGTTTTTGGCCGGGACAACGAAACCCTTCGGAACGGCAAACAAATAAAGCAACATGTATATTATCGCTACATCAAAATACCCTTCCCACTTCCTGTAATGGTTGCATCCTGAATTCATCAAAGATGCAATTCATTTTTACAATGGAAACAACTAACCAAACGAGAATTGGCATTAATGGAAGTTTTAACACCCCAATTAAAAATCTAGTATAAAGGCAGAAAACATCAGGCGTAAAAGCAAAAGAGTATTTTCTTATTAGAGCTTAGCACTATAATCTTCTTAAAATCGAAAACAAATAACCTATCAAAGGGGCGTAGCCCTGTAATCTTCGTACAATCGAAAACAAATAACCAATCAAAGGGGCGTAGTTATAGACTCTTCTTAAAATAGGAATACAATAATCAATCAAAGGGGCGCAGCCCTATAATCTTCGTAAAATCGAAAACAAATAACCAATCAAAGGGGCGTAGCCCTGTAATCTTCGTAACATCGAAAACAAATAACCAATTAAAGGGGCGTAGCCCTGACATAAGAAAACCATGGCAAACACCTACACACAATTATATATACAATTTGTTTTCTCGGTAAAAGGCAGAGCAAATCTTATTAACGAATCTTTTCGGGATGAATTGGAAAAATTCATGTGTGGCATCATTAACAACCATAAATGTAAAACATATGCTATTTATTGCAATCCCGACCATACACATATCTTTGTTGGTATGCATCCAACCATTGCGCCTTCAAAATTGATGGAGCAGGTAAAATCAGGATCTTCAGGATGGTTGGACGAAAAAAAATATATACTCGGAAAATTTGCATGGCAAGATGGATTTGGTGCATTTACATATTCCAAATCGCATATTGACAAGGTTGTGAAATATATTTTGAATCAACCTGCACATCATAAAAAACAAACATTTAAAGAAGAATATTTACAGTTTCTTGAAAAATTTGATATTCAATATGACCCAAAATATTTATTTGAATGGTATGATTAGGAAATATAACAGGGCTACGCCCCTACTTTTCTTTTTATTTTTTTTACGTAGATGTCAGGGCTACGCCCCTTCATTTCATTTTTTTCTACGAAGATAGCAGGGCTACGCCCCTTCCTTTCTTTACATTTTTGTTTTACGAAGATTGACGGGCTAAGCCCTTTTGTAAATGAAAGGGCTTTGTTTGAATTTTTCAAAGCAACAAAATGACATAAAAGGAAAAGAATATATTGCTCAAACAATTTCTTTTGCTTTTAACATTGACGTGTTAACAAAAGAATGCGAATAAAAATTTGAGGCAAATAAATCAATATACATTCGTAAAAGTAATTTAAGTATTCAAAGCGAAATTTAATACAACCTGCATTTGGTTTTTGGCCGGGACAACGAAACCCTTCGGAACGGCAAACAAATAAAGCAACATGTATATTATCGCTACATCAAAATACCCTTCCCACTTCCTGTAAAGGTTGCGTCCTGAATTCTTACGGGTTAAAATCTATATACTACTTCATTCAAAAAACTGCTACACCCGTGGCCTGAAATTCTATTGCTCTAAAAAACCCATATGCTTCACCGTTATATCCTCTGCTGTATCTTCTTTTCATTCCATTTGCTCTTGGCAAAAGCGGATACTGATTCAGTACTTATAAAAAAAATGATTGTTCGTGCAGATTTAAGTAGTAGCTATACGAGTGAAAAGTCATGGTGGAGCGGAACACAAAACTTTGTACTTATCAAAGCCTATGGAGAAGCTCGATTTCGTAAAACGGTTTCATCGGGATGGAGTCGTGATCACTTCGTACAAACGCAATTAGGGTATACCAGTTTCATTGACTCCATTTGGATAAAAAGTTCCGATTCCTTTAAGATTCATCTACGCTGGATGGAAAAAAGATCGAAAAAAATGACACATACTTACTTCTTCCAAATGCAATCACAGTGGATGAATACATGGCAACAAACATCGGAGCAAAAAATATGGAGAGGTGGATTTATGAATCCTGCTGCAATTACACTTGGATATAGTTTCTCCTTCGACTTTCTTGAAAATAGTAATCTACTTATAGCACCAGCCACTTTGCAAGTAAACATACAACCCGAGCAAAGTACATCCATCGCATTTAAAGAGCGACCCTTATTAAAGTCAAAACACAGTCATATATACTCACGATATGGATTCAGTGCTTTTTTAAATATGGATGAGTACTTCTACAAAGATTTTATTTTACTACAACATCGCTCTCAATTTTTTTTAAATGCGATGACTGCACAACAAATACAATTCGATATCAGCAATCGCTTGTGCTTTCGATTCTTAAAATATGTTCAACTTCGCTTCGATACAACACTCACCTATCTCCCCGAGCAAACATTAAAATTACAGTACAAGCAGGAAGTGTTACTGGGGATCTTCTATGAATACAGGAAATGACGCGTCAACCACAATCCTTTTCAACACCATTTTATTCAACGCTTTCAACGTCATTGGTTTTTCTCCAACTCCTTTTCAGAAGATCTCCAGGCCTGCTTTAATTTATAACCATTACTACTATGAGCAAAATAGAAATAGATCCAAACAAAGTATTTCTATCTGAGATAAAAGAAAAAATACATGTGGCACAATATGAAGCCATGAAACAGGTAAATAAAAGCTTGTTGAACTTGTATTGGGAAATAGGCAAAAGTATTGTTGAAAAGCAAAAGCAGCATGGCTGGGGAAAATCCATTGTTGAAACATTATCGAAAGATTTACAAAATGAGTTTATTGGAGTACACGGTTATTCCGTCCAAAACCTTTGGTATATGAGACAATAGTATATTGAATACAAGGATAATGTAAAACTCCAACCATTGGTTGGAGAAGTTAGCTAATCCCCCAAAAATGTTATATTTGTTTTCAAGTATAAAATGAATTCATTCACCATCTCTCAACTAGAACAGTTTTCTGGAATCAAAGCGCATACGATACGCATTTGGGAGAAAAGATATAATGCACTTCGTCCAAATCGAACGTTGGGAAATACAAGGTATTATGACGGGCATCAATTAAAACGTCTTTTAAATATTGCCAGTTTAATTGAGGGTGAATCGCAAGTTGCCAAGTTTTGTTTGTTAAGTGATGAAGAGCTTGCACAAAAAATAATAGAAAAGTTTGAACGTTTACAGTCCGATGAAACCGATGCATCAAATTATATTTTACAATTAACAGCTGCTGGAATTAACTATGATGCCTATTCTTTTGACCTAATTTACAAGCATGCATCCAAGCGATTTGATATTATCACCCTTTATAAATTAGTAATTATTCCCTTTTTAAATAGAGTGGGAATTCTGTGGGCGGGTGAACGTATTCCACCTAGTCAGGAGCACTTTATAAGTAACTTAATTATTCAAAAAATTCATGCCGCTACAAGTGCATTACCTGCTTCAAAAAAATCAAACGAAACCTGGGCACTATGTACTCCTGAAGGGGAGTTTCATGAAATTGGGCTACTTTTTTCACATTTCATGCTTCGTCAGGCTGGAAAAAACTCAATTTATTTAGGCTGTAATCTACCTTTTGAATCATTAATTTCTACTGTACAGGAAGTTCATGCCTCGCATATATTAGTATTTTTCATTCATTATAATGAATCAGTAAGAGTACAAGAATATATCAATTCATTGATTTTCAAGGCAAAAACCTGTAAAATTTTAATTTCGGGTAATGTCCGACTCCTTTCTAAATTACATTTTGATGAAAATGTTGAATGGATTAAAACGGTAGATGATTTTATTTTAAAACTTTAGGCACATGAATTTGTTTATATTTTTTAACAATTATATAAACAACAAATGTCTATTGTCTCCATTATTGGTGCTGGATTTTCTGGAATTAGTGCTGCTACCTATTTAGCTTCAGCTGGTTATGAAGTGCATGTTTTTGAAAAGAATAGTCTCCCAGGAGGAAGAGCACGTCAACTAAAGACCGAGTCTGGTTATATCTTCGATATGGGTCCGAGCTGGTATTGGATGCCTGATGTATTTGAAAAGTACTTTGGAGACTTCGGACATTCCGTTTCGGAATTTTATTCACTAAAAAGATTAGATCCAGCTTTTGATGTAGTTTTTGGAAAAAACGATACCACCCATATCCCTGACCGTTATACTGCACTTCGACAACTTTTCGAAGAGATTGAATTAGGAAGCGCTTTGCGTCTCGATCAATTTATGGAAGAGGCAGAATACAAATATAAAACGGGGATGGAAAGTTTAGTGTACAAACCTGGTATATCATTGAGTGAATTTGCTGACATCGAATTAATGAAAGGAGTTTTTCGCCTACAAGTATTTTCCTCCTTTAGTAAACATGTTCGAAATTATTTTACACATCCAAAACTCATTGCCCTAATGGAATTTCCTATTCTTTTCCTTGGTGCTCTTCCAGAAAACACGCCTGCACTTTACAGTTTGATGAATTATGCTGGACTCAAACTAGGTACACATTATCCCGAAGGCGGTTTTGGCAGCGTAGTGAAAGCAATGGTTGATCTAGCGAAAAAGAAAGGAGTAACATTTCATTACAATGCCAATGTAGAAAAAATAGAAATCAAAGATTGCGAGGCCAATGCGCTACTTGTAGATGGGAAACTATTTCATTGTGATGCCATCGTAGCAGCGGCAGATTATCATCATGTAGAAACGAAATTACTCCCTGCTAAATTTAGAAATTATACCGAAGAATATTGGTCGAAGAAAACTTTTGCTCCTTCCAGTTTAATCTTTTATTTAGGATTCAACAAAAAAATCCCTTCTTTACAACATCACACCTTATTCTTCGACGAAGATCTAACACAACATAGCAAAGAAATATATGCAAATCCACAATGGCCATCCAAACCATTATTCTACACATGTTGCGCTTCAAGATCTGACGAAACTATTGTTCCCTATGGGCATGAAAGCATATTTCTACTCATGCCTATTGCTCCAGGTTTATCAGATACAGAAGAAATGAGAGAGAAATATTTTCATGTAATGATGAAGCGATTAAATCAACAGTGTGGTGAAGATTTAACTCCACATATCGATTACAAAAAGAGTTATTGTGTAAATGATTTTTTAGAAGATTACAATTCATACAAAGGAAATGCATATGGGTTAGCGAATACCCTTCGACAAACCGCCATTCTGAAACCGAAGATCAGAAACAAACATCTTCATAATTTATTTTATGCTGGACAACTTACTGTTCCAGGACCCGGAGTACCTCCTTCCATTATCTCTGGAAAAATAGCAGCACAACAAGTCCTCCAACATTTATCCAAAAAAGAAAAACATGAAAGCATCTTTTGATAAGGTATCCATCGCCTGTAGCAAATTAACAACCCGAGAGTACAGTACTAGTTTTTCACTTGGTATCTACTTTTTGAATCACAAAATGCATGATCCGATATATGCTATCTATGGATTTGTGCGATTTGCTGATGAGATTGTAGATAGTTTCGAAGGTTACAATAAAAAGTATTTACTCAATAAGTTCAAGCAAGATACATATGAAGCAATCGAGAATAAAATTTCATTGAATCCAATTCTCAATGCTTTTCAGAAAAGTGTTCATGATAATAATATTAGTCTTGAATTAATTGAAACGTTTTTAAAAAGTATGGAAATGGACTTAGAAAAAGTACATTACACACAAGAAAATTACGCGCAATATATTTTAGGATCTGCCGAGGTAGTTGGATTAATGTGCTTACATGTTTTTACGACGGGGGATTTAAAAATTCATGAAGAATTAAAACCTTATGCGATGCGATTAGGTTCCGCATTTCAGAAAGTAAATTTTTTAAGAGACTTAAAAGACGATTATTACCTATTAGGAAGAAGTTACTTTCCCAACATAGATTTGTCGCAATTCAATAATGAATCCAAGAAAATAATAGAGCAAGAAATAGAAAATGATTTCAAATATGCATTAATTGGAATTAGAAAACTTCCACCTGCTGCTAAAGGAGGTGTTTACTTAGCGTACGCCTACTACACATCGCTTTTCAAAAAAATAAAATCGGTACCTGCCGAACGAGTGTTTACAGAAAGAATACGAATCAGCAATCCCTACAAAATAGGACTTATGATTAATAGCTTATTTCAAACTAAACTGAACGCTATCTGAAATAAAAAATGAAAGACTATCAATATCAAGAAAAACAATTTTTACCCATCCCAATAGAAAAGGCATGGGAATTTTTCTCTTCTGCACATAACTTATCCAGAATTACACCACCTAACTTAAAATTCAATATAATTTCTGATACTGGAACGATTGAAATTTTTAATGGTCAAAAAATACAATACAAGGTAAGTCCGTTATTGGGAATACCCATGAATTGGCTCACTGAGATTGATCATGTAGAAACAAAAGTTACGTTCACGGACAAGCAATTACAAGGGCCCTATAAAAAATGGGAACACACCCATACCTTTATTCCCGTGAAGAATGGCACCATGATGTATGACACCATTCATTATCAACTTCCATTTTCCTACCTTGGTAAATTTGCACATTGGTTATTTATTAGAAAAAAAATCGAGAAAATTTTTCAATTTCGAAACGATAGACTTGAAAAAATATTCAACAAAAATTAACATGGAAAAAATACTCATCACACTTACTGCGTACTTAAGTATGGAATTCATGGCGTGGTTCACGCATAAATACATTATGCATGGTTGGCTTTGGATTCTACATAAGGATCATCATCATAAAGAATCGAGTGGATTCTTTGAACACAATGACTTCTTCTTTCTCATCTTTGCCTTGCCTGGAATTGCGGGACTTTACGTTGGCATGTTGGAAAATTTTAATGCTTACTTTTGGATTGGTTTAGGTATTACCCTCTATGGATTTACTTATTTCTTTGTCCATGATATTTTAATTCATCAACGATTCAAATTTTTCCGAAACATTGAAAATAAATATTTCAAGGCTATCCGACGAGCACACAAAATGCATCACAAGCATATTCACAAAGAACATGGTGAATGTTTTGGAATGTTATGGGTTCCGCTGAAATATTTTAAGAATTCGAAATCGACAACTGCAGAATGAAATACCTTTATCTCTACATAAATCTTTTTACGATTCTTGTGCCCTTTATTTTCTCATTTCACAAAAGGCTGCAGTTTCATCTTCACTTCTTTTCCTTTCTAAAAGCAAGTGTCTTGGTTGCTATCCCTTTTATTTTATGGGATGGCTACTTCACTTCGCTGGGTGTTTGGGGATTTAATGGAAACTATATTTCAGGAATTAAATTATACCACTTACCCATCGAAGAAGTTCTTTTTTTCATTTGCATTCCATTCTCATGTGTCTTTACCTATCATTGTTTACTCCTTTTCTTTAATATGAAATGGGAAGAAAGAACCGAAAAAATTGTAATAACTACGCTCGTCTTATTTCTATTCATCACTGGAATTATTTACTTATCACATTTGTACACTTCAGTTACATTTATCAGTTTAGCAATTCTATTATTAATTCTTAAATTTTATATCCAAGTAAAATGGCTCCCTTCGTTTTTGAGTGTTTACCTTGTCCTTTTGATCCCCTTTTCCATTGTCAACGGAATTTTAACGGGAACGGGATTAGATTCGCCTGTAGTTTGGTACAATGAATCCCATATCATGGGGTTACGACTCATGACCATTCCGGTTGAAGATGTGTTTTACGGATTAGAGCTCCTGCTTTTAAATGTATTTTTCTATCATCAATTTTTAGATAAAAAAGCAAATAAAGAAAATAGGTGATTCGTCCATCCTGTCCACTTTAGTACTTGTTTATCAGATCATTTAATAAACTCAAACCATTAAAATTCTTGGATGACAGATCAGTAAAAAGCATGCTGGAAATCTAAGAACCTTTTTTCAACAAAGGGCTGGCCAATACATAAAACTCAGTTCTGTAGTTATCGGGAAATCAATGCTTATAAAAGATGGGGGTTTCGAAACACTTCTATTCCTACTTCGTATATATTTGCCCTAATAAATCTTGAGAATATGTTAATGAATGAATTAGTTGCCGCATTTACACAACACGTACGTGAGGCCATGGAAATTGGAAACAATGCAACACTCAGTAAAGCAACGCATCCTATACGCAACGTATTAGTCACTGGTTTGGGTGGATCTGGAATTGGTGGAAGTATTGTTGCGCAAGTAACTGATAAAGCTTTACGCGTTCCACTTTTGGTAAACAAAGATTATTTCCTTCCTGCGTTTGTAGATCAACATACTTTAGTAATCGTATCCTCTTATTCTGGAAATACGGAAGAAACATTACAAGCAATGGAAGCAGCTATTCAAAAAGGTGCTAAAATTTGTTGTGTTACCTCTGGAGGGAAGATTGGTGCAATCGCAAAAGAAAAAGGGTTGGATGTAGTTAACATTCCTGGTGGAATGCCACCACGCGCTTGTTTTGGATATTCGTTCACACAACTTCCTTACATTCTCGGATTTCATGGATTGATTGATGATTCTTATCGTAAAGATTTAAGCGATGCTGTTCAACTTTTAGATAAAGAAGAAGAAAATATTAAAAATGAATCAAAAGCGATTGCACAACAATTGGTAGGAAAACTTCCAATTATTTATTGTGAGGCGCGTTATGAAGGAGTAGCCGTTCGCTTCCGTCAGCAAATTAATGAAAACAGTAAAATGCTTTGCTGGCATAATGTGTTACCCGAGATGAATCATAATGAATTAGTGGGTTGGACTGAACCGCATCCAGAAGCAGTGGTGCTGATGTTCCGTTGTGAAGATGATTATTTCCGCACACAAAAGCGTATGGAAATTTCGAGTGATGTGGTAAAACGTAATAAAGCTACATTGATTGAAATGAAAGCAAAAGGTGCAACACAATTACAGCGCTCTTTGTATTTATTACATATGGGTGATTGGATTAGTTGGTACATTGCTGAAATTAAAAATATCGATGCCACGGAGGTGAATGTCATCGACTTTTTGAAAAAGGAATTGTCTGCCATCTAAATCATGAGAATTGTAATTGCACTTTTCTTTGGAATTTCTCTTGTTGGATGCAATAATCCAAAAGTTGAAAACGGCCATACTTCTTGTACGGATTCACTCGTAGAATCAAAAATTCCAGATACTATTCCTTCCACCGATTCTTCCTCTTCGCATTTTTCCATGCATACTTTTAAAAATAGAGATGGATTGGAAGGATATGGTTTTGATATTTATCAAGAAGGAAAGATGATGATACATCAAAATTCAATTCCTGCTATTCAGGGTAACAAAGGATTTAGCACGGAAGAAGAAGCGAAGGCTGTTGGTGCCTTGATGTTGTATCGTATTTCGAATGGCATTATGCCGCCATCAATCAGTATTGAAGATTTAGATAGTTTGGGAGTGAAGTATTCGTTTTAGATTCTATTTTACGAGAGGACTTCGCTTTTTTCAACCTGCCTGCAGCAGGCAGGCACTAGAGGTCACTAGAGAACACTAAGTGCACTAGAGCCTAAACAAATTCTGTTCTAGAAGTACTAGCTAGGTAAAGACAAAAATCCTATTGTGAACTCTTGTGACCTCTTGTGTCTTTAGTGATAAAACTGAATTTCTATATCACGAAAAATACTAACTGAAGATTACTCTTCTTTCTTAAAATGGATTTGTACAATTTTAGCTTTTGCTGTTCCGATTACAGCGGTTAGTTCATCCAACTTGGCTTCCTTAATTCTTTTTACAGATCGAAAGTGCTTCAATAAAATTTCGGTGGTAGCTTCGCCGATTCCTTTGATATCGCTGAGTTCGGTTTTGATAACGCCTTTACTTCTTTTGTTACGGTGATGGGTTATTCCAAAACGATGCACTTCATCGCGCAGCTGTTGAATGATCTTTAATGTCTCGCTTTTTTTATCTAAGTACAACGGGAGTGAATCGCCCGGAAAATAAATTTCCTCTAACTTTTTTGCAATTCCGATGATACTAATTTTTCCTCGCAAATCTAATTTTTCCAAACTGGTGAGTGCTGCCGATAATTGTCCCTTACCTCCATCAATGACGATGAGTTGAGGAATGGGCTGATTCTCTTCCTTCATACGCTTGTATCGGCGATAAATTACCTCTTCCATACTTGCAAAATCATCAGGACCTACCACCGTTTTAATATTAAAGTGGCGGTAATCACTTTTAGATGGTCGACCGTTTTTGAAAACGCTCATAGCTGCCACGGCGTAATCTCCTTGAAAGTTTGAATTATCAAAACACTCTATATGATACGGTTTTTCCTTGAGACGCAATTCCTTTTGCATTACAGTCATTAATCGTTCGATGCGGTGTTCGGGATTAAGTTTGTCGGCTTGCTCCATCTTATCCTTCATAAAATAGCGCACATTCTTTTCGCTGAGGTCGAGGAGTTTTTTCTTGTCGCCAATTTTAGGTACTACAAACTGTACTCCTGGTATTTCTAATTCGGGCGCAAAAGGAACCAATACTTCCTTTGCATCGCTTTCATAACGTTGGCGCAGTTCCGCAATAGCGAGACTCAATAATTCGGCGGGCGATTCATCGAGTTTCTTTTTTAATTCCAAGGTGAAAGATTGCACAATAGCACCACTCATCACCTTCATGTAATTCACAAAGGCAGAATTCAATTCATCAACATAAGAATAAACATCGATATTGTGTATGGTTGGATGCACAATCACACTTCGGCCTTTATACTTCTCTAAAATTTCAATCTTCTCCTTACACAATTGAGCATCTTCAAATTCATGCTTTGTTGCATGTTCCTTCATCTGATCTTCCAAATGACGAATCACATTATTGATGTTTCCCTTTAGAATATCCTTGATGCCCGTAATTGATAAATCGTAATCTTCCTTTGATTGTAAACTTTCGCAGGGGCCTAGGCAATTTCCAACATGATATTCTAAACAGAGTCGGAATTTTTTCCTTTCGATATTCTCCTTCGACAAAACTAAATTACATGTTCTGAGCTTATACAATTTATTAATAAGTTCCAGCATGGTTTGGATCATTGTTACGGAAGCATACGGGCCATAATAAGTACTTCCATCATTAATCTTTCGACGCGAATAAAACACTCGAGGGAATTCTTCTTTCTTAATAACAATCCACGGATACGTCTTATCATCTTTTAAGCTGACATTATAACGAGGTTGATATTTTTTGATGAGATTGTTCTCAAGTAATAAGGCGTCGTACTCTGTTTCAACAAGAATCGTTTTAATATCTACGATTTGTCGCACCATCATACTGATGCGATTACTATTATGATTCTTATTAAAATAACTGCTAACCCTTCGCTTTAAATTCTTGGCCTTACCAATATATAGCAATCCCATCTCCTCATTATAAAACTGATATACTCCTGGGGTATCAGGTAACGAAGAAACAATTTGTTTGATATGAAGATTATCGGTCGCCAATTAACTTTTGATAATTTCTTGATAAATACTCAATGTTTTTTGAGCGGTTGATTGAAACGAAAATTCTTGCACTTTTATTTTTGCATTCTTAATGAGTTTCATTCTCAATTCGTAATCAGCAAGAACGATTTGGACGGCATGGGTTAATCCACTTACATCACCTACCTCTACCAACAATCCCGTAACACCATCACTCACCAATTCTGGAATTCCACCAGCACGTGTAGCCACAACAGGAATTTCAGCGGCGAAGGCTTCCAGCACAATGGTTCCTAATCCTTCTGTTTTTGATGTGATTAAAAATACATCCAAAGACTTCATCACCTTCGTAACATCCTTTCTGAATCCGAGAAGATGGATTCGGGAAGACAACTTATATTCATCAATAAATTTTTCAATCAAACTTTTTTCATCACCTGAACCGGCGATAATAAAATGAACTAAAGGATTTGCATCAATTACTTCCTTGGCCACTTTAAGAAAAGTAGGAAAATCTTTATGATCGGCAAGTGCGCTAAGATTTCCGACAAGAAGTGCACCTTGAGAAAGATTCAATTCATCTTTCAACAAATTCCTCTCTGTTGTAATATTATAATTTTCAGTATTGATACCAGAATGTACGACAGCAAGTTTTGTCTTATCCTTGATGGAAGGAGCGGTAATTTTTAAAATCATTTCGGAAACACAAACTATTTTTTTGATGGACGAATGATTATACTTCCATCGTGAAAATGGATTAGATGAAACCGCAAAATCCACTCGGCGACTCACCACAAGAGGCGTGTTATTGCTAAACACGGCTGCCGACAAGACAGCAGCGCTATGAGCGTGTGAATCGTGCGTATGAATCAAATCAAATTTCTGTTCCATACAAACTTTTGCAATTTTCTTTGCCAAACTTAAATCCAACACACCACGTGATTCAAAATTAATTACAGTAATTCCCTCTTCCTGCAAACGAGTAGAGAGAGCGGAATTAATGGGTGTTAACACATACACCTCCACTTTCATCTCCTTCAATGCATGCACAAGATAAGCGGCTTGTTGCTCACCACCTCTCCAAATCATAGGTGTAGAGACATGCAACACCTTCATATTGTTTTTCCTTTTTGAAGATAATACAAACGCAAATATTTTAGAAAAACAGCATGCGCACTATTTTTTGCGATTATATATCCGGTAAGTCCATCTCGAAAACCCGACCAAACAATATAATTTTTAAGAAAGCGTGCCATGGGTTTATAAATAATTTTAGCAATACTCGAGCTCATTCCTTTCTCGTACATTGCTTTGGCGCCGATGGCACTAAAACGGTCAATCTGTTTAATGTGATCCGAAACAGAATTATAGGAATAATGCAAAATATCTCCTTGTAATAATGCGGGTTTCCCTTCAAGCAAATCGAAATGATCGTGCGGATTCACACCTCCCCATCTTCCTTTACCTTTTTGATAAAGTCGCAATTTACGATCGGGGTACCAACCACTGTGCTTCACCCAATGTCCGCAAAAATTGGTGAGGCGATTCATTTGATAACCCGAAGCAGAAGGATTTGCCAAAGCTTGCTGGATACTTGACTTCAACTCTGGCGAAAGTGCTTCATCAGCATCTAAAGAAAGAACCCAATCTGAAGAAGCTTGGTCCATCGCAAAATTCTTTTGCTCGATATATCCCAAAAAAACTTGATGCATCACTTTTGCATTCCTGCTTTTACAGATTTCAATGGTATGATCCGTCGATCCGGAATCTACCACAATAATTTCATCGGCAAGACCTTCCACACTTTGCAAGCAGCGAAGGATGTTAAGCTCTTCATTAAAGGTGATAATGACAACGGATAAAGTAGGCATAGCGGGAATAGGCTACAAAGTAACGTTTTTTTTGGCAAACCGATATCTCATTGCGAGATGGAGGATGATCAAATTCCTAGTCTATAAGCTAAATTAAAAATCTACTTTCGTTCCTACAGATTCACTCATAAAAAAGCCTCCCCGTAGCAAAAGCTACAAGGAGGCGCTCCGCATTCCGGTCAACGCGGATTATTGCTGAATTGAAAATCGCGAATTAATTTGTTCTTCAGCAGTTTTTATACGGATCATATACATTCCGGACTCCAAAGCAGATAGGTCGAAGCGTATTTGTGATACGCCTGAGGGATGTTCCTGTACTCTGCTTTGGATCAGTTGTCCTTGAATGCTTAAGATCTCTATGGAAATGTGCGCGGTTTTTAATAATTCAAATTGAATATTGATTGTTCCTTGAGAAGGGTTGGGGAATAAATTAAATGAAGAAGTATTAATGATTTCATCAATACCGGAAGCTAACCGTAAGGCATATACGCTATCGCAAATGGTGATGGAATTTCCGAAATTATCATACGCCGTAATACATACCGTATACCATCCTGTTGCATTGTATTGATGCGTGAATGGACCAGTTCCAGAACCCGTGGTACTGTCACCAAAACTCCAAATGTACTGCCATCCTGGACATGTATTTCCAATAAAGAAATAAACATTTCCATTACCAAAAGTGGTATCGGGAACTGCATACAACTGAGGTATACAATTAACACCAGATCCGATAACAACGGAATCACAATAAGAGTCTTGACAGTTACTTCCTAGAATGGTTAAACATACGAGATAAGTACCAGGAGTTGTATAAACATGCGAAGGCGATGTTGAAGTAGAACTAGTGCCATCACCAAACGACCAAATAGAATTTGTATAATTTCCTTGTGATTGATTCGTAAAACTAACAGAACCAGTTACTGTATCTATAGAATAAGTGTAATACGCTTGACATCCTGCAGAGTTAGGAACATAAATAGAGTCGCACCAAGTATCAGAGCAGTTATTCAAACTATCGATAATTGTTAAGCAGACATTATACCATCCACTTGAAGAATAAAAATGAGTAGGGTACATTGCATTACTTACAAATCCATCTCCAAAATTCCAGTGATAATAATAGTTAGGATTACTTATTGGAAAGAAGAAATAGGTTCCAAGACTATCAAAGTATTGAAATTGCGCATTACAATTTCCAATCACATTTCCTGTGATGATAGTATCGCAATAAGTAGCACTGCAACCTGCGGAAGAGTCCACTACTGTTAAACAGGCAATATACATTCCACTCTGCGCATACGTATGAGTTGGACTCACACTTGTTGAAGTTGACCCATCTCCAAAATTCCAATAATAATTAGTAGGATTCCCTTGCGTTTGATTGGTAAATGAAACAACATTATTCGCACCTACAATATAAGTAAAGTAAGGTTGACAAATTACGGAAGGTCCGGGAATATATACTTGCTGACAAGTTGAATCAAAACATCCGTTAAATGTAGTGATGTACAAACAAACATTATAAAATCCTGCTGCTGGAAAAGTATGTGTTACATTCTGACCCGATGCTGTGGTACCATCTGAAAAATACCAAGCCCAAGAATTAACATTACCACCTGTTGCACTTCCTGAGAAAATACCATTATAATTTGAAGTTTGATAAGAAATGATTGCACTACATTGATTGAATGCTGGAACTTGAATGGTGTTACAAACAGAATCAACACAGCCATTAAATGATTGAATGATTAAACAAACAGTATAATTTCCTGCAGCACTATAATTATGAATTGGATTACTTCCAGTTCCCGAAGTACCATCACCAAAACTCCATGACTAACTAGCCACACCGCCAACACCACTATTAAATCCTGCGAAGTAAGCGGTTCCATTTGATACTTGATAATTAAACGCAGCTACGCATCCAGCAGGAGGTAAGTTCGATACTGAATCGCAATTACTAATAAAGCAATTTGTTGATGAATCGATAACCGTTAAACAAGCTAAAAAGGTTCCTTGTGTAGCATATTGATGAACTGGATAACTTTGAGTAGATGAATTTCCATCACCAAAACTCCAGTAATAATAATAATTGGGATTATAAACTGTTGGAAAAAACCAAGTGAAGCCTGCGCTATCTACCGAAGTAAATGAAGCATCACAATTTCCAGTTCCTTGAAAAACGACGGTTTGACAATACGTATCAAAACAAGAAGTAGAACTATCGCCTACGGTTAAGCAAACTGTATATACACCAGGTTGTGCAAATTGATGCCAAGGACTTATTAAAGTTGAATTCGTACCATCACCAAAACTCCAATATACTTGAGTATAAGGTCCGGTTGAATTATTTAAAAACTGAATGAGGTTTCCTTGATACGTGGTTGTGAAACTTGCTTGACAAGTTGCTGTAGAATTAATATACAATGTATCACAGAATGTAGACTGACAACCATTGAGGCTATCCCAAACTGTTAAACAGACACCATAAATTCCGGGTGCATACGTATGTGTCACGTTTGATGTACTTGCCGAACTACCATCACCTAAATACCAATACAGTGCTGAATAATTTCCGCTGCTTGTATTTACAAAAGAGATCGTATTCGAACCAGATTGTTGGTTAAAAACAAAGTTCGCTTGGCATTGTGCTGAAGCAATTTGATTTAAGATAAATAAAAAGAAAGTAATAATTAAGGTAAACTTTTTCATTGGGTACTGATGGTTAGGGTTGAACTATGAATCAAAAGTACTTTTTGACTTCCGAAGCCAAAAGTTGATTTTCACAAATAATTACGCATTCAGAAACCAATATTTATGATACAGTTCTCTTCGGCGACTTTATATAACTTTCACAATATCAATAGCTAAGAAATTAAGATTGCGTTAAATATGCATTCTCACCCAATTTCCATAATCAATAATGACTCCATCCCCTTCATAATTCTTACGTGTCCAATCCGAAAATGCCTTCATTTTATCCATCAATTTAACATCCTTTTTGACTTCCGCTACATTCAGCATTCGTTTCAAGATCTCCAGGATCTCTCTTTCGGCGTAGTGATCTTCGTCGGTGATGAGTTTTTTGTACTCCTTATTGAGTCGATTCATTTTATACTCGAGTACATCCATTTGTTGAAGCTCATATCGATTGAGTAATTCTCCTATAGAAATTTTCAAACGCAGCGAGGCATCAGCGCTTTTAAATCCATCTAACATAGAAAGCTTACCAAAATGTTTAATGGCCACTTTATAATTCGTTTGATCAAAATGCAAAACGGCCAAATTCAAATACACAAACCATAAATAATAAGCATTCGATTTAATACGCGACTGATCTTTCAAATCTTCCAAAATAGTGATGGCTTGTACAGGATCTAAAACCGAATAATTTATTACGAGAGCGTTGTAATAAAAGAAAAAATATTTATCGAAAAGCAATTGATTAAATTCATCCATAGCCGCCTTCAACTTCTCTGCCCAAAGTAAGCTTTGCTTTAACTTATCGGTTTTAAATAACGTATTTACAATATACGTTAACATCTGTAACTTCGTATCGTGATTAGAACGATTAAAGAGTTCATCTTTCTCGAATTCCTTAAAGGTAATAAGCAAGTATTGTTCGAGGGGTTTATACTCATGACGTTGCAATAAAACCTGACTAACGGCACGGTAGATACGAAAACGAAGTTGTGGGCTATTTTTTAGATCACGATCCTTAATAAAATCATCTGTAGTTTTCTTTAAAAGATCAAGAAACGGATTGCGATCTGGGGCAAAATTTTGAGTTGTTTTTAATCGATACGTTACTACGGCCAACAAATCATCAATCGCACGAATGTCTTCCAGTCGTTGACGATTTTCCTTCCTTTTATCGATGAACTTTTGTGGGTCTACTTGCAACGATTCGTGTGAGAGCCGAATATATTCTCCAAAAACAATATCTAATAATTCATAATTCTCGATTGACTCTGCGCTGCGTTCACAACGACGTAGATAATAGCGTGCTTCCTCTAATAAATTCTTGCTGAAAAAAAACTTATACAAGGCAAGCATATGACAAGCGTGAACAAAAGCATCATCTTCATAATGCAACACCGATAATGATTTATTTAAATCACTCAACAATCGATTCTTTAAACGATACCAAGCATTCTTTGAATCGGAGGGATACAGTTTTTGCATAAAAGCCTCTTCTTTATCCTCATCGTACTTTCTTAAAAAGTCGAAAAGCTGGATGTCTTTCCGTTCAAACGACTGTTGTGTACGACTTGCGAAGAGCTTAAAATACCTTACTTGCTCCTTATTGAGCGATTTTACTAAACGGGGAAGATGGTCCATTTTAATGTAATTTGAACGCGTAAGATATAAAAAAAATATGTTTTACAGTACCAAGTGGGTTCCGTAGCTTTGATTTAATAAATAACCCGAACTCTAAAAATGCAACGCATCCTTAAGATTTGTTTCTTTCTTCTCCTTCTAAATGCAGGAGTTGTCTCTGGGCAGGCGCATTTGCGGGTAAATACCATTATCAATTGGCCCGACACAGTATATGATGGTCAGATTTTACCCCTTGGTGCTACGGTAGAAAACATAGGAACTTCGGCTTATACAGGTCCTTTACAGATTATACTGCGTACGGATAGTAATATTTTCTCCTATATCTATTACAATCAAACCACCATCTTCACGATTAATCCTGGAGATACACTCAGCTTTTTCCCTCCTGGAGGATACTTATTTGATGGATCTGTTTTCCGACCAGGAAACAATGTAGTAGTAGTTTGGCCGCACAGCTCCCAGACATTGATTGTGGATACCGCCATCTTTGCAACATTCTTCATAAGCAACCAGTCGATTGGCCTTGATGACCCCTCTAAAATCCCTGGTTTGAGCATTTATCCTAATCCAGCGAATGAAATTGCTCAAATATGGAGTCCGGAAATACGGCTTGAAAGCGTAAGAATTATAAACAGTATGGGACAGGAAATTAAGAATGAAAATGTGGGATCCACTTTCAAAACGACCCTTGACTTAACCGAATTGCCCGCTGGACTGTACATATTAGAAATAATTGGAAGCGGGATTCATCGATCCACCTTCCGTTTAATGAAACAAGATTAGCTTTTCCGATTAGAATAGTAAGATTAGACTTTTCCGTTTTGTACATAAAGCCGTAGCAATCCCACACAGAGATATACTACGGCTTTATTTTATTCCCTATTAATAGGGGTATTTCTTAATAATTCAGTTTAACATTCAATTTCACTATTCATGTTTTTACTTTTACAAATAAATCTACATCATAAATCATGAATCCAAGACTTTCAAGTATTCTCTTATTACTATCCATATTAATTCCATGTGTAACAAAAGCACAGTGGTCAACAGCTACATTATCTTCATCACGCACCACGTTAGCAGCTGGATCAGCAAATAACAAAGTAATTATTGCAGGAGGAATTGGACAAATTTCCATTCCTCCTGGGGTTTCTGATATTTATAATTCAACTGCAAATACATGGACAGGGAATAATCTATCTGTTGGTAGAACTTGGTTAAGTGGTGCTGGTGCAGGTGACAAAATAGCCTTTGCTGGTGGAGCGAATGATTGGATTCTTTCTGTTTATGATGTAGTGGACATTTATAATACCACTACTTTACAATGGTCTACATCGAATTTAACTGCGGCACGATCTAAATTGGCAGCTGCCTCAACAAACAACCAAATCATTTTTGCTGGGGGAGCCAATGAAGGTCAAGGAATTGTATCCAATAAAGCTGAAATATATAATACGCTTACATCAACTTGGTTTATTTCAACCATTTCGGTTGCTCGCTATAACTTGTGTGGTGCAGGAACTGATTCAATAGCCATTTTTGCAGGAGGTGAGGATCTTTCAGGTAATGTGAAAAACACGGTAGATATCTTTAATTCCAATACCTATACCTGGTCGACTGCCACATTATCACAAGCGAGAAAAAATAGTGCAGCATGTGCTGCAGGTGGTAAAATATTTATTGCAGGTGGAATTGATTCCTTAGGTCAGACTAGTAAGAGAATTGACATCTATGACTTAAGTACTGGGTTATGGACTATCGATTCGCTTTCACAGGCTCGAGCCTTTTTAAGTGCAGCTGGAGTAGGAACTAAAGCCATTTTCGCAGGTGGAGCAAATGCTAATACTTCACTTTCCTATAAACGAGTGGATATGTATAATACGATTACTGGTACATGGCAAATAGATTCGCTTACTACGGCGAGAGCCTTTGCAGCAGCAACATCAGTGAATGGTAAATTTATTATTGGTGGTGGAACCACACTTCCGTCTACTATTTTAAACAGCATAGAAATGTTTACAGTAAGTTCGGTGGGACTTGAAGAAGCATCTACAAATAATGCATTTATTCTTTCACCGAATCCCGCACAACAACAAATTAAAGTGGAGATTCCATTGTTTAGCAAATCGCTTGGTGCTATCGAAATTTACAATATACTCGGTGCCATTCAATGGACTCAACTAGGACATTCTGGTGCAAATACGATTGATATATCTTCTTTACCAAATGGTATGTATATTCTTAAATACGGGAATACTCAACAGCGTTTTATTAAGAATTAGATGTTAGGTGTTAGTTGTTGTCGGTAAATCTTTGTGCTTTCCTCCATGGGGAGGGCTTCGCGCCTTTGCACCTTTGCGAGAAAATTTGTGATAGCTCAGCCTTTGAGAGTAGCCTTGCTATCATCGGTTTTCGAATTCGTTAAATAATTTGACTACTTTTCTTCGTAAACCTTAAATATCCTTTTAACGATAGTCACAATCGTTGTAGCTAATAATGCACCGCTAAAGGCTAACATAATATCTTTCTGAGCATCCCAAACATCGCCTTGTGTTCCGAGGTAGGCATCACCTTGAGCTTTGAAAAAAACATCAGCCACCGCCCATTCTATTAATTCGTAAAGTGCGCTGATGGATAATGTAATTTCAATGGGTAACAACCACGAAACCCATTTCGGATAACTCAGCCAACGCAAAAACATTTCACGCATGGGATACGCTAATAAAAATCCAAAACTAAAATGTACAATACGATCATAATGGTTTCGTGAAAAATGAAAATAATCTTGTAACCAAAAACCAAAAGGATTCTCTGCATATGTATACTTTGATCCATAAACATGCAAGCATAAATAAATACAAAAAAGTAAATAACTCACATCACTAAACTGATACTTCTTATAAGAGATCATTAAAAAAGGTAGAAATAGAAACACCAATACATTTTCCAATATCCAATTATTCATATCGCTAGTACCAACCAAGGTGCTGGTCCAAATTGCTAAGAAGATTAAGAGAAAGCCTTTCAACCAATTATTCGATTTAAAGGGAGTACGGGTTTTAGAGATGGCGATGGTGAAGGACATGGTTTTAAAATTAAAAAATTAAAATTAAGAATTAATTAAAATTAAAATTAAAATTAAAATTAAGAATAAATTAAAATTAAAATTAAAATTAAAATTAAATTAAAATTAAATAAAATTAAAATTAAAAATTAAAATTAAAATTAAGAATTAAGAATTAAGAATTTAAAAATAAGAACGAAGTACTGTAAATTCTGAATTCAAAACAAAGTTTCAATAACATTCAAGGAATAGAATTAATGCTTTCATCTAAAATCAGATGGTTAATAATTTAGCGTATATAACAACAACTCTTCCTTTGTAGACTCATAGATAAATTTCTTTTCGAAAGTTAAACCGAGCTTTTCAAGTAAGCGAATAGAGGCTGTGTTTTCTTCTAAGGTAATACCTACTATCTTTTTAATATGGAATTCTGTTTTGCAATAATCCAGAATGGCGCTTGCCGACTCATATCCATATCCCTTTCCTTCGTATTCGGGTAAAAAGGCAAATCCAATATCTGGACTTTCAAAATCAGCTCTTTTGATAACACCGCACATACCTATTGGTGTATTGGAATCTCTTAATCCTACCCAATACAATCCAAAACCATTGTCGTCATAACTCTTTAATGGACCTTTTTTCAAATACGATTTAGCGTCGTCTAAATTCTTCACGCCACGATCGCCAATAAATTTTAACCAGGAAGGTGAATTAACTAACTCTAAAATAAAAGCAGAATCAGAAACAGATAATTCTCGAATAAGTAATCGCTCGGTGATTGTGATGATCATTTCACAAATCTATAAAATCAAAACGTAATATTCGCTGGTACTACATGGATTTACAATTGTCCACTATTCCGCCTTCAGAAGCTTTGCTGAAAAGACAGCTCCACCCTTCTGTACGCCACGAATAAAATAATACCCAGCTTCTTGATCTGCCAGACTAATCTTTGTCCCATTTGTTGCCTGACAGATAAGTACAACTTGACCTTGTACGTTGAAAATAGCTAATTCCATCGTTTCGTTTGTGATGCAAGAAACAGTAAAAGCATCCTGAACTATTGTTGGATAAATCACGATTCCGCTTTGTTCATTCAATTCCTCCACTGCGGTACTCAAACAAATCAAATTAACCGTAGGTGTGACCGTTCCAAAGGGTGTGGTAACGGTACTTAAAAGACCAACAGAACCTGTGTACTGTGAATGTGTGGTTTGGGATTGCACGGATTGACTTTGTGTGGTAAGTGCATAATTAACAGAATTACAAACACTATTTCCAGATGAATCCAATTTCACAACAAAGAAATGTTGATTGTTCCATGGACCTACATTTCCCGACAAGAGAAAACCGCCATCGGATGTAGTTACCATCGAATTAAATTTAGCACTTGCTGTCGAACTCGGCTTAAAACTATGACACCAAATTAAACTACCACTAACATTTAATTTTAGCAAAATCGGAATATAATTTCCAGAATTAAAATCATAAGAATTCCCAGCAATAAGAAAATCATTATTGACATCTTGAAAAACCTTTACTGGGAGAATATCTCTTCCGTTTACTTTAAATGAATTTCCTCCAATATAATTTGTAAGGGTACTATCAATGATAGCGAACGACAAGGTACTTCCTGTTGGTGCTCCATAATTTGCAACAGACACACAAACATATTGCCCATTTTGAGCCTTTGCAATATCTGTTGAATAGATTCCGAGACTATTCGGATAATGTTTGACAAGAACACCATTTGTATCTACAATAGAAATAGCATTCGTTAAATTTGAAATCGCAATTTCATTATTTCCCAAATAACTTCCTTTGTAATTAGGACTTGCGAATTGATTTGTAACTAAGTATCCTTCACTTACAACTGCACCTAATTCATCCAAAGTAATGACAGAAGGTTTTGCGCTACCGCCCAGTGCAATAGTTCCAGTGACTGTATATCGACCTGGAGACACTTCGAAGCTACTATTTCCATAATCATTTCCAGATGTACCATATACTTTATGAAAAACAGTATTTAACAAAGAATCCATTTTTACCACCAAGCAATCGTAATTATTAGGGGTTACGAACGATGTTCCTGTTAAAAAATATCCACCATCAGAAGTTTGACAAACAGAATAAAAGAAATCACTTGTTGTCGAAGCAAAACTTTTGCTTTGCAACAATACACCTGTTGGTGAAACAATAGAAATCACAGGATCATAATTTGAACCACTTACAAGTGTAGATCCTACTACGACATAATTACCTTGTGCATTTTGAATAGCATCGCGAGCGTCATCTCCAGTTGACAAAGAAAATTCGAGTTGAAATGTATTTTGCTGTGCAACGGAAATATTCATGCTTAGACAAGCAAATAAGCTAATCACTAATTGTTTGGTATTTTTCATTTTCAAAAATAATAAATTAAATTCTATTTTTTTCCTTACGATATCCCTAATACTTGGGATTATACCATTTATAATTATTCAATAGTCCAAATAATCATAATAATATTTTTACCAAGTTTAGCACTAACATTGACTTGTATTGAATTTGAATTTACATAAATAATGGAGATTTAGTTCAATGGATATTTGTAAAATAAATTTTAGTTTTAAATTAAGATTCTAGTTCTATTTTACTTGTTACTTTCTTTTACGTGAAAAGAAAGTAACCAAAGAAAGCACGCCACCCATCCCGATAGCTATCGGGACCAACCAATTTTTACAGTTTCTGCTTTCTACTTTCTTTTGCAACCACTAAACAATCCTTTGTGCTATCTCTCTACTTCATCGGTACAGCAAAAATCGGTTCGCACTGTTGCGTGGACGACCTCCGCACTTTACCGAACGATATAACTTTTTATTAATATTTTTTGCTCGAAACATGTTCCCATTTGTGTTTAAATAATTGGACCACATATAATGAATAAAGAATATTAGTTAATTATTGAGAAAACTCTATCAACTGCTTATAGAAAGGCAAAGCTTTTTGATACAAAGCTTGAAAAGCATCGTCTAAAATATTTTCCTTCTCCTTATAAGGTTGAAAACCGCTTGATGCATGAACATTTTTGTACCAATGCTTCGCCCAAACTCCATCTTCAGGTCGAGGACCTGGCTTCCATGACAACATATCTTTGAAAAATGGAATTCCGATATTACTACATAATTTTTCAAGCTCATTCTCTGGATTTCTTAAGATGGTATTCGAATCAATTACAAAAACTTCGGCACCCATCTCTTGCAACAAATTAAGCAGATATACTTGCGCTTCAAATCCAATATCCAACATGCTTGGATTTTCAATTTCCTTAGCAAAAGATGGAATAACTTCCGCGGGATCACGTGTTAAAATGACATTACAGACTGTACGCATAAATGCAGGATCCAAATTCAAAAGATGATGGCCCATATTCTTAAAAAAAACAACTTCTTTAGGATGGTTTCCCATCATCATTTGAATCACTTTCTCTCCATTCGTTTCCATGGAAGCTAAAACTTCATCGGCACCGGGATGATAGGTTTTTGCATCAGTATTTTTTAAATAATGACCGTATAATGGCTCATCAAAAACTAGGGTATCGGGGCGTTGTGCAAAAGAATACATCAGAGCAGTGGAAATATTTCGTGGTCCCGACCACAAACAAATTCTTTTGCAATTTTCGATGGGCATCTGTATAAATTATCCTTTCACTTTTTTCACTTCTTCTTTCACTAACGCTACATACCAATTGCCTAATTGTGCAGTCATTTTTCCTGGCATTCCATTTCCAATCACTCTTCCATCTATCTTTACGACGGGAGTAAGTCCACCGAAAGTACCTGTAGCAAATGCTTCGTCGGCGCTATACACATCGAATAAAGAAAAATCTTTTTGAAGACATGTAATTCCCTTCTTTTCACAAATACGAATTACATTATCCCTTGTAATTCCATTCATGCAGTACTTACCAGTAGAAGTCCATACTTCATTCCCCCTCACAATAAAAAAATTCGTTGCATTGCAAGTAGAAACAAAACCATTTACATCAAGCATCAACGCTTCATCAGCACCTGCTTCCAATGCTTGAATCAGTGCTTGCACTTCGTGTAATTTACTATGACAATTTAAACGAGGGTCCAAATAATCGGGTGAACCTCTGCGAATAGTACTCGTGAACAATGTTATTCCTTTTTGAGCAACTTCCTTTGAAGCCGTTTTATGTTCGGCGATAATAACCACATTGGGTCCGCTGATGGTAAGTCGGGGATCTTGCGAAGGAGTTTTTTTGAAGCCACGTGTAATCATAACTCGCACATGCACATTATCAGTCATCTGATTTGCATCGAGGGTACGTTGAATTTTTGCTTTCAAATCTGCTTTCGTCATTCTCAAATCGAGTCCGACACTTGCTGCTGCGCTCCATAATCGATCAAGATGTTGATCTAAAAAAACCAATACACCATCATACAAACGTACAGCTTCCCAAATTCCATCTCCCACTAAATAGCCACTATCAAAAACAGAAATTTTTGCATCTGCGCGCGGGAACAATTCGTTGTTTATAAATATCAAGATAGAATCATTGCGCGAATCGTGTTCTGCGGTATGTGTACCTGTTAGCATTTACGAAAATCAACAAGAAATTTTATCGACACGCAATTGATGACGGCCGCCTTCAAAAGATATATTCACAAATGCATCTACCATTTCTTTTGCTACATCATCGCTCACAAATCGAGCGGGGATACACAATATGTTTGCATTATTATGTTGACGAGCTAAAGAAGCAATTTCGGGTGTCCAGCAGAGGGCTGCACGAATTCCGGCGTGTTTATTTGCCGTCATACAAACACCATTTGCACTTCCGCAAAGTAAAATTCCTCGACCTTCCGACTCCCCTTCCACAGCCGATGCAACGGCGTGTGCATAGTCGGGGTAATCGGTACTTGCAGCACTGTTCGTACCATGATCGGTACAAGTATGTCCTAGAGATATTAAATATTTCTTCACTCCCTCTTTCATGTCATATCCGGCATGATCGGAACCTATGTGGAAATTCATTATGGCTTATATGTTTTAGTTTTTAATTACTCAACTACAATTTTCTCTGAAACAAAATAAGTTCCTTGTTGAACATCTAATAAATAGAGTCCTTTTGAAAATGAACTTATATCAATTTTGACTTTTAATTCATCTGCAAAAGGATATGCTTGACTCCAAACAATTTTTCCTTGCACATCTCTCAACTTCAGTTTTAATGATTCCTTCTCCTTCATTCTAAATTCTACAGTTAACTCCTGCGCTGAAGGGTTTGGATAGACAGATGAAATAATATCTTCCTGAGCTGTTATTAAACCAGTTGTTGTACCTGTTTCAAACGTAAATTTTACAGAATAAAATCCACCTGTGCTTCCATTAAAGCTTCGCACTCTCCAATAGTAACGCGTGTTGGGATTCAGCGATGGAATTTGATGCGATGTGCTTGTTATTCCAGTTTGATCATAAATAATATTCGTTCCAATGAATGTGAAAGCGGAAGATACTTGTATTTGATAATTATCTGCACCTAAAATTGGTGACCATTCAAACAATGGGTTTATAAAAATATTTGTAGACGAATCAGGGGGAGATATCAATGTTACTGCACCAGTAACTGTGGTGAATTTCCATACATTTGAAAATCCACTTTCATGACCTCCGTTATTAGATTTTACTCTCCAAAAATAAGTAGCTGATCCTGAAAGTGGCGTAGCATTTGCAGAATTTGTACCTGCTGTTCTTTCGTATGCAATTGTAGAAAACAAAGAATCCGTTGAAAATTGCAATGTATACATGACCGCACCAGGAACTGCTGTCCAACTAAAATACTGTGCATTGCCAACGTTAACCGAGTTGTCTGAGGGAGCAACTAAAGATGGTGTAGTAGGTACTGAATCATTCACCCCTAAGTAGGAGACAAACATCGTAATTTTTTGAAGAGGGATATCATTCGCATCACTTGGTGACAATACTATTGTGTCCACCACCGACATTCCAGAAGTTACTTGTCCATATACAGTGTAGTTACCATCTAAAAAAGTGGCTGAAGCAACACAGATGTAAAATTGTGAACTTGCACTATTCGGATTTGTATCTCTTGCCGCTCCCAAAATTCCGCGAAGGTGACGCACTGTACTAAATTCTGCATTCACCGTTGGCTGCCAAGGTTGTCCTTGCCCCCAGGTACTCATCGGTCCGCTGATGGTATTAGGATCGCCGCCTTGGATCACAAATCCAGGTACAACGCGATGAAAAGCGGTACTATCAAAAAATTGTGTGCTCACTAAACTGTCAAACATGTGCACATGATTGGGTGCAATGAGAGGGAATAGCTCTAAATTAAATGTACCTAACAACGCAGTATCACGATAAGTGACAACTTGATAAATAGGTTTATCGATTCCTTGAGATACTAGATCAGTAACTGATAAGCTAAAGAGTAGGCAGAGGGAGAGTAGGAATTTTTTCATGATCTAAAAGTACTAAAATTAAAATTATGAATTAGGAATGAGACCAATTTTCCCGTTTTCATTTGATTTCATAATTATTTAATAGCGAATGAAGCTGTTTATTTCAGCGCGATTTTTACTTGAATAGATGTTGAAATCAAGAGAATTTACCGAAATTAACCTTCTATTTATGAAAATTTTACGTTCAGAATCATCGCTGGAACTTTTTTTCTAAAGAATCGTACAAGGACGATCTAATTATACAAACATGAAAAATTTTATTCAAATCTTTATCAGTGTAGTATTATTCCTTCACATTACAAACATTGCCCAGGCCCAACTAATTTATCCAGGAACTGTGGATACACTAACTGGTGTAGAAATGGTGTTTGATTTTTCGGCACAAGGAATTGCAAACGATTATCCAGATGCAGCAGCACGAGCTTTTCGTGATGCTCGAGGACAGATTCAGATGCTTGCCAGCCACTATGATTGTTATCGATTAAAAGGAACCGATTTCACAACGCTTACACGCGATTATGCTAACGGTCCTGTATATACGTCATCATTAAATGCTACCTATTCTAATTTCAATCAGAATTTATGGATCGCAGCTCCTTATACTACTGATGGTGTAAATATTCATTCGTTGGTGCATGCTGAGTTTAATGGTCCTACCACAGCGAATTGGCATAATGCTATTACTTATGCTTCTTCGAATGACACAGGAAAAACTTATACGCAAGCAGCTTCGCCAAATCATTTGGTGTGGGCATTGCCGTATACGTATTTAGCTGGAAGTGGCCCTTGCGGATATTTTGGACCCAGTAATATTGTGCATAATCCTTCGGATGGATATTACTATTGTTTAATTGGTCTTCAAGACCGAGGAATACAATTAACGGGAACGGGGTTAATTCGATCAAATAATTTATCTGATCCATCAAGTTGGAGAGGATGGGATGGTACAGGATTTAATGCTACGCTTGGAAATCCGTATGCTCCTGGATTCACAAGTCCTGTAGGACACACCTTAGCACCATTGAATGACTTGAATGATAACATCGGAACGATGAGTGAAAGTTTAACTTTCAATACTTACTTTAATAAATGGATGTTAGTTGGATCTTCACAACAAACAATCAATGGATCTACCGTGTATGGATTCTTCTATTCCTTATCAGACGACTTAATTCATTGGTCATTTCGTAAACTCATCAAACAAATGCCCATTGCTTGGTCACAAAGCGGTTATCCAAAAGTATTATATCCATCCATCATTGATCCAACAGATACTTCCAGAAACTTCACCTATAGTGGACAGGAGGTTTATATGTATTACACCAAAATGAATAGTAATACAGATCGTGACTTGGTTAGAATGAAAATTCGATTTAACAAAGATACCATCACACCTTCATTCACGATCAATTCAACTACAGAAAATACAACAACTGCACTAGATGCAAATTATGGTGACGGAAGTGCCATTTCTCGAGTGGCTGGGAATACTACGGTTACATTACGATCTGTGATATTAGAATCTAACGCACGTCCTCCATTTTATAATGATAGTATTTTTACTGTCAACTTTAATATAACTGGAGCAACGGCACAAACAATTTTACTCAGTGCTAATTTACCTGAAATAAAATATCCCATTCTCTTCAATGGATTTTCACAACCTGGATCTACAGTCAACACAGCTTCCTTTGGTGATCAAGTTAACTCCACGGTGATGATGAATATTAACTGCAACAACAAAAGTGGAATTTTAATCAATGGTATCAATACCACATTACAAGGACTAGCTATTTACAATTCAACAAATGCTCAAGTAAATATTTATAATGGAAGTGCAAACCAAGTAAAAGGTTGCTTCCTAGGAATGACGAGCGCTGGAATTCGAAACACAACGTATCCTGAGGTAAACATTGAAGGAATTGACATTGGAGGAACTGGAACTGATGCCTCTCCCAATAACATTATTGGCGGCACTTCCAATGAAGATCGAAATGTAATTGCAGGAGGAATCATAATTCGTGGAAGTGCAAGTACAGGAAATAAAATTTACGGTAATTACATTGGAACCGATATTACTGGAGATACTGCCATCGATAGAAACTCCGCAGGAATTCAATTATACGATAGTGCTTCGTATAATGAAATTGGAGGTATAAATACAAACATGGGAAATTTAATTTCAGGGAATGATGACTATGGTATTGTTATGTATGGTACTCAAACCTCTTATAATTCTGTACTAAATAATTTTATAGGCGTAAAATCTGATTTGCAAACTGTACTTGACAATGGACTTTATTCCGTCCGAATTTATTCAGGTGCACATCACAATCAAATTGGATCACCAAGTGGCGGCAATGTCATTGGATCAGCATCCTCCGCATTAATTATTCTTGATGATAGTCCATACAATACCGTACAAAACAATTTTATAGGTACTGATGCTAGTTTAACTTCCGACTTAGGTATTAATGATGCTGCCATTGTAATTGATGGAACTCCCTCAAATTACAACACTATTGGTGGAACGGGAATTAATAAAGGAAATATCATTGCGAATAGTTTAGCTGGAATTGTTACCACGAATGGGGGATATAGCAATCGTTTTTTAAGCAATCGATTTATAAATATAGACGAAATGGCCATTGACTTAAAGGGAGATGGCGTAAGTAATAATGACAACTTAGATCCTGATCCTACAACGGGAGCCGCCAATAATTATTTACAAAATTTTCCAGAGATGTTTGATGCCGATAGTGTAGCTGGAGGAGTGCGCGTTTGCGGTGAGCTAAATAGCAATGTGAATGAAACATTCATTTTACAAATTTACAAAAGTGAAAATCAAACTGCCTCTACATTTGGTGCAGGTGAAGAGTTAATAGGAAGCATGAATGTAACGACGGCTAGCAATGGCATTGTACAATTTTCTACCATCCTAAACACGCCCGTAAACAGTGGAGATTACATTTCGGTTTCCGCTACAGATAGCAGTGGAAACACATCGGAGATTGGTGAAAACTGGATGATTGGAAACGGGAGCAATGCCAACCCAACATTCATTTGGTTAGTTGGAACCACGATTCCAGAAAATTCTGCAATGGGGACTGTCATTGGAACCTTTACAGGGCAAGATCCTGATTTATGCGACACGCATACTTTTGCATTGGCCAGTGGTTCGCAATCACAAGGCAATCCTTCCTTTCAAATTGTAGGGAATGAATTGCGAGTAAATGGAAGTTATAATTTTGAATTTCAAAATGTATACAATTTGCGTGTAAGGTGTACAGATCAAAGTGGTGGATATTATGAAAAAACATGGCCCATCAACATTACCAATGTAAATGAAGCTCCCATAAGTTTAAATCTAACAGGAAATACAGTAGCGGAGAGCCAACCCATCGGAACAAACGTAGGCTTATTATCATCTGTTGATCCAGATGCGGGTGCTACTACTTTTACTTATTCTTTAGTTTCGGGCGCGAACAGTCAACATAACACATACTTCAGCATTGTAAATAACCAATTAAAAACTGCAGCTATACTAGATGCCGATACAACGCCACAAATGTTTATTCGAATACGCACTACCGATGCAGGTGGGTTATCTTATGAGAATATGTTTACAATAACTGTTACAGGTATAAATGAACCACCCACAGGAGTAACTGTGAGTTCAACTACGATTCCAGAAAATCTGCCTTCAAATTCAACAGTTGCCGTACTTGATGCAGTAGATCCAGATGTTAACGATACACATACTTATACTTTAGTAAGTGGGACAGGGAGTACAAACAATAATTTATTTACGATACAAAGTTCTAATTTACGTGCCATCGCACCATTTGATTTCGAGACGGCGGTTCCCATCTCTATTCGTGTGCGTACCGTTGATTCGCAAAGTCAAGCATATGAAGAAGTCATTGTACTTAGCATAAGTAATGTCAACGAAGCTCCCACTAATTTAGCAATGGGAAGCAATACGACGAATGAAAATCAGAGTATAGGAACCTTGGTTTCCTCTTTCTCTTCAACTGATATTGACGCTGGAGATACACATCTTTATACATTGGTGAATGGTGCAGGAAGCACTAATAACAATTCCTTCACGATTACTTCTGGACAACTGTTCACCGCAACAGTGTTAGATTATGAAACAACACCAACGATGAGTATCAGAATTCGAACTACCGATGTAGGTGGATTGAGTTATGAAAAAACACAAACGATTACTTTACAAAACACGAACGATACGCCAACGGCAATCACGCTTTCAGCAAATGCACTAAATGAAAATCAATCAAGTGGAACAACCATTGGAAACATAACCAATACAGATCAAGATATTATTGATTCGCATACTTATTCATTAGTTTCTGGAACAGGGGATACACATAATGCATTATTTACAGTTAACACCACACAACTGTTGAGTGCATCAACCTTTAATTTCGAAACGCAGCCAAGCTTATCGATACGACTACGAGTTACCGACAGTCAGGGAGCCACATATGAAACAACAAAAAACATACAAGTAAACAACATCAACGAGATACCACTTACCATGAGTATCAATCATGATACTATCAGTGAAACTTTACCTGCTGGAACGCTGGTTGCAAATATTACTGCAACAGATACAGATGCTAGCGACACACATACTTATCAATTTACCACGGGGCCTGGAAGTACGGACAATGGATCATTCACCATTTCAGGAAGCACATTACTGTCTGCACAGTCTTTCGATTTCGAAACACAAAGTATCTATTCCATCCGAATTAGAGCAACTGATGCGGGTGGATTAAGCATTGACAGTGCATATAGCATTCAAATTATTGATGTGAATGAATCTACTTCTTCTATCATGGAAGCAAATGAAAGTGTTGGGTTTGAACTTTCGCCAAATCCGGCACAAGACAATGTGTTGATTCGTTCTACAACAAAAATGGATGTTATACGAATTTACAATGGGTTAGGGGAATTGGTTTATGATGAGAAAGTAAATGGATCGCTACAAGTAAACATTCCATGTAAAAATTATGCACGAGGCCTCTATACGGTATTGATTATTGATTCTAAGAACAATCAATATTTTAAAAAGGTGGTGATGAATTAATTTTATCATGCAAAAAACAATGCAATGCCAACATAGGGGCGTAGCCCTGACATCATCGTAGAAAATAATTCGAATAAGAATGTAGGGGCGTAGCCCTGACATCATCGTAGAAAATAATTCGAATAAGAATGTAGGGGCGTAGCCCTGACATCATCATAGAAAAACAATTGGAAAGATAATTAGGGGCGTAGCCCTGACATCATCGTAGAAAATAATTCGAATAAAAATGTAGGGGCGTAGCCCTGACATCATCGTAGAAAATAATTCGAATAAAAATGTAGGGGCGTAGCCCTGACATCATCGTAGAAAATAATTCGAATAAAAATGTAGGGGCGTAGCCCTGACATCATCGTAGAAAAACAATAGCAGTGATGTATAATTGGGTTTAGGTATCGGCCATTGATTTAATGATTTGATCTAACGAAGATTTCAGGGCTACGCCCCTCTCGGCTTTGATGCTAATTCGTTTTCTTACGAAGATTTCAGGGCTACGCCCCTCTCGGCTTTGATGCTAATTCGTTTTCTTACGAAGATTTCAGGGCTACGCCCCTCTCGGCTTTGATGCTAATTCGTTTTCTTACGAAGATTTCAGGGCTACGCCCCTCTTTTGATACTATTTCGTTTCTACTTACGAAGATTTCAGGGCTACGCCCCTCTCGGCTTTGATGCTAATTCGTTTTCTTACGAAGATTTCAGGGCTACGCCCCTCTCGGCTTTGATTTTATTTTCTTACGAAGATTTCAGGACTACGCCCCTCTCGGCTTTGATTTTATTTTCTACGAAGATTTCAGGGCTACGCCCCACCATTCATTGGTTGATGCTCGAGCTATTTAAACTGTATCCTTCTAATATACTTTTAGAATTATCAATTTCAATCACAACCCTTTCTTAAAATCGGCCCAGCTCATTTTTTTGTAGATGTCGTCGCCGTAATAGGTAAGGATTTCGGAGAGGACTTTTGGTTCAAGGAAAAATGGGATCGCGTCAATAATTTGATCTTGTTCATCCAGGATGGTAAGACTTGGTAACACAAAATTATTTTTTGTGAATTTTAATGTCAGTGGATGAAAGGGAAATTTATCTTGAGGTAATTTTTGATATAAGCTATCATTCCAAAATAATGGTTTTTTTAATTCAGGATTGAAATCAACTAAATCAAATTTCTCGAGTGGTTTTATTAAAAGTGAATCTGTGAAAACACCGCGTTGCATCACTTGACAAGAATTACACCAGTAGGTATGCATAAAAACTAATTTCTTTTTTGAACTCTTGAAGTTTCCATCAAAAACATTTTCTGGAAACAGCCAATTCAATCTTAACAATTTTTCGTTAAGCGTTGAATCACGAAAGGCAGTATTAAAGGCTGCTGTAAAATCCTCTAAAGAAGTATTACGGTATACATTTTCTAATGTAAAAACAAGAATAGGTTCGATTTTCTCCCGATCGAGATAACCGGGTGCCAATAATTTTATTTGAAATTCATTTTTCTTCGGATCAAATCCATTTAGAAAAAGTGTGCTTGGGTACATTAACTTTCCCTGCAATAATTCAATGGCTAATGGATGTGGCGTTTTAGGAGCTGCTGAAGTAGGCTTATATTCTTTCCCTTGAAAAATAACAGTATCTTTTCCTTCCGCATCAAATTTCACTGAGTAAAAATTCTGATTCAAATAAAAAGCTATGGAAGAATCCGAATATGTGGTTGCCATCATGCGTTTACACCATCCACACCAGTCGGTGTAAAAATCGAGGAGTATGGGTTTAGGTTGCTTCTTTACTGCTTCCTGTGCTTCTTGCAAGGTCATCCACCTTACAAGGCTCGTTTCTTTCTTTTGAGCTAGTACCTGAGGTGTGAAATATAAAAATGAGATGAGAAGTAGAAGTTTCGATTTGGTCATATCTTAAACTATATTATACAAAGATATGAAGTGCTAAATGAACTAAACCAATAAATTGAATGAAATAAATACAATTAGGAATAAAAAGAGATTGGAACATTAAAATTCCTAGCCTCTCCCCCAATGTCATTAAGTTAAGAAATTTTGACCCAGAATGGGTCATATGTTTATAGAAAAAATGTGGTTTGTTGTTGTTCGACCCCTTCGGGGTCGTATATTTTTGCGGTCTTTTTTTTCTATAAACATGTGATGCCTTCGGCATCTTGATGCTTAACTTAATGACATTGGCCTCTCCCCCTTCCCCTCTCCAAGGGAGAGGGGAGGATTAGAAATTATTTTGCGAATGGCGTTCTAGGTAAATAGATAATTATTCTGCATACTTTTTCAAGCCTCTCCCCCAATGTCATTAAGTTAGTGTATAAGTATGTTAAAACCATTGAGTTCTGATTATTTAAAATCAGTTTTTTTGTAGTTATCAGACACCAAAAAAACAACTCAATGGTAGAAACAAATCTAAAAATAATTGCGGAATTAAAATTATTTATTTCTGAAATTATGAATTGCGATGAATTAAAATCGCTCTTTATTTCGAGGCCAGACGACTTTAGTAGAAAACGAAAATTAACAATTGATAAGCTTATTGCCATTCTTATCAATATGCCAAAACGTAGTTTGAGTATTGAATTGAAAGATCTATTTGGTATAATAGAAGACAACAATCCTGCAACTAAAGCCGCATTTTGTTTACAACGTACAAAGTTGTTGCCTATTTTTTTTCAAGTATGGAACCGTGTTTTAGTAGATAGTTTTTACAAATACCACCAGGGTAAGATCAAGTATTGGAAAGGGCTAAGATTGATTGCTGTTGATGGAAGTTCGATAAATTTAATTAACACAGAAGAAGTTATTAATTATTACGGAACGCATGATAACCAATTTTCCGAATCTCCCATGGCGCGAATTGTTCAATCATACGATTTGCTAAATGAAATAATAATTTTTAGTAATCTTTATCCTATTAACACATCTGAAAAAAAAATTGTTGCAAACATCATACATCAATTCTGCGAGGACAGTGTAACTATTTTTGATAGGGGTTTCCCTAGTTTCGTACTAATGTATTTAATGATAAATGAAGAAAAGCCAAAACCATTTGTGATCAGATGCAATGTAAGTTTTAATACGGAAGTAAAACAATTTATGTGCAGCAAAAGTAAAAGTAAAATAGTAGCATTAAAGCCAAATCAATCAGTTCTCGCATCAATTAGATCAAAGGGGCATATAATAGAATTGACCACAAGTATTATGGTGCGTATGGTTAAAGTAAAATTAGCGTCTGGTATAACAGAAATATTGCTTACCAATCTTTATGATGATCAACTTTACAATAACGATGACTTAAAATACTTATATGGTTTACGTTGGGGAATTGAGACTTCGTATGGAATCCAAAAAAATCAATTGCAAATCGAACAATTTAGTGGGCATCGAGTAATTTGCATACAACAAGATTTTCACGCTAGTGTGTTTGTAGCAAATCTGCAGAGTATAATAAGTAAGCAGTGTGATGAGTATATAGAAGAAATTAATTTGCTGAGAAAACACAAGTATAAAATAAATCGAAATGTAAGTTGGGGTTCATTAAAACATAATATAGTAAAACTATTTCTTGAAAATAATCCGAAAGAGTTACTAATAAAATTGCAATACGCTTTTCAACAGAATATAGAGCCAATCAGAAAAAACAGAGCATACGAGAGAAAACCAAAAGTGAGATGCAAGAGAGGGAAATACAGAGCGCTAACTAACTACAAACGTGCGATTTGATCCTTAACTTAATGACATTGGCCTCTCCCCTCTCGCGACACTTCGGGCCCCCTCTCCATCCTCTCCTGAAGGTGAGGACAAGAAAGGAGAGGGGAGGATAAGAAATTATTTTGCGAAAGGTGTTCTACCAGGAGTATAGGGAGCTTTTAACTGATCAAGTGTGTTTTCGATCCCCTGCATATCGGCACCAATGGATTTTAAATCTGAAATCACTTGTTTCAATTCCTTATCTGCGATGGCAAATGATTTACGAAAAGTACCCGTGGGAGCAGTGGTAGTATTCCACATTCCATACTCGATAGTTCCTATTCGGTCGTTGATTGAAGGAGCTGTTTCGAACTCGCGTTTAGCTAGTGATCCATCTCCAAATAGTTTTAGGTTGATCGCATTCAATCGAACTTGAATATCATTCAAACTTTTCACAAGAGCTGGAGTAGTGCTAGGGGTTTCTATTAAAGCTTGTTTAATGAATTTCAATTTATTTCCAATTTCATTTCTATATTCATTTGTTCCACCCAATACTCTGCGTAATTCCGATACTTCTTTACAGAATTCATCATAAGCTTTTTTATCAGTAGCAGTAAATGTATTTAAGTTTAAACTTCGCAAAGAGAAAGGCTGAGACAATACTAATTCAGTGGTGATCCCATCCTCCACCTTGCTGAGTGTGACCGTATAATTTCCAGGCAGGGCTAAAGGACCTACTGGATTTTGATCCCATGGATTGTTAGGATCTGGTTTGTAAAAATTAACAGGGTTTGAAGCCGCATATCGTAGATCCCAATTAAGACGCTTTAATCCTTTTTTAGGGGCTGTCTTCAAATTACGTATAGGCGTACCGTTAGCATCTTTGATCGTGAAAAGCAAATAAGGTTCGGCTTGATTATCTTCTAAGCGAATGGAATCAGCAGAAGGGTAATAAACAGGTTCGCCTTTTTTTACTTTTTCCTTCTCCCTCTCTTGTCTTCTCTCTTTGATGGTTTTGATATCTTCTTTCAAATAATAAGTAAATACCGTTCCTTGTTTCGGATTTTCACATGCATAAAAGCCTTCTCCTAAAAAACCCTTTAAAGGAAAACCATGCTCTTGATATTCGATAAACTGAACGCTCTCTTTAATGGGATAAATAATTGCCGGTTGTTCCAAATCTTCTACTTTTATTTTTCTCAAGGGAGAATAGTCATCTAAAATATAAAATCCTCTTCCAAAAGTAGCAAGCACTAAATCACTTTCGCGCTCTTGAATTTCCATATCACGAACGGCGACAGTAGGTAGGCCACCTTTCATCTGCACCCAACGATTGCCACCGTTAATGCTACAATAAACTCCAAATTCTGTACCTACAAAAAGTAAATTTTTATTGATTGGATCTTCCACCATGCAATACGTACTTCCTCTTTCTGGCAAATTATTGGAGATGGATGACCATGTTCGTCCACCATCTACACTTTTATAAATATACGGTTTGAAATCACCATAACGATGATGATTAAACATTGCGTAGAATACATATTTATCATGACGTGATGCCACAATTTGATTTACATACGTACGATCTGGGACACCAGGGAAAGATTCAATCTTCGTCCAATTCTTACCACCATCCGTGGTAACTTGTATGAGTCCATCATCCGTTCCTACTACCAAGTGATTTTCATCGAAGGGAGATTCAGCTATGGAAACGAGCTGTCCGTAGATATCCGTCGACTGATTTTTTGCTACGGCATCCATGCTCCATACTTTTCCCATCACGGGCAATTTATTTCGATCAATTTGACGTGACAAATCTCCACTAATGGCGATCCAATTTTCGCCACGATCATCGCTACGGAATAATTTATTTGCTCCAAAATAGAGACGAGTATTTGTAT
The DNA here is from genome assembly GCA_016717725.1 of Bacteroidota bacterium. Taxonomy (GTDB): domain Bacteria; phylum Bacteroidota; class Bacteroidia; order AKYH767-A; family OLB10; genus JAJTFW01. The sequence goes on from JADKFA010000009.1 coordinate 154,548, forward strand.
GCTTTGAAATGATGATGGGTGCATCCCAGTTCCATCTCAGTCCAGGTTCATTTTCACCTTCAACGGGTTTAATGTCGAGGGCTTCACCGCTTTTCTTATCGTAACGCACCAGACCTCCGTATTGAGATTCAGAATAAACAATATTAGGATCCTTTGGATCTACCACCGTTTCAAATCCATCTCCACCAGTAGTTATTACCCAATCCATATTATGAATACCGTTGGCGCTCTTTGTTCTAGAAGGCCCTCCTAAGGTATTATTATCTTGCGTACCTCCGTAAACGTTATAGAAAGGTGTTGCATTATCTACAGCTACTTTATAAAATTGTGTGATGGGTAAATTCGATTTAAATTCCCAATTCGCAGCGTAATCAAATGTCTCGTACAACCCACCATCACAACCTGCTAACAAATGATTGGTGTTTTTTGGATTTATCCAAAGAGCGTGATTATCGACATGCTTATATTTTTCACCGAGTGTTTTAAATGTTTTTCCACCATCGGTAGAAACGGTGATGAAAAAATCCATCGAGAAAATTTTATCTACATTTTGTGGATCACAAAATATTTCAACGTAATAATTCCCACTGGTGCTAAGATCACCACGTCTTTCCCAACTAGCTCCTCGATCGGTAGAGCGATACATACCACCTTTTTTATCGCTTGCTTCCACCATACAATATAACACATCGGGATTAACGGGTGATACGCCCATTCCAATTCTTCCTAAATCAGTATCGGGTAAGCCCTTATTAATTTTATTCCAAGTAGCACCTGCGTCGGTACTTTTGTATATTCCTGATTCTGGTCCACCGCTGATGTATGTGAATCCTTGACGACGACGTTGATGCGCTGTTGCATACAAGACATTATTATTTCTTGGATCCATGTGAATTTCGTTACAGCCTGTATGTTCACTCACTGATAAAATATTCTTCCATGTCTTACCTCCATCCGTAGTTTTATAAATACCACGATCACCGCCTGCACTCCACAAGGGTCCGTAAGCAGCAACATACACAACATCCGAATTAGAGGGATCGACTACAATCATTCCGGTATGTTCAGAATTTTTTAGACCCATATTCTTCCAACTCTTTCCACCATCTTCCGATTTATAAACCCCATCACCATAAGCGACGCTGCGTTGATTATTATTTTCGCCAGTTCCTACCCATACAACATTTGAGTTATTGGGATCGATGGTTACACAACCAATTGAGTAGGATCCTTCCTTATCAAGGACAGGCGTGTAGGTGATACCTGCATTCGTTGTTTTCCATACTCCACCCGAAGCAGCGGCAACAAAATACTCATTGATATTATTGGGATTCACTTCGACATCGGAAACACGACCGCTCGTTACAGCAGGACCAATCGAACGGAAAGTAAATCCGCTGAGGACGCCTGAATTAAAAACGGTATCCTTAGAAGCTGTTGTTCCTGAATTTTTCTTTTGTGAGAAGGATGGAGAGGCCATCAACAACATTAGCGCTAATACAATGATTCTTTTAAACATGATTTTGATATATTAATCGATTAATAGTTTACAATTTACTTTATCGTTTCACTTATAGATATGCAGATTTCACATCAAAGGCATCTACTCTAAACGAAGAAAAGATATAGGGCTAAATTAATCTTTTGGCGAATACAAAAAAGCTTCAACCGACAGGAGGTGTAAAATCATCGACCAATAATAACAATGCAAGGTTTACTTTAAATATCCCTCTATCATTTTAATCATTTCCTGAAGCGTTTCCTCGTCATTTTGACGCATGGGAAATCCTTCTGTGGTCATTAAGATCTCATTTTTTTCATTGATCAGAACGGAGGTAGGATACGAGTTAACACCAAATTTAGAAGAGATCGTATAGCATTTTGGACTCATCCCTGTGCTCCCATCTTCCAGACATTCGGGAACAATTGGATAGCGTATCGATTCTGTACGGTAACGTTTCGCTATTTCATTTCCAGAAACTGAATCAATACCATTGAACAAAATTAATTGGGATGGCGTATGTGGTGCAATGGCTAAAAGTTGAAACTTAGTACCTTTAAAATGATCATTCAATTTATTAAGAACAGGTATTTCCTTCATACAGGGTCCACATCCAACATAGAAAAAGCTAATGAATGTAATTTTATTTTTGAAGTACGTACTATCAATGATTTTGTTATCGATTGTTTTTGCAGTAAAAACTGGCATCTTAAAAACCGATTGTGCGTTTACTGATTCGAAGAAAATCGATAATAAAACAACATAGAATAATCGCTTATATTTTATAGTCATTTTCATTTATACTTTATTACTTAATAAATCTACCTGATAACGTTCTCCATGCTAAAAATCCACTTGCAGAAACTAAAATTGCTCCCATCATAAATGCAGCACCCGGGAAGTAAATGACACCATTTTTTCCTGTAAAAAAAGCAAATAAATTCGTCATTAAGGGTGGTCCAATAATGGAAGTTACACTAATTAAGCTGGTGAGTGCTCCTTGTAATTCGCCTTGTTCATTTGCGGGCACTTGATTAGAAATAATTCCTTGTAACGAGGGGCCTGCAATTCCACCTAAGCAATAAGGAATCAAGAAAACGAACATCATCCATCCTTGATTGCTAAAAGCAAATAATGTTAACCCCACTGCATACATCATCATACCTACGTATACGGAACGGTTAGGACCAAGACGAGGATTAATGATTCGAATTAATCCACCTTGAACAATAGCAACACAAAGTCCAGCCATTCCTAGTGAATAGCCCACCATGGCTTTGCTCCAACTAAAACGTTCAATCGTAAAAAATGTCCAAGTACTTTGCACGGCATGAGCTGCGATATAAACTAATACCAAAGAAGCTACCAATCCTAAAATAACTGGATAGCGTCCCAAATGTTTTAGAGAGCCGATGGGATTAGCTCTTTTCCAATCGAATTTTCTTTTGTTCTCAACGCTTAATGATTCGGGCAATACAAAATAGCCATACACCCAATTTAAAAACGTCAATCCTGCTGCTGCGAAGAAAGGAATGCGAGAACCAAATTCACCCAAAACACCACCGAGTACGGGACCCACAATAAATCCTATTCCGAAAGCCATGCCCACAACACCAAAATTCTGCGCTCGTTTTTCAGGAGTACTTATGTCTGCAATATAGGCGGTAGCAGTCGTGATACTAGCACCACATATACCAGATAATATTCTACCAACAAATAACCAACCAATGGTAGGAGCGAAAGCTAGAAACAGATAATCCAATCCAAATCCAAAAAGAGAAATTAACAAAATTGGTCTTCTTCCAAAACGATCACTTAAGCCACCCAAGATTGGAGAAAACAAAAATTGCATAATGGCATATGCAAACATCATCCATCCGCCATACTTTGAAGCATCGCTAATAGTGCCTCCTGTTAATTCTTGGATGAGTGCTGGCAATACAGGTAAAATTATACCCAGTCCAATAATATCCACCAACATAGTAACAAAAATAAAAGAGAGTGCTGGTTTATTACTTTTCATTTTTTTCGTGTAAACAAAATAGAAATTAATTGAGTTGATATAAAAAATATAAAGATGGCTTAGATAAAAATTCTTAAAACAAAGTCAGCATAAAAACAATTTGTTTCTATGCTGACTCGAAATATCAATGATACATTTATCTTTTCATAACAATTCGCATACTTAAAAATTCTTTGCCACCTAGAGGAGTTGAATACATGTCCAAATGCATTTCACTTTCACCTATAAAAGTCATGACCTCACGAATTTTAACTGTTTTCCCTGAGATTGGATCTGATTGTTCTCCCAAATACTGTATTGCTTTTGTTTTAGGATCCATGGTTCCTGTACTAAACATTACACCAGTACCCATATTATCAATCCAGGTAGAATAATATTTTTTTGAAACATTATCATATCCAGTTACACCAACACCTTCAAAATGCATACCCATAAATTCACCTGAATGTAAAGTTTGCTGGTAACGTCCATCTAAAATCATTTCTACTTTTACCTTCGCTTGATTCACAATTGGCTCAGCCGTTTCGTGCATCCACATTGTAATTTCTTCTGTCCAATCTCCAACTTGGCTAGCTAACATAGCATGTTCTTCACCTGGAGTCATCGCTGCCATCATTTTAGCATTGATTTCATCTTGATTTACAGGATCTGGTGAATCCACCATTTTCCTATCAGGATCTTCTTTTGCAGGGTTTTCCTTTACTGGTGCAGCTTTAGTGGGTGCCGCTTTAGAGGGTGCTGCTTTCTTCGTTTGGGAATAAGCGGTGAACACCAAACACATCATTATCGATAAAGTAATAATTTTTTTCATTGTTTTCAGTAGATATATTTTCAAACGCAAATGTACTAAATAGTAATTACATTAAGTTTAACTATAAAAAAGGGAATTACATTTCTAAATACTTAGCAGCCAATTTAGCTGGAGCAACAAAACAGTAAGCACTCGTTAAGGCATCTTTAAACATATCCTTTCTAACTTTCTTCAAGCTTATCAATGTCCATCCTTGCTTTCCCCATGCATTGGGAACGGGATATATCACATCTTCTTTATAGGCACAAAACACATTTTGATCAATGGGAGACAATCGAACGCAAGCACGATCGTGTTCAAGATTCATTGTTGCAAATATTTTTCCTTTTACTCGAAAAGATGTTTTATCAAAATGAGGTTCTTCTGAAGCACCTTCAAAAGAAAGAGCGCATTTTCTAACTTCGTCTCTACTTATCATTCCATAAAAGTATAATTTACTTAGCAGAAATCAAAACAGGTCCTGTGTTATTGGGTACTGGTGGAATTGATTGAAGATAACGATAAATCGCTTTGAGTTCTAAGTCTGATAAATTCAAAAACTGACCCCAAGGCATCATACTTTCTTTAATTATTTTACCTTTTCTAAATCGTTGAATGAATTCTTGCTCGGTCCAATTCGACAATCTTCCAGTGGTTGGATCGGAAGTAATGTTAGGAGAAACTAGTATTAATTCAGGATTTGTTTCACACGGCATTTTAAATCCTCCTGCATAGAAAGGGCCAACATATTTTCCTGTTTTCATATCTCTATCGGTATGACAACCTCTGCAATTAGCTACCGATTGCGCCAAATATTTTCCATATTCAATTGATGAATCTGGCTTCACTACGACTTGAATTTCTTCACTTGGTCCAACTGGAGTAATTACAAATGCTTTTAAAATATTCCCCAAGAGTTTCCATTCTGATTTAGGAACTTCGTTCTTTACGGGATTAACGGTTCGGAGGTAAGAAATAATTGCCGTTAAATCTGAATCGCTTAAGTTTTGAAACGGCATGAATTCGAGCATTGCTCGTCCATCATATCCCACCATATGACGTAAAGATCGAGCAAGGACACTATCGGGCCAACTCCCAATTCCTGTTTCTTTATCAGAAGTAATATTTGGCGTTATAATTTTTGCTGGGGGAATATCAAAGATATGTCCTCCCGACAACGGAACAATTTCGCCACGTTCTATTGCCTCCACCATTTCTACAGGGGCGTGACAATAGGCACAATGCGCAGCGCCATACACTAAGGCTTTCCCTCGTTGAATGACTAAACTATCATTTACAGCATGAATTTTAGGATAGGGAGCATCGAAAGTACGATCCTTTTTCACGAACACTACAGCGGCTAATACAACGACAAATAGTAGCAGAAAAAGACCAAACCATTTTAAGATTTTTACGATAATAATCATTATGAATAGTTTTACATATTATTCCCGAAAATTAAAATAAATACTCGGAGGTGTCAATCCATAACGTTCAACATCCAATCATTTCTTAAAATTATCCATTAATTTTAAGTGGTTCACCCTCTATTTTCTAAACGAGGCTTTTCTTCCTGCTGTATTTCTTGATGGTCCAGCGGGTGTTGGCTTACGTGGGCCTTGACGATTTTTTGTTGCTAATGCAGGATCGGGAGCGAGTAGTACACCATCTTGTAAAAATTTATGCTTACGAATAATTTCTAATTCATCGCCGTACTTTTTAATCAACTCCTTTTCTACATCACCATCATCATAGCTACGGAAGCTAACGGAAACACCTTCTCTTCCTGCTCGTCCGGTACGACCAATTCGATGCACATACGTTTCGCCATCGGCAGGCATATCAAAATTGATCACTAGATCCAATTCCTTTACATCAATACCACGGGAAGCCAAATCCGTTGCCACTAAAATTTTCAAACTATGAGCTTTGAACGATTGCAACGCTTTCTCTCTTTGATTTTGTGATTTATCGCCGTGAATAGCTTGTGCAGGATGTCCTTCTTTCGTTAACACTTTTGACAAACGATCGGCACCTCTTTTTGTTCTTGTAAAAATTAATGCTTGCTCTGCTGGTTCCTTCTCCAACACATCCAACAATAAATGTTGACGTTGATCGCGATTCACATAATACATGCGTTGACGAATTTTAGGAAGGTTATTTTCATCGGCAACAATTTGCACTCTAACGGGATCGGACATGTGCTTTTCTGCCATCGTGCGAATATCGTTGGGCATTGTAGCGCTGAATAATAATGTTTGACGCTTTTTAGGAAGTAAGCCCAAAATTTTATTTAAGTCGCGTGCAAATCCCATATCAAGCATACGATCACATTCATCCAACACCAACACATCTACTTCACCTAAGCGCAAATGTCCTTGATTATATAAATCGATTAATCGACCAGGGGTAGCAATCACAATAGCGGGATGACGTCTTAATTCTTGTTCTTGATTTCTTTGACCTACTCCACCATAAATGAGCGCCATTCTAAATGGCAATGATTTTCCGTAAGCACTGAAATTATCATAGATCTGAATGGCTAGTTCACGTGTAGGTGCTAGCACTAAAACTTTAATTCCTTTTGGGGGAGTAGACGTTCCCAAAATATGTAAGATGGGCAATGCGAAAGCTGCTGTTTTGCCTGTTCCTGTTTGAGCTAAGGAGAGAACATCTCTGCCTGCCATTACAGCAGGAATAGTTTGTTCTTGTACTGGGGTAGGCTCACGGTACCCTTTTTCATGCAATGCTTCTAGAATTTGCGGAAGCAGTTTTAAGTCACTAAATTTCATAATTAATTAATACCCATACGTTTAAAACCATGAAATTCGATCATGATTGCGGATGAGTGGCCTTAGGGGCAATTTCTATTAAAACCGGGAGGGTTTGCGTGTGTGAAGAAATCTCTTGCATCAACGATAGAAACCACGCTTCTGATGGTGCAAAGATACGGAATAATAGGGGTTGATGCAACCCCTTCTTTCTTACCATTCACATTAGCAATACATGAAACCTTTTACATACTAAATCGTACAAAAAAACTGCAAAAAAACACATTTGTCGTGAGAAAGTCCCAATATAAATTACGAGTAAGTACAAAGCAAAAAACAACCTATCGAAAAGTAATTTTGTCAATAAGCATGGCGGCAATAGCTGGAGCTTGTTTTTTTATGTTTAATAATTTAGGTACATCAGAAAAAGCAAACGCGAATCCAGGAAAAGATGGTGCTAAAACAATCACAGCACTCAATACCATATTAAATGAATTTACTAGTCTTACTTCAAATGCATCTGCAGGAGCAACTACTATTTCGGTAAGTTCATCTTCACTCAATGCCAATAGTCGTTTTTCAAGCTCACTTTCTGCAGGTGATTTAATTTTAATTATTCAGATGCAAGGTGCGAGTATCACAACATCTGATAATAGTTCCTATGGAAATATAAGTAACTATAATAATTGCGGAAAATATGAATATGCAAAAGTTACATCCGTACCCAATAGCACATCCATTACACTTGCTAATAGTTTACTAAATAGTTATACGTCTTCAGGAAAAGTTCAAGTAGTGCGTGTACCTCGATATACCAATTTAACTATCAATTCTGGTGCTAGTATTACTACGGATGCATGGGATGGTACTATTGGAGGAATCGTTGCTATTGAAGTAGTGAATGATGTTATTTTAAATGGATCCATCAATGTAAATTATAAAGGTTTTCGTGGAGGAAGTATTGAACAGAATTCTGTTTTACCAGGGAACATTACAACTAGAAGAACTACCGATTCGAATAACGGCGCAGAAAAAGGAGAAAGTATTGCAGGTCCTGCTTCCTCATTATCTAACGGACGATATGGAAGAGGGGCTCCTGCGAATGGTGGTGGCGGTGGTAATGCGCATAATGCTGCAGGTGGAGGAGGATCCAACTCGGGAGTTACTACAGGTTATACTGGAACAGGAAATCCTGACATTTCGGTTGCAAATTGGATAACAGCTTGGAACCTTGAATCGGCAGGCTTTGCTTTAACAACATCTCCAGGAGGAGGAAGAGGAGGATATACGTATTCTCAAAATGGGGCAAACCCCATTACCAAAGGTCCAGGTCATACGGATTGGGGAGGCGATAATAGAAACAATGTAGGTGGATTTGGTGGTCGACCTTTAGATTATAGTTCAGGAAGAATATTTATGGGCGGTGGTGGTGGTGCTGGCGATTCCAATAACAACACGGCACAACCCGCAGGAAACGGAGGAGGAATTGTTTTTCTTCTTGTAAAAGGAAATGTGAGTGGAACAGGATCCATCTCAGCTAATGGACAAACACCAGCAAGCACACAAGGTCCAAATGGACGTGATGGATCAAGCGGAGGAGGTGGTGGAGGTACCGTTCTCATTTATCATTTAGTGGGCAGCACCAGTGGAATTAGCATTGAAGCAGCCGCAGGACAAGGTGGAAGTCAAAATTTAACTGCAACCTCTGAAGCTGAAGGTGCTGGTGGTGGTGGTGGTGGTGGATATGTTGCAATTACCAATTTACCTCCTATTTCAATTTCAGTAGCTGGTGGTGTAAATGGAACATCCAATTCATCCGCTGTAACTGCATTCATTCCCAACGGAGCTACAAGTGGTGCGCCTGGATTGATTGCTTCATTACCTTTATCGTTCAATCCATATAGTGCAGGAAGTAGTCCATTACCTGTTGTATTAAAATCATTTGCTGTAGAAGAGAATAATGAAAAAGCGCTATTAATTTGGGAAACTGCGTCTGAAATAAACAATGATTATTTTATTCTCGAACGTAGTTGGGATGGAAACAACTTTGAATTTCTTGGACAAGTAAAAGGATCGGGTACTACGACTATGCCAAATAAATATTCCTTCACAGATGATTCTCCTCTGTTAGGAATAAGCTACTACCGACTTACACAAATTGATTTTAATGGAGAAAAAGAAATATTTCCTCCTCGTTCATTTTCATTTTCCTTAGAAGGAACTGAAATGAAATTGTTACAATTTGGACCGAATCCATTTATAGATGAGATTTCATTATTAATTCAATTTCCAAACAACACACAACTTAGAGCGGAACTATTTACGATCGATGGTAAAAAAGTTTGGGAAACGGAGCAAGAGGCCACTGCAGGAAGAGAATCCTATACGCTAAATCCAGATATACGTTCATCAGGAGTTTACCATTTACGATTGAGCAATTCGGAAGGGAAAAGTTTGCTGTTGAAGTTGGTGAAACGGTAGATGTTGCCGGTTAGATGTTGGATGTTAGTTTTTGGATATTAGATTTTGGATGTTTTCCCGTTGTCTTATTACTATCCTTCGATTAAAGATTTATAGCTGCTGGCTTCTAGCTATTGACAAAAAATCCAAATTCTAACCTCTAAAATCTAATCGCGAATCCTAGCGACTAATTTCTAACTACTCTACTGCTCCAAACGCTTTTGTCTTTGCTAACAATGATAATATAAATTCCTTTTTCAGTGAATGATAAATCCAATTGAAGCGGTTGTTCTTTTTGCTTTTGGATGGAGAGGGCATTGATTAATTTTCCATCGATGCTGTACAAACTCACGGCATACTTTCCACTTTCCGCTCCTGGCATTTCAATGTTCACACGATCTTGAGTTGGATTTGGATAAATGAATAATGTATTTGATGAGGTATTATTAGATTCAACAATTCCTGTAGTACCCACCACAACGACTTCTGCCATTGGTGTAATTACAGGGGGATTATTATCAAAATAAATTTTAGCTTCATTCGCTATTACCGTTCCTACATTCAAATTATTTTGGGGTATTACTTTAAAAATAATGTAGCCTTTACTATTAGTAGGATCAACGGATGTAGGTGGAAGATTAATACCATTAAAAGAAAACTCTAACTCGCGTGGGTAAATGATTTGAGTAGTGTAGGCGTGACTTGCTGATAAAATTTCAATCGAGTTTAATTTTACTTCCGCAGGTAAAATATCGGTAAGGCGCACCGTTAGTGCGTTGGCATTGCCTGTATTTTCGAATTCGATTCTGTATGTAAGAGGTTGACCCGAAAGAATGTTAGCTTGCGGAATTGTTCCATTCGGGAAAACCGTTTTGATGTTGGGGTCATAAGAGTTCACGACATCTACCCATCCACTTGCTAAATTATTGGATGGATTTATATCTGTACCAGGAGAGGTAGTAACGTTAGCTTCAAAATAAACAGAATCGCCAATTACTAAGTTGCTATCGGCGATTACAGAAACAACTATATTATGATGTTGAAGTGGTGCAAGTGGAAATATATTCCAAGTAATCAAATTTCCAACAATGGAAGCTGGTGTTTCAGATGCTGTGTCAAAATAGACAGAATCAGGAAGTGTTAAAACCAACACTCCAGAAGCCAGGTCACTACCTAAATTTTTCACACTTAGATTTACTGTCGATTCTATTAATGGACGAACTTGTTGGGCAGACATCGTTAATGACAAGTCGGTAGTTCCGGGTATTGGATAAACAGCAAAATCATTATTACTACTCGTGTTCCCTGCAGTACTAAAATTAAAATTGTAAGAAGCAGGACTTACAGAAAACCATGGAGGAACATTTGCAATACTTACAGAATGAGCCCCAGCACCTATGTATATCCCGTAATTTCCAATTGAATCTGTTACATTATATGCATAAAATGGATTTGATTGTAGAAAAATATTTGATATTCCGTAATCAGTTCCATTATTGATTCCGTCATTATTTAAATCCATGAATACATTTCCAGATACCAAACTTGGATTATTAATACCATTTAGTGTTATTACATTAATATCTCGCATTGTGGATCCGATGAATACACCATTACGATACTCTGATGCCAAAACTACTATTACTCCATATTGCATTAAATTGGGAGTGAATGAAGCGATCCCAGTTAAGTTATCAAAAGTGATGGGTGCACTCGAAGAGATAAATTGAGTTGGAGTATAAGGAGGAGAATAGGCAACTATTTGATTACTATCCTCACGCGCACCAATCAAACTATATACTATACTATCTCCGTCAATATCAGTCGCGACATTTGGAAATATTGACGGTTGATTCAAGCAAAAGTAAGGAGCATTAATAGGCAAAAATTCGGGTAAACTATTTGTTGGATTATTCAAATTATCCAATACTGCTTCACAATAAAACCCACCACTGCCATTTAAAAACGAAATATTCCTACAACAATCCGAATATGTAAATTTCCACAACGTACTCGCAGTTGGCAACACCACCGTTCCTGAATATTCAGTAATCTCTATACCAATTCCATTAGTACATAATAAAGGAACCATTGGAGCACATGTTAATGGGGGTAATGTCTGTTGACTCACCATTGTAAGAGTAACAGAACTGGATATTGGTTGTGCAAGTGAAGCATCAAAATAGACTATAGCAATTGCTGTTGGTGCTGATACACCAGCACAATCCCTGTAAATCTGAGCTTTTATAGTAAAGGTATTGGGTGTGCCAGTATATTGTACTGTAATGGTTTGACCTGCAATATGCGAGGCCTGTACATTCATCGCAAAGAAGAATGTCATTAAAACTAGGAAGAGTTTTTTCATGGGGTTGGATGGGTTAGTCAACGTTGTTACCATAAAGATGTGAAAAAGCTGAAAAAGGTTGCATGAGGTTGGATGTTAGTCCCGATAGCTATCGGGATTAGTTGTTAGATGTTAGTTTAGGCTTCGCGATTAGCCACTAGGAGATTTTCCTTTTCGAAAAGCGCTTCGTCCCATTATTGCTTTCTTAAAACACTAGAGGGGACTGAAGTACACTATAGGACACAATAGAATTGCCGGTCAATAATTTATTTCGCTTCTATTAATTGAGAGGTTAGTCCCGATAGCTATCGGGATTAGTCGCGAGGCTTCGAGATTAGATAAAATCTAATCCCGATAGCTATCGGGACCAAAGTCTAATGTCTAACCACTAAAATCTACCCAAACTCTACAGTGGCTACGCCGAAACGTTTTAGGGTACGGACATGTGACATGAAAGCGTCTGAAAAATATTTATTCTCCATGTACGTGATGCCAAACTCCCTTGCTGTTTCACGAACGATGGGAGCTATCTTTGGGTAATGCACATGACATACTTTTGGAAAAAGATGATGTTCAACTTGGAAATTAAGTCCGCCGATATAATAGGAAAGTAGTTTATTATGCGTTGCAAAATCAACTGTAGTTTCTAATTGATGTACTGCCCAAGAGTTTTCAATAGTACCATTTTCTGTAGGAACTGGATGAGAAGTTCCCTCCACAGTATGCGCTAATTGAAAGATGACTGTAAGTACAAGTCCGGCTACAAAATGCATCAACAAGAAACCTGCAATCCAAATTGGCCAAGAAACATTAAAGACAAAGATGGGAATGAAAACTAAATACGCGAAATAAAATACTTTTGTAAGTGCAATTCTAAACAACATTCCACGTGCTTCACTTTTACTCAATGGACTCACACCATTTTTCATATAGCGTCGGAACTGAAGAAAATCTTTTGCGGTAGCCCAGTACAGCGTAAGGATTCCATAAAACAAAAACGCATAAAAAACTTGATACTGCTGAATTCCTTTTGACTTTGTATGTGGCGACATTCTCAAAATTAATTTGTCGTCGATGTCTTCATCGTACTTTGAAATGTTTGTGTACGTATGATGCAAAATATTATGTTGGAGTTTCCAATTAAAAATAGAACCCCCTAATAAAACCAATGAATAGCCCATCAACTTATTTACGGTATCATTATTCGAATAGGCACCATGATTAGCATCGTGCATCACACTCATTCCAATTCCTGCTAATGCAATGCCCATAATGAACCAACCCATCATTTGCAATCCCACCGACATGTTCACTAATGACATAACAACTAAAGGACCCAAAAACAAAGTCAATAACAAAACAGTTTTAATATACATTTGGGCATTACCTTGTTTCGAAATATTATTTTCAATAAAATAATTATCGACACGACTTCGAAGCACTTTAAAGAATTCTTTCTGATCCTCTCCTGCGAATTTTATATTTCCTTTTACCTTGCTCAAGACGTTTTCAATTTGCCCCAAAGATACATTTTAAAAGCATCGACTCGGTAAATAACATGAATCACTAATTGATTATGAATTACTTACAATAGCGAACAATTGGATTATTTACAATAAACAGACTTTGAATCTACAATAAAATCACAAAATTGGCTCGCTAAGGCGCAGAGCCGCAAAGAATCTCAATTAAGTGCACAAAGTGTTAAACAAAGTGACACGATGGAATTACAATTTATTAATTCAAATCGATCATCTAAAAATCTTTGGAAAATCTATTTGTATAAAAGAAATCTAAATTGAAAAGGTGGAAAAACCGTCGACCGATTCTTCCACCTTTTTCAATTTTATGTGATGCAGTTTAACGGGTGATTACTACTTTTTGAACTCGCTTTTCATCTCCTGATTGCAGAGAAACATAATAAACTCCTGATGATAGAGTACTCACATCCATCACTGATTTTTCCATCACTTGTGAAGCAACTATATCTTGAGAAATTAAAACTTGCCCGAGCATATTCAATAATTGCAAGCGTGCTTGTCCGTAAACTGGCAAAGAAAATTCTGCAGTAAGTAAATCATGAGCAGGATTTGGAAACACTTTTAAGATGCCTTCTCCATTTTGAATTTCAGGAACTGGTAGTGTAAAGTTCACGGTAAACTGCTGATAAATATTATCGCCGAAATCAGGATTAAACGTTTTGATAATAGCTCCTGTATATCCATTTTTAATTCTCATGTAACCTGTTCCTTGTGCGGTGTTAGCCCACCAGCTTAATCCATCGTCACCAACATCTATCAATCTAAAAGTAAAGCAATCAAGAGGCAGATTAACGGTATCCAGATAAGTAGTATTGGCTAGCAATCCCAATTTATTTAAAATATTAGTGCCACTACCGTCTTTCAATGTATACTGAGAATGAGATCCATTATTATTTGTTCTTAATTCAAAAACCAATTTATCGGGATATACTGCAGGATAATTAAAATTATTCACGAGCGTATCATTCAATCCATACTGATCGGCGCTACCATTAGGATTACTTACAATAGCAATAAACTGGTTCGTGTTTGAGCTTAACCAATTTGGTTGCGTCAATGTAACTTCAGCAGTATTTAAAGAAGCTAAGGTACCTGTCCAATTAAATGTAGACATCACACCTCCCACTCTACCGTAAGTAATCGTTAACGATGTAAGTGTTGTCTCTCCTGTATTTTTAATGGCAACGACGGGTTGATTACAAATAGGATTAAATCTCTCGTACTCTACTCTTGTAGTTGGATTTTTAATATACGCTACACCTGCATCTAAATTAAAACTCATGGTATCATAACTCACCAGTTGATTATTGATACGATAGTTGGAAGTTCCATAAGATGTAGAAGGAGGCAAACTATAATCTACACTGATCAACTGTCCTGGTGAAACTTGAGTAGTGATTTCAAAATCCTTTGTATCCACTACCTCTCCTGGACACCATCCTGCACGATCATAAACCCAAGTTCCACCTTGTGGGTAGATGGGATTATCAGCACATTCTTTCCAGACAACGCGCGATAAATTGGTAACACTATTTAAAGTGATTGTATGATTTCGTTGAATGAATTCTCCTTCTTGTCCATGACCACTGATAGCAGAACGTATTTTAAACATATATGCATCAGGCGACAATTGCAAGTTACGGGGTTCGAAAATAGTGTTGTTTAAAATGGCAGCAGAGCCCGCATCTTTCCAAACACCATTAGGCCAAATTTGTTGTAGAGAGCGAACTTTACGAGCAGGAGTTCCCTCATAAAACACAAAAGTAATATCGTTATCTTCCTGATATTTTCCCGACTCCATGGCCATAAATTTTCTTCCTTTTAAGATGGGCGCGTAATCGGTTACATCGAATTCCCAAGTCTTACCTATAAGTCCATTCATGTTTAAACCCTTTCCATAGGGAGTAATAAAATTGATCAACTCAATTGCCATTGGACGCTTATCATAATAACCAATTTGAGAAATGTTAATGGTACTTGTTGGTGCAACAGCAAATGAATCTAGTTTCGTTCCCGTCTCATCAAACAAATATGTGTACCCACCAGCAGCCCAATAAAAATTAGTGTCGAGAGGCGCTAATGAATTATTGACAATAGTATAATGAATTACCGTATTAGCAGGAACTGAAGCAGAATCCAATACGTTGATAGTTTGGATAGAAGTAGTATAAACACCTTTCACGAAAGTAGTATTGGGACGATCATTAGAAACTAAGAAATTTCGGAATAGATCTTTTCCTGCGCGATTTCTCCAAGTCATCGAAAACATATTCGCATTATTTCCATTGGCGGACGCATCTGTAATTACATTTCCTGTTCCTTCATCAAATTTATAATAAGCTTGTAAATTCGCATAACTAGGATGGCTTACCGAAATACTATTATACATTAAATTTTGCACGGCTGCTAAATCTAGTTCTGTATTCCACATGCTAAATTCATCCATATAACCATAATACACATAGTTATTAACGACAGAACGTGCAAAGTTCATACGATCAATATTAATGGCTTTGGTTTTCAAATTTCCTGTATGCCACAAAGCGCCATTCAAATAAATATTCATGATGCCCGTAGTTGCATTTTTTGTAAACGTCCAGAAATTCCATTGACCTTCTGTTTCTGCTGTAGTAGCTGCTTTATTGATGCGGTCGTACCCTGTACCATCGTTACCACAGTCCCAATAAATACTTCCATCACTCCAAGGTAAATGAATATTAAGTTGGCGTGTATTGGTTGCATCCAATGCTTCCAAGGCACTGGTGTTTGCAGGTAAACGAGCTGGATTTCCATAACACCAAAATGCTAATGATATTTGATTACTAATATTCGCTCCAACCGTATTTGGTAAAGTAACGCCTGCTGCTCCACCATCAATTTCCAAATAATTATCTACTTGGGTGCTGGTCATTGCCGATGAGAATGCTGTTGTATTTCCATTTACATCATTGGCAGTTCCTGCTGTTGCATTCGAGTAACTGAATTCAACAATTAAATTCGAAACACCATCCCAGTTAAACGGATTATAAAAATTAAAGCGATGATTTCCTGCAACAGAAAAAGTAGAATTTAAAAAATACACATCTGTGAATCCATTTAGTTCTGGACTATTTGCATTCAATACCGTTTGCGATGTTGCTTTAATTTTAATACGCAAATTATTTACTGAAGAGCCTAACGAAGATATATCCAATCCCAATCCTGTAATATCACCTGCGGTAAGTCCGGCTGTAGTTAATTCGGCAGCTGTCCACAAATACTGTGTTCTTGCAATGCTTCCTGCAGAAAAAGGATGCGATAACGCAAGAGAACCGCTTCCACTTTGTGAAAGAGTTTCGCTGATCGTTGACAAATACGTTACATCTTGTTGAGTATACTGCGTATAATTATACTGAGGAATTGTAGTGTAAGGAAAAGAGGTGCCTGTCCAGTTACTGATATAATAATCATTCGATGCTTGAATCAATGAGTCAGTTTGTGTGGAATCAATCAAATAGGTATAGCAATTATAATCCCACTCTCCGCAACCTTGGTTTGGCAACGCTTGAGTTGAAATCAAACCATTTTTACAACGCATGCTATACAGCATAATAATTTTCTCATACGTTTTAGTAGAGTCATTTGGGAAATCGAACATGCCCGATCGCATGGTGGTGTCAAATCTAAATGTTCTCACTACGGTAGTGTCGCCTGAAAACACGTCGATGGCTTGTGTAGGAACATTTAGCGAAGACAATATGGCAATACTAAATGCCAGTAGAATAGTAAACAGAGTACTTTTTTTATTCATGAGAGAGTGAATTTTTATCTAGGTAAAGATAAAAGGAAAGGGTGAATCGACGAAATAAAAATCAGCAAGAAATCGCTTCATTAATATCCCCTAAAACCAACACAGAAAATTCACTTGCTCAACGTTTTGAAGAAAATTTTCAACGACGCATCCCTAATTTGTATCCCTAACTTTTATAGGTATAAAAATCTCTTCTTCTGAATCTGGATCGTCCTTTTTATACTTCTCACCCATCCATGCAAAATGTGGGCGAAGCTCCAATTCAAAATCGGAAGCAGGCAACCATTCACTGAATATTTGATTGTAAAAAGCGAAGGCATCACTAGACACTCCTTTAAAAACAAAGATGGCATACATGCCTTCTGGGATCAACAATTTCTCCATTCCTTCTGGAATAGCATTTACATTTTCAACTTCAATGGCCGCCCATTTTTCAAATTCATTTTGGGGATTAAACTGTCTAAAATAACTGAGTCCATCATAAACTTCTAAAGAAAAAAGAAATGAATTTTTAGCATTTATAATTTCCTTTTTCCGAGGCATAAATGATTGCCAAAGAAGGTGCGTTTCATTTTTAGAAAGGCTCATTCTTCTGCGCATCCCCACTACTAATTTTGCAGAAGATTCTCTCGATTCTAGGTGTAAGTTTCATTTATCTTTAGATGGATTTTACAAACTGAATGCTTGATCATACAACATAAAAAAGAGGTCAACTAAATAAATAATTGACCTCTCTCATCTCTATTTGAATAAATTGAGTATTTATTTTCTAAACACTTTAAATAATGTTTGCTGTTGCTTTTCATTGATGATAAGCAATTGATAACTACCAGTGGAAAAACGACTGATGTCGAAATCGTATTCTTTCGTAGTACTAATCAATTCTTCGGCGATCATTCTTCCCGACATGTCCATCAACTGCAAGCGGTAATTATAATTTCCATTGGCAATGCGGATATGGATTATTGAATTAGATGCTGTCGGAAAAACTTGAATTTCTGTTCCTGCAGAAGGATCACTTAATCCAACGGTAGTCACGGCTCTACATCCTGAAGTATCATAACATCCACTTTGCAATACAATCACAGCATAACTTCCAACCGCTGTTGCAGTAAATGATTTATTGGTTGCCCCTGGGATGGGTGCAAAGCCATTATTACAATCGAGCCATTGATAAAAGGTACCCGTATGATTTGCAGTTAAAACAGCACCATTTTGAGTAACGGAAGTGTCCACTAATAAATTTGAAAGGGTAAGTTGAATGATGGAATCACAGCCAAAAACTGATTGCAAAGTATCATAATAAACACCACCCGCAGTTAAAATTGTTCCATTCCAATTATAGGGTACATCAGGGCATTTAAATTGAGTACTTGATGTAATTAAAGCCGCTCCATCCACAAAATTGGAAGTAGATCCAGTAAGCGCCATTCCGCCAAAAAACACCATTGATATGTCCTGAACCATCAATCAAAACATTTTGACTAGTATTATTTCCATTCGCTATTCCTTGATTGAATTTATAATACAGTTGCAATCCATTGGCTGTAGCTGTATCAATTCCGTTGATGTGCATACAGGTAAGTTCGGCTGGTTGCAAGGCTCTATTCCATAGACTCACCTCGTCTATCTTTCCCTGCAAATAATAGTGGGTACCTTGATACAATAAATCACCTATATAAAAATCTTCAGTGGCTATCGTGATAAAATCACTTGCTGCTAAAGAATCAGCAATCACCCCATTTTTAAACAAGCGAATAAAAGAGCCATCATAAGTGAAAGCAAGATGGGTCCATGTATTTAAAGTTAAAACAGATGTGGTTAACTCATAAACTGTCCCTGAACTGCCACGAAATCGAGCTTCTACATTTGTTGAAGAGTATTGCATTATATAAAAATCGGCATCTGCATTATTCCTGAATCCTGCGAAACCATCAAAGTTAGGAAATGTTGGAGCTGGATTGGTAGGATAAACCCAAGCGGTAAGTGATAAAGCCGAGGAACCAGCGATTAAGGAGGAAGCTGCAGGAACAATAACATTGTCATTAATTCCGTCAAACGCCAATGCATTATTTTGTGCTTGAATGTTAGTGGAGAACATTATAGTAAGCAGGCCTACTATTCCATAGAATTTTTTCATATTGCGATCAATTAATTGAATGGTAAAAGTAGATTATTTTCATATAAAACCCATAAAAAATAAATCACTAGTATAAGGGATTAAAAAAATACCGACGCTATCCTTGCAAATCAACTAATTTAATAGAGCTAACGTATCACTATTGAACGACAATTTTTCTATTTAGAATCATTTTGTTTATTAGAAATCTTAACCAAATAGATTCCTTTTGCAGGTGATCCTAAATCGAGGTATGATTTGAGCGATGAAATTGAAGTTTTGAAAATTAATTCTCCTTGCATATTATAAATTTCCAAATTCGATGGGTTTACTAAATCGATTCCACTTATTTCAATTTGAAATTTGCCATTAGTTGGATTTGGAGAAATTAGAATGTTCGCATCTTGCCCAACGATTTCCTTTACTGGTGTAAATGTATTGCAATTTAAAGGGGCGGGGAAAGGACATTGGCCAGGGGTGCCAAATTGATCCCAATAACACCAATTATCAATTCCAAGATATTCTACCGAGCAATCGGGGTTCACTTTAAACATCCATTTTCTATAGGCATCACATCCATCAAAACAATCGGCATATTCAAAATAAAAATCATAATATCTTGAATTCCCATTTGTGTTGTATGAAATTTTTCCAGCAACTCCAACATAACTATTTTGCTCTACAGTAATTACTCCGGGCACCATTTCCAAACTATCCATGAGCGCAAAAATATTCCATGATGAATCTACAGATAGCTCTGCATAATTGCCGATGGTCCAATTATAAAACTGAGAGATTTTTAAATTATACTTTGTAGTTAAAGTATCCATGAGTGGATCTCCGGTAATCGTAATTAAATTTTGCCAAGCATTGGTCCATGAATAATTAGTATCCACTTTAATAAGAAAACCAGCATACGCACCAAAACCATCGAACGGATTAAGGTTATGTACACAGTACAAATTAAAAACAGAATCTCTTTCGGGTATTGAAGTTGCATTAAATATTGCAGCCAATCCCTCAGAAATAGTATCGATATAAGCTTGAGGTATTTTCACAAAAATGGTGTCAGGACTTTGAAGCAGAAAAAGGCGGGACGAAGCTAATTGAGCAATGTCTCTCTTATATTCAGTAGTCAATAAAGGAGGGCTAACACAACTGGATTGAATTTGCGCCTGACTGCTATTAAAGATAGAAATAAACAGAATTAATATAAAGCATTTTTTCATTTCTTTTAATTTTAACTGTATCATTTAAAAATCTGTTAACTAGAAATATTCATTGCATAGGTGCATAAATAAATCTTCTATTGATTTATACAAAGATCAATACTGTTGTTCTGCAATTACGGGAACATATATAACAACCCTAAGCTTATTCCATTGCGTTGATAACGCTGTTTCTCATTGGCTCCTGCTTCCATTTTTGTAATTGAATACTGAGAAGAAGGACGCAACAAGAGTCGACAATGTGTATTAAGCAGATAACTAATTTCAATGCCCGCTCTTGCATTCAAAGTAAATTGCTGCTTATTATATTTTTTAATGGAGGCATATCCACTTTCGTCTTCTTTCAAATAATAACCTGACGATTGCACAACTAATCCAGGAGCTATACCAGCAGCGACACCTATTCCCCAGCGCTTTAATCGAACTTGATACAACACTTCTAAAGGCAACTCCATCACATACCAACGGTTTTACACCATTTGCCTTACGAATATTCGTATTATAATGTGTTCCATTTAATGTATCGGTAACCGTCACTTTTACACTATCTAAAATAAGATGATTCGAAGTATTTAAAAATAATATTCCCCAAATATAAGCGCTATCCGTATCGGTAATAATGTAGTTATTCGATTGCCAAACTTCCTGTTGATTATAATATTCTCCATTAGAATACGGCGAATATTTTACTTGTTCTCCAATCACAGAAAATTCAAATCCTCCACGGAAATCCCAATTTCGGATGGACGTTGACAATTGCAATCCACCAAAAGGAAGTACGGTGGGCAATTCCTCTTTCTCACGGCGAAGCAGATACGAAGAATTTGATTTCCCGGTAAGTTCCTTTTGTACGCCGTTAACACCACCATAAACTAGAAGATCCCATTTAGTTTTCTTTTTGGTACCTAATGTAGGACGATTCTCTGTTCGTATAGAAGCTTCCTCTATCTCCTTATCTTTCCACTTTAATAGGGGTAAAGCAGCAATGAAGTCCATGTCAGAAAAATTTAATTCAGCTTTTGTTGATGATAATTCCTGAGTTTGACTATTTATTTCTTGCGCTTCCACAATAGAATTCTGAGAAACAGGAATTGCATTTCCTTGTTCTGATGATTTTTGCGTAACTGACGAAGAATTTATTTCTGTACTTAAGATTTGATCATTTGCATTTGCATTTGCATTCGAATTATTTTGTTTCACTTTATACGGCAAAACAGGTGAATTACTATTGGTTCTTTCTACAATTTTATCGTTGGGTAAGATGGGCGAATGAGTTTCAATTTGAACTTCAGCATCATTACTATTTATTTTTTCTTCCTTAGATGGCAGAGTCGTTTCAGGTTTATGTGTCGCATTATTTCTATTCACCGTTGATACATTATCTCCTTTTTCAATTTTCGCAGGAGCAATAACTTCCGTAATATTTTCCTTTCTTGAGTTCACCAAAAACACACTTACCAAAGCGACGATGACCACTCCCAACCATACGACGGCTCTACGGCGACGTTTTACCGTATAGTGTTTTTCCAAAAGCTTCTCTGCTTCTGGCCAATATTGTTCTGGATCCATTTGATCCTTTTTCAATTCTTTCATTGCATTTGTGGTTTATTCCATTCAGCAGATTTTTTCACTTCGGTCAACATCTCTTGTAATTTTTTTCGCGCTTTAAAGAGATGAGCTTTTGAAGTTCCGGTACTGATGCCAAGCATGCTGGCTATTTCATCGTGTTTAAATCCATCAACTGCATACAGATTAAACACGGTTTTACACATGGGAGGAAGTTGTTCAATTGCCTGTTGAATTTCTTCCTTGTCATATTTTATATCCACTTCACTTTGTAATGGATGTAATTCTTCAGGTAATTCTTCCCGTAAACTGATGAGATCCTGATACCTTTTTTGTTTTCTGAATTCATCAATAATATAATTAACACTTACTCTTCGCATCCATTGCTCGTAGGGTACATGATTATGCTTCTTTAAATAATCATTCATGTTGACGATAATTTTAAAAAATATCATATTCAAAGCCGACATCCTGTCATCCTTATTAATATAATATCGATTACAAATAGAGTACATAATCGGAAAGCACATCACGTATAAGTCGTGATGTGCTTTCCGGTCATCGCGCCGGCATCGCTCAAGAAGCTCAGGTGCAGGACGCATGGTTAGGCCTTTTCAGGCAGCGGGAATTACTGCTTTACAAAAGGTTTTGTTTCCATGCTTCCATTCGCATTCTGAACTTGAAGGAGATAGAATCCAGGTGACAAAGTAGCAACATCAATGGAGTTAACATCACGCGTTAAACTTCCATTTAATACGGTACGCCCATCTACCGAAACCACTTTATAAGAGAGCTCGTTGCTTACCTCTGCCGACCATTTTACGATCAAATTACTATGAGCAGGGTTAGGGAATAGCTGTGCATTGGTAGGTGTTATATCATCAATACCACTGGTAACATATGCAGGAGAATAAATATTCAACACAAATCCTGATGTGGCACTGCGGTAAACGATATTTCCTAATGAGTCGACAGTCAATGTATCGCAGTACGTATCTGAACATCCAAAGAAATCAGAAACTGTTAAGCATACCACATATGATCCAGTGCTCGCATATTGATGGCTTGGATAAGCACCACCTACTAACGGTGATCCATCACCGAAATCCCAGCTAAAGTTCAAATTGTTTCCACTGCTTAAGTTAACGCCCACCAAATTATAAGGGCTAAGTTGTGTGAACACGAAAAATGCATTACATCCAATAGGATTATTTATAGTAGTATCAATAACAATTGAGTCGCAATAAGTAGAAGAACATCCCACCGTACTTACCACTAAACATACCACATACGTTCCAGGATTACTATACTGATGATTTGGGAATTGCAAGGTGCTTGAATTTCCATCTCCAAAATTCCAAGAATAGAATACTGGACTTGGAAGTGGCGGAACGTTAGGCGGATTCACGACTGATTGATCGATGAAATAAGCATTCAATCCAACGCTCACAGAAACGAAATTCGCTTGACATCCAGGGTTGCTTCCACTTATATTCACAGGTTGACAAGTCATACAAACAATTGCGCCTTGAAAGCCGATGCTTAAACAAGCATTATAAATTCCGGGGGCAGCATATACATGAGTTACTGTTTGGCCTGTAATAATGGGAGATCCATCACCAAAATCCCAATAATAAACGCTTCCGACAGGAGCAGTAGAAGCTACAAACACAGCAGGCGATCCAAAGGTACCATTGCTGTTTACTGTGAAGTTACAATTTGTTGATCCACCTACATAAACAGAATCGCAATAAGTACAAACTGTTAAACCCGTTACGAAATCTATTTCATTCATACAAACCGTATAAACACCTGAGGCATTATAAGTATGTGTTGAGAATTGACCTGTGCCTGATGTTCCATCTCCATAAGTCCAATTAATAATATTATTTACAAATACACCCCAAGCATTAAAATACATCTGCGATGAATTTACACTATCTGGAAAAGAACTAAAACTACAACTCGGAGGTGTTAGTGAAACAATAATATTATTACACGTCACACACGTATCTAGTAAAGTATACGATGTCATACAAACCGTGTATGTTCCCGACTGAGTATAAGTATGCGTTGCATTAGGTCCAATTCCTGAAGTACCATCTCCAAAGTCCCAAACAAAGTTTGGATTCACACCTGCTGATCCAACGAAAGTATACGTTCCAGGGGCTGTCACTGGATTTGGTTGACCATACGTAAAGTTACAAGTAGATCCAGCTTGTGTAGAAACAATTATCGTTGATGAACAAATCACATTACCACTACTATCTAATTCTGTCATAGTAACTGTGTAATTACCTATTCCATTATAAGGATGCGAAACGGTTTGTCCTGTGCCTGCAGATCCATCTCCAAAGCTCCAAGAATAAACTGACCCGGGATTACTACTACTTGAAGTGAATACAAATTGAGTTCCTGTTTGCGTATAAGTTATATAACAACCGCCAACAGAAATAGAATCGCAGAAACCACAAACAGCTTGTCCATTTGTAGAATCAAAAATTGTTAGGCAAATAATATAATTATTGGGGCTTGCATAACTATAAGTTATGGGGGAAACGGGAGCATGAATAATAGAACCATCTCCGAGATCCCATTCAGCATAGAACTGAGGATTGGTAAAACCTAAAGGCGGCGTAAAAACTACAGTGTTGTTTGGTCCAACAGAAGCGCTCCAAATACAATTTTGGGCTTGGGCACCGATGCTAAGGAATAGTGCCAGAAGAAGGGAGTAAACTAATTTCATTTTATTTGGTTTATATGTGTTCATAAGAGGATCACGAAAGCAATCCACATTTGGTTTACTTGATTTTGAATTAATTTTAAATTTCGGAAATTTTCCTTAATAAATAATCGAGTAGGAAGTAAAGATAAAATAATCTATCGGTTAGTTTATCTTTACTGTCCTCTCACACCACCGTACGTACCGGTCTGGTATACGGCGGTTTGTTAGAATAATTTAAGTTGGACTTCGAGGTTGTTGCGGTACGTTTGGTAGAAGCTTGGTAATCCTTTCTTGTGAAGTACTGCGTTATTAAGACTTTGCATCATGATTGGACTATGTGCTGTTCTGCATGCGCCCTTACTTGTGTTTACCCATTGGTAAGCTCTCCATTTGGGGATATCAAGTTTGATAAGATTTCGCAGTCTAGTTTTCGTCTTTTGCCATTTTTGCCAAAATAGTTTTCGAACTCTACTGCGCAATAGTTCATCTAGTTTCATACACCAGCTTTTCAGGTCTGCTATTTGAAAGTATTGAACCCACCCAGTAATTACTTCCGAAAGTTCCCTCATCTTTGTTTCAACCTGTTGTGCTGTGTTTCGGGATAGCCTTTTTCTGATAGTCCCTTTGATCTTCTCAAGTGGTTTCTCAGCTATTCTAATTCGCCATGCTTTCTTGGTTTTGTAGAAAGAGAACCCGAGCAGGGTGCTTTTTACGGGTCTACTGATTTTACTCTTCTCATGATTTACTTGTAGTATCAAGTCTTCTTCAATGTACTTTGTGATGCTCGACATTACTCGGCTTGCTGCTTTTTGAGCTCTTCACATAAATGCTACAATCATCCGCATAACGAACAAATCTTAATCCTCTTTTAGTAAGTTCCACATCTAATTCATGTAGGATAATGTTGGATAGTAGTGGACTGAGAGGGCTACCTTGTGGTGTTCCTGCCAGCCGTTGACTAATTACGCCATCCACCATAATTCCACTTCGCAAGTATTTTCCGATTAGCTTCAATGTGCGCTTGTCAGTAATTTTCCTGCTTAGTAGGCTCATTAGTTTGTCGTGATTTACTACGTCAAAGAATTTTGCTAAGTCTATTTCTACAACGTAAGTGTAACCTGTGTTCAGATATTTTTGCGCTTGTAGGACGGCTTGATGTGCACTCTTGTTTGGACGAAAGCCGTAGCTGTTTTCGTGAAAGTTGGGTTCCCATATCCCGCCCATCCATTGTGATATTCCTTGTTGGATGAGTCGGTCTTTTACTGTTGGTATCCCAAGCATTCTTGTTCCACCTTGTGGTTTGGGTATCTCCACTTTTCTCACTGCACTTGGTTGATATGTTCCTGAAAGCAATTCTTCTTTGAAGGTTGACCAGTGTGTGGACATGAAGTCGCGAAGTTCATCGGTCTGCATTCCATCCACTCCACTAGCTCCTTTATTGCTACACACTTGTTTAAGTGCGTAGTCAATATTTCTAATGTCTAAGATTGCCTCTATCATCCTATCTCTTGTCTTTGTCTTTTCTTTTGCGCTCTCCTTAGCTTGTTGCTCTGCTTAACTGCACTCCTTGTATCTTTTATTTTTCAAGTACTGCTCTATTTTCAAATACATAGGTTGTTACACTTTTTTTTTTTTTCTGTGCTTTGCGTCTCGCAGAAAACGCCTTAGTTCGATTGCCTTCTAACATTCAGCCCTTCTTAGTTTGACATTAACTAATACTATGGCTTCGGCTGACTTCTGTTTATTCCGATACTAATTGTTTTAAGGCTCTCAGTATTGTTTGTTTCCTTGGCATTCGCTCATACCTCCGACAACTTAAATATACAGATCTCTCAGGGTAAGTTCTTTCACTTTCTATTCATGTAGCCCCTTCATTTACGTTGTTACAATCCGTACAGTATTGGACTTTTGTTTCTTGTGCAACATCATCCCTGTAACATCGCCTCGTATGAAGTTTCTATTCGTGGGCTCGAATATTTGTCGCCAGCTTCCTTCAGATTTCATCTCGCAATGAACACCCTTGCTATTGACTAACGATAAGTACTGCAACTCTCGTTCGGGACTTTCACCCTACAGGTAAAGAACATGCCTGACACACACAAAAAATGGGGCTTTTTTAGTAAAAAGCCCCATTTTATATGATAAACTCTTAACCCAAAAAAGTCATAAGACTTTTTTGCCCTCCGGGCTGACGATTGATTTTGAAGCAATAATTCAGATAATGTCATTAAAACGAAAGTAATAATTGCTTCAAAATCAATGTCAGGGTTTATCCCTACAATTCATTGATATATCAATGAATTCGTCGCCACGGGCACTATTGTCATTTCTAATGACAATAGTGGGATTAATTAAGCGATTCCCCATTGGCAGATGATACCACCCATGATGGTCATACAAACGGTCCAGAAGCCTACATTAATAAAGATATACTTTGCGCTCCTTCTTTCATAAAGTGCATTGGTTCCAATTAATGGCAGTACCAAGAAAATTCCAGCAATAAACCCGTGAAAGGCACCATGTTTAAATGTACGAAAGTTATTTCCATAAGTATCCATTGACGATTGAAACCATTGTGCGGCGGCTGAAGTAGTATCGCCAGATTTCAACTCATCTGCAACCAACGAAAACAAGCTTAATTGATGAACTACCATTGGTAGCATTATAAATGCCAATAGCAAGGAGAAAATAAAAGACAAAATAAAAATCTTCGCCATAGGTGGATTTTTCTTTTTGTCTTCGGTGATTTCTGCAGCAACCATCCACGCAGCTCCAAACACTTTTGGATTATACCAGATGAAACCCATTACCATTGGAACCAGGGCGGCCAATAGAATTACTAAGTAGTTTATTTCCATAATTTTTATTTTTTGGTTGGTGAAAAATAGTTTTATTCAACCAATTAAACAAATACTGCTTCGGTCAAGACCTTCGCAGTGCGCAGTTTTGCTTCGGCTTTGACCTTCGCAGTACACAGTCTTGCTTCGGCTTTGACCTTCGCAGTACGCAGTCTTGCTTCGGAATCAACTTAAGTTGTGTTCATTTCTACTAAAGACTAGTTCTTAAATAGTAGAAAGAATGTGTCTATTTGGGCTTAAAAATGTCCTTTTCAATTAAATGAAACTTAATCGAATAGCTTTCGTAAAACCCAGCAAATATAACTTGTGATGAAATCAAGCAAACCACTTAAAACCAATACCCCGAGTCAACGAACTAACCTTACAACAAGGTTGAGTCAAAAACAAAAAATTTTGATTGGAAGCGTCATTTCAACGATGGCAATTGTACTCATTGTTCTTGTTTATCAAACTTTTCAAAGCACGAGGGCCAATGCTGCTGTTAACGGTGATTACCGATCAAAAACAAATGGAAATTGGAGTTCGACTAGCACATGGGAGTCGTACAATGGTACTGCTTGGGTAAATGCAAGTAGTACGCCTACATCCATACGGAATGAGATAACCATTCGCAATGGACATGCCGTTACTGTTTCGGCAAATGTAATAGTTGACCAAGTTATCATTGAAGCAGGTGGTACTGTCAATGTGAATAGTAGCAGAACGGTTACCATTAATAATGGAACAGGCACCGACTTCATAAACAATGGAACCATTAACAACACGGGTGCAATAAATTTAAGTTTAGGTGCCACTTTAAGTCACGATGCCAACGGTATTTATAAACATACTCAAAATGGAGGAAGCATCACAACTGCTACATGGAATGAAAATGCTACTTGTGAAGTAAAAGGAACAACGAGTACGATGCCTAGTAATCTTGGACAAAATTTCGGAAATTTTATATGGAACGCAACAGGTCAAAGTAGCAACCTTGGTTTCAATACAAATATGAGTATACAAAAAGATTTTACTATTCTAAGTACTGGGTCAAAATATTTAGGATTAACAACGAACAGCACATCTCGTACTATGACGATTGGTGGAAACATTAATCAGTCGGGTGGTGACTTTAGAGGAACCAACAGTTCGGGAGGAGGAACAATCACAGTTACAGGAAATGTAAATCTTACTAGTTCTTGGTTCACTATTTCCAGTGGAACAGGTGCTTGTAATATGACCATTGGTGGGAATCTAAATATTTCGGGTGGTGTGTTTTGGTCGAATGAAGATGCCACTAACAATACGCTTACTATTAGCGGAAATTATACGCAAACAGATGGGACATTTATTGGCACCGATTGGACAGCGGCAACCACCATTAACCTTGCTGGTAACTTGAGCATAAGTGGAGATGTGGGTACTAGTTACTGCATATTAACGAGCAGTTCTGGTTTATGCACCTTCAATGTTGAAGGAGACGCAAGCATTACGGGTGGAAATTTATTATTATCAGAAGATGCCAACGATGGAATCTTCAACATCAAAAAAAACTATACCTATACAGGTGGTTATGTTTGGGAAAATTCTACAACTAATATTGGTCAAATTAATTTCAATGGAACAAGCATACAACAATGCAATGTGACTGCAAACACCTTTAACAATGTTAACTACACTGTTAAAACGGGAGCGACATTACAAATGTCGAATGAAACAAGTTATTTAAATGGAGATGGTATCTTCACTTTAGAAGCAGGAGCAAAGTTGGGAATAAAATCAACCGATGGAATTTTGTCAAGTGGAACGACAGGGCATATTCAAACAGCTACTCGCAATTTTAACACGGGTGCCGACTACGAATACAATGGAATTTCTTTACAGTCTACCGGTAGCGGCTTACCGTCATCCGTTAGAAACTTGACAATTAACAATGGTTCACACATCATACTTACCAATTCTGTAAATGCCGACAACCAACTCAACCTATTAGTGGGCAATGTAACAACGGGTAGTAATTCGATTACAGTAGGTACGAGCGATGTTTCTACAGGAACATTAACACGAACTTCGGGACATATTATTGGTTCGTTACGGAGATGGGTGGCTAATGCTATTACTTCGGGTATAATTTTCCCAGTAGGAACTTCTACTTCGTATAATGGAATCATCATGGACTTCACAACCGCTCCTAATGGCGGCATCATCTCCTCTACATTTAGTACAGGATTCCCTGGAGTTTATGGATTACCAATTACAGACGCTGGCGATGTATGTACTACTATTGGTTCAGGATGGTGGACGCTTAGCGGAAGCAATGGTTTTAGTGATGGAGAATACAATATTTCAACAACAGCAGAAGGATTCACTGGAATTTCCGATTACACCAAACTACATTTATTTAGGAGAGATGATGATGCTACTATGTGGACGGCCAATGGAACTCACGTTGCTGCATCGGGAAATGCAACAACTCCAATTGCAAATAGAAGTATTTACACATCACTTGGACAATTCGGAATTACATCCACCAGTATAAATCCATTACCCGTTGAATTAGTTGCCTTTGATGTAACCCCATACAACTCTTCTGCAAAAATTACCTGGACAACAGCAAGTGAAAAAAATAGCGATTTCTTTAGCGTTGAAAGATCAAGGGACAACAAAAACTTTGAAGAAATTCAAAAAGTAACAGCAGCTGGAAATAGCAGCAACTCGCGAAGCTACGAAGTGATGGATCACAATCCCTATTTAGGAACTAGTTACTATCGTTTAACACAAACCGATTTTGATGGTAAACAAGAAACATTTGATCCAAAAATATTCCATAATAACAGGACCAATACTGGAATAAGAAATTTGCTGGCAAGTCCGAATCCGTTTGAGACAGACCTTCGACTAAAATTTGAAACTGATATCACGGGTATGATACCCATGACCATCACCATGACTAACGGACAACTTATTTACAACGGGAATTTAAGTGTTAAACAAGGCAAAAACACTATCTCATTACCTTTAGCGGACCAGTTAAAATCGGGATCGTATTTTGTGACCATTGGGGATGGGGAATCGAAGATTAGCACGAGGATTATCAAAAAATAATATTAAACAATACCAAACAATATCAAACAGCCTAGGGTTTAAACCCTAGGCTGTTTTGGTTTAAATCTGCCGTAAATGCAAATACATTGGTTAAAAAATGACAAACATCAACGAAAAAACCCATTCTGTCTTCGTAACTTTATCTACCATTATCTGTTAAAATAGGATTAAAGCATTATGAAAATTCGTTACGTTCCAACCTCTTTGATGGCTGCATTTGCTGCTATTTTTTTAATGATGGGCGTACATTTTCAAGTAAAAAAAATCCATCCATCAAAAAACAAAATTCCAAAACGCGATCGCATGGATTTGGCGATGCAATATGAATTTGACATAACGCGTGATCCTTCTACTTTAAAAGTTCCACGAGAGCGATTATGGGTAGCGATGCGCTATGCCGACCAGCTTCGTGCATCCTCACAAGCCAATAAAGTGGCAGGTGCGCTGAGTATAAATTGGCAGGAACGAGGTCCCTCCAATGTTGGAGGTAGAACGCGAGCCATTCTTATCGATAAAAATGATGCAACAGGAAAAACTGTTTTTGCGGCTAGTGTTGGTGGTGGTTTATGGAAGACAACAGATATCACACAGTCCATTCCGACATGGACACCTGTAAATGATTTATTTTCCAATTTAGCCATTGCCAGTATTTGCCAAAATCCCATCGCACCGAACACTCTTTACTTTGGTACAGGAGAAGGATGGTATAATGCTGATGCCATTTATGGAGATGGAATTTGGAAAAGTACCGATGGTGGGATTACATTTAGTCAACTAGCTTCTACTGCTAACAATGCAAACTTCAGGTATGTAAACCAATTGGTAGTACATCCAACAACAGGAGATGTATATGCAGCAACAACTGGTGGACTTTATCGTTCACAAAATGGTGGTACCACTTGGACAGAAGTATTAGGAGCAGCCAATGGATGCACCGTAGATTTTATAGCTGACGTTGAAATTGCGGCTGACAATGCTGTGATTGCAGCAACAGGAAATGTTTTTAGTGCTGCTGATGGAGTGTATCGATCTACTAACGGTAATGCAGGTACGTATACCAAGCTAAACACGGGAGCCAATGGATTTCCAACATCAAATTTTGGCAGAGTTGAAATTGCATTGGCTCCAAACAATAGTGCCGTACTTTATGCACTGACTATGGCAACAAGCTATGGCATTGGAGGCATTTACAAATCGACAAATACTGGAAGCACTTGGACAGCATGTACATTACCTACGGATGCCGATCCAGGTATTGGAGCTGAATTTACTCGCGGACAAGCATGGTATGATTTAACTGCTGCTGTAGATCCCAATAACTCAAACATATTGATAGTTGGTGGTGTTGATTTATTCAAGAGCACAAATGCAGGAACAAACTGGACACAAATTTCTCATTGGTATGGTGGATTTGGTTTTCAAGAAGTACATGCCGATCAACATGCTATAGTATACAGACCTGGATCTAGTTCGGAAGTGTATTTTGGAAATGATGGTGGCGTATGGAAATCATCAAACGGAGGAACCACCATTGATTTCAAAGCTAACAATTATAACGCAACTCAATTTTATGCATGCGCCATGCATCCAACATTAGGCTCCAATCAATTTATGGCGGGAGCTCAGGATAATGGAACGCAACAATACAGTGTACCTGGAATGAATAATACGATTGAAGTTACTGGTGGTGATGGGGCATTTTGCCATATTGATCAAAGTGATCCACAATACCAATTTTCATCCTACGTTTACAATAATATTTACCGAAGCAACGACGGAGGAAATTCTTTTGCATCCATCCGAAATAGTAATACAGGATCGTTTATCAATCCGAGTGATTATGATAATGTGAACAATGCCTTTTATGCAACCTATGGCAATGGACAATACACACGATTACTGACTGCATTAACCAGTACTACTTGGAGTAACATTACAGTTGCTGCTTTCAACAGTGGAAGAGTAACTGCAGTTCGTGTTTCACCTACCACCAATCATCGCGTTTTCTTTGGGTTGAATAACGGAAGAATCGTACGTGTTGATAATGCAAATACGGCAACACCCACTGGAACTCATATCAATTCAGGAGCAGGAATGCCTACATCATCTACGGTATCATGCATTGAAGTTGAGAGTGATGATGACAGTCATTTATTAGTAACCTATAGTAACTACGGAGTAAACAGTGTATGGGAAACAAAAAATGGGGGAACAACATGGACATCCATTGAAGGTAATTTACCTGACATGCCCATACGTTGGGCTTTATTTAATCCGACGGATAGCGCGCAAGCCTTGCTTGCTACTGAAGTAGGTGTATGGAGTACCGATGCAATTTCAGGAGGCACCACCAACTGGGGGCCTTCCAACAGCGGCTTAGCCAATGTACGCACCGACATGTTACAAATTCGGAGTTCGGACAATATGATGATTGCGGCAACGCATGGCCGTGGTTTATTTTCCAGCGATACATTTTCCCCTGCGCGTGCTGATTTTATTGCTGACAAATTTGTTGTGTACACTGGAAAACCCGTCAACTATACCGATGGTTCCGTGAAGAGCACCACATGGAACTGGAATTTTGGAGATGGGTTCACCAACAACATTAAAAATCCAACGCACACTTATACAACACCAGGAGTTTACACGGTAACCTTAAACATCAACGGCGGTGGTGGAAGTTTAACAAAAACCCAAGCAGCTTATATAACGGTACTGCCTAACCGCGGAACGCCTTACAATCTATCAGGAGGAGGAAACTTTGAAACCAATCCCAATGATTTTGCAGGAATCACCAACGGTGGAACCCAATGGCAAAGAGGAAATAGTGGTGTAGCTGCAAAAAGTGGCGTGCGAAGTGGAAGTACAAGTTGGGTGACCAATTTAACAGGGAACTATACCGACAATGCGAATTGTATTTTGTATTGTCCCAATTATAATTTCTCTGCGGCTGGCACTTACACGCTTCAATTTTACAAAAAAAATAGTTTCGAAATTGGTTACGATGGAATGCGTGTAGAATACTCCACCAACAAAGGTGACAACTGGACATTATTGGGAACAACAGGTGCAAATTGGTACGACTTTGCCAACGGAGCAGGAGGAACAGCTTTCCCCGCAGGTGAGGCTTTCTTCAACTCCACTGCAGCGAGTTTTACATTAGCATCAAGAGATGTAAGTTTCTTAGCGGGAAATGCAAACGTTGCGTTCCGTCTAGTTTTCAAATCGGACTTTACGGTAACTGCTGCAGGCGTTGCTATTGATGACTTCGAGATTTTTGGTCCGAACAATGCACCATTGCCAGTTACGCTGGGTTCCTTTATTGGGAAAGCTTATGAAAATTATAATCGCTTAGACTGGATTACGCTCTCCGAATTAAACAACGACGGCTTTTATGTTGAGCGATCGGCTGAAGGAAAAACATTTGAAGATTTAGGATTTGTTCGAGGAAAAGGAAATAGCACCTATGCCAACAGTTATATGTTCAAGGATGAAAATCCGTTGATGCAATTAATTTCCTATTACCGCTTACGACAAATTGATTTTAATGGTAAAGAAAATTATACAAAGGTAATTGCACTCAAACGAGGTGAACTTTTTAATAGTCCTACTGTATTTCCATCTCCCTTCAAGAATCAACTCAACGTACTCTTTGAAGCATCGGGAAAACATAAGCTTTTCATTTCAATTTATAATTTAAAAGGACAATTGCTCTACCAACACGATGACTACAGTGAAGGAAATATTTTTATAATTCCTACTGGCGACTTACAACTTGCAGAAGGAGTTTATGTTTTGAAGGTGGAAGATAATGGGGTGGTGAGTAGTACGCGGGTGGTGAAGAGATGATTGGTTACGAATTACTTTTGGTTACGAATTACGAATCGATACGAATATACGATCCCGATAGCTATCGGGAACGAATACGCTAATTCGCTAAATTACGAATCACTAATGTTACTTCAAGAAGCTTCGCGACACGTATTCATAAAAGCATAAATCCGCTGCTAACGCTGCTGAACGTTGCTTCGCTGCGTTTAAAATTTAGCATTTAGTGAGTACTATTTCTTCCATTTGGAAGAGCCTTTGCCGTATTTGTTTTTGGATTTGGGACTGCCTGATTTTGATGAGGAGCCTGAAGAGGATCGACTGGAAGATTTAGAGGAACCGCCACCGTGGAATTTTGAGAAATTACCTCCTCCACCTGACTTGGTTAGTTTGACAGAATTATAATCTTCGGCTAAAACAAAATCAATTTGCTTTTTCATTAAGTCGGCTGACTTTAATCGCACTTTTAACAGATCGCCGAGTTGATATACCTTTTTAGAACGGTGTCCTACTAAACAATATTGATCTTCGTTGAGTTCGTAAAAATCATCTACCAAATCACGCACGCGAATTAGTCCTTCACATTTACTATCTACTACTTCAACATACAATCCCCATTCGGTAACACCGGAAATCATTCCGTTAAACACTTCATCTTTTCGATCGAGCAAATATTGCACTTGCTTAAACTTGATAGATGCACGTTCGGCTTCTGATGCTTTAATCTCCATGTCGGTGCTGTGTTTGCAGGCTACTTCTAGGTCATTAGCAGCCATTGGTTTGCCTCCTGCTAAATAATGTGCTAACAAACGATGCACCATCACATCGGGATAACGGCGAATGGGAGAAGTGAAATGCGTATAATAATCGAAAGCCAATCCATAGTGTCCAATATTATTCGTAGTGTACACCGCTTTCGACATGGTACGAATTGCTAATTGTTCAATAACGTTTTGTTCCTTCTTCCCTTTCACATCTTTCATTAATTTATTTAATGAATGTGCAATTTCTCGATCGGTATTGGTATTCATCTTATATCCAAACTTAGAAGCGAAATTGGCAAACGTTTCCATTTTATCACTTACTGGGGTATCGTGAATACGGTACACAAATGGATATTCTTTTCCTTCCTTGATGGACAATTTTTTTCCGATATACTCAGCTACGCGACGATTTGCTAAGAGCATAAACTCTTCAATCAACTTATTGCTATCCTTATTTTCCTTGAGAAAAACATCTACCGGATGCGCGCGCTCATCTAACCTAAACTTCACCTCCACTCTATCAAACGAAATAGCTCCGCTAGTAAATCTATTTTTACGTAAAATTTTTGCTAGCTCTTGCAATGGTAAAATATATTCTTCCATATCGCCCTTCCCTGTTTCGATCACCTCTTGTGCTTCCTCGTACGAGAATCGACGTTGAGAATGGATGACGGTGCGACCAAACCATTCTTCCAATACTTTAGCCTCCTTATCAATTTCAAACACGGCAGAGAAACATAATTTATCTTCACCAGGGCGCAAGGAGCAAACGTTATTACTCAACTTTTCGGGAAGCATGGGTATTACACGATCCACTAAATAAATGGAAGTTGCGCGATCGAAGGCTTCTTCTTCTAACGATGAACTGGGGGTTACATAATGTGAAACATCGGCGATATGAATTCCCACTTCCAAGTTTCCATTTTTTAATGTTTGAACAGAAAGCGCATCATCAAAATCTTTGGCATCTACTGGATCGATGGTGAATGTAGGAACCTTTCTAAAATCGCGACGTTTCTTAATTTCGGCTGCAGAAATCTTAAAGGGGATTTTCTCGGCTTCTGCTTCCACTTCCGCAGGAAATTCGAGTGGAAATCCGTACTCAACGAGAATGGCATCCATCTCTACGTTATTCTCTCCTGGAGCACCCAACACACGAATAATTTCGCCTTGCGGATTCTTTGCTTCTTCGGGCCATTCGGTAATGCGTGCTATGGCTTTTTCACCATGCACAGCGCCATTCAAAGCATTTAGTGGAATAAAAATCTCTACGCTATTCTTTCCAGAATCGCCTGACAGAAAAGCAAACTTTCCAGAAACCTGCACGGTGCCAACAAATTCGGTACGGGCGCGTTCCAACACTTCAATCACTTCTCCTTCCTGGCGTTTACCGGGTCGTGTAGCGAACAAATTAATTTTTACGAGATCGCCTTTCATGGCGTTCTTAGTATTATTACGATCTACTACTACATCTTCTTCAAACTCGTCACACTTCACATAGGCATTACCGTTAGATACGATATCGATGCGTCCTTCTGCAAAATGCGACTGAGGCCAAAGCTTATACTTATATCGATCTACTTCCTGCAACACTTGATCCTGCGTCATGCCTTCCAATACTGCAATACATGCGGCTTTCAGTTGAGCTGCATCCAACAACTCCAACAATTCCTTCGACTCCTCATAAAGGGGTTCTTGTTGCAATTTCCGGATTGCCTGTTTATAATTGAGTGCTTTATAAGGGTACTCCTTAAAAACGGTTAACAAAAGTTTTTTCAGCAGTGCGCCATGATCGGGAGATTCTTTTTTCTTCGCCATAATGGTACGAAGGTAATCACATTAGAAAGGGAAGAAAATCAAAAAGTGCAAAAAAAGGATTTAGTAATAAACAGGTAATGTTTAAGAAGACATTACGGTAAAAACAGCCTCGCCCAATTGTCCATTCACGGGTGGATTAAACTTAGTGATAGACACTTTCACATATGTTACTAAAGGAAAAGTATCCATCATTCTCTTCATAATACGCTGAGCCACGTGTTCAATGAGGTTAGCAGGGAGGGACATCTCCTCTCTCACCATTTGGTGAACCAGGACATAATCTACAGTTTGGGAAAGATCATCATCGGCCATAGCTTTCGAGAAATCACCTACAAATTCAAGGTCGGTGCTAAAGCGGGTACCCACTTTTCTTTCTTCGGGAAGGCAACCATGGAAACTATGGGTTTCAATTTTTTTGATAGATAGGATTTGCATTCTGCGAAGATATTTAAAATGATAACTCGGCAATCGCGAGGCAATCGCGAGGTTAATTGGTAATTGCGACGTCTCTTGAAGTAAGTTGTTGTTCTGATGGTAAATAATAATTCGTACTAGCTTTATATTAAGAAATAAATTTTTCTATGCTTTGTCGATGTGAAATTAATTGGAAATAATTAGAAGGTGATATTAGTTTTTTATGAACTTAGTTCCTGGTTTGTTTTGTAAACCAATAAAATAAATTCCGGACTGAAGGAAACTTAAATCCATTTGTACTTTATTTTCGTTCGTACTCAAACTGTGTACGAGTCTACCTGAAATATCTGTCACCTTTACATTTTTTATTCCTTGCGACATCATTTCCACAGTTAAGATTGATTGCATTGGATTCGGAAAAATTTTAATGTTATCAATTTCATCTAATTCAGAAATGCCAACTACATACGAGCGCAAATCGAAATACAAGCCTGGGATGCCGCTATTTGATTCCAGCCAAAGCACGCCTACATCCCCACCCTGTGTTGCTATTGATGGATACGTTGTTTCATTAATACAATCTGTAACAAAGTCGTTAAAGATTTCTGGAGCTGAAAATAGATTTGGTAATAGTGAACTTGCCGTTCTGTAATTCATTCTTTTATGCAATCCTGCGCTATCGGTGTAATAAACCAGTTTAATTCCACTGCCAGTCACATCACTATAATGAGTGGCATCAAAGCATGACGCATTCATATTTACACTTCCTACCAAAATTGTTTCGGCACCATAACTTGTTCCGCCATCTGTGCTGAGTCTATATTTAATATTATTTAATCCTGCGCCCTCCCTAAAAATCAGCCAAACATTATTTCCACTTTTAACAGAAGCATATTGTTGATGACTGAGACCAGAAGGAATCACATCCTGAAAAGTACCAGCAGTAAGTTGCCCGGGAGCCGTTTCGTTATAGATGGCGGCTCTCACCACTGCGGTTGCTGAGTTAGCATTATAATAATTAAGAATAATACGAGTTCCCTCCATGCAAAGGCGAGGGTGTGTACTACTCGAACTAACCAATGCAGTGCTTCCTGTCCATGTAAATCCACCATTTATAGAAGAGTATCGATTCATTGCATTAGTATTAACATTATCACAATACAGATAAACGGAATTACTATTAGGAGAGGCGACAACGTCATAGTCATCCACATACATTAAAGTAAATGGTGTGACAATATTAGAAGCAAGACTATAAAAGAAAAGACTGGTGTCGACTTGATAGGCACAATAAACTGAATCGGTACCAGTAACCATTAATTTAGATTTGATCACATTTTGTCCCATGGCAGGATTTGAATGTAATGTCCAAGTTACACCCATATCAGTGGATTGATAAAAATTTATTCCACCCACTCCTGATTGGCCTACTGGCACGCTACAATAAAGCATTCCAGAATTTGTTTTCACCAATGAAGTTTTGCCGCTTGGGTAAGAAGGGATTTCCACATCCACTCCCCAGGAGAAAACACTTATTGAATACAAGATTGCAATGCATGAGAGAACAATTTTTTTCATGATATGATGATTTTAGCATTCAAATATAATATTAAAAAACTTTAGATAAACAAAATTAGTAGTGAATTTTGTTTGTGCTGTCTTCGAGAGCCTCAGCCAGCGTTAATCAGAGTGAGAAAAAATATGAGAGCGAGAAATTGCTAGCTTCGAGAGCCTCAGGCAGCGTTAATCGGAGCGAGAAACCCATGCAGCAGAAATCGCTGCAGGGCAAAGCAGTGTGAGAGCTCCCTTCGGCAAGCTCAGGGTGCATAAATGAGAGTGAGAAACCCATGCAGCAGAAATCGCTGCAGGGCAAAGCAGTGTGAGAGCTGCCATCCACAAAGTCAGGCAACACAACAAGCTGTCTTCGAGAGCCTCAGGCAGCGTTAATCAGAGTGAGAAACCCATGCAGCAGAAATCGCTGCAGGGCAAAGCAGTGGGAGAGTGAAGATCGATAGCTATTGGGAGTGTGTGAGATATTATTGTTTTCATATTCGTTGGTAATCGTTTGTAGTCGACTATAAATGTTTAAAATACGACTATTCATTTTTTCTTATGGAGATTTGCAGCAATTAGAATGACAACTAATCCAAATGTAAAATTCCGATTCCAAAACAGACAATCATGAAATGGAGAGCAGAAATAATTGAATATAAGAATGAGAGTCGAATTGCTATCTACTTCGAAAGTAATGAAGTTTGGAATAATCGAATTAGAAAATTTAAAGGAGCCAGATGGAGTCAATCACTGAAAGCATGGCATATACCAGATCAAGATGAAAATCGCAAAAGATTCAATTTGACTTCATCAAATCATAAAAAGATCAACCCCAATCATCTTCAAAAAAAAGTACAATTTGCACGATGGCTACAATCGAAGCGATACAGTAAGAATACTATTAAAACTTACTGTGATGCATTAATCGTTTTCTTAAGATATTATGAAGACAAGGAAATAGGATCCATAACGAATGAAGATGTAATTCACTTTAACAACGATTACATTCTCAAAAATAAATATTCATCATCTTATCAAAACCAAGTGGTGAATGCTATAAAATTATTTTTCAAAGAAATTGAATCCACGGTAATAAAAATTGAAGAAATACATCGTCCCAAAAAGGAGCACAAATTACCAAACGTATTAAGCAAGGAAGAAGTGAAACAACTTCTAAAACGAACTAAAAATCTAAAGCACAAAGCCATGTTAAGCTTAATTTATAGTTGCGGCTTACGAAGGAGTGAGCTTTTAGCTTTAAAGCCAGAGCATATTGACAGCAAAAGATGTGTATTATTAATAAGGAATGCAAAAGGAAGAAAAGATCGTATTACTCCTCTTCCACAGATGATGATAGAAATGTTACGAACTTATTATTTGCAGTATCGTCCAAAACTATATCTATTTGAAGGTCAAGTAAAAGGCGAGTCATATAGTGAAAGGAGTTTAAACTTAGTCTTTAATAATGCTCTTTTAAGAGGAAACATCAAGCGACCAGCTACTTTACATAGTTTACGACATAGTTATGCTACACATTTACTAGAAGCAGGAACTGATCTACGATATATTCAAGAATTATTAGGTCATAACAGTAGCAGAACTACTGAAATATACACCCATGTTAGTACTAAAAATATAAGTGCAATTATTAGCCCAATTGAAGGGATGGATTTATAATAAATACTATTGATTTAATTGTCAAAATTTCTCAAAACTGTGTAATGTATATATTTTACAAAAAAAATCTTCAAAAAGCTGTTTTTAAATTGGGTTTTAGTTGTCTAATTAGTTAACTTTGTTATGGAAACTGAAAGACGGGTCATCGCCTACAAGCAGTATTTTCTAAATTTCTATAAGCAAATGCCCAAGGACGTTCAATCCAAAATTGAATGGACATTACAATTAATTAAAGTAATGAAAAATGTGCCTGAAAAATATTTCAAGCATATACAGGGTACAAAAGGAATCTACGAAATAAGAGTGGAATCAGCAGGAAATATTTATCGAATATTTTCATTCTTTGACAAAGGAAATTTAGTGGTATTAGGAAATGCATTTCAAAAGAAGAGTCAAAAGACACCTAACTCAGAAATTGAACGAGCAATAAAAATAAGGGAGGAATATTATCATGAAAAAGAACACATCCAAAAAAATTACCACATTTGACGAAATAATTGACACTAAGTATGGCAAGAAGGGTGCAAAAGCGCGTGATAAATGGGAACAAGATTTTGAAGCATTTCATTTAGGTGTTTTACTTGAAGAGGCCAGGCTAAAATTAGGCATGACACAAGAGGAGCTTGCTGAAAAATGCGGCACCAACAAATCATACATTTCAAGAATTGAGAATAATGCTTCAGATATTCGTCTTTCAACCTTAATGAAAATTATACAGCAAGGATTGGGAGGTCATTTAAAACTTACTTTAGAATTTTAGGTACAAAGTCAATCCAATTCCCCTAAACTCGAATTCCAATCATCGTGAAAATGAAACACTTTCTTTTTACATTGGGACTTTCATCAAATTTTGGGA
This sequence comes from Bacteroidota bacterium, assembly GCA_016717725.1. Classification (GTDB taxonomy): domain Bacteria; phylum Bacteroidota; class Bacteroidia; order AKYH767-A; family OLB10; genus JAJTFW01. The sequence continues at coordinate 196,260 of JADKFA010000009.1, forward strand.
AATTGCTAAAAAATCACTAGTTTTGGAATAGCATAAAAAACAAGGAAATAACAAAACTAAAATTTAGTTGCCATTTATTTATGTCTTTATAACAATTTGAGTCCTGAAAAAAAATAGAATTAATTACTTAACTTTCTAAATCTCTAAGGGGGTCTAAAAAGCGTTCTCGTAAAACAAGGCCTTAAGTGAGGCTTTTGACAATAAAAACAGCAAGTATGTTAGTTTTCCTTAACCTGCTCCAACCTGACGAAATACAAGGGATTGGAGAAAGTTAGGGAGGAAAACCTACTTATATAACTAA
>JADKFA010000010.1 GCA_016717725.1 Bacteroidota bacterium
AATGTAAAAGATGTGTCTTTGAACTCATCTTGGGAAACAAGGACTTCCATCTGCACGCATCACCGAAATTGCCACTGAAAAGAAAGTGGATATGATTGTGATGGCGAACACATCTTCTACCGAAGTACAACGATTTTTTATTGGAAGTAATGCTTCCAGAGTCATCAAAGATGCACCTTGCAAAGTGATGCTCATTCCACAAAAATCGAAATTCAACGGAATGAAAAAGATTGTTTTTAGCACCGACCTGAGCGATGAAAATTTAACTGCATCCAACGAGGTGATCGACATAGCCAAGATGTTTAAATCAGAAATTATTTTCCTAAATGTCGATAATAAAAGTTTAGTGCATGATGATGCGGATTTGTCAAGAGTAACGCATCGTATCAAACAATTTGTATCCTACCCAAAGATGAAAGGTTTTGTTTGTACCGATCTAAACGTTGCAGATGGAATCACCTACTTCCTCAAAAACGAAAAAGCCGATTGCCTAGCCATGGTCACCCATCACCGTAAATTCTTACAAGCGATGGCCAATCCAAGCATCACTAAAAGGGTTTCGTATCAGGCGGATGTGCCGATGTTGGTCATACATCTTCCACATTAGGGTTGCTCGCTTCGGGAAGGATGGGTTACGAACTTGCCTGCAGCAAGTAGGTTACCAATCGATACGAATGTACGATCCCGATACGCTACCGAATCTAATTTAGACGAATTCGCTAATACGCGAAACCGATCTCAAGTGCACTTTAGTGACCTCTTGTGCCTTTAGTGTTTAAAAAAAACAATATCCGAAGATTTAAATACTATTTTAAATTATGAACTTGCATAATACGTGCAGCATTAATTTCTATTCGAAGTAAAATTATTTAATTGAAATTAGGCAAAAAAAATCTTGCAGCTTGAAGCCAGAAGCTCAACTTCATTACGTGCTAAAAGCATAATTCACCAAAAAAATCCCTGCGAAAAGACCTACCATTTCACAAACTTCCCCACCAACACTTCCTTCTCCGTACTGAGTCTCACAATATAAACTCCATCGGCTTGAGAAGAAAAAGAACTACTTTTCGAAAAATAGCTTCCATCCGTTTCTGATGTAATTCTTTCCATCAACTGCCCATTGATATTATAAAACTCTAATGTTGCATTTCTACCTTTGGGTAAATCCTTCAGCATTCACAAAAACTGTTTGCCATGTTTTGTCATAGTACAATTTAAGGTGATTTAACTGAGGAAACACATCATTTAACCCTACTGCTGTTAATGTATCGCATGGACTACCATGTAAAGTATCCAATTCGTAATTCGGATTGTTGGGGAGACCAGCGTATGCCTTTTGACCTCCCAAATAGAAACTGAATTGTTGGTAATCGCATGCTGGGTATGTACTGTCTGGTTGATTAATAACGGAAAGGTTATCACTAGTAATGTTAGATGTCGATTCACATAATAAATAATCCAAACATGAATCACCAACAGCAGACCAAATACTGAAATAGATCTTTCCATCCGGTCCTAACTTAAGTGCTCACCCCCTGTCAGGTTCTATATAAGTTGCCATAATTTGTGCTCCTGAAATAAATGTAGCTGGGTCAAGATCAAATTGCATTAAATAGGTCGTGTTCTGGATTGGGCCTTGCATGGTACGTACAGCGTAAAGTTTACTTTCGTCAGGTGAGATTTCAAAATCCCAATATCCTGTAATTGGATCGTTTTGGACTAGAATAAACAATTCTATTGGATAAAACTCCTGTACAACGATTAAAGTTGTATCGTTCTACAGCACCTACCTGACAAGCATTATATAAATGATTACCTTGTTTGTTAAACTTTAAGCGATAAAAACCAGCATTTGTAACATTTGCACCAATGTACTGCGTCGGCATCGCGGTTACTCCATTCGGGTCGATTAAATAAGCGGTAATTTCTTTAGTTGGTACATTTTTCCAACTACGAATCAATACCCACCAATCCCTGCCATTACCATGACGTACAACTGCAACACAATCCGCAATTGTATCATTACGAATCTGAACATTTTTTTGTACAACCTTTCCTAGACCTCCATTAAATGAAAGATCTATAATGGAGTAATACAATCCACAGTTCGAGTTAGTTACTCCAGCAGAAAAAATGTAAAAGCGATTAATATTACCAGGATCTGGAACAATCGCCATCTCCTGATACCATAAGGATCCTACTAAAGAATCCCCGCTTTGCATTGTATTGTGATTCTTGTCAATTACATTTCCAAATCTAGCATTTGATATTCCATTCAACCAATAAGTCCAATTGGGAGAACCACAATAAAAAAGAAGGTCCCCTAAGCTGTCACAAATGCTAGCGCAAGTTCCACGAACACGTAATATACTATTTGCTGGCTGAGGGTTTGATAGAATTTTAAAATCAATTCCAGCGCTATCCCCAAATGCCCAATAGCGGTCGGTGAATTGTGCGGAGAGGGAGGAGGATGCGAGAATTAAAATGAATAAAATTCGGAGCATGGAAATGGTTTGGTTGGGTAAATATATGGGTTTCGCACGGGATTTCTATACATAGAAATTTTTGCATGGGATAAGGAGGGATTCGGTACAGGCGTACTGCGTTAATGAGTTAATTGAGTTTAATGGATAAGCAACAATTTGTATTGAATTGGAGATCCCAAATACTACCTATAACGTCGCCATTTATGGGGACGTTATAGGTATCAACATCAATTCGTAGTGAATTGGAGATTCAAAATAATACTGCAACGTCGCCATTTATGGCGAGGTTATAGGAATCCACATCAATTCGTAGTGACTTGGAGATCCAAAATACTATTGCAACGTCGCCATTTATGGCGACGTTATAGGAATCCACATCAATTCGTAGTGACTTGGAGATCCCAAATAATGCTGCAACGTCGACATTTATGGGGACGTTATAGGAATCCACATCAATTCGTAGTGACTTGGATATCCAAAATTATCCTTATAACGTCGCCATTTATGGCGACGTTATGGGAATCCACATCAATTCGTAGTGTCTTGGATATCCAAAATAATACTTATAACGTTGCCATTTATGGCGACGTTATTGGAATCCGCATTCTTAGCAAGCCCGCGTTCGATAAAATTGGATGAAATCCAATTTTTTATCGAACCGGCCAAGGGTCATAGGGATTAGTCTTTGTAACCTCGCCATGAATGGCGAGGTTACCTTATGTGTGAGGATGATCTATTATTTTATCGAATACGGCGAGCTCTGGGTACAGGGATTTTAGATCTGTAACCTCGCCATGAATGGCGAGGGTTACCTTATGTGTGAGGATGATCTATTATTTTATCGAACGCGGGCTCTGGAAGTACAGGGATTAGAGCTTACCTGTAACCTCGCCATGAATGGCGAGGATTATCTTATGAGGATGATCTATTATTTTATCGAACGCGGGCTCTGGGTACAGGGAGCGTAGCACACGCAACCTCGCCATGAATGGCGAGGTTACCTTATGTGTGAGGATGATCTATTATTTTATCGAACGCGGGCTCTGGGTACAGGGATTGTATCTGTAACCTCGCCATGAATGGCGAGGTTACCTTATGTGTGAGGATGATCTATTATTTTATCGAACGCGGGCTCTGGGTACAGGAGTGTATCTGTAACCTCGCCATGAATGGCGAGGTTACCTAGTGTGTTAGAACGATAGGGATTAGACTTTAACATAGCAGCATGAAACTTGCAGCTATTAATTTCTATTCGAAGAGAATTTTATTCGCTCGTGAAAAAAAACTAATCGCGAAGCCTCGCGACTAAAATCTAAAATCCAACATCTAATAGCTCCCCGCTCGTTTGCGAATAAACCATTCCATCGAAATCAACACCATCAACAAAAAGAAAAACCACGGTTCCTTTCATCAGGTCTTCGAGTTTTTTGTGCATGAATGAAATGCTTTTCAAATTCTCATTCGATTTGAGTTTCTTAATTAACTCATCTACCTGTCCCGGATAAAAGACAGCGCCGCCCGTTTGAGCAGAGAGCGCATGCAACAAGGAATGATCAGCTACCGTCATAGCCGTTTCGATTTGCAACGCGCTTACACTGAATTCACCTTGTTTTGATAGAATGATATCGCCCAACTTAACTTCCGCTTTGTAGCGATAATTACCTACTGGAAAAACGCCTGCATTCAACGTGTATGCTTTTTCGGTTTTCGACATGGTAAATTGAAATTCTTTTCCTGCTTTATTATAAATCTTTACAGAAACATCCGGTTGATTGATTAATTGATCGGTCTGATTGAAAAGTTGTGCATCAAGATCAAACTCTCGTTCTCTTTGTAATTCGACTTTGCCATGAACTTAAACGGACTTCGACTTTCTTTCACCGATAAATACTGAACTATATTCAAGATGAATTCCTGACTTAATGTATGGTTTCCATGATCATTAAAATCCATCAACCGCCATCTCCAAAATCCTTCGCCCGCAAGTACAGCTTGCTTTCGACTGATACACTCCAAAAGGTGATTTTAGAGGAGGCCATGTTTTAATTGCATCCAACAATTCATCGGATACCGTAAACAAACTAAAATTTTCTACCGGCGAAGCCTGTACGTCGTTGAGTTGTCCGTTAGCTTGTGAGATGGATATTCCAAACTTGCCCTCATTAAATTCCTCGATATTGGTAGATGCACCTAAAATCGACCAAGTACTAATTCCAGCTTCATCCACTTTCTTCAGTAATGCCGATTCATTTCCTGCAACGGATGGAATATTGTGCAGCACTAATAAATTGTAATCACCCAATCGACCTGTAAATTCATCGGCCTTCACCACAGAAATTTCATAATTCAAATTACTCTCTAATGTTTGTCGTAGAACGGCAAGGTCAGGGTGAGGCGCAGCAAATAAAACGAGTACCTTTTGCTTTTGTTCTATCACTTCAACAAACAAATCATATTGATTGTTGATGAGTGTTACTTCACCCTCAATCGGACTCAACTTTACTTTATAATGATGAATTCCTTTCGACTTCGCATCAAGGAACGCAGGTACCGTAAGATGGAAATTTGATCCGGAAATTTCTATTGCGCGATTATATACGACAACGCTATCTTCTTCAATAGTTAAATTACTTCGACTACCTGCTGCTTGTTTTGCGTCAATGATAATTTCTAATGGAAAACTATTTCCTAAAAATGCAATTTTATTATGATTTACACGAGCAATCAACAGATCCTTTCTCACCGTTGAATCGCCAAGTGCTATCGGGTAAATAGGTACTTTAATTCGTGATGGCCCATAAACCGGATTCGTTCCTTCGTTGAAGAGTCCATCCGTAGCCATCACAATAGCACCTACATTACGATTGGTGAATTGAACATCGAGGTAATTATAGAACTGCGTAAAATTGGTAAGTCGATCCTGAAATTGAAATTCGATCTTTTCTGCAACATGATCTCCAAAAGAAAACTGACGAACATCGTAATCGGACTTCAGCTCATTATTAAGTTTTTCAAAATCAGTTTTGATTTGTTCTTTTCGGGCTAATGAATCCTTACTGTTGATGATGGATTTAGAATCATCAACGGCCAAAATGATAATCGGCTTTTCCACTTCCCGACTAAAAGTTCTTATCATCGGTCCGAGTAAAAGAAAGGCAAGAAAGGTCACCATCAAAAATCGGGAGGCTATTAAAACTCTGCCTGTCCAAGTAGATACCTCATTGAGCAGCGGTTCTTTGCGGTACATGAGCCACGCATAGATCGCACCACATATCACACAAAAAACAGTATACCACCAAGGGTAAGAGAGAATCAAGGCTATTTCCACAGATTGCAAAAATAAGAGGATTGAGGAAACTTCAAGACGATTCTACTTTTAAATTTATTGTGTTCATTGGTCGTCTTTAAGTATTTTTTTTGTCCTTGCTTTTGCCCAAACCCAATATATACGCTCATGAAGAGGCATTGAATTTTCTATATTTGCCCCATGCTCGTAACTGCAAGAGGATTAGAAAAATCGTACGGTGACCTCACTGTTTTAAAGGGAATTGATCTTGATATTGAGGAAGGTGAAGTAGTGAGTATTGTGGGCGCTTCGGGTGCTGGAAAGAGTACATTATTGCATATGTTGGGAACACTCGATCAACCCGACAAAGGTATTATTTCCATTAAGGGTACCGAAATCCAACAACTGAATGGGAAGAAATTGGCTGCTTTTAGAAATAAACATATTGGATTTATCTTTCAATTTCATCAATTGCTCCCTGAATTTACCGCTTTGGAAAATGTATGTATGCCTGCTTTAATTCATGGTATGCGTATGAAAGAAGCCAGTGAAAGAGCCATGGAACTACTTGGAATTTTGGGGATGCAAAGCCGAAGCGAACATAAACCTTCACAATTAAGTGGGGGTGAACAACAACGAATTGCCATTGCCAGGGCTTTGATGAATAATCCATATTTAATTTTAGCGGATGAGCCTTCCGGAAATTTAGATTCTGCAAACGCAAGAGCCTTGCATGCACTCTTTTTTGAGTTAAGAGATAAGTTGCATCAAACTTTTGTGATCGTAACCCATAACGAGGAACTAGCAGGTATGGCCGATCGGAAACTTACGATGACGGATGGGAAGATATCTGGTATAACTACAGGTGTCGCTTAGAGCTAGGTTACGATCCCGATAGCTATCGGGAACGAATCGATACGAAAGTACGAATTACGAATCTAAACTAATTCGCAAATACGCTAATGGATTACCAAAGGTGTTTTAAAAAGGGATTACAGTGAGGGAGGTCGAAACAGGTTCAGCAAGTAGGTTATGATCCCGATTGCTTTCGGGAACGAATCAATACGAATGTACGTTGTGAGGCCTCGCGATACGAATCTAAACTAATTCGCAAATACTCTAATGGCAGTGAAGTACATAAGAGGTACAAACTTTCTTGCAACCAAAAAATACCGATTCAATTCGTTGTGATAGTCTTCGATATGAAACCGTAAAGATAAAGCCCAAATATTTTTCATTTTCAACCTCATTCAATGTTATGGTTTCACGTATGAGCCTTTACTATTTTTCTCTCCGCTCTGTTTTCGTGAATTAGCGAATACGTATAAATTCGTAATTCGTACTTTCGTATTGATTCGTAATTCGTAACCCAATAAACAGCAATGTTCTTGTTAAATTAGTAAGCCCCCTCCGGCAGTTTCTCCTCCCCCAAAAAGTAAGGTTTTGTATCAAATAAATAGAGGTCGAGTAACATCGCCACTCTAGCAAAATATTCGCGTAACTCCACAGTCCAAGTGTATTCTGATGATGGATCATTTGCTACATAGGCAATGGCATCTATATCATGATGTCGGGCAATAAAAACGGCCCTCCTTCCATGAAATTCCTGAGAAATAATGATGAATCGATTTAGTTTAAAAACTTTCTTCCCTCTTACTACGGAGTCGAGGGTTCTGAATCCTGCAAAATCCATTGCAATTACACTGTCGGGTATTCCCATTCGTAACAATTCTTTGCGCATCTCTCTCGGCTCGTTGTAGCTAAAGTAGCGATTGTCGCCACTTAATAATAAGTATTGAACTTTTCCTGAGAAAAATAAAGCTTTCGCTGCTTGTATTCGATTGTAAAAAAATGGATTTGCTTTACCTGAGGAAGTGAAGCGACTGGTGCCTAAAACAAGACCAACACGAACTGCGGGAACATCACTTAAGTTTTTGTAGATGTATTTATCCGTTTCCGTATTCACTTTTTTATTGGCATAGAATAAGGCAGACAAAACCAGAATAAAAACAAAAGCACACAATGTTAAAATCGCTTTCCTTTTTCGAAAGACAAATTTTTGAATTCTATAAAAGTAGTTGATTACTGTTTTTTTCATTCTAATACCATTCCTATTACTTTTAATGAACGCATCCATCAAAAGAAAAGAAGCATGAACAAATTTAACTCAATTCTTTCGCAGTTATTGTCGATTTATGAATTGATACCAACAGCTCGAAAATAAAATGTGGAAAAGTAATTGTAATAATTGCATTGTTGATTTATTATTCACGCGATTTCTAAATTATATTGTTGTATTGTTTTTTCGAAAAATCATCCAATTCAAAAAGAGCATGAAGGTTAATACGGAAGGTATTATTCGTATTTGAAATTCATGCCAAACGGTAAATTCCCTAAGCATATCTAATCCCCAAAAGGTAAAAGTGATTAACATGATTTCAAAAGAGGATTTTTTCCATTTTTTGAGCAAGGAAAGTTCTTTGCCATCCTCACTTTTTTCCACCCTCATCCATCTTACTAAAAATGGCTGAGACCATAACAGCAAGAAAATGGAAATAGGACTAATTATTTTATGCATGGTAAAAAGTAGAGGTCCTGCCCACATTCCTAAAAAATGCTTTTCCTTTTCGAGCCAGCCATTGGGATGGATAAAAGTCAGGAAAAGATGTACTAAACTCATCAAAATGGCAATGCTTGTGACAATGTTTGCAGTTGCTGGAAACACTAAAGCATAATTTGCTAAGAGAACAGAAATAATGGAAACAACTATAATTATACTGTATATCAATAATTTACGCATTTTACTTTGGGCTTAATATTGAATTATACATAGTCAATAGATTTAGTTTAAAGAGGTAAAGTTCATATTAATTTTTAACTATATTTCCACCCAAGCATAATACGAAATTAATAAGGTTGAAATATGGCGTCTGCAAAAAATAAGAAAAAAGCAGTAGCGACAAAGAAAGTGATTAAAAAGACTGCACCCAAAAAAGCAGTTAAATCGGTTGCAAAAAAACCGGTGAAGAAAGTCGCTTCTAAAAAAGTCGTTAAAAAAGCAGCGTCCTCAAAACCTGCTGTTAAAAGTAAAGTGGTAGTTAAGAAGTCGGTAGTACCCCCTAAAAAAGTTGTTGCTTCAAAGCAAAAAGTAGTAGTTAAAACTCCAGCGAAAAAAGAAGTAATTAAGACACCTGAAAAAAAAGTAGTGGTAAAACAAGCTCCTAGTAAATCGGGTTCTAAAACTACCGTGGTTAAGACTGAAAAAAGTAAAATACTAATATCTCCAGTTGTAAAATCAAAAATTGTTGAAACTACTCCAGCACCTAAAACAAAAAAGGAAGTCGTTGATAAAAAACCGCTAGGTAAGAATAATAAACCAGTAGATACGATAGATCCACTTCATGCAAAAGCTGCTAAAGTGATGAAGGAGTTAGAAGAGACAATGGATCTTAGTAAAATGCGTCCTCGTATTCAAGCCGGAACTCTCCCTAAACCTCTACCAAAAAATGCGGCACCACTTCCAAATCTTCCCGAGCCTACAAATACGTTGAAGGAAAAATATACGCTTGAGTTTGAATTTCGATCGTCTCCAAAAATTTTATTTACGTCCTTGAGCGACCCCAGTGGATTAGCGGGTTGGTTTGCAGATGAAGTGTTTGTAAAAGATAAATTATTCACTTTTGTATGGGAAGGCGGACATTCAAATGCTCGCTTAGTGGCAGTTCGTGATTTACATCTAGTGCGATTTGAGTGGGAAGAAGATACCGACGGAACTTATTTTCAGTTTGAAATTAAAGAAGATGACATCACTTTGGATATTGCTTTAGTGATCACCGATTTTGCAAATAAGGGTGAAAAAGACACCAATATTCGATTGTGGGAATCGCAGGTGCAAAAGTTGCGAATGCTGTTAGGCAGTTTGTAGTTAGATGCTAGATACTCGAAGCTCGATGCTAGAATCAAGAATCAAGAATCGAGAATCGAGAATCATGAATCCAGTATCAAGAATCGAGAATCGAGAATCGAGAATCAAGAATCGAGTGTCGAGTATCTAGAATCTAGAATCTAGAATCTAGAATCTAGAATCGAGCATCGAGAATCGAAAATCACTTACGAATTATTTTGCTGATAGAATATCTAATAAAAACCTTGATGCCTCTCCAATCTTTTCGGGAATAGAATCAATTTCTTCGAAAGTATAAAGCTTCACGATTTTAATGAATTGAAGATTTTGTACGAGCTCATGTATCGATTTTCCAGTCTCCATAAATTGCTTTAAAGAGATGATATTGTCTTCTTCAAAATGATGTTGGAAAGGATTGTGATGGATGCATATGTAAAAATTATTGTTTGCTAAAATCGAAAATTGCGCCTATTCCATCTATGTACTTTTTGGCATATGCACCGGATAAATGCAAACTCAAACTAATCCCATTTCCAAACCAACAAAGTGTTCTAAGTGCAAAAATATCTTCCTTTCCAAAGTCGCGAGGGTAATCGAGGATTTGCCATGGAAAGGACAAATAATTCTCTCCCCTGCTTATTTTTGGTTTGGATCTGACAATATTTTGTGGAAGATGCGATGAATTTTCCTCTAATTTTTCGTGAATAATGGGTATGCATTGAGTCAACAAATCATTGATTTTAACTCCTAATCGCTTCTTTGTTAAGAAGAATTCAGGTTGGGTGAGCAGTGTTAACTCATCCTTTTCAAATTTTACTTTCAGATTCTCCATCGTTATTAGCCAAACTTAGGGTATTTTTGCAAATCCAAGCCCAAACAAAAAGTGAAGAAATTAGATACGCTTATTCTTAAGTCTTTTATAAGTCCTTTCTTCCTTACATTTTTCATTTCTTTATTTGTCTTGCTGATGCAGTTTTTATGGAAGTATATTGATGATTTGGTTGGAAAGGGAATTGACGGATTAGTAATTGCTGAGCTGTTGTTTTATACTTCGGCGAACTTAGTTCCTCTAGCTCTTCCTTTGGCAATCCTGGTATCGTCCATCATGACATTCGGAAATTTGGCTGAGCATTTCGAACTTACCGCTGCAAAGGCAAGTGGAGTATCCTTACAACGAATCATGCGTCCATTATTTTTTGCTGTGTTTTTGATTAGTGCAACCGCTTTCTTTTTTTCGAATAATGTATTGCCTTATACGAATTTGAAGATGGGTTCACTGCTATACGACATTCGCCAGCAAAAACCTTCTTTATCGATTCGAGAAGGCGTTTTTTATAATGGTATAGAAGGCTATAGTATTAAGGTAGGTCAAAAGGATGATGATGGTAAAACTATTCGGAACGTGATGATTTATGATCATACCGCTGGAATTGGAAATCGTAAAGTGGTTATTGCTAAAAGAGGGGTGATGGAATCATCGCCTGACCAGCGATACTTGATTCTTTCATTGTTTGATGGAAATAGCTACGAGGAAAAAAGTAAGAATAAAAATGGGGTAGACACTCATCCACTCATGCGGAATTCTTTTAAGGAATATATTATTCGATTTGATTTATCTCAATTCCAACTTAACCGTACCAATGAAGATATGTTCAAAGGTGGACACCAAATGATGAATTTAGGTCAGTTAGGTCATGCGGTGGATAGTTTAAAGAAAGAAGAACTGTCGAGTAATTCATTAATCTCAATAAATATTTCACATAATTTTTTATTCTTGCGTGATTCGGTAGAATTTAAATCGAAGATGAAGTCAAGTCCAAAATTTGCTTTGTTAGATACAAGTTTACATGCTAATTCCAATCAACTTTATGAAAATGCTAAAAATCAAGCACGATCCATGCAGTCGTTTATTATGGGTATTAAGGATGAAAAAGAGTCGAGATATAGTCAGTTAGCCCGTTTCGAGGTTGAATGGCACCGTAAATTAACGTTATCGGCAGCATGTTTTATTCTTTTTCTCATAGGCGCCCCGTTAGGAGCTATCATTCGTAAGGGCGGACTCGGAATGCCCTTGGTGATATCCATTATTTTCTTTCTTACCTATCATATTTTGAGTATTACGGGAGAGAAATTCGCGAAAGAAGGAGTATTACCTGCATGGAGAGGGATGTGGACATCGTCTATGATTCTTTTACCAGTTGGATTGTTTTTAATTTACAAGGCAACACATGATTCAGTTATTTTCGATAGAGACGCTTATATCAGTTTTTTCAAAAAAATAGTTAAACAAAAGAATAATCCTAAAATAAGTTGAGAATTCTACAGCTCTGTATTCGTGTTCCTTTTCCTCCTGTTGATGGAGGAAGTATTGCCATGTACCATCTGCAAAAATCGTTGTATGAAAATGGTGTTCAATTAAAAGTTTTATCCTTTAATACCATTAAACAACTAACGGATCTAAATACGCTTGATGATGCGTATAAAAAGATGACGAAAATTGAAGGTATTTATCTCGATAATCGCATTAATCCATTTGCTGCTCTGTTCAATATTTTTACAGGAGAATCATATCATATCATTCGATTTATTCGTCGTGATTTTGAAGAAGCGCTCATTCGCATTCTGAAAAAGGAAAAATTTGATACCATCATTTTGGAAAGTTTATATATGATTCCATACATGGAAGTCATTCGTGAATTCTCTAATGCTAAAGTCGTTTTAAGAACTCATAATATCGAGCATTTGATATGGAAACGGTTAGCGCAAACTGAAAAATTATGGTTGCGAAAATGGTATTTGAATTTATTGGCAGAGAGACTTCGACATTACGAACAATGGTCCTTAAATAGGGTAGATGGGATTGCGGCAATGACTAAAGAAGATCAGGATTTATTGATCAAGTTGGGAGCAGATGTGCCCATCCACATTGCACCAGTTGGTGTAAATACCCAGGATTATCCCTTCTATGAAAACCCTGATCCACTCTTGGTTTTTCATATTGGAGCTATGGATTGGTTGCCAAATATTGAAGGGATTGAATGGTTTTTAAAAGAGGTTTGGCCTATTATTCAAGAGAAAAAACCAGCCGCAAAACTCACTTTGGCTGGTAAAAAAATGCCGGATTCTATCAAGACTTATGCAAATAAACAAATAGAAGTAAATGATTTTGTTAAGGATAATATTTCCTTCATTGGAAAAGGTGGAATCATGATTGTCCCTTTATTTAGTGGAAGTGGTATGAGAGTTAAAATTGTGGAAGGAATGGCGATGGGAAAGGCCATTGTAACTACTAGTATTGGTGCCGAGGGGATACATGGGGTAGATGGAAGGGATTTTTTAATAGCCAATACGGCGGCCGAATTCGCTGGAAAAGTGTTGTCGCTCTTGGATAATCCATCTAAACAAAAGGAATTAGGAACTCATGCGAAAGACTTTGCCACTTCCCATTTTGATAACCTTTCTATTGGAAAAAAATTAATCGATTTCTTCCATTCCATCGATAAAAGGTGACCAAATATCATGTGGTACCAAATGTTTGCGACATTCAAAAATCAAGAATTGTCAAATGATCAGCAGATTTGGCGCCATTATATTATATTCAAATTCAATAGTTTAAATACCTCTTTTTTCATAATATTAAATCCGCACAAAAAAATTCAACATTAAATACTTTCTTGTCGATATTTTCACTAATATTGCAGCCCCAATTTGAGGGTAAAATATCTAGAATCATGGACTTACTTAAAATAGCGCAGGAGCAACTAATTGAAGCTAAATCATGGCCGGATTTCAGGTCAGGCGACACCATCACCGTTTATTACAAAATTAAAGAGGGAAACAAAGAGCGTGAGCAGCAGTTTCAAGGTGTTGTTTTACAACGTCGTGGACAAGGTCTTACGGAAACTTTCACCATCCGCAAAATTTCAGGAAACGTTGGGGTGGAGCGTATTTTCCCAGTACACAGTCCAAAAATTACTCGTATCGACTTGAATAAGCGTGGTAAAGTTCGTAGAGCAAGAATTTTCTACTTACGTGATATGGTGGGTAAGAGTGCTCGTATTAAGGAGCGTAAACAAAGTACAAAGCAAGGTTAATCTTGAAATTCATATTTAAAAACCTCGTTTCGACGAGGTTTTTTTTTGGCTATTCATAATGCAAGCTGGATTCTAATTTATATTTTAGTACCTTCGATACATGAAAAAATGGATTTGCCTTTGTTTTTACAGATGCAGCATCGGAATTTTATTTTTGCCTCTAAGCACAAACGCTCAGTTTTTTTTAATTTCACAAGTGTATCCATCCGATAGCGAAGGACAAGCGGTTTATTCTATTTCCATCAATAATTCTTCGAACGATAGTATTATGGTTTTACATACACAGGAAGCCGAATTACCTCCCTTTATAAACCGATATAAATGGGAAGAGTTAAAAGAAAAAGATTACAAAGCCATTGTCTTTCTAGGGAAGTCAAACAACCCATTGTTACCTGAACAATATAGAGCTACTAAAACGCTAAAGCCAAAAGGGAATTTAGAATTATATTTTAACATGCCTTCTTCTTTTAATAGTGCGAAGAAGAAATTGAAGATTTACTATTCTATGCTTAGCAAAAAGTACTATTCCGATTTTTATAAATTAGAGAAAACGGGAACAAAATCTGCATTAAAGAAATGTAAATCATTGAAGAAAAAACATGGTTTAGTATATAGTAGAGTAGTGGAGTTTTAGCTTCTGGCTTCTAGCTTCTAGCTTCTGGCTTCTAGCTTCTAGCTTCTAGCTTCAAGCTTCCGGCTTCTCATTGCTAAGCCCCACGACACAAGTCACTTCCTGATAGCTATCCATCGGCCGCCAAAGGCTTGCCGACGGCGCTGCGGGATCACCAATTCACAATTCACAATTCACCAATTTGCCAATTCACCATGTCAAAACTGATTTACCGTGTTTACGTGATTGAATTATCGAAAAAAGTATTTACAGAAAATGCTAAATTTCGAGAGGCAAATCCACAGTTCAACGGCGTTTTAGAATGTCTTTATGTGGGGATGACGAGTAAAAGATCCCAAAGAGCGTTTTGAACAACACAAAACGGGCTATGTCAATAAAAAAGGACATAAACTGAGCTCAAACATCGTACAGAAGTACGGCAAGTATTTACGTCCGAGTTTATATATGCATATTGATCCGATGACTCAAGAAGACGCTTTAGTGATGGAGAAGAACCTTGCACTCGAACTCCGCCGGCAAAAATATGCCGTATGGTTTAATTGAAATTAATTAGGTAAGTCAAGATACTTAAATCATAGACTTTGTGTCAAGGTTAACATTTATCATTCACAATCCACCAATCCATCAATTCACCAATTGACTATTCACCATTGATTAACGTATAATAGTAATTTTTCCAGTCAAAATCTCCTCATCTTTATAAGGCATTTTACAGGTAACACGATAAACGAAAATACCTGATGTCATGTATTCACCATCAATTTTTCCATCCCAATGATCAACGATATTCGTTGATTGATAAATTAATTTTCCAAATCGATCGTAAATATTTGCTTTAAACTGTTCGGGTTGACATTCACTATAGAAACCAAATTGCTCATTTTTTCCATCATCATTAGGACTAAAAGAATTCGGTATCCAAATCTGACAGGAGTCAGCGCAATCTTTTACTTCTACCCATTTTGTAACTTCTACTACTCCACAACTGAGAGTTGCCTGGAGTGTTACCAAATGCTTACCTACCGATTTAAAATGTATCGTCGGATTTTCTTCAGTAACATCGGGTGTATTTGCAGTAGAGAAATTCCAATGCGCATCAACTACCAAGGAGTCCGCCAAGAGCTTAAAGGAGAGAGGATCTTGAATGCATCTTGCAGTAAATTCAAAATCGGCATCACATCTGCAAAAAACATTTATTACCTCTACAGTTGCTTGGTTTGTACATCCATTCGAATCCGTCACTAATACCGAATAATATCCAGAATCATGAACTGAAGTATAATTTACAACTGGATTACCTTGGTAAGTGTAGAGAGCAGTATAATTACTTATGTTATACACTTGTGAAAGATCTAGTGTTTGCCATGGACAAAGCGCATAATTCGCATCTGGACCCAGTATAGGAAGTGAATTTATTGTAACAGTTACCAACGATGTATCTAAACAGCCCGATGCATTGCTAACAATAAGTTCGTAGGTGCCTGCCGTTAGTATTGCAGAAGCGTTGTTAATGGGATTACCGGATAGCGTCCAAGCAGGAGTTAATCCGTTTAAGGAAAATAAGTTTGAAAGGTTAATCGAAATACCATCACAAGAAGAAGTGAATTGATCGGCACCTAAATTGGGTTTGGGTAAGATGGTAATTTCGACAAAAGCTGAATCCGAACATCCAACGTTATTGGTTGCTAAAAGCTGGTAAAGACCAGCTATTGTAATTGAAGATGGATTGCTAACAGGAGCAGAATTTAAAGTCCAATTCACGGTTAATCCTGTTGTATTGAAAAGTGAATTCAAATCAATTTCATTTCCATCACATATATCCATTATTTGATCACCTCCTAAGTTGGGAGATGGAAGTAAGGTGAGTTGAACATTTGCTGTGTCCTTACATCCGTTCAGATCTGTAACGATAAGCATGTAATTGCCATTTAAAATAACAGAATTAGGATTTAAAACTGGGGATCCAGAATTTGTCCATGAGCTGCTTAAACCATTAGTATTATAAACTGCAGTAAGATCTAATGAATTCCCAGTACACAAACTAATATTTTGATCAACACCCATTAAAGGAGCATTCATATGATTTACTTGTACAGTTGCAGAATCAATACAACCATTTGCATTGGTGGCAATCAATAAATAATTCCCTGAATTGAAAATTTGTGAAGGGTTGCTTACCACGGTTGTACCATTCATCCATACCGATGTGGATCCAATTGTAGTATACAAACTAGTTAAATCAAAAGCGATATTGGAGCAAATGGAATGTGTTTGATCTATTCCTAAAGTTGGGCTAGCGTTTACTGTTAAAACAACATCGGCAGTATCCGTACATCCTGCAGAAGAAGTAACAATTAAACTATATACTCCACTTGTATTTGCAGAACTAGGAGGTGAGATGGGCGTTCCACCCAAAAACCATGCAGTTGAATTTCCATTAGGATTGAATGCTAATGTTAAATCAACGTTGCTACCACTACAAATTGTTATGGATTGATCAGGGCCTAATGCGGGTTGCGAGGATAGATTTAATACAACCAAAGCAGTGTCGGAGCATGATAATCCATTGGTAGCAATTAATTGGTAAGTTCCAGAATTTGTTACCAAGGAAGGATTCGGTACTGCACTACCGTTAGAGGTCCAAGCTGATGTTGACCCTATTGTATTGAAGAAAGAAGTTAGATCAATTCCACTGTTTGTACAACTATTGATGGTTTGATCGGTACCTAATGTTGGAGCAGGGTTAACAGAAAGAACAATATCTGCGGTATCAGAACAACCAGCCACTGAAGTTACAATATGCGTATACGTTCCAGCAATGGAAGTTGAAGTAGGTGCTGAAATCGGATTTCCTGATAAATACCACGAACTACTGTTGGGTCCAGCAAAAAGTAAATTGGTGAGATTTATGGGTTCGTTATCACATATTGAAGTTGCAATATCTCCTCCCAATGATGGAATTGGAGAAATATTTAAGTTGACTAATGCAGAGTCTAGACATATTCCACTGGTACTTGCCACCAACAGGTACGCTCCATTACTTGAAACTGATGTGGGACTTAAAACAGGTGCTCCACCATAGGTCCATGAAGAAGTAAATCCAGATGTATTGAATAATCCCGTTAAATCAAAATTGCCAGTTATACAGGTATCGATTATTAAATCATTTCCTAATGCCGGACCTGCATTAACTGTCAGCGTCACGTCTAATGTATCAGTACAACTTCCTGCATCAATGGCGATCAATGTATAGACACCACTATTACTAACGGTACTAGGATTCGCAACAGGCAGACCACCATAATACCAGGTAGAAGTTAATCCAACTGTAGAAAATAAAGTGGTGAGATCCAATGTTGAACCATCGCAAATAGAAGTGCTTTGATTAGCACCTAAATTAAATCCAGGGGAAGTATTTAATGTCACTAAGGCTGTGTCATTACAACCTGTAGAGGTTTGAGCGATTAATTGATAAACACCAGAACTGAATGCAGCCATCGCCGTAGTATTAGGAATAGGGGCACCATTCAAAGTCCATGAAGACGTTAATGAAGTCAAATTAAAAAGAGCTGCCAAGTTCGCTCCCGTTACATTACAAACTAAATTTTGAGTTAGGTCAGGTCCTAAAGATGGTCCCGGATCAACTGTCAAAATAAAAGAGTTAAAATAAACACATCCCATCCAATCTATAGCTTCAACAGAATAATTTCCACCTATTGAAACAGCATTTGGATTTGGAACAGGTACCCAATTTAGGGAGAAACTATAAGTCATAGTTGGATCTAATGATGTATAGAAAGTCATCAAATCAAAAGATTCACCTTGACATATTGTGGCGGCTCCAGAAGTTACCCAGCCAGGACAAGGAGGAGGAGGAGGAGAACTTGGATTAAAGGTGAAACCACCAATTCCACCACCACCACCATTAAAAAATCCGTCAGTCCATGCAGGACCACCACCACCGCCGCCACCGCCACCACCAGAACAAGCGGTGTCGATGATAGTAATCGTCCAAATTCCATCACCATTTTCCCAATCAAAAACAGAGAAAGTACCACCTTCTGGTACCCAATTTCCAGTAAATGGAGCTGCACCCGTATTAATATTTGTAAATGCGAAAATTGAAAAATTAGTGTTAGTATAGTTCGAACCTCCGGCACCATTAAATTGAGATAATAGCAAAGAAGTTCCTTGTGGAGATGTAAGTGTGATGCTTAATGTTTGAGGGTGGTTGGAAGTTACATTAATCAATAAGTCTGTCAATGAGAAATTCCACCAGCTACCCGACCCATAGGGATAAAGTGTACCTATGCCCGACACATTGGCAGTAAAGTAAGAAGTGTCACACATCGGAATGATTCCACTGCTAAATGGGACATTTTGAGCCACCACTGCGGTAGGACGACTAAAAAAACTTGTCAAAATCAGTGCGATTAAGAATAGTTTTCTTTTCATGGTTTCAAAGTTAATAGGGTTGGTGCAAATGGAAAGATAGAGTAAATGTAGTAGAATTAATAGCAAATATCATCGATTTCAACCTTTAGTTTTAAACGATCCGCCTTGCTAAATGGACCTATTGCCAAATAAATACATAAAGTGATTAAATGTTTGTCCTTTTTTTAATTCATTTCCTTATGAATTTACACCTTTTCCAATTTTTCATAAGGAGGATTAGGAAGCTGAATCAAAATTTTATCGCCAACAAAAACATCTCCTCCTAGTAAAACGATGCCCATGATTCCTGCTTTTCGAATTAAGTTACCCTCCTCATCTTTATCTAACACTGCATACTTTAAACCTGTTTTAATCGAATCTAATTGAGAGCATGGATTTCTTAATCCGGTAATTTGTATTGCTGCACTCGCACCAATTTTTAGAACAGTATTTTTTGGTAAACTCAATAAATCGATTCCTTGTGTAGTGATATTTTCACCCATTGCACCAGGTGTTACTAAAAAATCTTTTTCTGCTAATTCATCAAACAACTCCGAATGGATTAAGTGAACTTGTCGTAAATTAGGCTGTGTGGGGTCTGCAGCTACTCTAGAACGATGTTTCACTGTTTTACCCGAGTGAGCATCGCCTACAATCCCTAAGCCTTCAATTAACGTAATTTGCTCGCAATTGAATTTTTGGAAAGTGTGGGTATTGCTTTTGTTTAATGAGATTACTCGAGGCTTTATCATAAGGATTGAGAGTAGGAGTCCCGATAGCTATCGGGAAGGAGATAGGTGTCCCGATAGCTATCGCATTTGCGTCAGGCTAATTTAGGGTTTAGCAACGATTTGAAGTTGATTTTGATGGCTATCATCCAATTTGTAGAGACGCCATTAATGGCGTCTCTACAGGAATTCCCCCCCTTAATAGAGCCGCCTTCCATAAAATTGGATGAAATCCAATTTTATGGAAGGCGGGCTCATCAGTACCAATCAATAAATTATTTTAAATTCATGACAAGTCAAATATTTTTGAAAGAAAACTATAATTTTTAAGAGTGAAAAGTCTGTTAGTTTTCCCTGAAAAATCACTTCTTAGCCTTACGCTTATGCTATAGCTATCGGGAAGGAGAATAGAAGATCTTGCGATAGTAAAATTACTTAATGAATCGACATTCATTAGTGACAAATTCAATTAAACACCATTGCGAGAAAACATAAAAGATAAATTTACTTATTATACGTAACGGTTTATAGGTAATTACCTATACTTCAGTAAATAGATTTAATTCAATTAAACGTAAGCTAAGCAAAAGTGAAAATCAACCTAAATAAGTTAAAATCAATGATCAGCTGATATTATTTAAATGGAATTAAATTTTATTTGGCATCATCCAATATTCTACTAACTTTGCCCTCCCGTAAAAGGAACAGGTTGCGTAGCTTAACTGAATAGAGCATCTGACTACGGATCAGAAGGTTGGGGGTTTGAATCCCTCCGCGACCACTAATAAATAACCCAACACAATGGCTCCCATAGGGAGCCATTATTCGTTTTAGGAAAGTCCGGGAATGCTCGCATTCCAAGGAGTTTTCAGAAACGAATATCAATTGCCAAAGGCAATTGTGTTGGATATTTGCAATTCGGGTAAGGAGGGAACGCATCGCAATCCCTCCGCGACCACTAATAAATAACCAAAAAAAAGGCTCCATTTCGGAGCCTTTTTTCGTTTCAGTAACATTGTCATTCGATAAAAAAGAGACTCACTTTGTTGAGTTTATTTATAACTTTCTTATCCTTTCTTGTCAGATCCTTGATTTCCTGGCTTAGCAATCGATTCTCTCATTGCCGTATCAGCCTGTACATTTTGGAGTTTATAATAGTCCATGATGCCCAAGTTTCCTGCTCTGAATGCTTCGGCCATCGCTAAAGGAATTTGAGCTTCGGCTTCGATCACTTTTGCTCTGGCTTCCTGTGCTTTTGCGCGCATCTCTTGCTCAAAAGCAACCGCCATGGCACGTCGCTCTTCCGCTTTCGCTTGTGCTACCTTTAAATCGGCAGAAGCTTGTTCGGTTTGTAATTTTGCACCAATGTTTTCACTCACATCAATGTCAGCAATATCAATTGACAAAATTTCGAAAGCCGTACCTGCATCCAAACCTTTGGCTAATACCGTTTTTGAAATTTTATCGGGATTCTCTAATACCGTTTTATGATCGAAAGCAGATCCGATGGTGGTTACAATTCCTTCTCCTACACGTGCTAAAATGGTTTCTTCTCCAGCACCACCTACTAACTGATTAATATTTGCTCTAACGGTTACGCGTGCACGAACAATTAACTGAATTCCATTTTTTGCAACTGCTGAAACTGGGGGAGTATCGATTACTCTTGGATTTACCGATAACTGAACCGCATCTGCAACATCTCTACCTGCTAAATCAATCGCAGTTGCCATCTTGAAAGTTAATGGTATGTTGGCTTTGTCTGCGGAGATAAGCGCCTTGATTACATTGTTTACATTTCCTCCTGCGAGGAAATGCGTTTCGATTTCGTTGGTCGTAATATTGAGCCCCGACTTCGTACTATTGATCATGGCATTCACAACAATGGATGGTGGAACTTTTCGTAATCGCATCAAAATTAAATTCAAGATGCTAATTTTAACATTGCTAAAAACAGCAGTTATCCACAAATTAACGGGAACGAAATACAAGAAGAATAGAATGAAAATAAAAGATCCTCCGATGATGAGTAGTATAAAGGGTAGTTGCATAGTTATTAATTTAAGAAGTGTAATTTAGTTTAAACGTCGGCGCGAACAATGATTTTATTGTCTTCGATTCGTACAACGATGATAGGGAAATTTACGGGGATCATACCCGTTTCTGAGCTGGCTTCAAATCTCTTTCCATTCACACGAATGGTACCCATCGGACGCATGCTTGAAAGTGCAGCACCATGATCTCCTTCTTTGATGGTATCTAAATCAATTTCATTTACTCGTCCTTTTAATTGCCCTTGTAAACTAAAGCGATTCCAAAATCCTGTGCGCAATGCCGACCAAATAGCCAATGCTGTTAGAATTACTGAGCATACTCCAACAATTGTCCCCGCGGTGGCACCGTAAACCTGCCAAGTCCAGCCAATGCCCATAATCACAAAAATTCCTCCTAAAATTCCAACAATAAGTCCGGGAACGATGAGGATTTCCACCGTAATCAATAAAACTCCGAAGAGAATTAGAACACAAATAAATACAATTGACATTTCTTGGGTCTAGAGAATGGCTAAAATATAAAAATTAAGGCTTGTAATATTTCATTGCCTGTGGCATGAACTTATTTAAGTCGCTTATTCGAGTTGCATCGCTAGGATGTGTACTTAAAATTTCGGGTGGTTTGGCCCCTCCTTTCGCTGCCATGCGTTGCCAAAACTTGGGTGCTTCTCTTGGATCGTATCCTGCCATGGCTGCGAAAATCAATCCCATCTTATCGGCTTCTGTTTCATGTAAACGAGAGTAGGGGAGTATCACTGCAACTGTACTTCCAACACCATACGCTGTTTGAAATAATGCTTGCGTTTCTGCAGTCTTATTTTGTAAAGCCACTCCTAAAGCAACGCCTCCAAGTTGAGTTACTAAGCCTTGACTCATGCGCTCATTACCGTGTCGAGCTACAGCATGTGCAATTTCATGACCCATTACAATGGCTAAAGCATTTTCGTTTTGTGTTACTCCTAAAAGTCCTGAATAAACTACCACTTTTCCACCGGGCATACACCATGCATTTATGGTGGGGTCGTTTACTAAATTAAATTCCCATTTAAATCCTGCTAAGCGACTGCTCAATTTATTTTGAGTCATGTATTTTGTTACCGCTTGTTGAATTTTATTTCCAACTTGCTTTACCATAATGGTGTTTTGGTCATGATTACCAGCAGGTGGATTTTCTTTTAAGAAGCTGGCGTATTCCGTTAAACTCATCGAAATAAGTTCGGTTTCAGGAATGAGACTCACTTGGTTTCTTCCTGTAATAGGAACTTTGGAGCAAGCGATTACGGTGGCAAGCAATAAGACATAGCCCGCCAATTGGAAACTGTTTTTTTTCACGTTAGATTTATTCAATGGTTGCACTTAAACCTCGATCTTGTAAAGCTTCGCACATCGGTCGAAGTCGATCAAATTCTCCAATTTTTACAGAACACTTTCCGCTATAATGAACGATCACCGAACATTGTTCTGCTTGCTCACGATCATGACTACAAATAGCAACGAGGCTTTCAATGACCCAGTCAAAAGTATTTACGTCATCGTTGTAAAGAATAATTTGATTCTCTTTAACAACTTCCTCTTGCAGAAGTAGATCTTCTTGTTCTTGGGGGGAATAATGGTTGCTCATGGTTTTTTAGAATGTTTCAAAGGTAAAGAGATTGAACTAGAGGATAAACAATATTTTGAAAAATCTTATTGTATATATAATAAAAAAGCCCCGTTTTCACGAGGCTTTTTTATATTAATCTGTTGATTGTTAATCGTTTTCGTTTGCTGCGGCAACCTGTTGAATGGCTTCATTTAATCTCATGGGTTTATTGTTTTTGAAAGCAACGATAAACGCATCATCAAAACCAGCTTGTTTTAGAGTATCTCTCAAATTTTTTGCGGAAGAATAGGAATTCTCACCACCCATAAAGAATCGCAACCACGACAAATCATCGAAACTCGTTAACATCGTTTTATCTGTTTTACGCTCTAATCTTTGCTTTACTATTTCACGGGAGTGTTTTCTAAAGGCACCAATCTGAACTTTGAAAACTAATCCCGTTAAATCAGCGGTCATATTTGCATTATTCATGGCCATCATATTTGTCATGGAAGTATTCGAATTGGTTGCATTTTTATTTTTTGCATTTTCTTTTGCTTCCGCAATCATTTCGGGAGTATATCCACTTGCTTTCATGGCAGCCATTTGTGCTTCTGAGTATTTAACACCAGTAGTAGATAAATCATTATCGTCTTCGATTCCGGCCATCAATGATTCATCAACATAACCTGATTCAGTTAATCGACGATTCGCAATAGCCATATCTTCCATGCCACTCACACTTCTACTTAAGAAAATATCTTGCACATAAATATTATCACTGAATTCACCAAAACGAATTTCTTCAGTATGCGGTTGAAATCCTGTTGCCTCTACACGGAAAGAATAGGTACCAGGTCCAGGTAATTCTACTGCATACGAACCATTGGTTGCATTCGTCATTAAATCTGCAACAATATTTTGATCGCCATTGCGAGTGATGGTTAAATGCACTGCTTTTAAATCGGGTTGACCCACACAATTGAATTTTCCATTGATAGCAACTGGTAACTCTTCTGTATTTGAATAAGGCATCGTATATACAGTAAATAGACCTGGAGCTGTTTCTCTTTGGCTAGTGAAATATGCTTTTTGTTCCTGTGTGGAAGCAACAAAACAAAAATCGTCGTCAGGTGAGTTATAAGGACTGCCCATGTTTTCAGGTTGTGTCCATGTCTTAGTTACTGTATTGTAATAGGTCTTGAACAAATCAAATCCACCCGTTGAACTATGTCCACGCGAACTGAAATATAAAATTCTACCATCACTATTACAAGTAGGGAATAATTCATCTTGCGAACCATTCACCATTTTATCAATAGCTTCTGGTTTACCCCAACTGCCATCTAAATCTTTTTCCACTCGGAATATATCACGACTTGCTGTTTCATCATTTGTAGCACTGTAATACATGACACGTCCGTTAGCACTTAAGAAAATAGTTGGACCATCATCCTTACTCGCATTTGCAGATTTTATAATTTCATCAGGCATACTTAACAACTTTCCATTTGGATTATTAAATACATATTTATTGTAGAAATCATATGCAGCCGCTTCTGCGCGCTCTGTGATACCTGCTAATTTTGTAGTGTCTAGATATTGTTTTCCATTATTGCACATTTCCATTAACTGTGGAGTTCCCCATCGACCTGCGTTCTTTACACCAATAATTTTGTTGAATTCAACAAACAGCTGATTCGCTTCATCAAAGCGATAGGTGAAATGCATAGCACGTCCCATATAATAATATACATCTTCAGGTGTTTTAGGATGTTGAATAGCCATTTCCAAATAAGGAATCGCTTCTTTCTTATCCTTTCCTGCAATTAAAAGACAAATACCATAATAGTAGTTGTACTTATAATTCTTTGGATTACTGCTCACGAGCTGTGCGTAAAGCGGCGACGCTTTTTCGTACTGCTTTGCCAAAAAGTATTTTTCGGCTGTTTTCGCTCTTGAATGCTCGGACTGTCCTCCCGCCATTGAAACTTCCGTAGAAATGCAAACCGATGTCAACATCAAGGTTAAGGCTACAAATATATTTTTCATTTTCCGCTATAATTTTTTTCGCTCCTTATATACGCCTTTCTAGGAGCAGCGGTTACAAATTAATTGGAAATCAACCTATGAAAATACCTATTTTCATGATAAATCATTCGGTTCAAAATATGGTAAAAGAAAGGAATAATTAAGTTAATTAATTAATTATCAATTAGATGTGAAGTTGAAAAATAGGGGTAGAGCAAAAAACCTTACAAAAATTAACTTTGTTTACTTCCTGCTTGAAATGCAATTTTTCCTTCATCTCCGCTTAAAAGCCTTTCAATATTTTTTTGATGGGTGATCAAGACCAAAACACAAACAAACATGGCAAAAATGTTTAACCCCGGAATGGTTTCATGGTATATGAACATAATTGAAATTGGAAATGTTAATGCAGAAAGCATAGAGCTTAATGAAACATAATGTGTCAATAAAATGGTGACCATAAATACTCCAATGCAAATTAGAGCGGCACCAATATGTACAGCACATAAAATACCAAGCAATGTGGCAACTCCTTTTCCACCTCTAAATCCTGCAAATACTGGAAAGATATGCCCAATTAATGCGGCTAATCCCAAACTCAATTCTAAGTTTACAAATTGTTGAGTATCGGGTAAATATTTAACCGTGAGCCAAACTAATTTAACGGCCACAAAGCCTTTTAAGATATCTAAAATTAAAACGGGTAAACCTGCTCTTTTACCAAGCACTCTAAATGTATTAGTAGCACCAGCATTTCCACTGCCATAATCTCTTACATCAACACCATACAACAATTTTCCAATCCAGACAGCCGATGGAATTGACCCCATCATATAAGCAAGCAATACTAGACTTAAATTTGTAAAACTGATCATACCGCTCCAAATATATCAATTTAATGTTAAGAAGGGGGTCGAGACCTTAACGCTTTACAAACACTTTAATCTTAATATATTTAAAATCAATTTATTAACTCAAGTAGCAGCCAAGCCAAAAGCTAGAAACTAGTCGTGAGAAATTGCGATCAGGACTAGCAGCTAGTAGCCAAAAGCTAGTGGACAGAAGCCAGAAGCTAGTAGCTAGCAGCCAGTCGCGAGGCTTCGCGACCAGCAGCCTCACTGCCCCAGAAATTTCTTGATGAATTCTGCTTTCTTGCGATCGGTACTTAACATGTATTCATAAGTTGGGGTATCTCCTTTCGCACTGGCCACTCTTTTTTCAGGTTTCAAATTATTGATGGCATCGTTAAACTTGTTATCAGATGAAATGGATTGCATGATTCCTCTGGAATAATTGAAATACCACCAACTTGCATTATCCGATTCTAAGTAAAGATTAAATACATCGTTTCCTCTTTTTCTTTGGATTTCAAAATAGCCCTTTACTTGTCGACTTATTGCATCCTTCCCAATAAATCCAATGCCAATAGGACCACTGGATCGGAATGCTTGGGCTTGCATGTCCCAATACATTTTCACATCCGATAAGAAAATGGTTTGTTGCAGTTCTTGTGGTATTTTTTTAGGCGCACCATACAAACTGTACTCTGATATCATCTTATCTGCTTTTTCAATACCCACCAATTCTTTCATTCCACGCACCCATGTTGTTCGGGTATCATCGGTTGGCTTAAGAGTTGGATTTCCTGTGATGAGATCAGACATGCTTTTTAATGCATCATTATTAAACATGAAATCAAGTCCGATTAATACATCAAAATTAGTGCTGTCATTATTGGTGTTATTTTTAACATTTCCAATAACGGTCATCACGAATTGCCCAAATGCGGAGGCAAGATTCAATCGTCCTTCACCGTACACAATGCAATTTGCATCATTTAACATGACCATATTACCAGGAGCATCTGGCGAAATAATTTTTTCTGGTGAAGCTACTTTATACACTTTAGCTTTTGTATCGTAACTCAACACTCCAGTTGCAGCGATCAAATCCACATCCGTACTTCGTTGTTTTGGGGAGATGAATGAAGCGTAAAATCCAGTGCTATCACTCGCATGAGAAATGGCTAAAGACAATTTTTCTCCATTCTCATTTTTGGGTTCGTTGATCGGAATCGTTACACCTTTTGGATCAATATCACTTCTAAAACTAAACCAATTTGCGGGCAATTTCTCTTCACATAAATGATTCACTTTCGCAAAACCATCAAAATTTAAAAGTGGATTTGCTGCAGCAATATAAACTCCTCCTTTGTATTGAATATTACTACTCAACATAAACTGAGCACTGTCTGGAATGGTACCATTAGCATAAGTTTGTAGGGAAGTGTCAATTCCAATTTGTTCTAAGGCTATAAGATGCTTTGCTCCTGCAGGATCAGTATAAGCATATTTTCCTGTAGCCGTATATTTTTTACGACCTAATATGTTAACATCAGCTTCATTGATATGATGCAATTTGGTGGTGGTATTAGCCACAATTTTTGCATTTAACAAGGGACGCATCACTGCATTTCTTTCGATTACAATAGTGGTGGTATCGTTTGGTTGGATGGATGCATCCGCAACTAATATTTCCTTTACCTTTCTTGCTTTTATTAAATAATCAATTAAACTGTAACGAGCCAATCCGGCATTCCATCGCAATGAATCTTGATAGGGATTGATGGAAACGAAATCAGACCCTTCAATATTAAGTTTGGTATTGTCCTTATAATCGTCGCCAAATTCAACTTCTTGTTTATCGATAAACCATTTGAATTGAGCAATGAAACAAATGTATTGATTTAATGGAAAACTAACAAAAGAGCCCTTACCATTTGAGATGAAGTCACCAAATCGTTTTACTAAATCAATTTTCGATTTAACATTTTTTGTTTGGATGGCTAAAACATTTGCATCGTCCGACTTCAACTTGAAATCAGAAGTATCCGCTCCATAAGCATCTTGTTTGAACCAAAAATCCTTCGAATATAATTCTGACTCTAAGAAATAGGAATCGCCATTCCCACCTAATCCTTTAGATGCTAAAACTAGATTACCATCAACGGTAACATTTTTATCATATATTTCAAGTTTAGATGATTTCTTAAAGACATACATTTTGTCTTCCTTGGGGCGCCAGTTAACATACGTATCCGATCCATTGGCTTGTGGGAATCCAACTCCAGCAATGGTTTCCTTTCTTAAATCCCAAGCGGTTTTATCCATGTTGGTTGAATCTGGAAAGAACACAATGTCTTTTGATTCCGAAGTAGAACTTAAATATTCTACTTTTCCATCTCCTATAAGTCCAGCGTAACTTAAGTCGATGTGATTAAAGTAGCGACCTTTTCCTCCGTACATGGCATAACCATCTGATGGACTCTCTCGTTCAAATCCAAAGGAATAATCGGGACGAATAATTGCAGTTTCCGCAATGGTAGGGAAGATGCCTCCTGATTCGAAATCCCCTTTGAACTTAAGTCCGCCAGCTGAGAAATTATCAAGCGAATCAATAGTAAATGGATCCATCTTGAAGTAGAAATTATCACGCTTATATACCGAATTGTAAATGGAAGGATGATCATAATATACAAATGCTTCTTTGTCGCTGACGAAGATAGGGTAGGCTGGGTAACTTTTACGACTTGACTTATTCGTTAAACTATCAATATAAATTTTACCGGCAACGTTTTGCAATGTGCTTTTCAATGGAATTAATTTTGGATTTCCATTTTCATCCAATTCCGTTTCAGAAACAACTTTCAATCGAATGGAATCTACATTCGCTAAATCAATTCTAAATTGATCATATAAGAATTTGAATTTTTTTCCAAAAAAATCACTTCTTCCAGCATGAACACGTCCGCTGAATTCAAAATCTCTATTCTTTAACAAACGCATCTGTTGCTCTACTGGAGCGATCCATACTTGCTGCGAGTCGCTTAATAATATTCTTCCAACTCCTTGCAAATCCATTTCAAAGTTCATCAAATTAAGCTTGGCGTTGGGTAATGCGGAGATGACCGATTCAATTTCAATTTTATCGTAATCTGTTTTATTACTCCTCGCTGCTAAGTAGTAATAAAGCTTTTCATTGATGGTTGATTCGTCCGTCTCAAAATCATAACTTAAAAATCCTTTGTTCGCTAAATAAATAATCAACGATCTAGCTTGCTGTTCACTCACTCTTAAATGCCGAGCAAAGTCGGGAACGTAAATGATTCTACTGGTTTTTTCGACGTACTGCTTGATGGTATACAAAGGGCTTACATCCGAAATTCCTTGAATTTTTTGATATCTTTCGTCGGTATATAGATTACTCGATTCTAAGACCATTTTACTTTCACCTTGACCACTTAACATTTTTAATTCCATGATGGGATCATCAATCTTCCAATAAATTGCATCTACATACATGTCCATCTGATGAAAAGAATTAAAAAATGGCATAGATACACCCACACCAGAAGTCCGAATGAAACTCAACTCACGATCTTTGCTGATGTATTTCATTTCTACTGATGGGTGATAAATACTATCCTGTTCATAGAAACAAACCATTGCTGCATTATCCGAGCTAATTCGATCAGGGCGCACCACAAAACTCATTGAGGAAACCACTAAAAATAGTTTGTTGTTTCTTTTGAATGTTAATGTAGCCTTTTGTTCTTTTGTTCCAGAACCAATCATCTTACTACCATGTTGAGAAAATCCGCCCACATAATCCGCATCCTTTACAATTTCTTTGATGCCTAATTTTAAGTCATAGGAATTGAATCGTGGATAGGTTGCTTTTTCAGGGGTAACATTGGCTAATATTTTATCGAGAACTTTACCTCTTAAGGGTTCCTTAAAATACTGTTTACTATAGAACACTGCACTGTCAGTTCCCCATTCAGTACTGGTTAAATCAACGGTTACGGATAAAATGTCAGCATAAGTTGTAGTGGCATTCAATCCTGCCCTTGTCCAAAATAATTTTCCACCCTTGCCAACAAAGGTTTTGCTTAGAGGATAGTAATAACCACTAACACCTGAAATTACACTGCTATCTTCTTTGGCATAGCAGGTCAAATCCATTTTTGGAAATTTAATTCGGGGTACGGTATCAAATTCAAACAAAAAATCGCCAGTACTCGCTACCCATTTGGTAGAACTGGATTCATAGAGTGTATTTGAAGCAAAAAGTCCAGCTACATCCTCAATATAATTACTGTATCGTTTCGTACTGCCAGAAATTACTTTATCCAAACTATTATGCCAATTCAAAAACATATCTAAGTTCCTTCCCGACTCACTAAACGCCATTAAAGCGATTACATAATTGCTAAAATCAGGATAAGGCTTCATTCTTTTCTTCAACATATCGTTGGCCGTTCCAACAATGGTTCGCATTTGTTCTCCTGTAAATTTGGGCGTCTTGATCCACATCAACTCAAATTTATCCATCAACTTCTCAGTCTCATTCTTGTTGGTAAGTTCCATATATCCTTTCAATTCCTTAAAAAAAACTTCAGGCTCCGAGCTAAATGACTTCGGTGCTTGTGCTAAGGAATTGAAACTGATTAGAAATAGTATGAGAAAAAAGAAGTTGGTTTTATTATTGTTCATTGTATGGATTTTAGATATTGGATTTTAGACGTTAGATTTTTTAACCTCTATTTTACTTTCAGAATGATATTAACTCTTAAAATTTAAAATTCACTTTTTTATTTGCTTAGGCACTTCATAGAATACAATCATTAAATATCTTGAAAAAATGGATCCAATCGCGAAGCCTTGCGACCAGAAACCAACATCTCAAGTCCAATAAATAAATTCGTACAACTAACAACTAACAACTAACAACCAACATCTAACATCTAACATCCAACGTCTAAAATCTAACATCTAACATCTAACGTCCTACAACAAACCGCGCGCAGCACCAATCATTCTCCACTGTATTCGAAACAAATTCAAATCCTAGTTCAGTTGCTTTTTTTGTAATGATAGCTAAGTCCTGAAGGTAATATCCACTAGTGATTAATTCTCCTCCATTCACCAAGGTTTCTTTATAGAACGAAAGATCTGTCAAAATAATATTTCGATTGATATTCGCAATAAAAATATCACAGGTTAAGCCCTTCAAAGCATTTGCTTCTCCCTCGAAGACTTCCATGTTTTTACATGAATTTTTTAAGACATTGTCTACAGAATTTTCTACCGCATTCGTATCGTTATCAATAGCGATAGCACTTTCTGCACCCAACTTCATAGCCAGAATAGCGAGAATTCCAGTACCTGATCCCATGTCGATGATTTTTTTTCCTTTAAAATCCATCTTCAACATCATTTCCATTACTTGAGAAGTGGTAGGATGATGGCCAGTACCAAATGCCATGCGTGGCTGAATAATAATTTCAATAGGATATCCAGGATTCTCAGGATGAAAATCCGCCCGCACATAAATTTTTTCGCCGATTACTTCTGGTTGATATGCTTTCTCCCACTCTTCATTCCAATTTTGCCATGGAATTATTTTTGAAGAATAACTCGCTTCACATCCCAATTCAATACTGTCTGCAATAATTTGATTAACCAACTCTTCCTTATAAACATCTGATGGAGAATAGGCCAATAACCCTTGTTCCGTTTCAGTAAACATGTCAAAACCCATTTCAGCCAAGTGATATGACATATACTCCCTAAATGGATCTAAAGGTTTAATTTTGACATCTAATTCAATATATTCCATCTGCATAAAATTAAATTTTTGTCTGCTAAGGAATGATTATTCTTGTGATAGTTTATTAACATTTCGAATAAAAAAGAAACATTCGGAATTCGAGCCATCGACTTTCTTTTTGGACGGGAACCACACTTCAATTGACCACATGTCGTTAAAGTCTAGAATCCATATAAGGATGAAAAGGTTAAAGCTGTTGTGAATAAATAGTATAAGAAGTATTTTTCAACAAATGAGAAACGCATTTTTCTCCTTGGAATTAATCCGATTTGATTGGGATCAGTAATAACTAGAGTTAGCTTTACTGACCCAGTAAATCTTAGAATTTATTCAAAATTGCTATTTGTTTGAGAAAGGGACAAAACTATAAGAAATTCAAGGGTTTAAATGGATAAATGAAATGGTTTGATGTAATCATAGCACTTCTTACCCTCGATTTGTGTTTCAATACATACGGAAGGAAAAAGAAAAGTTCATAAATAAGTAAATTTCAACTCTCAATTCGGTTAAGAATCTCCTTGAAATAAGCTAGTTTTGACTCTTCAATGAAGAACGAAAAACTCTATAAATTTGCCCACTTTTTAGCAGGCTTCGTGGTTATTTTACATGGAATTGGCGAATTAGATTATGCACATGGATCTCCATGGTTTTTCTTTGTTGCTGGATTTCTAATGATCTTAGTCGCCGCTTTTCATCATCGCATTCAATCCATGATTGGAAGTGGAGAAAGTATTTTGTTTTTCATCGAAGCAGCTGTTCAATTGTTCATCGTTTTTCATTATTTTGAAAGAGGTAAGAAAGCATTGCCTTTCGCACATCTTTTTGCAGCAGGCATTTATGTTTATGTGGGATATATTCGGTTACTCGGTAAGAAACCATTCTGGAAAAAAGGAAAATGAATAGGATATTAATTATTAATGCAAAAGGAATTGTCCAGCATGGACGTAGTCATGTAATAAGAGGCAACGACATGAAAGAGCTGCCTGTGATGGAAAACGGCTGGATCATGATTGAAGGGGATAAGATTGTTGGTGTAGGGCATATGGATGAGCCGTTTCATTCTCCTGTAAATGATGTGGTGGACGCCACAGGTAAATATGTTTTACCTTCTTGGTGTGATTCACATACTCACATTGTTTTTGCAGGTTCAAGGGAAAAGGAATTCGTGGATCGCATTCACGGAAAAACGTACGAAGAAATTGCTCGTAATGGAGGAGGAATTTTAAATTCAGCAAAGCTTTTGCAGAAAACGGATGAATCGGAGTTGTATGATGCTGCCTTTGCCCGACTCGAAGAGGTAATTCATTTCGGAACCGGTGCCATTGAAATTAAAAGTGGTTACGGACTCACCTATGAAGCAGAATTAAAAATGCTTCGTGTTATAAAAAAGATTGAAAGCATCTTCTCCGTTGATCATAAAATCAACTTTTTTAGGAGCGCATGCACTGCCCGTTGAGTTTAAGGAAAAGAGATCAGAGTACATCGATTTACTCGTGAATAGATTAATACCTGTAATTGCCGATGAAGGTCTGGCCGATTACAACGATGTATTTTGTGATCGTGGATTCTTTACAGTGGAAGAAACAGATCGAATTTTAGAAGCGGGTGCGAAACGTGGATTGCGTCCAAAAATTCATGCCAATGAATTGGATTTCTCAGGTGGAATTCAAGTGGGCGTGAAGCATAATGCGCTTTCAGTGGATCATCTTGAATGTACTGGCGACGATGAAATAAAATGTTTACTCGACAGTGATACCATGCCTACCTTATTACCAAGCACCGCTTTCTTTTTGAAGATTCACTATCCTCCAGCAAGAAAAATGATTGATGCGGGATTGCCTGTTGCCCTCGCTTCTGATTTTAATCCAGGTTCAAGTCCGAGCGGAAAAATGTCATTCGTTTGTACACTGGCTTGTTTGTATTTAGGGATGAGTCCAGAGGAAGCCATCAATGCATCTACACTCAATAGCGCCTATGCCATGGGCGTGATGGATGAAGCAGGAAGTTTTGTTAAGGGGAAGCAAGCTAATTTATTTATCACAAAGAAATTGCCTTCGCTTGCTTCATTGCCTTATTCTTTTGGTAGTGATTTGATTGAATCGGTGATGTTAAATGGTGAATTTCAATAGACGATTGATACCATGGAATTAGTCGTTTACGACCATTTAAAAATCAATGAAATTACGCGACCTCGTGTTGGCGAAATTCGACTGGGTGAAAAAGTAAAAACTATTCCGTGGAATCAAAAACTCAATTGGCAGCAAGCCTTGACGGATATGCCTGAGCGTTATGTACTGCTCGGACTACCGGAAGACATTGGTGTTCGAGCTAACTTTGGAAGAGGGGGTGCCTATTCTGCATGGCAACCTGCATTGAGTACCTTGCTTAACATTCAAAGCAATGCTCGTTTTGTGGGAGAGGAACTTATCGTATTGGGACATGTTGACTTTTCTGTGGAGATGGAAGAGATGAAAAATTTAGATGTTCAGAATGCAGAGATGTTACAGAGAGCTCGAGAATTAGTTTCTCAAATTGATGTAGTAGTGAATGCTGTATTGAAAAGTATTTTTGACGCCGGAAAAGAAGCCATCGTAATTGGTGGTGGACATAATAATTCCTACGGATTGTTGAAGGGATTATCGAGGTCGATGAAAGAGAAAAACCATCAAGAAATTGGCTGTATCAATTGCGATGCACATAGCGATTTAAGAAGGTTGGAAGGAAGACACAGTGGAAATGCATTTAGTTACGCGGTGAAGGATGAATATTTGCAACGTTATTCAATCATTGGATTACATGAGATCTTCACTATTTCTCAAGTGATGGATGATCTCATCCACAACAAAAAATTACAGGCAACTTGGTTCGAAGAGATTTTCGTGAGAGAAGAAATTACTTTTCAAGAAGCAGTGATGAAAGCGGTGCAATTCAATAAAGGAATTCCCGTCGGACTTGAATTAGATTTCGATATTATTCAGAACATTCCATCCAGTGCAAAAACATCAAGTGGAATTAGTACCATTCAAGCTCGGCAATATGTTCATTGGGTCGCAACACATTCAGATGTAAAATATTTCCATCTCGCAGAAGCCGCACCCATCTTATCACATATCAAAACCGATTTAAAAACCGGAAAACTCATTGCATACCTAGTAAGCGATTACATCAAAGCTAGAAATCAAATACAACCAATATAATCTTTACAATTGAAATCACGATCCAAGACAAAACTCATCTATACAAACTTAGATAATAAAAAACAACCATTACCCACCATAAATTAATAATTTTATCCGGGGCCCCTCTCCCCTTTTTCCCCCCCCCTTTACATATTATTATTTTATTTTTTTCTTATCAACCCATCTATGTTTTTTTTTCTTCCCCCGGGGCCCCTCTCCCTTCTGGCCCGGGGGGCGGGCGGGCCCCCCTCTTTTTTTTTTTTTTTTTTTTTTTTTTTTTTTTTTTTTTTTTTTTTTTTTTTTTTTTTTTTTTTTTTTTTTTTTTTATTTTTTTTTTTTTTTTTTTTTTTTTTTTTTTTTCTTTTTCCTTCCTTTTTTTTTTTTGTCCCCCCCTCCTCTTCCTTTTTATTTTTTTTTATGAAACAACTAATTGAGTGCGTACCCAACTTTAGCGAAGGACGCGATGAAAAGATAGTGCAGCAAATTGCAGATGCGATTCGCTCTGTTGACCGAGTTAAACTTTTAAATGTTGATCCAGGAAAGGCCACAAATCGTACAGTGATGACACTTGTAGGAGAACCTGATGCGGTGGTAGAAGCTGCCTTCAAAGGCATCGAAATTGCTGCGCAACTCATCGACATGAGCAAACATAAGGGAGAACATCCTCGAATGGGAGCAACTGATGTTTGTCCGTTTATTCCCATCGCGAACATCAGCATGGAAGAAACTGCTGCGTGGAGCAAGAAATTAGCAGAAAGAGTAGGAAAAGAATTAAACATTCCAGTTTACCTCTATGAAGAAGCTCAACCTAATAAGGAGAGAAGCAACCTTTCTATCATTCGTGCAGGCGAATACGAGGGATTTTTTAAAAAAATAAATGAACCACAATGGAAACCAGATTTTGGTCCTGCCGTTTTTTCTGCAAAGACGGGTGCTACCGTTATTGGAGCGCGTGAATTTCTCATCGCGTATAATGTTAACCTCAATACAAAATCAGTGAAGCGTGCAAATAGCGTTGCTTTTGATATTCGAGAAGCAGGTAGAGTGAAAGTGGATGAAAAAGGAAAAAAAGTATTGGATGCTTCTGGAAATGAAATGCGCATACCAGGAACATTGAAAGGCGTAAAGGCGATTGGATGGTATATTGATGAATATGGAATTGCACAAGTGTCAATTAACATCACTAAATTTAGAGAAACACCTTTACATATCGTTTTTCAAGAGTGTTATGAAAGCGCCTATCGACGAGGACAAAGAGTTACCGGATCGGAGTTAGTAGGATTAGTTCCGCTATCATCGATGTTAGACGCTGGAAGATATTTTCTTAAAAAACAAAAGTTGAGTGCAGGCTTAAGCGACGAAGAACTCATTCACATCGCTGTTAAATCGATGGGATTAGATGAACTCGGATCCTTCGATCCCAAACAACGTATCATCGAATACCAATTGGAAGCAGAACAAAAGCGACTAATTGATATGGATTTAGTAGCGTTTGCAAATGAAACGGCGAGTGAATCTCCAGCTCCTGGTGGTGGATCTATTTCAGCCTATGTAGCAACGCTAGGTGTATCACTTGGAACGATGGTTGCGAATTTAAGTGCATCCAAAAAAGGATGGGAAGACTCATTGGAAGAATTCAGTGATTGGGCGGAAAAAGGACAGCAATTCAAAAAGCAATTAATGCATTTGGTAGATGAAGATACGCGCGCATTCAATATGATTTTAGAAGCGTTTAAATTGCCAAAAGGAACGGATGAGGAGAAAGCAATTCGTAAAGAAGCGATACAAGCTGCAACGAAATTTGCCATCGAAATTCCATTTCAAGTGATGGAGGTTACACTTCAAAGTATGCAAGTCATGAAAGCGATGGTCGAAAAAGGAAATCCCAATTCCATCACTGATGCAGGAGTGGGAGCACTATGCGCAAGATCAGCGGTTTTAGGAGCACACATGAATGTACGAATCAACGCTTCAGGTTTCAGTGACAAAGTTTATTTGGAAAAGATACTTGCTAGAGCAATGAAAATTGAGGCAGAGGCTGTGCAGATTGAGAAAGAGATTATTGAGAAGGTGAATGCTGCCATCGGAGAGTAGGTTACGATCCCGATAGCTATCGGGAACGAATCGATACGAATTTACGAATTACGAATACGCTAATTCGTAAATACGCGAAAAGCTATTTTAGTCTTAGTTCTAACATTTAATTGCGAAGCCTCGCTACCAAAATCTAAAATCTAACATCTAATAGCCAACATCTATCCTCCAATCAAAAACACGCATGGTAACTTATGCAACTCAGGTTTGTTGTTTTTCCATTCTTTTACTTTTAATGTACGGATCATCTCTTCAGGAGTGTTGATGGAGACCGCTAAGCAAAGTTTTGTTTCACCTCCGAGATATTGAAGTAAATCCGATAGTACTTGATTGTTACGATATGGAGTTTCGATAAAAAGTTGTGTTTCTTTTCTTGATTTAGCAGCTTCTTCCATGCGCTGAATCTTTTTCATGCGCTCTGTCTTGTCAATGGTAATATATCCATGAAAGCAAAATCGCTGTCCTTCTAATCCGGATGCCATCAATGCAAGGAGTAGGGAAGAGGGTCCAACCAAGGGAACTACTTTCACACCCATACGATGTGCCTCCGCAACAATTAATGCTCCGGGGTCAGCAACACCAGGACATCCAGCCTCACTCAATACGCCCATAGAAATGCCGTCCTTAAGTGGCAACATCAATTGAGCTATATTTTGATTCGGATCATGTTTGTCGAGCACCTCAACGCTTAAATCGCTTTGAGCATAAATTATATTGCATGTCTTCAGAAAAGCACGAGCTGTTTTAGAATCTTCAACAATAAAATGCTTTAAATTTCGAATAATGTTAAGTGTGCCTTCTGGCAAAAAATCACTGACATTTTCAGCACCAAGGGTGGAAGGAATTAAATAGAATGTAGGAATCATGGGCAAAGATATAATTCAGAATTCAGAATTCAGAATGCAGAATTAAGAATGTCGATCATAAAGCAATCGGAAGTAGAAGGTAAAAAGAGAACGAGAGTGAGTGTTCGAGAGAGTGAATTAGAAAGCAAGTGGCAGGAAAAAGTGAGGGGGGTGGGGGTAATTCTGATCCCGAAGTCTCGGGACTAATTCTTAATTCTGAATTGTTTCAATCCTCAACAATAAACTTTCGCGTCGACCTTCCTTCCTTCGATTCCAATTGGACTAAATACATTCCGCTGGGTAAATGGTCAATATCGATAGCTTGTTTTGAAGAATTTATTATAGATGAATAAATTTTCTCGCCTACTAGATTAAAAATAGTAATGGTATTTTCATCATTACTCAATGTGGAAAATTCAATATTTAATAGTTTGCTTGTAGGGTTGGGATATATTTTGAAAGAAGCATCATTTGAAAGCTCATTTACAGAAACCAATTGTGATAAAGGTCTTTTCCAAACACCACCATTACTTGTTCCAGCAAAAAGATATAGGTTGCTTGAGGCTAATGCTTGAATATTAAGGTCAGGTAAACCTGTATTTACAGGGGTCCAAGTGGAACCATGATCATTTGACATGACAATACCACCAACTCCAGTCCCAACAAAAATGTAATTTCCGACAAGTTCAATGAGAAAGGGGTTTCCATTCAGCGGTAATGTTGAATTCATTAATGTCCAAGAATTTCCTCCATCTGTAGACCAATAAAAATAGCCACCAAATGCTGTAGCGTATAAATTATTTCCTTCAAATGCAATGGTTGAAATACTTGGCTGATTAATACCATTATTCGCTGTTGTCCAACTAAGACCACCATCATGGGATACATTTAACCCTCCGTTTTGTGTACATGCAAATAGGGATGTATCAAAAGCAACTACTGAATGAACAGATGGAGAAGTTAATCCGAAACTTGATTGACTCCAACTGACACCATTATTTGAAGAACGAAACACCCCACTAAATGTCGCAACATATAATTCGGTACCGTACTTCATTATATCATTAATGTTTGAAGTTGGTAGTCCAACATTTATGCTAGTCCAAGTAGTTCCTCCAGTGTTAGAATAATAGATTCCAGAATTATTTGTTCCTACAAAAATCTCATTTCCGTCTTTTAAGATGCACCTAATTGAGGTTAAAGTGGGTAAATTACCAGTTAAAATTGTCCAAGCGCTTCCGTTAATATGTGTTGACGAAATGCCAGCATTTACTGTTCCTGCAAAAAGTGTAGTGTCATCTATGATTATGGAACTAATTAAACTTACCGCCAAGCCATCATTGGAGGGGACCCATCCCATACTTCCATTGACATATACACCACTTCCAAAAGTTCCAACATACAATCCTCCATTTTGACTTGTAGCTCTTACATCAAATCCACTTAAACTTGGATGATACAAACTCCAAGTTGAGCCACTGTAAATAAATAGCCCTTCTCGTGTACAGGCAAAAATTGAACTTGCAAAGTTGCTTACTTGGTTTACGTACATATTTGTTAGTCCACTATTTATTGGACTCCACAATAAACCATTATTTGAAGAAAAAAATATTCCATTTACAGTAGACACATAAACATCTTGACCAATAACAGAAATCGATAAAATAAATGTATTTGTTAACCCATTACTTACAAGAGTCCAAAATCCACCATTATTGGTTGATACATAAACACCCATACCTTGAATTCCGGCATACAGATGAGTTCCATTTGCACTTATAGAATTTACTTGCAAACTTCCTAATCCTGTATTTACAGATGTCCAAGTATTTCCACTATCGCTCGACATATAAACTCCCATTGAACTGATAGCAGCAAAAATGTTTCCATTACTAGTTGTCAAATCGGATATAAATTGTGCTGGCACTCCATTGGTGAGTAGGGTCCATGATGCACCACCATTACTAGACTTGTAAAGTCCGCCTCCAGTACCAATAATAATATCACTTCCCATCAAAACCATATCCAAAACAACATGGTTATTCAATCCTGTGTTGACATCATTCCAAGTTAATCCTCCGTTGGATGTATAATAGACTCCCCCTCCAAAAGTACCAACATATTGATCTGTTCCATTAAATAAAAAACTAGAAATTCCTCCACCACCTGGACCATTTGCAGATTGCCATTGTGCCGCAACAGTAAATTGGCAGAGAATAAAAACGAATAAAATGTAAATTTTTTTCATAAAACAATTATTAGATAAATACGATTTTAATCTTCAATAATAAATTTCCGTGTCGAACTACCTTCCTTCGATTGCAATTGGGCTACATACATTCCGCTGGGTAAATGACTGATATCGATGGATTTTTTTACTGATGAATTTAAGCTAGATGAATAAACGATTTCGCCTAATAAATTAAAGATGGAGATTGTGTTATCTAAATCCATCATTCCATTTATTTCAAGGTTGAGTATTCCCCTTGTAGGAT
This sequence comes from Bacteroidota bacterium, assembly GCA_016717725.1. Lineage (GTDB taxonomy): Bacteria > Bacteroidota > Bacteroidia > AKYH767-A > OLB10 > JAJTFW01. Next base: position 40,516 of record JADKFA010000010.1, read on the forward strand.
TTGGATACAAGTTAAAGTTGACATTGCTATTTAGTTCATCTTCTCCAACAAGAGGAGCTAAAAGAGTTTTCCAAACACTTTTATCCCATGTGCCTGCAAAAAGATATCCATCATGTGTGGCAATAGATCTTACTGCACTAAATAGTGAATTTGAATTCACATTACTCCAAGTATACCCAAAGTCATTGGATATTTTTACCCCGCCACTTGTTGCTACAAAAAGAAAATTATTATAACCTACCATATCATAAGTTGCTCCAAACGATGCAGCAATGCTTGGTGTCCAACTCACTCCATTGTCGGAAGAGGTGAATACCCCTCCACCAAAAGTTCCTGCAATTAAATATCCGTTATGCGCTAAAATTTTTGAAACTACAGCTCCCGAAAATCCACTACTAGTAGGTGACCAAGAAGCTCCATTATCGCTCGACACATAAACACCATAACTATAAGTTCCGGCGAATATACTGGTTCCATTCTTTGCCAAGGACATTACTATTGGACTTCCCAAACCTGAATTCATAGGTGTCCAAGTGATCCCATTATCATTTGTATGTAAGATGCCGAAATTAGTTCCTACAAAAATATTTGCTCCATCTACCAGTACCGTGTTTAAATTGAGGTTGGTCAATCCTGCGTTTAACGATGTCCATGATGCACCACTGTCGCTAGATGAAAATATTCCATCTCCCCAGGTCGTAAGATATAAGGTGGAGTCTTCAAATAATAGTTTAGTGATTATGCATACTGGTAATCCATTATTTTGACTTAACCATAAATTACCATTATCAGTAGTAGCAAAAAAACCTGCTGATTCTCCACCAGCATAAAGATTAATTCCATCGGTCGCCATGGCAGAAATTTTACAATTTGCTAATCCAACACTTGAAGGATTCCAATTCAATCCACCATTTACAGATGAGTAAACTCCACCGCCATCAGAACCTACAAAAAGTATAGAATTATGAATGCTTCCTGAAGTAATGGAACTATTCAACAATCCAATATTGCTTACCGACCATGTAGCCCCATTATTGTTCGAATAAAATAAACCGGAGTCAATTGTTCCTACAAATAGATCTGAGCCATTAATAAAAATTGTTTTTACTTGCAAACTAGTCAGTCCTGAATTAATTGAATTCCATTGCGCACCTCCATTATTAGAATGAAAAACACCTCCTGCGGCACAAACAAATACATCTTGTCCATTTAAAGCAATACAGGAGAAATTAGAACTTGAAATTCCATTATTTAACAGATTCCAACTAGCACCATTGTCAATTGATTTATAAAGTCCAACTCCATTTACCCCCGCATAAATCTCAGATCCGTTTGATGCCAATGCCCACACTTCTGGATTAGCAAAGCCCATATTTATTGGACTCCAAGAAACTCCACTGTTGTTTGAAACAAACATCCCACTATCGTACGTCGCAGCAATAATTGATGTACCATCTAAAATCATTGAAGTTACATACGTAGATGGAATTCCATTACTAAGTTGACTCCAAGAATTACCATTGTTATTGGTGGTGAAAATTCCATTATCGGTGCCTGCAAAAATCGACGTGCCGATTGTCAATAGAGTATAAATACCAGTGCAAAGTAAGCCCGAATTTTTTGGTGTCCAGGTAGCACCATTATTTGTCGAAAGGAAAACTCCAGCTCCATAATATCCAACTCCACCTAAAGTTGTCGCAACAAAAAGATTATTTCCATTGGAAGCGAAAGAAGAAATATATCCTCCTCCAGGACCATTCGTTTGTTGCCATTGTGCTGAAATGGTGTGATGGCAAAATATTAAAATTAATAGGATGTAAAGTCTTTTCATAGAATAAAGATAGGGAATAATTAAGAATGCAGAATTAAGAATTCAGAATTACCCCGCCCCCTTAGTTCTAGCCTAATGCAACGGCTTTTTTTTATAAGTAACTCATTGGCAAGTCATACTCACAAACAGCAAAAAGAAAAGCTATGGTATTAGTTCTTAGTTCTTAATTCTTAATTCTTAATTCTTAATTCTTAATTCTTAATTCTTAATTCTGATCCCGATAGCTATCGGGACTGAATTAACCCCGGTGCAGTTCAAACACTGTTATCTCAGGCAATATTCCCACACGTCCAGGATAGCCAAGAAAGCCTAAACCTCTATTGACATACAGCTGTTGTTTTCCTTCTGTGTAAAGACCAGCCCATTCTTTGTAAACATACTGTACCGGACTCCATTTAAAATTGGGGAGTTCGATGCCAAATTGAAAGCCGTGGGTATGTCCTGCTAATGTGAGATCAATCTCAGGAAAATCTTTGATGATTTCACCTCTCCAATGACTAGGGTCGTGAGAGAGCAAAATATTGAAATCGCTATATTGAATATTTTCAGTGGCTTTTGGCAAACTTCCGTACTTTGGAAATCGTAAATGCATGCTGTAATTCTGAACACCGATGAGTGTGATTTTTTCTCCGTCTTTTTCAATATGACGATGTTCGTCCATCAAAATATCCCAACCCATTTCTTTATGACCTTCAATTAAAGTAGCCAAGTTTTCACGTTTTAACTCTTCAGAATCCCATTGCACATAATCACCATAATCATGATTGCCGAGAGTAGAAAACACCCCATGTTTTGCTTTTAATTTAGACAAAGCCGCTTTATGCATATTCAATTCATCCGAGCGATTATTCACTAAGTCACCGGTAAATAAAATGATATCTGCATTTTGTTCATTGATGATCCGAACTGCTTCTTCTAACGGTTCCGAACTAACGAAACTTCCAACATGTAAATCAGAAATTTGAATGATCTTGTATCCGTGAAACGCTTTTGGCAAATTCGCAAGATTCAATTTTATATTTTTTACTTGATAATCATAAGCCCCCTTTACCATTCCCCAAATCAATCCTACAAAAGGAAGAGAAGCCAATACTAATCCGCTTCTCACTAAAAAATCTGAACGTGAAATCCCTTTTGAAAGTACTGCAGGTACATTGGTTGAATCTACTAATGCTTCTTTAGAAGGCATGATTTTCTCAAACGACCATTTTAACCCTCTGAAAATATCATCAGTCAATAAAAACAGAATGACAAATAACTTGGAAAAAGTGATAATGAAAACCATTGCGCCTGCATAAGTCTTAATTGCTTTAGGCCATGTAGACCAGTCCTTGATCAACATTGCCAATAAGACGGAAATAGTAAAGACTGTCAAACTCCAAAAGCAATGCTTACCACTTTCTGCGTTGTGATGGATGTATTTCTAAAAGCAAATTTGAATCCTTGAAAAACATAGAAATCAAGTGCAAGAAGTACTAAAATGAAGATGATGATACGTAATGTCATTTTTGGGATTTAAATTACAGCAAGGATTAAACTTTTTTAAACACGAAGGCACTAAAGATGATTTGAGAATATTTGAGAAATTTGGCTTTTTATAGCCCCTCGCCTCTGGAGAGGGGTTGGGGAGAGGCTAAAATATTAATTCGGCAATGATCTATTTTCCTTTCAAGCAATTCTTATTTATTAATCTAATCGCCAAACTTCTCGACAAACATACGAGGTCACTGGAGAGCACAAAGGCAATTTGTTTAATCATGAACATTAAACTGTGTACTTTAGTTTACTTAAGTTTCTTTAGTGATCTCAAGATTTCTCTTAAATTCTCTAGTGTTCTCAAGTGTTCTCTAGTGTCTCTAGTGTTTAACCTTGAGTCTCTAGGTAAACGAGTGTCTCCATTTTATATTTAATAATACTTGAAATTTCTAAGGCGACAATCTAAATACCATCCATCCTGCGGGAGAATCTTCATAAAGGAAACGATCGTGTAGTCGATTGGGTCGCCCTTGCCAAAATTCAATTTTTTCGGGAATCAAGCGATAACCACCCCAATGTGCAGGACGCGGAATCACTTTCCCCTCGTATTCTTTCTCAATTTGAGCCACACTTTCATCAAGAACAGCTCTGTTCTTAATCACTCGGCTTTGAGTGGATGCCCATGCTCCAATTTGACTCTCTCGAGGACGCGACTGGAAGTAACTATCACTTTCTTCAGCCGATACTTTCTCCACTTTTCCTTCAATCCGTACTTGTCGAGCCAGAACCTGCCAGAAAAAGTTAAGGCTGATTTGTGGGTTTTCAAGCATATCAATTCCCTTCTTACTGTCGTAATTGGTGTAGAATACAAAGCCCTTTTCATCCACTCCTTTTAATAAAACAATTCGTGAACTTGGTTTGCCTTCCGATACCGTACTCAAATCCATTGCATTAGGCTCTGGCTGGTTGGCGGCAATGGCTTCCTGCATCCAAACTTCAAATTGTTTTAGTGGATTCTCATGTAATTGATTCTCAATCAATACACCTTTATCATATTGATTTCTAGTGTTTTGTAGGTATTGATTAATATGTTCCATAATGGACAAAGGTAAAGGATATTCAGTCAAAATAAATTCAATGTTCATTATCAATGCTATTGAAAAAATACCCGACTATGTTGATTTTTTTACAAACTGTTGGCGAACCATTTCCGTATTAGGTACAAGCTGGCATGTTTTTAGTCGGGCAAAAATCAAGAGAAGTGTACTAGTTTCACCCTCTCAAATAAGCTCGAGAGGACCAGAAACGGCGAATGTTGAAAAAGTGTAAAAATCAAGAGGTATGAAAAAGCTAAATAAACCGGTCCAAGGCAGTTTACTAATATCTGAACCCTTTCTTTTAGATTCTTATTTTAAAAGAGCAGTGGTTCTGCTAAGTGAGCACGACGAAAAAGGAACACTAGGTTTTATCTTGAATAAACCCACTGACGTAAATTTGAACGATGCAGTGGATGATTTTCCAGAGTTTAAAGCACCTCTTTACTTTGGTGGACCAGTAGAAACGGATACCTTGTTCTACATACATACAGTAGGTCACCTTTTAGAAGGTTCTAAAGAAATTCTGAATGGTATTTTTTGGGGTGGGGATTACGATCAATTAAAGTTCTTAATAGATACAAAACAAATTCAACCAGATCAGATTCGTTTCTACGCTGGATATTCAGGTTGGGAGCCAAAGCAACTCGACCATGAGATGAAAGAAAAATCGTGGTTAGTATTTAAAGCGAATCGGGAATTTACATTCGCAAATAATCCACGCTCATTGTGGAGTGAAGTATTGAGAAGTATGGGAAATGAATATGCGATACTCGCTAATTTCCCAGAAGATCCAAATCTCAATTAACAAGAAAATTTCCCGTAATTGGGTTAACGATAGGGGAGGACCGGGGGGTTCTCCCTTCTTTTTTGATGGAATTCACGTCTGTAAATTTATCTTTTGGTAACTTCTCTTTACCTAGTTTTGCAAAATGTCAGTGAACATACTTCCCATAGAAAAATTTTTAGATCAAAGAAGAATGAGAAATGCGGTACTTTTTGATACCCGCAGTGAAAAAGAGTTTGAGAAAGCATGTATTCCTGGGGCGATTTCCTTGCCCTTACTCAATAATGAGCATCGACATATTATTGGTACCATCTACAAGGAAAAAGGAAGAGAAGCTGCCATTTTGAAAGGATTTGAATTAGTGGGTCCGTTGTTTCATGAAAAATTAAAAACAGTTCGTGATTTAGCTGGCGACAAGGAAGTGTTTTTGTACTGCTGGAGAGGAGGGATGAGAAGTAATATTATGGCATGGCTCATTCGAATGATGGGTGTAAAAGTGACATTGCTTGAAAAAGGCTATAAGTCATATCGAAATTGGGTGTTAAATCAATTTCAGCAACCGTACAAAATTTTAATTTTAGGAGGGATGACGGGGAGTGGAAAGACCGAAGTCCTCCAAAAACTAAAAGCACTGCAAGAGCAAACCATCGACCTTGAACACCTAGCATGTCACAAAGGATCCGCCTTTGGGTTGCTGGGAATGCCTGAACAACCTCGACAAGAATATTTCGAGAATTTATTGGCTGAACAATTATCGTCAATCGATACGAAGGAAATTCTTTGGCTTGAAAATGAAAGTCGGAATATAGGACAAATCACCATCCCGGAATTTTTATTTGCACAAATGAGAAATGCAAAAGTGGTGGAGATGGAAGTGAGTACGGAAGAAAGATCAACCCGAATTTTAAATGAATATGGAATTTTCTCTATCCATTTACTCGAAGAACAAACGCGTAGAATTGAAAAGCGATTGGGTGGTCAACATATGAAGCGAGCACTTGAATTTTTGATGGAAAATGACCTTCATCAATGGTTGGAGATTATTTTAAATTACTATGATAAGACGTATGCACATAGTAATTCGAAGAGAGAAAATAATATGTTTTTAAAAGTGCCATTTACTTGGACAGATCCCGAAGTGGGTGTGCGAAAGCTTCTGTTGGCAAAAAAACAAATTGTAAATTAATAAAAGGAGAAGTGAAGATGAGTGAGCCTATCAAATTAACGCAATTTAGTCACGGATATGGATGTGGTTGTAAAATTGCTCCTGCTGTGTTAGATGAAATTTTAAGGGGAAATGAAAGTCAAAAAGATTTTCCGAATCTATTGGTTGGAAATGCTACACGTGACGACGCTGCCGTTTTAGAAATTGGAAATGGATTTGCGCTAATCAGCACGACCGATTTTTTTATGCCCATTGTAGATGATCCATTCGACTTTGGTAGAATTGCCGCTACGAATGCTATTTCTGATATTTATGCAATGGGTGGTCAGCCGAATTTAGCTATAGCTATCTTAGGATGGCCTGTAGATAAGTTAGCACCAGAGATAGCAGCAAAAGTGATAGCAGGAGGAAGAAGTATTTGTGATACCGCTAATATTCCACTTGCCGGCGGACATAGCATTGACAGTCCTGAACCTATTTTTGGATTAGCAGTGAATGGAATTATTCAATCAAAGAATTTACTGCGGAACGACACTGCACAAGAGGGAGACCTTCTCTTTTTAACCAAACCATTGGGTGTAGGAATTATCACAACAGCCGAAAAAATGGGCAAAGCACAAGCCGTAGATATGCAACATGCCATCAACTCAATGACCACATTAAATAAAATTGGAGCACAGCTAGCAGGATTTGAAGGCATTCATGCGCTTACAGACGTTACGGGCTTTGGATTATTCGGACATTTACTTGAGATGTCTCAAGGAAGCGGATTAGCTGCTCAACTTAACATTTATACAATACCTGAATTAGAAAATTTAGATGTGTACATGGATCAGTTCACCATACCGGCTATCACTTATAGAAACTGGAATAGCTACGGACATCTCATTCAAGAACCAGGAGCCCGTGAATTGCATTTAGGATGTGATCCACAAACAAGTGGGGGATTGCTAATCGCTATGAATGAGAAAAATGTACCTGAGTTATTAGAGCTGTTTAAAGAAAATAATATCGATCAACGCTGTTGGAAACCGATTGGGAAACTAGTAGCCGCGATGGAAGGGGAGGGGAGTAAAATAATTACCTTTTAAAGTTGATATAACGATAAACTTATGAAGTTCGGCTACGAATTACGAATTTATTCTTAAGATATTAATCACCTGCCAATGGCAGAAGAGTTTCATAAATTAAAAAAACTTTATACGAATTTACGAATTACGAATTCGCTAATTTACTAATACGCTAATAGACTAAATAGTAAAATATTATTTTATTAATTCGTTCTGCGGATTAGTGCATTCGTAATTCTTATTTTCGTATTGATTCGTATCGCGAAGCCTCACGACGTAACCTAAGTTACTTCGACATTCGAAAATTAGCGAATTCGTAATTCGTAATTCGTAATTCGTAATTTCGTATCGATTCGTATCGCGACAGCGACGTAGCCTAGGTTACATCGTCATTCGAGAATTAGCGAATTTGCGTATTCGTAATTCGTATTTTCGTATCGATTCGTAATTAGTAACCTAAGTTACTTTGTCATTCGAGAATTTGCGAATTAGCGTATTCGTATTTTCGTATCGGTTCGTATCGCGAAGCCTAGCGACGTAGCCTAGGTTACATCGTCATTCGAGAATTAGCGAATTTGCGTATTCGTAATTCGTATTTTCGTATCGATTCGTATCGCGAAGCCTAGCGACGTAGCCTAGGTTACATCGTCATTCGAGAATTAGCGAATTTGCGTATTCGTAATTCGTATTTTCGTATCGATTCGTAATTAGTAACCTATCACAATGCTTTCAACTCCGCCACTAATTTCGTCAAAACCGTTTTTGCATCACCAAATAACATATTCGTTTTAGGATTAAAAAACAGTTCGTTTTCGATACCTGCATAACCAGCATTCATGGAACGTTTGTTTACGATGATGTGAGCCGCGTTTTCTACGTCGAGGATGGGCATTCCGTAAATGGGTGACGATGGATCATTATGAGCCGCTGGATTCACTACGTCATTTGCTCCCACAACCAACACGACATCTGTCGATGCAAACTCAGGGTTGATGTCTTCCATCTCCACCAATTTATCATAAGATACATTGGACTCCGCTAAAAGTACGTTCATATGTCCGGGCATACGACCTGCAACAGGATGAATTGCATATTTTACACTTACTCCACGTTCTTCCAAAATCATTTCTAACTCATGAATGACGTGTTGTGCTTGAGCTACTGCCAATCCATATCCAGGAACAATCACTACTTTCTTCGAATAATTCATTAGCACCGCTGTATCGCTTACATTGATGTCTTTAATATTTCCACTCATTTCGCGCTCACCACTCGCTCCTGATGCCCCAAAAGCACCAAAAATCACATTGCTCAACGGACGATTCATCGCCTTACACATCACAAGCGTTAAAAGAGTTCCTGCCGATCCAACCAAGATTCCACCGGTAAGCATAATTTTATTGTCGTAAAGGAATCCACCAAAAGCGGCTGCTAATCCAGTGAAAGAGTTTAGCAATGAAATTACAACGGGCATATCAGCCCCACCTATTGGAATCGTAAACAGAATTCCATAAACAACCGCAGCAAAAAACAATGCATATAAAATAGCCATGTTATCAGGCTTTACGATTACCATCCACGTTCCAAAAATCACAAGAGAGATCATAAAAATAGTATTGATGATATTGTATTGTGGTAAACGAATAGGTTTGTTCATAGAACCATTCAACTTTAAATAAGCGATCACGGATCCGCTGAATGAAACGGTGCCAATCACCATTCCAGCAATGATTGCGGCTAAGGCTCCAGTACTATCCAAGTTGTGCTGATATTCCATCAGTCCAATCAATGCAGCACAAGCACCACCCATTCCATTAAACATGGAAACCAATTCAGGCATCTTGGTCATTTGAACACGCTTGGCGGTTAACCATCCAATAACGGTTCCGAGAGCGATGGCTCCAAAAATGAGGTAATACACCAAGGCTGGAACTACAAAAGCAGTATCAATATTTCCAGCATGATCTTTCTTTTCAAAGAGGAAGATGGTTCCGAAAATGGCAATCACCATTCCTAATGCACCGTATAAATTTCCTCTACGTGCTGTCTTCGGATTCCCCATCATTTTCAATCCGACGATGAAAGTGACAGAGCCAAAGAGGTAGCAAATTTCGAGCAGGGAGCTCTTCATAATCTTTAAATATTAATCGTTATACTATTATTTTTTCTTGAACATCTCTAACATGCGATCGGTAACCACAAAGCCACCCACCACATTTAATGTTCCGAGTAATACCGCTAAAAATCCAAGCACGAGTGCAAAGACATTAGAAGGGTCGATGTTTAACATCACATAGATGGCACCCACGATCACTACTCCGTGAATGGCATTTGCTCCACTCATGAGAGGGGTATGCAAAACGGTAGGCACACCACCAATTACTTCAATTCCGACGAATACGGATAGGATAACGAAATAGAGCATTTCGCGGTGATCAGATACGAGGTTAATTAGAGATTCCATTTCAATTATTGTTTATTTAAATTGGTGGGTTAGTGGGTTGGTGGGTTGGTGAGTTTCTGCGCCATGAAGTCTGAATAAAGTTCCATACATCGTAAGCGAGGTAAAATGTATTTTTTTACTTAATTAACTTATTAAATTTAATTTAAATCATTTGGATTTAGTTTATGCCTGAGGGTGCTTTTTGCAGCAGATAATATTTTCAATAATTTATTCATTTTTTCCATCACTTGCTGCACATCTTTTTGAAGAATTAATTCAATATCTTCTGTTAATTCTAACCAAAACATTGATTCATCTAGTTCTTCAACAACAATACATAATTTCGAATAGAATTCTCGATCACTTCTTCCTCTACAAGCCGACCTATAATTGGCTGCCACTGAAGTAGCGGATCTTATGAGTTGTTTTTTTATTGTCCATCCCTCATCGTTTTGAGGGAGTTTTCTTGTTAATAATATGGCGCTTATCGCCATTTCTTTTGTTTGTTTTCGTAATTGTTCAGATAATTGAGACATTGTTTAATTAAATTAAAGGGGGTTATATTAAATTTCATTCTGTTAATTTTTAATTTAGAATCTGTTCATTTAAATTAGTTACTCATAAAATAGCAATTTTAAGTATTTTACTTCGCGTAGCTAGCAGAGCGTAGCAATCCACCAATCCACCTCCCGATAGCTATCGGGACCACCAATCCACCTCCCGATAGCTATCGGGACCACCAATCCACCTCCCGATAGCTATCGGGACCACCAATCCACCAATCCACCATCGCGAAGCCTCGCGACACCAACCCACCAATTATCACTTTCGTGGAAAACAATCACTATTCCCCTAACTACTTCGTAGCGGTAGAAACGCCATTATGCACGAGCAGGGACCCTTTCGTTATCTCCTCATCCATCTCCCACTTAAATCCGTCTTTAGTGGCTAAGTGTAAGAGGAAGGTTTGAATATTTTTTGCATATAGGTCGCTCGCATTAAGCGGTAGGAGTGAAGGGATATTCGATTCACCAATGATGGTAACTCCGTGTTTTACTACCGTTGCATTCAACTCGCTTAACACACAATTTCCGCCTTGCTCCACGGCCATATCAACGATGACAGATCCGTATTTCATGCTTTTTACCATGTCTTCAGTAACTAAGACAGGCGCTTTTCTTCCTGGGATGAGGGCGGTGGTGATGACTAAGTCTGCAGTGGCAACATGTTTGGAAACGAGCTCTTGTTGTTTTTTTAAGAATTCATCTGATACACCTTTCACATAGCCTCCTTCAATTTTGATGGATGCATCATCACTCACCATGATGAATTTCCCTCCTAATGATTCCACTTGTTCTTTTGTTTCTGGACGAATATCTGTTACTTCCACAATAGAACCCAAACGCTTTGCGGTTGCGATTGCTTGGAGTCCTGCCACACCTGCTCCGAAGATGAGAACTTTGGAAGGCTTTGATGGTTCCCGCAGCAGTCATCAGCATCGGAAATATTTTCCCGAGCGCGTTGGCTCCCATAATGACACTTTTGTATCCAGCTAAGTTGGCTTGTGAACTTAAAGCATCCATCTTTTGTGCTCTGGAGATACGCGGAATTGCATCTACCGAAAAAGCAGAAATTCCTTGCTTAACACAATTTTCAATGAGTTCAGGATTGGTTCCAGCCCACATAAATGACATCAAAATAGCCCCCTTTTTCATTCCTGAAATTTCGGATGGGGAAGGTGCATTTACCTTTAACACTACATCCGAACTGGAGTAGATCGATGCTGCATCGTTAACAAGTTTTACACCTTTCGCGATATATTGATCGTCAGGATAATATGACTTTAGTCCAGCACCTTTTTGGAGTTGAACTGTAAAACCTGCTTCAATCAATTGTCCGCAAATATCTGGAGTGAGGGCTACGCGACACTCTCGGTCTTTGGTTTCTAAGGGGATACCCAATAACATAGTAAAGAATTACGTTTTATTACGAATGTAATTTCGTGGTGCAAAGGAATATAAAAAGAGTGGAAATTTGGACCTAAAAAGCAAATACATCGTTTGTTCATAATTTAGAAACTTCTTTTTTTTGTTCAGAGCATAAAAATCACGACTTTTGTAGGACAGCTATGGCAAAATTTACCCCCGCATATTTAAAAAAATTAGAAGAAGTGTTGGAGCAATCTGGCTACGACGTTCGCTATGAAAAAGGAAATTTCAAATCTAACTTTTGTATATTAGAGGATAAGAAAGTGGTGGTTATCAATAAGTTTTCTGTTTTAGAGAGTCGAATTCAATCTTTATTGGAGATCATTCAATCATTGGTAGAAAGCAAGACGATTCAAGTTGATTTAAGAACCATCGGTCTCAAGAATAAAATTCAGGCTGATGAGCTCAATTTTGACAAAGAATTTCCAGGCACGCCCTTCGAATCAGCAGTTTCAGATGAAATTGTTTCAGTAGAAGAAGTGATAGCTGAAGATTCAAACGAAAACCCTACAAATCCTTAGTCCCTTGTTGAAGATCACCTTTTTAGGCACCGGTACATCACAGGGTGTTCCTGTAATTGCTTGCACTTGTGAGGTCTGCAAAAGCCTCGATCCCCGTGATAATCGTTTAAGGACATCTATTTTAGTAGAAGATGAACACACCACCGTGGTCATCGATTCTGGACCTGATTTTCGACAACAAATGCTCCGTTATGGTGTAAAGAAATTGGATGGATTGCTTTTTACACATGAGCATAAAGATCATATTGCTGGGATGGATGATATACGTGCATTCAATTATATTAATCAGAAACCCGTTGATATTTATGCCACCACTGCAGTTCAAGTAGCGATTAAACGAGAGTTCCATTACGCATTTGATGCCATTAAGTATCCTGGAGTTCCCGAATTGAATTTAATTACTATCGAGAATAAACCCTTTACCATTGGTACGATAACATTTACACCTATCCTGATTAAACATTATCTCCTCGATATTTTCGGTTTTAGAATTGGCGACTTCACCTACATCACCGACGCAAAAACGATTCCTGAAGAAGAATACTCAAAAATCTACGGTTCAAAATTTTTAGTGTTGAATGCTTTAAGAAAAGAACCACATGTTTCCCATTTCACCCTCGACGAAGCCATTAAAATGATGCAGCATTTCGCTCCCGAGCAAGGCTATTTAATTCACCTAAGTCATCAAATGGGTTTGCATGCAGAAGTAGATGCAGGTCTGCCGAAAGGAATTAATGTGGCCTACGATGGAATGGTAGTGAGGAATTAATTGGTGCTGCCAAACTTAATGATCGGATACGAATTACGAATCGATACGAATGTACGAATTACGAAAGAGCTAATCCGCTAATCCGCTAACCCACGATTTCAATATTTATTGATTAGGAGTATTTATAAATTAGCTCAACTAAATTTTTTAATTTAAATAACTCGATATTCGCGAATAAGCGAATTCGTATAGATTCGTATTTCGTACATTCGTATAGATTCGTAATTCGTATCCTCATTATTCTTTCCCACTGATCATCCCACCCAACAAGCCTCCAAGCCCTCTGGATTCTTCTCTTCCTCCGCCTACGCGCGAAGCAGCTACAATGCGATCTGCCATACGAGAGAAGGGTACGCTTTGTAAGTACACCAAACCTGGACCCGTAATCAACGCATAAAACAACCCTTCTCCGCCGAAGAGTGAATTACGAAATCCGCCAATGAATTTAATGTCGTATTGCACCGATGGTTCAAAAGCAACTAAACAGCCTGTATCGACACGTAACGTTTCACCGGGAGCTAATTGTCTTTTTAAGATGGTTCCTCCAGCGTGAATGAATGTGTTTCCATCACCCGACAATTCCTGAAGGATAAATCCTTCGCCACCGAAGAGTCCGGCACCAATTCGTTTTGTAAAAGCAATGTTAATTTCGATGCCTTGTGCGGCGCATAAGAATCCATCTTTCTGACAAAGAAATTTACCTCCAAAATCTTGAGGGTTAATCGTAATTATTTTACCTGGATAAGGGGCGGCAAATGCCATTTTACGCTTTTGATTTCCATGATTAGTAAACGTGGTAATGAAGAAACTCTCCCCAGTAATCATTCGTTTCAATCCTTTGAGTAGCCCACCATCTGTAGAGGTTTGCATCTCAATACCATCTTCCATAAAAAGCATTGCCCCTGCCTCAGCACGAACAGCCTCCCCTGGATCCATTTCTACTTCTACAACTTGAATGTCGTCGCCTATTATTTGATAATCGATGTCGTGTGCCATAATTTTAGTTGAGTTTTATTCGTTTAGTTTTTAAGGGTAATGGATCAATATTACCCGAAGGATTTCGATAAAAATAAAAAAAGGATTTAATATTTTAACGAAAACAAAACATAATTAATTTATTCGTAACTTGGAGGAATGAAGAAAATCATTTTTATAGCACACTTCGTACTGGTAATTGCCCTGTCATTTTCGGCAAGTGGTCAAAGTTTGAAACAGGACACGTTATTTATGCCTGATCAATTTAGGCAATACCAATTTCAATTAGATGAGCCTGTGAAGTCCATCGATGAATTGCGCTATGAACAAAGCGGTGAAAAGATTAAAGGAACACTTTCCCCCGATGGACTGAGAGTGATTATGGAAAATTATAAGAAAGGTCAGCGTGTGAAATTAAATGTGGAACATGCAGATGGAAGAATTGAATCGGTGAGCAAGAGCCCTTGTTTTATTCATGCGGTGAGCTACGAGCTGTGATTTTAGTTGTTAGATTTCCAAGTGAACTTTATTTGTAGAACTAGCAATCATAAAAAATCATAATGATCATAATAGATCTGCGGCCTATTAATTATAGATTTATTCGAGGATTAAAAAAAAAGGACAGAATTTTCATCCTGCTCTTTCGTATCATGCTACCCGCGAGTTCCCTCGGGCAGCATTAAAAATGTTGGCTGATATACTCGATGCCAACATTTTTTTTACAAGCCCATAATCTGTTTGTCTTTTGGATACTTTACTTTAAACGCCAATCTCTTTTTCACGGTTTCGCCTGGAGCTAATGTGAGTGTCCATTTAATTTCTCCAGTTTCGGAATTGTATTGCGCGCCACTCATCTCTTCAATTTTCACTTCAATATCTTTCTGATTACTCAAAGGAACTTGATCATATAAAACCATCGTCACGGCTTCCTTCTTTCCATTTTTTACACTGATGTCGAAGGCCAATGTACGCTCTTTATTTCCGCCGAAGAATTTATTTCCACTGATATCTTTTAATTTTTCACGTTTCATGACGATGCGCTTGTCTCGACCTAAGGAGATTTCTAATGTGTCGCTGGTTTCGGCAGGATTGATAAACGACTCTCCTACGAATGCACCATCGAAATATACATTGGCTCCACCCGGACTCAAGCTCAACTCTTCCCATCCTGTAACCGATGCTGTCAAGAATGCATCTCCATCTAATTTAGGAAGTCCAACATAATTGTACGTCGATTTTAAAGTGAACTTTTGAACTTCTACTTGATATTCTTGTCCGTCGGAAGGAATAGAGTAGGCACCTTGAATATCGAAACTCGTTGATAATTGATTTTCATTCATCATGACAGGGATCGTAGTCATTTCCTTTTTACTATTATCGTTAGCCATTTCTCCAGAACTCATCATGGGTGCTTGTTCCATTTGTTGTTTGTCACGACGTACTCCTTGAAGTTGGTACATGGGAGCATAGAAATTTAAAAACCATGGAACCATTTGTGGACGATCGTTTCCAATGGAAGGGTTCCCTGTACTTAATCCGATTTTTACTTGATTCCAATCTTCGCCGGTGCTTTGACTTACTTTTGCTTTGTACACCAATTCAGCAGGAGAATTAACATCTTTCACTTTGATGTCGTAAAAGGGATACCAAGAAACATTTGTACCAATCACATAGCTGAATTCAAAGTTGGAGTTGGTTTTTGAATTTACATTCACTCTAACTATAATATTTCCGGTAGACTGTTGTTGCTTTTGTCGAATCACATTTAACTGTTGTTGCAGTTTTTTAATTTGATCGTTCAGTTTTTTTTCTTTTCCAACGGATGCTAGTTGTTCTTCTTTCAATTCATTCATCTTCTTTAAAAAATAATCGAGTACCAGCTCTAATTCATCTACCACAACTCCGTTAGTTGCACCACCAATGGCTTTATTGGCTAAAAGTAAATTTTGTGCTTCAGTCAACACAACATTTCTATTCTTTATTTGCTGCAAACGATTGTTAAGCGAATCGAGGTCTTCTTCCAAATGGATTATTTCTTTCGATTTTTTTTGCTCTGTTAAATAATTTTGCTGGAAGGAAACCGCTAAAATAGTAGCGTCACCTGTTCCTTTTAAAATAATACTTTGTGGATTGATGTAAGGCGACAAACCGTCTAAAACTACTTCTTGGAGTCCGGGATTAAGAGTTGCCTTGGCAGTACGTGAAACCATCGCTCCCGTTTGATAAATCTTTACTTCCTTCACTTCAGAATTAGAAATCCAAATAGGCTCTTGAGCTTTAGCGCTAAAAGTGATAGTGACCAAGATAGCGAGCAATCGAAATGTATTCTTCATAGTTTTGTTTTTTAATTTTTCAGGGTCAGAGATGCGAACACTTTTTAGATTCCATAAATCAAATGGAATTATTTTAGGTTCATCAATCAAACACATCCGAAAAATATAAATAAATTAATAGTGCAAATTAAAGGAATTGATCAATTAGCTACTATTTTTGACATATGTTTTTAAAAAGTCTAACTCTCTTCAACTTCAAGAATTACGGTGAAGCCGAACTTACTTTTACTGAGGGAGTTAACGCTTTTACGGGAAATAACGGAAGTGGGAAGACGAATATTTTAGACGCCATCCATTATTTGTGTCTTTGCAAATCGTACTTTAATACAAGTGATACTCATTCCATTCGGCATGGAGAAGCCTTTTTTTCAATAAAAGGAGTTTTTGATTTGAATGAAAAAGAAGAGGAAATATTGGTGGTGGTGAAAAGTGGACAAAAGAAAACCATCAAAAGAAATCAAAAAGAATATCCGCGCTTAGGTGATCACATTGGACTTTTGCCCGTGGTGATGGAAGCTCCTGTAGACCAAGAACTAATCATTGGTGGGAGTGAAGAACGTCGCAAATTGATGGATAGCATCATTTGCCAGTATGATCATGGTTATTTAGATGATCTTATTGCTTATAATCGTGTCTTACAACAGCGAAATGCATTACTAAAACAAACCGCTCGAGGCGCACATACCGATGCTTCCATGTGGCAAGTGTGGGACGAACAATTAGCAGGATATGGACACAAAGTGTATGAGGCAAGAAAAAAATTTATAAAGAATTTCTTACCACTTTTTGCAGATTCATATGCGTATTTAACGCTCGAAAATGAATTTGCAAACATTCATTATGTAAGTAGCTTGGAGAAAGATAATATGGAAAATCTTTTGAGTAAATCCTTGCAAAAAGATTTAGCCTTGCAATACACGTCCACTGGAATTCATAAAGATGATTTGCAATTTACGTTGAACGATTATCCTGTAAAAAGAGTAGGTTCGCAAGGCCAACAAAAGTCGGTAATTTTAGCGTTGAAGTTAGCGCAGTTTCAAATCATCAAGGGATCATGCGGCTTGAAACCAATTTTGTTGCTGGATGATATTTTTGATAAGCTGGATATTCATCGCATCACCCGCTTGATGGAATTAGTTAGCAAAGAAACCTTCGGACAATTATTTATTACCGATACGCAGGAAGAACATGTGAAGTCGGTGTTTGAAACGATAGGATTTCCCTTGACGGTGTTTCCCTGTAGACGTTAGATGTTGGATATTGGATATTGGAATCTAAATCTAAAATCTAAAATCTAAAATCTAACAACCAACAACTACTTCCCGCTTCTCTGTAATACGGTTTTTACGGTGTAAAACAGGATTTTAAAATCCAGGGATAAAGACATGTTTTCGATATAAATAATATCGTATTTCAAACGATGAATCATCTCCTCCACGTTTTCAGCATACCCATACTTCACTTGTCCCCAACTGGTAATTCCAGGACGCACTTTGTGTAGGTGACGGTAATGGGGAGCGCGTTGCATAATTTGATCAATGAAGAATTGTCGCTCGGGACGTGGTCCTACAAGAGACATATCGCCAATAAGGACATTGTAAAACTGTGGGATTTCATCAAGACGTATACCACGCATAAACTTTCCAAAAGGAGTGATGCGGTGGTCGTTATCGCTCGATAACATAGGTGTTCCTTTTTCAGCACCTACAAACATCGAACGAAACTTGTAAATAGTAAATGGATTTCCATGAAGTCCAATGCGCTCCTGCACGAAGAAAATAGGTCCTCGGGAAGAAACTTTTATGATGATGGAGGTTATCACAAACACTGGACTTAAGATCAACAGGAAGAAAAGAGAAACTAGAATATCTAAAATTCGCTTCATCGACTGTTGCCATACAGGCATCAAAGATGGATTAATGATGATAAGTGGAGAACCAAAAATGGAAGTCATCTTTACGGTGCCTGCGAGAATATCGTACATGTCGGGAATGATTTTGATGATCACATCTTTATCTTCCAGCTCATTGATGATTCTTCCAATAAAATCATGTTCAGACGATTCAATGGCGATAATTACTTCCTCAATTTTATTCGCGTCGATTATTTGAGTGAGGTCTTCAATGCCTCCAAGATGGGGGAGATGATCACCAAAGTACTTTCCGTTGTTATTATCGACATGAATAAATCCGATGAACTTATATCCTAAGCTTAATTTTTCCCCTTCATATTCTTTGAACAAATTCACAGCACGTTCGCTGCTTCCAATAATTAAAGTAGGGAAACCAATTTCTCGTTTTTTAATTTTCCGTGCCGTATGTGTTGTGATAAAAAATCGAACAGTGGAAGTGATGCCAAACTGCAAGAAGAACAACACAAAAAAGATATTATAGTAACTTTTATAAGAGACAATAACATCGTCTAACAAAAGAGAAAAGAAAATGATTAACACACCAATTAATGAAACGTAGAGTGTTTGTCCAAACTCACGTAATCTCGATTTCCGATAAATATCATTATACGTTCCTACTAATGCATAAATACCCACCCATGCAATGGGCAATACGGTGATGCCTAAATAGAAATTCTTATCGGGTTGAAAAGGTAGATGTTCGCTATATAAGGCCGATTCAATTCCAATTTTTCGATAATAATAAAAGAGAGCCCAAGCGAGCATGGCTGATAATAAATCAGCAATGACATACTTTATTATTTGCCTAGGCTTATTCATTAATTCGAAATCAACTTCAAGTTATCGAGATAAACAGTGCCTTCAGTCAGTGTTGATGGTAGAGCGACACGGAAATAAACTTTGAATTTAAATGCATCTGAATTATAATTCACATAAGGTCCAAGTCGAATATATATTTTATTCCAGTCCGACTTAGGATTAAGACGAATGATGGGAATTTGTTTCTCGCCGTTATTCGTCACGCCAATTAAGCCCACAATAAAAGGCTGTGAACATTTGTAATCCATTTCAATGTATACATCTCTTCCCACAGGTAAAACAAATCCATCACCCACGGTACGGCATTCAATAAAATTAAAAGCAGTAGTAACTTGCATCCTTAAACTTCTTCTTCCTTCAAACACTTCTACAGAGTCGGGATAGATTTCAGCCAAACTAAGATAGGTTGTATCTAAGCTTATTCCTCCACCGCTGGTGTCCTTTTCAAAATCTTCATACCATGTGTACTGAAGTGCTGGAAAATATGAAACCGAAAATGTATCTACTACGGTCACTTTGCCAGGGATGAGGTCTAATTCCACATCATGGAATTTATATAGATTATAAAATTCACTTGTGGATGATATTCCGTTCGCTTTTATACCAGCGCCAAATGTGATTTTATGTTTTCCTTCTAGTAAGATGGGAATGCGCGCTGGCAATTCAAAAGTTCCTAGGTATTCTCCTCCTGCATACACCCAAACATCGGTGATTTTACTAGATGCTGATCCTTGGGTAGTATAATTTGATGTTGTTGTTATGCCACGAACTTCAATATAAGCTGGAATGGCTTCGTCGGGGTTAATTAGATTACAACCCGACCATCCACCAGCAATACCAATAAACAGAAGGTTGAGCAATATGCTTTTCAATCGAATCATAGGACTAACATTTTTAAGGAAACCAATTACAAAACCATGGAGGGTAACATTTTTAATTTATCGGCAATCTGATGCGCAATGTTTAACGCAGCAAAGCCATCTTCAATATCAACTAAAGGTAATTTATCCTCATTAATCGCATTGGCAAATGAAAGTAGCTCTTCCTGAATGGCATTGCTTTCATCCACTTTCGGATTTTCAAAATAAATTTGCTTGGTAGGCTTCCCTTCTCCCAGCTCTAATAATACCGCTAATGGATCGGGGTCACCCGAAACTTCTTTGAGTCGTACTACTTCTGTAGAGCGTTTGAAAAAATCGACCGAGATATAGGCATCGCGCTGGAAGAAACGACTCTTGCGCATATTTTTAAGAGAGATACGACTCGCAGTCAAATTAGCCACACAGCCATTGTCGAACTCGATACGTGCATTGGCAATATCGGGAGTGTCACTAACGACAGCTACGCCAGAAGTGCTAATTTTCTTAACTGTTGATTTCACCACCGACAAAACGATATCGATATCGTGAATCATTAAATCTAATACCACAGATACATCTGTCCCACGAGGATTGAATTGTGCTAAACGATGTGTCTCGATAAACAAAGGTTGATTCAAATAGGGAAGAGCAGCTTTAAAAGCGGGGTTGAACCGTTCTACATGTCCCACTTGCACTTTCATCGAAGCTTCTTTCGCTAACTGGATGAGATCTTTCGCTTCCTGCATCGTATTGGCAAGTGGCTTCTCAATAAAAACATGCTTTGATGCACGCAAAGCTTTACTAGCACATTCAAAATGATAAAGGGTGGGAGTAACCACATCTACTACATCAACTGCTTGTATCAAGTCATCCATGGAAGCAAAAGATTTCGCACCTAATTCAGCTTCCACTTTGGCTGCGGTTTCTGGATTCTGATCGTAAAATCCCACCAGTTGGTAAACCTGTGATAAACTCTGAATTTGCTTAATGTGGATCTTTCCAAGATGCCCTGCACCTAAAACACCTATCTTCAACATACTGGAAATTTTCTGCAAAATTATTCCTTTTTATCGAGTGAACTGTTGAAAAACAGAGAGGAATTTATTGTTTATGTAAAATAAATCCTCCTTAACCTTATTATTTTTGCAGCAGATGGGACAAGATACATTTAGACATCAAGGCTTGAGACGGCAATTGATTTTGCAATTGAAAGAGAAAGGCATTGATAATGAGTTAGTTATAGAGAGTATTGGAAAAATTCCAAGGCATTTATTCATGGATAATGCCTTTTTGGAGTTTGCCTACCAAGACAAAGCTTTTCCCATTGCTTGTGGACAAACTATTTCACAACCCTACACTGTTGCCTACCAAACTCAGCTTTTGGACCCTAAAAAAGGGGAGAAAGTGCTCGAAATTGGAACTGGGAGTGGTTACCAAACGGCTGTTTTAGCGGAGATGGGCGCCAAGGTTTTCTCGATTGAGCGCCATAAACCGCTTCATGAAAACACCCGAAAATTACTGGATTCATTGAACTATGCTTCGGTAAAAACCTTTTATGGAGATGGGTTTAAAGGATTACCAGCCTTTGCGCCTTTTGATAAAATCATTGTTACCTGCGGCGCAGAAATCATTCCTATGAATTTGGTGGAGCAATTAAAACCAGGAGGAGTGATGATTATTCCAGTGGGTCCGTTGGCCATCCAAACGATGACCATCGTGTTAAAGAAACCGAATGGCGAAACGGAAGTGATTGAGATGGATAAGTTCAGATTTGTTCCGATGCTAAGCGATAAGGCAAGATAAAACTCACTTTATCTAAAAGTTTTATCGATTTTAACAATGTTTTTTTAGCCGCTGATTTGTTATGATTTGTTAAGATTTTTTATGATCAAGAAATTTCGCAGCGACCGTTGCTTAACGCAGCGACCGTTGCGTTTAAATCTCCATCAACATCCGCCTCGAGATTTTTTATTGCTTTTAAAAGTTTTGCCATCGTAGCTCGTGAGTCCAGACGAGGTGCCGAACCAAAGTATTCCTTCCTTGTCCTCTAAAATAGTTTGAACAAAATTATCGGCTAATCCATCCTGCACGGTGAAGTTTTTGAATGTGGTACCATCAAATTTGCAAACACCTCCACCCGCTGTAGGAAACCATAAGGCTCCTGATTTATCCTCAAATACTTTCCAAACAAAATCACTGCTCAATCCTTGTTTCTTTGAAATATTGGTGAACAATTTACCATCAAATTTACTTACCCCGTTAAAGCGAGAACCCATCCAAATATTACCAGCTTTATCTCCTGAAATACCAGTAATAAAATTATTACATAATCCATTCGATTCTGAAAAATGGGTATAGACACCTTCCTTTTTGAGAGCATTTTATTATTAATTCGATAAACACCTCCACCATTTTGCGACCCAAATATTTTTTCTTGAGCATCTTGATAAAGACTATTGATCATTCTTGGAGCTTGTTGTACGAAATCAACACCGCTTATTTCTGCAGATGGAAGAACAAAAGCAGTAAATGATTTTCCATCATAAGTACATAATCCATCTTCTGTACCCACCCAAATTAAACCCGACTTATCGATAATAATACTTGAAACTTCATCGCAGATCAATCCATCTTTCCTCTTTAAAACAGTGAATTCACTTCCATCATAACGTAAAAGTCCATCATTGGTAGCAAACCAAATATTCCCCAAGCGATCTTCTGCTATACCCCGAATATTGTTTCCCATTAGCCCTTCGTTTTTATGAAGGTTTAGAAGGGATTTTCCATTGTATTTATAAATCGATTCGAAGAAAGTTCCGATCCACATATTTCCTGATTGGTCCTGATATAGACTTTTAATATAAGTGCCAAGTCGCAATGTAGTATCAACCGTTAGCGGCTTCAGAAAATTGAGTTTGAGTGGTTCTTCAGGTGTAGCAGGATCATTAAAATTCATGGCCTGCATGTTATTTCCTATTTGCATAAACGGAAGACTATTTCCATTCAGTACCGATGGATGACTCGTACAAGAAAGTATGACCATTAAGAGTACGAAGGTGAAGATTTGCTTTAGCATCATTTTAATTTTTAGAGTAAACTTTATTAAAGCTGGAATAATCATTCATTCTTTGAAATAAAGACAGAAGCTATTCGAATTGAAAACAAAGTTAATATTATTCATTTTGAATTTTGTTAGTCAGAAGTTATTGGGATGTTAATGACTTGTTATTGTCAATTTAGAGGAAAAGAAATGATTATATTTGGGATATTCTGATGAACATCACGCGCACCCATTTATACATCCTTATTTCTTCTGTTGCGCTCTGTACGGTGCTCATCATTCAGGTGAACTGGCTGGTAGAAACTGCGAAAATCAAAGAAGCCTTATTTAATGAAAAAGCGAATATTGTTCTCGCTCGAACCTCCGATGCCCTGGCTGCCGACACCGCTACTTGCCAGAAATTGGAAGCTGGAGTAGGGCAGGAAGAGATTCATAAAATTGATTCGCTATTTAAATACTACATGAAGTTCTATGACTTCACCATCCAATATTCGTTTGAAGTGATGGAAAAAAAAACCGTCGCTAAGTCTGAAGCTTACGCTTTTAATCCACAGCCGAATGAACCCGCTTGCTTCCAACTAAATTTAGAAGATGTAGTAAGCCGAAATGGTTGGGAATTAAAATTAATCCTTCCTGAAAAAAAACAGTATATCTACGAGGAGATGGGTCCATTGTTCGTCACCTCTATACTCCTTTTACTGATTGTACTCTTCCTTTTTTGGAAGACCTTACTTTCTCTCAACAGACAAAAGAAACTTTCGGAACATACCAACGATTTTTTGAATAATATGACCCACGAGTTCAAAACGCCCATTTCGAATATCGCTTTGGCTGGTAAGTTCATGCTTAAGGAGGAGATAACCCATCAGCAGGAAAAAGTGAGACATTACTCAGAAATCATTTTGGAAGAAAATGAAAAACTCCGACTTCAAGTGGAACAAGTATTGAGTTTGGCAGCCTTGGAGCGAGATGAAATTCCTATTCATAAAACAGAGGTAGATCTCCATCAAATCATCAACGATGCTATCAAGAATTTAAAAATTCAACTTGAGCACAAGCAAGGAACAATCCATATACAATTTGATGCGAAAAATTCACGATTGAAAGGAGATAAAACCCATCTCACCCATGTCATTTGCAATTTGATTGATAATGCAATAAAATATTCTGAGAGTAGTCCTGTCATCCATATTGATACCATCAATCAAGATCATCATTTAATCATCACCATAACGGATCAAGGGATCGGTATTGAGAAGGAGTTTCAAAAGAAAGTGTTCGATAAATACTTTAGAGTGCCTACCGGAAATGTGCATAATGTGCAAGGATTTGGTTTGGGTTTGGCTTACATCAAGAAAATAATTGAATTACATAAAGGAACTATTGCGTTAGAGAGTGAAAAAGGAAAAGGGACGAAATTCATAATCAACTTTCCTGCCAATGAAAGCTAAATTCAAAATTTTACTAGCTGAAGATGATCCCAACTTGGGAAGATTGTTATGCGATTTTTTGGAATCTGAAGGGTTTGAGGTAAAGTTGTGCAAGGATGGAATGTTCGCCTTGCAAGCACTCCAGGAAAGTAGCTATGAGCTCTACTTATTTGATGTGATGATGCCCAAGGTAGATGGTTTCACCTTAGCGAAAGAAATAAGGAAAAAAAATAGTAAAACTCCCATCCTTTTCATTACAGCCAAATCATTAAAGGAAGACAAATTAATTGGCTATGATTTAGGTGCCGATGATTATATCACAAAACCTTTTGATGAAGAAGAATTACTCTGGAAAATAAAAGCAGTCATTCGCCGAACAGGTAATATCGAAAATGCGGATCTAAAAAATGAAGTGATAGCTATAGGGAAATACACCTTTGAGCCCTTCAATCAATCGCTCACTTATGATGGAATCGTAAAGCGAATTACAGAGAAAGAAAGTCACCTACTTTCATATTTATACGAGCATCGAAATCGACTTATTAAAAGGGAAGAATTATTGACGAATTTATGGGGTGAAAACGATTATTTTTTAGGGAGAAGTTTGGATGTGTTCATCACTAAAATGCGCAAGTATTTAAAGGAGGATGAAAGCATCCATATTGAGAATGTTTTTGGGGTTGGATTTATTTTTAATGTATCGTCGAAGCAGATTGAACACTGATTTATTATGATGGTTAAGATTTTTTATGATCCTGAAATTTCGCTGCGACCGTTGCTTAACGCTGCGAACGCTGCGTTTAAAAAAGGCCCATCATTACGACGGGCCCAATATAACCAAACTAAACTAAACTAAACTAAAATTACTTAATACTTATCTCTCTTGTTACTGGTTTTGCTTCTGCTTTTTTTGGAAGATTTAAAACCATGATGCCATTTTCGTAGTTGGCATTGATGTTATTCTCATCCACATTTTCAGGTAGATTAAATCGGCGGGTGAAGGAAGAGAAGGAGAATTCTTTGCGAGTGTAACGCTCGGTTTTTTCTTCGTTTTCTTTTTTGTTTTCTGCACTCACCACCAACATTTTTTCTTCGATAGCGATCTTGAAATTTTCTTTCTTCATGCCAGGAACCGCTAATTGAAGTTTGAATTCGTTGTCGTTCTCGCTGATATTTACGGCTGGTGAATTCCATTTACGGAAATCGTTTCCGTTAAAATCGTTGAAGAATTCGTTGAACATGTCGACTGTACTTGGGAACATGCTGCGCGCTGGAGCGTCTTTTTGGAATTTTAATAGTGTCATTTTTTTCTGTTTTAAGATTTCCCCTGCATTATCAATGACTATTCCAACGCATAAAATGACATCTTTCACCGACACAATGACATTGATACCAATGTTTTACATGAAATTTTGGCGGGGTGGGTAAATGGGAACTGCTAAAATGTCTTGATTTCGCCTTTTAATAATACTTTTTTAGCCCTACCTTCTTTAAAAATTCGGTAGGCAGGCGTAGATTTATTATGATCTTTTATGATTTTTTATGATATCGAAAAATTCGCAGCTACCGCAGCTAAACGTTGCGATCGCTGCGTTTAAACAAGGATCAATTACCTTTGTCCTCAATTTAATTTATGGCTACTGCAAAGAAATCCCCAAAGAAAAAGTCAACTCGACCTATCATCCTCGTAACCAACGATGATGGTATCACCGCTCCTGGAATTCGAGCCTTGGTAGCCACCATGAAGAAGTTTGGAGATGTGATTGTGGTGGCTCCCGATAGTCCGCAATCGGCGATGGGACATGCCATCACCATCAGTAAACCCTTGCGACTCGATAAGGTAAGCGTTTTTGAAGGTGTTGATTCTTGGCAATGTTCGGGAACGCCTGTCGACTGTGTGAAGTTGGCCGTAAATCAGATTTTACATCGTAAGCCGGATTTGTGTGTGTCGGGAATTAATCACGGTAGCAATTCCTCCATCAATGTGATTTACTCGGGTACGATGTCGGCAGCGATGGAAGGTGCCATAGAGGGCATTCCAAGTATTGGATTTAGCCTCTTGAACTTTAGTCTAGAGGCCGATTTTAATCCATCCATGAAGATCATCGAGAAAGTGGTGAAAAATGTGTTGAAGATCGGTATTCAAGATGGGACCTTGCTCAATGTAAATATTCCGAATCTACCTACGAGCAAAATCAAGGGCATCAAGATATGCCGCCAAGCGAATGCAAAGTGGAAAGAGGATTTTGATGAGCGTCATGATCCACATGGAGAGAATATTTTTGGTTGACAGGCAAGTTCATCAATTTCGATACAGGTAAGGACACCGACGAATGGGCATTAGAAAATGGTTATGCTTCCGTTGTTCCAGTTCAATTTGATTTCACAGCGCACCATGCCATTGCTCATTTGAATACTGTTAAATGGAACGATTAATTTAGACTCATGAGTAAGAAACCATCCTTTAAACTTAAAGATGAATTCAAATCGGGATTTGTGCCAGGAATGCTCTTACCCATCCTTGGATTTTATATTTACTATTTGCTTTTTTTCAATTATATGTCCTTTGATGGGTTTATCGATCATGTGACTAAATCCAACAAAGCCATTTCAGTATTGAGTCTGGGCGTGATTTTGAACTTAGGTTTATTTTATCTTTTTTACATCAAGGAAATCGACAAAGCAGCGAAAGGAGTTATTGGTGCTACTTTCATTTATGCCTTCATCGTGATGTACTTTAAAATTATTGCATGAAGTACTATGTCATAGCCGGTGAAGCTTCGGGCGATTTACACGGAAGCAATTTGATGAAAGCCATTCGTGCAAATGATGCAAAGGCTGAGTTTCGTTGCTGGGGAGGGGACTTGATGCAAGAGCAAGGCGGTGAGTTGGTAAAGCATTACCGATCGCTTGCTTTTATGGGTTTTATAGAGGTGATTGCTAACCTGCGAACCATCATCAAGAATATCAAGTTTTGCAAGGAAGATATTTCAGCTTGGAAGCCCGATGCGATGATCTTTATTGATTACCCTGGATTCAATTTGCGCATAGCTGAGTTTGCTCGAGAGCAAGGCATCAAAACCATTTATTACATCAGTCCGCAAATATGGGCTTGGAAAGAATCGAGGATTCATAAAATCAAGCGCGACATTGACAAAATGATGGTCATTCTCCCTTTCGAAAAAGACTTTTACCAGAAGTGGGGCATGGAGGTCGACTTTGTAGGACATCCTTTGTTAGATGAGATTGGTACTCGGAAATGGATCGACGAGTCGTGGAAAAAGAAGCATGGCATTCCCGAAAACAAAAAACTCATAGCGCTCTTGCCCGGAAGTAGAAAGCAAGAAATTGACACCATGCTACCCATCATGATCGAAGCCACACAGGGAATGGACGATTATCATTTCCTGTTAGCTATTGCTCCATCACAAGCTATAGATGCTTACACATCTCACCTCGATAACAGATCAAACATTACTCAAATTCAAGGAGAAACTTACGCGATTTTAAGTGCTTCTTCTGGTGCTTTAGTGACTAGTGGAACAGCCACCTTGGAGACTGCAATTTTTGGTGTTCCTGAAGTCGTTTGCTATAAAGCCAACAAAGTGAGCTATTGGATCGCCCGCCAACTCATCAAAGTAAAGTTCATTTCCTTGGTCAATTTAGTGATGGATCGCGAAATCGTAAAAGAGCTCATCCAAGCTGATCTCAACCCTAAGCAAGTCAAAAGCGAGTTGATGAAAATTTTAGAAACCGAGGAACGGGAGAAAATGTTGGTATCGTTTCAAGAGCTGAAGTTAAAGTTGGGAGGGGAAGGTGCTTCGGCTAAGGCGGCTCGCGTGATTAAAGAGTTTTTAAGTGAATAGGATTCACGGGTCAGTAATTATTATTATTTATTGCACAACGAAACAGGTAGGTGCTACAAGTAATCCCATCAAAAAAAGTCGCGCATAAATAATCGAAGAACTTAGTAACCGATTCCATATCCAAAAGATTTTATACCATCAATAGTTTACCTAAGAAAAAAATTAGCATTAACTATTTTTTGTTTCTGTGTTAATACAACAATTTTTAGGTGGTAGCGATAATCAATTGCACTGAATAGGCATTGATTTCAAAAAGCATAATTTGCCCCAAAGGAAATCTTTATTAAAGGAAATCCAAAAAAGGAGGCGGTATTTACAGCAAAATAAGAGTTAGGATTAACAGTAGGAATAGTTAATCCCAATTGTAATGTGCCTTTTAGCTTTTTCGTTCCTGCTTTCATTGTAACAGTGGGTTCAATGTTTAAAAAATTTAACGTGGTGTCGGAACCAAAAGTAAAATCAGTATTCCACCATTCAAACTGATCGTATAAGTAGGCATTAATATTAAATAGGTTAACATAATTTGCTCTCATATCAAAAGCTAGTTCGAAATTTTCATCAATTAAAGCCACTCCTGGCTGAATAAATACATTAAAATATTTTGCGTTTACTTGCGGATAATTCTGCATTGAATTGTCAATTCTATCTGTGGTACTTCCATAACCACCACCTCCGTAACATTGAAACAATCCATTTTTTTTATCGCCGAAAGTGGTGAAATAACCTGCACCAACTTCCCCAAAAAACATTTTGAGTTTTTCAACGGAGGAATCGTCACTTTTCTGATTTTTCAAATGATACATTCCGTCAATCAGTACACCTGTATGGTTTGATACTGCATAGGCAGCCTGTAAATTGAAGAGTCCACAACCCGACAAACCCAACGAAGCGGATGAGTTGAACTTTCCTTTTTCTTTCAGTAAGGGAGAATGAATTACATTGGGCTTGTAAAGAGTGACACAACTAGTGAATAGGAAAATGAAACCATAGAATAATATTTGTTTAAGTGGTTTCATTTAAAATTACATTTTCTTTTTGTTATTTTTTTTCCTTAGCAGTGATTGCCTTTTGTATTTAGATTTCCATAAAAAACAAATTGTTTTGTATTAAAACCATGTTGTGATAATTTCTACCGTATTTTGGTTAAAGGTATGTTTTTTTTTGATGTTTTTGAAATATTGCCAAGTGCGTGACACTACATATAAAATACAAAAATAAAACAATAACAAAAGAGCCGGAACAGTCAAAATAGTTGACAAAAGTTTACTTGTAAAATATTCGCGGCTCATTTTATTATTGTTTTAAAGTAAAATAGTTGATTATGCTACATTTTTAATTTTGTTGGCATCGCTAAGCAGTTGTATTACTTCCTCATCACTAACTTGTGAAAAATTGTCATAAAATTGTCCCACACCCATGAAATTTTCAGGGGTAATAAGGCAAATAAACTCATCTACAACTTTTGAAAGTTTGCTTTCAGCGAAAAGTGAGGAAACGGGAACAGCAATGATAATCTCTTTGGGTTTACTTTTTTTAATGGAATCTACCGTTGCCAGAATAGTGCTTCCTGTTGCAATTCCGTCATCAACAATAATTACAGTTTTGTTTTTTAAGTCTGTTGATTTCCTGTTGCCCATGTACAGACTGAATTTTTCCTTTAATTTTTTGTGAATCTGTTCTGACTCCCTTTGAATATAATCCAAGGATACATCCATTACGTTATCATTGATCATGGCACCCTGTAAGGAAACAGAACCAATAGCGAATTCAGGATTAAGAGGGTGACCAATTTTTTTTGAAAGAATGATTTCAAGTGGAAATTTGAGTTCTTTGGCTACAACATATCCTATTGGAACTCCTCCGCGGGGAATAGCAAGGATAATCCCCCCATTATTTCGGTATTTCTCCAATTTTTTCGCAAGCTGTAAAGCTGCATCATATCTATCTTTAAACATGAAATTATTATTGTATGGTTATTGTCTCTTTTTTCTCGTTTTGTAAAAAAATATTGAACCAATCTGCTGCAATTATTGCTGCTTCATTCAAGGTTCCCTGCTCTTCGAAGAGATGTGTAGCTCCAGGTATGACTGCTAGTTTCTTCTCGCATATTAAAATTTCATAAACCTCCTTGTTCAAATTCAGCACATCATAATCCCGTTCACCAACAATCAACAGCGTAGGAATCTTTATTTTTGGGGCAATGTCAATGGCGAGGTCAGGTCTTCCACCCCTTGAAACCAAGGCTTCAACCATTTTCGGTAGAGAAGCTGCAGCCCGTAATGCCGATGCCGCTCCTGTGCTTGCACCGAAATACCCTATTCTTAATTCTGAACACTCTTGAAGTGTTGACATGTATTTGGTAGCAATAATTAGTCGTTCCGTGAGCAGGTCTATGTTGAAACGATTAGAATAGAGTTCATCCTCCTCTTTTGTGAGTAAATCAAAAAGAAATGTGCTTATATTTTGTTTGTGCAACTCTTTCGCAACAAAATTATTTCTAGTGCTAAAACGACTACTTCCGCTGCCATGTGAAAAAATCACCAGTGATTTAGAATGGTTGGGTATGATGAGTTCACCCTCTAATTTTATTTTTCCTATTGGAATGGAAATAATTTTTCTGAAAGTACTGTTTGTCATTTTGTTTAGTTTTTCTTTAGCTAAATAATTTTGATTTTATTTTCAAATGGAGTTGAAATGAATTTGTGAACTGCATTGAAATAAATTTTGACTGAATTATGTGACTAATGTGACCCCTGTTTCAAGGATATTCTATTTTCTCCTCAGAGGTTAAATGGCAAACGGATATCTATATCATCTTGAAATTTTAATTTGGCTATTCATGAATTACCGTAGTTGCTGATGAACTCTACTATTCTTTTGAAGGGAGGCTGTACACATGTTAGGATAACTGTTTTTCGTTTCATTATTTGTATCGCAATTCCATCCTTCGTATTGATTTGAATGGAATAGTGTTAATGAAAAAAAAGGTAATGACATCAAAGAAATAGTACTATAAGGTATTTCTTTGATTTCATTTTTAAGTTATGCCAACACAAATGTATTGTTGGCCTTTTCTATTTTTAATGGGGTTGATCAACAATAGTATTGATTATTATCATTTTCCGATTCATTTATAAACTCCTTTTTTGTATAAAAATATTCCTTAAATGAAAATTCAACCTGCCAATTTCAAAGTCTCCGATATAAGTGATTTAGTAGCTCGAATCTCAACTCCACTTAATGATAGTTCCGATCTTGACGTTTTAATAAAACATATTGGTGATGCAAAATATGTCTTGTTGGGAGAGGCGTCACACGGTACACATGAATACTATACTTGGCGGGCTAAAATCAGTCAGCGTCTCATTGAGGAAAAGGGATTTTCATTTATTGCTGTTGAAGGAGATTGGCCTGATTGTTATCGTCTAAATCGCTACATTAAAAATTACCCTTATTCTGGGAAGAGCGCAATAGAGGTATTGCAAGCCTTTAATCGATGGCCAACCTGGATGTGGGCAAATTGGGAAATTGTTGCATTTGCAGACTGGTTGAAAAATTTCAATGCTGGTTTATCTGTTGATAAAAAAATTGGGTTTTACGGACTCGATGTGTACAGTTTGTGGGAATCAATGGAGGGTATAATCAACTACCTTAAAAATAATGATCCAGGTTCATTGCAAACAGCGTTGAAAGCAATGCAATGTTTTGAACCCTATAAAGCGGATGAAGGATCCACTTATGCCCGTGCATCGGCTCTAGTGCCTGAACTATGCGAAAAAGAAGTGGTAGATCTTCTCCGAGAAATTCGCGGGAAAATCGCACAATACAATACCGATCATGAAAATGTGTTTAGTACGGAACAAAATGCCTTAGTTGCAGTGAATGCAGAAAAGTATTATCGTGCTATGATAAAAGGCGGTTCTCTATCTTGGAATATTCGTGATAAGCATATGGTAACAACATTAAACCGCTTGATGGATTTTCATGGAAAGGATGCTAAAGTGATTGTTTGGGAACACAACACACATATAGGTGATGCACGAGCCACAGACATGGGAAAAAATGGAATGGTGAATGTTGGTCAATTGGTAAATGAGGAACATTCAAAGGATGGAGTAATTTTAGTTGGATTTGGCTCTTATGAAGGCAGTGTAATTGCTGGTAGGGAGTGGGGCGATGTAATGCGTAAAATTTCAATGCCTCCAGCTATGAATAGAAGTTGGGAGCATATTCTTCACCATTCAGGAATAGACAAAAATAAATTGTTGATGCTTCATGAATTGAAGAACGAAGAGAAAATGGGAATGCCTATTGGACATAGAGCCATCGGTGTAGTTTATCATCCCGAATATGAGCAGTATGGAAATTATGTTCAAAGCATTTTGCCGATGCGTTACGATGCTTTTATTTTCCTTGATCAGACAAAGGCTCTTTATCCTCTACATATTAAGCCAGATGGTCATCAAATTCCTGAAACTTTTCCATTTGGAGTTTAAGTCAAATTAAAATTATAATGAAGCAATATGTTAGGAGAATTAAATAAGCAGCAAATTGAGCAGATACTTAATTCTGAAGTTATAGGAAGAATAGGTATTTATGCTGATAATAAAATATATGTTGTCCCTATTAGTTATGCCTTCGATGGAAAATATATTTACGGGCATTCAAAGGATGGAATGAAAATTAAAATGATGAGGAAGAATCCTTATGTATGTTTTGAAGTCGATGTAATGCAAAATATGGCTAACTGGCAAAGTGTGATTTCCTGGGGAGAGTTCGAAGAATTAATAGAGGCAAATGAACAAAAAAGAGCAATGAAAATTTTAATTGATAGGATGATGCCTCTCATGACAAGTGAAACTGCTCAACCTAGCCATGGTTTAAGTAAAAGTCACGCAAAAGATGTGGAAGGGATGCGTGCAGTTGTCTTCAGAATTGAATTAAAAGAGAAAACTGGAAGGTTTGAAAAAAGATAAGTCAATGAACCTTGATACTAATAAGGAGCTTTCAAGAATTTTTAAGGATATGTCTGACATTTATCTTTTCAGAGGTGCAGACGATCGTTTCCGTTCCTTAGCTTACGGAAAGGCATCAAAAGTGGTTGATTCGCTTCCGGAAGATATTTCTGTTTATAGTAAGAATCGTTCATTGAATGATCTTCCTGGAATTGGTGAAGGGATCGCAGAAAAAATTGAAGAATTCATTAAAACTGGTAAAATTAATAAGTATGAACAGCTGAAAAAATCTGTGCCGTATGAATTGTTGGATTTGATGGAGATAAGGGGATTCGGTCCGCAATCACTTAAACAGATTCATAAGGAATTAAAAATTTCCACCAAGCAGGAGCTTGTTCAAGCTCTACAAGACGGGACGATTTCTTCATTGAAAAATTTTGGGCAGAAAAAGGTGGAGAATATGCTGAGGGGTTTGAAGCTCCACAAAGCAATTGAAGACAGAATGCTCCTCTGGGATGCACTTGAAGCAGGCGATAAAGTAGTGGAATGGCTAAAGCAAATTCCTGAAGTGAAGAAGATTGAGTTAGCAGGAAGTCTGCGAAGAAAAAAGGAAACTATTGGTGATATTGACGTGCTTGTAGCTTCAGAAGAAAAGTTCCGAAGAAAAATAATTTCTCATTTTACATCATCCACCATGGTGGAAAAAATTCTGGTCAAAGGTGATACCAAAGTGAGTATCATTTTAAAAGAAACTGGCAAGCAAGTGGATTTGCGAATTGTAAATGAAGATGAATGGGGATCGGCATTGCAGTATTTTACTGGCTCTAAGGAGCATAATATTCATCTGCGTACTATCGCTAAGGAAAGGGGATACAAGATTTCTGAATACGGGATTTTTCATATTAAAAATGAAAAGAAAATTGCAGGATCAACCGAAGAAGAAATTTATGGTACTCTGGGCTTTCAGATCATGCCTCCTGAAATGCGCGAAGATCGGGGTGAAATTGAACTAGCAAGCAGAAATCAAGTTCCAACACTCATTGCACTAGACGATATTAGAGGAGATTTGCATATGCATAGTGTTTGGAGCGATGGAATGAATACGATTGAGGAATTAGTTAAACACATCAGGAAATATTATTCCTACGAGTACATCGCACTTACGGATCACTCCAAATCATCACGTATCGCCAATGGAATGGATGAAAAGCAAATTCTTAAACAAATTAATGAAGTTGGGAAAGTAAATAAAATGCTTGGAGTGAATTTTATTAAAACAGGAGTTGAAGTAGATATTCTTGCAGATGGCTCTCTTGATATTTCTGATGAAATTCTTTCTCAGCTGGATTGGGTAACAGCTTCTATTCACAGTAATTTTAATAGAGATGTGACGAAGCGAATTATCCGTGCTTGTGAAAATAAATTCGTATGCTGTATTGGCCATCCTACGGGTAGATTGATTGGCTCAAGGGAATCTTGTATAATGAATATTGATATGGTGATGAATGTGGCAAAAAGCACTCATACAGCTCTTGAAATCAATGCGCAACCTACAAGAATGGACTTGAATGACGAATGGACCATGATGGCAAGAAAAAAGGGAGTTGAACTTGTTATCAGCACAGATAGTCACTCACTTTCTAACTTGAATTTTATGAAATTAGGAGTGTATATTGCTAGACGAGCCTGGTGCACGAAGAATAATATTTTGAATACTAAATCATGGAAGGAAATAGAATTATTTAGAGAACGGAAGTTAAAACACATTGAATTATTATAATTTTCGATGTTTAGTGATTAAAATCAAAAGTTTGAATGAGCAGCTTCATTTCAAAAAAGTAAAATGCTTAGTTACTTTGAAACTTAGTTTTAATAATTGCCTAATTCTTAAATTGTAAACAAAATGAAAGTAAAAGATGTAATGACTGCTACCTCTCTGAAGTTTTGCAGTCCCGAAACCAAGCTACACATTGCAGCCAAGACCATGAAAGCAAGTAATTGCGGGGCGTTGCCCGTGGTTGATAAACAAAAGAAAGTTTTAGGAATAGTTACCGACCGTGACATATGTCTTTCATTGGCTCAAAAACGAGTAAAAGCCACTGTAGGGCAAATCATGCCAACAAAGGTATTTACCATTAAGACGGATGATGATATTTCAACTGCTTTTCGTCAAATGCGAACCAATCAAATTGGCCGATTGCCTGTTATTGATGAACAAGGTAAGCTAAAAGGAATTGTTTCCTTGCATAATCTTATCAATAATACCATTAGCAACGGAAAAGAAGATCTTGGCGCTTTCTCTTCTGATGGAGAAAACTTGTTAAAAACCATTCAGGCAGTTACCGACCGTTATAATGGAAAAATTTCTGTAAAAGAGAAAAAAACTTCGACGTTGAAACGGACAAGGACAACATTCTAATAAAATGAATCTAGTGAAAAGGATTCACTTTTTTACCAAGGGAGGTTATGTAATAATAATCTCCCTTATGTTGCTAAAATAAAATGAGTAATAAAGCGAAAAATATAGTAATAGTATTTCTTCTATTGATCATTGTGTGGCTCACCTGGATGTTGATGGTGCAAAGCTATGGTCGTTATTGCAGACCAATTATCAAAGAGGAGAAATACCCTGGAAAAATGGAAGTACACGATAGTACTAAAAAATATAATTCTGAAATTCAAAAATAATATTATGCTCAAGCAAGAAATCGAAGAACTATTATCTGAATCTGACATGCTATGTGTCTCCATTATTGTTCCAACGCATCGCATTTCTCCAGAAAAAAGAAATGATGCTCAAACAGTAAAGAAAGCAGTTGATAGAGCAAAGGAAGTACTTAGGAAAAAATTTTCCAATACTGAAAATGATGTTGAATCGATCATTCAAAATATTGATGAAACGGTTGAAAAGATTGACTATATCCATTCTAAAGATGGAGTGGGGATCTTCGTTTCTCCAAATGTTGCAAGACTAATAATATTCCCTTTTCCGGTCATTGAGAAGATAAATATTGGAACTGCTTTTGATAGCAGAGATTTATTATACTATGTAAATACCATATTTGATTATTGCGTTTTGTCAGTAAGTAAAAAATATATTCACCTCTATACTGGAAAAGGAGAAGAGCTGAAAGAGGTAAAAAACGAAGATTTTCCAATAAATTATGAGGAAACTTACGAGTATTCCAAACCAAGTAGGGGGACATCTTTCAGTAGTAGCACCTTGAAAGAATTTGAGAGGGATAAATCTGTTTTACAGGAATTACGATTTGTTGATTTTTTGAAAACAGCAGATCACTTACTTAATAAAAATGTGAGTCAACATGTTCCACTAATTGTGTCTGGCGGGAAAAAAGAAATTTCAGATTTCTTGGGGATAACTCAAAACATGAAAAGAATAATCGGAAAGGTGGTTGGTAATTATAATTTTAACGGCGACCTTCAATTGGCTGGACTTTCATGGATGCAGATTCAAAATCATCTGAAAAATCGAAACGAAAATCTTTTATCAAACCTTAGGGAGCTAGTGGGTAACGAGATGGTTGCTTTAGGTATAGAGGAAATATTGAAGGCCGCAAATGAAGGAAAAGGATTGGAATTAGTTGTGGAAAAAGATTTGGCAAGCAAAGCATTTATTGCAGTTGACGAATATAATTTAAATCTTCAGGATTCTGCCGACAAGATGGAATATATGTATGAAAATGATGTGGTGGAGAAAATAATTAGAACAGTGAGAGAAAAAAATGGGAGGGTGGTATTTGTTGATAATGGAGAGATGAAAGAGTTTAGCGGCATTGCTTTAAAATTAAGATATAATAATATTCAACACTGATCTATTACTCATTAAATAGTATCCGTCGGATCACTTTTAAAGATATTCAATTGAAAATTGTCAATGTAATTTCATTTGTTATTTCAATGGAATAATAATTGAAAATGTATTTTAATAATGATAATCTTGAATGCGAAATGCACTATAACTTATTTCTCTGTTTTTAATAAAATACGAACTATTCAAAAGATTGAAATAAGAAAATGAGTTACATGAATCTTATTATATATAAAACCAGGAATAAATCATTTTAATTTTGAAGTGTGTTAGCGATTTTTATTGAATTAAATTATCGAGTTGAAATTCACAAATCATATTAATAACGAAAAAAATGAAAACACGTTTTAGCTTTATGTTTATTATGATGACCATAATTTCATTTATGGGTTGCAGCGTTTACACTGATGTTTCAACGAGTGTTGATGTGGAAGCAGACTTTTCAAAATACCAAACTTTTGCCTGGTTGCCAGATCAATATGATTCAAGTAATTTACCATACAATAATGAAATTATTCGTAACAATATCCGCAATTATTTTGGGCAAAGTTTTGCTGAAAGGGGATATTCAGTAAATCTTGATACACCCGATGTTCTTTTGAAGGTTATTATTACACGAAAGAAAATGGAGAAGGTAATACTCTATTCGTATCCCTGGCCATATTATTATCGCAGGTATTATTATGGTAGTGTTTATTATTTTCCATACGATTTCAATTATTATTATTACCATCATCCTATCTATCATTATCCTCCAAATTATTTCTCGCAAAAGGTGGAGTATGTTGATGGCTCTATAACATTGAACGTATTTGACAGAAGGTTAAATAAATTGGTTTGGTCGGGAACTGCAAGAGGTGACGTATTGGAACATGATTTCATAAATGAGAATATACATCCTGCAGTAGAAGCCATTATGCAGAAGTATCCTATTAAGGCAATAACAAATAGGTCTAGAGTAAAAAAGTCTGACATCGATGATATATACAACTAAGCAGAAGGTTATAGTCGCGATCTAATGAATATACCAATCGACTTATTTTCCTTCTTGTATAAAGAAAGTAAATGGGAGTAGCGACTGATAAATCTTCCTTCTATCGTTTAACATTATAAAAACGCCTTACTTATTCATTTCCTTTTTCAAAATATTTTTTAAGGAGAAAACAGAAATCGTATTATTCTTTGGAATACTACTAATTCTCAACTCTCCTATACACATATTTCGCTGAGGGAGTAATTTTTGAAATTGCATTTGTCTGGATCTCAAATCGACCTAAGGAGGAGGACTTCATGATCAACGTTTTTGGAGTGGCTCCTATAATGATTCCGAAGTATGCAGCATTATTTATAGTTGTAATGATGACGGCAGCATTGGCCATTTGCTTTTCTTCGCTTGTTACATCTTTTTTCTCAATTCTTACTTTTCCTAAGGTGAAATCAAAAGCAACAAATTCATTGGCATTCTCTTCGTGAAGTGTCCCCCAAATTTTAGTCCCATCATTTAAAATGGCAGTTATGATAGTAATGGTAGTGTCGGTATTTGAAGTAGATTGAATGAATGCAGCCGAACAGAATACAATGACAAATAAAGCATAAGCGATTATTCTTTTCATAATTATAAGAAGATTACATTGTTTTTATTTCTTTCATTAGGCACTGGATTTTCATCTCCATGACCCAGAATTATGGAAAGTTGCACTTGCTCTGTATTCGGAATATTCAACATGGAATAAATTTTTGTGTGCTCAACAAATTTCCCTACACCAACAGGACAACTATCTATTCCCATTGATTTTGCTGCAAGCATAATATTTTGTGAGCACATACCTACATCAAGTACAGCCCATTCATTATCCTTTGGAGAGGTTATAAATATTACTACCGGTGCCCCATGAAAAACAGGATCCTCAAGTTTGAAAAAATCTGTAGCGTGTGGAAAATGTAAAATTTCTTTTCCTAGTTTTAATATTCCCTTTAAACCTGATTTTGCAATACCGTGTGCCACACCTTTTAATACTGCCTTGGAAATTTCTTTTGAAAAAACTTTTATTTCCTCTTTATTTGTCAAAATATAAAATTTCCATGGTTGTCTATTCATGGCAGATGGTGCCATTCTACCTGCATCTATTATTTTCTCAATGCTATTCTTGTCAATTGAAA
Organism: Bacteroidota bacterium; assembly: GCA_016717725.1. Lineage (GTDB taxonomy): Bacteria > Bacteroidota > Bacteroidia > AKYH767-A > OLB10 > JAJTFW01. The sequence continues at coordinate 79,860 of JADKFA010000010.1, forward strand.
TATCTTTGTATTTTCTGATAGCTCTTCGTTGATAAATTACCTTTAGTGCTTCGTTTTTGAAAGCTGTTTCTCGTTCTAATGAAGTTATTTCAGTTAATGTCCCCATGATATTTAGTATTTAATAATTTTTTCGAATTAATGAATTTCACAAGTCAAAGCACCGAATATTTGCCCTCCTAGCATATAACCTCGATCATTTCGATGCTTGATTCTACTCATCTTAAGAATTAAGTAAGTATTTCAATCACCAAGTAATCCTTCAGAATAAGTAGTTCCATGGAAGTCGTTTCATTTTCGAGTTGGAATTGGTTGAGTAGATTCTCTTTTAATTCCAGTTTCAAGCGTGTAAAACCAATATTGGATATTCAGCTATTTCGCTGAGTTCCTTTGCAACGGTTCCATGAAAAAGATCGGGGATCAAACCCCTATTATAATAGGTTATGGACAATACATCTGCATTCGATTCAATCATGTAGTCGTTGATGCTTTCAGGGATATTATCGGAGAATATCTGCTCAAATTCAACACGGTTATCCTTGCCCAATACGGACTCTATTTCGGTATGTAAAGCCCTAAAAACGTCGAGACTAATTTCAGTATGATGCTTGCTCACATGTAGAAAAATAAACTGGGGGTTAAAAGCCTTCATAAAATCAGCCATGAAGGAAAACGAAAATTTGCTTTTTGAACTGTAATCCCAGGCAAATACAATTTTCTTTATGTTTCTGTAAGAATAGTTTTCAGGAATTACGAGCACGGGGCATTTCGCGCTTTTTAATACATGAAAGGTATCCGTGCCAAAAAAATATTGATAGATTTCGTCAGCACCGTTGGTGCCCATTACAATCATGGTGTTGTCTGCATCGAAAGCTGCTAAATTCTTTGCCAACGATTTTGTGCTCACTTCAACAGCATAGGTCGCGGAAATGTTGTACTTTTTTATGGCATCCATGCATAATGCTTTTAATCGATCCGCAGTAACAATTGAATTTTCTTTTTCATTAGTTACAAATCCTTCACTTAAACTCGCAGTTTCTGTTATAGGTATAATTCTTTGAACATTAATAAACAGAAGTTCCCCAGCGAAAATCTGAGTAAGTTTTTCGGCATATTCCACTGCATTAATTGACGCCTTGGAAAAATCAACAGGACAAATTATTTTTTTCATTTGATAATAATTTAAAAGAGCGTCCACCCGTAGTGAACGCTCTTTTGTGAATGATAATTAGTAAGAGAAAACGTTCAAGTCAATTTCAAGTTTATTATCAACTTTATTGACTCCAGGGGCAAGCCATGCTGCATTTTCAGCATCTCTTTTTTCTGCATACGAACGCACTTTACCCGTGAGGATAACTTTTGTACCATCTACTCCAATAGTAATTTTATCCGAATCGACTGTTGCACTACGATGAAATGCAGAACTTATCTTTTGCTTCACCTCGGTAGGAGATAGTTTAGAAACTACTTTAATATTATTAGATATTCCAACAACACCTAATAAATCTTCAACCATGGTTCGTGCAGCATTTCGCTGAAATTCCCAATCCACCTCTCCTTCAAGAGTAACCCAGCCACTTTCCACCTTCACTTTAATTTTGTCTTCCTTCATGGCACTATGCCATTTAAGTGCATTTACAACAGCTTCTGCAATTTCGATGTCAGTTCTTTTTCCATCATGGGAAAGTTTTACTTCAATCTCTTCAGCAACAGCCTTCACACCTGCAACTCTTTTAGCAGCTTTTTCTGCTGATACCTTTTTTCCGTAGGTATCAACCGTTCCAGAAAGTGCTACAATGCCATTTTTCACTGCAACACCAATTTCACTTGCTCTGAGGAAAGGCTCCCATTTGAGCTCATCCATCACGTCTTTTTGAATTTCCGAATCTGTTTTCATAGGATTTTTTTTTAGAGTTAAACAATAGAAACTAATTCACATCAAAGGAAAAATCATTTTGTAAAAATTTCAATGAGGTACGTCAAAATAGTTGTTGATGTTGATCACTTGCATTAATGAATTAAAAAGGTGTATTGAAATGGAGTTGCAACTATGATTGTGAACTTCAATACTAGCAAAGTAGTCAAATCTCAACCCAAAGCAAGTCGAGGCTGAGTTTCTAAAGATTTTAGAAACTGAGGAGCTGGAGAAAATATTGAGGGCATTTGATGAATTAAAGGAAAAGCTAGGAGGAGAAGTAGCTTCTTATAATGCAGCTTCTTTGATTCATAAAGTACTCGCTTCGAAATAGAGACAAGTAAGAAATTATCTGCTGAAGGGACTCATTTAAGAAAAATCAATTTTCTATGCTCTATTGCGAACATTTGATCATAGCTTTATCAATAATTGCAGCTGTCCACCCAACCCCAATTCAACTATTTTTTGAAGGGTAGAGATGCGCACTTCTTTAATATTGTTTTCAATTTTTGAAATGTAGGATTTTGTAGTTCCTACTTTTTCAGCAAGCTGTTCTTGGGTCAAGCCTTTTTCGAGTCGAGCTTGTTGGAGCATGACGCCGATTAAAAAATTATCGGAGCCTGCTTCTAATTCATCTCTTTTCTTGGTTCCGCGCTTTCCGTAATTTAATTCTTTGAATTCCTCGTGGGATATCAAGTTTTTATTTTTCGATTTCATAATCTTCTTTTATTTTAAGTGCTTTTTCAATTTCCTTCCTAGGTGTCTTGTGAGACTTCTTTTGAAAGCCATTTACAAGTACAACTAATTGTCCTTGATCAAAAAAACAAAAAACTCGAAATATGTTACTGCTCAATTGAACTCTTATTTCGTAAAGTCCATTGGAATTCTCAATGTGTTTCAGATAAGTTTCTGGAACTCTTTCCAAATGTTCGACTAAGTCAAATGTCCAAATAATTTTTTCCTTGACTTTTTTCGATTGTTGGTTAAAAAAAATCTGGAAATAGTTTTTATAGTATTTAATGTTTCTGTGCTTCTTTCTTTCTGTTTCCATGTAAAGATATTAAAGTTTCACTAAAGTGAAACCTGCAATGTTATAAATAATTGATTGTTAATGTAATAATTTTTAGTTGGAGAAAAATATGGGTGTAATTATAAAAAGCGTGGCATGACCTAATTACCATCGCGAAGCCTAGCGATGCAATCCAGCTACATTGCTCCTAACGCACATTATTTAGCGTAAAAAAACCGCCACACGAAGTGTCGTGGGCGGTTTTACAGTAGGAGGGGAGAGGTATTAATTCTCGGTTTCCGATCCTTCGTCGTTAAAGTTGCTAAGGACTAGGATTTCGCTCACCTGGACCTCTGTGATGTATTTCTTTTGTCCAGATTTGTCGGTGTAGCTTCTGCTCACCAGCTTGCCCTCAAGGGCGATCTTGCTTCCCACTTTGGTGAAGCGCTCCATAATTTCAGCCGTTTTTCCGAACGCTACTAAATTATGCCATTGGGTATCGGTTACTCGTTCGCCCTTGGCGTTACGGTACGATTCGTTGGTTGCAATGGTCACTTTGGCGTGTTTCTTTCCACCATCCAACATTTTGATTTCGGGATTGAACCCGAGGTTGCCAATCAAGTTGACTTTGTTTTTTAATGAGTTCATTTTTTTCTTTTGGTTTTATAGTTAACTGCTAGGCCATAGCAAGTGTCGACGATGCAAAGATGAAGTAGGGGAGAGGAATTAGTCGGTAAATAAACATTTATAGTCGACTACAAGTGTTTGCAAATTGGTACGCAGGAAGTTTACGCAGGAAGTTTTTTTTAATAGTGATTGTGGAACGCTATTGAGGGGATGCTGGATACTAGATACTGGACGGGATGCTAGTTTCTTTGTTCTTGCCTCTTATGCACTATCGAAGTCGAAATTGAAAGGATCGACTTTATTTGGAAAATGTTCCCAAAAAAAGAGGCGGATAAATCCGCCTCCACAAATATCTATTTCAATGTATAATTAATCATTTTCGGTAAGGCGTAACTGATAGCGTTCATCATCTGCCCAAACAGTAACCATATAGGTACCTGAACTTAATCCATTATTTTTTCCAGAGAATGGCATGGTGTATTGTCCTGCATCCTGTAATCCTTGTTGATAGCGTTTCACAATTTTACCAGTTGCATCCATCACCTCAATGGTAATCATGGAACTTCGTGTAAGCATATAGCGAATGGTTGTAGCTTCCCTATATGGATTGGGAAATGCTTCCACTAACACCGCACCATTGTCTTTGATGATGCAGGCAATAATCTTTGTAAAGGTGAATTGGCCATCAAAATCGACTTGACGCAAACGGTAGTAATAGATTTTATTAGCAACCACTTCTTCATCTAAAAACTTATAGCTTTTTAATAAATTGGTGGTACCATTTCCTTCAACCCATCCGATAGTTGCAAAGTGATCAGGATCTGTTGCACGCTGCACTTCAAATCCTCTATTGTTTACTTCACTGGCTGTTGACCATTTACACTCAATGTCGTTTCCTGCAGCTTCAGCACTAAAAGCCAAAAGTGTTACTGGCAAAGCAGATGATCCTTGTGCTGTACCAAATCCTACAGATGTACCTGCAGTAAAGCTTTGACTTATTCCTGTTCTCATCACAGCAGTTACTGGTGGCGAACCACAAGCACCCATTGTCATGGAAGGTATAGCCCATGAACCACTTTGATTTTGCATAATAGTAAATGCAGTTGAAGCATTTGTATAGGTGCGATTGTAAAGGGTCATATTCATATCAACATTTCCCGATCCTAGAGGTAAAACCGACCATGAACCATTATCCAATGCTCCCATATTATAGGTAATTGGACAGGAAGGATCGGCACCCATTGCGGAAGGTGGAGTAGTGGGCCATGTCGAAAAATGAACACGAAGAGATGATACAGCAGGGTCGTTTCCATTATAGGTTGCAATATTCATGCGTTGGTAACCAGCGATAGAATGTCCAACTGGGAAATCAAGTGTACGCGCTTGACCAAGAGAAGTAGGCAGAGCACGGCGCAAATACCCTTGAACAAAACTGGAAGTATTTCCAGCACTCACGGCCGATGATGCCATATTCATAACATCCACTTCATAAGCAGAAGTAATGATTTTACCAGTGGTTAAAGTAAGGTGCCTGTTGAACTGATATTCATATCAGAAGATAATGAAACACCAACACCAGTACTCACCATGTAAACATTTTCGAGGTTTCCAGTATTATTATAGGTTTGTGTACTTGTTCCCATAAATTCAATAATTCCACCAGCAGTTTGAGTAAATGTACCGCCAATTGCATTATTGAAATTACCAGCTAATCGAACCAATTTATCATTCGCAATAAATGTGCTTGCCAATGTACTTATTGTAAAGTTACCACTCACATCAATATCATTATTTAAGGTAGCAATCCCTGATGTTTTGGAAACAGTAAGATTTTTTATTTCGCTTGAGTTAATAAGATTTCCATTCATCGTTTGATTTGAACCTCCAGATAAAACAACGGTTGAGTTTGGACGTGTATTTATAGTTCCATCATTGGTGAAATTTCCACAAACACTCAAACTTCGGTTTGAATTTATGGTCAGCTTTGCACCTGCTTCAATACTGATTGAATTCACAGCGGCTCCAACAGCATTTATCACAGGTTGATTTGCTGAGGATGGAATGATCACCGCCGAACGAGTACAACTTGGAATGGCACACCCCCCCCAATTCGCAGATTTAAACCAATCGGTATCGGTAGATCCAGTCCAATAAACCGTGTCGGGTGATGTTAAATAATCTACTGGAGATGTAGTACTGAATATCATTGTAAACCCTGACAAACTATTAGAGAAGTTACTAATAATTAACACATATTTTTCACCAGAAAGTACGGGCAGTTTACTAACATAAGAATCACCGAAACCAGGGCAAGTGGGTGGCGCTGTATTATCGGATGAACCGTAACAACCAGTTACGCCCATATAACTATAATCACATCTAATGGGAATAGAATCAGCAAAAATGCCGGCGCAACTTACTGCTCCGCTACCTTGAATTTTATAAAGTGCAAAATCATAATCGGTACATGTTGTACTTGGTGCACCTAGCCAATCGTTTGGAATAATATTAAATTCTAAATCACCACTAGCATTAATTGGTATTTCATACCATACAGAACCTCGTTCTCCAGCGTCAAGACAATTTACTCCTGCACCAGTAAAATCGCAATAATTACCAAATGATTGAAAGCCGGGATCACCTACAGGAACTGTATCATTACAGATAGGTAAAGGAACAATACACTCTTGTCCAAAGATGGTTGGAATGGCATCACTACTATTAATAGCTAACAATCCAAAAGTTCCTGTGGAAGTACCGAATCCATCTGCTACCACATAGTACACATTTCCTGGTGTCAAACCCGTTAATTGCAATTGCGACATCATGGTAGTAGTACTTGCACAAGCGGTAGCATTATCATTACAGCCAATCGGAATCAATCCTGTTCCGCAAGTACCAGAGTAAACCCCAATTTGCGTATTCAATAATGACCCTGGAGTAGTTCGTAATGTAACATTCCCTGTAGATGGAGCTGTGAAATAAAACCAAACAGAATTTAATGTATTAGGTGTTGCCCAACAAGTAGGGGCAGAGGGTTCACCTGAACCGTTGGAGCAGTTTACATCTCCAACCACTGTAACACCCAAGGGTAATTCCAATGCATCACATGGTAAATCATTATCCTGACTTCCTCCATAGGTATCAATAAGTAAATTATATTCTACAGTAGAAGGGGAGGAGTACGTATCAATAATAATATAATAGGTTCCTGCAGAAGGTAAATTAATACTCCCTGATAAAGATCCTGAATATCCACCTCCTCCTGATGCAATACAAGTGGATCCAACAACATCAGGACAACCATTGTAAATCTGAAAACCGACATTATTAGTTGAAGCACCAGAGATGGTTAAACTAATACATTCAGGACCGGTGGAAGTATATCTATACACACGATCTTCGCCCGATTCATACAATGAACCACAAGAAGCAGCGCTTGAATTAGAATAGTCATTTCCCATGCACGCCGTATTTTCACCAGTTACTTGATAGGGGAGGGAAGAAATTACGACAGGTAGAGCGCAAGTTGCACCAGTATAACTTGTAGAAGGAGCTGAAATGGAAATATTATAAGAATAGCACCCAGCAGATGCATCAGCAATAACATAATAAGTTCGACCTGCAACTACATCGCCACAAAGAATTTTATTTCCAGCCGAGCCGTATGCGCTTGCGATACATGTGCTTCCAGTACCATTGCAATACGTGGCTAATGGACATCCTTCAACAAGGAATACTGCAGTATTATAGGCAGATGAACTCAACAGTACTTGTACTTTTCCACTGGAAGCTGGAACAAAGCTAAAAACCTCCTCCTCGGCAGCATAATAACCCGAAGCACCACATGATTCTGCATTTGCAGTGGTTACATCATTCACCGCTCCACAAGTAGAACGACCCACTGATGAATAAGGCAATGAAGCAACACTTACTACAGTACCAACACTACAAGAAGTAGGAGTGGTAGCAGTTATCGCGAGACTAAATGTGAATGCAGTAGTGTTACGTCGGTCTACAACCACATAATAGGTTTGACCCGCCATTCCACAACCAGTTACCGTTCGGTTGTTGTTTCCATACGAATATCCAATACATGTGCTAACATTACCTGTTAGTGGACATCCTTGAAATACGGCTAAACTAATATTCGTTGCCGATGCGGTGAGGGTAACCGTAAAATTTCCAGAAGTTGTAGGTGTAAAAATAAATACTCTATCCAAGCCATTATCATCTTGAGAATGACCACATGAATTCATGGTAGAATTATTACAATCGTTTACTTGTCCTGACGTACTAACTCCAGTAACAGAATAGGGTAATGAAGTAATGTTTGTTACTCCAGTACCTAAACCGGCAGGACATGCAGGAGGAGTAAAAGATTTGTATCGTAAGGTTCCCAATCCCGTTTGAGCAATACAGTCATATGCATTTGCTAAAACACGATAAGTTCCAGAGCTGGTACAGACGAAATTAACTCTTGAAGCTACACCACAATAATCATCACTATAATAGCCACTTATTGGATTCCCACTATTATCAAGAATAGTTATTTGAGTATCAAATGAAGTTGAACCACCATCGGCACTACAAAATGAAAAATTATAAGTTAATCCAGCAGTACCCGTAAAGGTAACGTAGGTTCCTCCATCAATAGCTAAAGATTGCCAGCTACCTGTTGGAGTGATAGATCCAGAGCTAGTTCCGCCTGTACATTGCGCATTTGAAATTTGAACACTCCAAAGGCAAACAAAAAATATAATTAAATACTTTATAATTGATTTCATATAATAAGTGGATTTAGGATTTAGATTAGTCAATTGCAATGGTTGATTCAATTTCGGAAATAGAAGAACAAGAATTCATCGCGCGTTGATGATTGGTTTCTGTTTTTTCGAAATATTCGAATTTCATTTCATGTAAATAATTAATCATTTCCTGATAACCTACAGTATTTGCCTTGAAAAACAGTAAGCGACGACTTTCACAAAATCCTTTAAATTCAACTCCTGAAAATTGTTTAAATGCTTGCTTGAAAATGGGCAACACCTTTTGAGTTTCCATTAAGGGAATTTCAAGAACATATTCAGTAGGAGGGAGCGAATTGGCCTTTTTCTCAAGTGATTTAATAGCTTCTGCGTCTTGACTAAAAGAATTTAATGAAGCTCCAATGGTTAACATTAGCAATAGAATTAGGTTTTTTTTCATGCGTGAGCGTAGTTTTATCCTAAGTCATACGCAAAACGATTTGTAAGGTTTTATTCAAAATAGTTTCATTTTATACTTGCTTGAATTTCAATACTTTGACAATAAAGAAATATCACCATTAATATGATTGTTTTAAATTATTCGGTATTTATTGAATTATTTCGGCTTACAAAACAGGAAATCTACTTTAAGAAAATGCAATCATTTTTAATTTTTTACCATTTATTGATTCAAAAATAATTTTGAGTAATTTCACTTTCTTAAACTCCATTATTAAAATCTATGATCAAGCGCATTTTATTCCTTCTTATTTTAGCAATTCCGACCTTCGGTTTTTCACAAAAATGTCAAGTGACAAAAGATCCAATTACGGGCGAAAAAATGATTACGGCCATTTATCAGGATCGTTGGGTTTATATGGAAAACAAGGGTGAAGAAACTAAATTGTCTGTTTTAAAAGGCTACATGGGAGAGCTAAATGTAAGTGCGCCCATTGGTTCAGAATTCATCATCAAGTTAGATAATGATGAGATTTTTAAAATTAACGACAACTGCCATAGCCACCCCAAATAGTTATTTAAGTCAAGGGGTAGTTTATACAAATTATACTTTTGAAACCACCCTCGATAAAGAAACCTTGACTAAAATAGCGGCTCATTTACCAGTCTTAATACGTGTTCCAGATTTGAAATCAGGCGATCGGGATATGGTGGAGAAAAAGTATTTTAAAGCAATTACTGGAGGAGCTAAGTACATTTTAGCGAACTAGGGAGAGCTTTCTAGCCCTGCAGTACTTCACTCCGTTTCGACAGCAGGGTAAACTTCTAGCTTCTAGAAAACCGCTGCGACTATTTTAAATCGTTGCGACCGTTGCTAAACCTGCCTGCCGGCAGGCAGGCGTTGCTGTCGTTGCGGTTAAATTGTGATTTTAATTTACTCAGAATCTCTTAAAAAAGATAAAAATTCCATTTGTAAACGTTTAAAACCATTTAATTTTAAGGGCTTAATTATTTAATAATCAATTATTTGTTGATTAAAACATAGTTTTTGGCTTTTTTCAAATTTGGAAAAAATAGAATCGGTATTACTTTAGCCATTCGTTCTTAATTCTTGGGGAATTTTTCAAATACCCAGAGACAAGCCATTGCTAAGCAAATAAACTTTTAACTAGCTCTATAATGACCAAAAAATGTAATGAATGCGGAGACCTCATAACTGGAAGGTCCGACAAAAAGTTTTGTTCCGATATGTGTCGGAATGCACATCACAATAAGTTTAACGGCTATCGAAATGCCTTGATTCGGCATGTGAACCATAAGCTTCGAAAAAACCGATTTATTCTGTTTGAGCTTTCGAAAGGAAAATCAACAGAATTTAGTCGGGACGAGCTTATTTATCATGGTTACGATTGGCAGTTTTTTACCGAAGAATTAGTGTTGACCCACCATACACATCGTTTTTGTTATGATTTTGGGGTGGAGTTTGATGTGGATAATCGAGTGCGGATTATTACAAAGCAGTACAATAAAAAGAACCGAAAACCGCAGTTAATGCCGATGGCAGCGGAAGATTGATGTTAGATCTTAGATCTTAGATTTTAGATCTTAGAATTTTGGACAATTAAAATGGTATGATCATTTTGAAAACCGTTGCGAACGTAGCTAAACGTTGCGATCGTTGCGCCTGCCTGCCGGCAGGCATGTTTAAATAATCCTCGATCGAACTGCCTAATTCGAATTCCCTTACCACGCCCAGTTAACATAATATCTGTTCTATAATATATATTATGTTAAGTAGCATATAGCTGAAAAAGAGGACATTATCCTCCTTTTCTTCATTTTACTTCTTTGAATCTATTGCCTTTTTCATTTCGCCAGCTTTGGCTAAATCACCTATCCGAGTGTACAATTGTTTTAAACTTTGCATGGTTGCCATATCGTTCGGATTAAGCTGAAGTGCCTTTTCCAAGTATGGTAATGCTTCCTTAAATTTTGCTTCAAATTTCTTTTTAGCGGCATCGTATTCGGCTACTTTATTGGCTGGAATTTTATTCGCATTATTGGCCATTTCTGCCCCATCATTGAAGAACATCGCTCCTAGATTATAAACAGCATCAAAGTTGTCGGGCTTGAGTTCTATGGACTTTTTATAAGCCGCTACAGCTTCTTCTTTCTTGCCCAATTTGTCAGCCAAATTTCCTTTGATATAGTATAAAATGGCGTTCGTTGGATCCGATTTGATGGCTTCTTCATTCTGCGTATACGCTTCTGTGTCACGTCCACTGCTCAAATAAATGTTCAGTCCTTGCGTAATTAAGGTACCATCTTCCGGAAATTTCTGGCGTCCTTCGTTAATGGTTAATAAGGCATTTGCTGTATCTTTTTGATCTAAATACATATTCGCCATGATACTATATAACCTTGATCCTCCATAGTTTGCAGCAGTTAATATCTTGAAGTTGTTTAAGGCTGTAGTTACATCGCCTAACTTCTCTGCCGCAAGCCCAGCGTTGTAAATTGCCAATGTATCGGTGCGTTTGTAATACTTCTTGTTGATATCGACAGAAGCCTGAAAGGACTTTAGCGCTTCAGCATACTTTCCTTCTTTGTAGTTGTCTACGCCATTATTTAGGGATTGAGATGCAACTACCTCCAAACGCTTCAAGATATCGTCTCTAAACTCGTTCTTGGTGTCTAATTCGAGTGCTTTTTCATATGAAAGCTGTGCCTCGTTGAGCGATCCTGGCTTTAAAGGAGCGAACTTGGGTTTAACCGATTCATAAATCGCATGGTAAATGCTACCACGGTAGTACCAGGTTTTTGGATATCCAATGGTCGATTCAGTTGTTGCTGCACCATCAATGGCTTCCTTTGCTTTGTCTAAGTCATCGTATCGAAGGTAGTTGAATGCTGTTTGTACAGCGGCCTTTTGACCCGATGCATTTAGTGAAAGTATTACTCCCAATAAAATCAATATACGTTTCATAATGAATATATTATAAATTAGATTTGATTAATTATTTTCGTCATTTTCATCTTCTCCAGCCGCGTCTTCTGCTTCGTCATTTCCTTCAGATGGATTCTCCGTTTCATCGGATTCAATGCCTTCACTTGGACTTTCTTCACCCGTTTCTATGGTTGATTCTACCGTTGTTTCAGTCAAAGTTGCAACGATGACGTTTCCATCTTCATCCAATATTTCGGTTCCATCTGCCCCAGCTACTTCAATAGCTTTTAGAAGATGCTCTTCTACTTTAGCAATGGACGCGATTTCATCTTCACCATCCAAACGAATTAATTTTACGCCCTGAGTGGCACGACCCATAACGCGTAATTCATCAACAGGAGTACGTATGGTAGTTCCTTTCTTGGTAATGATCATCAAATCGTCACCATCAACCACCGACTTAATACCCACCAATAATCCCGTTTTCTCCGTCACTTGCAAGGTCTTCACTCCTTTTCCACCACGATTAGTTACGCGATAATCTTCAATATCAGTACGTTTTCCATAACCTTTTTCTGAAACTACTAAGATGGTATCCGGCTTGGCTATATCAATACAAACCATTCCAATTACCTCATCATTATCGCTATCCAAACTCACCCCTCTAACACCAGAAGCGTTTCTTCCCATTGGTCGAACTTTCGACTCATTGAAACGAATAGCCCTACCCGATTTGATCGCTAATAAAATCTCGTTATTTCCATTGGTCAATCTTGCTTCAATTAACTCATCTCCTTCGTTAATAGTAATGGCATTGATACCATTTTGACGTGGGCGAGAATAAGCTTCAAGCAAAGTTTTCTTGATGGTACCTTTCTTTGTACAAAGGATGATATGATTATTGTTCAAATAATCTTCTTCATTTAAGTTCATGGCATTCACAAATGCTTTCACTTTATCATCTGGTGTAATGCTAATCAAATTTTGCAACGCTCTTCCTTTGGTATTTTTAGCTCCTTCTGGAATTTCAAATACGCGTAACCAAAAGCACTTTCCTTTCTCTGTAAAGAGCAATAAGTAATTATGATTAGTTGCAATAAATAAATGTTCAACAAAATCTTCATCACGAGTAGCTGCTCCTGATGAACCACGTCCACCACGACCTTGCGTTCGGTACTCATCCAAAGAAGTACGCTTGATGTATCCTAAATGTGAAATGGTCACAACTACCGGTTCATTGGCAATCATATCTTCCATGCTCAAATCATCGGCACTGTAAACAATTTCTGTACGACGTTCATCACCGTATTTATCTCTCATCTCCACCATCTCATCCTTCAAAACTTTCATTCTCAAGGCTTCGTCAGCTAACAATTCCAAGTAGAAATCAATCATTTTCTTGATCTCAGCATATTCCGCTTTTATCTTGTCGCGCTCTAAACCTGTTAAACGTTGTAAACGCATCTCCAAAATGGCCTTCGACTGAATTTCGCTCAGTTGGAAAGCTTCCATCAAACCTGACTTCGCTTCGTCTGGCGTTTGTGATTTACGAATCAAAGCGATTACTTCATCCAAATGGTCGAGGGCAATCAATAATCCCTCTAAAATATGTGCTCTCTTTTCCGCTTCTGCTAATTCATACTTCGTTTTACGAATCAAAACTTCATGACGATGTGCCACAAAGTGAACTAACATATCTTTCAAATTCAGCATCATAGGTCGACCGCCAACTAAAGCGATATTATTGATACTAAATGAATTCTGTAATTCTGTATGTTTATAAAGATGGTTCAATACCACCGATGCCATAGCATCTCTCTTTATCTCATAAATGATGCGCATTCCGGTACGGTCGGACTCATCACGGATATCGCTAATTCCATCAATCTTTTTATCATTGATGAGATCAGCGGTTTTCTTGATCATGTCCGCTTTATTCACCTGATAAGGAATTTCAGTTACGATAATTCGCTCACGACCGCTTGCTGTAGTTTCAATCAGTGTTTTCGCACGAATAACTACACGTCCACGACCGGTTTCATAAGCATCGCGTACACCTGAGTGTCCGTAGATAATTCCACCTGTTGGGAAATCAGGAGCTTTCACATACTTGGTAAGCTCTTCGATAGTAATATCGTTATTATCAATATAGGCGATAACGGCATCCAGGGCTTCCGTCAAATTATGCGGAGCCATGTTAGTAGCCATTCCCACAGCGATACCGGAAGCTCCATTTACCAAGAGGCATGGAATTTTTGCGGGTAAAACCGTAGGTTCTTCTAAGGTATCATCAAAATTCAATCGAAAATCAACCGTATCCTTATCGATATCGGCCAACATCTCTTCAGCAATTTTGCGAAGTCGGGCTTCGGTATAACGCATTGCTGCTGGACTATCACCATCCACCGATCCAAAGTTACCCTGCCCATCAACGAGCATATAACGCAAAGACCAAGGCTGAGCCATACGCACCATCGCATCATAAACGGAGCTATCTCCATGAGGATGATACTTTCCCAATACTTCTCCAACAATTCTTGCTGATTTCTTATGAGCGCGGTTAGATAACACGCCCAAGTCCAACATACCAAAAAGCACACGACGGTGTACTGGTTTCAATCCATCGCGCACATCCGGTAATGCTCGAGAAACGATCACTGACATCGAATAATCGATATAAGCGGTTTTCATTTCATCTTCAATGTTAATACGGACGATTTTTTCGCCTTCTGCCATTTTTCTATTTTTAGTAAGATCTTAGTTTAATTGTAATTTCCTGAAGTTGCAACAAGGTGCTGACCAAGAGTATATTAATTTTGTTAATCAGGATGTTGATAAAGATTTTCAATGATGCACGAAGGTAGCGAAAGTGTGGCATATTTTTGGACAAGTTCACTCATAATTATCAACAATGTAAGAATTATGTAAGAAGCTAAAAAAAAGCTTGGTTTACATGCATGTATGGTTGTAAATTAGGCGGGAGGACTACAATAATTCATCTGGTTAAACGTCCTTGAATTACCAAAACAAAGCAAAACAAAACAGAGTAAAACTTTTTTAATCACCTTACGTTCAAATAACATAAAGCAGTTATCCTTATGGAAGCAAAATTCTCACCTAGAGTAAAAGATGTAATCACGTTTAGTCGTGAAGAAGCCTTACGTCTGGGTCATGATTATATCGGCACAGAACATTTATTGTTAGGTCTTATTCGCGAAGGCGAAGGAATGGCAATTAAATTTCTAAAGTCGTTAAATATTAATTTGGTGGAACTCCGAAAGTCCGTTGAAAATGCAGTAAAAGGCAATTCTGGATCGGTGAGCAACCTGAATAATATTCCACTCACAAAACAAGCTGAAAAAGCACTAAAAATTACTTACTTGGAAGCTAAAATTTTCAAGAGTGAAATTATTGGCACAGAGCACTTGTTATTAGCAATTTTAAAAGACGAAGACAATATTGCCACTCAAATCTTAAATCAATTTGGAATAACCTATGATATTATGAGAGAAGAATTAGAATTGTTCAAATCAAATTTTAAATCAGAAGCACCTCAATCATCCAATGATGATGATCCTTATTCAAAAGATGACGATGGTCCTTCTTTTGGTGCTTCACAAAAGAAGCCTGGTGAATCAAAATCAAAAACTCCAGTTTTAGATAATTTCGGAAGAGATTTAACAAAGGCTGCTGAAGAAGGTAAACTTGATCCTATCGTTGGCCGTGAAAAGGAAATTGAGCGTGTTTCTCAAATCTTATCACGTAGAAAGAAAAATAATCCCATCTTAATTGGTGAGCCTGGTGTAGGTAAATCGGCAATTGCTGAAGGTCTTGCATTGCGAATTATCCAACGCAAAGTTTCTCGTGTATTATTTAATAAGCGAATTGTTACGCTTGATTTAGCTTCTTTGGTGGCAGGTACAAAATACCGTGGTCAGTTTGAAGAACGTATGAAAGCCGTGATGAATGAATTGGAGAAATCACCAGATGTGATTTTATTTATTGATGAAATTCACACTATTATTGGTGCAGGTGGTGCTTCCGGCTCACTGGATGCATCAAATATGTTTAAACCCGCATTAGCACGTGGAGAAATTCAATGTATTGGTGCAACTACTTTGGATGAATATCGTCAGTACATTGAAAAAGATGGCGCCTTAGATCGTCGTTTCCAAAAAGTAATTGTGGATCCTACTTCTATCGATGAGACTATCGAAATTTTAGGAAATATTAAAGAACGCTATGAAGAGCATCATCATGTAACTTATACTGATGAAGCCATTGCAGCTTGTGTTAAATTAACTGCTCGTTATATCACCGACCGTTTCCTTCCAGATAAAGCGATTGATGCTTTAGATGAGGCTGGTTCACGTGTACATATTTCAAATATTCACGTTCCACAAAATATCATTGAACTTGAAAATAAGGTTGCTGATATTAAGGTTGAGAAAAATCGTGTAGTGCGTAGTCAGAAATACGAAGAAGCAGCACGCTTGCGTGATACTGAAAAGCAATTGCTAGAACAATTGGAAAGTGCAAAACAAACTTGGGAAGAAGAAACCAAGAACCAACGTTATAAAGTAGATGTGGAGGATGTGGCACAGGTGGTAGCCATGATGAGTGGAATTCCAGTAACTCGAATTGCACAAGCTGAAACTTCTCGATTGATTCAAATGCCTGAAGAATTGAAAGGTAAAGTAATTGGCCAGGATAACGCAGTGAAGAAAGTGGTGAAAGCCATTCAACGTAATCGTGCTGGATTAAAAGATCCGAACAAACCCATTGGAACTTTCATTTTCTTAGGTCCTACGGGAGTTGGAAAAACAGAATTAGCCAAAGAGTTAAGCCGATATTTATTCGATACACAAGATGCTTTGATTCGTATTGACATGAGTGAATACATGGAAAAATTCGCTGTGTCTCGATTGATTGGAGCGCCTCCCGGATATGTAGGATATGAAGAAGGTGGACAGTTGACTGAAAAAGTTCGTCGCAAGCCCTACTCTATCGTTTTGTTAGATGAGATCGAGAAAGCACATCCGGATGTATTCAACTTGTTGTTGCAAGTATTAGATGAAGGACAATTAACAGATAGCCTTGGTCGTAAAATTGATTTCAAGAACACTATTATTATTATGACTTCAAATATTGGCTCACGTCAGTTAAAAGATTTTGGTCAGGGTGTTGGATTTGGAACTTCTGCGAAGACAAGTCAGGTGGATGAACATTCACGCAGTGTGATCGAGAGTTCTTTGAAGAAAGCATTCGCTCCTGAATTCTTAAATCGTATTGATGATGTTGTTGTGTTTAATAGCTTAAGTAAGGAAGATATCTTCAAAATTATTGATCTTGAATTAGGCAGTCTTTATAAGCGTGTAGGTGAATTAGGCTACAAAGTAAAATTGACAGATGAGGCAAAAGAATTTCTAACAGAAAAAGGTTATGATTCAAGTTTTGGTGCACGTCCGTTGAAAAGAGCCATTCAAAAATACATTGAAGATCCAATGGCAGAAGAGATCATCAAAGGTCAACTTTCCGAAGGAGATACCATTGAGTTAGGTTGGGAAAAGGACACGGAGCAATTAAGCATTAACATCGTGAAACCACCAAAACAAAGGAAGAAGAAAGAGGAATCTTAGTTCAATTAAGAATTAAGTCCCGATAGCTATCGGGATGAGAATTCAGAATTTGAGATAAGCTTTCTTAAAACAAGTTTAGAATTATCAACCTGCACACTGCAGGCATATTTAAGGATATAAAAGAAGGGGTAGAAAATTTTCTACCCCTTCTTTTTTTAATGACTTTCAATACTACGTCGATGGGAACATTTTTTCCATCACTTCCTGACTCACTCCGGTATAAGAGAATCCGCCATCGTGGAAAAGGTTTTGCATGGTGACGTGTTTAGTGAAATCGGAGAAAAGTGTGATGCAATAATCTGCGCAAGCTTCAGCAGGCGCATTGCCTAATGGAGAAAGTGCATCGGCATAATTGTAGAAATTATCGAACCCTTTGACACCTTGTCCGGCTGTAGTTTTGGTAGGCGATTGTGAGATGGTATTCACACGTACCTTTTTTGCTTTTCCATAATGATATCCATAGCTACGAGCAATACTTTCTAACATGGATTTCGCATCGGCCATGTCGTTGTAGTCTGGGAAAACACGTTGCGCCGCGATGTATGTTAACGCAACCACACTTCCCCATTCGCTAATAGCATCTAGTTTCATTGCCGATTGTAAAACACGGTGCAAAGACATAGCTGAAATATCGAGCGTCTTATGGTAAAAATCGTAATCTAAATCTGTATAAGGTTTATTCTTTCTAACGTTTGGCGACATACCAATGGAATGCAAAACGAAATCAATTTTTCCGCCCAGAACATCCATCGATTGAGTAAATAATGCTTCTAAATCTGCATTTGAAGTGGCATCCGCACCAATTACCTTGGCATTGCATTGATCCGCTAACTGATTGATGGCTCCCAAACGTAATGCAACGGGTGCATTTGATAATACAAATTGGGCTCCTTCTTCATGAGCGCGAAGTGCAACCTTCCAAGCAATCGACTGTGGATCTAATGCTCCGAATATAATTCCTCTTTTTCCTTTCAACAATGAGTGTGACATAGACTTAGTTTAGGTGTCAAAAATAATAATTTGAAGCGAGCTAGATGAATTCATCTTTAACTCGTTGATATTTGGCTTATTGACTTAGTAAAACGCGTGCATTATCCAAAGCAGCGTCGGTGAGAACTTCTCCACTCAACATTCTCGCTATTTCATTTAATCTTTCCAGGTCGTTTAAAATACGTAGTTGAGAGCGTGTGGAGGATTTTTTTACTTCTTTATAGACTAAGAAATGGGTATTTCCTTTGGATGCAATTTGGGGTAGATGGGTTATCGCCAACACTTGGTGGTCTTTCGCCATTTGCTTTAAGATGGTCCCTACTCTAGCCGCCGTTTCTCCTGATATTCCCGTATCAATCTCATCAAAAATAACGGTAGGCATAGCGGTTAATCGTGCCATGATGGATTTGATGCAAAGCATTAACCTCGACATTTCTCCACCTGAAGCTACTTTTGCCAATTCCTTGAAGTCACCTCCTTTATTTGCAGAAAAAAGGAATTGAATTTTTTCCATCCCATCGGCTATAAAAATGTTTTCATTTTCTTCGATGAGTGCAATACGCAACATGGCATGTGGCATCGCTAATTCTGAGAGTTGTTGAGTCACCTCTTTTTCTAAAGCGGGAATTGCTTTTTTGCGAGACGCCGTTAGTGCATTTCCAGATTTTAAGAGTTGTGATTTTTTATCTTCAGCATCTTTTTTCAAGCGTAAAATTTCGTCTTCAAAAGAACTGATGCGTTGCAATTTTTGAGAAAGTTCCTCTTCAAATTGTAGCAATTCTTCAATGGTTTGGAGTCGGTGTTTTTTCTGAAGATTGTAAATAAAACTCAACCTTTCATTTACTTCCTCCAATCGCTTTGGATCTAATTGCAGTTTCCCGATGGCATCTTCAAGCTCAGCATGAATATCTTTTAGTTCAATTAAAACTGATTGGATGCGGTCGCTTTGAGTGACGAATTGATCATCGAATTTCTTTATTCCTTGTATAAGTTGATGTACGAGTGATAATTGAGCAACTACATTTTCATCTCCATCACGAATTAACATTACAGCGCGATTAAGTTGCTCAACAATCTCTTCGCCATGTTCTAATTTCTGTTGCTCAGATTCAAGAGAAATTTGTTCTCCTTCTTTCAGTTTGAGTGCTGAAATTTCATTGAACTGAAAATTCAAATAATCGAAATCACTTTTACTTTTCGCTTCTTCATCAAGTAAAGCGAGATATGCTTTTTCACTTTGCTTCCAAGTGTTAAAATTCGATTTATAGGTTTTGAGTAAATCTTGATTTCCGGCATAGGCATCCAATACATTTAATTGAAAACTTCTATTGCCCAAAAGCAATGATTCGTGCTGACTATGGATATCTACTAATCGAGATGAAAGTTCTTTGAGGGTAGTAAGGTTAACGGGAGTATCATTCACAAAAGCTCTTGATTTTCCTTCTGGATTTATTTCTCTACGAATAGTGCATTCATCGGAATAATCCAATTCCTTTTCTTCAAAAAAAGTTTTCATTTGGTAGGCGCTCACATCAAACACACCTTCAATAATGCACTTCTTTTTTTTGTCGAGCAATTCACCCACATCGGCTCGTTGACCTAACATTAATCCAAGTGCCCCAAGTAGAATGGATTTACCGGCTCCCGTTTCACCGGTAATTATGCCTAAACCTTTTTCCAGACGAATATCCAGCTCGTCAATTAAAATATAATTCTTAACCGAAAGTTGCTTTAACATGTAGCGTAATATTAACGAAAAATATGATTTTATAACCTTAAAAAGTCAGTAAACTTTTTACCGCTCTGCGGCGAATCAGAGGAATTATTCAATTAGTAGTAATAAAACTAAAATTGTCTTCTTCCACGATTCGAGGTGGAACTTAATTTCCTGTTATTTTTTGATATTTAGAAGTATTAATAGGATCAATATCACTCAAGGTTTGTTTGGCGGTTGCTTTTACATCGGCAGGAGCTCCGGTGAATAAATTTACCATCTCATCTGCCTTCGCATCAAACAAAGTTTTCATGAAGACAGAAAGAGGTTTGTCGGCATGAACTTTTCTTAATTTCTCAAGCGACGCTCCAGCTAAACGAGCTGACTCATCCGTTTTCTTTGACATTACATCCAAACATTTCCGATGAAACTCATAATAAAATGTACGGATAGGTTTATAAATTGGATTATTAATATTCTCCATCAACCAGAAACGATTTCTCAACCCTTCAAAAGCTTTCCATCCAGGTTCAGCAGCATTGGAAGAGTTGGCAACGATGGCTTGAGCTTTTGCGAAGTAAGGATTTCCACCGTTTGGAGCGTAAGTTTCTGCATCAAAACCAATAATAGTATAAGCATAAAAAGCAAGTACCATTAATAAGTTAGGATTGGTTTGACCGTCGTTATATTCAAAAGGCTGATATTCTATGTAACGAAAATTGAAATCGTCGTCTTTATAATTTAAGAGTGGCGAGTTGTAAGAAGTACCATATACAGGTCGGCGAGAACTCACTTGTATGGATCCTTTGTACTCATCGGTACCAACCCTTTCAGAAAGTTCAATTTGAATGCTACATTCAATTTTCTCTTCGTTCTTATATTTATCGCTCGTCCACTTTGTATTATTTAAAAACTCCGTAACTGAAGTTTGTAAAGTAGTAAACACACGACGATCTGAAGTTTGAATACGAGGAGCAATTACACTTACCGAACAATTTAATTCTTGTGCCTTGAGCTCAGGAAGAGCAGCACAAATGATAAGACCAAACAAGAGGAGTTTACGCATGCATCAAATTTACTAATGATTCTACAATATTCGAGGCTACTTTTGATTTTGACATCAGTGGGAGATCAATATTTTTGTTTCCCTTGAAAATCAAGGTGACTTTATTGGTATCGGTTCCAAATCCTGCACCTTTATCATTTAAGGAATTCAGGACGATGAAATCGAGGTTTTTACTAATTAACTTTTTCTCAGCGTTGGCCATCTCATCATTCGTCTCAAGAGCAAATCCAACCAAAAACTGATTTTTAGTTTTCATCTTTCCTAAAGTGGCAGCAATATCAACGGTTTTACTCAATGGTAATTGTAAATCATCAGTCGATTTTTTCACTTTTTTATCTGAAAAAGTACTGGGTCGATAATCGGCAACTGCTGCTGTCATGATCGCTGCATCAGAAGTTGGAAAATGTTGTACGCAAGCTTGCAGCATATCATCGGCAGAAATAACCGGAATATGAATGAGTCCATCCGGAATTTTTTCTTGAACAGGACCTGCAATTAGTTTCACTTGTGCACCCATCTCCAACAACGATTTGGCAATGGCAATTCCCATTTTTCCAGAGGAATGATTTGTAATAAATCGAACAGGATCGATGGCTTCTTGCGTTGGTCCAGCGGTAACGATTATGGATTTTCCTACCAATGGTTTATTCGCAGAAAAAAAGGAAATTACTTTTTCCAAAATCACTTCTGGTTCTTCCATCCTCCCTTCTCCTATTAATCCGGAAGCTAATTCTCCGTAGGCAGGTCCGATGATGGTATTTCCACGATGTTTTATCACATCCAAATTTTGAGTTGTAGCAGGATGCAAATACATATCATGATCCATTGCTGGTGCAACAAAAACAGGACAACGTGCAGAGAGATAAACGGCCTGTAAAAGATTTTCGCAAGTACCCGTTACAAATGCAGATAAGGTATGAGCAGATAATGGTGCTATCAATAAAAGGTCAGCCCAAATCCCTAATTCAATATGATTGTTCCAGGTATTTTCTTCCGATATCATTTCTGATAAGACGGGTTTTCCTGATAAAACAGAAAGAGTTAATGGGCTTACAAAATCTTCCGCAGAGCGAGTTGTAATAACTTGAACATCAGCACCTTCTCCTTTTAGTAGGCGACAAAGTGGTGCTGATTTATAAGCAGCAATGCTACCTGTTATTCCGAGGATAATCCTTTTTCCGGACAGGCGCATGAATACAGATTATTTATCGTTGGCAGGGTTACGATAATAAATTTTACCGTCGAGGAATTCTTGAATCGCCACTAAACTTGGTTTAGGAAGCTTTTCATAATGTTTCGAAATTTCGATTTGTTCTCTGTTTTCAAAAATCTCTTCCAAGTTATCCGTGATAGAGGCAAATTCAGAAAGTTTCTCATTCAATTCTTCCTTCATTTCAGTAGAGATATGATTAGCTCTTTTAGAAAGTACAACTAGACTTTCATAGATATTATGAGTCTTATCTTCAAAACTCAAAAGATCTCTGGTTACTGTGGTGTTGGTTGATGATTTATAATTAGCCATGGATACTATATATATATGTATACGATTAATGTTGAGGTTAGAGCTTTGCATCACTATTCATAAGTGTTAATTCTTTGGTGATATTTTCAAAGATTCTTTCTGCGTCGCGAAGATACCGACTTTGACCGAAATTATCCACTAATTTTTGATACTCTTCTTGAGCGGCTTTTAATCGGCTAACACGCTTAGAATCAACCGAATTGATTGCATATTCATAAGAAGCACGGAGTCCAAGGTACATTGACTCCTCTATATATAAGGAGTATGGGTAGTCTTTTTGGAAATTTGCGAAGGCTACAACGGCTGCATTATAGTCGCCAGTACGGTAATAGAGCTTAGCATTATTGAAAGTTTTCTCTTCGAGTTTAGCCCGAAGTTCATCCATCATTTTATTTGCATCCGCTACTCTCGTACTTTCTGGAAACTTATTAATAAAGATTTGAAACTTGTCAATAGCATCTATTGTGCTTGTTTGATCAAGACTTGGAATGGGTGAATCCAAATAATAACAGTATGCATACATGTATTGCATTTCTTCTGCATGCGAACTGTTGGGATAGCTTTGCACAAAATTATTGAAGTGATATGCGGCCATCGTAAAGTCATCAACATAATAAGTACAATACGTATAATAGAAATAAGATTGTTCTGCTTTTGATGTTCCGCGATAAACTGAAATCAATTCTTCGAACAATTGTAATGCATGATAATAATCTTTTTTCTCATAATATTTCACAGCCGCATTGTACTTTGCTTCCATATCTGTGCTCTTCATCATGTGTTGGAATTTACTACATGATGAAAATGTGAGAACGATAAAAATAAATAAGAGTAGTCGTTTCATTGATTTTTCATTGGTGATACAAAGATACAGAATAGAAATTTGTAATTAAGTTGATTAACAAATGAATGTTGAAAACATTATGAAGCGCCATACTTTTGATCTTAATAATGTTATGATATTTCGGTCACATTCTTGAGCAGATTAACAACAACGTTAGCGAAAGAAAAAAAGTATATTAAAGAAAGAGATGATAGATATATTCGAAAAGATCCAGAAGAATAGGGGTCCGCTTGGAATGCATGCGAAGGATGCACATGGATATTTCACTTTTCCAAAGTTGGAAGGTGATATATCTAATAAGATGGTGTTTCGTGGAAAAGAGAAATTAGTTTGGAGTTTAAATAACTATTTAGGTTTAGCAAATCATCCTGAAGTAAGAAAAGCAGATGCGGATGCTGCTGTTGAATATGGATTAGCTTTGCCGATGGGTGCTCGCATGATGTCTGGAAATTCTAATTTGCATGAGCAATTAGAAAATGAATTGAGTCAATTCATGAAAAAGGAAGATACTATCCTTTTGAATTACGGATATCAAGGAATGGTGAGTGCTATTGATTGTTTAGTAGATCGTCATGATGTGATTGTTTACGATTCCGAATCGCATGCATGTATTATAGATGGTTTGCGTTTGCATATGGGAAAGCGTTTTGTGTATCCTCATAATGATATGACCAGTCTTGAAAAGCAATTAGAGCGTGCAACGAAATTGGTTGCGGACACTACTGGAGGCATCTTAGTAATTACGGAAGGTGTTTTCGGAATGTCAGGAGATCAAGGTAAATTAAAAGAGATTGTTGCTTTAAAAGATAAGTTCAACTTCCGATTATTTGTTGATGATGCCCATGGATTTGGAACGATGGGAAAAACGGGAGCAGGAGTTGGTGAGCACCAAGGTTGCCAAGATGGTATTGATATTTACTTTGCCACCTTTGCAAAATCGATGGCATTGATTGGCGCCTTCATTAGTAGTGATGCGCAAATAGTAGAATACTTACGTTATAATATGCGTTCTCAAATTTTCGCAAAAGCATTGCCGATGCCTATCGTGGTAGGTGCTTTGAAGCGATTGGAATTATTAAGAACGAGACCTGAATTAAAAGAAAATTTGTGGAAGATCACCAATGCACTTCAAAGTGAATTGAGAAATGCTGGATTTGAAATTGGAAATACCGATTCACCAGTTACTCCCGTTTTCTTAAATGGTACAATTCCGGAGGCAACGAATTTAATATTAGATTTGCGCGAGAACTACGACATCTTCTGTTCGATGGTGGTGTATCCAGTAGTTCCAAAAGGTGTAATATTGCTGCGGTTAATTCCAACTGCCGTACATACCATAGAAGATGTAAATTATACAATCAGTGCATTTAAAGATATACAAGAGAATTTAAAAGCTGGGAAGTATAATGTAGATAAAATAGTGACTCAAATAAACTAAACCTTGATGAAGAAAAGTATTGCACCATGTCGTTGGATTTAATGAGAAGATGTGAGGTGAAAAGTGTCAGATGGAAAAAGGTTACAGAAAATGTAACAAAAAATTAATAGTGACAGTATAACCACAACAAATAATCGTTAACCCAATTCAAAACAAAATCATCATGAAACAAAACATGGAAATGAAAAAAAGCACTACACCAAGTGCAGCCGGCGCTACTCGCGTAATCGGTTTCAAAATGACTAACGTTGATGCTATGGCCGCTCCTAAAAAGAAAGCAGCTAAGAAAGCAGCTAAGAAGTCAACAAAAAAAGCTACTAAAAAAGCAGCTCCAAGAAAAGCAGCTAAAAAAACTGCTAAAAAAGCAGCAAAAAAGACTGCTAAAAAAGCAACAAGAAAAGCAGCTCCAAGAAAAGCAGCTAAAAAAGCAGCTAAAAAAGCTACAAGAAAAGCAGCTCCTAAGAAAGCAGCTAAAAAAGCAGCTAAGAAAACTGCTAGAAAAGCTACTAAAAAAGCAGCTCCAAGAAAAGCAGCTAAAAAAACAGCTAGAAAAGCTTCCAAGAAGAAATAATTGTCTTCTTGGGTTAACAGAAAAGCCTCTGCTTGCAGAGGCTTTTTTTATGCCCTTTTTTTAGATATTGGATATTGGATATTGGATATTGGATGTTGGATGTTAGACAGTAGATGTTAGATGTTAGATGTTAGATGTGCGCGAGGCTTCGCGATTAGTTGTTAGATGTTAGGAATGGAAGTCTAATGTCTAATGTCTAAAGTCTAAAGTCTAAAGTCAAATGTCTAACTTCAAGAATCTAGAAACCGCAACGCACTAATTCAATGTCGAAAAGAACTGGAGTGTTGGGTGGAATGGGATCAAGTCCTGCAGTTCCATAAGCATTGCTGGAGGTTAAAATAAGTCGAGCTACACTTCCGGGCTTCATGGTAGAAATGGCTTCTTCCCACGCAGTCAAATGCGTTCCATCACCAAGACGATAAATTAAATTTTGACCATTATTACCAGAGGCATCAAACATTTCCCCATTTAAAAAACTTCCTGTGTATTTAATTTCTACTTGATCGCCAGGCTTGGGCTTTGCTCCTTTTCCTTCTTTGAATACAATGAAATAAACTCCAGGTTTAACAGGCGGTACAGAAATAGAATTATCACCTAAGTATAATTCAATCTGACGTAATTCTTCAACCTGATTGTATTCGGTATTATGTTTTGATTCGTTTCTGTATTCAGATGCGGTGAGTACTTTTTTCAAACGGATTTCAAATCGAAGTAGATCGTGTGCATCAATATTTGCAGGTAATGGTTGTTTAAAGGTTTTATCAAAAACGGAGTCGGCATTAACTAAGAAAATAGCCGAATCGCCTTCCGACATCATCGCAAAACCTTCTTCTAATCCACCAAGAAATGTGGGCTTCGTCAATTCTAAAACAAAGGATTCTCCAAGTTCATTCGAATTATAAATTTCTTTTCCATCTTTATCTTTATAGATAAGATGCATCCGCATCATATCCCCTAACGCTGGCTTCCTTCCTTCCTTCTGCTCAATAAACTCATAACGTAGACCTGATGGAGTTATGGAAAATCCATCCTTATTACAGGATGAAATGGAAAATAATCCAACGCCCATCGCCACAATACACATTACCCAAATCGATACTTTTTTCATATTTTATTGTAGACTTACTTTTTCTAGTTTCACGTTGTAAAGTATGGAAGTACTTCCTGGAATACATATTCCATCACCTGTAATTCCGTATCCTAAATAGGATGGCACAATGAAAATTGCTTTTTCTCCTTCTTTCATTTTTAAAATTCCCTCTTGTAGTCCACTGGGTTGATTTGATTGTCCAATCGTAAAACTTAATTGTCCACTCGAATCACTTGAATAACAAAGATCACCATTCAATAATGAAGCCGTATAACTAATGGTAACATCTTTCATTAACCGCACTTCCCTACCCTGTGTTTTCTCAACTATTTTATAACGTAATCCTGTGGATGTAGTGTCTAATGCTAAACCATGTCGCTCAACATAGGCATCAATCAATTCAATTTCTTCCGCAATCAATTGACGATTTTGTTGGATTAAGGATTCTTTAAGATCTTGCGAATTGGGCTGTTGAGAATTCACTTTTTCCCTTTCAGTAGTCGACGGACCACATGAAATAATGCTCAGTTGAATTAGCAATAAAAGTAAATTTGTTGGTTTATTCATTATTCTGTTTCAGCTTGCAATTCTTCTTTATAGATTGGCAATAGATCCACAAATTTTTTCACGGTATCTTCTAAATTAAGCTTTGAACGACCACCTGCTGCATTTTTATGACCACCACCTTCAAAATATTTTTCTGCAATTTCTTTCACTGAAAACAATCCTTTCGAGCGAAAGGATATTTTCACAAGTCCATCGCGTTCACTAAAGAGCGCCGCCACTTTCATTTTTTTAATGCTCAATCCAAAATTCACGATGCCTTCCAAATCACCAGATTCGTGTTTGAAACGGTCCATGTCCGACTGTGAAGCAGTAAAAATGATGACATTATACTCTGCAATTTGTTGCATTTTTTCACTGAGCGTATACCCTAAAAATTTTGTACGCATAAACGAGTTCGTATCATAAATCAGCTCATGAATACGATCATTGCGTACACCTTCTTTCATTAATCGAGCAATGACCAAATGTGTTTGATCGGTCACTGAATTAAAACGAAAGCTTCCGGTGTCGGTCATGATTCCAGCATACAAACATTCTGCGCTATCCCTATTAAGGTGTTCATCCCAACCAAAATCTACCATGAGATGAACCAATAATTCACCAGTGGAACCTATGGATGAATAGGAAAATTGATAATCACAAAAACCTTTTTTCGGGTCGAGGTGATGATCGATGAGAATCATAGGCACCTTAACATTCATGAGATCGGCATGCATCTTTTCTACGCGAGATGGATCATTAAAATCCAAACAAAAAATCACTTCTGCTTTTGCAAGATGTTCTCTAGCCGATTTTGGGTTTCGGATAAAATCGATGACATCTTGACTTCCTTTCATCCAATTTAAGAAAGCAGGAAATTCGCTGGGAACAACTACGGTTACGTGGTGACCCATCGCTCTCAAAATGTGTAATAATCCGAGAGATGAACCTAATGCATCTCCATCAGGCTTATGGTGAGTGGTGATTACCACCTCTTTAGGAGAAGATAAGAGGTCTTTTATCGACTTTCTATCTTGGGTATTAAATTCATAATTTGCCATTCAAGATCAAAATTAATCCAATTACCTTTGCACACGCAAAAAGACAAATAAAAAATAACAATGAGCACAAACAGAACATTTACGATGATTAAACCCGATGGGGTTCAAAATGGCCATATTGGAGCTATTTTAAATCACATCACACAAGCAGGATTTACAATAATTGCTATGAAGTACATGCGCCTTACACCTGAGAAAGCTGGTGAATTTTATGCGGTACATAGTGCCCGTCCCTTTTACAATGATTTAGTGAAATACATGTCATCTGGACCTATCGTTGCCGTGATTCTTGAGAAAGAAAATGCAGTTGAAGATTTCAGAAATGTAATTGGCGCTACCGATCCAACAAAAGCAGAAAAGGGTACAATACGTAACTTATATGCAAAATCAATTGAAGCAAACGCGGTTCACGGTTCTGATAGCGATGAAAACGCAGCTATTGAAGGAAATTTTTTCTTCTCTATGTTAGAGCGATTCTAAGTCGGACAAATAATATTTTAATGAAAGCCTCGGAAAATTCCGGGGTTTTCTGTTTTAGATACGCGGTAAAACGAAAAACATAAAGAGCATACTCAAGAAAAAAAACAATAGCGCGGTAAGAACCACTTTTTCATAAAGAGAATATCCATGCCCTTTGGATTCTTTTCGCATCTTAAAAAAATTTTATATCGGTTATAACTTCTTGTTTCAACTCTAAATTTAAGGAAGTTATTATCTCCGATTTTAATAGTTCTAATTCATTTCTTACAACAGAAGAATTCAAATTCACGGTGAGTGTTCCCTCCATAAATTTCATGCTTAGCGTGCGCTGTACTATGGGTTTAGCTACACATTTATCCCAAGCATCTCTAATTTTTGTATTCCATAAACCATTCTCCAACTCATATTTTCGAAGCATATCCTTAATAACATCTCCTAGTGAATTCTCGTTGGTGGGTCTCATTTCTACAAAAATCTAAAAAATAAATCTATTTTGCTTGATAAATTTCTTCGATTGCGTAATTTAATTGGATATTTTTGACGAATTGATGGGAATACTAACATTTACAACCGATTGGGGAACGCGTGATTATCATATTGGCGCTATCAAGGGTATGCTCCTTACTTTTCAGACTGATATACAATTTATTGATATTTCACATCAAGTGGCTCGTCATAATATTCAACAGGCTGCTTATATTTTTAAAAACGCCTATCCGAATTATCCCTTAGGCACCTTGCATTTTATTGGTGTTCATAAGCAAAATGACCATCCTTCAGAGTTAATTGCTATCAAAAAGGACGGACACATTTTTATTGGAGTAAACGATGGTTTTTTCAGCTTGGTTTTTGACGAACCTCCTATCGACATGGTTAAAATAACCATTGCAGAAGGATCTAAACATCTTTTTGATTTGCCAACTTTAGTGAATAGCGTAAAACATTTACTGACTGGAAAAAATTTGTATGAATTAGGAGTTAGACCCAGCAAGTTTATAGAGCGTTTGGCATTTAATCCAACCATTGAAGACGAATTAATTCATGGCATTGTGATTTACATTGATGACTTCGGGAATATTGTTACCAATATCACTAAAACTTTATTTGAAATGCAGCGCAAAGGACGAAAGTTTGAGGTGGTGATGCGAAAAAACCAGCATACTATTGATTCGATTAGCGACAGGTATATGTCGGTGGAATCGGGTTCTGCATTAGCGCTTTTTAATGCCGCAGGACACCTTGAAATCGCAATTAATGAAGAGAATGCTTATAAATTGATGAATTTGCGTTTGAATGATACTATCAGAATAGAATTTAAATGATTACACGAATTGTCCGGTTGAGTTTTAAAAAAGAAAATGTTGTTGATTTTATCAATGCGTTTGATGAATCAAAGGAATTGATTTTATCATTTCCTGGCTGTAAAAGACTTCGACTTTTTAAAGATTTTTCAGACGAAAGTGCCTTCTATACACACAGTGAATGGGAGTCTATGGATGATTTAGAAAATTACAGGAAATCAGAGTTGTTTAGGTCGACATGGAGTAAAGTAAAACCATTGTTTGCGAACTCACCGCAGGTTTTTTCGCTGGTAGAAAGTATTCATTCACCTAAAATGATTGAATCCTAGTTTCAGACACTAAATTTTCTCGCAGTGCGCTGAGGCTGCACTACGCTAAAGGTTCTCGCCGATGCTGCGCTACGCTAAAGTTTCTCGCAAAGGCGCAAAGGCGCTAAGGCTGCGCTACTCTTCTTTCCATCAAAGGTTGATTTCGGTTGTTAAAAATAAGATTCGCTCTCCCACTGTTTCTCCCCCGATAGCTATCGGGACTGCAAATCTGCCCTCGAGAACCTCAGGCAGCACTCTCCCACTCCCTACCGATAGCTATCGGGACTCCCACTCTCCCTCCCGATAGCTATCGGGACTCTCACTCTGCCTTCACCATGGAAGGCATTCGTTTCATTTCTTTTTCTAAAAGTGGATGCATCACTTTAAACCATAAGGGCGGCACAAGAGCCAGCATAATCATTCCAGGATATCCAGTTGGCATTTGTGGACTTTCGTCGTGATGATTTAATAGTTGGTATTTCTTACTTGCTTTATAATGATGATCGCTATGACGTGATAATTCAAAGAGAGCCAATCGACCTAATACATGATTGGAATTCCAGGAATGACAATGCATTACTTTTTCGAAAGTTCCATCTTCCTTTTGTCTCCTTCCAATACCATAATGCTCAATATAATTTACCGATTCTAATAGCGAAATTCCAAGAATGGAAGCTATTATAAAGGATCCAAATACCATCCACCCGAAAAAATAATAAATAGCAAAAAGGAATAAAAACTGAATGATTCCAAATTGAATCATTTGATTGTTCATTGAAAAAGGATTTTGATTTTGTTTTTTTAGCCGATTTGCTTCAAGCTGCCATGCAGAAAAATAGGAATGAACAATACTTCGGACCAGAAAGGCATATAAGCTTTCATCATAACGAGCACTCGCAGGATCATCATGTGTTCCTACGCGTTTATGATGTCCGCGATTATGTTCAATATAGAAATGCATATAGAGTGATGAAAGCAATAATAATTTGGCTAATACAATCTCAAATTTTTTCGAACGATGTCCGAGTTCGTGTGCCATATTAATTCCAATAATTCCACAGTTCAATCCCATCACACTTATCATTGTTATCTTCTCTAATCCCGAATGATTGGGCTCCCCAATTTTCATCAAAAAAAGATACAGCGTAATATATTGCAAAGGAACCATCAGGTAAAGCAGTCTGTCATAGTTAGAATTCTTTCCTTCCAATTCCAACTGAATGTCATCCAAGTTTGAGCTGTCGGAAGGCAGTAAAAGTTCAAGCAAAGGAATTAAAACAAAGGCGATTGCCAGAGGTAAGTACAGAGCCCATCTACCTATAATAAAGCCCATGATTGTAAGGAGAGGAATGACCAATGCCACCACATATTTTGTCCATCTCCAATTCGATTTCTTCATCTTGGGCTAAGGTACTTAAAAATAAAAACGAAAAAAAACCGTTAAACATTTAGCGAAAAATTAATGTTGACTTGACTAAAAAAAATCGTACATTTGGGAATAGGGAATTGAGGAATGAAGAAGGATACTACGGGGAGTAATACCAGCAGGACATTACTCCCGATTTATAAGGAAAGATCGGCACCGTATAAAGCATTTTTATTTTATGCTTTATTAGGCTCTGGTATGCTATTCCTTGCCTTATCGATCATGTACATTATTTGGAATTCGCAACAAGTCGCCCCTACCAATGTTCAATTTCCAAAGTCATTTGTGATTAGTACACTTGCCTTGCTTTTTAGTAGTTACACGCTTTCTATTTCTCGAAATTATCATTTGCAGGATCAGGCGCAAAATATGTTACTTTCCATGACGGCATCCCTCCTACTTGCCTTTGTTTTTATTGCCTTTCAAGTGCATGCCATCATTTCAATTCTTGAACAAGGATTATATGTTAATATTGATGTAAGTCTGCTTTTTCTGTATATTATTACGGGTTTTCACTTTTTACATATTGTAGTGGGTACAATTTATTTATTTTACCTCAATTTAAAATCATTTGACATCTGGAAAGACCCAGTTAAATCATTGATTTACTTCTCAAATAAATTTGAAGGATTGCGATTTGAACTATTTTGTTCTTACTGGTATTTTTGCACTGGACTTTGGTTATTTCTCTTCTTGGTTTTTTTCTATTCACTTTAATATTCACAATTGCCTTTCGTATATTTGCCTCTTATGTCACTAAGAAATTCAATATTGCTGCTAATACTTCTTTACGGATTAGGAAAGCAAGTACAAGCACAGAAAACGTATTCGGATAGAGTTTACACAAAAAATCCGATGTGGATCGAGATGATGGAAGATACATTGTCTAATTACAATGAGATTCAAAAGGCCTTTGACCTCTACTTTACTAAGCATGACCTTCCTCATGAGGAAGATGAAATTATTGGGATGAGATCAGCCAACGAGGAAGAGAAAAAATCGAAGGAGAGTTGGTTGAAGAGGTTATTTAGTAGAAGCAGAACAGTGGACGAAACAGAATTGGCATTTGCCGTTAAAAAATACAAGCATTGGAAGCTTTTAACAGAGCCATGGGTGCAGGAAGATGGACGCATACTTTTTCCGAGTGAGAGAAGAAGAATCTTAGAATCAATTGGTCGTTAAAAATTACGCAGAAACAGCAGAACAAATGAAAGTAAAATTATCTATAATAATTGCACTTTGCTTAATGACATCAGGATTTTTGCTAGGGCAAACATCTGCTAACTGGCAACCTGTAGGTCCCATTCAGTTTCCGGTTAATGTAAGTGGACAAATCAATGGAATTGGAAGGGTTTGTCAAATGAAATTTCATCCAACCAATCCTCAAAAAATTTATGCGGTAAGTGCTTCAGGTGGATTATGGATTAGCGATAACGCTACCAATTCATGGCAGATTACCGGAACCGATCAATTATCTCGAACCGCTTGTGCATCCATCTGCATTGACCATACAAATGATAGTATACTTTATATTGGAACAGGTGATCCCAATTATTATTCTTCCGATCTTGGTGTGTACAAGAGTATAGATGCTGGAGCTACTTGGGTTCCTGCAAATGCAAGTATTGGAAGCCATATGGCTATTGATTTGATTATGGATCCCAATGACCATAATGTCATAGTAGCTTTTACAAATGCGGGTATTTGGAAAACATATGACGGCGCTATTACTTGGGTGGTGAAAAGATCAACCGGTCAATTTACAGATGCAGCTCATAAGCCTGCTCCTGGATCTCGAACTTTGTACGGTGTAACTTATGGTGGAGAATTTACGAAATCGGAAGATTTTGGCGAAACGTGGACAACCATTACTAACGGAATTGCAGTGCCAGGTGGTGGACAGGCTGGCGGAATGCGTTTAGCTATTTCATCTGCTGATTCAAATATGGTTTATGCAGGGATGATAAAAGATGAGGGAACAATTTTTAAATCCATTGATGGTGGAAATACATTTACAACAGTTTATCATAATCCATCTCAAAGTTTGGTGGGTTACGATGCTAACGGTAACGGACAGGGAAATTATAATTTTGGAATGTGTGCCGATCCTATTAACCCCAATATTGTTTATGTAGCTGCACATGTTGTTTGGAAATCGATTGATGGAGGATTAACTTGGACACAACTCACTATTTGGTCACAAGGATTGCATACTGATATGCATCAAATTGTAGTGAGCCCTTACAATACAAACGAGCTCTATAATATAAATGACGGAGGTGTTTGGCGAAGTTTAAATGGTGGTGTGAATTGGAATCCTCGAAGCAATGGATTGGGTGCTACTGAAATTTATCATGCTGCATTAAATCCACTTAGAAAAGATATGGTGAGTATTGGTACGCAAGACAATGGTGAGTTGTATATCAGCAACGGTCAATGGAAAACTAATCGTGGTGGTGATTGGGGAAGTAGAATGACTTTTGATTACAGCAATTCAAACATGGTTTATTATCATGAGAATGGTAAAAGAAGAAATGTAATTGTTGGGAATGAAGTTTCTTTTGGCATACCTTTTACCTCGAGCAATAATACGCGAATGGCTTTTACACCTATAGATGGGGAGTTAGGATTGATGGGAACATCAGATGTGTATTTGACCTTTGATTTAAGTAGTCCAGTACCGTTTTGGGCACAAGCGAGTAGTTTCAATGCTGCTATACGCTCCATGACTTTTGCTCCAAATTCTAATAACGTAGCCTATGTATTGACTTCACCAAATGTTTTTAGAAAAGCGACAGACATATCAAGTGGTGTTCCCGTATGGACCAGTTCTACGTTGCCCTCAACACTTAATCCGAGTGGATATGCTTGCGGTATTAGCAACGATTCCAATATCATTTATGTAGCCGCTGGATCTAAAGTATATCGGTCTTTTGATCAAGGTAGCACTTGGTCCAATGTGACATTAAATTTACCTAATATTAATATCATCAATATTTTTAGTGATCCTTACGGAAGCGATGAGTCGGTGTATGTTTGCAATTCATATGGTATTTGGTATAAGAATAATTCATTGCCAAATTGGATTAATTATTCGCAAGGGTTACCATCGGTTGCTTCTATCACTGATTTTATGTTTTATGATGACGGTCCTATTAGTAGTGTAATTAGAGTTTCCACTTATGGAAGAGGTGTTTGGGAAAGCCCTATGCATCCTGTGAGTACCGGACTTAATTTATTGTCTACCCCTCTACTTTCTTTAGAAATTTCTCCGAATCCAGCACATGAATCCATCACAGTTAATCTTCCGGTTAATCTTGATGAGAAATCGACCATTCAAATTACTAATTCAGTAGGACAACTAGTTTTTGAAATGAAATGTCCGAATTCTTCTCAGGAAAAAGTGAATATTGATATTCAACAATTACCTGCAGGAGTTTATTTGCTGCAATTGAAAAATGGGCAACAACGAATTTTTGCGAACGGCAAATTTGTAAAGAATTAAAATATTACCTATTTTGCGTAATGTGTATTAGGTAATAGTTGAGGACCTGTGATTTTCCAGCTTTCTCGGCTTAATATCCTAATTTCGCCCAGAAGTAGAAATCGTGAAA
Organism: Bacteroidota bacterium; assembly: GCA_016717725.1. Lineage (GTDB taxonomy): Bacteria > Bacteroidota > Bacteroidia > AKYH767-A > OLB10 > JAJTFW01. The sequence continues at coordinate 115,172 of JADKFA010000010.1, forward strand.
TACGATTACACTTCTGGGCAGCCAAAGAAATTCTTCGAAGGATTACATATCAGGCCACTCAGAATTAGAAATCGTGAAATACGATTACACCCTGAAGTAGAAATCTTATTCTAAGATTACACTTCAGGGCGCAGTAATCGAAAAATTAAATAATATAAAATACAAAGAATAAAAAGATATGCAAGAGATCTCAGTAATAGGTTCTGGACAGATGGGCAATGGGATTGCACATGTTTTTGCGCAAAATGGCTACACCGTTTCCCTGATAGATATTCAACAAGTCGCGCTCGACAAGGCCATGGAAACCATTGGCAAAAACCTCGATCGACAAGTTGGAAAAGGAGTATTAACAGAGACCGAAAAGTTAGAAACTTTAGGTCGGATCACTACGCATACAGATATGAAAGCTGCTGTGAAAAACTCCGATTTAGTAATTGAGGCAGCTACTGAAAATATTGATTTAAAATTGAAAATTTTTGGAGATTTAGATGTTGCTTGTAAGCCATCTTGTATTTTAGCTTCCAATACTTCGTCCATTTCCATCACCAAAATTGCTTCTGTAACACAGCGTGGTGACAAAGTAATTGGAATGCATTTTATGAATCCTGTTCCAGTCATGAAATTGGTAGAAGTGATTCGTGGTTACAATACAAGCGATGAAGTGACTAAGGAAATTTTTGAAATTTCAAAAAAGCTTGGAAAATCTCCTGTAGAAGTAAACGATTATCCAGGATTCATTGCGAATCGGATTTTAATGCCCATGATTAACGAAGCAATTTATAGTTTATACGAAGGTGTTGCGGGTGTAGATGAAATTGACACAGTCATGAAATTGGGTATGGCACATCCAATGGGACCATTGCAGTTGGCTGATTTTATTGGATTAGATACTTGTTTGAGTATTTTGAGAGTGTTGCATGATGGGTTTGGTAATCCAAAATATGCACCATGTCCTTTATTAGTTAATATGGTTACTTCTCGAAACTTAGGAGTGAAAACGGGAGAAGGATTTTACAAATACACAAAGGGGTCGAAGGATCTTGTTGTTGCAGACTATTTCAAAAAATAGTTTTATTTACTGTTTATCATTTAAAAAATATCGATGGCCGAAACTCAGTTTCAAGAAGGAGATTATGTACGCTTTCTCAATGAGAAGCAAGAGGGGACGGTATCAAAAGTTCTTGGAAATGGAAATGTGATTGTCGACATTGAAAATGATTTTCCCATTGAAGCCACACCGAAAGAGTTAGTAAAAGTACTTTCGACGGCTGAGCAAAAAGCATCGCACTCCCCTACTCCTATTGCAGTTGCACCTACACCTGTATGGGAAAATTTCAAGGAATTTCCTGCATTATTTGCATGCAAAAATCAGCTTTACCTTCTCGTTGTTCCCACCCAAAATCAAGTTAGTGCAGGTCCGGTAAAATTGTATTTAGTGAACACTACTTCTAATGGAATTGCGTATAGTTTGCATTTTAGAAAAGGTAATCTCCTTTCTGGAATTCAGTATGGCGGAATTGCGAGTGATGAATGTATTTACCTTAGTGAAGTGAAGCGCGAGAAGTTATTTGACTACGACGATTTACAATTTGAAGGAACACATTTCTTTTCAGAAGCAAACCCATCTAAAAGAAAAATAAGTTTGAATTTTTCAGTAACCTTACCCGACCTTTCGCAGCAGTTTCCGCATCTTACAGCGCCACTTTCTTTTGCTAAGTCGATGGTTTTATTTCATGGAGATGAATTGTCGGAAGAAAACATGGATTTATTACTAGAGAAGCTACAAAACGAACATCGCCAAACACCCATCCAAAAAGAAGAAAAGAAAATCATCAAGCGGGAACATGGTGGCAATGATTTACTGCGAAAACATGGTTTGTCGCCATCGTTGCTTGAGATTGATTTACACATTGAAGAGATCACACATTCCATTGAAGGGTTAAGCAATGCTGAGATCATTCAAATACAGTTGGCGCATTTCAAGAAAGAACTCGACAAATGTTATTTACGGCAACAAAAAGCATTGTCTTTATCCATGGCATTGGCAATGGTAAACTCAAAGCCGAAATCCGACGAGAACTTCGAGAATCCAATTTAAAGTTCAGTGATGGCTCCTATGAGCGTTATGGAAGTGGGGCGACGGAGGTGTTTTTGTAATATTTTAATTGCATTCCGTTTTATTAAATTTTATTCGTAATATTGTTTTAAGAAGTGGAAAAACTGCCTAACACTATTTATAATGAAAAAGCTCTTTACCCTGATTATTTTATTAGCCTCTACTGCAACATTCGCACAGAACTATTTTCCGTTAATTAGACCTAATTTGGTGTGGCAAGTCATGCAAGGAGATGGAACATTGATCTGCCATTTAAGTGGTGGCCAACAGTTTTATTTTCAAGGTGACACTCTTGTTTCAGGGTTTACTTATCAAAAAATATATTTTAATCCAATCATATCTCTAATTGGCAATCCCTATTGTCCACCATTTGCTGTTGATGGTAACTCTACGTCTAATTATGGTGGCTCAATGCGAGAAGATACCATAGCTAGAAAAGTTTTTATTTATGATTATTCTACTAATTCGGACGAATTATTGTACGATTTTAATTTAGTAGCAGGCGATACTCTAAACTCAAATTTTGCCGGAATGGGTTCTGTGTTAATTGTTGATAGCGTAAGTACGACCACATTACCGAATGGTGGAGTTCGAAAAATATTTTATCTGAATTCAGGGGAAAATTATATTGAAAGCATAGGTGGATCTCAAGGAATTCAATTTCCATTAATTCAAGGTCTGGGTTTTTGGAAGGTGCCCATTTGCATCAGTGAAAATAATATTCCAATTTGGGGAGGATGTTTTGGAACTGTCGGAATCAACGAAAATTTAAAAGAATCAAAAATGGTATATCCAAATCCATTTGTAAATGAAATTTCCTTTAAGGCAAGTAATGCTGAAGAAACAGAAATTATTCTGTATAATAGCATTTCAAACGAAATTTTGCAAAAATCATTTAGCAATTCTACGACCATCAACACGGAGAATTTTGAAAGTGGTATTTATGTTTACAAGATGATCAACAAAAGTGGTTTGAGTTCCTTTGGGAAACTAGTCAAACTTTAAGTGAAAGCACTATAATAACGAACTGAATCATTGCATTATCACACTGAAAAGCTCCTCCGCTATCTCAGTTTTTCAGAATTGGTTACAAATCATCACTGCAAATTATCACAATAGTTAGGTCAATTAAATAGGCGTACTAGTTCATATATCCATTATTAATTTTTCTTCTATTTTTGCAGAGCAATTAAAAATGCTTTTATAGGTGATGATTAAAGAAAAATACTTTGAACTAATAGATGCTATTGGCTCAACCATTCAAAGAGCCCGAGAAAACGCAATAAGGGCTATTAACACGGAATTAGTAGGAGCCAACTGGGAAATTGGCAAACACATTGTTGAGTTTGAACAAGGTGGGCATGAACGAGCAGAGTACGGAAGTGACTTGCTATCAATTATTTCCAAAGATTTAAAGCTGCGTTTTGGCAAAGGATTCGGCAGACGAAATGTACTGGATATGCGAAGATTTTATGGGTATAATGGTCAAAAATAGTTGGTAAAACCCTATTAAATATTCTGATTATCAAATGCCTATAACAAGGAAATTGGAATCGATTCCAATTTCCTTTTTTTGTTCATGGAAATCAGCAAAAAAAAGCGTGTTGGGCTGCCAAAGTTTCAATGTTATAAAATGGGGGAAGCAAAATAATAAGCAAAGGTTTAAATGCAAAAGTTGTGGTTTGCTGTTCACCAGGACAAATAAATCTGTCGCACTAAAAAATCAATTTGTATGGTTTCGCAAATGGGTGTTAAATCGACAAACATTAAATTATCTTAGTGACGAAAGTGGTTATAGTGTACGTACTTTGAAAAGGCTTTTTGATCTTTATTTATCTAAAGCCCCAGAGCTAAAGTTTTACCCCAGTGAAAAATTAAACTTACTGATTGATGGTACTTATTTCAGTAATGACATTTGTTTAATTATATATCGAGATAATCAAATTAAGTTCACTCAGCTTTATCGGATTACCGATGGGGAACATTATGTAGAGATCAAGGAAGATCTCGAGAATTTGCTATCTCTAGGAATTCAAATCGAAAGTATTACTTGTGATGGACACAGGGCTATTTTAAAGGCAGCAAAAGAAGTATGTAAGGATGTAATACTTCAACGATGCACAGTTCACGTACAGAGGGAGTGTAAAATATGGCTAACAACAAATCCAAAGAGTGAGGCTGGAATGGTTTTGCTGGCAATATGCAATAAGTTATCTCTAATTAAAACACACCAAGACGCACAATTATGGATGAAGTCAATCTATGATTGGTACAGAACGTACAAGATGTATGTAGAAGAGAAATCTATCAGTTCAACAACAGGAAGGTATTGGTTTAAACATAAAATGGTTAGGAGGTCTTTTGTCTTAATAAAAAATGCAATGCCTAATCTCTTTCAATATCTATTTAATGACAGAGTACCCAAGTCAACCAATGGTTTGGAATCATTCTTTGGACATTTAAAAAGTCATTTGCTATTACATCGTGGAATGACAAAAGAGCACAGAAAGAATTTCATTCGTTGGTATCTATACTTTAGAAACAATGAATAGGTTTTTTTAGCCATTAAGGATGCCAATAAATAAAAACAGGGAACATAGTCCCCTGAATTATTGTATATCCATAAACCCTATTGCTGGTAGGTTGCTCCTCAGCATTGCCTACTTCCTCTTTGGGTTCATGCTCGTAATTAACTAAATAATTTTGTGAAAAACACCAACTATTTTTGGCCTCATTACCATTTTATCTGTCTTATCCAATTTGGCAGACAGTGTCTGCCAAATTAAACTGGAGTCATTTTATTTTACTTATTGGTATTTCAGATGAGTCTACACGCATATTTTATGAAAAGCAATCCATCAACGAAAATTGGTCAATACGAGAACTAGAACGTCAAATTAACTCATCTCTATATGAGCGACTTGCTCTTAGTAGAAATAAAAAAGAGGTATTGCGTTTACCTACAAAGAGCAAACAATCAAGTGCACCTTCTGAACTAATTAAAGACCCCTATGTATTAGATTTTCTAAGAATTCCACAAAGCAATAAAGTTACAGAGAAGCAACTCGAACAAAAGATTATTGATAATTTGCAATTGTTTTTATTAGAATTAGGGAAAGGGTTTGCATTTATCGGTCGTCAATATAAAATCTCTTTTAGAAATAAGCATTTCTATATTGATCTTGTATTTTACCATCGCATTTTGAAATGCTTTATACTAATTGACTTAAAAACAAAGGCAGTTCGACATAACGACATTGGTCAAATGAATCTCTACCTTAATTTTTTCAAAAGCGAAGAAAATACAGAAGGAGATAACGAACCAATGGGTATCATTCTTTCAGCTGATAAGGATGAAGTATTGGTAGAATATGCCACAGGAGGAATTTCCAACAAAATATTTGTTTCTAAATACCAGCTTTACCTTCCCAATAAAAAGCAATTAGAAAAGCAGGTAAAATCTATAATGGAAGAGGTCTAGTATATCACTTCCTCAAATTTATACTTTTATCGGCATACTGATTCAATTCTCGCAATTGATTGTTGATCCAAACTTCCCATTTACGCTCTACTCCTACTTCACCATGGTGATCCTTGTCGAAAGCCGCTTGTTTTTTTAGCAGAGACTTAAACATGTGTTTGTACTTCTTTTTTGCTTTCTTTAAGTTCCATTCATTTCGTAAATCGTATTTGAGTTTACGCGAATAAATTTCTGCTATATTAAAATGGGCTTGTTCATGCTCTAAAGTTCCTCTATTATTCTTATCCCGAATCCAAGATTGCGAAGGTTCCATGAATGAATAAATTTCGTACTTCAAATTATTTCCTCGTTGCTCGTAGGAGAATTTAATTCCGCAATAAATATATCCTTCTAATTGAGCATAGGTATTTCGCCCTACTTTTTGCTTTTGAGGTACATTGGCTAAATTTTTTTTGAAATCATCCGTAGTGAGTCCGTTTAGTTGATTCCACACTACCTCTCGAGAATTTTCCTGTGCTGAGAGATGGAATCCCAGCAACATGGTTAAGCAGAGGATGAGAAATAGCTTGATTTTAATCATGGATCGATTCTCTAACGAAAATAAGGTGTAATTTAGTACTTTTCTTATATTTACAAAAATATACATCATAGAAGTGAATTGATGATGAGGTTACTCATAGCTAATTTTTCTCGCAAAGGCGCAAAGGCGCAAAGAAGAAAAATAGCTCGCTAAGTCCAAAGAAAGAATATTTCTCGCTAAAGTGGTGTATCACACAAAGACCTAAGAAAGATAATTCCTTGCAATTACTTAGAGACTTTTAAAATTAAAAACGCAGAATAGATTTAATATGCAAATAACATTTCACGGGGCAGCCCAAACCGTTACGGGAAGCAAGCATCTCATTACCACAGACCGAGGTAAAAAAATATTACTCGATTGTGGTCTCTTTCAAAACAAAGGTGGTGATAATGCAGAACTGAATCGGCATTTTGGATTTGATCCCATGGAAGTGGATTATATGATTTTATCCCATGCTCATATTGATCATTCTGGGAATATCCCCCATCTGGTGAAGCAAGGTTTTGCGGGTCCTATTTATTGTACGGAAGCGACTTTAGATTTGTGCTCTATCATGCTTGAAGACAGTGCTCATATCCAAGAAAGTGATTTGAATTACTTGAATAAAAAAAGGAAAAGAAGGGGACAAAAGGCATTAGATCCATTATATACTTTGGAAGATGTTCAAAAAGCATTGAAATTATTTGTAACAGTACCCATGAATGAAAAAATAGCGATTGATCAACATATTCGTTTTCATTTTACCGACGCAGGGCATATTTTAGGTAGCGCAGCAGTAAACTTAGAGGTTGATGAGCGAACCCAGAAGTCTAAGCAAAGCGATGTACTTCAGGGCGAGGTTGTAAAAATTTTCTTTTCGGGAGATACTGGGCGATTCAACGATTATATATTAAAATCTCCTCAACCCTTTCCCCAAGCAGATTATATCATCACTGAATCGACTTATGGCGATCGATTACATGAAGATGCTGAAAATACGGAGCTTGAATTATTACAAATAGTGCATCAAACTTGCATCATAAACAAAGGAAAATTAATTATTCCAGCTTTTAGTTTAGGCAGAACCCAAGAAATCGTTTATGCACTCAATCGACTATTCAACAAAGGCCAACTCGAGAAAGTCCCAGTTTATGTGGATTCCCCTCTTGCCATTAGTGCAACCTCTATTATGCGGAAGCATAAAAATTCGTTCAATCCAGAAATCGTGGAGTATATGAAGAAAGATGATGATCCATTTGGATTTGAGAGCTTACATTATATCCAAGATGTGGAATTATCGAAGGAGTTGAATGAGAAAAAAGAACCCTGTATAATAATTTCAGCCTCTGGTATGATGGAAGCTGGCCGGATAAAGCACCATCTTAAAAATAATATTATTGATGCTAAAAATACAGTATTAATTGTAGGGTTTGTACCACCAGGATCATTAGGAGATCGTATGATCCAGGGTGAAAAAGAAGTCCGGATTTTTGGTAAGATGGTTCCTTTAAGAGCGAGTGTTAAAGTGATGGGTTCCTATAGCGCACATGCTGATTATAAAGAACTCATGAAATATTTAGCTTGTCAAAACCCATCTCAAGTGAAGCGAATGTTCTTAGTACATGGCGAAAAAGATGCACAATTAACCTTTAAAAAGCATTTGCATGGAATGGGATTTTCCGACATTGTTATTCCCATGATGCATGAAAGTTTTACTTTATAGAAACTGATTAAAATCATTTGCCAAGCTGATTTATAATTGGATTGATTGCCTTCAAGCAGTTTATTTTTGAAAATGAAATTTATACTGAATTATCATGAAAGCAAATGAAAGTTCTACGGATCGTGTAGTCAGAGTGTTTTTGGGAGTGGCAATTGCCATGTATTTTGTTTATCATAATAGTTCATGGGCGCTCGTTGGACTCATCCCTTTTGTTACTGGAGTAGTGGGTATTTGCCCTCTATACAGCATTTTGGGAATCAATACTTGTAAAGTCAAAGCGGGAGATGTCTGATTTTAATATAGTTCCATATTCTTCAAAGTCTATGAAATTATTTACATTTATTGCGTAGACAAGGAAAAGTGATTATGGATAATATTAATAGAAGTGAAATTATTGATACCGTTTTTAAGGACGCCACTGAAGGGATCATAGTGTCGGATATGGATGGATATATTCGTATGGCTAATAGTTCGGCAGCTAGGATGTTGGGCTATACTGATGTTGAGTTGCATGCGTTGAAGATTGAAGATATTGTCCCCTCCAAAATTCGAGGTCGTCATCACCAGCATCGAGAAAATTATAACAAGGAATTAAATGCTCGTCCGATGGGTGCTGGACTAGATCTCTACGCTGAAAGAAAAGACGGGACACAATTACCAGTTGAGATTAGTTTAAGTCCAGTACAAATCAAGGGAAAAAAATTCATAGTTGCATTTATCATAGACATCACCGTAAGAAAAGGCATTGAAGTAACGGTGAATGAGAAACAACAAGAATTGGAACGTGTTGCAGCGGCTCTTATCACCACCAATGAAGGGTTGGAGAAAAAAGTTTCTGATCGAACCAAAGTGTTGCAAGAAGCCATTCGGGAGTTGGAAAAATCGAGGAATGAATTAAAAGTTGCACTCGAGAAAGAGAAAGATCTTAATGATCTTAAATCGAGATTTATTTCGATGGCTTCGCATGAGTTCAGAACTCCGCTCACGACAATTCTTTCCTCCGCCAGCTTAATTTCAGAATATGTGGAGACCTCTAATAACGACAAAAGAGAAAAACATATTTCTAGAATTAAATCCGCAGTAAACAATTTGAATGACATATTAAGCGACTTTTTATCGCTCAGCAAGTTAGAAGAAGGAAAAATACATACTGAATATAGAAAATTTGATTTGCCACATTTAGTGATTGAAGTTGTGAGTGATTTACAATTAAATGCTAAGGTTGGACAGGAAATCGTTTATCAACATGAAGGAAATACTGAAGTAATTCTAGATAGTAAATTGATCAAGAATATTCTTATAAATCTGATTAATAATGCCGTTAAATTTAGTCCTGAAAATAAAAAAATAAATGTTAGCACCATTGTGAATGATGACTCTGTTTCTTTTGAAATAAAAGACCAAGGAATTGGAATTAGTTTAGAAGATCAAAAGCACTTATTCGAACGTTTCTTTAGAGCAAAAAATGCATTTAATATTCAGGGTACTGGATTAGGATTGCACATTGTGGGAAGTTACGTTGACTTAATGAATGGGAGCTTAGAACTCAACAGTGAATTAGAAAAAGGAACCGCCATAAAAATTACATTCTTTCAGCAAAAATAAAAAAACATGAACAAGAAGATTTTATTAATCGAAGACAATGCAGATGTACGTGAAAACACAGCTGAAATTTTGGAATTAGCACATTACAAAGTTTTCACAGCGCCTGATGGTAAAGAAGGAGTGGAATTGGCTCGTCAGGAACAGCCTGATTTAATTATTTGCGATATCATGATGCCTGGTTTGGATGGCTATGGTGTATTGCATCTTTTGGGAAAAGATCCTGCGATGGCTGCTATCCCATTTATTTTCCTCACTGCTAAAGCAGAACGTAGCGATATGCGCAAAGGAATGGACATGGGAGCTGATGATTATATTACTAAACCTTTTGATAAAACCGAATTATTAAATGCTGTAGAAAGTAGAATTAAAAAAGCTGAAGTACTGAAAAAGGAATACGAAAAAGATTTTGACGGTTTGAGTACCTTCATCAGTGATGTGGCGGGATCAAATGCTTTAAAAAAATTCTTAGAAGGCAAAAAAATAAATCATTATAAAAAGAAAGAAACCATTTATCTTGAAGGAAATTTCCCTAATGGTCTTTACTATATCAATCATGGTAAAGTAAAGATTTTCAAAACTCATGAGTATGGTAAAGAGCTCATCACAGATCTCTTAAAGGAAGGTGATTTCTTTGCTTACACGAGTTTGCTAGAGGAAAAACCATACAATGAATCAGCCGAGACTTTAGAGGATTCAGAAATTATTTTTATCCCAAAAGACGAGTTCCACAATATGATTTTTGGAAATGTATCGGTGACACGTAGCTTCTTAAAAATTCTTACCAAAGGAGTTGTCGACAAACAAGATCGTTTAGTGGATTTAGCATATAGTTCTGTAAGAAAAAGAACTGCTGAAGCTTTACTCCTACTTCAAGAAAAATATCAAAATAAAGACGAAGGGCAGTTTTCAATGGCCATTGCTCGTGATGACTTGGCGAACATTGTAGGTACAGCTACAGAATCATTGATCAGAACGTTAAGTGATTTTAAAGAAGAAAACTTAATTGAGATTAAGAGCGGAAAAATAAATATCATCAATGAAAATAAATTGAGATCGTTGAAAGGATAGTTGAGTGATTTTCGGACTTTTTTTTAAAAAATATCGTTGAATTACTATTAATGTTAACCGCAAGGGACGCAAGGAAGGCGCTGTGGTCGCAAGGCGGATTTCTGTAAGTAAAATAGTTGCTTTATCGGTTTTAAAAAATTATGGTGGGATTCTTTATGTATTTAAAATCTTAGCGATCTTAGTGAAATTGCCTTATAAATAAGTTTCACATTCATCTTGCAAAGCCAATAAATTAGACCAAAAACAATTTTAATAAGGATCGATATTATCCAAATTTTCTCTGTTCTCTTTTATTTGAGTTGACAACTCCGCACCTTCATTATTTTGTTGAAGTAAGGTCCAATTGTCGGTTGCAGAGGTTTCAAGCCACACATTACCTGATTTTCGAAAGACTTGTGCTGCCAATCCGAAGTCGGAAAAAATTAATAACTCCAATTGATTTACAGTCATTCCAGAATTAATCTCTAAATGGGATTCTGGACGATTATTTCTAATTTCTCTTACAAGTTTATTTGCATCGAGCAATAAACTTTTAGATGATCCCTCCCCTATTTTATGTGGAGCTTTAAAAAATTCAAGTTTCAAGAATGGGAAGTATGAATTAAAATCCTTTTGAATTTCTATTAATTTACGCTCGTCACTGATCAGAATTTTCAGCATTTCATTTTGGTTAAATCGACTATACATGTCCAATGTTTATTCTACAAAAATGAAAGAAATATTTTCGCATATCTATGACATAAGTCAACTATTGCACTGACTAATTCCGAATTGACATCGATCACGTTTAAAACTGACTTTAGTCACTAACTTTTTTTAACGTTTAAAGTAAACTTGCTCGACAAGAATGAATCATGCGCGAAAACACTATTTACACTGAAACTCAATATTATCACTGCGGTGAAAATTGCAAAGAGGAAAGCGTTGAGGCAGACAATAAATCATTTTGTTGTCAAGGCTGCAAGTTGGTTTATGAACTTTTACAAGAAAATAATTTATGTAGTTATTATGATCTTCAGGCATCACCAGGTAAAACACAAGCCATTTTAGGCGATCGTTATGCATATTTAGATCAATCTTCAATTGCCGACAAACTGATACTCTTTAAAGAAGGAGATATTTCGCATATTCAATTTCACATTCCTGCTATGCATTGCGCTAGTTGTATATGGCTTTTAGAACATATGAATCGTTTAGATGCTGGGATCATCAGTTCGAAAACTAATTTCATTCAAAAGGAATTGCACATCATTTTCGATCATACAAAAACGAGTTTGCGAAATGTTGTTGAGAAGCTTCATGAAATTGCCTATCCTCCCGAACTTAATTTAAAGGAATTGGAGAAGGGAGAAAAAAAGGCATTGAGTAAATCACGAATTTATAAGATTGGTATTGCAGGATTCGTTTTTGGGAATATCATGTTGCTTAGTTTTCCTGAGTACTTCTCTTCGGGAATTTATGAAGGCGACGACTTCCATGTCATCTTTGGATATTTAAATTTATTGCTTTCTCTTCCCGTATTCTTTTATAGTGCCAGTGAGTTTTTAGAGAATGCATTGATGAGTTTCCGTCAGAAAGTCATCAACATTGATGTGCCCATAGCTATCGGAATTGTAGCGATGTTTTTAAGAAGTATTTATGAAGTAGTTTCGGATACAGGTCCTGGTTATTTCGACAGTATGACAGGCTTAGTATTTTTCATGCTCATAGGAAGAAATTTCCAAAGTAAAACGTACGAATGGCTCAGCTTCGAGCGTGATTATAAGTCTTACTTTCCAATTGCAGTGACACGTCTTAAAGGAACGGAAGAAGAAGTTGTTTCCGTGCACGATATAAAACCGAACGATCGTTTATTTATCCGAAATCAAGAAATTATACCTGCTGATGTATTATTGGTGAGTCAGAAAGCGCAGGTTGATTATAGTTTTGTAACGGGTGAATCTAGAGAAGTTACGTGTCAGCATGGCGAACGCATTTTTGCGGGTGCAAGGTTAGTGGGTAAACCGGCTGAGGTACTCGTTCAAAAGGATGTTTCACATAGTTATATTACCAAACTTTGGAATCAAAGCTCTGGTAAAAGCGAGTCGAAAAGTAAGTATGCTCATCTCACCGAAAGCATCAGCAAATGGTTTGTAATAGTAACCATGAGTATTGCTGTAGGATCTCTACTTTATTGGTACCCTACCGATCCATCGAGAGCCATGCTTGCGTTTACATCTGTGTTGGTGATTGCATGTGCATGTGCATTGGCTCTTTCAGCACCATTTACATTTGGCAATATGATTCGCATCTTAGGAAAGCGCGGAATCTATTTAAAGAATACAAAAGTATTGGAACAATTGTCGAACATCGACACCGTAGTTTTTGATAAAACGGGGACATTAACTTCAGCTGAAAATTATAAAGTCGAATATGTTGGGATCGAGCCTACCGATTTGCAAAAACAACTTATTGCATCGCTTGCCCATGCCTCTTCCCATCCTTTTAGCAGAATGTTATCCACTCATCTTTCCTCATCTAATAATAGTTTACCGATAACGAACCTCAAGGAAATTAACGGTAAAGGAATAGAAGGTTTGATACAAGGAAATTTGGTGCAATTGGGATCAAGAAGTTTCATTCACGTTGCCGAAGCGCAAAATAGAAATGTAAAATCATCAGAAGTAGGTGTAAGTATTGATGGAAAATTACTAGGTTATTTTTATTTCAAAACTTCATATCGAAAATCAGCTACAACTTTGTTACATTCATTAAAGAACGAAGGATACAAAATTTCAGTGATGAGTGGCGATTACAGTTTTGAACAAACTCACTTAGAAGAACTGCTGGAACAAAAGGAAGGGATTCATTTTGAACAAAAGCCTATCGATAAACTCAATAGTATTAAAGAGGTTCAATCCCATGGAAAAAAAGTGATGATGATCGGTGATGGACTCAACGATGCAGGAGCGCTCATGCAAAGTGATGTAGGATTAGCTATTGCCGAAGACATCAACAATTTTACACCAGGAAGTGATGGGATTATCCTATCTAAAAATTTTGGTCAAATTGGAAATTTATTGCGCTATGCCAAAGCTGGACACCGCATCATCATTATAAGTTTTATCATTTCCATACTCTACAATTTAGTGGGGTTGTGGTTCGCTGTGCAAGGAACCTTATCTCCCATTATTGCTGCCATCCTGATGCCAATAAGCACTAGCAGTTTAGTGGTTTACACCGTTCTCGCAAGTAGTATAAAAGCGAGAAGGTTGGGTTTGACAAAAATGAAAGCCTGATAATTGTCAGTAGTAATGATAAGAATTGTCATACACATATATAAGCATCAAAAGTAGTTTTGCGCATCATGAGTGTCATATTAATATTGATAGCATTTAGTTTACTGGTGGCAGGAAGTTTTCTTATTGGCTTTTTATGGTCGGTGAAGACTGGACAATATGACGATGATGTTTCACCTGCTGTACGAATATTATTTGACGACGAAATACTAACCTACAAAAGAACAACCTAATTCTAAAAATACAGATACTGTATGACGATTGAAAAATTTAGCTATGACAACCGCATCGTAAAAAACTTTGCGTTAGCCACCATCATTTGGGGGATTGTCGGCATGTTGATGGGGCTTATCATAGCCCTGCAAATTCCGTTTCCAGGACTTAATATTGGCGAGTACCTGACCTTTGGTCGGGTTCGACCCGTTCATACAAATGCGATCATCTTCGCATTTGTTGGAAATGGAATTTTCATGGGATTGTATTATTCACTGCAACGTTTGTGCAAAGCACGAATGTTTAGTGATGGCTTGAGTAAATTCCATTTTTGGGGTTGGCAATCAATCATTGTTTTAGCCGCTTTAACATTGCTTACCGGACATTCCACGGGTAAGGAGTATGCAGAACTTGAATGGCCAATCGATATTCTTATCGCAGTGGTTTGGGTAGTTTTTGCTATCAATATGTTTGGAACAATTATTAAACGAAGAGAGCGACATATGTATGTTGCAATTTGGTTTTATATTGCTACGGTAGTAACCGTTGCCGTATTACATATTGTAAACTCTATTGAAATTCCAGTTAACATTTTAAAAAGTTATTCTGCATATGCTGGGGTTCAAGATGCCTTAGTGCAATGGTGGTATGGACATAATGCAGTTGCATTTTTCTTAACAACGCCTTACTTAGGATTGATGTATTACTTCGTTCCGAAAGCTGCAAATCGTCCTGTATATTCTTATCGATTATCCATCATTCACTTTTGGGCACTGATATTCTTATACATCTGGGCGGGTCCTCATCATCTTTTATATTCATCATTACCTGATTGGGCGCAATCTTTAGGAACTGTATTTTCCATTATGCTTTTAGCTCCATCCTGGGGTGGAATGATCAATGGACTGTTAACACTTCGTGGTGCATGGGATCGTGTTCGAGAAGATGTGGTATTGAAATTTATGGTGGTCGCGATTACCGCTTACGGTATGTCGACATTTGAAGGTCCGATGTTATCGTTGAAAAGTGTTAATGCCATTAGTCACTTTACGGACTGGACCATTGCTCACGTTCACATTGGTGGTATGGGATGGAATGGTATGTTAACATTTGGTATTTTGTATTGGTTAATACCTCGACTTTACAAAACCAATTTATACTCTGCTAAATTAGCATCCTTCCATTTTTGGATTGCTACATTAGGAATTTTATTCTATGCTGTGCCGATGTATTGGGCAGGCTTCACACAAAGTTTAATGTGGAAAGAATTTACTGCAGATGGAATTTTAAAGTATCCAAACTTCCTCGAAACCGTTACGCAGATTATGCCGATGTATAAACTTCGTGCATTAGGCGGATTGATGTTTCTGACTGGTGCCATCACCATGGCGTATAACTTAGTGAAGACAATGAAGCAAGGAACATTGAATGCAGAAGAAGCTGCGGAAGCTCCAGCATTAGAGAAAAATGAGAAAGAGCATGCGGGTCATTGGCATCGTTGGATTGAACGTCGTCCAGTACAAATGATTATTTTAAGTGCAGTTGTCATTTTGATTGGTGGTGTTGTCGAATTTATTCCCACGTTCTTGGTGCAATCCAATATCCCAACCATTGCGAGTGTGAAACCCTATACACCTCTAGAATTACAAGGTAGAGATATTTATGTCCGTGAAGGCTGTTACACTTGTCACTCACAGATGGTGCGACCATTCCGTTCCGAAACGGAGCGTTATGGTGAATATTCCAAAGCGGGGGAATTTATTTACGATCATCCATTCCAGTGGGGATCGAAGAGAACGGGTCCAGATTTACATCGCTTAGGTGGCAAATATCCTAACGTATGGCATTATCATCATATGATTGATCCTACTATAATGTCGCCAGGTTCCATTATGCCTTCTTATGCATTTATGTCTGAAAACGATTTAGACATTACGAGTACTCCTGCAAAAATCAGAGCTATGCAAACTTTGGGTGTTCCTTATCCTGAAGGTTATGATGCAAAAGCGAACGATGATTTAATGAAACAAGCACAGAGTATTGCTGATGATCTCAAGAATAACAAAGTGAGTATCGACTCCAAAAAAGAACTTATAGCCATGATCGCTTACTTACAACGCTTAGGTATCGACATTAAAGCATCTAAAACCGAATAAAACTAAAGATATGTTTAGAAATAACTTAGAAAGTATTGCAGGTGTGAGTATCTATCCTATATTCTCACTGCTCGTATTCGTAGCATTTTTTACTGTTCTCATTGCTTATTTGGTAAAGATGGACAAAGAACATATAGAAAAAGCGAGTCGAATTCCACTTCAAAATTCAGAACTTAACAACGATTAAAAATACATCTATGAAAAATAGATTTAACAAAATACTTCTCTCCGGATTCCTTCTATCGGCATCCCACTTAAACTCCTTTGGACAAGGTGATGTTGCGCCTGCTCCTTCTACTGCAAAAGTTCCGGAAATATTTTTTCAATCGGAATTGTATATGCTGATCTTTTTATTTCTTATCATGCTTATCGCGATCATTTCTTTGACTAGAAGTTTAAAGAAACTATCATATGGCATGCTTTCTCCAGAAAAAAGACAAGCTTTAGAACTCAAAAATGAAAAAGCATTTGAAGAAAAAATGCTTGCTCCCAGCTTTTGGACACGCTTCGACAGAGCTATCTTGACGAAAGCTGTTACCGTTGAAAAGGAAGCTGATGTGATGTTGGATCACAATTATGATGGGATCCGCGAATTGGATAATAATTTGCCACCTTGGTGGGTTTGGGGATTTTATCTGACTATCATTTTTGCATTTGTTTATTTGGCACACTATCACCTATTCAGAACAGGTCCATTGCAAACAGAAGAGTATAATATTGCCATGCAAGAAGCCGCTGATCAAGCAAAGGCTCGCGAGTTAAAGATGAAGGATTTTGTTTCTGCTGAAACTATCACAGCATTAAATACTCCCGAAGCATTGGGTGCTGGAAAAGGAATTTATGAGAAGAACTGCGTGGCTTGTCATGGAGCTGAATTAGGTGGAAGTGTAGGTCCTAATTTGACTGATGATTTCTGGATTCATGGAGGTGGCATCAAGAATATGTTTAAAGTGATTACAGAGGGTGTTCCAGCTAAGGGAATGATCTCTTGGAAATCGCAATTGACTCCAAAACAAATTCAGCAAGTAGCTAGTTTTATTTTGACCAAAAAGGGAAGTAATCCTGCAGGTGGAAAAGAACCGCAAGGTGACAAGTATGTTGATGAATCATTGAGTGCTCAACCAACAGATAGTACCAAGGCGGATAGTACCATCATTGCAAACTAAGAAAACTTGTCTGAACCTACACCTATAGCTACTCCACTTCCCGATCCGAAAGGAAGTTTTCGTGATACCGTCGCGACGATTTCCGAGGATGGAAAGCGAAATTGGATCTATCCTAAAAAGCCGAAAGGTGATTTTTATAATAAGCGTACTGCCGTAAGTATTTTCTTTTTGATTTTACTCTTCTCAGGTCCGTTTATGAAAATTAACGGACATCCGTTGATGCTATTTAATATTCTGGAGAGGAAGTTTATTTTATTTGGAATTGCATTTTGGCCGCAAGACTTCCATCTCTTTGTGTTGGCCATGCTAACATTTATCGTTTTTATTATCTTATTTACCGCGCTCTTTGGCCGTATTTGGTGTGGATGGGCTTGTCCGCAAACAATTTTTATGGAGATGGTATTCCGAAAAATTGAATACCTTATTGAAGGCGACTATATGCAACAAAAAACGTTGAGTGCTGAGTCGCCTAACCCCATAAAATTTAGAAAGAAGTTTTTAAAGAATAGTATTTTCTTTATTATCTCTTTTATTATCGCTAATACTTTCTTGGCATATATCATCGGTGTGGATGAGTTATTCAAAATTATCAGTGAAGGTCCTTCCCGACATTTGGGTGGACTGATAAGCTTAACCATTTTCACCTTGGTCTTTTATGGTGTGTACACTAAGTTTAGAGAGCAAGCATGCATTGTAGTTTGTCCTTATGGCCGTTTGCAAGGGGTATTGTTGGATAAAAATTCGGTAGTTATCGCTTACGATTATAAACGTGGCGAACCTCGTGAAAAATTGCACAAAGGTTTGGAGCGAAAAGCGGGTGATTGCATCGATTGCCACCAATGCGTACAAGTGTGCCCAACGGGAATCGATATTCGTCATGGTACCCAATTGGAATGTGTAAACTGCACTGCTTGCATCGACGCTTGTGATTCCATCATGGACAAAATAGAAAAGCCACGAGGACTCATTCGTTACACCAGTGAAAATGCAATTGCCAAAGGCATTAAATTTAAAGTAACACCTCGCATCATCGGTTATTCTGTTGTGCTCTTTATTTTTCTTGGAGCATTAATCACTTTGTTGGCATTGCGAACCGATGTGGAATCTACTATATTGAGAACGCCTGGGATGCTTTACCAAGAGTTGCCCAATCAGAAAGTGAGTAACCTTTACAATATTAAAGTGGTGAACAAAACATTTAATAATTTGCCCATCGAAATAAAAATTGTAGAGCCACAAGGAACGATTCAGTGGGTCGGGAAAAACTTTACAGAATTGAAAGAACAAGATATTGCAGAAGGCGAATTTTTTGTAATCCTAGATCAAAATGATATTGTAAAGTCTAAAACAAGAATTAAAATACAAGTGCTCTCACAAGGAAAAATACTCAGTGAAGAAGAATCCAACTTCATTGGACCAACACCATAAAACGATGAACTGGGGACTACGAATAATTCTACTCTATACCGCATTTGTTGGCGGCATGCTCTTTTTAGTTTATAAATGCACCCAACAAAATATTGATTTAGTGAGCGCAGATTATTATGCTCAAGAAATAAAATATCAAGAGAAAATTGACCGACTCAATAATAGCCAACATCAGGATGTAAGACTTGAGGTTGCATACGCTGCTTCTGAAGGTATGATTCAAATAAAATATCCTGCCAGTAGCACATCGAAAAATACAACTGGAGAAATTGTTTTATTTCGTCCTGATAACTCTAAACTCGATTTTAAAATTCCCATCGACATTAAAGATGGAATTCAAAGTATTCCAACTCAAAAACTCACAAAAGGTTTGTGGAGAGTGAAATCAAGTTGGAGTACGAATGACACCCCCTACTATCAGGAAGAAAGAATCATCATACAATAATGGATTTATTTCTTTGGTCGGCGTTAACCATTGGCTTTTTTGGAAGCTTTCACTGCGCAGGAATGTGTGGTCCCATCGCCATGGCATTGCCCAATCCCGACCAACCCATTACCACCTTATTTGTTTCCCGTTTGCTTTACAATATCGGAAGAGTGACTACCTACTCCATTTTCGGTGCGCTCGTTGGTTTGTTAGGACATTCGTTGAGCATTAATGGATGGCAAAGTGATATTAGCATCCTAAGTGGAATCATCATCATTCTTTTTGTATTGTTTAATACACAAGCAGTACAAATTAAAATTAACCATCGCCTTTATAAATTTACCACCTATTTGAAAAAATCATTAGGCAACATCATGCAAAAAAAATCATTTGCCTCCTTATATTTTATTGGCGTGCTAAATGGATTTTTGCCTTGTGGATTTGTGTACTTAGCCTTAGCGGGTGCAGCTAGCAGCCATGGTGTTTTAGAGGGGATGAGTTATATGGCACTATTTGGATTAGGAACCATTCCGATGATGTTGATACTTTCTTTGTCAGGCAGTTTTATCAGTGTAAAAGCAAGGAATTGGGTGCAAAAAAATGAGTCCGGTGGTAGCTATTGTACTTGCCCTGTTTTTGATTCAGCGTGGGGTGATGTTGAAAGAGAATGCTGATGATTGTTGTAGCAGGAATGAGCATAGTAAGGTTGTTCACCATGGAGAACTATTGAAAAGCATAAAATTTTAGCTTTTTTGAATCCATTTTTAAGTTTAACTTTTATTTAAAGTAACAGAGCTCTCTGACTAAAAGTATCAAGAATTTAGTCGATTTTATCCTGAAAACATAATTTATTTTCACCCCACCCCTTGCATTTCCAAAAAATATTTTTACATTCGTTGAACCAAATCTCATTTTTATGGATAAATATCTGATTGTTTTGCGAAGAAAGACACTTCTCTTACTCTTTATTCTTTTTTCTGGAATACCTCTGAAAGCACAGATTTCTTAAATTTGAAAATGAAGCAATTTGAAAATTTGAAAATTGCCCCCCTCTCAATTCTTTGAAGATAATAGAGTGCCGTTTATCAGATAATAATTTCTTAAATTTAATTCCTGATTTTATGAAAAACTCAACTCAACTCAACTCAACTCAACTCAACTCAACTCAACTCAACTCAACTCAACTCAACTCAACTTTGGTTCATTTCAACCACAATATTTGTATTGATGAATGTTTATGTTCTTGGTGGTAATTACACCTGGACAGGGTCCACCAGTACCAATTGGGCAGTATCAATTGAGTCCGGCAGGTGTCCCAAGCACCAATGATACGGTAACTTTGAGCAATGGTGGAGTTAATTCTATTTTATTAGATGGAAATAGAACCATTACGAGGCTCATCATTTCAGCGAACACTATTGATTTAAATACGTACGAATTGCATGTTTCAGGTAGAAGCTCATTAAACGGTGGTGCGATCAATAACGGAAACCTTAAAATTAGAGGAACCTATGCCTATTTCCAAGGAACCAATTTTAATTGTACCTTAGACGTAATCGCCGGACAAATCAAATTCAGTGGTGGAACTTTTGATAAAACAGGAAGCTTTGAGCAAAATGGAACAGCCAGCGGCTGGGGATTGGGCGGCTGTACATTTAATGATGATGTAACCATCAAAAACACAGGCACCGTTTATTTAAGAATGGGACAAGATGGGGGTGATACTTTTAATGGAAAAGTTTATTTATATAGTAGTGGGAATTATTCTTTGCAAATGGCTTATGGCGATACCAGTTATTTTAATGATACCATTTATGTAAATAGTACAGGTAATGGCGGAATCAATTTTGCAAACGGAACTTATGGTGCTTCAATTCTCGGCGATAGCGCTTGTTTAATTACAGGTAGCAGTGGAATTAGTGCAGGAACTATTCAGTTTAAAAATATGGTACAATCTGCCACTTCATCCAATTCAATTACGGCAAGTGGTAGTGTGCTTTTTAATGTATACTCTAATTCTTTTTTAGGAAAAGTAAATTTTACTGCACCTAACCTGGTTGTTAAATCAACAACCTTGGTGATAAAATACTTCTCTTACCAAAACAGGACACACCTTAAACAATACCTGGGATGGGGCAAATGTTTACAACGGAGTAGTCACCATTACCAATGGAAACACAGCCACCGCCTATGTAAAATTAGCCAGCCAAAATGCCGATACATACAATCAAGATGTTTATTTCAATGCAGGAACGGGCAATATTCAAGCAGCCAATGCCGGAACCAATATTTACAATGGAAATGTGATTGTAAATGGAAATAATGTTACTTTTAATACCAGTGGTGGAACCTTAAAATTTGCAGGAGAAGAGAACCAAGAATTTGGTGGTGGTACGAATACATTAACCTTCAACAAACTCATCGTAGACAAAGCGGGTGGCAGTGTTACATTAAACCAGCCCATCACCATCGATAGTTTATTACAACTCACCAGTGGCATTATTTACACTGACACCATTATTACACTAAAAGCAACGGCTACTTCCACAGGTGCTAGCAACCAAAGTTTTGTTGATGGTACGGTAAAGAAAAATTGGGAATACCGCTTTTGTTTTCCAGTGGGAGATGAAGGGCAATGGAATCCAATTGAGATTACAGCTCCGTCACAAATTTCAGATGCCTATATTGCTAAAAACTATTTAAACCAGCAAACTTCTGGAAACACAAAAGATACATCAATTCAGCGATTGAATACATGTAGTTATTGGACTTTGACAAGATCGGCAGGAACTAGTAAAGTCTATGTAAAATTATTTTGGGATAGTTTAAGATGTGGCTTATACGATACCAGCGGCTTAGGGACAGTACTACTCAGATTTAGCAAGTGATCCGAATAATTTTAATTTACCTGTTTTAAAAAATAAAGGTATAAGTACAATACGACTAAATGGCGGAACCTTTGGTAATTATTGGGACTGGCGAACAGGATGGTTTATTCCAGAAGATAATTTGCCTTTTGATTGGTATTACACTCGACTTTCTCATAAGCGAGAAATTCCTTTTCATGCTCCCAATGACCCTTTTGTTAATGACATGAGTTTATTTAAAATAAGCAATGATATTGTAGGAGGGCGGCCTATCTTTCAATTGAACTCTATGACATCTTCTTTTAATTATGAAGTAGCAAGTCTATATAGAGCAGGTGAGTTGAATTTGCCAGTAAAATATGTAGAGTTAGGAAATGAGTTTTATCTTGGAGATGAGCAATTCAAAGAAAGATTTCCTTCCAGTTTAGATTATATAAACTATGCTAACGAATTTACAGATAAATTAAAGGCAATTGTTCCTTTTGCAGATACCAAAGTTGCTGTTGTAGGAGCCTCAACTCCAAATGGTATACCTGGTAGACGAGCGCTTTGGTTAGATGTTATTCTCCAGAATATAAACAAATATCCTACTCATAGACCTGATGCAATTACCATCCATGAATATTATTCATCTGGATTAACAGACCAAATAGTAGTTACTCCACTAGCCAATAGCACTATTGGAAGAATGCTGCAAAAACCATTTTCACGCAGGGATGACCTATTCGCGGATGAACTTTATGATATTGCTCTGACAAATTTAAATTTGAGTCCTAGTCCTCCACTTGAGGTGTGGTTGACTGAGTATAATCTTGACGAATCAACGGGTAAAAATGTAGGTACTTGGGCACATGGATTATTTAATGCGATACAAACTTTAACTTATCTTGAATCGCCACTCATTACACATATTAACTCTCATGCAATGACTTTAACGCAGTTTTTGGGAATATTTTGAAAACGAAAAGGGTTTACGATCAATGACGTCAGGCAATTGCCAAATAATATAGGTACTCCTGCTAGTGCATTTAAAACAGATAAGTATGGCTTCACCGCATCTGGGGCAGCTTTGAATGAAATAGCACTTGCTTTAAAAGGTCAAAGTGTAATAGCCCATCAAATTGATTTTAGTGACCCATTAATTAAAAAAATCCAATATTACAAAAATGAACCACTCCCATCTGGAAGTTGGGTTACTACAAATTATCTTGATCTATATGGATGGTGTTTTGAAAAAGAAAGCGGCACTGAAGCGATAATTTTAAACTTAGGACCCAACCGATACGGTTTCGAAGAGTTTGATAAGGTTGGATACTATAATTGTGGACCTGTTAGTTTTCAATCAATGGTGCAGCTAACATCCGCTGATCAAACAGCTGGTAATGGAGGAGTAGCACTACTTAATACTTTACCTACAGACTTTGATGATCCATTATTTACCACCACCGAAACGATTATAGCTAATCCTATAAGCTCAACTGCTAAGCTTTTATTAGAGCCCTACTCCTAACAAGACTTATTTACAGAGATCCTACAAAAATTTTCAATTCGTTTAACTGATGATGAAATATGCGAGGGTTCTGAAACTTCAGTTATAATAACAGGAAAACCATTTGGTGCTACCTGCACAATTTTATGTAGCTCAACAACACAAACTATATCGTTTCCATCTCCTCCTAATACTACTACTGATTCGGTAATTGTTCTTAGTGGATTATCAACAGACAACTACACCATTACTGCAAGCGCTGGTACTAAAACATCTATTAATACTCCATCATTAATTGTTCATGACCCCATCATTTCTGTTGTGATTGATACCGATCCAGATCCTTTTTCACCCTGCAGTACCTCAACTGTTAAATTAACAGCAAATGTGACAATGACATCTGGATCTGGATCACTTGGAAACAGCTACTCATATTTATGGGTTCCTGATAAGCATATAATCTTAAGCTCCTCAAATCCGCCAACTCCTTTTAGTGACTTCATTCTAGTTGATTTGGCTAGTTTATCGACAGAGGCATATCAAGTGTATGTTTATAATGATCAGTGTTGGGGCAAGTAGTGCTCCATTAGTTATTGAGCAAAACCCCATTAGTGTTGATCTTGGAAATGATTTTACAACTTGCGCAAGCCAAGACTTTACTTTAAATGCACAAGTAGTTAAGTCAACCTATTCATCGATTGATGATTTTAGTTATAAATTGACAATTGATAATGATCCCCC
Source organism: Bacteroidota bacterium (assembly GCA_016717725.1). Lineage (GTDB taxonomy): Bacteria > Bacteroidota > Bacteroidia > AKYH767-A > OLB10 > JAJTFW01. The sequence goes on from JADKFA010000010.1 coordinate 139,489, forward strand.
TATTTCACAAACTACATCAGATTTTAGCATTACTGGTGGTTTAAGTGCCGGTTTACATACTTGTTTAGTTGAAGTTTGGCTAGACGATGGAGGTTCTACTTTTCCGGATGTCCTGCTGCAACAGATGTAATCACTGTTAATGTGGTGAACTGTTGTAGTTGTAGTATATATTCCATTGTTACCTACTTGAATCCAGCTTATACTATGTATGGTCACCCTCAATCAACATATATTTCTGAAACGATCTATAACTGCATCATCTAATTCAAATTATTTCTATTTGCCATCAATTACAGCTGGTAGCAGTGGTGATTTGAAAACGGTAACTATTACCGGGAAAAGTACTTCTTCTTCAACTTTTGTATAAATGGGGAGTTGTGGTTGCGCAATGTAGATGTAGGCACTTCAGAAATATTAGAAACACTTGTATTGCAAAAATGCACTCTAAAACTTGGACCCGATGCTAAAATTAAAATTCGTGGTAAAGTAACATTGGTATTAGAAGGATGTATCATTGAAAAATGTGATGGCAGTACAGAGATGTGATGGTGTATATGCCGACATAGAAGATGAAGCAACCACAGAACCGGAAATCGTAATTGATCAATATGGAACACAGCCCACTCAAATTAGAGACGCGAAGAATGCAATTGTAATTAGACATGATTCACCATTCAAAATACAGCATTGTACTTTTTTTAATAATTACAAAGATATTGTATTTGAAAAGTATAAAAAACGAATCACCAATGGCTTGCAACAAAACGATGAGAATACCATTGCCGGTAACACTTTCACAAGTAATGGTGGCACATTATTAAATCCTTATAGTACACAACATAAAGAAGTCGCCATTGAACTTAATGATGTAGAAAATATTCGTATTGGAAAAGTAGGTGGCACTGCTAACTTATTCGATCAATCAAAATTAGGAATAAATCTGATTAATAGTGGAGCTGAAATCTGGAATAATGAATTCGATGTAATATTTACTCCACCTTCTTCCCCCAGTTAATAGTATCTATGGCACAGCCATTTATTTAAACAACGATTATAATTTTTGGGATAGAACGTTAGTAGTTGGAGAGCCCACGAGTTCTAATTCAAATATTTTAACCAATTGCAAATATGGCATTTTAGGAACTGGAGAATGCAACTATTTCATCGAAAACAATCATTTTGGTAGTGACAAATGGAACACCTACCACAGGTGCAATTTCACGCTCTTGCATTAGCATTGAAGGTGCAATTAAGAATAATATTTCAATTTTTAACGAGAATAAGTTTTATGATTTTATTAAGGGCATTACGTTATACGATCTCGGAGACGATGTTACATTGAATATCACTGGAAACGAGTTCTACGATGCTATTTGGAGTACCCCAACAATGAGTTATAATGCTACAGCCATCTCCATTATGAATCCATTGCCGAACTTTTTACTACGCAGGCGTTGATTGATGATAATGATATTGATTTGCTACCGAGAATACTCATCACTCCAGAATCGGAGTTTCCATTTTCCAAGCAGGAAATGTTAGAACAACAGGTAATCGTTTGAATTTTCATTATGACAGAGATTTGTATTCATCTTTTTGTGGAATACAACTTGGCAATTCTCAAGATTGCAGGGTGTATGATAATTTAATTGTCAATTCCAATTTTGATAGCGACGCTGAACATTTAGTTACTGGAGTTCGAGTAAGTGAAAGTATAACACCTAGAGTGAATTGCAATGATATCCAAAGCATGGGTTATGGTATGCACTTTACTGGTGATAATGGAGCGGTAACACTAGCTAGTAATACTTTCACATCTTATAAAAAAGGGATTTCATTGGGGTGGGATAATTCAACCCCAGCATTTATTGGGCAAATTCAAGGAAGCCCGGATCCTTCACCCGATGGTACCGGATATAAAAATGAATGGGATGCTTCCTCGTTGGATAGAGTGGAAGGGTTTACGGGTGTTTTTATCTCATGGTATCATGATGGCCAAACTGACTATACTCTCAATACCTTTGCTCCAGTGAATAGTGGTCCTACTATGTTCGGGTTAACTCCACTTGGCTTTGCGGATGAAGGTGTTGGTTGTGACCCAGCATTAGATAGTTGGATTTGGAGTCGAATCAGCGGGTATTCGGGTTTAGTATTTGATTCCATTCGTTTTGAAGGGACGTATGCCCCACAACTAATATATGAACATAAGAAATCCTGTTTTAAGTACTTTGATTTGGATTCATCACGTCTTGAAGGCGATGGAAATGATACGATGTACAGGTATGTATTTAATCAACTCAAATCAAGCAATATTGGTAAAGTTCAAAATGTAATTAAAAAGGCTAAAGTTGGAGAGTATTTATTAAGCAATGATTTAAATGAAGTAATAGAAGATACGAATCACTTTGAGACTCTAGCCAAGGATGTGATGTCAATTTACTTGTCTAGCAAAATTAATAGTACTGTTTTAAGTGCAGAAGATACAGCAGCGCTTACGGAAATTGCCAACCAAAATTACCTAATCGGAGGAGAGGCAGTCTTCCTAGCACGAGCGATGCTGCGCTTAGAAATTGAAGATGGTGCCTTGGGTGAGGCTCGTATGATGAATCCCAATGTAAAAAAGACTTTGCGAAACTTTACAATTCAACCGAATCCTGCTTTTGATCTTGTATTTCTAAAGTACTCGGATGAAGAAAACCTTGAACATATAATTATTACTGACAATACAGGTCGAGAGATTATAAAGCGTGAACGAAGTAGCTATTTATCAATTTCAGGTTTGAATCCTGGGATATATTTCGTAATATTACAATACAGTGATGGAGAAAAATTATTGCAAAAATTAATTAAAATAGAATGAAGAGGGCAATCTTTGTTAATAGTATACTATGTCTTACCACTTTACTTTTAAACTGGGGTACTGCTCTTGCGCAATACTCCAACAAAGTCTGGTGTTTTGGCGATAGTGCGGGAGTAATATTTACTAATCCTGTTTCGTATTTTACGATTAATGAATCCTATTTAACAGCATCAGTAACTATAGCAGATGCTCAGGATAGTTTGCTATTTTATGGATCTTCAACTAATGCCGTAGCCTATAATAGTTCCTTGAAAAAGCGAGGTAAGTTAATTAGTCGAAACCATCAAATGATGATGAATGGTGACTCGTTAATATGTTTAGGTTGGTACCATGATATACTTATTGTTCCAAAATCTGTATTGGATAGTACATTTTATATTTTTTTAGCAGGCGTTTCTGGGCCTTATTTTGGATTGTATTATTGTATCGTTGATCTGAAATTAAATAATGGTCTTGGAGCGGTTACGCAAAAAAATGTAATGTTAGACCCTGTGTCAACCAAGGATGCACTGATGGCCGTTAAACATGGAAACGGAAAAGACTGGTGGCTGGTGACAAGGAAATGGGATTATCCAAATTTGGCCTTTGATAATGCATTTTATGTTTACCTAATAGATTCTACAGGCATTTATCCTCAAACAGTTCAAACTGAAGGTGCACTACGACAAACAAACGGTGGAGATATTGCTTTTAATTATGATGGGACAATGATGGCTGTTTGTGATATAAGAAACCTAATCGAGCTCTATGATTTTGATCGATGCACTGGCATAATTTCGAGTCCGTTGAATATAGAATTACCGAGTACCACTGGTCCGTTTAAATATTATGCTAGTGCATGTTTTTCTCCGAATAATCGATTTTTATATATACTAAGCATTTTGGCAATTGACGAAGCCTATATATACCAATATGACTTGCAGGCAACAAATATCGCTACATCTAAAAAACTCAGATAGGTACTATTATGGATAGTGCCTCAGTTGCCATGATGAAACTTGCTCAGATGGTAAAATTTATATAGGTGCATGGACAAATTTACCAGGCAGTGTTTATCCCTATACACAAGGCTATTATAATGTGGTTAATTCAAATTTAACAGTTATCAATTATCCGGATAGCATTGGTGCGGCTTGTGATTTTCAATTATTCTCATTTCCATTAGGAGGTCACCGAACGTATAGAGGTTTACCTCATAACCCAAATTACGGCATGGGTCCGTTAGTTGGTTCGCCTTGCGATACACTAACAGTAGGCATTAACGAAAATGATGAAAAGAATGATGTTTTCTTCCAAGCATGGTACAATCACGAGTGGAATATGATTCATGTGAATGCGTCGAAGTTGAAAGGGAAGAGCGGGGTGTTAAGGTTGTTTGATGTGGAGGGGAGAGTGGTGGTGGAGAGGAAAGTGGATGTGATAGCGGGAGGATATTTTACAACTGAAATTGTTATGAATGGAATTGCATCTGGAGTTTATATAGTTTCTTTAACTACGGAGAAGGATAAAGTGCAGGGCAAAATTTTAAAATTTTAGGCATATAAAATTTACATTTAAACGCAACGGGCGCGGCGTTCACGCAGCGGGCCACACCTCCACTGCGTTTTGGCGGGCACGCGCAGCGAAATAATATTCGAAGTGAAATTATTTCGTTTCTAAAAACTCCCTTGAAGCTTGAGGCTTGAAGCTTGTTTACGATTCAAAGCAAAATCAATTCGCCCCCAAAGGACTCTTGAAGCTTGCGGCTAGAAGTTTACCCTGCTGTCGAAGTAATGCAGGGCTTGAAGCCTTGCCGATCCGAAGTAAAATTTTAGTACCCCACCATCTAGTTAGAAAAAAACTCCATACCTTCACTTCATGAAAAAACTCCTCCTCTTTTTGTTTTTTTTCCTTTTTGGTTTTGGGGAGATACATGCTCAATTTACAAATAATAACTGGTGCTTTGGAGATAGTGCTGGTATTCGCTTTGTTCCCAATTTAAGTATATTTAAATGTGGAGCCAGTTTTTCAAGAGGAACGGCGAGTATTTCTGATTTAAATGGAGATTTGATTTTGTATGGTTCAACAAGCAATACTACAAATGGCTCGTCTGGTCAAATTAAGGAAGGAAAATTGTTCAACAAACAACATTTAAAACTATTTAATGGTGATACGCTAGTTGGTGGTAATTGGTATCATGATATGTTGATTTTACCTAAATCAATACTAGATAGTACTTTTTTCGTTTTTGTTGCAGGTGTAGTAACTCCAGATACAGGATTATGGTATAGTATAGTTGATATGAAATTACAGAGTGGTCTGGGTCAGGTAGTACAAAAAAATATTAGATATACAATGAATCCAGTGCAGGACATGCTGACTGCTGTAAAACATGGTAATGGGAAGGACTGGTGGCTAGTTACAAGACCATGGTATTCAAATGCTACCTTTACTCCAACTGATGAATTTAGAGTTTACTTAATTGATTCAACAGGAATAACACCCCTGCCAGCTCAAAACCTTGGATTGGCTCATTTTGATGGAGCAGGAGACATGAGTTTTAATAGAGAAGGAAATAAATTGGTATTGTGTGGATGGAACAATTATTTAGGGCTATTCGATTTTGACCGATGTACGGGTTTAATTTCTAATGAAGTTGTAATAGAACCCGATGGGACACTTCATCCATTTAAAATTTACACAAGCGCGGTATTTTCTTCTGATGGAAGTAAGCTTTATGTTAATTCATCACAAGAATATTACAATCGTGCAGGTAAATTATACCAGTTTGATTTAAATGCGAGTATCATTTCTAATTCAAGAGTATTGATTGATTCATTTCCTGTAGCAGCAGAAAATTTTGGAATGGAGAGAGGGATAGACGGAAAAATATATATTAGCTCTTTGCAAACGGGTTTTTGTAATTACCCATTTCCTCCTGGGTGTATTTCTACTATGAATTCAAACCTGTCTATTATTAACTATCCCGATTCACTCCGGTCTTGCTTGCGATTTTCAGCCCTTTAGTTTTTATTTAGGAGTGGTAGAGCTTATTGGGGCCTTCCCAACAATCCCGATTATGAGCTGGGAGCATGGGTGGGGAGCCCATGTGATACACTAACGGTAGGCCTAACCGAAAATGAAAAGAATGATGTGTTCTTCCAAGCTTGGTACAATTCCGAGTGGAATATGATTCATGTGAATGCGTCGAAGCTAAAAGGGAAGAGCGGGGTGTTAAGGTTGTTTGATGTGGAGGGGAGAGTGGTGTATGAGAGGAAAATGGAGGTGATACAAGGTGGGTATTTTACGGGGGAGATTGCGATGAATGGAATTGCTGCTGGAGTTTATATTGTGTCTTTGGTTACGGAGAAAGATAAGGTTCAAGGGAAAGTTTTGAAATTCTAGGAGCATAATATTTACACTTAAACGCAACGAACGCAGCGTTTAAGCAACGAAAGCAGCGAGAGTATAATTATTCTTCCAAAAACTTCTCATTAAAATTGAGCAAATACAATTTCGATGAAGCCCGCGTAAATGCGGTATAAAGCCAGCGATAGTATTCAACACCTAACATTTCATCGGTTAAATAACCTTGGTCTACAAAAACAACGGGCCATTGTCCGCCTTGGGCTTTGTGGCAGGTGATGGCGTAGGAAAATTTTACTTGCAGCGCATTGTAATGCGGATCAATTTTATTAAGGCATTGCGTTTGCGCTTATCTGGTTCATCGCCTTCGTAATACTCGTGTAAAGCATCAAATAATTTTCTTTGGTCTCCTGTCGAGAGCGCAGGGGCTTCGCTCGCTAAAGTATCGAGTAAGATCATGGCTTCAAATACAGGTTCGTCGGGATAATCGGGTAAACGTAAACTCGCCATCGCGAAACGAAAGCCATAACGCTCCTCAAAGCGAAATACTTTTAAAACTTCGAGTACATCTCCATTGGCTATGAATCCTGCAGGGTGATCTTCTGGTAAACTGGTGTAATTATTTTTTACCACCATCAAACTATCGCCCCCTCCTATCTCATCCTCCATCCACAAGGTTTGATAGCGAATTAATTTGTTGTACTGAATAGCGGCTTTGTTGGAACGCGTTACTACCATCACTTGATCTTGACCATAGTCTTTAAACAATGAATGTAAAAGCTCGGGTAAATCGCGCGGATTCACTTGCGCCACATCACCTTTTAACTTAATTTTTAGACTTCCCTCCGACTCTTCTTCAGTAATCAAATTTCGTATATCCGTAGCGTTAGTTAAGATTTCGCTTTGCTGTTGTTGTCGCACCACTTCTTTTAACTCTGCGGTGTACACTTTTTTTTCTGTATTTGTAACGCAGATGCTCGGGATCCAATGCCGGACTTTTATCAAAATGTACAGGCGGAAGCTGTGCATCATCGCCCACCAACATCAATCGACAACTAGGACTGCTGTACACATATTGAATTAAATCATGTAAAAGGTTTACACCTGGAAACGGACTTGTACTATCATCAATCGCCGCATCCGGAATCATGGAGGCTTCGTCCACAATGAACAATGTTTTTTTGTACGTATTATCCATCAACCGCAACATCATGCGTCCGTCGCTGGTGAGCGATGGTACATACAAATGCTTATGAATGGTGAACGCTGGTTTGCCCGTATAAAATGAAAGTACTTTCGCAGCTCTTCCTGTGGGTGCTAATAAAACAATGTTCTTATACGCCGATGTTAATGCCGCCATCATCGTCGTTTTTCCTGTACCTGCATAACCTTTCAACAGAAAGAGTCCAGGCTCTTCGATCGAGGCAAATTGAGAGAAATGATGAATAAAATTTTCCTGTCCCGGCGTTGGCGGAAACTTCAAATATTCATGAATTCTTGATTTAACCTGAAGGCTACGTTCTTGCAAAGTCACGGGAAAGATTTCTTTGGGTGAAGATCGGAAATTTTGGCTTGAGGGTTGATGGAATTCATAAGTGAGTGATTATAAGGAGTTAAGTTAGATGAATGTTTTAATTTGTTTCGATAGCTATCGAGGCCATAAAGCAAAGCCGATAAGAGTAAGATTCGTTATTTTTGCCCTATGGTTCAAAGTGAAATAGGCATCAATCTGAAAAATCAGGTGACCGATGAAAGCTATTCTCAAGGCATGGTGAAAAATGCTTTGTTGTTGATGGTAGCAGAAAAAGGTCGATTTTTTTATGGCGTGATTGATCAAGATCGACAGAAGGCAGTGCTGATGAGAGATTATCAAATGGTGAATGATCAAGATGCAGAAGAAGATTATACGCCTGGATTTTTCAATCGTATTTTGGAGGAAGATGAAATTTTGCAGGAGTTGAATCCCGATAAAATTGTGTTGTCAGTATACTCACAGCAACAAAGCCTGGTGCCTACCCACTCTTCTCCAAAATCATCTCAAAGAAATTCTCGGACTCACGAGCATCATCCATGATGGACAAGATGTTTATGATGATTCGATATCGTCGGCGAATGCGCATAGCATTTATGGCGTACCTGCTGCTTTGTTAGAGGAGACTGGAAATCGTTTTAAAAATGCATCGATCTTTCATGCAGGAAGTGCTTTTATTGAAAGTCAAATTCGATTGAATAAGTTAGAGTCGGAAGCCACCGTTTCTGTATTAATTCGCAATCAGTATTTCGATGTGGTGATTACACAAGGAAGCGATTTGAAATTGTACAATAGCTATCGTTATCATTCGAGTGAAGACATCATGTATTATCTGCTTTTCACTATGGAGCAATTACAACTCAACCCCGATCAAATCGCGGTGCGTTGTTATGGCGAGATCGAAAAAATATCAAGTCATTGGATGCTTGCTCGTAAATACATTCGAAACATTTCTATGGGTGAAAGACCAGATGGCATTATCTATAGTTATGGATTCGAAAAATATTCTCCCCATCAGTATTATCCATTATTTATACAGACATTGTGCGTATCATAAGCGGAACCCATCGTGGTAAACAATTAAACGTACCAAAAGATTTAGTGGTGCGCCCTACTACCGATTATGCGAAATCGGGATTATTCAACATACTAGCACATCGTTTCCAACTAAAAAAATTGGCGGTGGTTGATTTATTTGCGGGTACTGGAAGTTTGAGCTACGAATTCATTTCGCGGGGCTGCACCAACGTTATAGCCATCGACAAGGATCCTGCTTGTATTCGCTTCATCAAACAAAGCTTTGAACAACTCGATCCCAGCAGAAGTGCTAAAGCCATTCAAAGCGATGCATTGAAATGGTTACGAAATCAACCGGGTAAATTCGACATCATCCTAGCCGATGCTCCCTTTGAAGAAACGCCAGCCGAAGAATTAAGCAGTATTGTTTTTAACGGTGAACTCCTAAACAAAGACGGTGTGCTCATCATTGAACATGCCAGCAAAAACAGTTTAGCGGCCATTGAAGGGTATGTAGACACTCGAAAATACGGCAATGTTAGCTTTTCATTCTTTCAACCTTCAAAGGCAACTTCACCCTTAGAATCCATCTCCACCGCATAAAAATAAAAACTATGTCAAAAATCGCACTCTTCCCGGGAAGTTTTGATCCCATCACCATTGGACATGTTGATGTGATAACACGCTCCTTAAATTTATTTGACAAAGTAATTATTGGTGTAGGTGAAAATACCTCTAAAAAATACATGTTTCCACTGTCCGACAGGGTGCAATGGATTAAAGATAGTTTTACAGAATACGATCAAGTGGAAGTTTTATCGTACAGTGGTTTGACCATTGATTTTTGCAAAAGGATTCAAGCTCGGTTTATATTAAGAGGGTTACGCACTTCTGCCGATTTCGAATTTGAGAGAGCCATCGCACAGATGAATCATTACTTAGATAACGGTATTGAAACGACGTTCATGTTAGCATCGCCACAATATTCACCAGTATCGTCAACAATCATACGCGACATCATTCGCAACGGCGGCAATGCAACGCCTTTCGTTGGTGAAGGAGTTAAATTAACCCCAAAAAGTCGCTCTTTGGCTCAGCGACAAATGATTTTGAAGCAATAATTCAAATAATGTAGTTAAAACGAAAGTAAAAATTGCTTCAAAATCATGTCAGGGTTAATCCCAAGCGTCGGGATTAAAATAAGCTTACTTCTGTTTTTCGAGTGCTACAAAATGCTGCATCAAATCATCGATGGGTTGCTTAATAATTTTCCCAATTGTGAATCCTAATTCCGTAGCAACTTGATGCAATTCGTCAGAAAAAATAAAAGCTACTGATCCCACAAAATGCACTTTTTCGGTTTTGTAAGAGGGGAAATCACATACATACAAATTACAAAAGTCGCGCATGCCTTGCAATATCATTTCTTTGATGTAAGGATGTTCTTGATGCTTCGTTAAAAAACGCGAGAAAGAAGCCAGCCATACATTGGGGTTCGGTTCCTTGTATACCTTATCAATAATTTCATTCTTGGTCAGATGGTAAGTCTCTTTAAAATCTTGTTGCAAATCGGAAGGTAGTCGTTCATACAAAAAGTAGGTCAATAATTTTTTTCCGAAATACGATCCACTTCCTTCGTCGCCTAAAATATAACCCAAACCATAATTTCTTTCGTGCACTTCTGCCCCATCAAAATAGCAAGAATTACTTCCTGTTCCGATGATGCATGCGATACCTTTCATGTTTCCGCAAGTTGCTAAAGCGCAGGCAAGCAAATCGTGTTCAACCAATACATCTGCCTTCGTAAAAAAGTTTCGAAGTCCCGAGGCAATAATTTCATTTCGATCATCGCTAGAGCAACCTGCTCCAAAAAATTTTACATTCGTTACTTTTTCACGAATATTCTTCATCTCCTCCGACTTCATCAAGGACTCCATCACAAATTCGCTTGAATGAAAAAATGGATTGAATCCCATGGTGTGAATGGGACCGGTAATTTTTTCACCATCAAATAGTAGCCAATCTGCTTTTGTAGAACCTGAATCTGCGACGAGGAGCATGTTTTTTTTTCTTTAATAATATTTATACAAACATTCAATTTGTCAGCTTTGTATAGACTTTTGATTTTGGAATTTAGACTTTGGATTTTCCATTAACAAGTTAATCTAACATCTAACATCTAACATCTAACATCCAACATCCAACTACTTATTCAACGCTTTCTTATGCGCTTCTATCTGCATAAAAAACGTATTCTCCGTCATGCTTTGCCCATTCTTAAAATAAAACGATCCACCATAGCTATACAACACCTTAATATACGTTGCTTTTTCAGCATTCGACTTCACAATGGTACGGAACACAGTTCTATTCGTTTCTACAATGGTATCTTGAGTAATTCCTTCTACAACAAATTCCTTATCAAAATCGATTTTGTAGTCGTTGATGTCTTTTACTCCTTTCTTCGGATCTGCTTTTCCTGCAGCTGCCAATGCTTTCTTCTGAGCTTCTATATCGTCGTTGCGTTTCTTAGCGGCTTCTTCCCCTTGCTTCTTTTTCATTTCAGCTGCTAAACGTATCGCTTCTTCCTCTTGTTCTTTCTGCGCTTTTGCTAAAGAATCTTTCTCTAATTTTATTTTTTCCTGACGCGCTAACTCTAACTGATACGCTTTCTCTTTTGCTTCAGCGATACTGTCTTGTTTAAATTTCGATCTAACTTGAGCCAAAGAATCTTGCACCGCACGTTCACGAGCAATCTTTGCTAACTCTTCTTGACGAGCTTTATCTTGTGCTTCTGCAATTGCTTTTTGACGAGCGGCTTCTGCTGCGGCCAATTCAGCAGCTTTTTCTGCTTTCTCTTTTGCTATACGAGCTGCTTCTTCTGCCTTAGCTTTCTCTTGAGCTTTTGCTAATGAGTCGGCCGTTGCTTTTTCTTGAGCTTTACGTTCAATTTCTGCGAGACGAGCTTGCTCGGCAGCTTTCGCTAGACTATCTTTTTCTGCTTTTGCAGCAGCTTCAGACTCTAATCGTTCACGTTCTTTCGCTGCCTTCAGTTCTTCTTGTTTCTGTTTTTCTTCAGCTTGAGCTATTGAATCTTGCTCCGCTTTCAATCGAGCTTTCTCCGCCAATTCAGCTGCGGCACGCTCCTTTTCTACTTTCGCTAAACTATCTTGCTTCACTTTTTCTGCTGCGGCCAATTCCAAAGCAGCAATTCGTGCTTTTTCTTTTTCTACATTAAGTGAATCAGAAACTTCTTTCTCGCGTGCTTTACGAGCAGCTTCGGCAATCTTTGCTTCTTCACGAGCTTTGTTGAGCGAATCTTGTTCGGCTTTACTGCGAGCCAGTGCTTCTTGTTTTTCTTTTCTTTTGCTAATAAGATGGAATCTTGTTTAGCTTTTTCTTCGATGCGAGCTAATGAATCTTTCTCTGCTTGCAATCGGGCTTTCTCCGCTGCTTCTGCTTGGAGTCGGATTTTTTCAACAGCTACTAAACTATCTTGTGTTGCTTTTTCTTTTGCTGCAATTAAAGCTGCTACTGCTGATTGTCTTGCCGTTTCTTTCGCAATCGAATCTGTTTTCTCTCTTTCGATGGCGGCTAACTTTGCTTCTTCAATTTTTTGTTGCTCTCTTACTTTATCTAATGAATCGCGACGAGCTTTTTCAGCGGCGAGTTCTTCTTTTTTCGCTTGAGCGATTGAATCTTGACGTGCTTTTTCTTCTGCTTTAGCACGCAATGCTTCTTGTTTAATCACTTCCTGAGCCATCTTCTGCTTCACCACATCCATCTCCACTTTTCTCGACTTCGAATATTCAGGATCGTAATCAAAATCTTCATACGCTTCACTATATCCCAATTTTGTAACGGGTGGTGCTGCTTCTTTAGGTTGTTCTACGCCTTCGGGTGCTTTGAACAAATCAATCTTAAACTTAAAACTGAAAATTTGATTTTCATAACTCTCTGGAACTTTTGTGTCCACCAAAACGGATTTGGTAATGGTACCATTCTTTGAAAATACAATGGTATATAAATGCCCAAGATCCAGGTTAAAAATAAATTTACCACCGGCAGAGGACAGCAAGTTGTCGGAATTCTCCGAACCTTTCATCACTTTAATTTCAGCACCTTCTAACCCTTTACCATCTTGTTGCACATTTCCGAGCAATTCCAGATAACCAGGTCGTTGAGCATATGTAGTATTTACAAAAAGTAGGGTGATAAGGGCAATTGTCCATATTCGGACATACTTTAGGGATTTATTCAATGTAATTTGTTTTAGCTTGGAAATATTCATCATGTTTAAACGAAAGTATACAATTTATGTTGCTAATGGCTCTTGAAATATAACAGAAGCCATCAGGAGTGCGTGAGCGAATTGGGAAGGATCGATTGAACTCTTCACATTCCTTTCATTTAGGAATTGATAGAGGTTCTCAGAAGCAAGATTTCCTACTAATACATCTTCAGCCATGGGACATCCTCCATACCCTTTCAAGGCAGAGTCGAAACGACGACAACCGCTTTCCCAAGCAGCTGTTACCTTCGACTTCCAATTATCGGGACTGGCATGTAGATGCGCTCCAATCTTTACATGGGGTAACGATGGGATAACGGCATCAAATATTTTTTTCACATCAGAAGCTTGAGCGAGTCCAACCGTATCAGACATAGCAATGGTTTTAATTCCTAAAGAAGCAATTTGCTTGGTCCATTTCACAGCAATCTCTTCATTCCATTCATCACCATAAGGATTTCCAAAAGCCATGCTCATGTAAACCACCAATTCTTTATGGTGTCGCAAGCATAAATTCTGAATCATCTCTACCGATTGCAAGGATTCCTCCATGCTACTATTCGTATTTCTTTGTTGGAAAGTTTCGGAGATGGAGAATGGAAATCCGAGATAGGAAATCTCATCAAACTCACATGCATCCTCTGCTCCTCTTACATTCGCTACAATGGCTAATAATTTAGTTTGATCATTCAATTCCAATTGACTTAATACTTCGGCGGTATCGCGCAATTGTGGAATCGCTTTAGGAGAAACGAAACTTCCAAAATCAATTACATCGTATCCCACTCCTAAAAGAGTATTGATATATGCAATTTTTTGAGCAGTAGGAATAAACCACGAAAGGCCTTGCATGGCATCGCGTGGACATTCAATCCATTCTACTCTTTCGTTTCCCATTATTCAACAGAGAACCCATCTCCTTCGAGACGGGTTCCTTAGTTTTAATTATTTTACTTGATGATAACACCATCTGCCTCAAACGACAATGCGTACTCAGGCTCCGTAATTTTTTCAATTTCTTCTTTCGATTTACCATCGTCTTTAGCATAATGACGAAGATCTTCCACCGATGTAGTATCAACAAAAGCACGACCCATCATTACAGCTGATTTACCTGCACAATCCTTAGGTACAAAAAATCCATAATCCTTAAAACTCACTCGCATGGTAGAACCATCATTCTTCTCAATAGCCATCCAACAACCCTTTGTTTGACAAGCAGCATTAATTTTTCCTTCTACTTTTACATTCTCCACTGAGGTAGCTCCTGCATTAATCATGGCTACAAGAGAATCCATTGGAATAGCACCAGCCTCATCGATGTCAGCGCCAAACTTTGCAGCAATCACCGTAGAATCAATCTCTGATTTACTTTTCTTCATTCGATTTTGATCCGCAAGAAGATAAGGCGAAGATGATCCATCCAAACAATACTAATTTTTCATTTTTCTGATTTTATTAACTGGTACAAAAGTAAAAATTGAAGACCGATTTTAGGGTAAATCAATCAATCATTTACCAACATCCGATATTTGTTCAATGTATTGTAAATCAGTAATTTGTAAAATAGAAAAGTAGATTTCAATAAAAACCAAAGTCTAAGGAAATAAATTTGATAAAAAAGCATGCTGTCTGGGGTTCAAATGTAGTTAGAGTTATAAGAAATCTCTTGTGCCCTCGTATGTTTGTTTTTTAACCCAAAAAAGTCATTAGACTTTTTTGCCCTATGGGCTGACGATTGATTTTGAAGCAATAACATAGTTCATATAGTTATTAAACGAAAGTAAGAATTGCTTCAAAATCAATGTCAGGGTTAATCCCGACAATTCATTGATTGATCAATGAATTCGTCGCCCTTCGGGCACAATTGTCATTTCTAATGACAATTGTGGATTTAATAAAATCTAGTCGCGAGGCTTCGCAATAACAGCAAACAAGAAGTAAGAAACTTGATTGCTGAAAATTTGAACCTGCTTGCTTCAGGCAAGAATGGATAAAAAGGATAAATCGGATTGGCGCAGATTTATTCAGAACAAAATAAAAGATTTCTTGCTCACAAGTGACATCAAGTTTCCTTAAGTGTCCTTTAGTGCTCTCTCGCATGTTTGTCTCGCGTTTTCGCGATTAGATTATAGTTTAATCAATGAATGCTTATTTCTCAACATGAAAACAGATTATTACCACATTAAAGTTTTAGCCTCTCCCCCTACCCCTCTCCATAGGCGAGGGGCTATAATAAATCAAATTCCTCAAGTGTTCTCTAGTGCTCTCTTGTGCCCTCTAGTGTTTAATAAAGTCAATTCGAAACTAAATTTTTATTTTGCTAAGATAATACTTGAAGCATAAAGCTTACAGCTTGTTTTAATTTGGAACTAAAATTTACTTCAATTAAAAAGGTTATTCCTCACAAAAGAATCATCACTCAACGTATTTAAAAAATTGAGCAGATCTGTTTTTTCTTGTGTAGATAAATTTAACGGATGCACCAATGTACTTTTATTTACATGAGGTTGTCCGCCGCTGTTATAGTGATCAATGACCTGTTGTAATGATGTAAAACTTCCATCGTGCATGTATGGCGCTGTAAGTGCAACATTTCGTAAAGAAGGAACTTTAAATTTTGCTCTGTCTTGTGGTAATTGAGTTACTCTCATTCTGCCGCTATCTGCATAATTTAGATACAAGCCATTATTTTCAAAAGTGTAATTTGTAAAATTAAATCCACTGTGACAGGATCTGCAATTTGTTTGTGAGCTATTGAAAAGTTGGTACCCCGTAATTCACTTGTCGTAAGGAAAACTGTGTATTGTCGTTTTCATATTTATCAAAACGGCTGTTGCCACTGATTAAACTTCGTTCAAAAGTAGATATCGCACGTGTAATAACAAATGCATCCAGATCTCTTCCATATGCCAACTGCGCTTGCTGATTATAACTATTGTTCTGTTTCAGTTTGTCGATGACATCGAGCATGTTTGTGTTAAATTCATTATGCTCTTGGATGGGTACTAATACTTGCATTTCCAAGGTAGGAACGCCGCCAGCACGGGTGAAATAAGGATGATATCCTATATTCGTTAAAGAGGGCGCGTTGCTGCTTCCAAGGGCATTGTTATCGCCTAGACTTAACGCAACGTTATCACTAAATGCAAATTCTTGTTTATGGCAAGAGGCACAACTTAATGTATTGTTTTTTGAGAGTTGTTTTTCATAAAATAGCTCTTTCCCTAATTCCCAA
The DNA here is from genome assembly GCA_016717725.1 of Bacteroidota bacterium. Taxonomy (GTDB): domain Bacteria; phylum Bacteroidota; class Bacteroidia; order AKYH767-A; family OLB10; genus JAJTFW01. The sequence goes on from JADKFA010000010.1 coordinate 155,771, forward strand.
CGTGTCATCGTAAAATTGTTGTCGGCTGGAAAGTCCATCGATGGAAAACCGGGCGGAATAATAAGTACTGCTCCTACTCCATCGTTAGAGTTATCCTTTTCACATCCGCTAATAAAAACACAAGAAAATAAAAAGAGCAATACTATTTTAACCGATCGTCTTTTCACTTTTATTGAATGGTTATTCTTCGATTTGAAAGGTTGGAATTACCACTGTAAAACTGCAGTATATATACTCCCTTCGCCAGATCTCCAACATGAATTTCATTGCGGATATTTAATCCATTTTCAAGAACCGTGTTTCCTAATAAGTCAACGATCATTAATCGGTCGGCAGTGGAATTATTATCGTTGAAGTTAATGTAAAGTTTCTCTGATGTTGGGTTTGGGAAAATAGAAACATTTAATTCTTCAGTGGAATTATTTGATAAACCAGTGGCAGCAGAACTTGGGCTAAACACAAAATCTCTTAAATTTTGCAACACGGTTAAGTCAGTCGCATTTGCACCATGATCAATAGGTCCTGAAGCGACATTTATATTTTTCACTGCTTGGATATAATCTGCGTTCAGGTTAATAAAAATATTATTTCCACCCGTATTTATTCCAGAAGCCATTTGTGTTTGCTGAAAATAATTTGCATTTCCTAAACTATGCATTTGGAAAATTGTAGTGAGGTTAGCTCCTGCCAAACCTTCAAGTGTTGAAAAGAAATAACCTGAAGCCCATCCCCAATGCATGGATGGCGATTGAAAATACAGTGGACTTCCAGGAGCCTGCAGGGATGGATCGGAATTATTCAGAGATCCATCCACGCCAATGGAAAATTTGATTCCTTCCACATTAGTTACATTGAAAGTCCCTAAATTCTCTACATTATTTGCGTCTGCATGCGCTAAAATATATTTGCTTGGAACGGGAATTTCCTTGACCACCATCATGGATGATGATAATACTGGAAATGTAATAATCCATACGGGTAATTTTAAAATCCTGCAGCAGGTTATTTTGAGCTACCTGATTAAATGCAAACGGCGTATTTCCCAACTTGTTCGTAATGGTTAAAAATACATTTTGCTGTGCTTTTGTAGTTGAAATAACGAATAGCAAAGCAAAAGACAGGAGTAGTGATTTTAGCATTTTAATTTGTTTTAGGTGATTATGAAGATGCTCCCATACAGAGCACCAATACAAATTTGCAGATTTATTCCGGTTTTTCCAAATAATTGGGGTTTGGCAATGAAATTCCGTGAATTTTTTAGGATTTATGGGAGCTACAAGCTGCAAGCTGCAAGCTCAACTTCAAGCTGCAAGGAGATTTCCAATATTTGAATTTTAGATTTGAAAGAGACTTTTTTCATCACTAGAGCCACAAGAGGTCACTAAGTGCACTAGAGGTTTTGAATTGAAGTTGAACTAAAGTGTTCTCATGACCTTTAGTGATCTTTAGTGTTTTAAAGAAAAGTCTCATCTGAAATTAAATTTTAGATGCAGCTAAAAATATACTAGAAGGAAAATCCCACACTGCTACAGGACAGTAGCTAGAATATTGTTATCAGGAAATATTTTCTAATATTTTTATAAATAAAAAAAGTATGTAAATATTTAATCCAGTGGTTAGGTTACCTAAACTCCACCACACCCGTCACCACACATTTGGTGGTGATGATAATACCAAAGTAGATGGAAGTTTTAAAGTTCAGGGTTTGGTTTACGAAAGCTTGATTCTTTTGCAAAGGATGATTCGCCATCATATTTTTCTTTGCAATACTGACCAATGTGAATTTTTCGAGTCCACCAAATCCAATAACGTAACGTGTAGAAGCTTCCCCTTCTACATTCATGTTAACATAGGAGAAATTAGCCGAACTTAAGGATGCAGAATTATAAACAGTACCACTATGAATGGCGAAGCAGCCTGAGAAGATTACGGCTATGATGAGGAGGAAGAGTGATTTTAGGATAGGTTTTTTCATGGGTATTTGAATTGAAACAAGTGGTTTTTTAGGTCAATTGTTATACTGGTTTTTAGTTTGTTGTTATATAATCTATATCAATGGTTGTTCTAAAACAATTCCATTTTTAGTTAATGAATATATATAAATTTCCGGGTCTTTATTTCCAGATGCAGCTATAATAATTTCAGTTGTCTTGTTCAAAAATGGTTTAGTTGCTTTAAATAAGGCATCATTAATCTTTTCTCGATTTTTTTTGTTGGAATATTGGTAAATGAATAGTTTGATTTCGGCATTAACAACTAATAATTTTTGGAAATCGTAAATGATATAATCATTTTTTGTACTCCATTCTATTTCACATGCTAGTTTTAGTCCACTAAAACATTCCGTCCAATTTTCAGTTTCTTTTGACCAACACAAATCAACTAACCATTCCCCATATTTTTTATTAGGATAATATTTAAGCCATTTTTACTTCCTAAATTCCCTAATTTTTTTACAAAGGCATGTGTCCACTTTTTGGTACCTTTATGAGTTTCTTCATGTACTTTTTTTAAAGTTTCTTTAATTTTATCATTCAATGTTAACTCTAATTCCATGATATAAATAATTTATTCAAGTTAAAATTTAAAGTAGTTTCTTCAAATACTCAAGCCTGTTTTGAAAAAATGTTTGTACTCTTCTGCTGTGAAAATATCACTTTTATCGTTATTGCAAAAATAGCAGCTTAACACACAGTTGGCTTTTGAATATTTCCCTTCTGGATGCATCCTATCAAATTCTAACCACTGGCCTCGTGACTTACCTTGTTTACTTACGCCTTTCTCTGGAAATCTTTTCGAGGTAAGTTTGCTAGTCATAATTAATTCTTGTAGCTCAGCTTCTATTAAACCGCAATAATAACATACTTTTGGTAGGGTTGAGTACCAATTATAAAATTCATCAAAATTTAGGAATTCCGTCCTATTTTTACTATATCTAGGTTGAAACCAGTTTTTTAGTTTATCCATTGACTTAGCTTTGTATATAAATTTTTCTTCCATAGTTATATTTTTATCGTCCAACTAATACAATTCAAAACTCCACCTTCATTGGCAATTGCTGTGCAATCAAGCGGGGTCGATTGGAAATATTGTGAGTAGATTTTTAATACTTCTTCGTTTGTGGCGCCTAGTTCTGCGAAGGTTGGAACAATGAAAAGGTTTTCCATTTGTAGGAAGTTTAGGTAACAACCAATAGCAACATCTACATTTTCATGATTTTTTCTTATGATTTCTTTGTAAGGGATTTTTATGGGGATAAGACTATGTTTTTCCATGGCTTTGTCGAAGGAGTTGATGAAAGATGGGCTATGCTTCGTGTCTGAATAGTCATTTACAAATACTGCTCGCTTCATTAAACCTCTTACCATGCCATCTGCATGTCCAAATTCATCGTAGGGCATGTGAGGGATGATGTAAATGTTTTGTGTTTCAAAGAAGGATTGAAGCTCTGCCATTAACTCCTCTTTTGATAGGTTGGAATTATCTTTGAAAACTTTGTCGGTGATGACGATTCCTTGTCCACCTTTAATCACATTACCACCATCTAATACAATGGATGAAAAAACAGTTCTTGCTTTGATATCCTCCGGAATGAGGTGGCTGTAATCTTCGTGATAAGTGAATTTAACGAATTTGTTGTACTTGACCTGGATGGGCATGTAATCCCGACACCAAATATCTTTTGCGTTTTCTAGTAGTTCATAGTTTATGCTTGCAGTATTCAATATAACTATAAGCCTTGAAGAACTCTGGATGATCTATTTGTAGTTGATCTGCCAAATAGAGCTTATTAGTTTCTTTATCGGTGACGAGTGCTTTACTATAATGGTTTTTCAGGGCGAAAATGATCCTCTGAACGGTACCGTCATTGAAAAGATTAACTAACGTTCCTTCTGAATATTTATCTTTTCGAATTATTGTCGTAATGAGTTTACACAGAGTAACCGCATCCAGTTTATTAAAATTTACTTTCGCACGATTGTTCAAAATCTCCATTCCTTCCTCCCATTCTTGCCAATCGAAGGAAATACATAATCCTAAGTCATAGGCTACATCAATAAATTGGAGTACAATTTCCGCATTATCAATTTCAGGCGCAAACACCACATCAGGAGTTAAGTATTGAATATCCTCCATTTCTCCAAAATTGGTGGTTTGTTCAATTTCTGGAAGTAAACTGAAGAGTTTGTTCCAATCGGAGGAAGTAAGTGTTGCTAGGTGTTGAGGGAGGGTGGATAAAGTGAGGTTCATAAATAAAATGAATTAAAAATATATGAGGAGAGTGACAGTTACTTTGTTTTTCGTTCAAATCTTCTTTTTGATCTATTAAAAGCAGTTTCTTCCCATGTTGAATCATATCCTTCCCAGAAGAGGCGAATTTTTATTACTCCAGCATCTTTAGTGATTAAAATATCAATATCATCGTAACGAAAGAAAACATTGTTAATATCATAATCATCAGCTAAATATTTCTTGTTTTCTTCAATAATTTGATCAAGTTTAAAGAGGAATTCAATGGCTTTTTCTTTTTCAAAATTTTTGAATCTGAATTCTGTTGAACGTAAACCAAAAGAATTGGTTTGAGTTGAATAAAAGCCAAGAACCATACCTTCTTTCTTTTTTTGATCGCATTTATATAATAAAGTAGTTAATTCTCCAGAGTTAGCAGCAGCTAAAGGGATAATTTCCATTTTGATTACTTCGGTAGTAATTCCAAATACTTCTGATGCTAAAAAATATTTAGCTTGATACAATGCTATATCCTTGCTCCATTCTTTTGCATTAATGCCAATTACTTTTGAATTTGATGTAGTTGCAACTTGACTATTTGCTATTCCAAAACTCAATAATATAACTATTAAAATACTGCTGATTTTTAATATTATTTTTTCCATGAAATAAATTGGCTTCTAATTGTATCAAATAAAACTTGGTTTAATTTAAATTTGTTAATTTTCTACTTCAATAATGTAAATAAAGTTTTTAAGTAATTTAACCTGCTCAGGTAAAGCTTTATTAATAAGATTACTTGACATTTGAAGTTTAGGATAAGTACTTAAGGATTCAAATAAATTTAATAAATAAATAGACTTAATTGCATATGATGCATTTTCAGCGCCAAAATATTTTGCATTTATTATTCCAACTAAATTTCCTTTACTATCAAATACAGGTCCACCACTATTTCCGGGTTGAACTGGTGCAGTCATTTGGTAACTAGTAATATCTCCTTGATATCCAGAACTTGAACTAATAATTCCATTTGTTAATTTTACTTCATTACCCATTGTAGTAATTAAAGGATATCCAAGTACGAAAATTGAACTTCCTACATCCATATTTTTTTTATTTATTAAAAATGGAATTGATCCAAGTGAAGTAAAATTTAAATCTTCAATTTTGATGAGCGCTAAATCGTTTTTTTTTGTCATCTATTAAGATAGTAGCATTATATGATTTTGAAAAATTTCCGTTAATACCTCTTACTCTGATTGAAGTGGCTCCCTCGATTACATGATGATTTGTTGCAATTATTCCATCTGTAGATATGGCAAAACCAGTTCCTGAACTTGATCCGCTTTTTTAGAAGATATTATATCGTTATAAGTTGGAAATAATTTGATAAATAAAGTACTTTCTCTATCGTGTAAAAGCACTTTCATTGTACCAGCTTCAAAAGCTATATACACCTCATTGTTTAATGATTTATTCTCCATAAACCAATCTGCTTTAATAAAGTGGGTGTAGCTGTTGGAAATAGTCTAGCTTTCAGTTCTCCTTCTTCCCAACCTAAACTATTGTTTGCCCCACTTAGGTAAATAAGGTTGTAGCCATCTTTGGTTTTTACTAACCCAAGTTTATATCTTGAGCCAGAAGTTGATCCAGTTGTACTTTCAAAAATTCCTTCTAGTTGATCTACACCATCATCTTTAAACTGCTTTTTTAGTTCTTCCTCTGTCCATCTAGAAATTGATTTTTGGACGGTTACATTTTCGGATTGAAAAGGACTTTTTTTATTACCATACATTTTCAAAAATGCATTATGAAAATCTGTTGAACTAATGGTTGTACTACTTGCCCAAATACTATTAGTTGCAACAAAAGAAAAAGAATCTTCATTGCACGAAATAAAATTCAATTTTAAGTTAAGAAAGGAATTGTTCTTAAATTCCCAAGCAGGAGTTACCAGGGCTACTTCACAACTTGAAGTATAGTTGGAAAAAATTTGATATTTGGAGCCTACAGTTACTTCTTCAAATCCTATTTGTTTTAAATATCCTTTTAATCCAGAAATTACATAAGCCGTACCACTTGTTGGTTGATTAATTAATGTATTTAATTCATCGGTATTTAAAGTGATATGTGCATATCTACATTTAGATAGAAAAGTTTCAAAATCAAGAGATTTATTATTTTGAAAATAGGGAGTATAAACTTGACTGATACAAAAATGAGAAGAAAGTATAAATGTCAAAAGAATTATTAACTTCTTCATAATATAAAGATTAATTACTTTATTTTAATTGTTTTTTATCAACCTCAACTAATTGTCCAACTTATAAACCCAATTCAAATCTCCAATTTATTTTCGACTTTTCCAAAATTGATTAAAAATACCTCCCTGTTTCTTGGCCTAGACTAAAACTAGCAAATTTCTAAACCAATATTTATATAATTAATTCTAAACTCTTCAGAAACAAGAAGATTCTTAATTCCTAATTCTGAATTCTGAATTAAATTAAGCCACCTTCTCCGCATACAAATACTGTTGAAATTCAATAAACAATTTGCTGATGTTTGCAGCGTCACCTAAAATGTCTTTTGCGTCTTCTAGCGATTGGTATTTGTTTGTTAAGAGTATGGGCAGTTTTTCTTGATCTAGTTCTTCTACTCCACTTTCAATGTATTTACTCAAAACAAATTGAATGAATTCCTTTTGTTTGTTGTTGAGCAATGCAAAGATGGTGGCTTGTGAGGTGGCAACTCGCTCTTCACGAGTCATAGATTTGTAGTTGCCATTAAAGACATATTCTAACACATCAAACAAATCACTCTTTTCCATGTTTACTAATTGTTGAACGACTAGTAAATCGCTTTTTGGAAATCCTGCATCTTCTAGTTTTTCTAAAAGGGTTCGACGGGTCATTGGATTGCTCCAGAGTGTTCTTAGTTCTTGCTCATTTTTGAATAAATTGGGTAATTCACCAAACAAGTTGTTCAAGAATTCTTCTGCAGAAATAGGCGTTCCATCCGCACTCCAAAATGAAGTGGACATCATAAATTGAATTTCTCGCTCTTTTCCGTCGCGTAATTTTATTTTTATCTTTTTTTCTTGTTACAAGTGCAATTTAATTCTCCACAAATTTCACAAGGTTCTTTTGGAGGTTTTTCACAGACACAAGGTCTTTGACCACATACTTTGCAAGGCTCTTTTGGTGGATGCGGTTCGCCCTCTCCTTCTGGCCCTAAAGGCTCTCCATCCCATTCAGGGTCGGCAAAATGATGAAAAGCATCAACGTAATCATAAATAGTAAAAAACTCTTTCCCGTCAAACAATCGTGTACCACGCCCTACTATTTGCTTAAACTCGATCATGGAATTGACAGGACGTAGTAATACAATGTTTCGAATGTTGCTTGCATCAACTCCTGTTGACAATTTTTGCGAAGTCGTTAATATGGTGGGAATGGTTTTTTCATTGTCTTGAAATGCTCTTAACTGTCTTTCCCCATCTTCTCCATCATTTGCAGTTACTCGGACACAATAAAAAGGATCTTTGCTCCGAGCATTTTGATTTATTAAATCTCTTATCAATCCAGCATGTCCTTGTGTAGCACAAAAAACGATTGCTTTTTCATTTTGGTTGGCACTTTCCAAGTAAATGTTCACTCGTTTTGCTTCTCTTGCAACAATTTCTATGCTGCGGTTAAAGTCTTTTTTCCTCATAGAGTTTATCCTTTTCTATTTCCCCTTCAACAATGGTATCGTCAGATGTATAGCGATAATCATCCAACGTGGTTTTAATACGTTTTACTTTGAATGGCGTTAAGAAACCATCGTTGATGCCTTCTTTCAGTGAATAAATATAAACGGGTTCACCGAAGTATTTGTAGGTATCAACATTGTCTTTCCTTTTGGGAGTAGCCGTTAAGCCTAACTGAACAGCCGGAGAAAAATATTCTAAAATGCCTCTCCAGTTTCCTTCATCATTGGCTCCTCCGCGGTGACACTCATCAATAATGATAAGGTCAAAATAATCTGTTGGTATTGGCCAAAATTGAAATTCTCAGGTCATATTCTATCCCTGATTCGGCAGCGGTGGAATATTGTTTCGATTCATCAATATCATTTACCGTTTTTGCATTGGTCATAAAGGTTTGAAAAATGGTAAAGAAGATACTGCCGTTTGTAGGCACTTTTCCATTTTTCTTGATCTCACTGGGTTTAATACGCAACAATGCATCTTCGGGAAATGAAGAAAAAGCATTGTAAGCTTGATCCGCTAATATATTCCGATCTGCTAAAAATAATATCCGAGGTCTTCTTGATACGTAGTCTGTGCCAGCCGAAGACAAATTCCAACGTGTTTGAAATAATTTCCAAGCTATTTGAAAAGCTATGGCTGTTTTACCTGTGCCTGTGGCTAAGGTTAGCAGAATACGCTTTTGTCCATTGGCTAGGGCTTCTAATGTGTTTCTAACGGCTAATTCTTGGTAATAGCGCAATTGCCAACTACCACTTTTATCTTCAAAGGGCACTTCTGAAAATTTATCACGCCATTCATTGATAAATTTTATTTGAAGCATCGGCTGTTTTAGGATAAGTTTTATTCCATAATTCATCAGGCGTGAAATATTGATCCGTTAATCCTTCTTCGCCTGTTTGAAGGCAGATTCTATAAATTTCTTTTCCGTTAGTGGCATAAGTAAACGCTAAGCTCAATTTGGTTGCGTATTGTTTGGCTTGTGCAACTCCTTCCCCTACTTCCAACTCATTACTTTTCGCTTCTATAACGGCAAGTTTAATTCCTTTGTACACCAATACATAATCGGCGGTAAGTTTCTTTCCTTTTATCCCGCCTGTTTGAATTTTTCCTGCAGTAATATGATATTCACGTAAAATCTTGGAACCTTCTACAACGCCCCAACACAAGCTGCTAACTTGGGATCGATGAGTTCCGCTCGTGTTTCTGCTTCGTTCATTTTTGTTGGTTCGTGAGTTTTTTGGCTGCACCTTCGTTGGGCTAATCATCGGATTGTTACTTGCTTCGATGGGCTGCACCCATTGGTTTTATTATGGGTTAGCCCTGAAGGGGCTTAATATGTAAACATCCCGTGAAGCGGGATGATATGCGCGAAGGAAACCTAATACAAGCCCTGAAGGGGCGTAATATTTCTTCTTCCTTAGTCCATCCATTTCTATGTCCTGTTATCTTTTTATATGATTTTAGATGATTCCTTCTTGATATTAATCCCACACATACTTTTCATTATATTCTACTTTATACTTTTCAAGAAATGCACGGTATTCTTCCTGAAATGTTTTTTTACGATGATGTTCGTGTTGGTTGGCTATATAAGCAATAACAGTTTCTACTTCAGATGGATTTACAGAAAATGCACCGTATCCATCTTGCCAATAGAAATTTTCGTAGCCTCTACCTTTTGTTTTTATCCATTTTGATGAATGTGATTTTAATTCTTCCATGAGTTTCATCAAGCTTATTTTTTTTGAGAGCATACACAGTATATGTATATGGTCGGTGTAGCCTCCCACTTTTATTACTTGACAATCGAGTTGGTTACAAATGCCACCGAGGTAACTGTGTAATTCTTCTTCAACCGGAGGATGAATCAGTGGCTCCCTGTATTTGGTGCTGAAGACGATGTGTATGTAGTTTTTAACGAGCGACTGTCCCATATTAGCATTACACTCTTTCAGTTTTATTGATGGTTTTGCTTTTTTTTTGATGTGTTACTCACATCATTTGAATTTACTATCACTTCATTGGTTTTCAACTCCCCACTAAACGCCTTCTGCAACACACTTTTTTTCAACGCCTCTAAATCATTTATTTTTTGCTGATAAATGGCTTCTAATTTTTGGGTTTCGGCTGAAATGGAATCAAGTTTATTCATTAAACTTTTTTGCTCTTTCAAAGATTTCGGAAAAGCAATACTAAAAACTTCTAATTGCGCTTTTGTTAAATTTTCTCTTGTTGCTCCCTGTTCACCCGTGAATAATAATTGGTCTTTATAAAATTTCGATGTTAAAAGTAGATTTAAAAAGTTAGGATCAATGATTTCTTTTTTGACTCTGATAATTGAAACATGCTGATTAACTCTCGCTGGTAGAAACTTTTTTTGGAATAACACGGCATCTTGCTACAGAAGCACCAGTGATATTTAATAAAACATCATTTTCTTGAAGTGTAACATTATTCAATTCTTTGGCTTGTTGATCATCAATAAATGCAAGATTTTTTTCTCTAAATTCAAAATCGTGGACGTTCATACTTCTTACCAAAGAAATACCTTCTGATTTATAACTTTCGTTTCCACCTCTTGGTGTAGCACCACTTCCCAATTTTATTCGTAATCTCGCTCAAAGTTCTCACTTCCCATCCTTCCCCTCCATGCTCTGTTGGTGAGCCTGCCGAACCAAACACCCCTTGCAAATAACTCTCAAAAAGCTCCTTTGTATTTTTAAGGTTTTGCTCGGTATTGGCTTTTGCCTTAGATATGGCGGCAAAGGCTTCATTTAAGACACTCACAATTTGTCGTTGCTCTGATAGTGGTATCCACAAAAATGGTTCGCTTTTGTAATCCTTAAAGTAGATATGAGGAATGGCTGCACCTGCAACATATTTTTTGAAATCAACTGACATAAGCGAATAGTTTAGGTAGTCTATATCTATTCCGTCATTTGGTAAAATATATTGTAAAGTCCCGATAACAGAAGTATAGGCATCCATTTTAGTAACTCTGCCAACTCCTGAACCATCTTTAACAATTGATAAATATGGTTTGTCCTGATGATAAAAACTTACATTCTTTATTAAACCACTTGCTCCAAAAATCGGGTATTCGCCGACTTCATTTTCCAATTGATTTTGTGATACATTTGATGATGCTTTATCACACACACATCTCCCAACTGCTTTATTTCCCAACCTTGTTTCATTTTTTGGATTGTTTTGGTAAAATCTTAGGCAATAATGCAATTAAAGCATTAGTTGAGTTTTCTAATTCTTCATAAGTATATGGTATGTTTTTATTATTTTCAGGATGATGTATTAAATGTCGTATGTATGTTGGCAAAGTGCAATTAAACTTACTTCCGTTTGTATGTTCGTAATTTTCCTTAATATCACAATTTGGAATGTTAGTTTGTAAATATTTATCAAACTCGGTTCCATTATCTATGTTGCTTTTAGCTTGTGCTTTTCCATATAATTCATTGTGATAATCTGTACTTAGAATATTAAAAGCGTCAAAATTTATACTTGCATAAGTTGATGATTTATTATCAAATTTCGAAAGTTTAGTAATGTGTTCTGGTTTTTCAATTTTATAATATCTTTCTAGGGTTGATTTATCAACCATGTAATTTGAATGTGTAGCAAAAAAAACTATGTTTTTACTTGTGTCCTTCGTTAATAAAATTAGTTCTTTCAACAAGTCTTCCTGCGCTTTGGGGTGCAAATGCGTTTCGCAGTTCGTCTAAAAAATGATAGTATTTTGCAATTCTGAATTACGACTTTCTGCAGATAAGGTTAACAAAGAAATAAATTGACGAAACCATCGCTTCGTTGTTCTGCTGGTTTAGCTTTTACTTTTGCATTTTCATCATTTACGTGAAAGTGAATGTTTCCATCGGAAATATCAAATGTTATTTTAATAGGATGTTTAGGCCAAACTCCACGAATATGAGTTGTTACTTTTTCGCTTAACAATTCACGTAATTGTTCCCTTTCGGTTGATTCACTAATTAAAGCAATAGTTTCCGGAATATTGTCAATACCCGAAAGTAAAAAGCAATTGCGAAGCGGAATAGAAACACTTTCAGGATTACTCGCAAAACTTGCTAAATTAATTGAACCAGAAATAAGGTATTGCTCTTTGGCAGTCCAAAAAATTGTTTTGTGTGAATTTTCTAAAATTGATGGTAATAATTTAACTGAAATAGCTTCAATTGTTGCTTTTTCTATTTTTACTCCTTTTGATTTTGATAGATTCGGAATTGATAATGAAACTACTTGATTTAATGCAATGTAGTCATATTTAAAGTTCAAATGGATAGTACTAAACAATTCAATATTGGAATCTAATTCTGAAAATACCTCTCTGTAGCTTTTTCTAATAAATCTTCTTTTTCTAGGTCTAACAATTCATACTTATAATCAACCTCTATTGGTAATTTTTTGTTTTGAAAATCATTTTGCTTAATTCCAATTGTATTAAAATTATCTTTTAATGCTAATGCTTTTAAAATTGATGTTTTGCCAGCTTCGTTTACCCCAATTAAACCAAAGGTGGTTGAATTGTCTTTTAATGGATTAATCGAAAAAGCAATATCATTTATGCTTCTGTAATTCTTGATTGTAATGTTATCTATTCTCATAATAGTTTAATAATTGAGTTTAAAATATCCGCAGTTTCTTCGTCTATTGCTTTCATCTCCTCAAGTATCTCTTGAGGTTGCCGCAAGGCAGCTTCTTCTTTTTTGTTTGGATTTTTAGCGCTTAGGTCGTAGGTGCTTTGTTCGATGTCCTTGATGTTTATTGTCCAGGAGTTTTCACTATTCTCTTTTGCTAAGCTTCGGAGGACGAAGTCCTCTAAGTCTTTTTCGTTAAGTGCATTTGTTTTTCCAAGGTTGCGGTCAAGGTTTAATTGATAGAACCAAACCTTTTTTGTTTTCGTACCTTTTTCAAAAAACAAGACTACTGTCTTTACTCCAGCACCAGTAAAAGTTCCACCGGGTAAATCCAATACCGTATGCAAATTACAACTTTCTAATAATTGTTTACGAAGCGCGACAGAAGCATTGTCCGTATTACTCAAAAAAGTGTTTTTGATTACCACACCTGCCTTCCCTCCTGCTTTCAGAATCTTAATAAAATGTTGTAAAAATAAAGAGGCAGTTTCCCCGTTTTTATAGGGAAGTTTTGCTGTACCTCAGCTCTTTCTTTGCCACCAAATGGAGGATTAGCGAGCACCACATCATAACGATCCTTTTCTTGTATATCAGCTAAGTTTTCGGCGAGCGTATTGGTATGAATAATATTGGGCGCTTCTACTCCATGCAATATCAAATTCATGATTCCGATGATATAGGCTAAGGATTTTTTCTCCTTCCCATAAAAAGTTTTTTTCTGTAATATTTGATATTCCTTAGTGGTAAGTTCTCGTTTCTTTCCAGTGCTCGTTGTCGGATTACTTAAATATTCAAATGCCTCGCAGAGGAATCCAGCAGAACCCACTGCTCCATCATAAATTTTTTGTCCAATTTCAGGCGCTACCACTTTTATAATGGTTTTAATGAGCGGTCGAGGGGTATAATACTCACCACCATTGCGGCCCGCATTCCCCATATTCTTAATCTTATCCTCGTACAGATGGCTCATTTCATGCTTTTCGGCATGCGTACGAAAGCGCAATTCATCAATTCGATTAATCACCTCTCGTAAGTTATATCCACTCTGAATTCTATTCTTTAGCTCGCTAAATATTTCGCCAATTTTATACTCAATGGTATCTGCACTTTCCGAATCCTTTTTAAACTTTTTGAGGTAAGGGAATAACTTAATATTCACAAAATCGGAAAGATCATCGCCCGTCAATGCTTTATGATGGTCGAGTTTGCTATCCTTTCCTTTTGGTGCTGCCCAAACCGACCATTGGTATTTTTATCAATTATGGGTGTATAGGTCTTCCCCGAAAGTTCTGCAGCCGTAGCCTTGTCCTTCTCTAGATCATCCAAATACTTTAAAAACAACACCCACGAGGTTTGTTCCACATAATCTAATTCACTCCCACACCCAGCGTCTTTGTGTAGGATATCGTCTATATTCTTGAAGGTTTGTTCGAACATGGTTAATACGAGGATTTTAAAAGGTTCTCAAAGTTAGGGAAAAGGTTGAAGATTTGAAAGGTTACCAATCGTCTGATTTCGACTCTAATTTTTTACTCATACTTGAACTCAAAGATGAAAGTAACTTCGTCACCTTTTCATTCAATTCTTGACAAATTCTATCGAAATCTTTGGCTCTATAACCACTCATTCCAGTTGCTTGAGGTGTAGTTTTAGTAAATAAGCCAACAGATGGTTGATAAGTGCTTGCAGTAGCAAATTTATCTCCCTCATGAATGAAATCTGAAATAACACATTTGTATCTTCCTTCTTTGCAATATATACTGATTGTATATTTAATGTAACCCCAAGATCTAGCGCCAAAATTCTGAGCGTGGGCTTTCATTTGCCCTTTACCAATAATAGTAAAATTCTCCTTGTCTGATTTTTGAACCACATCATTAGATGAATTATATGTTTTGGCAAACCAAGTTTCAGCCCTATTAAATAAATCATTTGCTGAAACAGAATCAATTTTTTCTATTTGAGTGTAACTTACATAACCAGATATCGAATCAATTGGTAATAATGAACGTTGACCAAATGAAATTGTCATAGAAAATATTAATAAAATAGAGACTGAGTAACTTTTCATGTTTTTTATTTTTTAAATTCATCGTATAAATCTATTAAAAATAGTATAAGAGTAAAAATAAGAAATTTTTTTGATATTTAATTTCAAGTGTAGTTATAAGTAATTCAATTTTTTATCTGCATACTTTTGAAAACAGCTACCTTTAACCACTGAACCTCCAATTTCTTTAAACCTTTTGTTTATGCCGTTTTGCTGTTCATTCAGTGATGTCAGTTATATTTTTTTTTGCGCCAATAAATCTGTGTTCCAAAGATAGATTCTGATTCATCTAAAATATCGTAGTCAAATTCGCCCTTGTCAAAATCAACATTGTAGTAGTATATGAAAAGGGCTTTTTTAATCTGTAGGTTATTCTTATCTTCATAAGTTGCTTTAGTTAAACAAACATTATCACCTATATATTTCATAGGTACAGACGGGTACACAAGCCCGTGTTGTGAAAAGTGTGAGATTTCATTCATCTTTTCAACCATTGATGAATAATAAACAGAGTATTTAAATTCATGATGACTTTTAATATTATCCTTTGCAAATTGGTTGGCAAAGAATTCTAAGATTAATTTATTCGCATCAATTGTTACTTCGGGAATACCATCTTTTTTCAAAATATTTATATATGCTTCATTGGAGTTCCTCATTTCTTCTCTTATTGAATTAGCTTTCGGACTATGACAAATATATAAAATTTTTAATGGACTTACCGTCTCCCAAATGCCAACTGTTGCATAACCAAATCTTTCTTTTATCAGCGGAATACATTTTAAATGTTGGCAAACTTCCATTGTTGATATAAGGAAATTTGCTGCACAATAAAAAACTTGTTGGTCGGGACGATTCGCACGTCCAAATTCATTCTTCCTCATTAGAACTTCCATAGGAGGATATTTAATTCTATCTACCGATTTATGAGGTAATTCAGAATTACAAGTTGCGGTTCTAAACAATTCTTTACCAGAGTCAATTTGGTTTTCGTGGTAAGGTATGATTGGAAAATATTGTTTTATCTGCTTTTCTAACTCTTTGAGGGTTATTTTTTCTAATTTAATATTATCAAGAATGGTTAAATATTCTAACGTCTTTTCCTTATTGGGAAATTCCTTTTTCATTTGTTCTTTTAGAAAATTTTCTTCTGTATTCATTCTTGGAGCATCAATTAGTTTCAATAATGTAAGTAAAATTTCTCAATTTCTTTACTTTTTCAGGCAACGATTTTAAAGTTAAAGTATTTATGCTTGGAAGTTTTGGATAGGGTGAAAGTGTCTCCAAAAGATTTCTTAAGTAATTTGTTTTTATTGCATAGCCTGCGTTTTCTGCTGCTAAATTTTTTTGCATTGATAATTCCAACAATATTTCCGTTATCGTCAAACAAAGGTCCGCCACTGTTTCCTGGCTGAACAGGTGCTGAAATTTGATAAGCAGTAATATCTCCTCTAAATCCAGATTGGGAACTGATAATCCCATTCGTCAATTTTATTTCATCTCCCATTGAAGAACGCATCGGGTAACCAAGTACAAAAATAGATGAGCCAACTTCAATGGTTTTATCTGTAAGCAGGAATGGAATAATGCCAAGCGTTTTGAATAAAGTATCTTCAATTTGTATTATTGCCAAGTCATTATTTTTGTCTCTTGCGATTACCTTTGCCCTGTATGATTTATCAAAGTCATTGTTTATTCCTCTAACCACAATCTGGTCTGAATTTTCTACTACATGATTACAAGTTGCGATTAGCCCATTTGAAGAAATTGCGAAACCAGTGCCTGAGCTTTTCTGCTTTTGATGCATCGTTTCCAATGACGGAAAAGTTTTAATCCATTTAAACTCTCTGAACTCACGCAAGCCGTCTTGATATTTTTCATTCCAAATTTTCTTCCAATTCTTTTCCTACTTCATAAGAGTATTCCAATAGCCAATGCTTGTCATTACTGCATTAGCTGTGAGTTCTATTTCTCCTTCGTTTGTTTTTTTATAAAGATAAATGTTCGGATTAACTGTTGCAGTAAATTCAGTTATCCAATCAGGTTTATTATCTCCATAAATGTCGCAAACTCTAAATGATGAACCGTCTTTAATAATTGCCCAATCTTTAATTTGTGATTTAGAGTCAGTCCGAACCAATTCTCCATTATGATAAAGTCTAGAATTAAAAGTTACACTCCAAAACCCTTCAATAGGGTCAATGGTGGAAATATTTTTTTCAATGTAGGTTTCAAAAGCTGTCCTGTTGAAGAAGCATTGAGCATGAAGGTTGAGTGATGCAAAAAACAGAATGATTAGTGTAGCTAGTTTATTCATAACAGTATCGTTTGTTCGAAGTGTTAAAATTGCATATTATGTTTAGGCGGTTTGCGAAGAAGCAGATTCCGAAGTACTAAGTTAAATTTTTTCTAAGAACTTTATTTGGTATCATAAATTTATTTAACCAGTTAGATCACTTTTTACCAACGCCGATAATGAGTTAATTTCGGTCTGTAGCTTGATGATAGTTTAATGCAAAACAATTTTTTTCAGTGTAATGTTTATCACCATTACTTATAATTACAAAATATAATCCTTTTTGCTTGTGCAGAAAGGTCTCTCTCAAAACTTGTAGTTCTCCAATTCTTTATTAATGCTTTTGAAAATACTTTTGCTCCTATCATGTTGTAAATATCAATGCTAGCTAATTGTTCGTTTGCTACTTTCTACTTGAAACTTTCAGTTGATGGATTTGGGTATAGGGAATATTGTATTAAATTCGTTATTCTTTATACCAACCACTTGAGATAGTGGACGAATCCAAACACCATTCCCGGCAGTCCCAGCAAAAATACTTGATCCACTAATTGCTAATGATCTTACAAGTGGATTAGTTAATCCACTATTAAAGGGTATCCAACTTGTACCGTTGTTTGCAGTATAGAATACACCATCATTTGTAGTTGCAAATATTGTTGTTCCGTTAGTAGTCAATGAAAATACATTTAAGCTTGTTAAACCATTATTAACAGCTGACCAGTTCGTTCCATTGTTTGAAGAAAGAAACACACCTCCTCCCAACGTACCAGCAAAAATATTTGAATCACTTATTACTAATGAATAAACAAAATTATTTGTTAACCCATTATTTACTGCTGTCCAGCTATTACCATTATTATTAGATAGGAAAACTCCACCGCCATTTGTAAAATCAATACCTACAAAAATGTTTGTGTCACTTATCGCTATTGACCATATGTTAGATTTGTTCATCCATTATTTACTGCTGACCAGTTCGTGCCATTGTTATTGAAAGGAACACCTCCTCCAACGTACCAGCAAATATGTTTGATCCACTAATTGCTAACACATTAGCACTATTGGTCAGTAGCCCGTTGTTTTTTGCTGTCAGCTTGTTCCATTGTTTATTGATAGGAATACACCACTACCCGGAAATCGCAACAAAAATATTTGAGTCACTAATTGCTATTGATATACATCCTTACCTGTAATACCATTATTGACCGCATTCCAGCTGAGTCCATTGTTTTGAGAAAGAAAAACACCATTAGATGCAGTACCTGCAAAAATATTTGTGTTGTTTATAGCTAATGATTGAATAGAAGAATGTGATAGACCAGTATTCACTTCTGTCCAGCTTGCTCCATTGTTTGTCGATTTAAACATACCTTCACCATAGGTTC
>JADKFA010000011.1 GCA_016717725.1 Bacteroidota bacterium
ATGTTGTAAACAGTTACCGTAAGAAGCAGGGCGCGTCTTTTTGCGCCAAAGGTTTGAGGCCTATGCAGAGATTATGACACCCTGCTTCTTTAAATGAGAACTCTAAATAGAAAAGTCAGGTTCAGGACCTATTATCAAGGACATAGAGAGTGCATCCTTTACGGTAACACTAAACTTAATTAGTATGAAACAAATGTACTACATCGGAGTGGACGTTTCCAAGGGAAAAGTCGACATTGCTGTTTTAAATGCTACTAAAGAAGTGGTATTGGAGCAGATCATTAAAAATGAAGTAAAAGCACTGAATCGTTTTTTCAGAGTGCTCTTTCGAAAACTAAAGATTGAGAAGAAAGATATCTTAGTCTGTTGTGAAACCACCGGAATTTACAATCATCCTTTTGGAGGTGAGTTGCACACAAATGGACATCTTTTTAAGGGTAGAGAATGCGTTGAAAATAAAGAAGGCAGCCTCCGATCTAAGAGGGAAAAGTGACAGAAAGGATGCATGTCGAATTGCTGAATACGCTATTCGTTATGAAGATAGAAAATATCGTTTTGTGCCCCAGGATGAAGTAACTCAAAAGCTTAACGACTTACTAAAAGTACGGGATACACTCATCTCTCAAAGGGTCGGAATAGAGAATCAGTTGACCGAAAGCAAAGCAATGTATCCAGAAAGATAAAACCTTTTCAGCATGCTTTAAAGCAACACTAAAAACAATATTAGCAGAAATTGCCAAAGTAGAAAAGCAAATCGATGAGTTAACAAAGAAGGATCCTGAGGTGAAGAAGAATATTGAATTGCTAACTTCTATCCCAGGAATAGGCAAACAAAATGCATTACAGTTTATTCTTCATACGAATAACTTCAAAAATTTTGAGAGTGCAAATCACTTAGCCTGCTACTCGGGAGTCGTGCCCTTTCCAAATCAATCTGGAATAAGCATTAAAAAAGATCGTGTTTCTAAACTAGCAAATCAGAAATTAAAGAAACTGTTGCATATGGCAGCTATGTCATGCATTAGAGCTCACGGAGAACTTAAAGAATATTTTATCAGAAAAGTAAAAGAAGGCAAAAATAAAATGCTTGTAATTAATGCAATACGAAATAAATTGGTGCATCGAATGTTCGCTATTGTGAGAAAAATTAACGGTTCTTAGTTCAGATTGATTTAGGTATTGCAAGAAAATTTGACCAAATCAACTTGGGCTATCGTTTAAAGCTTGAAATAATAGCGAAAAAGTTAAAAGCACAAAATTGTGAATCTTTAAAATGCAGAATTGACATTCATCACTTACTTTTCGATTGATATCAATTAGGCTAAATATAAGTTTATATAATTGCTCGCAAAGGCGCAAAGTCGCAAAGGAGGAATTAACTATAGTTATCTTTGCGAGACATTTTCCTCTCCGCCTTTGGGCTTTTTTACCCTCCCATTTCATTTAATTAAACTCCTATCTACCTCCCTAAAATTTTTCATCTTTGTAGTGTGAAAAAAACGCAGCCAAACGAGGTTTCTCCTGCTCTTCTTGCTTATTTACAGGGTTTTATATCGGATGATCGAAAAACTCGATTTGAAGAAATCTTGTCGGATAGGACGCGTCACATTACCTGTGTTTTAGAAAATATTGTTGACGCGCATAACGCCAATGCCGTGATTCGCACCTGTGAGTGTTTTGGGATTCAAGATGTACATGTGATCGAGAATGAAAGTCGGTTTAAACCGGCGAAGAAAGTATTGCAAGGAGCTCATAAATGGTTGAGTATTTATAAGTATAAGGAGGCTGGTTCAAAGTCGATGGATTGTATCCAATCGCTAAAAGCAAAAGGCTATAAAATTGTTGCCACTTCCCCGCATGCAGGAAGTATTGATATACACGAACTGGATTTACATCGTCCCTTAGCTATCGTTATGGGACAAGAGAATGTTGGAATTTCTGATGTGGTGAAAGCGGAAGCCGATGTGTTTGTAAAAATTCCAATGCATGGATTTACGGAGAGCTTAAACATTTCGGTGGCTGCTGCCATTTTACTGCAGGATATTTCAAGTCGTTTGAGAAGAACGGATTCAGTAAATTGGAAATTATCGGCTGAGGAAAAAGATGAAATAAGAAGAGAATGGACGCTTAAAAATATTTATCGTAATGAATTATTGATCGAACGTTTTTATCAAGATCAGAAGAATGAGTAAGTACGTAAATGTTCATACTCATTTGGAACAAAATGAAAATGTGATCAGCATAATGCATGTAAACGCTGGTGATTTTTCAGCGGAGTCAGCGCATGGATTTTATTCTGTTGGATTTCATCCTTGGTATATTCATGAAAGTATATGGAAGGACAAGATGGAAAAATTGAAAGTAGAAGTAAAGCATCCCACTGTGTTAGCTATCGGTGAATCTGGACTCGATAAAGTTTGTGAAACACCATTTTCCTTGCAGTTAGAAGTGTTTGTCGTAATGATTGAACTTTCTGAATCCACTAAAAAGCCATTAATCATCCACTGTGTTCGTGCGTTTCAAGAAATAATCGAATTGCATAAAAAATTTCAACCGGTGCAGCATTGGATCATTCACGGATTTAACCGAAATCAAAACATTGCTTCTGCCCTACTCCACCAAGGAATTTTTCTTTCTTTCGGTGCAGATGTTATGAACTCTGATTCACCCGTCTTGGAAGTTCTTAAAAACATATCTTCACATGAATTTTTCTTGGAGTCGGATACGAAAGATATTAGTATGGATGAGTTGTATTTAACAGTTGCTTCCATCCGCGAGGAAAAAGTGGAAGCAATGAAAGAATCTTTATTTAATAACTTTAAGAACGTATTTAAGTATGCAGGATCGTAAGTGGCTTTCACGAACAGAATTATTAATTGGGAAATCAGCCATCGAAAGGTTAGAGCAAGCGCATGTTTTAGTCATCGGTTTAGGTGGTGTTGGATCTTTTGCAGCTGAGTTTATTGCTCGTGCAGGCGTTGGAGAAATGACCATCATTGATGGTGATGAAGTAGATGCAAGCAATATTAATCGACAACTTCCTGCATTGGCAACTACCATTGGACAATCGAAAGCACTCTTGATGGAGGAAAGATTAAAAGCAATCAATCCATCAATAAAAATAAATTGTATTCAATCATTCCTGATGCCTGGAGTTATTGATGAATTGATGATGACTCAGCCATTTGATTATGTTGTGGAAGCTATCGATAGTATTACACCTAAAACAACTGTAATCGCATCTGCATTAAAAAATAAATTGAGAATTGTTAGCAGCATGGGTGCAGGAGGAAAAGTAGATCCAACAAAACTACTAGTCGACGATATCGGAAATACACGCATTTGTCCATTCGCACAATATGTTCGAAAACGATTAGCTCAACTTGGAATTAGAAGTGGTGTGAAAGCAGTTTACTCTACTGAAGCTGTCATTAAGGAATCATTAATGATGACTGATGGAACACGTTTTAAAAAATCAGCTTATGGCACTATCTCCTATCTTCCTGCTACTTTTGGTGCCGCTTGTGCATCGGTAGCCATTCGGGATTTAATGGACGATGTGAAACCAAAGTTATGAAGTGAAAAGATAAATGGAAAAATTTACGCTACTCTATACCGATAATAAATCGAAAGCACGTGCTGGAGAAATTGAGACCGCACATGGTAAAATTCAAACTCCGATTTTTATGCCTGTGGGAACAGCTGGAACAGTGAAAGGTGTTCATCAGCGAGAATTGAAAGATGATGTGAAGGCACAAATTATTTTGGGTAATACCTATCATTTGTATTTACGTCCAGGAACAGAATTGTTGGAGAAAGCCGGCGGCTTGCATGGATTTATGAATTGGGATCGACCCATCCTCACCGATAGTGGCGGATATCAAGTTTTTTCATTGAGTGAGATCCGAAAAATTAAAGAAGAAGGTGTTCAGTTTACCTCTCATATTGATGGATCGAAGCATTTGTTTTCTCCAGAAAGAGCCATCGATATTCAACGAAGTATTGGGGGTGATATTATTATGGCTTTTGATGAATGTACCCCCTATCCCTGCGAAGAAAAGGCGGCAAAAAAATCAATGGAACTAACGCATCGTTGGTTGGAGCGCTGTTGTAAACACATGGACGCTAATTTACCACTCTATGGATACAAACAAAGCCTTTTTCCAATCGTTCAAGGGAGTACCTATCCTCATTTACGAAAACAAAGTGCAGAATTCATTAGCTCGATGGATCGAATTGGAAATGCTATTGGTGGATTGTCGGTGGGCGAACCTATTGACGAGATGTACGCACTTACCGATTTAGTGACCGACATTTTGCCAGCGGATAAACCTCGCTATTTGATGGGCGTAGGTACTCCAGCTAATATTTTAGAGGGAATTGCTCGTGGAGTAGATATGTTTGATTGTGTGATGCCTACTCGAAATGCGCGGAATGGTATGCTCTTTACTAAAAATGGGATTATGAATATTAAAAACGAGAAGTGGAAAAACGATTTAAGTCCTTTAGAAGATGATGGGGTTGGTTATGTTGATAAAACCTATTCTAAAGCCTATTTGCGTCACTTACATATCTCCAGAGAGATGTTGGCTGCCCAAATAGCAACTCTCCATAACCTTGGGTTCTATTTGTGGTTGGTAACGGAAGCGCGAAAGCAAATTTTAGAAGGCAACTTTATGGCTTGGAAAGATGAAATGGTTAAAAAAGTGAGCCGCCGACTTTAATAAATGAGAAGTTTAGATGAAGCTATCCGCTTATATTGATTTGATTCCAGTACAAATTACTAATCATCGAAGCCCTATATTTGCAAAGTGAAAATTAAAATCTTAGATCGTTATATCATCATAAAGTTTCTCGGAACTTTCTTTTTCGCCTTGGCGTTGATCATATCGATTGCCATCGTTTTTGATATTAGTGAAAAGATTGATGATTTTTTGGAAAAAGACGCACCCATAAAAGCTATTGTTTTCGACTACTACCTTAATTTCATTCCTTTTTTTGCGAATTTATTTAGTCCGCTGTTTATTTTTATTTCTGTTATCTTTTTTACTTCAAAGATGGCCGGACAAACCGAAATCATTGCCATTTTGGCGAGTGGAATTAGTTTTAAAAGATTATTGGTTCCCTATTTAGTTGCGGCATTGTTCTTGGCGGGGATCAGCTTTTATTTGAATAATTATGTACTTCCCCATTCCAATACTTCGAGAATTGCGTTCGAAACGAAGTATATTAAGAATCCATTTGTCTATAAAAACAAGCACGTTCATCGTCAAATTGCACCCGGACAATTCATCTATTTTGAAAGTTATAATAACTTTGATAAAATCGGTTATCAGTTTTCGTACGAACGGATTGAAAATGGAAGTTTGAATTTTAAATTGCTCTCCGAAAGAATTTTTTGGGATAGTTTAAAGAATAAATGGACCATCGAAAATTATTTTACGCGTGAAATTAAGGGTATGGATGAAGTGATCATTACTGGATTTCGAATGGATACTGCCTTAGCCTTCTATCCAGGAGAATTTAATCGTCGTGATAATTTTGTGGAGACGATGGATACCCCAGAGTTAAACAAATACATTGATCAGGAAATACTTCGTGGATCGGAAGAAGTTCCGTTCTACCTCGTCGAAAAGTATCGACGATTCTCCTATCCTTTTGCTACTTTTATTTTAACAGTGATGGGCGTCTCACTCTCAAGCCGAAAAGTGAGAGGCGGAATTGGTGTGCAGATTGGTGTGGGAATTCTCTTAAGCTTTACCTATATCATGTTTATGCAGATCAGTCAAACATTTGCAACAAACGGTAATTTACCTGCTTGGTTAGCCGTGGATTCCGAATATTTTCTTTACAATCATAGCATTTTTCCTCCTGAGAAGAGCGGCAGACTAATTAAGAATTCAGAATTAAGAATTCAGAATTAAGAATGCAGAATTAAGAATTAGTTAGAACTTGCAAATTTACAGACTTCGTATTTTATTACCTGTATCGCCGAAACGCAGAATATAAACCCAAAAAGTCATTAGACTTTTTTTGCCCAACAAACTGACGATTGATTTTGAAGCAATAATTCAGATAATGTTGCAAAAACGAAAGTAAGAATTGTTTCAAAATCAATGTCAGGGTTAATCCCGACAATTCATTGATTCATCAATGAATTGTCGCCATACGGCACAATTGTCATTTCTAATGACAATTGTGGGATAAATATATATCAAAAAATAATTTTTAATTTTTTGCCTTTAATTCTGATCCCGATAGCTATCGGGACTGAATTCTACAATGTTATTTAAATAAACCAGATAAGTATCTGGTTTATTTAAATAACATTGTAGAGTGTATCTCGCTCCACCGGAATTCTTCCAGCTTGTGAAATTAAATCAACCAATTCTTTAGTAGATAAAACGGGGATTTGTTCCTCTGCCCCTGCCATCGAATAAATTTTTGTGCTATCATCAATGGTGCCATCCAAATCATCTACACCAAACGATTGTGTTAATTGTGCAGTACTCCTACCAATCATTGGCCAATAGGCTTTTAGGTGATCGAAATTATCTAAGTATATACGAGCAATCGCAAATACTTTTAGGTCTTCTTGTAATGTGCTTTCAATAACATTATCCATATCATTATCCATGTTACGGAACTTGAGTGGAATAAAAGTTTGGAACCCTCCTGATTTGTCTTGCAAGTCACGCAAACGTTTCATGTGATCAACTCGATGCTCCACGGTTTCAATATGTCCATAAAGCATGGTTGCGTTGCTTTTTAATCCCACTTGATGGGTAGCTTCATGAATTTCTAACCAACGGTCAGCATCACATTTGTCAGCGCAAATTTTTTCTCTTATTTCGGTAGCAAATATCTCTGCTCCACCACCTGGAATGGAACCCAATCCATTGTCTTTTAAAAATTGCATGCCTTCCAAAGCTGTCATTTTAGCTTTACGAAACATATAGTCTAATTCAACAGCAGTAAAAGCTTTAATATGTAATTCGGGGCGATAAGCTCTGATATCAGAAAGTAATTCAGCGAAAAAATTTAAATCTAATTTAGGATGTACTCCTCCAACAATATGTACTTCGGTAATGGGAACACCATCGTAATCCTTTACTTTGTCGAGCATTTCTTTCTTGCTCAGCTCCCATCCTTCTTCTTTGTGTTTATAGTCTTGCGAATAGGAGCAAAATTTACAGGAGAACACACAAACATTGGTAGGCTCTATATGAAAGTTGCGATTGAAATAAGTGTTTAAACCATTTTTTTGCTCTCTTCGAAAGTTAGCTAATACACCGCAAGTGGCTACATCAACTTTATTGTACAAGTAGATTGCATCTTCATCACTGATACGTTCATTGGCTTTTACTTTTTGAGCAATCGCTTTTAATTCTGTTGAACCGTGTTGAATAATATGTTGAATGTTGGTTTGAGTCATTGTTAATTGCAATTTTCAGGTCCTTCAGTAGTGGTTTCACTGGGAATATAAATAAATCGAACGCTTTCAGAATAAAGATCACCTTCTACATTTACAAAGTAAACACCACCTCTATAATTTGTGAGATCAATGGGTATTCCATCACCAGGATTGATCATCATTCGCTTTTCAGATAGTAATTGTCCGAGTGCATTGTAAACACTTACCCAGCTTAATTGGCTCTGTTTATTTTGTGATTTTATACAGATCCCCTGTTGAGATGTCACAGGATTAGGATAAGCGATGAGGTTACCTCCGCTGCAATTAGAAACGGAAGCATTATTTACTTTAAATCCTGAACTGATGTAATTGTTCACCAATACATCATCAGATTCTATCAACCTAAATTCCATTACCTGCGTTCCCGCATTTACTCCTAAAGTGGGTAATGTAACTTGTGTTGATGCTCCTGGTAATAACGTTCCCGACCATTGAAATGTTTTTTGAAGTCCTGATTGTAATCCATAAATGATGGATACATCGGTTATGGTAGATGTGCCGTTGTTCAGAATTCTGACAACTGGATCCAAACACATTGTAGAGGTAATTTTAACGGGATTGAGTACAGAGTCAATGGCTACATCGGAAATATAAAGATTAGGTAATACATGACCGTTAGATATTTTTAATGAATCTCTAATTCCGTTCAACGTTGTTCTCATTCTAAAAATTTGACCTGGAGTATAAAACATCATACATTTATCGTCGGTATAATCCATGAAATTCATGTACATGATTCCAGGAGGTGTTGTCGAGCAATTATCGAGTTCAGGAAAACGTTTACAACGAAATGTAGGACCTTCTTGATTCGGAGTGTCGTCAATAGCCTGCTGAGTGATTGGAAAATCGCTTGCTGAACAATCGTTATTGTCATCTCCCCAAATATGTGAAAGGATGAGCCAATGTCCAATTTCATGTGTACAGGTTCTACCAAGATTATACGGAGGATTGGCATTTCCATTTCTTCCAAAAGCTTTGTAGTTAATTACAATACCATCTTGACTAGCATTGGAACCAGGAAAATTTGCATAACCTAAAGCATTTCCCTCGAGTTGACATACCCAAATATTTAAATATTTTGAACGTGGCCATGCATCGGAACCACCTAGTGCAGTACTGTAAATGGCGGGATCGAAAATTTGAAATTCTGAAATTGCACTTGACACTCGAATCACTCCATTGCTGTTATTTCCAGAAGGATCTCTCTGTGCAAGTTTAAATCTGATTTTACTGTCGGTTATTAAATTTATCCAGTCAGTAGGTACGTCTAATGAACTCGCATTGTGAGCTGCGAAATCTTCATTCAACACATCAATTTGCGATTGAATTTCTTCGTCGCTAACATTTTGCTTGGATGTATTATATAAAACATGAACAACAACAGGAATCGTTACCGTGGTATCTATCATCGATGTTGCACTAATTTCACTGAGAAAATTTCGAATGTTCTCTTTTTCAAAATTCTTATGATAGTTTGCATCCTCCGCCATTTTTTTTAGATGCAACTCGTGTGATAAGCAACGTGTTTGAGCTGATAATATACCTGAAATAAAACAAGAAGCTATCAATAATAGAATACTGAAATTACGCGAGAGTTGCTGATGCATAGAGTGTACAAAAGTACGAAGAAATGAAGCTTAAGTCAAATAGCTAATCAATTGATTTTTAACTAAAAAGGGCTAAGCATAATCGCTTAGCCCTTTTTTGAGGAAATTAATAATTTTTATACTATTTTGAAATTTGAAATTTCTCAACTTGACGACCATAGTCAGTTAATACTTCTAAGAAATAGAATCCTGAACACAATGAACTTATATCAATTTTATAAATTCCATTTTGAACAAAATTGAGTTTATCGGAAAGTACATCAGCTCCTAATGTTGTAAGTACACGTACTTGAATGTTTCCATTACTCATTTGTTTCGGAATAACCACATTTAAGTTAGTATTTGCAGGATTTGGAAATAAATTCATTTTGAAACTTGGTGAATTTTCTTGTACTCCTACGAATGGGCAAATAACTGGTAAAATTAATTGAGCAACCTCAATGCCCCATCCTGTGTTTGGTTCGCTATAGGGATGCCATGTATTATCAGACCATTTTTCCCATCCTGTACCAACGGTAATTTCTCCATTCGCACAATGTACAATAGCCAAAGTATCGCCAGGATTATATGTAAACTGAATTCCTACATAAACATCACCGCTCACTGCAATATTGGGTACAAAGTCAACCCAAGTTATAGAGCCAGCTAATGCACCTGCAGCAATTGAATCATAGGATACAGTTGCAGTACCTAAAACTGTGTTGGGTTTACCAGACGCTCCATTGTCATCCCAAACAGTAACGGTAGCTGTTTGACCAGTTGCAGAACTTGAACCAACCCCAAACGCGAAATAGGCTCCATCGATGGTTTGATTGGTTCCAACAATAGTGTATTTGTCAGCTTTAGCAATATCTAAAAAATCGTTATGTCCTGTTACATAACCCCATCCCAAAGAACCTAAAATAGTAGGTGTATGTAGAAGTAAATCAAAATTGGTAATGGTATCGCAACTTAATGTTCCTGTTGGATTTACAGTAATGTATCCAATTTTTGTTTCAGTATCGCTTCCTATTCCATTTGTAGCAACTAAGCTGACATCATAAGTGCCTGGCGTTGTATAAACGATGTTTGTTGGATTTTGTGCAGATGAATTTGTTGGATTTCCACCTGTAAAAGTCCACGCCCATCCTGTAGGAATATTGGTACTTAAATCAGTGAAATTAATGGATCCACCTGCAGTAATTGTAGTTGTATTTGCTGAAAAATCAGCCATAGGAGCGGCAACTATAGGAGGATTACAAGTGGTAGATTGAGAAAGAGCAACGCGCATAGGAGAATTACTCATCACTGTTTGAATTCTTGTTTTTTGATTTGCAGTATACATTTTCAAACACAAATCATCACCATAATCCATAAAATTCATGAACATATCTCCATTTGGACCATTATTACAAGTTACATGGGGAAAGGGTACACAACCGAAATTTGCAGTTTGCTGTGTAGGGGTATCGCCACAAAAATCATTTCCGCAGTTTGAATCACCCCAAATATGTCGTAGACCTAACCAATGGCCAATTTCATGGGTAGCTGTTCTTCCTTTATGATAAGGAATTTGCAAATTACCCACTCGTCCACATGATCTATACCAAATTACTACCCCATCAGTTGTTGCTGTACCAAAAGGTGCTGTTAAGCCAGAAAGTCCGCTGCCTGCAGGAAAAGTAGCATGCCCTAAAATATAAATACCGTTGTCATTATAATCTGGAACTACCCAAATATTTAAATAGTTATTAGTGTTCCATATCGTGTTAGGCTTGATCGTGCCATCAATATAGGATTTTTGAAATGGAGGAATTACTGTATCTATGGTTGTATAATTAATCCGATCAATTCCAGTGGTGGGACCACCCTGCGGATTAGTTTGTGCTAAGCAAAAATTAATTTCACAGTCTGCAGATACACCTGCAAAAACGCTTTGTATGGTTGCCGTGTCTGCATTCAATTTTCTAAAATCTTCATTTAACACTGCTAATTGCGAAAGGATTTGCGCATCGGAAATATTTAACCCAGATCCAACATTTGATCCATTATGAATTATGTGAAATACCACGGGGATGTTGTATACAGTAGCGGTCCCTTTGTTACTGTTTTGTGCTTGTTGTTGGATTAATGGTTGAAGCCAATTTTCGTAATCAGCATCCATAACACCAGATCCACAAGTACGCTTTGTAATCTCATTTTTGGTTGGATTACTTTGCTTGATGAGTCTTTGTTGAGCGGATGTTATCAAGCTAAATGATAGAAGACAACCCACTAAGAATAGACGATTTTTCATGAATTTTTTATTAATGTTTAATTATATAGAGTTTTGGAAGTATGAAATTAGTAAAATACTATTGAAAAATTAGTATTCGATTTCAATAAAATTACTTTTTTTTGAAAAAGTTAAAAGTAAAATATCCCCCTCTCTGTGAATCAGATAATTCCACTTTATGTGATTTGAATCAATTTGATTCAAATCATAAATTCGGTAGTCAATTTTCACGTCTGTTTGGATGATTTCGTCAGGTCGGTGATGGTATATTAATTTTGCTTCATCAAGTAGTTTTCTGCATTTTTTATCAGAAAGTTCAACCCCATAAACATTTTTCATTTTCTCATACCATGGTATCATGAAATCGGGTTGATGAATTATTCCTTTATATCCAACTGGAGTACTCCTTTTTGCTTCGCTTAAAAAAGAATCATCCTCGGGTAATGTTAAAAAGACAGCATTAAGCGGGGTGTTTTTAGCAATCCAGTGATGCATTTTTTCTAAATCCTTTTGAGGGTAATTCCCCAATTTATAACGATACTTTAATTTGTCATAATGCAGATTTGCTGAGTTGAATAGTAATAGCAACATAAAAATGATACAAAAGGTAACTGTCACTCTCATTTTTGTTAAGGAAAGATTCATTGATCGCACCTTTATTTTTTCTACTAGATAAATTGAAACAGGGATAGCTCCGAATAATGTAGGCCAAATCGTTGCTTTGAACCATTGTAATTTTCCAATCGCATAAATATTCATTTGGGTGAATCCAATGAAGTAAAGTAGACATCCAGCCGTAGATAGAATGATTAAAATTGAGTAATTCGATAGTTGTTGCCTCTTGGAGCTAAATTGAATACTTAGCAAAATAATTATCCACCAAAACAGAGTCTTCAGATAATCTGTAAGGGGAAAACAAAAAGGATGGTAATGATTGGAATTTCTAAAATAAAATAGAATGTTAAAATATTTTTCACTTTCTAATGCTCTCAGAGTTCCAAACTGTAAATAAAGCAATGGAAACAACATAGCCCCAGCAAAGATCAAATAGATGAGAAAGTATTTTATACTATTTATCCATCTCTTTTTATTTACAATCAAAAATGATGAGATGATTAATAGCATAACTAATTGCAATCCTACCAAAAGTTGAAATAAAGATGCTATACCGCAAAATGCAGCCGCAAAAGCTACTTTGCCTTTCGTAAAATAGGAATAAGCCATTGCACCCAAAGCAACTGCAATTACAGTACAAGTGAGCTGAACATCTATTATGGAATTACCCCCTACCGTAAAATTGTTAACTAGAATGATCAACGCTGGAGCAATCATAGCTGCTATGGTGTTCTTGCTTACCCTCTCTGAAATTTGTGAAGCTACCCACCCTATTGTACAAAGACAAATGAAATAAATAAGGAATACTAATGTTGGAATAGGAAGCAAGTAGGCTCCAGCTCGTATTAAATATGCAAAATAAAAGCGAATTGAAAACTGTGAAGTTTGAACTGGAACTAGGTAATCGTTTTGATATAAATTTGAATCAATTAACTTATAAACATAAGGTAAATGTTCCTCTTGATCACCATTGTTAAATTGATAACCGTGAACCAAAATAAAAATAGTGGCAAACAGCACTGAAAGAAGGACACGATCCCAGTTTTTCATCATAGCACTATCAGTTCAATGTCATATTTGGTGGAAACTAATTAATTAATCTTCCTAAATCCTTTAGGATATTTTGCAAGAATACTAAATTTGTAGAATAAAGATATTTTAATATGAGCACTAAACGCATCCTTTTAGTTGAAGACGAACAAAGTTTGGCAGATACGATTAAACTAAACCTTGAATTAGAGGGATATAAAGTTCAATGGGCTAATGATGGTAAAAAAGCCCTAAAAACTTTTAAGCAAGAGCGATTTGACCTTATTATTTTGGATGTGATGCTTCCTGAGATGGATGGATTTACGGTTTGTGAAGCCATTCGTTTAGAGAATGAAGTCATTCCCGTACTCTTCCTAACAGCTAAGCACAGTAGTGCGGATCGAGTTACTGGATTAAAAATGGGGGCAGATGATTATCTTACCAAACCATTCAATTTAGAAGAATTGCTACTTAGAGTTCAAATTTTGTTGAAACGTGCTTCTCGAAATGGCGAAAGCGCTACTCCAAATTTAAGTACATATACCTTGGATAATTTTCTTATCAATTTCTCTGAAATGTCCGTAGGAACACCCCAAGGTGAGAAAATCAATTTGACCAAAAAGGAAAGTACACTATTGAAACTATTGATCGACCGAAAAAATGAAGTGGTCTCCCGAGAACATATTTTAGAAACCGTATGGGGATATGATATTTATCCTTCCACGCGAACTATCGATAATTTTATTGTTACTTTTCGCAAATACTTTGAGAAAGATCCTTCGAGTCCCTTGCATTTTCAATCGGTACGTGGTGTGGGCTATAAATTTGTAGAATAATTTCTTTTCGTCAATTTTATTAACATGGATTGTTAATTGTATTTTACTAATATTCTATACATAACTTTTTGTTGTATTCTAATATTTTTTTTTATTGTCTGCTTTTTTTGACTGGGTTCGGAATTATTTTTTTGATTGCTTTAATCTAGTCCTTACATTTGGTAGTTCTAGTCGGTTTTTTCGACTCTAAAGCAAACCAATTCAATAAAAATAAATAACAAAACATGAAAAAAATGTTCAAATTAGTATTGTTAGCAGCTATGGTGCTAACAGGTGGGGTGCAAGCACAAAGTATAAGAAATTGTGGAACCATGCAGCATCTGCATGAAATGCAAAAAAATGATCCTGCTACGATTCAAAGAATGCAAAATGCGGAAAGAGAGACAGAAAAGTGGATTAATAATAATTCTGCAAATAAAGCCGCAGCAGTTGTCACCATTCCCGTCGTGATTCATGTTGTATACAATACCGCATCTCAAAATATTTCAGACGCACAAATCAACTCTCAAATGAGTATCTTAAATGCTGATTTTAGAAAATTGAATAGCGATATTAGTTTACTTCCAGCTGTTTTCTCTGGACTTGCAGCTGATTGTGAAATTCAGTTTTGTTTGGCTCAACGTGATCCTAGTGGTAATGCAACCAATGGTATCGTTCGTAAATCAACAACAGTAACTTCTTTCTCATCTAATGATAATATTAAAAGAAATGCAAACGGTGGATCTGATGCTTGGCCTTCTGCTTCCTATCTAAATATTTGGGTCGGAAATTTAAGTGGTGGACTCTTAGGATATGCACAATTCCCAGGTGGAACAGCAAGTACTGATGGTGTTGTAATACTTCATTCAGGTTTTGGCAATACTGGAACAGCAGCGTATCCATTCAACAAGGGTAGAACCGCAACCCATGAAATTGGACATTGGTTAAACTTAAGACATATATGGGGAGATGCAAGTTGTGGTAATGATCAAGTGACCGATACTCCTACACAGCAAACTTCGAATTTTGGATGCCCTTCTTTCCCTCATGTAACATGTAGCAATGGTCCTAATGGAGATTTACATATGAATTATATGGATTATACGGATGATGCTTGTATGTATATGTTCACCGCTGGACAAAAAACAAGAATGTTGGCTTCTTTAAATACTACGAGAGCTTCTTTGTTGAGTTCATTAGGATGTGTTCCTCCTTCTACAGGGTCTTGTGGTGTTCCTTCTGGATTAACTGCTACTGCCATCACAACAACAAAAGCTACATTAAACTGGTCGGCTGTTTCCGGTGCAACAAGTTATGATGTACAATATAAGGCAACTTCATCCGCTACTTGGATTTTAAGTAACACTACAAGTACCTCAAAGAATTTAACTGGATTAATAACAGCAACACCTTATGAATTTCAAGTAAAGGCAAATTGCGCATCTAGTTCAAGTGCATTTTCTCCTTCGTCTGCATTTACAACGGCTTCAGCTTGTTCGGATGTATATGAAAGTAATAATTCGAAAGCGAATGCAAAACCAATTTCTGTAAATACCACTATCATTGCCAAAATAGCTAAATCGACCGATAAAGATTGGTATTCGTTTTCAACTGTGTCTGGTGCAACGAATTTGCAAGTAGTATTAGATCAACTTCCATTGGATTATGACCTTACCCTTTACAGTTCAACCGGCTCTCAATTAGCTACTTCACAGTCAGCAGGAACTGCAACTGAAACGATAATCCGGAATACTACTTCCCCATCTTCGTATTATGT
Organism: Bacteroidota bacterium; assembly: GCA_016717725.1. Taxonomy (GTDB): domain Bacteria; phylum Bacteroidota; class Bacteroidia; order AKYH767-A; family OLB10; genus JAJTFW01. The sequence goes on from JADKFA010000011.1 coordinate 15,572, forward strand.
TAAAGTGGTTGGATTTAGTGGAGCATTTACTTCTACTAGTTGTTATAACTTACGTGTTAATACTTCTGCTTCTACCTTTAGAACCAACCAGCCAGCTGAGTTTGTGGAAGGAAATATAAATATGGAAAAGTTGAATTCTTCTTCTCATTTTGTAATATACCCAAACCCTGCTCAAAATATTCTTAATCTAAATTTTATTAGTGACGAAAATTCTTCTGCGGTAGTAACTGTGGTGGATTTAATGGGAAAAGTGATTGAAGTGAAAAGCATAAGTGCTGTTGAAGGCATAAATAACGTAGAGATGAGTACTTCTCACTTAGAGAATGGAATTTATATTCTTCGTTTAACGCAAAACGATGAATCACAAGTTCAAAAAGTTGTAGTTAAGCATTAATTATAAAGAAAGTTTGAAAAAAAGCCCTTCATCCGAAGGGCTTTTTTTATTTTTACCAATTCCATTAGTTAAACATGATTAAGTAATTTTTATATGCTCAATTTTATTGAAAGTATTGCTCAAGCTACCATCGAACTTCCACCTCGTCGGACACTCGTTATTTTTCCTACGCAACGGGCTTGTCAAGAGTATAAAAAGGAGTATGCAAAACAAAAAGCAACCGCAGGATGGCTCCCGACGGTATTGCCAATTCGTGACTTACTAGGTAAATTAAATACACCTTTTCTACTCGATGACCTTTCTTTACTACTCAAACTCTATGCTATTCATGTGAGATTTTTTGGAGAAGAAGAGTTTAGTTCTTTTATGTCATATGGGCAACAGATTATTGATGATTTTAATGAAATTGATCGACAATTGATCAACGCCGATCAATTGTTTGAAGAGATTTATGATTTGCGAACGCTTGATGAACGTTTTGAACCAGGCGCAGAAGAAGCAACGTACATCAAAGCTTTTTGGTCGGAGTTTATTGGAACAACTCATACTCCCCTTCAACATTCTTTCCTGAAATATTGGAAGCAACTCCCTAAACTTTATACCGAGTTCAAAGCTGTTTTGCAAAAGGAAAATCAGGGATATGAAGGAATGGCTTGGCGTTACGTAGTCGATACAATGAGTCAACAAACTTTCTTTGATGAATTTGATCATATCGCATTTTGCGGATTTTATGCATTAAATAAATCAGAAGAAAAAGTAATGATGCATCTGCAAAAAGCTGGGAAGCTTCATGTTTTTGTTGATTCAGACGAATATTATACCCAACCAAAGTATCATGAGGCAGGAATGTTTTTCAGACGCGGATTCTTAGCTGACAATACCCATTCATGGAAGCATAATTTGTTTGCGATTCCGAAAGAAAGCTATTCTGTAAAAGGTTGTAATGGAGGTTATGCATTAACATGTGAATTAGCATTGGATATTCATCGTTTAGTTTCCTCCAATACAGATATTCAGAAAACGAATGCGTTGGTTGTTGTTCTTGCTGATGAATCATTGTTGTTCTCTTTGTATCAACAATGCCATCGATTAGGCGTGAATTTAAATCCCTCCATGGGGTTTCCACTAAAATACCATCCTGCTTTTAAAGTGCTGAGTGCAATTATGCAATTTCGAAAATTGCGAATGGAAGATGTGAATGACTTGGTAAAGTATCGTCAGCTTGAAGAATTATATCAGGAACCTTTGATCAATCGATTTTTCGCTCGAGATAATGCACCTCTGGTAGCGGTTGTTGAAGATGGATTGGTATCAGAGGATACGAATTTCTTTAGCTTGATGCTTCATTCCATTGATCCTTCTATCGAAACGGATAAGGAAGATATTCGATCTCTTCTCTCTCATTTTAAATTTAGCGAAGATGAATGGATTTATCCCTTGCATCACCATCTAGTCCAATATATGGATCAGGTTTTTGCTGTGTTGCAACTTCATGAGATGGAATTGAGCAATGAAAATTGGTGGGAATTATTTATTGCTGAATTAAGTTTGGTACGCATCCCCTATTCTGTTGCAGATGGAATTCCGGTGATGGGCTTTCTAGAAACACGTATTTTAGATTTTGATCATGTATATATCGCTCCATTGAATGAAGGGAGTTTGCCGAGTACTACTTCATCAAAATCATTGATCCCCTATTCGTTGAGAAAAGCCTACCATCTCCCTTGTATGGAGGAGCAAGATGCAGTAACAGCTTATCACTTTTATCGTTTACTGCAAAGAGCAAAACATATTCGATTTTATTACACCACTAATATAAGCGATCAAGGTGCAGGCGAGAAAAGTCGATATCTTTATCAATTGCACCATGAATTGCTTGAGAAATGCCCTCCTAAATCCATTATTTATGAGCAGCAAGATAGCGTTGTTAATCCAATGGTGGTGGAGCCAATTATTGTAAAGAAATCGGACGAGATCATTAGTAAGTTAAAAGAAAAATTTACTGTTGAGTTTTCCGACCCCAAAAAATTTTCAGGTTTAAGTGCATCGGCTCTAAATTCTTATATCGCCTGCTCGCTTCGATTTTATTTTGATCAATTGGCAGGAATTCGTCCCGATGATGAGGTGGAAGGATTAAGTGCTGGCCATTTTGGAAATGTGTTGCATAAAGCAATGGAAATTGCATATAAAGATCAAGAAGTTATTACCAAGGAATATATTGGAACGCTTTCAACTCATGTGGATGCAATTGTTGAGCAAGCCATCAAATTAGCTTATGGAAAACCCGTGCAAACCGGTCACGATTTCCTTATGAAAAAGGTGTTGATTGCCTTAGTGACAAAAATTTTTGAATATGATTTGGAATGTGCTCCTATTGAGTTAAAAGGATTAGAACAAAATTTGAGATGGACGCTTTCTATTCCTGGACAAGGAGAAGTTTGGTTAAAAGGAATTATTGATCGCTTGGATTTTTATGAGGATCATCTTCGAATATTAGATTATAAAACAGGTCGTGATACGATTAAAAAAGTTGATAATTTTTCTTCGATGTTCCTGGAGACCGACTACAAATTAAATGTTCAACTGTTGTTTTACACACTTTTAGTGAGAAAAGCTTTTGACAAAGGCGCTCACAAATTAAAGGCAGGAATTTTTAAACTCAGATCATTCGAAGATGGTATCGACTGGTTGAATGATGGTGATCAAATTACAGATGAGATTTTAAATGATTTTCAAGAAGCACTTATTCTGAAAATTACTGAACTGTTTAATCCTGAAATTCCTTTCGTACAAACAACCGACTTAAAAACAATGCACTTTTTGCGATTACAAAGGTCTTTGTAGTCGACAAGCAACCTAAGTGCATCTCTCAAAACCTCGGATACTTCGTTTTACAAAAATTTTCAAATCCTCATTTACAATCGGTAAACTCCGGTGTTGAAATTCGTCTGCGAGGTTTAAGAGATGCCCTTAATACTAATTACAATTACCACTTCTTTTCGTTAGGCGATTCAGTGAGATGATCAATTAAAGAGGTGATCATCGACAAAACAATACTAAATAACATCGCCACCCAAAATCCATCTACATTAAACCCATCTTTCATAACATATGATGTTACTAAGATGATGGTGGCATTAATCACCAATAAAAACAATCCTAAAGTGACCAGGGTAATGGGAAAGGTTAGAAAAATTAAAATTGGTTTTACATACACATTCATCAAGACCAAGAGCGTTGAAACAATGATTGCCATTGGCAAATTCTTAACCTCAACGCCAGGCATTAAACTGGCGATTACAAATACGGCTAGTGCAGTAGAGGCTATTTTGATTAAAAAATTCATTTTGTCTGGAGTGTAAAAATAGGCTTTATTTTATACTTTTACAAGATGTTAACATTTATCCTATCCCTCCTTTTTGTACTGAGTCCTACCGAAACCGTTTATCAGTTTTCGGTGAAGGATATAGCAGGCAATCCCATCGATTTACAGCAATATAAAGGCAAAAAAATTCTATTTGTAAATGTTGCTTCCGAATGTGGTTATACCAAACAGTACGAGGCTTTGCAGGTGTTATCGGAGCGATACAAGAAGTCGTTGGTGGTCATTGGTGTGCCAGCGAATAATTTTGGTGGGCAAGAGCCGGGAACAAACGAAGAAATAAAAGCCTTTTGTTCTAAAACCTATCAAATCACTTTTCCATTGACTTCAAAAGTATCAGTAAAAGGTAATGATATCGATCCGCTATTTAAATGGCTAACGGAACAAGCAAATCCTGATTTCATAGGCGATATCAAATGGAACTTTGAAAAATTCTTGATCGATGAAAATGGAAAGTTAATACGTCGATTTCGTTCCAAAGTAAAGCCATTGGATGCAGAACTTATCAATTCACTTTAAGACTAAATTAATATGGAATTAGGAGTTATTGGTTACTAATAATCTTACTCCCTTTCCATGTAAACTTACGATTTCAATATTAGGATCTTTCTTTAAATATTTCCTCAGCTTAGTAATGAACACATCCATACTTCTTCCATTGAAGTAGGTGTCTTCGCCCCAAATTAATTTTAATGCTTTTGATCGAGGTAAAAGATCGTTTTCATGCAAACAAAGTAGTCGTAATAATTCAGCTTCCTTAGGCGACAAGGATTCACTTTCGTTTTCGGAAGTGATGGTCCTTAATTTATAATCGAATTGATAAATTCCGATGTTAAAATGATCTCGACCTTCTAATGCGGAATGTCCCATGGATCGCTTTAGTACGGTTTGCATTTTGTAAAGGAGAACATCGGTATCAAAAGGTTTTGTGAGAAAGTCATCCGCTCCTACTCGATATCCAGTAATCATATCCTCTTTCATTCCTTTTGCGGTGAGAAAAAATAAAGGTGTCAATTTATCAATTTCTCGAATTTGTTTGGCTAAGGAGAAGCCATCCATCTTAGGCATCATCACATCTAAAATGATCAAGTCAAATCCTCCTTTCGAATACGCATCAAATCCAGCGACACCATCACGTGCCAAGGTAACATGGTAATCATTTAGCTCCAGATAATTTTTTAAAACATTTCCGAAGTTCAGATCGTCTTCAACTAATAATATTTTTGCTTTCATGCTTTTTCATTTTCTAAGATGGGCAAACGAATAATAAATGAACTTCCTTTACCTAATTCACTTTGTACTTCTATTTGCCCATTGTGCATATCTACGATGGCCTTTACATAACTTAATCCTAAGCCAAATCCTTTTACATCATGAATATTTCCCGATGTAGCTCTGAAAAAGGTTTCAAAAACTCTCTTTGAAACTTCTTTACTCATTCCAATTCCTTTATCTTGAATGGCGATGGTTACTTTAGATGAATCCGAATACACATGTACTCGAATGGCAGGGGCTTCAGGACTGTATTTATTTGCATTGTCGAGTAAATTGATGAATACATTCATGATGTGATTAGGATCCGCATAAATTTGAACATCGTTCCCCTCCCAATCAATAGTAATATGTCCTTCCCTTTGTTGAACGGGAAGCTGCATACTGGCAGCGGCGGATTCGATTACTTCTTTTAGTCCAATATTTTCTTTGTTGATTTTTATTTCACCTTTATCTATTTGCGCCATTTGTAAAACGGTTTCCACCTGACGCAACATTCTTTCATTTTCATCCTTTATGATACCGGTATAAAAAACCAATTTATCTGGAGATTGACTAACCCGAGGATCCTGAATAGACTCATTCGCGATGGCAATGGTTGCTATTGGCGTTTTAAATTCATGAGTCATATTATTTATAAAATCATTTTTAATGATTGCTAATTTTTTTTGCTGTTGAATTACAAACAATGTGTAACCAAAACCCGTAATAATTATTCCCGTGAATAACAATGAAAACAAGAGCATCAAAAACATGCTACCTAAAATATAATTGAACTTGTTGTTGAAGTCTAGACATAACACTTCACTTTTATTGATGATATCATTGGGAAAAAGTGAAAGTTGGTATGGACTATTGATCAAAGGTAAACTATCATCCTTGTTCGTCAATAATAGCGCTTTCGGAATATTTTTCTGAAAAACTCCATACTTATAATCCAACTCTAAATCATGATTCTTGATCTCAGCCATGACAATCGAATCTAAATTACGTTTAGATATACGATTGAAAATATTGCCTTGAGGATCGACAATTTGAAAAGTTAATTTTTGCATGATGGAATTCAACTTCTTCATTTTCGTCTTCATCCTTTTTTCCACCAATGCAATTTTGCGCTCTTCCAACGCTGAATTCTGATCAACTATTGGATCATCCATTGGATTCAATTCATTTCTTCTTCGGTTGAAACTTAAATCAATAATTTCACGCTGTTCAATATTTTTTTCAATCCGAATATCGATGGTTGAATCTAAATGTAAAAAGGACATTTCACCATCTGGATTCCACGACTTTTGTAGCAACTTATCCTTTCCAAATTTTTTAGTGATGGCTTCATCAAGTTCCCTAGCTGGGCTGGGTGGTCCCGGAGGAGGTGGTGGCGGCAAAGGTGGTTCCATGGCAACTGAAGAAATTATGTGAAGCAAACTATCGTTGAGTCCAACAAAAGTAATGTTTGAATCTTCCAATGAAATAAAATTGTTCACTACCAAGCGACGATTCTCCATCTCTTCCACTTGCTCCACTATTTTATTCATGGCCATCATCACGGTGCCATCAAATTGCTTTGCCTTACTCTCAAAATCATGTTTTATCCAATACGCTTGTAAAAGTATGAGCCCAGCAAGAGCAATACTCATTGAGATTACAATAAATTGGAATTTCCCTTTTTTCATTGACCTCAAATTTAGTGTATGTAATGGAATTAAAATGTATTTAACGATACATTAACGAGCATTAACTGGCCGTTAACCGCAATGCCTTGGAGTAAATTATAGGTTTGCATTAAACTAATAATCGACAAACATGAGAACAAAAACTGTATTACTAATCTGCTTAAGTATCATTTCGGGAGGAATGATGGCACAAACTACTGATAGTAAATCAAACGAAAAGAACAAAGTAAAAGTGCACATTGAAAAAGAAGTGAATGGAAAGAAGACGGTGATCGATACCATATTTTCTTCTACTGATGATAGCGCTTATAAAACTTTTATGGACGATCATGACATGAAAGTGGAAGTTGTGGAAGGAAATGGAAAGGATGGAAAGAAAATAAAGAAAGAAGTAATCGTTAAAATGGATGATAAGAGCGGAAATACCGAGCGTAAAATGATTTTCATTCATCCTGATGCTCCAATGCCTCCATCTCCTCCAACGCCTCCCACAATTCCTGACATTGATGAAGAGATGAAATCTTTTGATTTTAGCTGGACCGATGATAATGGAAAGAAACAGGAAAAGAAAATTGAAAAGAAAATTAGAATGATGATGGATGAAAATAGTGACTTTGATTGGACCTCATCGGACATCGATAAATACATCCATGATGATAAATCAACGAAAAGATCACGTAGAAGTAAATGTGAAAAAGAGAGTGATTATTATTGAAGAGTATTAGGTTAAAAAAAATTCCTTCCCTAGAAACATTGACTCGTTTAGCGGGATCAGTTTCTGGTGAAGGGATTTTATTATTGAAGACTAAATTAAATATTTACTTTTTCTTCTGCAGTAAATTTTCTTTCTCTTAAATCGAAAGTATTCCCTTTGGTCATCACATGCACAACTAAATTTTCGATGCTGATGGGAGAACCATCATTTAAATCGGCGATATTAGAATGTCGAATGCCATAACCATCAACAATAATTACTAAGCCTGATCCGATAGCTTCGAGGTGATTATTATCGGTTACCACTACTCCTGTATCTTCACCTAAACCGATTCCAATACATGAAGGATTCGATGCTACAGCTTGAGCTAATCGGCCAAAACGACCGCGTTTATCAAAGTGCGAATCGATGATAACATCTTTCATGAAAGCCAAACCCGTTGTAATTTTTACCTCTCCTTTTATTAATGCTCCCGCGCTCGACCCTTGATAAATCATGGTATTGCTCATTGCCATGGCCCCTGCACTCGTTCCGGCTAAAACAAATTCTTCATTGTTCAATCGATTTTGCAGTATTCTTAAAATCTCTGTCCCTCCAAAAATGGTACTTAAGCGCAATTGATTTCCGCCCGACAACATCACGCCATCACACTTCTTAATTCGCTCTATAAATTCTGGATTTTGCGCATCCGCACGATTACGGATATGCATGTTTTGAACATTGGTACAACCAATCTTGCCAAAGGCAGTCAAATAGTTTTCTCCAACTTCTTCAGGAATACTTGAAGCAGATGTAATTACTTCAATATGAGCGTCTTTCTGACCTTTGCATTCATCTACAATTCTCGATAAAATTTGTAATTCGAAGTAGTTAAGGTTGTTTCGTTGCTGAATATTCGGCTCCAACTCATTTCCTTTGTCTTCATTCCCCCAATCGCTATTAGTTTACCTTTCATAATGACATGCCTATTAATAAATGCCCTTTTTGGAGAATAAATAACCCAAAAAAGTCATTTGACTTTTTTGCCCTATGGGCTGACGATTAATTTTGAAGCAATAATTCACATTATTTTGTAAAACAAAAGTAAGAATTGCTTCAAAATTAATGTCAGGGTTAATCCCGACAATACATTGATTTATCAATGTATTCGTCGCTACGGGCACAATTGTCAATGCTAATGACAATTGTTGGATAATTGAATTTTATTCAGTTTTTGGTTGATTACGAAACTATTCTTAATTTCATCGTGTCGACCATACACCTACATTCGGTTTATTAACAAGTCGAAAATTAAAACTTTATTAAGAAATTATTATGAAGATACGTGAAATCAGGGCAATGCGTGGTCCCAACTACTGGTCTATTCGTCGACATTTTTTAATTGTTATGAAATTGGACCTCGAAGAAATGGAGGAAAGACCCAGTAATTTGATCGAAGGCTTCAGCGAACGCCTCGAAAAAATGTTTCCTACTATGTATGAACACGAATGTTCAGAAGGTTGTCCCGGAGGATTTTTTAAGCGTGTTAGGGAAGGAACCTGGATGGGGCATGTGGTAGAGCATATCGCTTTAGAGATCCAAACTTTGGCTGGTATGGACGTGGGATTCGGAAGAACTCGATCTACCTCTGAACACGGCGTCTATAATGTTGTTTTTGCCTACATGGAGGAAAAAGTGGGTATCTATGCTGCAAAAGCTGCAGTTCGTATAGTCGAGGCGTTAGTTGAGGACGAAAGATATGACCTTGAAGATGATATTCAAACTATGCGTGAAATTCGAGAGGATGAGCGCCTAGGTCCAAGTACAGGTTCTATCGTTCAAGAAGCCGCTGCTCGTGGAATTCCATGGATTCGCCTCAATCGTCACTCTTTGGTGATGCTGGGATATGGAAAAAATCAAAAGCGTATTCAAGCAACTGTAACCAGCAATACAGGAAGTATAGCTGTTGAAATTGCATGCGATAAAGAAGAGACAAAGAATTTGCTTGAAGCCGCAAACATTTCGGTGCCGAAAGGTAGAATTATTTACGACCAAGAAGACTTAGATAGAGCTATTGATTCAATTGGTTTTCCTATGGTGATAAAGCCTGTAAACGGAAATCACGGTCGAGGGGCAACCATCAATATTCGAAGTCGTGAAGAGGCAATTGAAGCAATGGCAGCGGCTAAGAAAATTTCTAGAGCTGTTATTTGTGAAAAGTTCATCACTGGATTTGATCATCGAGTATTAGTCATCGACTATAAATTTGTGGCTGCTGCAAAACGTACTCCTGCATTGGTGATTGGAGATGGTAAAAGCAGGATCATGGCATTGATTGATGCTGTGAATAAAGATCCGCGAAGAGGATACGGTCATGAAAAAGTGTTAACCTCTATCAAGGTAGATGAAAACACAAAGCAAATATTAAAAGAGCGTGATCTTACTCTAGATTCAATTTTGCCAAAGGATGAAGTCTTGTATTTGAAATCGACTGCCAATATTTCTACAGGTGGAACAGCAACCGATGTGACCGATCAAGTTCATCCACATAATGTTTTCATGGCTGAACGAATAGCTCGAATTATTGGCTTGGATGTTTGTGGTATTGATATCATGACCGATGATATTTCTCTTCCGATTTCAGAGACTGGTGGTGCCATTTTAGAAGTGAATGCAGCTCCTGGATTTAGAATGCACTTAGCTCCTACCGAAGGATTGCCACGCAATGTGGCAGAGCCGGTAATTGATATGTTATTCCCTCCCGGTGCAGAAATTCGTATTCCGATTGTTGCCATCACAGGAACAAATGGTAAAACGACTACTACACGATTGATGGCGCATATTGCAAAAACGGCTGGATACAAAGTTGGTTTTACGACGACGGATGGAATCTACATTCAAAACATCATGATGCAAAGAGGTGACTGTACAGGTCCTCAAAGTGCGGAGTTTGTTTTGAAAGATCCTACGGTTGACTTTGCAGTACTAGAAACGGCTCGTGGTGGTATTTTACGAGCTGGATTAGGTTTCCATAAATGCGATATTGGTATCGTTACGAACGTTGCTGCAGATCATTTAGGGCTGAAAGATATCAATACACTTGAAGATATGGCGCGAGTGAAATCGATTGTTCCTGAAGCGGTGATGCCAAGTGGGTACGCTATTCTAAATGCAGATGATGAACTGGTTTCGAATATGGCGAAAGGTCTCGATTGTAATGTGGCTTATTTTTCCATGGATGAAAATAATGCACTGGTTGCGAAACATTGTAGCAAAGGTGGATTGGCTGCTATTGCTGAAAATGGGTACATCACAATATGTAAGGGAACTTGGAAAATTAGAGTAGAAAAAATCATCAATATCCCTCTCACCTTCCGTGGTAAGGCAGCGTTTATGATTCAAAATATTTTGCCAGCCGTGTTAGCGAGCTTCATTCGTAATTTCGATATTGGAGACATTCGCTTAGCATTGGATACATTTATTCCGTCTCCTGTTCAAACTCCAGGTCGAATGAATTTGTTTGAGTTTAAGAAGTACAGTGTCATGGTGGATTACGCACATAATCCTGCTGGATTCCTTGCCATCTCGAAGTTCTTAGAGAAGATTGATGCATCGCCAAAAATTGGAATTATAGCAGGTGTAGGTGATCGTCGGGATGCTGATATCATTGCATTAGGTGCCTTAGCAGCAAAAATGTTTGATGAAATCGTGATTCGTCAAGACCGAAATTTGAGAGGTAGAACAGAGAATGAAATTATTGATTTGATGGTTGAAGGAATGCATTCTGTAGATCCAAAAAAGAAGCATGTAGTCATACCAAGTGAACCAGAAGCGATCGATTATGCTTTTAAGAATGCTAAGAAAGGTTCATTCATTGTTATTTGTAGCGATGTAGTTCCTGACGCATTGGATCAGGTGATGAAATTTAAAGATGTGGAAGATAAGTTTGAATTGAGTGTGGATGATATTCCAAATCAACATGAACATGTAGATACAACGCCACAAGAAGCGACAAAATAAATTGGATAGTATTACTCAATTTGCGCTAGGTGCGGCTCTTGGAGAATTAGTTGCTGGGAAAAAAATTGGAAGTAAAGCCATTTTATGGGGTGGTATCGCTGGTACCATCCCTGATTTGGATATTTTGTTCAATCCATTTTTTACAGAGCTACAAAAACTTTCGGTTCATCGCGGTATAAGTCATAGTTTAATTTTTGCATTTGCCGTTGCTCCTTTCATGGCATGGCTCATGAGAAAATTATATCGAAAAAAGCCTGAAATTACATTTCGGATTTGGTTAGATGTTTTCTTCATTGGCATCTTTACACATCCACTGCTCGATGCATTTACATTGTATGGAACTCAACTCTTCTTGCCATTTAGCGATTACCGTGTGGCACTTAATAGCATTGCCATTGTTGATCCTGGATATACTTTACCCTTATTGATCGGAACCACTTTTACATTGGTGTTGAGAAGAAAGCATCCAAACATGGCCATCAAGATGAACTATCTTGGGTTAATCATTGCGCATATTTATTTTCTGTTGACTATTGCAAATAAATTTTATGTGAATCAAAAATTTGAAGCAGCACTGGACGAGCAAAAAATTATTCCTAACGACTATCTTTCCAATCCTGTAATATTTTCGAATCTACTTTGGTGTGCTGTGGCAAAAGATGATAGTATGTGCTATATTGGGTACTATAGTATTTTGCAAGATGAACCTACTATTCGATTTGAAGGATTTAAGAAGAATGAATATTTATTGGAAAAAATAAAAGATAAAGAAGGTGTTGCTAAGTTGAGATGGTTTTCAAAAAATTATTTTATCGTAGAAGAGAAAAATGACTCGCTAGCATTTTATGATGTTCGGTATGGAAAATCTAATTTTTCTCCCAACTTAGACAATGAAAAAACATTTTTATTTTATTTTAAAATTCTTGATAAAGACTCAAATCCATTGAAAATCCAGCAGTACATTTCAAGAAAAGACATGCATTTCTCTGAATTTATGGATCAAATGAAACATCGAATATTACATGTAGATTAATTGATCTATCTATATTGCTGTTTTGTCGGAGGGATTTATTGCTTAGACGAATTTAGTTAATTCATCGTTAATTTCATTGGTGGAGAGAAAGCAATATGCTATTTTTGATAGCATCAATGAAAGCGCGAAACATCCCATTTCTAATTTTATTTTTTTTGTCTATTTACTTCTCTAATTCATGGGGTGCGAAAGTAGATACAGATACGCTGCGATCTACAAACGCTTTTAGAGTTGAAAAGGCGCCTTCTATTGATGGAAAATTGAATGAAGTAGAATGGTCATTGGCTGAAGCGACATCTAATTTTATTCAAAGCCGGCCCGATGAAGGAAAGCCAGGTACTCAAATTACAGAAGTAAAAATTCTATACACCGATTTTGCGATTTATGTTGGCGCGTATTGCTACGATACCAAAGCAGATAGCATCTTAAAGCAATTGGGAAAGAGGGATGATGGAAATTTAAATGCTGATTTATTTTCAATTAAATTGGATCCTTATAATAACCAACAAGATGCTTTTATTTTTGAAGTATATGCGTCTGGGGTGCAGATGGATTCTAAGTTTAGCGATTTAACATTTGATGCCGTGTGGCATTCGCATGTGAGCTTTAATGAGAAGGGTTGGTATGTTGAAATGGAAATCCCTTACTCTGCCTTTCGTTTTCCAGCTACTACCATTCAAGAATGGGGCTTGCAGTTTAACAGGAGGATTAGAAGAAATAGAGAATTTCAATTTTGGAGTTATGTTCCTTCAACAGCAACCAATGCTCAACTTTATTGGGGACATTTAAGAGGAATACAAAATGTGAAAACGCCTTTACGTTTGTCCGTGGTACCATATGTGGCATTAAGCTATGATCATAATCCTTTAACGAATGATGATGGGACACAAACTTATTCTAATTTGAGTTCTTATAATTTTGGCGCTGATATTAAGTATGGCATCGATGATCGATTTACCTTAGACATGACGCTACTTCCCGACTTTGGTCAAGTACAGTCTGATCGCATCATAAAAAATTTAAGTTATCGAGAAGTCGTTTACGACGAAAATAGACCGTTCTTTCGAGAAGCTACTGAGTTGTTTAGTAAAGGAAATTTATTTTATTCTCGACGTATCGGAAAAGTTCCCAGTGGATATTATTCTGTATTTGATGAGGTGGGTGAAGATGAAAGTTTAGTAGAGAATCCGACACAAGCTAAACTATTAAATGCAATAAAAATTTCAGGTCGCACCGATGATGGATTAGGAATCGGGTTTTTTAACGCTATAACGGATAATGCTTACGCTGTCATCGAGAAGAGTTCAGGTGAGAAAAGACCAGTGTTGACAGAACCACTCACTAATTACAATGTAATTGTTCTTGATCAACAATTTAAAAATAATTCGAATATCTATTTTGTAAATGCAAATACCATTCGAAGAGATCAATTCGACGATTCAAATGTATCAGGCGCAGGTGTTCGATTAAGTAATAAAAAAAATACATTTTTAGCCGTTGGCGAAGGCGTAATTACGCAAAATTTTGCCGTGGCTAAGGAAAAAGATGGCAGTGTTTTTGAAAATTCGATGGGTTATAAATATAGCTTAGGTCTTGAAAAACAAGGTGGAATTTTTAATTATGGAGGCTATCGAAATGTCACCAACCCCGACTATAAAGCAACGGATTTAGGATTTTTTCGCGTAGCTGGACAAAATAATACGGAAGCTTTTTTAAGATTTAATCGATTCAAACCATGGAAAGGTATTCGTGAATCGTATAATAACTTGAATCTATTTGTTGCCGATGATTATAAAACTGGAAAGATTGGTGACAATAGCATCGACTTAAGTTTGTTTGCAAATTTGATGAGTTGGAATGCAATCTTTGCTGGTGGTGGTGCGCAATTAATTCGCTCATACGACTATTATGAATCACGTGTCCCGGGACAACTTTTCCGAGGCTTACGGTACTATTATGCCTATGCGGGATTTAGCACCGACTACCGAAAGAAAATTGCTGTAGATTATAATTTTAATATTTCAAATTTCATCGATGAGTTCACTTGGTTTGGATACAATAATTCGTTAACACTTTTAGTTCGTCCAAGTGATAAACTATTCATGACTTATAATTTGCAATATAATTATGATCCGTTTAATGTTGGATTTGCAAATTTTGATGAAAATGATCAATCGATCATTGGTGGACGTAGATTAGATACTTGGGAAAACAGATTCAATGGAACCTATATTTTCAAGACAGACATGAGTCTAACTGTTATAGCCCGTCATTATTGGATCACTGGGCATTACAAACAGTATTTTAGTTTAGATGAGGAAGGCGAAATGATTAGAAATCTCGATTACCATCAAAATAATAATTTCAATTTTAATGCTTTTAATATTGACTTAGTTTATGAATGGAGATTTGCTCCAGGAAGTGTTTTGAATATTGTTTACAAGAATAATATCTCCAGAGAAACGACATTTATTCGTCATAATTTTAGTAATAACATGCGCGATTTAGTAAATGATCCCCAATCAACAACAGTGGCAATAAAAGTGCTTTATTTTTTAGACTATTTAAAAGTGCATGGTAAACTAGCTCGAAGATTTCATAAACCTAATAGTAAAACTAGTTATTTCTCAAGAGAAAATCAGGTAACTAAAAGAGGTTATTAGGCAATTCAAATTTGAATATTAATCTATGTTATTTCTTTTCGATTTGGCGCACTAGTTAGAAAAATTTGTCGTAGCGCAGCCTTTGCGGCTCTGCGCCTTAGCGAGAAACTTTAGCGAAGAGAAATTGGCGAGGGGAATTTGGCGAAGAGATAAGATGTATTCGAAGACGATAAGATTAAAGCAATCCTATTGTTCAAGCTCTCCCCTCCCCCTCTCCAGAGGCGAGGGGGATAGAAAATAATATTTATCAAATGAAATTTGGAATTAAGCTTAGAAATCTTTGCGAGGAAAATAGCGAAGAGAAAATTATCGTAGCGTAGCCTTAGCGTCTCATTAAACTTAAGAAATATTTTTAAACAATTCAATAAAATCTTCTTGTAATTTTTGACCTTTATCGGTAGTGTAATACTGATGTAATTGTAAACTTAATTCGTCCTTATCTAAGGAAGAATCTTTTTTCAGAGCCATGTACCAATTTTGGATTTCGATAGGTCGAGGTCCCCAACTAAATAGAAAATCTCCCGTCACTGAATGAAATGCAATTACTTTGGGTATAGCTCTGCTTCCATCGGTTAAAAATTGATCCATTAACCCTAGATTTTCGTCTCTCAATAGATAGAATTCCTGTAACTTGCCTTTAGATTCATCAACCATTTTATGGATGTAGGGAACGCTTTGTGACGCATCTCCACACCAACCCTCCGTCAATATTAAGAAGGAAATAGGAATAGGTAGTTGTTCGATTGTCGCTTTTAAATCCTCAGAAATTGATGCAGTCTTATCAAGTCGTTTTATTCGCTGTCTGTTTAAAGGTGCTCTTTGCACATGTGCCAAACTTTGATCTTCTCCCGTTGTTTTTCCTTGTAATAGTAGGTTATCAATTAAGGATAGATAGCCAGAATAACTCATCGAATCCTTTTTTAATTTCTTTAGTTCTAGTTCTTTCTCCATAATTAGTGCAAAGGTAAGAGTCTAAAAGATTAAAAAATTGTAAGTTCATTAGATAAAAATCATATTATCAAATGATAAGAATTATTAAATTAGTCAAAAAATTGTTATGATCAGTAGCAACAAAAAATTCAATTTATTATTTCCCATGCTATTTTTATTTCCCATGGTAACTTTTTCGCAACATCTGTTTCTTGAGAAAAAGGAAATCAGGCTTTCAACTGTTTTTTTTTATGGCAGCTATGAGAGCGTTTTTGATATGGATGGAGAAAGAAAATTATCTCCTAAAACAACTCATGCAGGAATGAATTTAAATGTGGCAGCTGGATTTCATTCGCGTTGGAATGGAATGTTTACTTTACCCATTATTTATAATGCAGTGGATGGATATAATGATCCAGGTGGAATTTCAACCGAAAAGAAAATCGTGAAACAAGGTGATTTGGAGCTCGGACTAAAGTATTTAGTGCTGTCAAATGAAAAATGGAAATATTGCATTACCGCTTGGCAGAGTTTAGGTACAGCTAAGCGCGATGATTCCACTTTTCTGCATACTGGATATGCTGATTATAATTCTAGAATTTATTTCGATGTGAATTATAAGAAGTCTTTAAAATGGTCGTCGGGCATGTATCTTGGGTTTAATAAACGAAACAAAAGCAATAGTGATGAAGTGCATGCAGGAATTACAGCCTCATTTTTGATTCATAAGAATTTGTTTTTTGATGCACGTGGTGAATTAAATTACTCCTTAGAAAATCAAAGTAAAAAACCAATTAATTATGAATTGGGTCTCTTTCATAATAATGCAAGATGGATACTTGCAACAGGTAGTTTTAGATACGAAATTGCAAAAAGGTTGGGTGGTTTTGTGAGTTATACAGTTCCTATCCGAGGGCAATATGTTTACAATACCGAAATAATATCGGTTGGCATTACCTTGAAATTGTCAAAATCAGCTAACGTTGAATCGAATACTGATTCAACAACTTCTTATTTCCAACGCAATAATATTAATTGAGAAAAGTTGGAATAATAAAGAATAAAATAGACATGGCCAGAAAAAAAGTAGCTAATAATCCTAACCCGAATTGTTCTTTCGAATTTAAGGGGTTTGATTCAAATCGAAATGCCAATTGAATCAGTGTTTTTTCCTCTTTCATAATTGTTTTGGTTAGTGGTTAGAAAGGGTACTATTTATTTTCATTATATGTGTTGAATCATATTGTATCCAATTCCTGCAATGGCAATGATTATAAAGAGTATTATTAATTGCATTGCATTCCTTGATTGTTGCAACCAGTGTCTTTGAAACATCCAAAGTAACTTTTGTTGTTGCAACCAATTCATATGAATAAGATATTGATTCTGTCCAAATCGATAAGCATTTTCAGTAAGTATTCTATTAATTTGAATCTTTCTTATGTTGCTGTTACTCGAATTGTTTTTAGCATTTATTTCCATTGAGGTATCATCATAAAAAAAACCAAAAGGCTTAAAAGAGGAATTTTTATCCTCATTTAAATAAATTTTGCAATTTTTAATGGTTAGTTTTTCGCCTGGTATAAAGTAGTCGCCTCCATTGTGATAGTAATATCTCACCTTTATTGCCATACTCTTGTTTTTTCTCCTTTAATAGTTTTTCTGTTGGGAAAAAACAGATCTCATTTTCAATAGTATAATTTTAAGCATTATTCTGATTGCTACACCATTATGCAAATAATAATACAGGTAATTATTAGAAAAGTACAAAAGCATATATTAAGCATCTGCTGAAACGCTTATATTTGACTAAAAGCACATAAATGAATGATCCATGAATTGTAGCATTTTATGTAACCAATTGATGCGTAAACAACGTTTCGTTGCTTATAATCTATGCATATTTGCATAAATTAGAATTAACGATAGACTTAGTAATCCCTTATGAAGTATTCATCAAATTTAGGACGACAAATTCGAAATATATTCTTGCTCTCCTTTTTCTTCTCGGTGTGCTCTCAACAACTCGTTTTTGGAGCTGAAAAGCCTGCTTATGAACTTACTTTTAAAATTGCTGGGTTGAAGGATTCCATGGTATTCTTAGCAAATTATTATGGGGAAAAGCAATATCTAAAGGATTCAACGCATGCAGATGCAAATGGAAATGTAGTTTTTAAAGGAGTTGAAAAACTACCAGGCGGAATTTATCTTTTTGTTTTTCCAGGCAAAACGTATTTTGAAATTCTTATTGATAAGGAGCAAACATTTACGATGGAATGTGCCATGTCGAATGTAATTGAAACCATGAAAGTAAATGGATCTGAAGACAATCGACTTTTTTATGAATATCTTAAATTTATTCAGGAGCGATCAAAAGAAGTAGAACCTCTAAAAAATGCACGTAAGAATTTACAGGATCAAAAGCTCCCCACAGATTCTGTCGAGGCAAAAATAAAAAGTGTAGATCAAGCCGTAGTGGATTATAAACTAGACTTTATTAGAAAATATCCTGAACGTTTTCTTGCTAGCATTTTTAATGCCTCGCAAGATCCTAAAGTACCTGATTTACCAAAAAAAGCGGATGGAACTCGTGATTCAGCTTTTGCTTATTACTATTATCGCGACCATTATTTTGATCAAATTAATTTAAGCGACGAACGATTGTTGCGTAGCCCTATTTATCACAGTAAGCTCAGCTACTATATGAAAAATTTGGTGATCAATATACCAGATTCAATTTACCCAGTGGCTGATTCTTTAATAAAATGGGCAAGTGGACATAAAGAGACGTTTAAGTATATGGTTTGGTTTTTAACCAATACTTATGAAACTTCGAATATCATGGGAATGGAAGCTGTTTTCGTTCACCTAGTAAAAAATTATTATACCAAAGAAAAAGCGTATTGGGTAGATGAAACTACACTCTTCAAGATTAAAGATCGTGCCCGAATTCTGGAACCTCTTTTATTAGGTAAAGTGGTGAAAAATTTAATTCTCCCCGACTCCAATGGCGTTTATCAAGCCCTACATGGTGTGAATGCTCCCTTTACGATTTTGTATTTCTGGGATCCAGATTGTGGTCACTGTAAGAAAGTGACTCCAAAAGTGAAAGCTTATTATGATAAAGTAAAGTCGAAAGGGGTAAAAGTTTTTGCCGTTTGTACAGAGGTGGAGATGGTGAAGTGGAAAAATTATATAATTGAGAATAAGTTGGATTGGATTAATGTTGCAGATCCAGAATTACATAATAATTTCCGTCAGGATTTTGATATTCAAACAACGCCACAAATATTTATATTGGATAAAGACAAAAAAATATTAGCTCGAAAATTAGATGAGGATAATATGGAGAAGGTTCTCGATAAAGAATTAGAGAGATTATCTAGTAAAAAATAAAATGTTTTGAATGAAATGGAAGTCAGCTATAGTAGTTGACTTCCTTTTTTTATTTTGATTTTTCTTTCCTGCTTTCTAACCATGAAACAATAAGTAGGGCGTAAAATAAGCTTCCTATGGCAATCATGATAAGATGCCGAGCCCAATTCCATCCCAAGCCAAAATAAACGCGAGAGGTACCAATAATTCCTGCTACAAAGAGAATTTTTCCCCAATATGAATTTCCTGAAAAGAATTTTCTCCAAATAGAAATTGAGAAAAGTTTTTTGATATCAACGTACCAAAAAATCAGTGTGATCATCCCTATTCCTGTACTGATGTACCACATTATATAACAGGTCCTAATGGGATGCCCACCTATTTGTATAAATTCAAGGAGAAAGGGTAAGCGATGTACTAAATATCCATCTGCATGACTAAATGAGTCCCAAACTAAGTGAGAAAGTATTCCAATGAGTGCAGAAGTAAAGAATACTATCCAATTCTGTTTTATCCATTCCATAAATGCAGGATGTTCTTCCAGTTGAATTCTGCGATGAAAGAAATGGATGCGATGAAGAAGTACGGGTTGCAATAATTGATGCCAGATGAATGCCATGATGAAGGTCATGGGTAAGTTGAAAATAAAAATACCCAACACGGTATGACTTACATAGGCTGATGGGCTCATCCAAATAAAATATTCAAAATCGGGAATGATGCTACCAATGAATAATGCTGTCCAAGAAAGTGGAAGTTTTTTAAGCGGCTTTAAAAAAAGTAAGATGGCAGGATGTGCAGGTGTAAATGGCATTTTAAAGAATGCTGAATTCGGTGCGGCGATTTTTAGCCCTTCCTTCCTCTGTATCATTGGATGCTACAGGTTTGGAATCACCGTATCCTTTATACGTCATTCGTGCTGCAGGGATACCTTTTTCTATTAAAAAATTAACAACAGCCTTGGCTCTTTGCTCTGATAAAATTACATTGGCTTTCTTATCGCCCGTATTGTCTGTATGTCCGCTTATTTCGATACGAAGTGTTGCTTGCGATTTTAAGAAGGAAACTAACTTGTTAAGCTCACTACTCGACTCCGACTTCAATGCAAATTGATTGACATCAAAGAAAATGTTTTTCAAAACTACCTTCTCCCCTGCTTTGGGTTGTTGAAGTTTGATGAGTAGGTCGTACGCATTTTGTTTGTCATTAGCGGTTTTACATTCGAAGAAGTCGGAGTAAAAAAGGTAGGTTTCCTTATCTACATTCAACATGTAATTTTTTCCTGCGGGTAAACAAGCAAGAAATTCGCCACGCTTCTTATCGGTGGTATTGGAGACCATTATTTTCCCCGTTTCTACATCGATGATTTCAAACTGTGCTGATAATGGATTTCCTGTCACCGCATCCACTACTCTCGCTTTTACATAACTTACTAAAGCAGGCTGCACTTCTTTGTATAAGTCGAAACGATATAAATCTAAATTACCAAATCCACCTTGTCGATTACTCGAGAAATAAGCTCGTTTTCCATCGGCACTTACCACTAAACTATTATCGTCGTTCGCTGTATTGATGGGATATCCTAACTTTTTTGGTGAGCCCCATCTTCCATTTTCTTGTCTTCTACTTACAAAAATATCTAAGCCTCCCATTCCCGTATGTCCATCAGAACTAAAGTACAGTGTTTGATTGTCAGGATGTATGAATACCGATTCTTCAATTCCTTTTGAGTTGATGGTATCACTCAGCGGAACCGGATTGCTCCAAGTCATGTCAGATTGAAAGGTGCTCGAATAAATATCATAAAGCTTACTACGATCACGCGTATACGTACCTCGAATGAAATACAAGGTCTTTCCGTCTGAGCTAAACGATGGCTGACTTTCCCAAGCCGATGAATTTATTGGGGTTCCAAGGTTGATGGGTTTACTCCAGTTTCCATCTGCAGTGCGTTGACTTAAATAAATATCGCAACTTCCTAATCCATCCGGTCGATCACAAGCAGTGAAAAAAAGTATTCGTCCATCAGCGGAGATGGAAGGCCCACCTTCATTCCCAGAAGAATTTAATGGAGCACCAGCGTTTTTAGCGGCGAGCCATGTTGTATCTTTTAGTTTAGCAATAAAAAAATCTTCTTGATGCCCTTCTTGTGCGCGCACATCATTAACATCTCGAGTAAAAATAATTTCTTGCTGATCGACGGTGAAAGAAGGAAAATACTCAGCGTCTACTGTATTTATTCCTTGACCTAAGTTGATGGGTTGATAAGGAACGGGATGCTTCATGGCATCAATGGCAAACACACAGTTCTTTATTTTTTGATTGGCTTCTCCAATGAATTCTTCACTCAAGTTTTTTGAGAATGTAAGGTAATTCTCATAGTTCACTTTGGCATTTTCATAGTTCGCAAACTTCATTTCCAAATCGCCCACTAACATATTAATACCTGCTAAATAAGAAGGAGAAATTTGCACTACTTTTCGATAATGTTCTAAAGAACTTTTATAGTCACGTCCTTCTAAATAAATCTGTCCTAATACCATCCAAGGCTCAATAAAATTGCTGTCTTTGCGAATGGCAGATTCCATCAGCTTTATCGCTTTTACATCTTGCCTAGAGTCGTATTGCTTTTTACCGTCTTCGAAATCACGAATGGCCGATTTATTGGATGATGAATATTTTCCAGTGCCAGGTTGTGCTTTACATTGAACAAAAGCGGAAATAAAAATGAAAAATAAAAATGCCGATTTGAAGTTACGAATATGTATATAGTTGGTTGAACTTTGCATCTTTCATTAGTTTAGATGAGCTTAAGGAACATTTATTATTTTATGCACCTGCAAAGAAATTTTCCACTGAGGATTTGCTTTTACATAATCAATCATTCCAAGAATGTGATGATCAAATTTACTGTATTCAGCTTGTAAATAAAGTTTACAGTCCTTAGATATGGATGATAAAAACTGTTCCGCAAATTGATAATCGCTAGAATGATTAATAATCACTTTTAACTCATGCGCTAGGTTTAACATTTCAGGCAACACGGGTTTGAATTTCTTTGGCGATACGCAAATCCAATCAACCTTACCATTTAGCGGATAAACTCCAGATGTTTCAATAGCTATTTCGAATCCCTTCTCTTTGAGCAAATTTGTTAGCGGCGTCAAATTGTACATGGCAGGTTCGCCTCCAGTAATAACTGCAAAACGAGATGGGTATTGTGTTGCTTCTTCTACGATATCTGAAATAGCTCGCAAAGGATGCTTTTCTGCCTCCCAGCTGACTTTTACATCGCACCAATGACAACCTACATCACACCCACCCAATCGAATGAAATAAGCAGATCGACCACTATGAAAACCTTCACCTTGGATGGTATAAAAGGCTTCCATCACAGGAAGTGATTCGCCTGTCTTATTGTTTGACATGAGCGGGATAGATTCGATGTTGAGCCGAAAGCAATGTGTTTTGCAAGAGTCCCATGATGGTCATAGGACCAACTCCGCCAGGAACGGGCGTAATATAGCTGCACTTTTCAGCTACATTTTTAAAATCTACATCACCTGCCAAACGAAATCCACTTTTTAATTCTGGAGCTTCCACTCGGGTCATTCCTACATCAATGACTACAGCACCTTCCTTCACCATATCAGCTTTTACAAAATAGGGAACACCAATAGCGGCAATGATAATATCCGCTTGCAAACAAATTTCTTTAAGGTTTTTGTGCGGCTATGCGTCAACGTTACTGTGCAATTTCCGGGATTTGTATTTCTAGAAAGCAAAATGGAGATGGGTGTTCCCACAATATTACTCCTGCCAATCACGACACAATGTTTTCCTAATGTTTCAATGTTGTATCGCTCTAGCAATTGCATGATTCCTTTTGGCGTGGCAGGCAAGTAGGTAGGCAATTCTTCTACCATCCTACCCAAGTTCACGGGATGAAAACCATCCACGTCTTTAGCTGGATCAATGGCTGCAGTAATATGATGAACATTGATGTGTTTTGGCAATGGAAGTTGAACGATAAATCCATCTACACCATCATCTTCATTTAATTCTTTAATCACATTGATAAGCTCATCTTCCTGCATGGAATTATTAAAACGACGAAGTGTACTTTCAAAACCAACTTCCTTGCAGGTGCGAATTTTATTTCCCACATACGTTTCAGAGGCACCATCATTTCCAACTAAAACAGCCACTAAGTGTGGTGCGCGAAACCCTTGAGCAAGTATCGCATCAACATCAGCTTTAATTTCTTCCTTTATTCGCTGAGAAGTTTCTTTTCCGTCTATTAAAATCACAATCTTGTCAATTAAATTTATTAAGGTCTTCTTGCAGGCATATTGCGCATCATCTTTTGCGCATTTCCTGAGGTAAACATTTTCATCATCTTACGCATATCTTCAAATTGCTTGAGCAACTTGTTGACGTCTTGCACGGTTCTTCCGCTTCCACTAGCTACTCTTTTCTTCCTCGGACCGCTCAATATTTCGGGACGTTCACGCTCTTCGTTCGTCATGGATTGAATGATGGCTTCAATATGTTTGAACGAATCATTATCGATATCCACATCTTTCATCGCCTTACCCATTCCAGGAACCATCGCCATCAAATCTTTAATATTTCCCATCTTTTTAATCTGCTGCAATTGACCTAAAAAGTCGTTCAGATTAAATTGATTTTTTGCAATCTTCTTCTGTAATTCTGCAGCCGCTTTCTCGTCAAATTGTTCTTGAGCACGCTCTACCAAACTTACGATATCACCCATTCCGAGGATACGATCCGACATCCTGCTTGGATAGAAAATATCCAATGCCTCCATCTTCTCACCCGTACCTACAAACTTGATGGGTTTATTTACGACGGATAAAATAGAGATAGCAGCACCACCTCTCGTATCACCATCTAACTTGGTTAAAACAACACCATCAAAATTAATTCGCTCATTAAACGCTTTGGCTGTATTCACTGCATCCTGACCTGTCATGGCATCAACCACAAACAAAGTTTCTTGAGGCTTGATGGTTTCTTTAAGTCGAGCAATTTCATCCATCATTTGCTCATCCACAGCTAAACGACCAGCCGTATCAATGATGATGGTATTTAATCCTTGTTTTTTAGCATGTTCAATCGCATTGCGGGCAATTTTAACTGGATCCGTATTTTCTCTTTCCGAGTAAACTTCAACACCAATTTGCTCCCCTAAAACATGCAATTGATCGATAGCTGCTGGACGATAAACGTCGCAAGCCACCAATAAAACCTGACGACCTTTCTTCGATTTTAAATGATTAGCCAGCTTTCCACTCAAGGTCGTTTTACCCGATCCTTGCAATCCCGACATTAAAATGATGCTCGGATTCTCTTTTAAATTGATCTCAGTCACATCACCACCCATGAGCGCTGTGAGCTCCTCATGCATGATTTTCACCATCAATTGTCCGGGAGATACTGAAAGCAGTACATCGCGCCCAATGGCTTTTTCCTTCACAATATCAGTGAAATGCTTGGCTACCTTATAGTTAACGTCGGCATCTAAGAGGGCTTTACGAACTTCCTTTAAAGTTTCGGCCACATTAATTTCACTAATTTTCCCCTGCCCTTTCAGCGTCTTAAACGCCCTCTCGAGTTTATCTGATAAGTTTTCGAACATTTTTTCTAGTAAGGTGCAAATTTAATGAAAAGGGACAATTAAGAGAAAGGGAAGCAGGAATTAAGTTGAATTGGTTACGAATTACTAATCGATACGAATGTACGAATTACGAATAATCGAATCTACGAATACGCGAAAGCTTAGTTAGACGCGAAATACGAATGAACACTAAATGCGAAATTTGGGCGAAATGCTTGCGCATGGATCGATTTGAGTCGTAATTATTTATTATGATCAAACCTGTCCCGCAGCAATCCGGGATCCGAGAAAATCGTTTTTATCCTTTTTATCCGTGTTCAAAAATAAGTGAAACGTTTATAAACTAGCGATCATAATAAATCTTAAAAATCATAATAAATCAGCGGCCCATCAATCATTGTTGCCTCGATAATTTCTATGGTCAAATAAAATACATCACCAATCCATAAACGCAGGAAACTCCTAACCACAAAATCATATTCACTTTAAAACGATGCATCGCAATCACCGAGAGTACAATCCAACTCACATTGGTAATTTGTAATACGGTTGATTCAGAATTTGCAAACAATACCGCTTCACTTAAATAAATTAAAAAGTTGAACATCACTCCCACCACCGCTGCCGTTACGATGTTTAAAAACACTTTTACTTTTTCATTGGCTTGCGTTTTCTCGATGAAGTGTACACCCATCAATATAAACAGAAAAGACGGTAAGAAAGTGTAAAAAGTGGTTATGACGAGACCAATACATCCTCCTAAAACCGATGCATTGCCATGATTGAAACCCGCCATATATCCTACAAAAACCAACACCATAATTAAGGGTCCGGGAGTGGTTTCGCCTAGGGCAAGACCATCTATCATCTGCATGGAACTTAACCAATGAAATTTTTCCACACCAAATTGTGCTACATACGGTAAAACCGCATAAGCACCACCAAAGGTGACAAAGGCTGCTTGAGTAAAGAAGAAGATTAGTTTTTTCCAAAAATCAAAATCATCTGTCAGCCAATAAAAAATTACTAATGGAATCAGCCATAAAGTTATTCCAATAAAAAGCTGAGAAATGAAACGTTTCCATGTAAATCCTGAATGAGGTATAACCGTATTTTCGTTAATCACATCGCATCCACTTGAATCTAGCTGAAGGGTTGAACCATTGATGGCAGAAATTTTCGAGCTATGAATGCAAAACATAAGCTTCCAATAATGATAACAGGAAATGAAATATTCCAAAAATAAATCCCAGCAAAAGCGGCTATTGCTATAAAATAATGCAATGAGGAGAGCAATGATTTTTTTCCAATTTTGATGATCGCTAAAATTATTACGGCAATTACTGCTGGTTTTAAGCCTGCAAATAATGCATATATCCACGGAATACTACCATAGATACTATAGAAATAACTTAATCCTAAAAGGATAAACATGGATGGCAGAATGAAAAAGACTCCTGCAATTATTCCACCTCTATTTCCGTGCAATAACCAACCCATATAAGTAGCCAATTGCTGCGCTTCTGGTCCTGGTAAGAGCATGCAATAGTTGAGTGCATTCATGAATTTTTTTTCTGAAATCCATTTCTTTTTCTCTACTAAAAACTCATGCATGATGGATATTTGTCCAGCCGACCACCAAAGCTGATGAATCCTAGTTTTAACCAAAATTGGAAAGCTTCTTTAAAACTGAGTTTATTATTCATGAGAATCTATTAATTGATTAATCAATTATCGATTATCAAAACGATCATCTTTTTTAGTCAATTTCAAATCTTGCAATAAAGATGATTTCACATTGATTTGGAAAAAATAGTTTTGCTGGAATCCAAACGGAACCCAATTTAAACTCATCTCCCAGCAATGCAAATTTCGATTAATTCCAAGGGATGTATAGCTGAAATCTTTTTGCTCAAAATCGTATCCCGAATTATAGTTTACTTTCCAAGCAGGAGTTAATTGCAAATCGCCACTAAAATTCAAGGTTTGAGTGATTTGATCAGGCGCACCAACATTATTCAAGAAAAAGAAATTGTAGCCAACATTTAAACTAAATGGAATGGAATAATCAAGATAATCTTCTCTGTTTTTATTAATTTCATTGAGTTCATCGGGAGTGCCTTGCGTCGATTTTAACGGCTTCTTACGAGGCAAAATACTGAAGTTGATGCTGAAGTTCCCAGAATTAAATCGAGCTAGTTTATTATTTTCCGACCATTCCGTTTTGTTGATTCTAACACCATTATCGTTGATTACATAAGGATCAAATACGCCGAACATATTTAATGAGATTCTGTCGATGATGGTTGCTCTTCCACTGATGCTGATGGGTGCTAATCGTAATGAATCGGCAGCGAAATTATAGGATGTGCTTAAGGCTAAACTCTCCAATAATTTTACCTTTTTAAAAGTTTCAGCCGTATCACTTTTTTGACGCACTTTCATCTCAAAATTATTATCGAGCGAGAAATTCATGAGTGAAGATTTCCCTGCACCAGGTCCACCAAAAACAGCTCCTTCAAATACAGAATATTTCTGTAGGGTTCCAATAGAATCGCTTTGAACCTCTTTATAATACCCATATTGTTTTTCACTAAAATCGGGACGCCAAGAAAATCCTATGGTGGGAGTCATCACATGTCGAAACGCAGCTATCTTTCCTTTTTTGAATTGAAGCATTCCATAAATACGTGTATTTATATTGGTGCTAAATGCAAAATCTCGAGCTGCTTTGAATCCATCAAGTGTATCTACATCAATCGTATTTGTTTCTGAATCCCATTCTTTGTTTATTGTTTTCAAGTACCATTTTTCATTGTAGGTAATGCCTGGACTTACCGTAAAATATTTTGCTACCGTGAAGGAAGTGCTCAGTGGAACGCTGTGTTGAATACCGTATCTAAACTGCTCTAAAGATTCTTTCTTGAAAAGCAATGTGTCTTTTGTACTAATGGAATTAATAAAAGAAGTGGTTAATCCAATTCCAATTTTCTCATACCATTTTTGTTCACCTATCGCTAACTTTCTTTTAAAAGGAGTGCGTCGAGCTAAGTTAAAGGTTGCTGAAGGAAGACTTAAATTAATATCACGTGTTTGATTGTTTTGACTGTGCGATAAGCTAACACTTAAGTTGATGGGCTTTCCTGTCCAGGCTTTCGACCATGCAATGGAAGATGTAAATGTATTGGTTAAGAAATTGGTTGCATTGGTTAAATTATACTGGTAGAAAGTAGCACTTCCCGCATTCACATTTGCAGTGAAGCTAGTTCCTGGATGTGATTTTGGATCTTGTGAATGATTCCATCTTACGAAAAAAGATTTTTCCAAACTGTAATCAGGAAATTCAGGTCTACTTACTTTAGTATTGGAATAATTCACCGACATATTTCCATTGAATCGATACTTCCATGCATAATTGGTGTAGGCATTTCCTCTCCAGCTTCCTTTCGAATAAATATCTCCTGTTAAAGCCAAATCGAAATGATCATTTAACCCAAGGTAATATCCTCCATTCTTCAAAAAGAAACCTAACTGTTGCGACTCACCGTACTGGGGAAAAAGTATTCCTGACGCTCTTCCTTTTTTATTCGGAAAAAATCCAAAAGGAATGGCTAAAGGGGTGGGCACATCCATAATATATAAATCAGCAGGACCTGTGACTACTTTATTATTGGGAATCACTTTAATTTTATTCGACTTCAAATAATAATGTGGATGAGGTGCATCACAAGTGGTGTAATATCCATCTTTAATAAAAGTACTATTGTCGGGTTGTTTTTTTACTTGTGCACCATGAATATAGCTGTCGCCATCCTTCGTTGTCACTTCTGTGATCTTTCCTTTCTTCGTATTAAAGTTATAGCGAATCTGATCGGAATAGAATTCATCCGTTCCTTGTTTAAATAATGGCTTTCCTGCAATTGCTCCAGTTGAATCAGGTAATCCTTTAGCGGAAAGAACTTTTGTACTAAAATCGATATCGATATAATCAGCTTCAAGTCGGATATCCTCATAAGTCATCCATGCATTTCCATATAAAAAGACCATTCCAGTATCCAAGTCATACACAATAGAATCCTCAGCATAATAGGAAACTTTCGACTTAAAGTCGTCCGCCAAAAGGAGCGAATCATGTAAAGGGATGGTATCACCAGCTAAAATATTTAAGAATCGCCCGACCCTGAAATGCTGTCGGAAGTTGTGATTTTGAGGCTATCTTCTTTGTTTACAATTGTTTTAGACGGAAGATCTTGAGCGGAGAGAGATGAAAATGAGCTGAATAGAAAAAACAGACATACGATCAACCAACAACTTGACGTTGAAAAGTTACTAGAACCTCGTCTATCTAGATACAACATTATCTCTATTATACAATAATTTTGAAGGCGCAAAGCTACAAAACCCCAACGTGAAAAGAAGATTCCCGATTGCCATATCGCTTGTAATGTTTTTTGTTCACCTGTCTTTCACAGGTCAAAGCAAGGATACCTATAAAATTAAAACTATTGTGATTGATGCTGGCCATGGAGGGCATGATGCTGGTTGCTTGGGATCGTCGTCACGTGAAAAGCATGTTGCTCTTGATATTGCATTGAAATTGGGAAAGATGATTGAAACCAATTACCCCGATATTAATGTTATTTACACCCGTAAATCAGATGTTTTTATTCCATTACATGAACGTGCAAACATAGCGAACAGAGCTCATGCCGATTTATTTATTTGTATCCATCTCAATGCAGGTGCAAAAGCAGCTTATGGATCTGAAACCTATGTGATGGGTAATCATAAAACCGAAAGTAATTTGGATGTAGCAAAACGTGAGAATGCTACGATCTTGTTAGAGGATGATTATTTAAAAAAATACGATGGATTCGATCCGAATTCTCCGGAAGCAAACATTATTTTTTCGCTCTATCAAAGTCAATTCATGAGTCAAAGTTTGTTGTTTGCTTCTAATATTCAAGATGAATTTACAGAGTATGCTGGACGAAATAATAGAGGGGTTAAGCAAGCTGGATTTCTTGTCCTTTATAAAACAGCAATGCCAGCAGTTCTTATTGAGTGCGGATTTTTAACACATGAACCTGAAGAGAAATTTTTAGCGTCGGATAAAGGACAACTTACGATGGCAACTTCTATTTATCGGGCTTTCAAAGAGTATAAAGTAGATATGGAAACGACTTCAGGTAGTTCTGCTTCAGATCATTCTCAAAAATCTGTTCCTGTTAAAAATGAAAAAGATCCCGTATCAATTCCACCTGCGGAAGAAATTAAATTGGTGAAATCCGATTCGATAGAAGAAAAGATAGTGACTAATCCTTCCGCCTCACATTCTTCACCTCCTCCTATTCCTCCTCCTATTGCTGCATCTATACCCGTCAAACAAAATTCAGGATTAAAGGAAAAAATTTTGAATGATATTAAACCAACTCCTGTTTTTATAAGCATTCAAATTGGGGCGAGTAAAAATCCAACTTCAGATAATTCCAAATTCGCTAATATAGAATCCATTAATGTTGTGGAATGCTCTGATGGATTTACACGTTATTGTATAGGTAAATACCAATCGATAGCAGATGCTAGGAAGAAATTGAATCAGGTAAAGTCGAATGGTAGAGCCGATGCATTTCTAACTGCTTTCAATGGAAATCAACGCATCACGATTCAAGAGGCTGAAAAATTACTCAATAATAAATAGTTCAAGTGGCGTCGGGATTTCCTTTTAGGAAATGTTTCATAGGTATTTTGTATTTTCGAACATTAAATTCGTAGAGATGATATCACAATTCTTATTTATACTCTTACTTTCAGTCGGCATTTATTTTTTTGTGATCCGTGTGAAGAAGGTATTGCGCAATATTAATTTAGGAAGAGAAAAAGTGATCAACGATCGTAAAAAGGAACGTTGGCAAACGATGGCTCGTGTGGCCATGGGGCAATCGAAAATGGGGAGCCGACCAGTAGCTGCATTTTTTCATTTGTTGATTTATGTGGGATTTGTTATTATCAATATTGAAGTCTTGGAAATTATGATCGATGGCGTTTTTGGAACGCATCGTGTGTTAAGTTTCCTCGGTGGATTTTATGATTTTTTGATTGGTAGTTTCGAATATTTAGCCATTGGAGTCTTGGTAGCTTGTGTAGTCTTTTTGGTTCGAAGAAATGTAATTCGATTGAAAAGATTTCATATGGCTGAAATGACTTCTTGGCCAAAATCGGATGCGAATTTAATTTTGATTACCGAAATATTTTTGATGACTGCATTTCTTTTCATGAATGCCAGTGATGCATTATTACAATCACGAGAAGCCAGTCATTATGTTTTGGCTGGAGCTTTTCCTGTAAGTAGTTCCCTTTTTGGAATGTTGGGATCGTATTCAAATGAAACTTTAATCATGATAGAAAGAGGATGTTGGTGGTTTCATATTATTGGCATCATTGCATTTTTAAATTATGTACCTTACTCTAAACATTTTCATATTCTATTGGCTTTTCCAAATACATGGTACAGTAATTTGAATCCGAAAGGTCAGTTCAATAATATGGAAAGTGTGACCAACGAAGTGAAGTTGATGATGGATCCTGCTGCGGTTTCTCCTCCTACCGACCCGAATATTCCTCCTCAACGTTTTGGTGCTAAGGATGTGAAAGATTTGAATTGGAAACAATTGATGGATGCTTATTCTTGTACAGAATGTGGTAGATGTACTTCTGTTTGTCCTGCCAATATTACAGGAAAATTATTATCCCCTCGTAAAATCATGATGGATACGCGCGATCGTTTGGAGGAAGTAGGAAAAAACTTTGATTTAAAAGGTGCTGATTATGATGATGGAAAATCTCTCATCAACGATTATATTAAGGAAGAAGAAATTTGGGCGTGTACCTCTTGCAATGCATGTGTTGAAGCTTGTCCAATATTAATTGATCCGCTAAGTATCATCATGGATCTTCGACGGTTTAAAGTGATGGAAGAAAGTGCAGCACCCGCTGAGTTGAATGGGATGTTTACCAAGATGGAAAATAATGGTGCTCCATGGCAGTTCTCACCTGCAGATCGTATGAACTGGACCGAAAATTAATGGACTTGAAAACAATCGGATGATTATGGAAGATTTTAAAGTGAATACCATGGCTGAAATGATGGCCAGAGGCGAGAAACCTGAGATTCTTTTTTGGGTGGGATGTGCAGGAAGTTTTGATGATCGTGCAAAAAAAGTAACCAAAGCATTAGCAAAAATATTACATCATTCCAGAGTGAAATTTGCCGTTTTAGGAACTGAAGAAAGTTGTACCGGTGATCCTGCAAAGCGTGCTGGAAATGAATTTTTGTTTCAGATGTCGGCGATGAATAATATAGCAGTCCTTAACGGTTACGAAGTAACGAAAATAGTTACTGGATGTCCTCATTGCTTTAATACGCTCAAAAACGAATATCCAGAGTTAGGAGGAAACTATGAGGTACTCCACCATAGTCAACTTTTGCAGGAACTGATGGATGCCGGAAAAATTACGGTTCAAGGTGGTGCATACCAAGGAAAGAAAATTACTTTTCATGATCCATGTTATTTGGGTCGAGCCAATAATGTTTACGAAGCTCCCCGACAAGTAATCATGCGATTAGATAGTTTAATGACCGAAATGAAACGAAGCAGGGCAAATGGATTATGCTGTGGTGCTGGTGGAGCACAGATGTTCAAAGAACCAGAGAATGGGAAAAAAGACATTAATATGGAGAGGTCAGAAGAAGCCTTAGCTTCATCGCCTGATACAATCGCCGTAGCTTGTCCTTTTTGTATGACCATGATGAGTGATGGTGTGAAATTGCATGAAAAGGAAGATTCGGTAAAAGTGAAGGATATTGCTGAAATGATTGCGGAAGCAATGGATTTGTAAAGGATACTTTTTGAAAAAAGTATGCAATGAATAATTTTATTAAAATTGATTTTTAAGTAGAATAGAAAATACCTTTTAGCGTTTCAGAAAAAAATGAAAGAAAGTAGGAATGTGCTTATGGAGTAATTAACATTTCTTATTTACGTATCCCCTGCCATTCAATTCATTATCCATTATTGTCCAGCCTTAAAACACAATAAATTAGTAGGTTATATAAAATTTGAAGATCAATATTCAATTATGTAAATCAATTGATGAATCTTGATTTTCACCTCGTATTTTCAAAAAATGATTGAATACATTCAATTACCTTTGCAGCAAAGCACTCTACCCTATTATGCCAAAAAAATCCGTTCAAGCCTTTAAAGAATTTTTACTTGAGGTGGGTGGTATTTCAGATTTTACAATTCGTTTTTTTAGAGAAGGTTTTAAGCCAAGATACGAATGGGCTGAATTTGGTCGTCAATGTTTCATTATTGGCTATAAGACATTGCCTTTAGTAGGTGTTACGGCTTTTATTATGGGATTGGTACTTACAGTTCAAAGTCGACCAACCTTAGAAGAATTTGGTGCCGAGTCGTATTTGCCTGCCATGGTGGCGTTGTCGGTAATTCGTGAAATTGGTCCAGTGATTACTGCTTTAATCTGTGCTGGAAAGATTGGCTCAAGCATTGGTGCCGAATTAGGTTCCATGAAAGTGACTGAACAAATTGACGCTATGGAAGTGAGTGGAACTAATCCATTCAAATATTTAGTGGTTACTCGAGTAGCAGCTTGTACTTTAATGCTTCCTTTATTGGTTATCATTGCTGATTTGATTTCTCTCTATGCAGCTTATATTGGTGTGAATATAAAAGATGTGGTGAGCGTTGATTTATTCTTTAGTCAGGTTTTTAATTCTCTGGTTTTTGGAGATGTGCTTCCCGCTCTTATAAAAACGTACTTCTTCGGATTTGCGATTGGCATTATTGGTTGTTATAAAGGATACAATTCAATGAAGGGAACAGAAGGAGTTGGTATTGCCGCTAACTCAGCAGTAGTAGTTTCTTCATTGTTGGTATTTATTCTTGACTTAATTGCGGTGCAAATCGCAGAGATCATGGGACTCACGTAAAATGGAAACAATTTTGACCCATCATCATCCAAAACCAGTTGATCCTAATGCGACTTCCGTAGTTGAGATTAAGGACTTGTATAAATCTTTTGGCTCGAATGACGTTTTACGTGGATTTAATTTGAATCTAAAAAAAGGTGAAAATTTGGTCGTGCTTGGAAAGTCAGGTTCCGGTAAATCCGTTTTGATTAAATGCATGGTGGGTTTATTATCTCCCGACAAAGGAATTGTAGAAGTATTTGGAAAAAATATTCCCAAACTTGATCGCGATGAATTGGATCATATTAGAGTGAAAATTGGATTTCTTTTCCAAAGTTCGGCGCTCTATGATTCAATGACCGTTCGCGAAAATTTAGAATTTCCACTGCGTCGACATTGGATTAGTAAAACACGCGAAGAGGTTGATGAATTAGTATTAGAAGCATTGGACAACGTTGGACTTAAAGATGCCATCGATTTAATGCCGTCTGAACTCTCAGGTGGAATGAGAAAGCGAATTGGTTTAGCAAGAACATTAATTCTTAAACCCGATATTATTCTTTACGATGAACCCACTACGGGTTTAGATCCCATCACCAGTAGAGAAATAAGTAATTTAATTGTCGATATTCAACATAAGTATAATACTTCATCCATCATCATTACGCATGATATGGCTTGTGCCAAAATCGTTTCAAATCGTGTGATAATTTTGTTGAATGGTATTAAATTTATTGAAGGTACTTACGATGAATTAAACAACTCAACAGATCCTCAAATCAAACCTTTCTTTGAATAAAAATGGAAAAAGCTGCAAATAAAGTCAAACTTGGAATCTTTGTGATGACGGGAACAATTCTTCTTATTGTTTCTTTATACCTCATCGGTTCTAAGCAAAATATCTTTAACAAAACGTTATCAATATACGTTCGATTTAATAATGTGAATGGATTAATAGCAGGTAATAATGTTCGATTTGCTGGTATTACCATCGGTACCATTAAGGAAGTTACTATTGAAAATGATACTGCTGTGTTGGTGGAGATGGTAATTCGTGAAGATGCCATGCGCTACGTTCGTAAAAAGTCAATTGCTGAAATCGGTTCTGATGGATTGATGGGAAACAAATTAATCAACATTGCTACGTTAGATGCTAATTCCACTTTTGTAGTAGAGAATGATACAATTTCTAGTCAAGGTTCTGTGGCAACGGATGAAATGATGCGTACCTTAAATACTACGAACAACAACGTATTAGATATCACCCGCGATTTAAAAACGATCACCAAGCGCATCACTGAAAGTAAACCTCTTTGGGATTTGTTGTCCGACTCTGTTCCCTTGGAAAATTTTCGTCGCACTTTGTTGAGTATTGAAAATGCTTCACATTCTGCAGTGAACATGACTAAAGATGCTGAAACATTGTTAGATGAAATTAGAAAAGGTCGAGGGATGGCTGGTAAAATTCTTGCAGACGATTCGGTTGCAAAAGATTTTGAGCTTACCGTAGAGAACTTGAAGGCAGCCACCGATACCGCAAAACTTGCTTTACATCATATGCATGAGTTTATGGAAGATTTAAATATCACCCCAGGACCTTTAGGTGTATTAGCGCGCGATACTGCAATGGCATTGGATATGAAAGGTATTTTTGCGAATTTAAATGTAAGTACTCAACTCTTAAATGAAAATTTAAAAGCCATGCAGAGTAATTTTTTATTTAGACGGTATTTTAAAAACAAAGCAAAGAGCGAAAAGAATTAATAACTAATTGTAGGGGTAGAAGAACAACAATTTATTAGAACATTTTTTGCTCAACTCACTACTGTTGAATCTCTATGAAGATAAACTGATTTATATCATTTTTATCTGAAGCAAAAATCACTCAGAAGTACATTCTTCCATGTTTTCTTTGTAACATGGCTATACATTCATCCAAATCAAACAAGGCGGCGTCCTTTTTAAAAGTGATTGCTAATCCTACTCGTATTGAAATTATTACACTCTTATCACCTAAAAAGAAATTATCGGTGAATCAATTATGTTCTAAACTCAATATAGAGCAATCTTTGGTTTCTCACCATTTGAAAAATATGAGAACCAGTGGAATCTTGTTGGCAACAAGAGATGGTATTAACATCTACTATTCAATTGCATCTCCTAATGTGTTGGAGATTTTAAAGTTGTCGACTGCGACTAATGGTGTAAAAAAATAAGGGTAATACGGACAGAAAATAAACTGCCCGTACAAACCCTATAATTAATAACCAAATACCTGCTTCAACTCTAGTTCCGTCACGGGTCCGAATTTTTCTAGCGCTTTTAAATTAATTTTATCTTTTGAACCAATCAAAGCGATCCTGTACTTTTTGCCTTTAATATAATTTTGATGAAATGCTTCAACATCTTTTATCGACATCGTTGAAATTTTTTCATATATTTCCTTTCTCAAATCATAATTAATTCCCAGTTTTTTAAGTCCATGGTATGATCTTAAAATTTCCATCTTGGTAATACGATCGCTTGCTAGTCCTTGCATTATTCCCTCTTTTGCTTGAGCATACGATTTATCAGACACTGGCATCACCTGCAATAATTCCATCATTCCATCTAACGCTTCTGGCAATTTATCGGCTTGCGTACCAATATAGGCCATGTTCAAATAAGAACGATCCAGACGGCTTGGAGAAATATATCTAGAACTCACCGAATAAGCTAATGCTTTGCTTTCTCTCATCGTTTGGAATACAGGCGACGACATGCTTCCTCCAAAATATCGACTATACATTTGAACCATGGGTTGAATATTTTTATCGTAAGCACCTCCTTTAGATAAGAATTGCACTTCTGCTTGCTTCATTTCATAGTTCACAAAAAATACTTTCCCATCATCCGTCGCTTCTTCTGTAAATACTTTTCCTTTAGTAACGGCTTGGAATCCACGTGGAGTTTTGTGAAATTTATTGAGTAGCTCAATCAACTTAGGTGTTTCTAACGTTCCATAATAATCGATTCGATGCATATACCCTGTAAGATTACGGAGCATGATGGCTAAATCCTT
This sequence comes from Bacteroidota bacterium, assembly GCA_016717725.1. Lineage (GTDB taxonomy): Bacteria > Bacteroidota > Bacteroidia > AKYH767-A > OLB10 > JAJTFW01. The sequence goes on from JADKFA010000011.1 coordinate 52,702, forward strand.
TCCTGTGAGTTGTTTTAATTCTTCCTCACTAATCAAATAGGTAGCCGCCGACTCTGGACCAAAACGAGCATATGAAGATACACGTGACAAAATTTCATTCTTATTTAATTTAGCGTTTGCTCTTTTCTTGAGGATGTCATCCACCAAATTTTTCAAAGCTTCTTCATCGGCAACTGGTCCGGCTAGTAAACTCTCCAATAAAATTACCGCTGAAGTAAAGTTACTATTGATTCCTTCTAATCGAATATTGATTTCATCTTCACTGGCAAACGCAGAATAGGAACAACCTAATTTATAGAATTCTTCTTGAAGCTGTGATGCGTTGAATTTATCGTTTCCTAAATAATCAACATACTGCATAATAAGTGGCCAGCGCTTATCCTGTGCATTGCCCATTTCAACAGTATAACTCATCGAGAATAAATTATTCTCCGTATTTTTTACCGAGTAAACTGGAATTGAACTTTTCAATTTATTGGATTGGATGGAGGTTGCATAATCAATAAAAACGGGCGTGATTGGTTTCACTTTATTTTCCATGATAGTTTTTAAAAATGCAGATTGCATATCTCTGTTCATGACCACCGGTGTGATAGCAGGTTTTTCTACTTTAATCGTATTTTCATCTACCCCACTTCTTTTATATACAATAACATAATTATCACCATACCAATCGCGAACAAATTGTACTACTTGCTCCTTATTAATCTTTGATAAGCGATCTAATCGTTTCACTACATCCTTATAAGGTACTCCATCCAACTCAGCATTCAACATAGCTGAAGCACGACTGAAATTACTTTCATAGGCTTTTTCTTGCTCTAATTTTAAATTATTAATTACTGCGGGAATCATCCAATCTGGGAAATTCCCCATCTTCATTTCCATGATTTGTCCGAGTAAGAGGTCGCGAACTTGTTCTAAAGTTTGCCCTTCTCTAGGTCGACCCGAAAACATATGTACGCTGTAATCTTTCATAATATCAGTGGAAGATCCAGCACTCAGTACTTTTTTGTTTTGTATTTAAATTGATGTCAAGGAGTCCTGCTTGTCCGTTCGATAAAATATAATCCACCACAGTCAATAAATCAGCATCGGGTGAATTAGCACCTTTGAAACGGAAACCCATCATCAAACTTTCGGCATCAGGTCCCAACACTTCTTTAACAACAGGAACTTTAATAAATTTTTCGTTGGCAACACTAAATGGAGGAATATCTTTAGGCATCATTTTACCAAACTTCTCACTAATGATTCGAATCGCTTCATCGGGATCAAAATCTCCACTTAGGGCAATAATCATATTATTGGGAGTATAGTAGGTATCAAAATATTTTTGAATGGCTACTAAGGATGGGCTTTTCAGATGTTCAATGGTTCCAATCGTAGTTTGGGTTCCATACTGATGATTCTCAAATAATGAGGCATATAATGATTCATACACTTTGGAATTATCTCGGTCTAAAGAAATATTTTTCTCCTCGTAAACTGCTTCCAATTCAGTATGAAATAAACGCATCACTAACTTTCGGAAACGTTCAGCCTCTACCGTTAGGAAATTTTCAAGCTGATTGCTCGGAACATTATTGATGTAAACCGTTTGCTCATTCGAGGTAAAAGCATTTACTTGAGTTACTCCCAACCCTTCCATCATTTTATCAAACTCATTTGGAATTGCAAATTTGGCTGCCTCACCTGAAATGGAATCAATTTTATGATACATACGTTTCCGCAATGTGGAGTCTTTTAGTAATCCATATTGCTCATACAAACTCACAATGGTGTCAAGTAATGGCTTTTCCTTGGAAAAATCATTTGTTCCATATACATCAGTTCCTTTAAAAAGTAAATGTTCAAGATAATGAGCTAAACCAGTATGGTCTGAAGGATCTTGCTTTGATCCCGACTTTACACCTATCATAGATTGAAACCTTGGCTCATCTTTATAAACTGACAAATAAACTTTTAATCCGTTTTCTAATGTGTAAATTCTGGCTTTCAATGGATCACCAGCTACTGTATCATAAGGAATAAAATTGGTTGGTTCGGTTTGTGAATAACCCATAAATGGGAGAAAACCTATCAACAAGAGGACGAGCAGTTGCTTAACTTTTTGCATATATTTTAAATATTTTGAGCTTCAAAAGTAGAAAAGGGAAATGATTTGATCCGCCAAATCAGAAGATTTACCCGATTCAACATGCAACAGACGGAGTTTTACTTTTTTAGATGAGTACTTTTTAGCATTTTTGTACATCCATGAAAAGGATTAATAACCTTCTACTACTATTTCTTATTGTTTTAAGCCTTCCCTCAAGTTTTGCGCAAACTTTGGAAGGAAGGTATTGGTATTTTGGAAATCAGGCGGGTTTAGATTTTAATTCCAGTCCGCCTACCGCACTTACTAATGGTGCAATGAGTGCTTTTGAAGGATGTGCCACTATTTCAGATGTAAACGGCGTTCTTCAATTTTATACAAATGGTAATATGGTTTGGGACAAAACACATACTCCAATGCCGTCTGGGTCTGGGTTAAATGGTGATGGCACGGCTACCCAAACTGCTATTATTGTCCCAAAACCTGCTACCCTGGTACATATTATATTTTCACGGTGGATACGAATGGCGGTCCTCGCGGACTTTGTTACAGCGAAGTGGATATGAGTTTGAATGGTGGGAACGGCGATGTTACCGTAAAAAATGTTACGCTAACTACTCCCGTCACTGAAAAGTTAACCGCTGTTCGTCATGCTAATGGTATTGATGCATTTGTTATTGTTCACGGTTGGAATAATGGTGATTTTTTAGCTTTTGAAATCACTCCCAGCGGCGTTTCTTTAACTCCTATTACTTCAACTGTAGGTGTGGTGCATGGAGGGAATTTCACTAATTCACATGGTTACTTAAAAGCCAGTTCAAATGCTCAGAAACTGGCTTGTGCTATTCGTGGATTAAAAGTATGTGAGATTTTCGATTTCAATAATATTACAGGTCAAATATCAAATCCCATCAATATTAGCTTCACACCGCAAATTTATGGTGTCGAATTTTCACCGGATAGTCGATTTGTTTATGTGGGAACTACTAGTAATCCAGGTGAAGTTTTTCAGTATGATTTAAACGCCGGCAGTAATGCTGCTATCATTGCATCCGGACAATCCATTGGAACCGTTCCAGGTTTCATTGGTGGATTACAACTTAGGTATAGATGGTAGAATTTATGTTTGCCAATTTCAATCAACTTCTTTAGCATCTATAGATCAACCCCAATTATTGGGAGTTGCCTCTGGATTTGCTCCCAACACTTTGTTTTTAGGAGGTAAATTAGGTCAATATGGATTGCCAAATTTCTTACAAAGTTTCTTCATTGTTGCTGATTTTACCTATGCAGATACATGTTCTAGAGCTCCAACACAGTTTACCACAGTTTTCCCTTCGCCCGATTCAGTTCGATGGGATTTTGGTGATCCATCTTCAGGTATTTTTAATTTGAGTAATCAAATAAATCCTCAACATACTTTTAATGTTGGTGGAAGTTATTTGGTAACGGCTGTTGTATGGCAAGGATTATTAAGAGATACAGTTCGATATACGATTCAAATCCTCGAAACACCTGATCCAGATTTAGGCAGTGATTTTACGGCTTGCTTGGGAACTATAGTTACACTAGATCCAGGCTCTTTTCCTGGATTACCCATTTTATGGCAAAATAATACTTCCACCTTAACTTTTGATGCAGATACAACGAATACATTTTGGGTTAGAATAGATAATTTAGGATGTATTGGAGAAGATACTGTGGATGGTGTATTTAATGCTTCTCCTGTTGTTGATTTAGGATTAACCATCAATGCTTGCGACAGTGATACTGTGATTTTAGATGCTGGTAATGTTGGCGCAACTTTTATTTGGCAGAATGGAACTTCTGATCAAACATTAGCGGTTGTCACATCTGGAAATTATTCAGTGACTGTAACGGAAAATAATTGTTCTACTACTGATGATGTAGATGTAATCTTTTCTCCTTCTCCTTTTGTTGCTTTTGGTCCTGATACTACCCTGTGTAAAGGCTTTCCAATCTTTTTGGATGCTACAAATCCTTCGGCAACTTATTTATGGCAAGATGGTACTGTCGACCAATTTATTTTCGCCGAAGATCCAGGAGTTTATTCTGTCATTGTATCCATCAATAATTGTACAGCTTCTGACACGATTATTCTTGATCAACAAGATAAACCTAATGTTAGTTTTGGAGAAGATTCTATCCTTTGCTTAGGACAACCATTGATATTAAGTGCATACAATTATGGTGCAACCTATTCTTGGCAAGATGGATCTACCGACTCCTTATTTCAACCCAGAATATCAGGAAAATATTATGCTACAGCCATCAACCAATGTGGTGTTTCTGCCGATACAATTGAACTTACTTTTAACATTTGTAATTGCTTAGTGTATTTGCCTAATGCTTTTACTCCCAATCATGATACTAAAAATGAGGTTTATAACTACAAAGCCAACTGTACTGATTTTCAAGTTCGGTTGGATATTTATACTCGCTTCGGACAGCTAATTTTTAGCTCCGAAAATCCAGATATTGGCTGGGATGGAACCTATAATAATCAGGATGCACCCGTCGGAGTTTATACTTATGCTCTGAAATACTCAGGCTACGATAATGGTCGTTTTCTTGAAGAAGTAGATCGCGGAACCTTTTTACTATTTAGATAATTCAGATGTTATTCACGAGGCTTCGTGACAACATCTAACATCTAACCTCCAAAATCCAACATCCAACACTGTTGATAAATTAACTCTTCTCTACTCAGTCTAGTGAGGAAGTCCTCCTACTTTTAATAGCAAAGGCCGAGGCAGAAAGTTATCTTTGCATAAATGCCAAAAATTGGCTTTAATACCATTCAAAAAAATTATAGTTTAGTATGATTATCACTTATTTAGGACATTCTTGCTTTACCATTGAGGTAAATAATTCTGTTCTTCTATTTGATCCATTTATTACCCAAAATGAATTGGCTTCTTCCATCGATATTAAGAAGTTGATGCCCGATTACATATTAATTTCCCATGGACACCAAGACCATATTGCGGACGCAGTTTCTATTGCAAAACAGAGCGGTGCTACCATAATTAGCAATTGGGAGATTGTTAATTGGCTTAATAATCAAGGAGTTGAAAAATCACATCCCATGAATATTGGCGGACATTGGATTTTTGATTTTGGTAAGGTGAAATGTGTAAATGCTGTGCATAGTTCTTCTCTTCCTGATGGTTCTTATGGCGGAAATCCGATGGGATTTTTGTTAGAAACAAAAGAAGGAAATATATACTATGCTGGTGATACTGCGTTAACTTTAGACATGAAATTGATAGGCGATTACAAGAAAATTGACGTGGCCTTCTTACCCATTGGAAATAACTTTACCATGGGTATTGATAATGCAGTAATCGCGAGTGATTTTATCCATTGCGATAAGATTATTGGAATGCATTACGATACATTTGGATATATTAAGATTGATCAAGACGAAGCATTTGGTAAGTTTGCAGCTGCCGGAAAAGAGCTTTTATTATTGCAAATTGGAAATAGTATTACAATATAATTCAGTAGTTTACATAAATCAACGAAAGCTCTACTTAAATGGCAAAAATAATAGCAATAGCGAATCAGAAAGGCGGTGTAGGCAAAACTACAACGGCTATAAATCTTGCGGCAAGTTTGGCTGTACTTGAATACCGTACCCTTTTGGTAGATGCCGATCCACAAGCAAATGCTACATCTGGCGTTGGCTTCGATCCGCGTACGGTGAAGACATCAATCTACGAATGTATCATCAATGATGTGAATCCAAAGGATATAATTCTTGAAACGAAAACCCCTCACCTTTTTCTTCTTCCTTCCCATATTGACTTAGTGGGTGCTGAGATCGAAATGATCCAGATGCCTAACCGCGAACGTATGATGAAGCAAGTGTTGGAAACCGTTTCAGCCGATTTTGATTTTATCATTATCGATTGTTCTCCTTCACTCGGATTAATTACCATCAATGCCCTAACTGGAGCCGATTCTGTGATTATTCCAGTGCAATGCGAGTATTTCGCTTTGGAAGGTTTAGGAAAGCTTCTAAATACCATCAAAATTGTACAAAGCAGACTTAATCCGGATTTAGCGATTGAAGGAATTTTGTTGACCATGTACGATATGCGTCTGCGTTTGAGCAATCAAGTGGTAGAAGAAGTGAAAACGCATTTTCAGGATATCGTGTTCGATACCATCATTCAACGCAATACTAAATTAGGTGAAGCTCCAAGCTTTGGAGAAAGCATCATTATGCACGATGCCGCAAGCAAAGGAGCTATCAATTACTTAAATCTGGCTCGTGAAATTCTTCAAAAGAATAATATGACGAGAATGTCGGCAGAAGAAAAAGTACTGACCGAAAAAGTGATGGATAAGTTAAAAATATCAGAGAATTAATTTTTGATAAAGGAATAAATTATGTCAACGAAAAAATCAGCGTTAGGGAGAGGACTTAGTGCATTGTTAGAAGGAAACAACGCGACCGACCAAGAGTCGGCAGTGATTGGACAAACCATCCCTGAAAACACAACAAATAAACCAAGTCCAGGTGGAGTTTCATTAATTCCATTGAATCAAATTGAAGCAAATCCTTTTCAGCCTCGTACCGAATTTGATGAATCAGCACTGAAAGAGTTGGCTGAATCCATCCAAACACAAGGCATCATTCAACCCATCACAGTACGCCGAATGAGTCATGATCGCTATCAAATTATCAGTGGAGAAAGACGATACAAAGCATCTCGCTTGGCCGGACTTACCTCCGTTCCTGCTTATGTACGCACTGCCAACGATCAATCGATGTTGGAGATGGCATTGGTAGAAAATATTCAACGTGAAAACTTAAATGCTTTGGAGATTGCGATTAGCTACCAACGTCTCATTGAGGAATGTAGCTTAACACAGGAAGCATTAGGTGAGCGTGTAGGAAAAGAAAGATCCACCGTAACAAACTATTTGCGTTTGTTAAAACTTCCACCTCAAGTGCAGTTTGCCATTCGTGACGGACGAATTACCATGGGTCATGCAAGAGCTATTTTAGGGGTAGATGATATTGGAATGCAGTTGAAAATTTTCAATGATATTATTGAAAATGATCTTTCTGTTCGTAAAGTGGAAGATTTAGTGCGTCAGAATTCTCCAAAGAAAAAAGGAAAGGATAAAAAAGGAACTGCTTCTTGGGCTATAGAAGTGCGTAATTTGGAAGATCGATTAGAACATCGTTTCGAGACGAAAGTGGCGATAAAACATAAAGACAACGGAAGCGGGCAAATCATGTTCAATTATTTTAGCAATGATGATTTAAACCGTTTGATGGATTTATTGGATTTTGATTAATAGTTTAAAAACATATTTAATAAAAGCATTTCCCCTCCAATTCCATGTTAGAGGGGTTTTGTTATTGGTAACGTCTCTTCTTTTTTCATTTCTAGCGGAAGCACAAACACCAACAATAGATACCGTGGTTAAAAACATCGTTTTAGATACCACACTCGTTCAACATGATGATGTGAAACCCGATACCATTCCTTTTAAAACCGACAGCGTCCTCATTCAAACACAAACACCTATTCAATTCGTTGATTCGCCTAAAGTTCATTCGGTGAGAAAAGCAACATTGTTATCGACCTATTTACCTGGTGCAGGTCAAGTGTATAACCGCAAGACATGGAAAGTTCCCATCATTTATGCTGCCTTTGCAGGGATGGGATATTTGATCAAGTTCAATCACGATAACTTTAAAAAATTTGACAACGCCCTCTTAAAACGATACGATAACGATCCTACAACGGTGGATGAATATGCGGATATTTATTCAGAAGATAATCTGAAATCATTAAGTGAATTTTATCGTCGAAACCGTGATTTGTCGGTGATTGGAGTGACATTAGTGTATGTTTTGAATATTATTGACGCACATGTTGACGCTCATTTGTTCCATTTTAATGTTGACGACAACCTCAGCTTACAAGTGAATCCAATCATGCAAATGGGACCTTATTCTTCAAGTGCTGGACTTTCACTTTCTTTGCATTTCTAACCTAGAGATATGAGAATAGCAATGATTGGTACTGGAAAGATGGGCATGGCTGCAGCAGAAGCCGCACGTCAACAAGGCCATGAAATTGTATTTGAAATCAATCACCTCAACCGAGCAGATTTTTCAATTGAAGATCTGAAGAAGGTTGATATCGCAATTGAATTTACTCAACCCGATGCTGTCGTCGAAAATTTATATTGGTGCTTAGAGGCAGGTATTCCTGTAGTTTCGGGAACCACAGGTTGGCACGAACAGTTTGAAAAAGTTCGTGAACGATTTGTGAAGTCTAAAGGAAGTTTATTAACAGCAACCAACTTTAGCGTTGGAGTAAACATTATGTTTGAGCTCAGTAAACAACTTGCATCGTGGATGAAAGAGCATCCACAGTACCATCCTTCTATGCAAGAAACGCATCATACCCGTAAATTGGATAAACCCAGCGGAACCGCCGTCACCTTAGCTCAAGATGTAACAAATGTCCATCCTAATTATCAAAATTGGGCGCTACAGGATGGAAACAATACTCTTGAAAATAACGTATTACCTATTCGTTCCATTCGAGAAAATGAAGTGATCGGCATGCATGAAATAACATGGAAATCGCCCATTGATAAAATCAGCATAGCTCACGAAGCGTTTAACAGAGATGGATTTGCACAAGGAGCGGTACTTGCGGCTGAATGGTTAAGAGGTAAAATTGGAGTATTCGGAATGGCGGATGTACTCTTCGGAGAACGAAAGCAGAAATAAGTGTAATTAAAACAATTGATTTTTTAATTTCGTCAATTACAAAATACAATATATGAACTGGAAATTTTGGCAAAGTAGCGGTAGAAAAAGTAAATCGAGAGAATGGTTTGATGCCGTTCTTTTTGCTGTGATCGCAGCAACTATTATTCGAACTTTTTTCATCGAAGCATTTACTATCCCTACTCCATCGATGGAAAAAACATTGATGGTTGGCGATTTCTTATTTGTGAGTAAAGTGAATTATGGAGCACGTACACCCATGACCCCACTCTCCATTCCATTCATGCATCAAGAAATTCCAGTCATCGGTGGTAAGTCGTATTCCGAAGCTTGGAAACTTCCGTATTATCGTTTACCTGGATTTTCGGATGTAAAAAATAATGATATCGTCGTCTTCAATTATCCCATGGAGGATGACCGTCCTATCGACAAGCAAACCCATTACATTAAACGTTGTGTTGGTATTGGTGGTGATACGTTGCAAGTGAAAGATCGCGTGTTGTACATCAATGGAAAAAAAGCTATGCAGCCTCGCAAAAGTCAGTATGTGTATGACATTAAAACGACAGGAAGTGGTTTAAGTGAACGCATCCTCAGAAAAAATGATGTTACGGATGGTGGTCCCGCTTATCAATTGGGTGAATATCGTTATTGCTTAACACAAGAAGCAGCAGCTAATTTAAAGGCATTGCCAAATGTGAGCAACTTGCAAGTAATGTCAATGCCAAATGGCCAATACGAAGATTATATTTATCCATTCGATCCTCAGTTGAAATGGAATATGGACAATTACGGTCCTATTTATATTCCTAAAAAAGGTGTGACAATTACACTTACATCGAATAACATCAATATTTACAAACGTGTTATTACTACTTACGAAGGACATCAATTAGAAATTGAAGGTGCTACGTATAAGATTGATGGAAAAGTAACCAATACATATACCTTCCAACAAGATTATTTTTTCATGATGGGTGATAACCGACATAACTCTGCCGACTCTCGTTTCTGGGGATTTGTTCCCGAAGATCATATTGTAGGAAAGGCCGTATTTATTTGGATGTCGTGGGATACTAATGGCTCCTTCTTCTCTAAAATTCGTTGGAGTCGTTTGATGAATGTGATTCATTACAACAATGACTAATGCCTTTTACAGGTAAGAGCGTTCTCATTTCTTCTCACTATTTACCATTGCGTGAATATTTGTCTCTACTCATGGAGGCTGATGTGATTTATGTAGATGAAAACGAAGTTTGGCAAAAGCAAACATTACGAAGTAGAACCTATCTTTTAGGAGCGAATGGAGTACAATCATTGTCCGTTCCAGTAGAGCATACAGGTGGCGTAAAAACCGCAATCAAAGACATCAAAATAAGTTACCATCAAGCCTGGACAAGAGTACATAAAGGAGCCATTTTTTCGGCATACAATACTTCCGCATTTTTTAATTATTTCAAAGATGATTTGTTTGCCATTTATGATGAACAACCCACTTACCTACTCGATTTCAATCAAAAAATATTTCTGTTTTTATTAAAGAAACTTAAGTTTAAGGGACATGTTGAAACATACCATGAGCAACCTTTTGATGTTGATTTTCGTCAACTCGATTCTTTAAAATCGATTCAAGAAAAAAATATTTTTTTAGAAAAATATAATCAAGTCTTCGGTTATAAATTTGAATTTACTCCGCATTTATCTGTGTTGGATGTATTGGCAAATTTGGGAAGAATTTAATTTTTAATAGATATTATTGTTTATCATCTGCTTTTTTTTCGACAATGCCTATTCAAACTTCAACACCTTTTGCTGCTCATGTTTTTCGCCTTGTTGTACATCCAAAACGTACATACCTGCTGGTAAACTTGACGTATTCAATAAATACTCCTGATCACTGATGACTGAAATGTCATTGGAAAGCACACATTTTCCATCCATAGAAAATAGTCGCAGAGTACTTTCTTTCATTACTGTCTTGCTGAAAGAAATAGTTAATACATCACTCACTGGATTTGGATAAGCATAAAATGAATTCGCAAAAAGAGTGGGTTCATCTAAACCAACCGTCGTTGCACCCAAGCGCATAATGAATATATCTGTCCCTCCTACCGATGTTAAATTATTTGTGGCTCCAGATGGATTAAAATCAACATTGCCACTAAATACACCTGCAATGAAAACAGTATTGTTTGGACCAATGGCAATTTCATAAGCTGCATCTGAACCAACACCTCCAAGTCGAAACTGCCATTGCTGTGTAGATAGACCATTCCATTTAGCCACATAGATGTCATTTGATCCGGCAGAACCTAAAGACGGTCCGTTCCAGGTCATACTTCCAACGAGATTTCCTGCCATGTAAACATTATAAGAAGCATCACAATCCAATGACTGAACACTTAAAAATGTGGCACCTGTAGATGGAACGCCCCAGACTCCTGCACCAGTAGCATCTCTTAAGGCAATCGACTCAATTGAATTTCCAAAATTAGCAGCTTGAAAGGTTTCTCCATTTGAAGCGGCAGTTATTGCTTCGCCATAGTCGTCCACTAAATTTGAACCCCAATTATTTCCCCAATTAAATGTTCCTGTGACAAACATACTTAGTAAAAAGGAATTTGTATTAGGCCCCCCGGCACTGAATGTATATACAGCAGCTGTGGGATTTACATCAAAATCGGTTCCGAAGAAATTACCAGAAAGAAATAAATTTCCAAGATTGTCAAGGTCCATACTCACTACGTTATCATCACCACTGCCTCCTACTTCTCGAACCCATTGTAAAGATCCGTTTGCATTGGTACGGGTGATAAAAACATCGAAGCCACCTTTGGTTCCTACTGGAGTTGTTCCAATCATGAGTGCTTGGCTAGCTCCTGCTACATAAACATTATGTGATGCATCTACTGCAATGGCACGAGCCATTTCATAATTCGAACTGTTGTAACCAACTGAACTCATATAACTGCCACTTGAAGAAGCTTCAGATAAAAGCATTGTTTGATGCATTGGCACCTAAATATCGGTATTAGGTCCTGGATCAAAATCTGGATTTCCGTTGTAGTATCCACAAATGTATATATTTGATGAGTCGTCAATTACAAGGTCGCTACCTTCGTCATGCCCAGTGTCTCCTATTTTAATTGCCCATTGGTAGGCACCTGCAGAACTATATTTAGCAACGAATATATCCGTGAGACCGTTACTGGTTAAATTATTAGTACTTGTTCCAGGATTGAAATCCAACGTACCACTAAAAAATCCAGTGATGTAAATAAAACCGTTGTTATCGATTTTCATTCCTGTTACATATTCATCGGAACTGCTATTTCCTATCGACTTTGCCCAAGCAAATGCTGGTTGTGCAGCAACTTTTAAAATAATAAAATTAAAAATTAAAAGAAGAAATATGCGTTTCATATTGTGTATTTTTATTTAAACAAATATATACTAATTTGGATTTGATATATTTTTAATGTTTTAAAATTTCAAAGTCAAAAAAGTTCTATATCTCGATTTTAAAATATTCGTTTCGTTTTAACTCTTACTAATATTTAACCTTGTTTTTTCATGTTGACCTAGAATCTTTTTTATTAAACTCAAATCGTGAAACTTAGCAACTAAAATTTGACAACTAAAATCAAATGTTATCTCGATTTTGCTTAGATTTGTACTTCTTAAAATACTGTAAATTAGCCATAATACGCTCAAAAACAATTTAATATGTCAATTAGCAAAATTACTGAACTCCTCGGAGCCGACGCTGAACTCCTCCTTAACCATACTTGCAAAACCATCTCTAAAGAAAATATTCACCTCCCTGGAGCTGATTTTGTGGATCGTTTATTCATCCAAGGAAATCGTTCAAATCAGGTTTTGAGAAGTTTACAATCAATTTATGGTCATGGAAGATTAGCGAATACTGGATATGTGAGTATTCTTCCTGTCGATCAAGGTATCGAACATAGTGCTGGCGCTTCTTTCGCTCCGAATCCTATGTTTTTTGATCCAGAAAATATTGTGAAATTGGCCATTGAAGGCGGATGCAATGCGGTGGCTTCTACTTATGGTGTATTGGCTTCCGTGTCTCGTAAATACGCACATAAAATTCCATTCATTGTAAAAATTAATCACAATGAATTTTTAACTTACCCAAATAAGTTCGATCAAATTATGTTTGGCTCTGTAGATGAAGCTTGGAATTTAGGAGCTACTGCGGTGGGTGCAACCATCTATTTCGGATCAGAAGAATCGTCTCGACAAATTGTGGAAGTAGCTCAAGCTTTTGAGCGCGCGCATGAATTAGGAATGGCTACTATTCTCTGGTGTTATACACGTAACAATGCGTTTAAAGTGGATGGTGTCGACTACAGTACTTCTGCTGATTTAACAGGGCAAGCAAACCACTTAGGAGTAACCATCCAAGCAGATATCATTAAACAAAAATTACCAACCAATAACGGCGGATACAATGCTGTGAAATTCGGAAAGACACATAAAAAAGTGTATGATGAATTAACTACTTCTCATCCTATCGATTTATGTCGCTACCAAATTGCGAACAACTACATGGGACGCATGGGATTGATTAATTCAGGTGGAGAAAGTAAAGGTGCGAGTGATATGTCGGAAGCAGTAACAACGGCTGTGGTGAACAAGCGTGCAGGTGGACACGGACTCATCTCCGGACGCAAAGCCTTCCAAAAACCTTTCAACGAGGGAATCCAAATGTTAAATGCCATTCAAGATGTGTATTTAGCAAAAGAAGTAACGATTGCATAGTAAGAGGAAATTTCATTTTCGAATTCTTAATTTCGTAAAACACGATTCATGAGTTGGTTCAAAAGAATTAAAGAAGGTATCACTACGGCTTCCCACGAAAAGAAGGAAACACCGGAAGGCCTTTGGCATAAATGTCCTTCCTGTAAATCCATCATTCCCTCTCAAGAACACGAAGAGAATATGTGGGTTTGTGTAAAATGCGATTATCACGATCGCATTGGATCGGAAGAATACTTCGCCATTCTTTTTGATAACAACGAATTTGAAGAGTTCAATGCGAATATGTCGTCAGGTGATCCGTTAAAATTTGTAGATACCAAAGAATACGTTTCCCGTCTAGTGGACACTCAGAAAAAAACCGGTTTAAAGGATGCCATTCGCACCGCCTCTGGAAAAGTAAACGGAATGCCACTTACCATTGCTTGTATGGATTTTAAATTCATTGGTGGTTCGATGGGTTCGGTGATGGGAGAAAAGATTGCACGCGCCATTGATTATTCCATCAAGCATAAAACCCCTTTCATGATCATTTCTAAATCGGGCGGGGCACGTATGATGGAAGCCGCATACTCCTTAATGCAAATGGCTAAGACCTCTGCTAAACTCACTCAACTCTCAGCAGCCGGACTTCCTTACATCTCTTTTGTGACTGATCCCACTACAGGTGGAGTTACTGCCTCTTTTGCCATGCTGGGCGATTTAAACATTGCCGAACCGGGTGCCTTAATTGGTTTTGCAGGTCCAAGGGTAGTAAAAGAAACCATCGGCAAAGACCTTCCAAAAGGATTTCAAACTTCCGAGTTTCTCCTCGAACATGGTTTTTTAGATTTCATTGTTAAGCGTACTGAACTCAAGAAAAGGATTACGGAATTGTTGAAGTATTTTGCGAATTAGTTTATAAAATTCAGCAGGTATTTCTTACCTTCGAGTTTAATTAATTCGCTTTTAAATGAACGCACTTAAGATTTCCTTCCTATTTCTATTTTTTGCAGGAGCTATAAACGCTCAGATAAATTTAGTGCCTAATCCGAGTTTTGAGGATACTGTTTTTTGTCCAAGTGTTTCAGATAATATGCAAGATGTTCAAGATTGGTCATCATTTGGTAATAGTGCTGACTATTTTAATGGATGTAGTGCTACTCCAACGAATGTACCTTATACTGCATTTGGCTATCAACTTGCACATTCAGGAACTGCTTTTTGTGGAGTTGTTACATATTTAAAAGCAAATCACCCAAATGGCAATAATTACCGTGAGTATATTGGAGTTCAATTATTAACTCCCCTTCAAATTGGAACACGATATTATTTTTCATTTTATGCTGTATCTGCTCAACACTATGGTTCGATAGGTTTTTTTAGCAACAATATTGGGTTAAGATTTTTTACTAACTCATATAGCAAATTAAATCCTGCCCCAGTGGATAATTTTGCTCATATAAAATTAGATACTTTATTAAATGATACGGTGAATTGGCTAAGAATAAGTGGTTCTTTCATTGCAGATTCTATATATCAATATGTATCAATTGGAAATTTCTATGATTATTTAAATACTGATACATTAATTTTCACCTCATCCAACCCATTTTGTGCCTATAGTTATATAGATGATGTATGTGTTACCACAGATTCATTATTCAACGAAACATGGACAGGATTACAAAATATTGAACTCAATGAAATTCACATCTGGCCCAACCCCGTCCAAAATTATTTTCAATTTAGTGCTAAACAGCTTATAGATGAAGTAACCATTTACGACAGCAGAGGCAAGTTAATCAAGAGTGAAAATGTTAATGCGTTAGAAGGCAGAATTGATTTTGATGTACTCTCAGATGGAATTTATTTTGCTGTTTTTAGGAAGGAGAGGGATTTTTCGGTGTATAAGTTTTTGAAATTTTAGAGATAGAGAAACACGTAGAGATAATTCTGTAGATAAACTAATTTACTTGTAACCTCGCCATTTATGGCGAGGTTACTGAGATCTTCCACTTACTTAGAGCCCGCCATGCGTAAAATTGGATGAAATCCAATTTTACGCATGGCGGGCTCGTTAGCAGGGAGTGGATTCATGTAACGTCGCCATAAATGGCGACGTTACTCGTTAGCATTCGTTTGACATTATCATGCATGGTGATGTCTCCGTTTGTAATTCACCCAATTTTACAGTTGGCGGGTTCTGTTAGGGGATGGATTCAGCTAGTACCGTTTTGCTTAGCGCCACAACCTCACTCGTACGAGCGCGGAGGCCGTCCACGCAACAGTGCGAACCGATATTCGCTGTAGCTATGAAGAAAGGAAAGAGCGTTGCAGATTGTTCAGTGGTTGATGTAGATTGAAGAAAGCAGAAATTGCGAAAATCGGTTGGTGTTGGGTGGTGTGCTTTCTTTGGTTACTTTCTTTTCACACAAAAGAAAGTAACAAGTATGATTAAAGGAATAACTCCATTTTCTAATTAAAAATTGAATAATTGCTTCGAAATAATACTATAATATGAATAATCATCTATATTAACACATTGAAATATAGTGTTTTGATCTTTTATATAGAATAATACCCAATTGTTAAAAACATTGCAAATTCCCTTGTTGATGCCAATAAGCTTTCTTATCTTTGCCCTCCTTAAAAAGTATATAAGCGGAAAAATATCATGCTGTTAACAACTGAATCGAAGAAAGCAATCTTCCTAAAACACGGTAAAAGTGAAACGAATACGGGTAATTCTGAAGCCCAAATTGCTATGTTTACCGAGCGTATTAATCACCTTACTGAGCATTTGAAAACCTTTAAAAAGGATTTTTCTACAGAGCGCTCTTTAATTAATTTTGTTGGTAAGCGTCGTAGCCTATTGGACTACCTTCACAAAAAAGATATTAATCGTTACAGAGCAATCATCAAAGAACTCGGTATACGTAAGTAATAGCCTCGAGCAGGCAACTCATAAAAAGGCAATCTTCGAATTGCCTTTTTTTATTTTTATAAGTCGTGTTTTAGGATTGGAACCTCAGTTTGTATAGGTTGTTTTCAAAATAAATACACGATTTCAAAATAAATACACGATTTCAAAATAAATACACGATTTCAAAATAAATCTTCCTTATTTATGATCCATCTAAGGAAGTCAATACACTGATCTATATATGTCTATAAATAATTAAAGCTGTCAAAAAATGCAACCAAAAGCTATTACCGTTTCTTCTCCACTATCCAATGGTAGGGAGATTACTATTGAAACCGGCCGCCTTGCCAAGCAAGCGCACGGTTCTGTTGTTGTCCGTCAGGGCAATTGTATGTTACTCGCCACTGTCGTTTCTTCCCAAGATGCTAAAGAGGGTGTTGATTTCCTTCCATTAACTGTTGATTATCAAGAGAAATTTGCTGCCGCTGGTCGTATCCCCGGATCTTTCTTCCGTCGTGAAGCTCGTCCTACTGAACAGGAAATTTTGATTTGCCGTTTGATCGACCGTGCCATGCGCCCAATCTTCCCTTCTGATTATCACGCCGATATCCAAATCGCAGTGACTTTGATCTCTGCCGATATGGAAGTTTCTCCCGATAGTCTTGCTTGTCTTGCTGCATCTGCTGCAGTGAGCATTTCCGATATTCCATTTAATGGTCCCGTTTCTGAAGTTCGCGTTTGTAGAATCAACGGAACTTTCATGGTTAACCCTAGCATCACCGAAGCAAAAGAAGCCGATATCGACTTAATCGTTGCCGGTACTGCTAAGGATATTTTGATGGTAGAAGGAGAATGTAAAGAGGTGGACGAGAAGGACATGGCAGAAGCAATTAAAGTAGCACAAGAAGCTATTAAGATTCAATGTCAGACTCAGGAAGATCTTATTGCGAAAGTTGGAGTTACAAAGCGTAACTACACCCATGAAACACATGATGAGGAATTACGTGAACGCGTAAATAAAGCTTGTTATGATGGTGTTTATGCGGCGGCTCGTCAGTGTAACCCAAATAAGAATGAGCGTAAAGTAGCTTTCAAAAAGGTGTTGGAAGATTTCTTAGCAACCATGAGTGAAGAAGAGCGCGCACAGAAAGAGAAAATGGTGAAGACCTATTATCATGACGTGGAGTTCGATGCTATGCGCGATATGATTCTAAAAGAGCGTATCCGTTTAGATGGTCGTGGTTTGACCGATATCCGTCCTATCTGGAGCGAAATCGGTTACCTTCCTTCTGCTCACGGATCAGCGGTATTTACCCGTGGAGAAACTCAATCATTAACCACGGTTACATTAGGAACTAAGTTGGATGAGCAATTGGTGGATCAAGCCATGCAAAAAGGATCTAATAATTTCATGTTGCACTATAATTTTCCTGGATTCAGCACCGGCGAAGTGAAGCCTAACCGTGGAACTAGTCGTCGTGAAGTAGGTCATGGTAATTTAGCTCATCGTTCCATTCGTCAAGTATTACCTTCTGCCGATTTAAATCCTTATACGATCCGTATCGTTTCTGATATCTTGGAATCGAATGGTTCTTCGTCAATGGCTACGGTTTCTGCCGCTAGTTTATCCTTGATGGATGCTGGTATTAAAACTACGGCTCCTATCTCTGGTATTGCTATGGGATTAATCACCGACGGTAAAGGAAATTTTGCTGTATTGAGCGATATCTTAGGCGATGAAGATCACTTGGGCGATATGGATTTCAAAGTGACAGGTACTGCAAAAGGAATTTGTGCTTGTCAGATGGATTTGAAGGTAGATGGACTTCCGTATGAAATTTTAATGCAAGCATTAAATCAAGCTCGTGCCGGACGTTTACATATCCTTGACGAGATGAATAAGACCATCTCTACACCTGCTGAAGATTACAAGCCACATGCTCCAAGAATTGTGAAGTTACGTGTTGCGAAGGAATACATTGGTGCGATCATCGGACCTGGTGGAAAAATCATTCAAGAAATTCAACGTGTGACAGGTACTACCATTACCATTGAAGAAATCAATAACGAAGGTCATGTAGAAATTGCTTCTCCTGATAAAGCGTGTATCGAAGCTGCATTGGCTCGTATTCGTGGTATCGTTACAGAACCTGAAGTGGGTGAAGTGTACGATGGAAAAGTAAAAACCATTACTACTTTCGGTGCATTCGTTGAGTTTATGCCTGGTAAAGATGGACTTCTTCATATCTCTGAAATTTCTAACGAGCGTCTTGCTTCTATGGATGGCGTTTTAAAAGAAGGTGAATCCATCCAAGTAAAATTAATAGAGATCGATAAGAAAACTGGTAAGTATCGCTTGTCCCGTAAGGTTTTGTTGACTAATCGTCCTGAAAGAACCGCTCCAGCTGAACAATAAGCTAGTACTTATTACTTGTTAAATATTTGAAAGCCTGCTAATTATAGCAGGCTTTCTTTTTTTTCATTCCTCTTATATGGAATGTAATATAATCCCCTTAACTTTCCATTTCTGGACATGTTATTTAGTATTTGACCATACTTTTCTAAACCTTACATGCTAATCACATCTACTAAAAAAGATATCGCAACCACGAGCAGCCAACCCTCGTTACGAAGCCATAATCTTTGAAAAAATAATGAGACAGTTAAAAATTACCAAGCAAGTCACTAATCGCGAAACCGCATCTTTAGATAAGTACTTGCAGGAAATTGGAAAAGTAGAATTACTGAAACCGGAAGAAGAAGTGAATTTGGCATACGTATTAAAGAAGGTGACCGCACCGCTTTAGAACGTTTAACAAAAGCGAACTTGCGTTTCGTAGTATCGGTAGCCAAGCAATATCAAAATCAAGGGTTGACCTTGGGCGATTTAATTAATGAAGGAAATTTAGGTCTTATTAAGGCAGCACAACGCTTTGATGAAACCCGTGGATTCAAATTCATTTCTTATGCAGTTTGGTGGATTCGTCAAAGTATCCTTCAAGCATTAGCAGAGCAAGCTCGTATTGTTCGTTTACCTTTAAATAAAATCGGATTCATCAATAAAATAAATCGTGCTTTTGCGAAGTTAGAACAGGAGTTTGAACGTGAACCTACCAACGAGGAATTATCAACGGTATTAAATATTTCTGTGGATGATGTGATGGATACGATGCGTTCATCAGGTCGACATGTGTCGATGGATGCACCCTTGATTCAAGGGGAAGATGGTACCTTAATGGACTTAATGCCTGGGGAAGATGTAGCACCATCTCCCGAAAATAATTTAATCACCGAGTCATTGCGTCGTGAAATTGAACGAGCGCTTTATACGCTGACTCCACGTGAAGCCGATGTGATTCGCCTATACTTTGGTTTAAACGATTCGCCCATGACCTTAGAAGAGATTGGAGAACGTTTTGAATTGACTCGTGAGCGCGTACGTCAAATAAAAGAAAAAGCCATTCGCCGATTGAAACATACTTCAAGAAGCAAAATCCTGAGAACCTATTTAGGTTAATCAAAGAAAATTAAGATACGCATTTTGGGTTTAGTAAATGATCCTCGTGGAGCAATCTGCGGGGATTTTTTTGTGGAAGATACTAGATGCTAGATACTCGATTCTGGATGCTTTGATTAAATAAATCGATAAATCCATTATCGAGCTTCGGATATCGAACGGTAAACACTTATAGTCGTTTAAATACGAGTAATAAGAAATTAACATGGAGCTTTGCAAAAAAAAATATGGTCAATTTTAAAAAATTAGTAATCTGGAATGAAAGTCTATTGCTTACTAAAGAAATTTATAAATTAAGTGCTGATTTTCCACGTGACGAAAAATATGGCTTGACTAGTCAAATAAGAAGGGCGGTAGTTTCAATCCCTTCAAACATTTCTGAGGGAAGCTCCAGAAAGTCGAGGAAAGAATTTTCACACTTTCTTGATATTGCTTTAGGTTCAAGTTATGAATTAGAAACACAGCTAACTATTGCTCAAGAATTAGGGATATTGAAAATTTCTGAAACTAGCGTAATCTTAGATAAATTGAACAAAATTCAAGCTTCAATCAACTCTTATAATAAAAAATTGCTTTTAGACTCAGGAAAAGGCAAGCTTAATTAATCAGAAATTTAATAGGGATCAGTATAGTTAATTAAGGCTAGGTAAAACCCTCTTCCAACATGTATCGGAAATCGAGTATCGTGTATCTGAAATCAAGCATCGAGTATCGGAAATCGAGCATCGAGTATCGGAATTCAAGTATCGAGTATCAGATATCGAGTATCGAGCATCGAGTATCGGAAATCAAGGATCCAACATCGAGTATCGGAAATCAAGAAATCCATCGAAAGTCTAGTTGCTTGACAAATAATTCCATTTTTTTACGAAATTTGCCTTAAAGCCCTTCAACAAATGTCTGTACTCATTGCCCTTCAGTCCTTTCAGCCGATTTCGGAAATCTCGAGAGAGATGTAAAAATGATTAATGATAGCAAAGCCGATTGGTTTCATGTGGATGTGATGGACGGAGTTTTTGTTCCTAATATATCCTTCGGATTCCCCGTGTTGAAGGCGGTAAAAAAACATGCTCGCAAACCGCTGGATGTGCATTTAATGATCGTTAATCCCGATCAATACTTAGCAGCTTTTGCAGATGCGGGTGCATCTATCATTTCAGTTCACTACGAAGCATGTACTCATTTGCATCGCACCATTCAAAAAATGCGACAATTGGGAATTTTAGCGGGTGTAGCGATCAATCCACATACCCCAGTAAATGTTTTATCAGAAGTAATTGCTTCAATTGACGTAGTGGTATTAATGTCAGTAAACCCTGGCTTTGGTGGTCAAAGTTTCATTCGAAATACTTACAGTAAAATCGAAGATTTGAAAAACTTGATTATTCAGAAAAATTCAGGCGCTAAGATTGAAATTGATGGAGGAGTAGATTTAAAAAATGCATCTGAACTAGTACGTTGTGGTGCCGATATTTTAGTCGCTGGAAATACGGTGTTTAGCTCTACCTCCCCTATTAACACCATTGCGATATTGAAGGAAGCATCTACACAAGCTGTATAAAAAATTTTTAATGACAAAATAAGGTTCGAATTTATCTAGGGCTACGTGTTCATTTGGTTGTTTCACTTCGCTATATTTATCGCAAAGGTTTCTAGGATAATTTCAAAGTTTTAATCTTATAAAAATAATTTTATATTTTCCTCCTCTTTGAGTCCCGATAGCTATCGGGATTGCGCCTTAGAGAGAAAATTTCGAATTTTAATTTTGCAAAAACTAATTATCAACCGAAAAATAAGTGATAAATGCAAATTCTTCATTCTAAAGTTTCTCAAAGTTTTCACTCTGCCAAATTTTCTCGCGAAGATTTCTATGGTTAATTCCAAATTAAATTCAATAAATATTATTCTATATTCCCCCTCGCCCCTGGAGAGGGGTCGCGAAGCCTCGCGAAGGGGGAGAGGCTTGAACAATAGGCTTGCAATAATTTAATTACATACGAATAATGCTTTTCTCTTCGACAGATTTCTCTTCGTCAATTTTTCTCGCGAAGGCGCAAAGGCGCTAAGCCAGTCGGTTTCTTTTCTTTAACTAATTTTTCTTAACGCACGTAAATTAAAGGGTGCAAAGTTTTCTCTTCTCAGTCTCACTTCGCTAAATTTTCTAGCTAAGAAGATTATTTTCTCTTTATAAAATTACACTTTCAATGTGGTTTTCAGATCGCATAGCTAACGTCTCTCAACATTAATTTTTAATGTTGAATTAGAACAAACTAATCCGCCACATAATCACTCAAATACTCAAAGTGCGGCATGAGCTTTCCATTTTTTGCGATCGTGGCTCTTTCAATGAGTCCGTCATCCTCACCCACTAAATATGGAATTACACGTTCTAATAAATGCTTTCCAAATCCATCTGATGCATCACGCGGTAATTCGCAAGGCAAATTGTCTATAGCCATCACCGTTATCGTGCTGGGTGCAAAAGCTTCGTCAATCTCTTCGGTGTTGGGATTGTAACCATAGAATTTATCCTCGATGGTAGTTGGTCTTGTGGTAGATGGAATACTTCCATTCATATCGCAAGTAACATCGGCAATTACACTAATGTGAAACTTCGGATTTCGCATTTTTTCTACTGTAAAAAGAACAGGAGCTTTGGGATCCCAAAAAGTGCAATGGATCAGCAAATCGCAAAAACTCGCAAAGGAGTTTCCTGTAGCAAAATGACAATCGAAATTTTCAGGATGATGGTAAAACTCAGATTTGCTAAAAGCGGATCCATCTTTTGCTCTATAATAGTCTTCTGAATGCAACTGTACATAGACAGGTTCACGAAAAGAATAATTTAAAAATTCAAAAGCCGTTACTTTTCGAATGCCTAATACACCTAAAGTTTCCATGGCGCCATTCGCTACTCTTCCTCCTCCAGTCACCACTATTTTTATGTTGGGTAAACTTATTCTTTCTAGTTCTTTAAATACTTCTTTCTTATCATGGCAAAGATGGGCAGGTTTGATGTTAAAGAGTCCGTACTTTAAACCATAAGCCATTATGCCATTATAAGCTCCTACCATCCCCGCAAAGCGACCAAAGCCAATTACTCTGTTTTCACTTTTATCTACCAAACATTCATAATCAATTAACTGAATCTTCTTCGCTATAACGGCTCGTAACAATTCGCGATTGTGCTTTTGTTTTTTGATGGTATGTGAAAAGAAAAGGTATTTTTTTCCTTCCATTAAAAATTGCTTTGGTACTTCCTTTACACCAATAAGCACATCACAGTCCGACAAATCCTCTTGCAAAGGAATCGCATGCATTTTATATTCATCATTCGTAAAACAACGGTAGTCACAGGGCTGCACTACAATTTTTACACCCGGAAAATCTTTAATTAATGCTTTGCACTGCAAAGGTGTTAAAGCTACACGTTTATCGTGTGGTATCTTCTCTTCTCTGATCAATCCAATTTTCATGGGGCAAAAGTAACTTAAATTACGAGAAAATCAGTCATAAATGAATGGAAAAATAACTACGATCAATGAAAATATTGTTTACAAAGATTTAGTAATGATTTTTCTAAGTTTCTTTCAATAATCGCAAAAGAATCATGTATTTTAAAAGAAATACCTCGGTCAACATAATTAACCTTCACCAAAGTTTCTGTTAACAAAGTACATATCTATTTCTCCTTTATTTTTCGCTTCTATTTTGCCTCTGTATTCACATTGAAACTCATCTTTTATCAAAGTATAAGTACTACCACTTATATTGACTTTTCCAGCTTCTCCACTCGATTCCATTCTAGAAGCAATATTTACGGTGTCTCCCCAAATATCATAAGCGAATTTTTTAACACCTACTATTCCGGCCACTACCGATCCAGTATGAATTCCAATTCGTATTTCAAATGGTGTTCGTCCCTCTTGCATACTCTTTTGTTGATGGAATGACATATATTGCTGAATTTCCAATCCTGCTGAAACCACATCGGAAGCATGTGTTGAATTGGAAATGGGGAGTCCTCCCACGCACATATAACTATCCCCCATCGTTTTAATTTTCTCAATTTTATGACGCGTAATGATGTCATCAAAAGCTTTGAAGCAAGTATCAATCTCCGCTACTAACTCTTCTGGATTCAGTTTCTCACTAATTTGTGTGAAGTTTTTAAAATCGGTAAACATGACCGTCACACTTTCAAATTGCTTAGCCTGTGCGCTTCCTTTTGTTTTCAACTCTTCAGCCACTTCTAAAGGTAATATGTTTAATAGTAAATCGTCGCTCCTCTTCTTCCCTACTCTGATTTTATTTCGTTGATTAAAGAAAACGAGAGCAAATATTCCAACCACTGCAAATACAAGAATAAAGCCATCCCGAATTAATTTCTGCTTTTGCAATTCCTTTTTGGCTAAAGCATCTTTCTTATCTTGGTCTGCCTTGGCTAAGCTTTCCTTTTTATCAAAATCATATTGCATTTGTGCTTGCACTGATTTTCGAGTATTTTCTTCATTATACAGACTGTCACGGGTTGAAATAAATAATTTGTAATGATGAAAAGCATTTTTAAAATCACCTTTTGCACTATCGAGTTTGATAAGCGCTTCATAGTTAAACTTTAAATTATCTAAACTACCAATCTCCTTGGAAAGACTTAATGATTTAGTCAAATATTTTTCCGATTCTTTTAAATTATTTTTTTTAAAATAGGCAGTACCAATATTTAATAGAGTACCCGACATTCCTTCCTTATCTTCAATTTTTGTTTGATATTTTACCGCCTCGAAAAGATTTTTTAAAGCTTCGTCCTGTTTTTCTAAATTAATATATATTTCTCCAATATTATTATAGGAGATGGAAATTCCATCATCATTATTCATTTCCTTTTGCAAGGTCAATGCTTTCAAGTAATACTGTAGAGCCTTTTCGTGTTTGCCTTCATCAGCATAAACATTACCTAAATTATTATAGGAAGAGGCAATTCCTTGTTTCCCTTGATTCCAATAAATAATTCCTATGCCATTATAACAGGCTGCAAGTCCGGTTTTATTTCCCAACTCTCTGTTTATCTTTAATGAGATATTTTGATGGGTTAATGCAACTAAATAATCTCCTTTATCCATTGCAATATTGCCAAAGCAATAATTTGCATTTGCAATACCTTGTGAGTAACCTATTTTTTTCGATAAATGGAGAAGTTGAGTTGCATATTCAGTGGATTTAATAGGATCGTTTCCAAAGTACGCTTTTGAAATTCCAAACAAAATAATAGCTTCTGTAGTATCAAATAAAGGTGAAACTTCAGCTCCTAATTTTAACTTTTGTTGCTGATGATTTTTTAATTGAATTTGCAATGAGTCAATCACCTTTTCTTCTTGAGAAAATACCCAGGAGGAAATGAAAAGCATCGATATTAATAGGAATGTTGATTTCATATCGAATAAAGATAAGAGTATTTTGATCAGGATTTAATATTGCGTCTATCCAGTTCCTTTTGAAAACGTCGGGCATTGATCAAATGCTGAATATAATTCTTGGCAAATGAATGATATCCCGAAAAATCCTCTCGGGCGCAAAAGAACATGTAGTCATGTTTAGTATAATTAAGAACCGCATCCACAGATGAAATAGCAGGCATGCAAATAGGCCCTGGAGGTAATCCAGTGTACAAATAGGTGTTGTAAGGCGAGTCAATGTCTTTGTGTTCATTAAGTACTCTCCTGATGGTAAAGTCGCCTGAAGCGTAAACCAGCGTGGGATCAGCTTCTAACTTCCATCCCTTTAAATATCGGTTCATGTAAACACCCGCAACAATAGGTTTCTCATCATTTTTTCTTGTTTCTTTATCAACGATGGAAGCTAAAATGCAAACTTGAGTTTGTGTTAACCCTATGCTTTTAGCTTTTGATTTGCGTTGCGTATTCCAAAACTTTTTATACTCAACACTCATTCGTTCAAAAAAATCCTCTGCAGAAGTATTCCACTTGAATTCATACGTATTCGGAATCATTAGGCATAAACTATTTTCTTCCGTCAAACCGTATTTATTTAAGTATGCTTTATCTTTAAAGAGATAAGAAATGGATGCCGAATCGGCTTCAATCTTCCCTCCTACAGCACCCGCCAAATCATAGCTAGTTCTGAGATTGCTAAATGTTAAACGAATGGGTATTTGCTTTCCAGATCTTAATAGAGTAATAATTTCTTTATTACTCATTCTATTCTTCAACTGATATTTCCCAGGTTTCACATTGGTAGAATAATTCATTTTCTCTGCCACCCAACTAAATGCTTCTGTGTCATCAACCAATCCTTCCTCTTTTAAATAAAGTATTACATCATCAATAGTTGATCCAGTAGGAATGTAAATAATCTGATCTCTCTTATTGTCGAAATCATTAGGAGCAAATATTTTTTGATACAATCCCCATCCCAAAATTATTGCCGAAAGAAAAATTACAGCCCCAAAAGCTTGTATAAATCGCTTTCCCCCTCTGCTCATTTTGCTGTTCTTTTTTGCCACTTTTAAATTTATTTTAATTGTTGGAGTGCAGCCTTCGCCTGTTGATTTGCTGGATTTATTTTTAATACGCGTTGAATAGATTGAATCGCCATCGGCTTATTGTTTTCCATCAAATAAGCATTGGCTTTATTTAGCAAAGCTAATTCATAATCCGGATCCAGTTTCAAGGCTTTATCGAATAACGACTGTGCAAGATTAATATTTCCTCTTTCAGCTAAAATTAAATAGCCCATATTACAATAGCCAGGTGAAAAGTAAGGATGTTCGGTAATAAGTAATTTAAATATTTCTTTCGCTTTTCCATTTTCACCAATTGAAGCCAATTGATTGGCATATTTATTCGTAAACTCTGCAGACAACGGTGCTAATTGATATGCATTTTTGAACCAAAGTAAAGCGCTTTTTGATATACCTAGAACTTGATAACTCTTTTCAATTCGGTAGGATGTTTAGGCATCTCTATTTTCTAATGATGGTTTATTTAAGATACCTAATAAATTGGGGATCCGTTCCACATAATTTGCGATTAGGAGCGAATTTCCTTTTAAGAATGCTATCTGCACCAACTGATGAATATTTTTTTCTAAAGTAATTGCCGATTCGCCATTAACATATTTTAGTGCAGAATCAAGTAGACTTTTATCCATTCCAAATTTCTCGACGTAATTGATGTAGGCTTGTGCTTTCACCTGATTACTTGCTTCACTATTGTTGATACATGCTATGCCAACAAATTCTCTTATTTTACTGGGTTCATCAACCACTGTCTTATGAATTCCAATGCGATGATCATGCACGCTTACATGTGGAATGTCGGAGGCTCCGTGTTGAGGCATATGACAACTAATACAATTGTCGTTACTCTTTCTTCTGATTTCTAATTTTTCAGTGCACAATGGATCCTTTCCTGGTTGATGGCAGTTACCACAAGCTGCATTGAAAATGGTTTTATCTGTTTTTTGCACCGAAACATGTGGATTGTGACAAGTAATGCAAGTCAAGCCATTTTTGAAAGGATGTAAAATTTTTTCTGAACTTTTACTTTTTTCTTTCTTCGAAACCGCTAAAAAACATTTGCTCATTTTCAATCGTTCTGCATGGGACGCCATGATGTGTTGCTCCTCGTTGTTTTTATATACGGGCATAAAAACATTCATTACCTCCGACAATTTCATTCCTGGCTTGAAATCGAATAAAGATTTTCCCTCATTTAATACAATATTTCCTTGGATATGGCAACGTTGACATAAATCGAATTGCAAGTCGATGGGTAGTTTTGATGGATTAACGATGGAATAATCTATATACTTTGCAGTATCAATTAATATTCCCGCCGACTTTTCCTTCACATGAAAACTTCCTGGTCCGTGACATCGTTCGCAATCAATTCCATTTTTTACCAAGCTAAATTTATTTTCTGAGCCAGGAACAAATTCTGGATAGGCATTATGGCAACTCATACATTCTAACCCAATTTTTCGTCCAAAACGAGTATTGTTGCCATCTTCAAATCCAGGTGGCAAATCCCATTTTCCTTTCTGCGTATAAAAAGTCATGGGCGCCTGGAAGAGATATCCATTACTTTCCCAAATATGTGAATTGGTATGTTGTCCTGAACCTACAATATAACGGATGTTTTCTTCCCGAATAAAAACTGTATCCTTACCTTTCATTCTATACTCTTTAAAATAAAGAGAATCTCCTTTCCAATACGGATGATAGTATAAATTTTTATCCTCATCAAAAATTTGAGGATGACCAGAGAAATCACCCTAAGATTTTTCCTTACTGGCCATATTAAAGGACATTCCCATACCAGTATGACTAAAAGTTTCATGGACTCCTGAATGACAACCTTTACAAGTTTCCATTCCCACATAGCGTGCAGAGTCACTTAATCCAGCATAGGTAGTTCGTTCCTCTTCCTTCTTTTTTTCGGATGAATTACAAAACCAATTCAAAAAGCTCAGCGAAAAAACCGTGATTGCAAGCCCAGCTGTAAGAAGTCTTCGTTTCAAAATTATACAATTACAGTTGGTCGGATCAGTTGAAGGACGGTAACATTATGCCATTTACCATCATAGGCAAGCCAGTCGCGCATCACACCACACGTTCTAAATCCTACTTTAGAAAACAAGCGCAAACTGCCTTCGTTGCGATTGTCGATATGACAAAATAGTTGATGTAAGTTCAAGGTATTGAAACTATGTTTAACCAATAAAGAAAGTGCCTCTGAAGCATAACCTTTTCGGCGTTGATTTTTATCGCCAATAAGGATACCAACACCAGCACGACGATGAAGTTGATCAAAGTCAAACAAGTCAATATATCCAATCGTCATTTCCATTCCGGGAACTTCTGTGATGATTTCGATAGCAAGTCTTAATTGTTTGGCAACAAAAATATCTTGTGTAGCGTTGGCATAATATTGTTCAAGCGTATATTTAGAATAAGGTGTAATGGTCCCACTCACCGGCCAAACCTCCGGATCGTTTTCATAAATCATCATTAAGTCTACGTCTTTTGGCTCGAGCGCTCTTAGTAATATTGAATTCCCTCTTATCATAATTTTATTGATCCTTCGTAGACAAATGTAGCGGGTCCAATCAATCGAATTTCGTCAATTATATTTTCGTTTCTATTGAATGTTACCTTTAATGCGCCGCCTAAGGTTTTAATATTTATTGATTCTCTTTTTCTTTTCTCTTCATTGAACAAATCAGCAACTACTAAAGCAGCAGCAGTCACTCCAGTACCACAACTCAGTGTTTCATTTTCGACACCTCTTTCATAAGTACGAACCATGATACCATCTTCCAATTCCTTTACAAAATTTACATTGGTACCTACACTTTTAAATTCCTCGTTATATCTAATTTTTCTCCCTTCCTCCACTACATCCAATTCATTAATCTCATCCACCTTCTTTACAAAATGAGGAGAACCCGTATTTAAATAATAATCATTTTCTCTTTTTTCAATTATTGAAACATCGCTCATCTTTAATGAAACTATATGGTTCGGTAATACATCTGCTTCATGCACACCATCAACAGCTAAAAATTTCGTTGAGGTTCCAATATAATTTCTTTCAAAAGCAAAGTGAACCAAACAACGTCCTCCATTACCACACATGGAACTGAGTAAACCATCGGAATTAAAATAAATCATTTCAAAGTCAAAGGAGGGATGTTTCTTAATAATCATCAGTCCATCTCCCCCAATGCCAAATCTTCGATCGCAGCAGTACTTCACTTGCTCAGCAGAAATCGAAATTTCCGAATTCCATCCGTCCAAAATAATAAAGTCGTTTCCGGTTCCTTGGTATTTACTGAAAGACAATTGCATCGATGTAAAGTTAGTGATTTTTATAACTTAAATAGGTTCTCAAATTCAGCACGTTAATGCGTTAAATCAATGTTAAATTCATTTGAGATTCATTTTCTTGAAAATATTTTTGCCTCATCAAACGTATTAAGACTTCAAATTAATAGCTAAATAATTATGAACTCAAAAACCAAAAGTATTCTCTTTGTAGCCCTTGCACTCTCAGCAGGAATGGTGGGTGCCGGTATTGTAAATCATTTTGAAGATGATTCTAGAAGTGGACATATCGGATTAATGAAAACTAACCAGGGGTATCACCAAGTAAATTATTCAGGACCTAATTCCGCGCCTATCGATTTTGTTTTACCTGCAGAAGCCTCGGTTCCAACGGTAGTTCACGTCACGACAACGTATCCTCGACAAAGTGGAATGGGAAACCAGATAGTAGATCCTTTTAGTTTTTTCTGGGGGAATCCAAACCCTCGCGAACTGCCACCACAGCAAAGTACCGGATCTGGAGTTATTATTTCTGAAGATGGATACATTGTCACCAATAACCATGTGGTTGAAAATGGAGATGAAGTAAATGTAACTTTGGATAATAAAGAATCCTACAAAGCAAAAGTGATAGGGTTGGACCCATCGACCGACCTTGCACTTTTAAAGGTGGAAGCAACTAATTTACCTTTTGCTGCTTGGGGAAATTCCGACCAAGTGAAAGTTGGGGAATGGGTGTTAGCTGTCGGAAATCCTTTTAATTTAACCTCTACTGTGACCGCTGGAATTATTTCTGCTAAAGCAAGAAATATTCATATTCTTCCAAATCAAAAGTTTCCAATTGAATCATTTATTCAAACTGACGCTGCTGTAAATCCTGGCAATTCAGGTGGTGCATTAGTTAATACAAGAGGTGAATTAATTGGAATTAATGCTGCCATAGCATCGAACACAGGATCCTATTCTGGTTACTCTTTTGCGATCCCTGTTAACATCGTAAAAAAGGTTGTGAATGACTTGATGGAATATGGAACCGTGCAAAGAGGATTCATTGGAGTAAGTATTCGTGATTTAGATTCTGAATTTGCAAAGGAAAAAGAAATAAAATCGCTGCAAGGTGTCTATGTAAACGGAATTACAGAAGATGGGGCTGCGGAATCAGCTGGAATCAAGGAAGGCGACGTAATCACTTCTATAAACGGAAGTCCTATTAAATCATCTCCAGAATTGCAGGAACAAGTGGGGCGATATCGTCCAGGTGATAAAATAGACGTAACTGTGATTCGAAATGGGAATGAAAAAGTGTACGCAGTTACACTCCGTAATAAGGACGGGAACACTAAAGTAATTAAGAGCGAATCGATTTCTATGCTTGGTGCTACTTTAGTTTCACTTTCCGATAGTGAATTAGATAAACTAAAAATATCTAAAGGTATTAAGGTGAAAGATTTGTCTACAGGAAAACTAAAAAGTGCAGGTATAAAAGAGGGGTTTGTAATTCTTTCCGTAGATAATAAGCCTGTTGGAAGTGTTGAAGAATTGACAGATTATTTAAACAATAAAAAAGGTGGAGTTCTTATTGAAGGGATTTATTCAAATGGAATGAGAGCTTATTACGGGTTCGGCATGTAATTTGATGAAAGTGAAAAGTAGAAGGACGCTCATTGGCGTCCTTTTTTTTTGAGGATGATTTGGTTGTTTGTTTTTTTTTTCACTTATATTTGTTTTACACAAAAGCCACGACAGTTTTTAGATTTTTAAAAATCACTAAAGATGCGTCAACTTAAAATTACTAATTCGATTACCAATCGGGAGAGTGCATCTTTCGAGAAGCATCTTTCTGACATTGGTAAAGAGCAAATGATTCCGCCAGAGGAAGAAGTTCGCCTTGCAAGACTTATTCGAGATGGTGATGAAGAGGCATTTGATAAATTAACACGTGCTAATTTACGATTCGTCGTTTCCGTGGCTAAGCAATATCAAAATCAAGGGTTGAGTTTGCCAGATCTTATTAATGAAGGAAATCTAGGTCTAATTAAATCGGCAAAACGATTTGATGAAACTCGTGGATTTAAATTTATTTCCTACGCTGTTTGGTGGATCCGTCAAAGTATTTTGCAAGCTATTGCTGAGCAAAGTCGAATAGTACGACTCCCATTGAATCAAATTGGTTCCTTAAGTCGAATCAGTAAAGCCTTTAGTAAACTAGAACAAGAATATGAAAGAGAACCTTCGTATGAAGAGATAGCAAAGCTTACTGATTTACCGTTGGATAAAATTACTGATGCACTTCGAATTTCAGGTAGGCATGTTTCGATGGACGCCCCTTTTGTACAAGGGGAAGACAATACTTTATTAGATGTAATTGAAAATTTTGAGTCGCCACGTGCCGATGTACAACTCATCAACGATTCCCTGAGAAAAGAAATTGAACGGTCGCTAAGTATTTTAAGTGATCGAGAATGCGAAGTCGTTAAGCTATTTTTTGGAATCGGAATTGGACATGGATTAACCTTAGAAGAAATTGGCGATAAGTATGGAATTACGAGAGAACGCGTCCGTCAAATAAAAGAAAAAGCGTTGCGTCGTCTCCGTCACAAAAGCAAGAATAATATTTTAAAATCATTTTTAGGAGATTGATCAAAGGTCAAATCCCTCCTATCTAAACAAAAAAAGGCTGCCGAAAATCGACAGCCTTTTTTTAAATATTCTAAATGATTTAGTAATAAGTAAAACGAATAACGTCAGCTAAATACTTAGCAAAGCGAATTACCTGACGACTATATCCATATTCATTATCATACCAAATAT
Organism: Bacteroidota bacterium; assembly: GCA_016717725.1. Classification (GTDB taxonomy): domain Bacteria; phylum Bacteroidota; class Bacteroidia; order AKYH767-A; family OLB10; genus JAJTFW01. The sequence goes on from JADKFA010000011.1 coordinate 85,452, forward strand.
AGAGTACCATACTTTTCTTATCTTTTGATACGATGGTAGCTGGAGAATCAACAATAGAAGCGCAAGGATTTCCGATCAAATCAGAAGAAACAAGTTCATTCGAATTTGAATATTGAATTTGCTCAATTAAATTTCCACGCAAGGCACCATCTTTTAATATATCATTTACTTCATCCTTACTTACACCTTTTTTCATGGTAAGATTTAAGATTGCTAATGAAACATCAGGTGTTGGTACACGCACTGCATTTCCTGTTAATTTACCTTCCAATACGGGAAGTACTTTTGCAACTGCTTTATCAGCACCTGTCTCGGTAATTACCATATTCATGGCAGCGGAACGTCCACGACGATACTTACTATGATAGTTATCTAATAGATTTTGGTCATTAGTATAGGAGTGAATCGTTTCGATATGCCCTCTTTCAATTCCCAATGCATTCTCAATAACTGATAAAATAGGCACAATGGCATTCGTAGTACAAGAAGCAGCAGAAAATATTTTTTCATCAGCCGCATGATTTTTTTCATTCACACCATATACTACATTCGGAATATCTCCTTTGCCGGGTGCTGTCAATAAAACCTTATCCACACCTTTTGCTTTTAAATGCTTACTGAGACCTTCACGATCACGAGATACTCCAGTATTATCAATTAATAATGCATTATTAATTCCTAAAGCAGCATAATCTACATCTTCTGGATTTTTTGCATCAATAACATAAATAGTATGACCATTTACAATTAATGCACTTTTCTCGTTGTCTTCTATTACGGTTCCTGGGAATGGCCCATGAACTGAGTCGTTTCTTAATAATTCAGCACGTTTACTTAAATCATCATCCGATCGCTTTCGAACCACAATGGCACGAAGACGTAATTGCTCCCCTTTCCCTGCTTGCCCTACCAATTCACGAGCTAAAATTCGACCGATACGTCCAAATCCATATAGAATAACATCTCTTGGAATCATTTTACGACGATCTTTCCCTACGAACCCTCCAATTTTACTCGTTAAAAATGCTTTTGTATCATTCTTAAAATCGCCCTTTTCTGCCAACCATTCTGCAGCTAACTTTCCAATATCTATACGAGATGGAGCTAAATCCATTTCGTTGATTTCACGAGCTAATGCTAAGGTATCAATTACCGAAATCGGCTTCTTTACAATGTCGTTTGCATATTGATGCAAATTCAAAATCTGACTTGCACTACGATCTACTAATTGATTTCTAAAAATAATAAGCTCAACTGAGTTGTTAAACCATAATGCACCCGTGATATGGATTAATTCGATTGCAGCTTTTTCAAGCTCTATCCAATCACATAATTGCTTTTCGTAATTTTCTTGCCCAATTGTTTGTGCCGTAGTAGTTGCCATTTTTTTATCTTTTTTAAGTGATTGCAAAGATAATTCTATGCAATGGAATAAGAAATCTATTTTGCTAAATGTAATTGTAATTTCTGAACAAATGTGTCTGAATGCTTAAAAACTTGGTTTTAGGCCATTATAATTAAATATAGGATTCAAAAACAATGAGATATAAAAAAACCGGAGCCAAAATTAATTGACTCCGGAATCGGGTGAATGGAGGGGATCGAACCCTCGACCTCTAGATCCACAAACTAGCGCTCTAACCGACTGAGCTACATCCACCGTTTTGAAGGGTGCAAATGTAGTTAACTAGAACATTCATGCCAAAATGAATTGGATATTTCTTCGTTCTTCAATTATGCTCGCTAACTTTACCCCATGTCTGAAAAAATACAACTCTCTGTTTCAGGAATGACTTGTGCTAGTTGTGCGCAAAACATAAGTAGAAAGTTGGAGTCGAAGGGAATGCACAATGTTTTTGTGAATTACAATAGCGGAGAAGTTGAATTTGAGCTGATTGAAGGAATTCCTTTAGATCAAATACTTACAGATATTAACAACTTAGGCTATAAAGCTTCTTTATATCAAGAGTTGGATGAATCGAATTCAAAAAAATGGAAATGGGATTCAACAGAAATTAGATTAATAATTTCTGCCATTTTCACAATTCCATTATTAGGACATATGTTTCTGCCTTTTCATCTTTTACATCAACCTGCTTTTCAGTTTATCCTTGCCATCCCGGTGATGTTCATCGGACTAAATCATTTTGGAAAAAGTGCATGGGGTTCAATTAAATCGGGACACATGAATATGGATGTATTGATTACTCTGGGTTCATTTTCTGCTTTTATTTATTCAATAATTGCGTGGTACCTCTATTATGGTACAAATGAGATTTCAAATTATTTGTTTTTTGAGACTGCGGCAACAATTATTACACTTGTTTTGTTGGGGAACATTATTGAAAAGAGAAGTTTAAAAAAGACTCAATCTGCATTAACACATCTTACCAAAATTCAACCGTTTTCAGCCAAGAAAATTGAAAATGCATTAACAGAGAAGGAATCAATTGTTGAGCTGTTTGCACATCAACTTAAGGTGAATGATTTAATTTTGGTAAATACAGGTGATAAAATTCCTGCAGATGGTCTCATCTACGAAGGAAATGTGGAGATTGATGAGTCCATGATGACTGGAGAAAGTTTACCCATCCAAAAAACAATAAATGATCAAGTATTGAGTGGTACCATTGTGTTAAATGGATACATCAAGGTGATTGTACAAGGATCGGGAACCAATACCGTTTTGAGTAAAATGATAGAGGTTGTGAAAACTTCATCACTTCGAAAACCTGAAATTCAACGATTAGGTGATTTGGTAAGTTCTTGGTTTGTTCCTATCGTTATTTTGATTTCCATAATGACTTTTTTAATATCACATTTTTATTTCATTTTGCCTATTTCCGATTCCTTATTAAGAAGCATTGCTGTTTTAGTTATTTCTTGTCCCTGTGCTATGGGTTTGGCTACTCCTACTGCAGTAGCTGTTGGGATTGGTCGATCGGCTCGAAAAGGTGTATTGGTAAAAGGTGGAGATACATTAGAAAAACTGAGTGGTATAAAATATATTGTTTTTGATAAAACGGGAACATTAACGCAAGGCAAAGTTTCGGTAAAAGAAATTAATTACATAGATAATGACATTGAAAAAGTAAATTTTTTAATCAGTATACTTGAGAAATATTCTAACCATCCTTTTGCAAAAGTATTAGCTGAAAAATTTTCGGGTGCGAAGTATTTACCCATACATTTCACCGAAATAAATGAAATAGCAGGGCACGGTGTCAGTGCAAAAGACAAAGAAGGAAATTTCTATAAAATCGGATCGCAAAAATTTGTTGTTACAGATTTAGAGTCTCACGGACATCAGGTATACGTTACTATTAATGATCAAATAGTCGCTTCTATTGATTTTGAAGATCCAGTTAGAGTTGATGCTTTGTCAATGGTTTCCTACTTTAAAGAGAAAGGAATAAAAACGATTTTATTAAGTGGTGATCGACCTGAAGTATGTAACTCGATTGGTAATTACTTAGGTATTGATGAAATTTTCTCCTCTCAACTTCCTCAGATGAAAGTGGAAGTAGTAGAGAAATTCCAGAAATTAGGTAAAACAGCAATGGTAGGTGATGGAATAAATGACGCTCCTGCTTTAGCAATAGCTGAAGTGGGAATAGCTGTAAATTCAGGGACTCAAATTGCTATTCAGACGGCAGATATCATCTTACTAAGTAAAAATGAATTGGATGGATTAGCTGTTGCCTATACCATTTCACGCGAAACATTGAAAACAATAAAGCAAAATTTATTTTGGGCATTGGCTTATAACGTAGTGGCTATACCCTTAGCAGCTGCTGGATTTCTTAATCCTATGTTAGCTTCTTTATCGATGGCCTTTTCAGATGTAATTGTCATTGGGAATTCACTGCGTATTCATTTCAAAAAACTTCCAGCGTTAAAGTAAATTTGCGAATGAATAAATTAGCCAATCTTTCTATCACGCGAGGATTTCAGATTTTCCAATTGTTTCGTTTCTCAGCATTGCTCTTAACAGGAATATTGCTTTCAAAAAGCAATATTGCAATTCAAGAAATAGGAAGCTATGAAGGATTGATTTTTATCAGCGGTGCGGTCAGCTTTTTCTGGGTAAATGGGATCTTAAATGGGTTGTTAAGTCAGTACAAGAAAGAAGAAGTGAACAAGAATGTTTACTTTTTTAATACGGCTCTACTTTTACTGTTCATGAGTATATTATTGATTCTTTTGATGATGGTATTCAGTCAAACCGTTGAACATTTTCTTCCGAATACAACACCTAGAGTTTATGGTTTGATGTTGATATATATTTTTTTAAACAATCCGACTTTCCTCATTGAGCATATCTTATTACTCAAAGAAAACACAAATGGATTATTACTATACAGCATACTTCATACTATAGCTTATGTAACCTCCGTTCTTTTTCCTGTATGGATGGGTTGTGAAATTGAATTTGTTCTTTACGGACTTATACTTTTATCCGTAGTAAAAAATATTTATTTATGCATTTTGATATATCAAGAAAGTATATTTCAAATTAATAAAAAAGTGATAGTTGATTTATTGACTTTTTCAACGCCACTTATATTTAGTTTTGCTCTAGCTGGATCTGCAGAGTACATTGATGGATTATTGGTTAGTTCTCATTTTGGGAGCGATCAATTTGCTATTTTTAGATACGGTGCTCGTGAGTTGCCATTGGCTGTTCTACTCTCTAGTTCATTAAGTTCGTCCTTCATACCAAGGTTAAATAAAAATAATATTCATGCTGAATTATCAAATCTAAAAGCAGAATCTTTGAAATTGATGAATTTGCTTTTCCCAATCACAATACTACTTGTTTATTTAAGTTCGTGGCTTTACCCTATTATTTTTAGAGCAGAATTCATTTCAAGTGCGCCAATCTTTAACACCTATTTACTTCTTTTAGTGAGCAGAGTATTATTCCCTCAAACTTTAGTATTAGCTGCTGGGAAAACAAGAGTAATCATGCAAATTGCAATTGTTGAATTAATAATAAACTTTACTTGTAGTTATTTGTTAATGTTGAAGTATGGCATAATTGGAATTGCAGTAGGAACACTCATCGCATTTTATGCGGAGAAATTTTTACTGATCTATTATGTAAAAAGAAAGTTAAAAGTGAATGTAAATGAATACTTAGCAGTAAACCGATGGTTAATTTATTCACTTGTCTTATTCATTGTCTATTTTTTAACCTTTAAACAGTAAAAGTAATTTGCAAAAATCTAAAAATCAATACTTTCCAATCTATAAATATAAAATGCAAACAAAAAACATGAAGAAAAAGACATGTCGAAATATTTTTAATGTAAAATCTATTACTTTTGTGGGTAGTATGTAAAGTTATTAGTTTTTTAATTCTTTATAGAATCAAAGTACTTAACTTTACAAGACAAAAAAAATTTAACTGTTAAACCTATAAACCAAATTAAATGATGAAAAATTATTACTCTACAGTCTTACGTTTGCGATCTCTTTAGGAGCAAACGCGCAGTCGCTTAAGTTGGCCAAGCCAGCTAAAGGAGTGAAAGCTTACCCAAAAAGTCAAACTCACGCTCCTGTTAAAATGAACAAAAACGAGCGTCGAATTGAATCTTCACTTCCTTTGAATTTTCAAGTTGGTCCAACTGTTATTGCTGCAAAAAAAGCCCAAAAGGTGCATTCTTTAAATACAGCTGCTCTCTCTGAAGTAATTGTCGGTACATCTGATTACGATCTTCAAGGAAATGTTGGCATGGGACGAAGAATTGTAAACAACGGTGATGGAACTATATCAATTGCTTACACTGGTTCTCAAGAAGGCATGAATTCCGCAACCTCTTGGACAGATCGCGGATCATTTTATAATTATTATGATGGCACTACTTGGGGAGCACAACCTACAACCAGAATTGAAAATCTTCGTGTTGGCTGGCCTAGTATTCAGGTTTCTAATGGAATTGAGTATGTTCTAGCTCATACTGGAGCAACTGGTATGGCAGTTTCTACTCGTACAAAAGGTGTTGGTACATGGACAACAACGGACAGTATCGCATTTCCTTTGCCAGCAGGTGGAGCTGATGTTTGGCCACGTCTAGCTGTTGGTGGTGCTAATGGAATGACTCTACATGCTATTGTTAATTCACAAGGTACTGGAACTGTTGCAGTTTTGGGACAAAATGGTCCTGTAACATATTCTCGTTCACAAGATGGTGGAGCTACATGGGACATTGTTCATAGTGTATTACCTGGATTAGATTCATCTTTTTATACTGGTTGGGGTGCTGATGTTTATAGCATTGATGCTCAAGGCGACAATGTTGTTATTGCACTTGCAGATGGATTTCAGGATGTGGTTTTGATGAAATCAACTGATAACGGTACTACTTGGACCAAAACAATAGTACAAGCAAGTCCTCTGGCTTTATACGACCCAACGGCTGCTGGTGCAATTTCTGATGTTGACGGTGATTTAGTTGCTGATACAGTAGAAACCTCAAATGGGGATGTAACAGTTTCAATCGATGCGAATGGAATAGCTCATCTTGCATGGTCACAAATGCGCTATATTGATGACGATCCTACAGCAGCTGCAGGATGGAGCTATTTCCCGAATGTAGATGGTATCGTTTATTGGAACGAAAATATGACTTCTCCTGTGATTTCAGGAACTGCACCAGATTTAAATGGTGATGGTTTTATCACCATCTATTCTGAAAATTTAAATTGCCGTGAAATTGGATATTATGGTGGCGGTGGTTTAAGTGTTCACCCTAGTTTAGGATTTGATGCATCTGGAAATATTTACATGGCCTATGCAACTATTAACGAATTAGCTGACACATCAGCATATGAACAATCACACAGACACATGTTTGCTATTAAATCTACTGATGGTGGTAACACATGGTCACAACAGTTATTGTTGGTTCCTACCGCTGCTCAAGGTGGCGATGCAGAATATCAAGAAGCTGTTTATGGTAGTATTGCGAAACTTGTTGACAGTAAAATCCATGTTGTTTATGAGCGTGATTTTGCCCCAGATTATAGTTTATTGAGCACTTCTAGTGATCTAACTTTACAATGTCAAGCAGGCAATAATACAGACAGAAATGATATCGTTTATGTTTCTGCAGATGTTAATGACTTTGTGGTTGGTGTGAATGAAGTTACAGCTGCCGATTTAAGTTTCTCAATTTTCCAAAACTATCCAAACCCTTTCAGTGGTTCAACCCAATTCGAAATTAATCTTAAGAAAACTTCGGATGCAACTATTGAAGTGAACAATGTAGTTGGTAAATTGATTAAAACGATCAATACAGGAACTTTAACAGCAGGTATTAACACCATCACTATTGATGCGAGTGATCTTGCCGCTGGTCTTTACACTTACACAGTGAAAGTAGGTGCTGAAAGTTTAACTAAAACTATGATTGTTAAGTAATATCTTAACTTTTAAAAAGGCTGTCTCAACAAATTGAGGCAGCCTTTTTTTTATGTAATATTTTTTTAAAATTCTTGGGCAATAGCAAACATCCAAAACGGTATTTGCAAAACTTTAGTAGATCACTATTTCTATCTTATTTGAAAAAGAGAATCTAATCCAACCGTTCTTTCCACCGTAAATCCTTCTGCATATAAAAAGCCCGATTGTCGGCCCATTTCAATAGCCCTTCCATATAAAAATTCTAAAAAATCTTTGGTAGAAATGGCCGTTGCTGGTTCCGATGAAGAAGGATCAAAAAACTGACTTTTAAATGCCATTACAGATTTCATTTTAATTTCCATATAATCTGTTATGTCCACAACAAAATCAGGATGGATATGTCGATCCTGTATATAATGATACACAGCCTTGGGCCTCCATGCATTTTGAATTTCTCCATTAAAATTAGTTTCTACTTTCGTCAATCCACTCAAAAACATGCATCTGAAACTAGTTTACTTCCTTTTCCATGATCTGGATGTCGGTCCTTTATTGCATTGCAAATAATAATTTCAGGTTGGAAACGACGAATTTGCTGAACCAGTGCAATTTGATGGATTTCATCATTAACAAAGAAACCATCTTTAAATCCCATATTCATCCTAAATTCTAAACCCATCAAGGAGGCACTCTGAGCAGCTTCCTCATCGCGAAGATCAGCAGAACCTCTTGTACCAAGTTCTCCTCGGGTTAAATCAATCACCCCCACTTTCCTTCCAGCAGCGATTTCCTTGCATACAGTACCTCCTGCTCCTAGTTCAACATCATCTGGATGGGCTCCTATTGCCAATATGTCTACTTTCATAAAATATTATTAATTCAATTACCAAAAATAGCATATCGCAACGATAACGATTAAAAATTGTCGAATTTTGCAATAATGAATTCAACACTCCATCAATATTTCAAACTTGTTAGCCATGAAGTTCGTTTAGAATTCAAGAATTATCATGCGCTCACTAGTCTTTTGGTGTATTCATTAGCAACGATTTTCATTGCCTATATTAGTTACCGTCAATCTTTAGATCCTATTACTTGGAATGCATTATTTTGGATAATTATGCTTTTTGCCGCTACCAATGCCATAGCGAGGAGTTTTATTCAAGAAAGTAGAGGTCTTCAACTTTTTCATTACACTTTTCTGAATCCTGCAGTAGTCATCTTAGCAAAAACAACATATAATATTTTACTGCTTTCTGTACTCGGCTTCATCAATCTATGCGCCTTTTCTCTCTTTTTTAGTCTTTCTATTCATGATTGGGGACAATTTACCATAGGACTTCTCCTCGGAAGTTTTGGATTATCTGCTGTATTGACATTAGTATCTGGAATTGTATCTAAGGCGCATAATCAAGCAGCTTTAGTTGCCATCTTGGGATTTCCACTACTATTTCCTTTGCTAATAACGATAATTAAATTTTCTGGGAATGCTATTCTTGGGGTAGAATGGGCGATTAATCTACCCAATTTTAATTTATTAATCGCGTTGAATAGTATCATTGTAGTGCTTTCCTTCCTCCTGTTTCCTTACCTTTGGCGTGATTAAAATTGAATAGTGTGAAATCAAATATGGCAAGATCTTGGTGGTGGAAAATTACGGCACTCGTCCTTCTTTTTTATACTTTTTATGAGGGATTCTTAGGTGAGATTCCACGAATGCCTATTCTCAATGAAACGATTCGTAATCTTTATTTTCATGTAACCATGTGGATGGCCATGTTGGTATTGATGATTTGCAATGCATTTTATGGGATTCTATACCTCAATAAATCAGATTTGTACTTTGATTTAGTTGCCGATGAAAGTGGTCGAATGGCTATGGTTTTTGGAATAGCCGGACTCTTAACGGGAATGGTTTGGGCCAACTATACGTGGGGAGCACCTTGGGTTAATGATCCACAACTTAACGGAACAGCAGCCTCCTTGTTAATTTATGCTGCCTACTTTATTTTAAGAAATTCAATACCTGACGATTCAAAACGTGCGCGTTTAGCAGCTGTATATGGTATTTTTGCATTTGTGATGATGATTGTTTTCATCATGGTATTACCTAAAATGACCGCTTCACTTCATCCTGGAAAAGGAGGAAATCCTGGATTTAATAAATATGATCTCGATGCCAATATGCGGATGGTATTTTATCCTGCTGTAATTGCATGGACATTATTAGGTGTTTGGATGATGAGTTTAAGAATTCGTATTCGTAAATTAGAATGGAAAAAAGAAGATCAATAATAATATGAAAAAATACTTAGTCCTTACCTCCTTCCTTTTGATGAATCTTTCCTCAGCATTCGCTCAAGAGGTGGAAATGGCCGATACCATGCGATCAGAAGGAAAAATATATGTAGTAGTTGCCGTTGCTTTTATTTCATTAGCTATACTCAGTTTTTATATGATTCGCATCGAAAGAAAAGTAACAAAGTTGGAAAAGGAAATGAAAAAGTAAAATTACAAGTCATGAAGAAAATTCACATCATAGGTATTATTATAATTGCAATTGCACTTGCTGTTGTAGTTAGTACCATCAGTAATTCTAGTACCTATGCTCCGTTTAAAACGGCTATCGAAAATGAAGGCAGTACATTTCACGTTGTTGGGAAATTGAATAAGGAAAAAGAATTGATCTACAATCCAGAAGTGAATGCTAATCTATTTGGATTTTATTTGATCGATAATGAAGGGATAGAGAAAAAAGTTTTATACAACGGAAGTAAGCCACAAGATTTTGAACGATCAGAACAAATTGTAGTGGTGGGTAAAATGGATGGTGATGAATTTCATGCAAGTCAAATATTAATGAAATGTCCTTCCAAATACAACGGAAATCAGCAAGACCAATTGAAAGCAGTTTCGGGCGAAACGGAAGCCGCGAGCTAAAATAAACAAAGAAAAATAATGGAAATTCAATACCAAGGTGAACATCTTGGATTCGGTGTACTTGGTAATATTTTAATCATTTTATCCTTTACTGCAGCACTCTTATCCGCCATTTCATATTATTTTTCATTTAAGCAAAAATCAGAATTATCAAATTCATGGAATCCTCTTGCACGCATTAGCTTTGGTGTACATGCCGTTTCTGTATTCGGAATTGTTTTCTTAATTTATTATTTAATACACGGACATTTTTTCGAATATTACTATATCTGGCAGCATTCCAATTCCGTTTTGCCTATGAAATATATGTGGGCTTGTTTATGGGAAGGTCAGGAAGGTAGTTTTTTGATTTGGACTTTTTGGCATGTTGTTTTATCCTTTTTCATCATAAAAAAAGCAGGAACATGGGAAGCTCCCGTCATGTTCACGATGATGATTATTCAAACTTTTTTGGCTTCAATGTTATTAGGATTGGAATTTAATGGAATTAAAATTGGATCCAATCCATTCATTCTTTTACGTAACCATGCCGATTTTGCTAATCTGCCTTTTATACAAATGGCCGATTATTTAAGTAAAATAAAAGATGGAAGAGGATTAAATCCATTGCTTCAAAATTATTGGATGGTGATTCACCCTCCTACCCTATTTTTGGGTTTTGCAGCCACTGCTATTCCTTTTGCTTATGCAGTTGGGGGTATGTTGACGGGAAGAGTGAAAGAATGGGTGAAGCCTGCACTTCCTTGGTCTTTATTTGGCATTTTAATTTTAGGTACTGGAGTTTTGATGGGTGGTGCTTGGGCTTACGAAGCTTTAAGTTTTGGTGGTTTTTGGGCATGGGATCCTGTAGAAAATGCTAGTTTGGTTCCATGGTTAGTGTTAGTGGGTGCTACTCATGTCATGATTATTTTTAATAAAAATGGTACTTCATTACATAGTTCTTATATTCTTTGTACACTTTCTTTTATCCTCGTATTGTATTCAACTTTTTTAACCCGAAGTGGAATTTTAGGTGATACTTCCGTTCACGCCTTTACTGATTTAGGAATGAAAGGACAATTGTTGATTTATATGGTTTTCTTTTTCGCTTTGGCTATTTTTCTTAGTATCAAAAACCGCAAACTGCTTTCCACTCGTTCAGAAGAAGACCCAGTAAGCAGTCGCGAATTCTGGATGTTTATGGGGATGTTGATCTTGGTAATCTCAGCCATTCAAATCAGTATTACTACTTCTATTCCTGTAATTAATAAACTGTTCAATTTGAAAATGGCTCCTCCAGCCGATGCTATTGATTTTTACAACTCCTGGCAAATTCCTTTGGCTGCAGTAATTGCTTTACTGATGTCGGTTGGACTCTATTTTAAATGGAAGCAAACTGACATGAAGAGCATGGCAAAAAAACTTTTACTTTCTTTTATTGTTTCGTTGCTCATTACCATCGGAGTGCATTATTATTTTCAATTCGACCGCATACAGTTAGTATTGTTGTTATTTACTTCAACATGGGCATTCACAGCAAACCTCGACTATTTCATTCGTGTACTCAAAGGGAATATTGCGAAATCAGGAGCCAGCATTGCTCATATGGGAATCGCATTTATTTTATTAGGTTCCTTAATCGCAAACAGTGAAAAAACGGTAATTAGTCAGAATCGTTTAAATGTAGATTTAGGAAAAGATTTCCCCAACAATGAAAATATATTATTGTACAAAGGGGACACATTACCGATGGGTGAGTATTATGTGACTTATAAAGATAAAATCAAAGAAGGGATTCATATTCGTTATGAAGTGGAATACTTGAAAGCGGATCACAGCACGGGACAATTTCAAAAGCAATTTAGTCTTTTTCCATTTGTTCAGTTAAATGATCGGATGGGCAATGTAAGCGAACCCAGCACGCAACATTTCATCAATAGAGATATTTATACTCATGTTACCTATGCGGAGTTAGATGATAAAGAAGTTGAAAAAAAGACGAATGAAGGATATAAGCCTGGAAAAAAATATCAATTAAGCATTGGCGATACGATTACAACGAGCAATAGCTTGGTGGTATTACAAAGTTTAAATAAAGATGTAGACAAGGACCTTCTCATGCTTTTAGAATCCGATTTAGTAGTAGCGGCGAACATTTTAGTGATGGATGTAAACAAAAAGATGCACCAAGCAAATCCTGTATTTATTTTAAGAGGAAGTGAAGCTTTTAATCGACCAGTTGAAATTACAGAGTTAGGATTACGTTTTGCTTTTATTAAAATTATTCCTGAAGAAAATAAATTTGAAATTGAAGTATCCGAAAAGGAAGGTAACTCACGAGAATTTATCATTATGAAGGCAATTATTTTCCCCTATATCAATATACTTTGGGTAGGTTGTTTATTGATGATTATTGGAACTTGGATTGCTATCATCAAAAGAATTAAAAAGCTTCGTACTGCTTAGCATCACTACTATGATTTTGAAATTTGGTATAGTTGGATCCGGAAATCTTGCCTCACATTTGGCGAAGAGAATGACGGAATGCGGTTATTCCATTGACTTTATTCATAGTCGCAACCAAAAAACAGGACGAACCATTTCGAAGGCATGTAAAAGCAGATTTGTTACTGAACTTCCTGTTGCAGATGCTCGTTCTTTCTTATTATTTATTTGCACCAACGATACATCCATTCAAGGATTATTTAAGGAATATGAAAGTAAAGGTTATTACTTGATACATTGCAGTGGTATGCTTCCATTATTAAAAAGCAAGAAAACCTTAACTGGTGTATTTTATCCAGTACAAACATTTGCTAGCAAATTGGAAGTAGATTGGAGTAAAATTACCATTTGTGTAGAATCCAAAAACTCTAAATTAGAAAAACTCTTGAAGATACTGGCAAAAAAGCTATCAGGAAAAGTTATGCTTTTGTCAAGTAAAAAACGAGCACATTTACATTTAGCAGCCGTTTTCGCCAATAATTTTGTGAATGCGAATTATACCATGGCTATGGATTTATTAAAATCACAACATATACCCTATTCCTTATTGGAAGGTTTGATTTTACAAACAGCAAAAAATGCCACCAAGCTAAAACCAATGGAAGTGCAAACAGGTCCAGCCAAGCGTCATGATATGCAAACTATCAAAGCACATAAGCTTCTTTTAAAAGGCAAGCTGAAAGAGCGAAAGATGTATGATTTGATGACGGCTTATTTGTTGGGAAGGAAAGGTTAAATGTTGGATGTTAGACTTTAGATTTTAGATTTTAGATTTTTAAAATTGTTTAACCTTAAATTTCAATTTTCAAGTTTCGGGCTCGCTTTCGTTATGAAATCCCATGAAAACAAAATTCGCAATTTCAAAATATCTTTTCTATGGAACAAACCATGGACCTTAAATTTCCCTTTTCTTCAAAGGAATTTTTATTTGCCTTTTATCTTTCCAATATAAACCTTTCTTACAATGATTACAAGTCCAATAATATTTAAAATGATCCAAACATTATATGAAAAATAAATTAGGATTTCTGTTGAATTCATACTTGCTAAACTCCAATACTCTCCTTTGCTTTTGTCATAATTGTCATCATAACCCATAAGTAAGAGTCCAAAAAGTATAAAAACGAAAATGTCCGCTAAGACAAATGCAAACAAGTTTTTAATTGAAAAGAAACGAGTTTTTGTTTTAATCATTTTTCTTCCATATTGCGTTAGATAATTCTGAATATAATTCGAAAGCTGCTCTATAAAAACTCACTTTAATTTGATAAGGGTTGATTACTAAACTTGAAAGTTAGTTATTAATTGTGGTGATGTCAAAATAGTGCACAAATAACTTCTAATGTCTAACATCTAACATCTAATATCCAACTACTTCCCTACTCCCATCGGAAAAACATTCCTAAGGTGATCGAGGCGGCTGGATGTTGATCTAGGAAAAACACCATGACTCACAGTTCGAATATCTTCAATGGAATAGAAGGCATTAGGATTATGTTGTTCGATCAATTTCCTTACTTCTAAAATATCTTTTCTTTTAACCACAGTAAGAATTACTTTCACTGGACCTTTTGCTCCTGTTGCGTCCATGATAGTAATACCGAAATTTTGATTCGCTAGAGCTACGATTAATTCATCGGAATGACGTTGTGTGATAATGCGCATTACTTGTAATCCTAGTGCGAGACGCTCTTCAATTTTTATTCCGACAAATATCCCCATTGAATAACCCGTGGCATAGGCCAAAAAGCAAACTGGATTTTGCAAATTTTTCATGATTTGAGAAATGGCTAACAGCCAAATCAAAACTTCAACAAATCCTAGAAAAGGTACGATGTACTTGATCGATTTACTCAAGAAAATATTTCTTAAGGTTGCCAAAGTAACGTCGCTCATCCTTGCTAAAAAAATCAAGAAGGGCAACACTCCCCATTGCCATAAATCGGATGACATAAATTCACTACTAAACATATGCTTTCAATAATTTTTTTACAAGTTGAGGAACTCCGTAAGCCGCATTTTCAGCAACTACTGTGAAATGGGTTGGTAATTCGTCGGCATTAGCATTAGGATCAATTAGAATTGTCATGGTATGCTCAGGGGTAAATTGCAGTAAACTTGCTGCTGGATAAACGGCTAATGAAGTACCAATAACGAGGAAGATGTCCGCCTTCTCAGTTATTTCAATGGCTTTATCCATCATGGGTACACTTTCACCAAACCAAACGATATGTGGTCGAAGTTGACTTCCCCGTTCGCATTTGTCACCAAGAAGTATACTATCGCCTTCCATTTGATAAATCAAGGATGGATTTAAGGAACTTCTAGATTTCATGATCTCACCATGCAGATGAACTACCTGTGAAGACCCAGCACGCTCGTGTAAATCATCAATATTTTGCGTGATAACAACTACTTCAAATCCTTTTTCCAATTCAACCAAGGAGAGATGTGCTGCGTTGGGTTTTGCCGAGATGACTTGCTTCCTTCGTTGGTTATAGAATTCCAGTACTAATTCTGGATTCTTATACCATGCATGAGGGGTTGCGACGTCTTCTACTGCATAATTTTCCCAAAGTCCACCACTATCCCTAAATGTTTTTATCCCGCTTTCTGCGGAGATCCCAGCACCCGTAAATACTACCAATCGCTTCACTTAGCAAAATTCGATATAATACGAGTGTGTTTGCATGATAAGTTAAAAAAATATTAACGTGTCATCGTTAACATCAAAGAATAACCGCATCTTCAGGAAATGAAAATCCACTTAACAACTCATGTGTTTTCATTCTCTTTTTACCTGGGACCTGTATTTCCAACACATTGATAAATCCATCGGAAGCACTAATCTTTAGCATTTTCTTCCCGTCAGTAATAAGCTCATGTGTTAAAACAGTACCTGCTGGCTCAGGGGAAGCCTTCAAAATTTTAATTGATATGACTTGCTCTTCCGGCATCTTCATATCAAAATAAGCCCCAGGAAAAGGACTCAGTCCACGAATTTGATTATGCAAGACCTGAATTGACTTACTAAAATCCAACCTGCCATCTTCCTTATAAATTTTAGGTGCTTCAATAATTTTTTCTCCAGCATCCAAAAAACTTTGTTGACTTTGTTCCACTACCTGATCATTCTCGATAGCTTTTACCGTTTGAAGAACTAAATCAGCACCTACAACCTTCATTCGATCGTGCAATTCACCCGCATTTTCATTTTCACCTATCGGAATTTCTTTACGGAAAATAATATTTCCAGTATCAATTTCATGTTTCAGAAAAAAAGTGGTGAGGCCCGTTACTTTTTCCCCATTCATAATGGCTCTATTGATTGGTGCAGCTCCTCTGTATTGAGGTAATAAAGAGGCATGCAAGTTAAAAGTTCCTAAAGGAGGCATGCTCCAAAGTGCTTCAGGCATCATTCTAAACGCAACGACAATTTGTAAATCGGCATTTAGTTTTTTTACTTCCTCTAAAAATTGCGGATCATTCATTTTAACTGGTTGCAACACGTTTAATCCTTTCGATACCGCATAATCTTTCACAGCAGAAGTCGTTAATTTTTGACCACGCCCGGCAGGTTTATCGCATGCCGTAATTACGACCACTACATTGTATCCATTCTCCACTAAAATTCGTAGTGAATCGACTGCAAACTCTGGGGTGCCTAAAAAAATTATTCTCATTTTCCTTGAACTTTTATATCCAATAAATCAATCTTTTTTCCCTTCATACAAATGCTCATTTGATTCTTTGAGATTTGATACTTTACAAATACCTTTAAATTATTTTGATAAAAGATGGGATCTAGTTGGATGGGTTCATAGTAGATGGAATCTGCATTCATTAATAAAAAACCACAAGATTCCAGCTCATGATAGTCTTTCACGATCATGGCTTCATAACCCTCAGGAACTTCAATTACAGGCTCTGTTTCCTCCTGAATAATTGTATTTTTTTTCGTTTTGCAAGATGCCACCAACAGGAGCACGAGGCAAAAAGAAATTAATTGTATGCCTTTGATTTTTTTATCCATTTTCCAGAGCGAAGATAAGTGTATCCAATCAATCCGAGGGATGTCCAATAGAAAACCTCTGCTAACCAAACGATTTCTAGCGTAGAAGGATAAAGATGTGTAAAAATAAATACATACGACAAATAGATCAGCAGGCTAACAATTTCAATTTTCATGGCTGCTGCGGTAGCCCCAGTTCCCGAAATTCCGGCAATGGCAATCATCGTCAAACTAAAAGTTATCGTAGCCAGGCAGATCACATAGAAACTTCCTTTTGCTTCTGCATTTAATAGATTGTCCGATGACACTAATTCAAATATTGAATTTTGAAAAATGATACATAACAAAACGAGAGCACCAGTAACTGCAATGGATAATCGCATGATTTTTTTAGCTAACGGGAGTACATCAGCAATTTTTTTCTGCCCAAGTAAATTTGACACCATGCTATTGCAACATTCCGAAAATCCCCAAACAGGAGTCATCAAAAACATGTAAACACCACGAAGAATATTGGAAATAGCCAATTCTCGAGAACCTAATTTTTCGATCATCAAAAAGAAAATGAACCAAGAACCCATCGAAAAAACATGCTGGACAATAATGGGTGTTGATAATTTCATGATTTGACCAAATGCTTTTTGGTTGATGTTTTTGAATTTAAACAATTGAAATTCTTTAAACATCGATCTTGAAAGCGCATAAATTACGGCATACACTGCTGCAACCGATTCGGCAATAGCAGAGGCAATGCCTGCTCCATAAATACCCAATGCAGCGCAACCAAATCCACCAAAAACAAACATATAGTTGAACAATATATTCAACAACATCATTAAAACGGTAGTATACGTGATGATTCGGGTCAGCGTAATGCCTGTATAAAACGATCTCATGGCTACAAATACAGTCATAAAAGGTAGACCCCATGTTCTTCCATTGAGGTAATCAATCACAAAGCCAACTACCTCTTCATCTTTTACCAATAAAGACATAAATTGGGGTATTAGTTGATAAACAAATGTGACCATCAAAAATGAAAAAGTAAGTAGGATCAATAAGCTGTGATCGAAAATATTTCCAATAGACGCATGTTGCCCCTCTCCTGCTTTTCGAGCAATTAAAATTTGTGCTCCGATACCAATTGCCACAGCAATCATGATTAATAAAAAATAAAAAACACCTCCGAGGGCGGACGCAGCCAATTCCTTTTCACCTAGACGAGAGACAAAAGCTACATCGGTAAAATTAATGACCGTATTTGCGAGACTACTTAATATAATCGGCCAAGATATTCTCCAAATATCAGAATAAGAGGATTGAACTTTCATACTTGATCCAGCAAAAGTCTGAAAAATGCCCTTGTGATTTTGAAGATTGCGAAAATCTTATCAATAATTATACAATAACCATGATAAATCACTATCCTTTATAAATCATTTTAAAATGTGGAATATTCGCTTCGTAGAATAATTCTCCTTCTTCCTCAAATCCTGCTCTTTTATAGAGATTCATTGCTGGAACTTGAGCATTCAAATAAATCATTTTTTGGTAAGGGAGTACATCGGCCAAAACGGCTTTTACCAACGCAGATCCAGCACCATTGTTACGATAAAGAGGAAGAATGGCAAAACGCTCAAGTTTTATTCCATCATTGGTAAAGCGCCAGCGGGCTGTACCCGCCGGCTGCTTTTCCACCAACAGCATATAATGCATACTTTGATCCTCATATTCATCGTATTCTTCTTCGCGACTGACCTTTTGCTCGTCAACAAAGACGCGTTGTCGAATATCAAAAACGATGGAGGCTTTTTCTTTATCTTCTATTTTAAACTTTACAATTTCAAACATACTTTCGGATTGAATCCCGAATGTATGAAAAAAAAATCTATTGTGTTAATACAATTCGCTCATGCCATTTATTTCCAGCCGCATTCATCAATTCAAATAAATAAACGCCAGGTGATAAGGTAGCATCAAATGTAAACTGGGCATCGGATGAATTGGAGAATCGCATATTCGTGTAAGCCACAATTTTTCCATTTAGATCCATGAGTCGTGCTTCCAAATTTTCGTCTTCACTATTATCCATCGATACAGAAATTATTCTGGATGTCACTGGATTAGGATATACATTCATTGCCGATTTTTTGAAATTTACCACACGCACTTGCGAATATTCAAAAGTGCCATTGCGATCCACTTGCTTTAGTCGATAATAATTATTTCCCTGAGATGGAAATGCATCATTAAATAAATAAGTTAGCAAAGCAGTGGAATGCCCAGCTGCATTAACTTTTCCAATAGGATTAAATGATGTGCCGTTTGTGCTTTTCTCAACGATAAAATAATCAGAATTCACCTCTGATGCGGTGCTCCAAATCACCTCTACATGATTGCTTTTAGCTTTGGCATCAAATGAAAAATATTCAACAGGAAGTGGATTTATTCCACCCAATGCATTTGCTAAAGTAAAATAGGTATTGAATCCAACAAAATTGTTGGATGTGATACTACCAGTTCCGGCTGCGGTTCCAACACCTCCTAAATCGAGCCATGAAGATGATCCATTATCTCTTGCTACTCTCAAATTATTGGGGTCAGTAACCATGTCATCAGCGCCGTAGGTTAAAGTAATTCTGGCATTACTTAGGTTTGCTACTGCTGACCTATTTAAATTAAAGTAACGTATATCCGAAACATGTGTTAAAGAAGGAGGCAATGCAAAACTCATAGCACGTGCTGATGAATTCCACACTTCAGAAGTATAGGTAATAGATGTTGCATCCGAGTGTAATACAGCTAAAATGATTGGTCGAAATGATCCGTTTTTTCCAATGGGCAAATTGAGAGTTTGCGCTGAAGAAGAAGCTACAATTTGCTCAAAAGGTCCATCTACATAAGAAATTGAAGAACCTAAATTAGACGTTGCTCCAGCTAATGCCGTTACTTGACTTCCAGGAGTAGAATATAGTACTCCAACTAACAACAACAATTGATTGCTAATATTAATATTTCTTGCTAAAGCAACTCCAAAACCATTATCAATATTCAAATTGTAGAAAGTAGTCGTGTTGGATCCGTTAATCCAAAGTCCTTCTATACCTTGGAAGGTGACAGTTCCATTTCTGGCAACGAAACTTCCATCATTATATAAGGTATTTAGTCCATCATAATTACTTGAGAGGGTCATGTTCTTCGTATCACCTGCCGTTCCGGTGATCGATCGAATATCAAAAATTTTATTTACATCAATATATAAACTATGCAAAATAAAATCGGAGGTAGATCCATTGCTTGTTTTTAAAGTAACGGAAGATGCGGGTGAACCAGTTACTTTAAAATTGGGTTGTACTACCCCTGCATAAGGAGTGAAATTAAATGTAGAACCATTTGATGTGGCATTATTTCCAAACTCAACGGTACCATCTGAAAAAGTAATTGTCCCTGCTGATCCACATAAATCAAAATCACTTATTAATCCAGCGGAATTATTTGGCTTTTGAAGAGTAATGATTCCACCACTCATAGCAAATCGAGAGGAAGCCGAATTATTTATTTTAAATAACTCAAGATTGGAACCCGGCCAACCACAGTTTAGCAACAAGCTTCCTCCCGTTTGATTAAAGCGCAGTGGATCGGTAGCATAACCCGAGCGATAGGTTATACCACCGTACACTTGCAATAATCCTCCAGAAATATCGATAACTGGTACTTTAGTTGGATTGGACTTATATCGTATTCCTTGAAGTCCTTTAATTCGACCAATACGCATTGTTCCACTTGCAATATTTAACTCGCCTTCCAAAAAAACATAATCGGTATTGGGAGCTAAATGCAAAATACCCGATTGCACTTTCATAATTGCATTTAGGGGTACTGTAAAATTTCCAATAGTTGGATTTACTAAATAGGTTCCACTATTATTATGAATGAAGGTGCCATAGGTAACTACTAATTCTTTAATGGCTACTTCAAAAGAATTTATTGTTGCATCTAAATAATAGCTTGTCAAATTCGATTTTACTAAACTTACTTTATTCAAATCCCAAGTGCCAGCTCCCGAAATAGTCGTATTGATGGCAGAATTAAATGTAATATTTACAAAATCATTTGCATCATAATAAACATCAAATGTTCCATTATTTATTATACTTCCACTAATAAATAAATTATGCATTCGGGAAGAATTGGAAGCGTAGCCAAAAGTAGCTCCAGAATTTACAGTTAAATTCCCCGCAACCACCATCAAAAAAGTAAGGTAGTTGGAGTACAAGAGCGATCCAGATGATCCTTGTCCAACGGTAATGCTTGCCGTAACGGAATTTACATTCATGGAAATATTGTGTCCATCACCAATAAAGACAACGTCTCCTTTACGGGGATAAGTTCCAGTATTAATGGCACTGCCATATCCAACAGTAGACCAAGAGGTGTTTACACTCCACAATCCACTTTGACGTGAATAATAGTTAATAGCATCACATTCATAAAAGAATGCCATTAATATCAGAAATACCCATCCTGATTTTCGGATTTTTTCAAATAAATTATGCATGATAAGATTGTTAAAACTGTAGTTGGTGAAACAAATATGCTACCAGCTACAAAAAATAAATTGCGAAAAAATCGAAAATCTTACATCGAAAATAATAATTCGACTAACCTAAAGTATCAACATTTTGGTTAAATGAAAAAACGTTAATATGGGTTTTAACCCAAGGTTAGGGATATGATACTACAAGGTAGCCAAGCGATCCAAAGTGATTTGAATGAGGCGATGCATCGCACTGTCGGCGTCTTTGGAATATTGTTGAGCAATGCGGTTAGCAACAATCACATTGACGGCGCAACAATGATGTCCTAAAAGTGACGCTAAACCAAACATGGCACCAGTTTCCATTTCAAAATTGGTGATGCGATGTTCCCCAAAACGGAAGGAAGTAAGGCGTTCAATCATATCCATTCGAGAAGGTTCTAAGCGAAGCTGCCGCATTTGTGGACCATAAAACCCCGAACAAGAGGCGGTGATTCCTGTGAACATATCGGGAGAAAGGAGATTGAAAAGGGAATCAGCCGATTTAGAGATATAAGATTGAGGGAGAATACTATGGTTTGGATAATGTTTTCTAAAGGCATTGATAATATCCTCTTCTTCCTGGTTGTTAACAAGTTTATAAAAATTTAATAGCCCATCTAACCCTAATCCAAAACGAGAACAAACAAAATGATCTACCTCAATTTCTTTTTGCAAAGCACCTGAAGTCCCAATACGCACTAAATTTAGTGTGGTTAAATTGTCCTTGATAGTCCGAGTTTTAAGGTCAATATTTACCAGAGCATCCAGCTCATTATATACGATGTCGATGTTGTCAGTACCTATTCCAGTGGAAATCACCGACATAGCTTTTCCCTTATACATCCCTGTATGGGTTACGAATTCTCTTTTTTGTTTCTTTATATCAACTTTATCAAAATAATTGCTAACCATAGAAACTCGATCTGGGTCGCCCACATTGATGATAATAGGCGCTATTTCATTGGGATGCAGGTTCAAATGATAAACACTTCCATCATGATTTAAAATCAATTCAGATTCAGGGATTTGTGACATATGCTTTAATCAAATAATTTTGTCTCGAACAAATATATAAGAATCCAATAGAGATGAGTAGTGAAAAAAGAAATATTATAGTCCCCGTTGATTTTAGTGATCAATCAAAAATCGCTTTAAACCAAACGTATAATCTTGCAAAAATGGCACATGCCGACATTACATTATTACATGTAATTGACGAAGCTTTATTTAAATCCATCTTACATTTATTTAAAAATAATGAGGAGCATGAAGCTATGATTCGAGAGGAAGCTAAAATCAAGTTAGAAGAGTTTGCCAATGAAGCAAGAGCTAAGTCGGGATTGGTATTTAATTACCGAGTGGAAAAAGGAAAAATTTACGAAACCGTTACTCAAGTTGCCGAAGAATTAGATGCCATGTTTATTGTAATGGGCACGTCTGGAGAAAGTTCATTAAAAAAGAAATTTATAGGCTCAAACGCGGTGAGGGTAATAGGTGATGCGCATTGTCCGGTGATTACAATAAAAGGTCAGCAGCATCGTTCAGGATGTGATGTAATTTTACTACCTTTAGACCTTTCAAAGGAAACGAAAGAAAAAGTTGTTAAATGTATTGAGATTGCGAAATTCTTTAAATCAACGGTAAAAGTTGTAACAGTGGTCACTACTACCGATGAATTTCTAATCAATAAAATGGAAAGACAGATGGATCAAGTACTCGATTTTATTAAAGATCATGAAGTCATTTGCACTGGAGAATTCTTAAAGGGCAATGATATTTCAGACGAAGTTCTGATTCATGCTAAAGAAATCAATGCTGATTTAATAATGATCATGACGCAACAAGAATTAGAATGGACGGAGTATTTCATTGGAACAGAATCACAACAAATCATTAATAATTCTGAAATACCCGTTTGCTCAATTCGACCAATACAACGAAAAAACATGACTGAATTTGTAATTTCTTAGAACGATCAATAAAAATAATTCTATGCAAAAAGATCTCAACATTAAAAAAATTCTTATTCCATTTGATTTTTCTGATACTGCTGCACTCAGTTTAGAACATGGTATTTTTATGGCTAAATTAATGAAGGCCGAAATTTACTTGTTGCACATTGTGGAAACAACCACATTTCCAAGTTCTATTGCACATGCTTTCACTGGATTTGAGAAGAAAGTGGAAGAAGCTTCTAACGAAAATTTAAAGGAGTTAGCTAATAAATTACATGCAGAGCATGGCATTTCAGTTCAAATTATTACTGAAGTGGGTAAAATTTATAAGCGTATTGTGCATGTAGCAAAACAAGCACATATCGATATCATCATCATGGGAACGCATGGGGCTGGTGGACACAGTTACATCATTGGAAGCAATACAACGCGTGTGGTGCAAGAAGCTTCTTGTCCTGTAATCTCAGTTCAAACACATGCGAAGAAAATTGGATTTACAAAAGTGGCTGTGCCGATTGATGATTCTGCCGAATCAAGACAAAAAGTGAACTTTGCTCTCGAAATTGCTAGAAAGTATAATTCGAATGTCGTTGTGATTGGCTTGATGAGAAATGGAAACGAAGATTATCAACGCAAGTTTAAAATCAAGATTGAGCAGGTAGAAAAATTCTTGCTCGACCATGGTATTCATACAGAAATCGTGTACAAAGAAGGAGATGATCTTTCGAAAGGTACTTTGCAATCCGCAGAAGAAATTGATGCAGACTTAGTCGTAATTATGACGGAACAAGAGCCAAGCATCACCGGATTGCTAATGGGCTCCTACGCCACTCGAGTGATCAACGGATCAAAAATCCCAGTGATGACCGTTCGACCTGCTGAAATCGACCCCGATCGATTAACGGTATCTTTCTAATATCTTGTTAATATAATATTACTAAAACATCGATCTCTACCGGTCGATGTTTTATTTTTATGGCATGAGCCTCATTCATCAAATTTTAGCACAGTATTGGGGTTACACTCAATTTCGACCTTTACAGGAGGATATTATCCGCTCTGTGATGTCGGGGAACGATACAGTCGCTTTGCTTCCCACTGGAGGTGGAAAATCCCTTTGTTTTCAAGTGCCTGCCATGAGTCAACCTGGATTATGCTTAGTGATTTCACCGCTCATAGCCTTAATGAAAGATCAAGAAGAACATTTATTGCAAAAAGGAATTCGTGCCCATGCCATTGTGAGTGGAATGAAAAAAAGTGAAGTGGAGCGAGCCCTCAATAATTGTATTTATGGGGATTATAAATTCTTATATGTTTCCCCAGAACGACTCCAGTCTCCTATTTTCAAAGAATATCTTTTGCAAATGAAATTAAATTTGATTGCAGTGGATGAAGCCCATTGTATTTCGCAGTGGGGATACGATTTTCGTCCACCCTATTTGCAGATTGCTGAAATTCGAGAAAATTTTCCTAAAGTTCCCATCTTGGCTTTAACCGCTTCTGCCACGCCAGAAGTGAAAGAAGACATTATTGAGAAACTGGAATTGGCTAACGTTGCCGTCTATGCGAAAAGCTTTGCACGACCCAATATTTCCTATTTGGTGAGAGAAACGGAAGATAAGATGGCACACCTTTTTAAAGTTCTCGATAACATGCCTGGCTCCTCCATTGTATACGTTCGAAATCGGCGAAAAACACAGGAAATAGCAGATGCCATTCGTAAACATGGAATCTCCGCTAACTTTTACCATGCCGGACTCAATCATCAAACTCGTTCCGAGCGACAAATGCAATGGAAGAACGATCAAACTCGCGTTATTGTAGCCACCAATGCCTTCGGAATGGGTATCGATAAACCTAATGTTCGAACGGTAATTCATATGGATTTACCGGATGATTTAGAAAATTATTATCAAGAAGCTGGTCGAGCGGGACGCGATGAAAAACCATCCTATGCAGTAGTACTCTATGATAAAAGTGATTTCATAAGTAAAGATAAAAGGCTCTTGCTTGACTTTCCTCCTCGAGAAGAAATAAGAAGAGTTTACAAAGCATTAGGAAACTATTTGCAAATTCCATTGCATAGTGGTTTTGAGGTAATACATTCCTTCGACTTAGTTGAATTTTGCGCATTCTATTCGTTCGACAATTTCCTAACCTATAATTGTCTTAAAATTTTAGAGTTGGCTGATTATATTAGCTTGAGTGATTCCATCTTCCTCCCAGCTAGGATAAGAATTTTAGTTAATTCAAACGATTTATATGTATTCCAAGTACAAAATCAAAAGTTTGATCATCTCATAAAAATAATTCTTCGTTCCTATACGGGACTCTTTGATGATTATGTTCGATTTAGTGAAACTGAATTGGCACAGCGGGCCGGAATTACTTTAGCTGAATTAATTCAGCAATTAAATTATTTGCAAAAAGTGGATGTTTTAGAATTCATTCCCACCATCAACAAGCCTACCTTAACATTGACTCAAGATCGAATTGATGAAAAGGAAATTATTATTTCAAAAGCCATTTTGGAAGAGCGTAAGGAACGTTTTGTTTTAAGAGCCCAGGCCTTCAAAAATTTTTTAGTGAATCAACACGAATGTAGAAGCATGATGCTTTTAAATTATTTTGGCGAGACGCAGTTGGTTCGATGTGGCACCTGTGATTATTGCCGTGACCGCAATAAGATTGAATTAAACGATATTGAGATGGAGGAACTATGCCACCAGATTCGTCATACACTTTTACAATCGCCCATGGATCCAGATCAGCTCAGTGAACACTTCAAACATATTCCGCTTGATCATTTTAAAACCGTTTTGAAATGGTTATTGGATACCGAGGAGTTGGGGATTAACATCGTAGGGAAGGTTTACTGTAAGTTAGACTGAATTCAAAGATTTATCTCGGCGGCAGCGCTATGCTAATTTCTTTCGCTGAGGCTGCGCTACGCTAATTTTTCTCGCAAAGACGCTAAGGCGCTAAGGCTGCGCTATGTTAAGTTCGCAGATTCTGAGGTACGCTAACTCCGTTATTTTAATTTTAACTAATTTTGACAGGTACTATGGAACTATTTCACATCGACTTTCTGAGTGTCCGTCTGCTAGATATCCTGGATATCTTGCTTGTGGGATTCTTACTGTATAAAATTTATCAGCTTCTGAAAGGTGGTGCGGCGATGAGTATTTTTATTGGTATCGTTGCTATTTATGTATTGTGGTGGTTGTTTGTTAAAATTCTCGACATGCAATTACTGGGTGCCTTGCTTGGACAATTTATGAGTGTTGGTGTATTGGCGCTCATCATTGTATTTCAACAAGAAGTACGTCGCTTTTTATTGATTGTTGGAAGCAATCGATTTACGGGAAAGGGAGGAATATCGAAAAAGATTTTGCCTTGGAATTGGAAAGCACCCAAATCGATGCCAATCAACATTGCTCCAATTGTGAAAGCATGTGTTTCCATGACCAAAACAAAGACAGGAGCTCTTATTGTCATTGCTCGATCGTCTGATTTGAAATTTTATGAGAGCACAGGTGATTTGATGGATGCTGATGTATCAAAGCGGCTATTAGAATCCATCTTTTTCAAAAACTCACCTATGCATGATGGAGCAGTTATCATCGAAAATAATAAAGTGAAAGCAGCACGATGTGTTTTGCCTGTTACCGAAAACACCGATTTGCCTGCGCATTATGGGATGAGGCATCGCGCAGCATTGGGAATTACAGAGCAAAGTGATGCCATCTCAATTATTGTTTCTGAGGAGACAGGATATATTTCTCTGGCGTTTGATGGAAAGATGCACTATAACATTTCAAGCGATGAGCTCGAAAAACTTTTAGGGAAGATGATTTAGTTACGTATTGTAATTGTAGTTGCGTAATGTTTATTCCTCGCTTTTTTAGGCTGCTAGCTTCTAGCTTCTGGCTGCTAGTTTTTTTTAGCTGCTAGCTTCTAGCTATCTTCTATATTTTTGTAGTTCTTAGTTTTATCAAATAGCTATTAATCATTCTTTGAATTTGGTCTAGTTTTACTAGCAATTTTTCATGTTCAAACTCACTAATGTAATTTAAACGAAGGCATAAGTGAATTTGAGTTTCTAGTTCGAATGAAGATCCCATTGAAATTTCAACAAATCGTGCTTTATCTTTCTCAGATTGTCTCGAACAGCCTTCAGCAATGTTGGATGGTATGGAAACAGAACATCTTCTCATTTGATTAGTCAATCCATAGATTTCTGAAATTGGCAATTTTGTTGTTATTTGATAAGTTGATTCTACCAATTCAATTCCCAATTCCCAAATTTTTAATTTCTTAAAATTTATCATATTATTATTTTTTTGCAAAGTTGATATAAGAAAAATAGATAGTCGTATAATAAATACTTATACTCGTTTGCAAATAACTAATCGTCCTTAAGCTTTAACAATCAACCAGAAAAACTTTTAAAAATTTGTAGTAAAAAACAAATTAAACCATAAGAAAACACTTCTCAATAAAATTTTCGAGCAGCTAGCAGCTAGCAGCCAGAAGCTAAACCAAATTTCGGAGCCAAATCTCTACTATGAAACAAACTCTATCTACTTACTCACACTATTCGCGAGCTCAAAATACTTCGCCGCCATAGCTTCATTTCCTTTATTTCGCCACGTTACTCCTAAAAAATAATAGGCTTGAGTAAGATTGGGATTAATTTGGACGGCACGCTCAAGGTTGGTAATAGCTAAATCATACTGCCCTCCTACTCCGTAACACGATCCGATATTCATATAGGCATCGGCATAATCTGGTTTGTTTTTTACAGCTTGTTGGTATCGCTTTAATGCTTCGTTGTAGTTTTGCATATCAAAGTACACTGAACCAGAATTATTGAGTACTACAGGATCATAAGGATTTAATTTTATGGCTTCATCGTAGTATTTCAATGCTTCCGGATAATTTTTGACCCGGTAGCTGGCTATACCGAGTTGTGTCCATGCATCGGTGAAGAAGGGATATAACTCGATTGATTTCTTAAGATGAACAACTCCATCGTTGAATACGGCGTCACGATCTTTTTCAGAAAGTGTTTGTAGATAATCGGTTTTTACTTTGTAAAGTCCCACGTAGTAATGAACACGGGCGGAATTAGGCGCGGAGATTAATCCACTATTGTATAAGGACTCATTGCTCTTCCAAACTGGATTGCGTGCAATGGTGAGTCCAGAGAAGATAAGTACGATGGCTCCAGAAACGAATAAAGCGGGAGAAGAAAATGTTTTTGAAACAGACTCTTTCGCATCCAGGAATTTCAAGATTAACCATGAAAGTAATAATACCATTCCAAACGAAGGAACATACATCAAGCGTTCACCATAATGTGTACCAATGCGCATAAAGATATTGGAAGAAACAGCGACGGTGATGAAGAAAAAGAACAATGCCAAACTAGTTGGATTTCTGTTTTTCATTCCTTTAATAGCCCATCCTAAAAGGAAAAGTAAAACAACTGCTGACAAAATAAATTTCCAATCGCTGATTCCGGCAGGCGTTACTTCGGGATAAGATAAATCGAAGCTGAGATTAATTGGTACTACTAACTTATATAAATAGAATCCCAACATAGCCACCGCACCCGTTAGTTGTGTGAGCGAATCCTTGGCATACATCAATGCATTGTCAGCAACAGAGGGTGGTGCAGAAGAAAACACATCTGAATTATTTATTATTTTATACCTGATGAGGAGGAAAATAAGGGTAGGTATTAACATCCATTGCGTCCCATAAAGGCTGGATTTCAATCCAGCTTGATCGATAGTATTATTTCGGAAGTAAACCAACAATGGAAAAATCGGCAAGAAAGTGATGGTGCTTTCTTTGGAGAGAAACGCAACGAAAAACAAGATCATTGCTAAAATGATAGAAGACATTTTGCTTTTCTCCTTGTATGTCAAATATTGATCGAGACTCAATAAACAGAGGAGGAACGACAATATTTCATCTAAGCTTTTGATGTTTGCTACTACTTCGGTATGAATGGGATGAACGGCGAAGATTAATGCAGTGAGAAATGCTAGTTTTTGCTGTTCAGGAAACCATTTACTAAGCAAACGAAAGATGAAATAACAGGTGAATGCGAATAGCAGAACGTTAAGTAGATGTCCTGGTGTTGCATTGTTCGGAAAAAGATCCCAGAAAATAGCGAAGATGGCTTTCGGCAAAGGACGATATAACTCATCGGCCATTAAAATATAGCCATAGCGATAACTAGTACTGAAAATTTCGCCAAGGGCAGACATCCCTTTTTGAGTGCTTGTATTTTCGATGATGGCGGCATAATCATCTAACACAAATCCAAAATTTAATGTATTTGCATACACCAAGAATCCAAGAATTGCAGGTAGCCAAGCCCACCATTTTGGATAATCATTTTTTAAAGGAGAAGCAGAAACATTGCTTTCCTTTGCTCTTGCCGTTGCAGCAAATTTTTCCTTCTTATTTAATTTCTTTTCCGACATGCATGCAATGATTTACAGAGGGATAGAATCGCTAACTGTCATCCCATTTTGCATTTCGAACATTTTAATTAATGCTTCGGGACTCAAACTAAGTTGTTGCAACAACATGCGACAATCGTTAGCCAAGACATGATCGGGATATTTTTCCAAGAACTTTTGATAAAATGCTTTGGCTTGCTCTATATCTTGCTTGTGATTTTCGGCAACGAAGCCTTGCATGAATAAGGCAGATCCCGCTTTATTAGAATTAGGATAGCGTTGAACTCTCCCAAATAATTCTATTGACTGATCGAATTTACCCACGGCAATGCTCATTTCTCCTGCTTTAAATAAATACGAAGGCGATAACGTATCGTCTTTGTAATTATCGGCATAGTCGAGATACATTTTGATGAGCTCCGATGCTTTCTCTTTGTTAGGTACTGGCATAGAATCTAAATCGAGAGCAGATTCTGCTTTCGAAATTTTTTCTTGTAAACTTACTTGGGGACGCGTGCAGGCTACCAAGGCACAGAAACCCATCAACAAAAACCAATTTTTCATATTCATTATTTTATTTAATCTTATTATTATTTTTTTATTTGAAGGGTGATCCAGGCTCTTTGGCCATGTGTTTATAGACTAGCTTATCCATGAAGGCGGGAAAGAATTTATTCAGCCAAACGGTAAATCGACCATTAAACGTCAACACCAAATCGCGTTTACGATATTTTACAGCCTCTGCAATTTTGTGAGCTACGGTTTGTGCCGACATCATTTTATTTTCTTCGCGTGGACTTTCTCCCTGCGCACTACCATCTGCAGAAAGAGAAGAAATACGGATCTCCGATGCTGTGAATCCGGGACATGCAACCAACACATGCAAATCCTTTTTTAAGTTTTCGATGCGTAATGTTTCCAGAAATCCTTCTAAAGCAAACTTCGAAGCTGAATAACCAGTGCGACCGGGCAATCCTTTTTTTCCAGCGATGGAAGATATGCCCACTACACTCCCTTTCGACTCCAACAAATGTGGCAAAGCATATTTTGTGCAATACACAGCGCCCCAAAAATTAGTATCCATCAATCTTTTCAACACCGACAAATCCATCTCCTCGAAAAGAGCACGCATCGAAATTCCAGCATTATTTATCAGCACATCAATGCGTCCAAACTTTGCGAGTGTTTCATCAATAATCCGTTTTGCATCCTCCTCAACACTCACATCAGCCTGCACTGCCAATAAATGCTCCGACGAGCTCTTAAACTCAGAAATTACTTCCTGCAACTTCTCCATACGTCGACCGCTTATCACTACACGATAACCGCGAGCCAAAAAGGTTGAGGCACATGCTTTGCCAATGCCAGATCCACCGCCTGTGATAATCACTACTTTTGATTGCATATTGCAAAACTAAAAAAAGGATTAATGATTGGACCATTTTGTTCTTAACATCCATCTTAGAAGGGATTAAAAATTGTAAAAATGGAAAATCGGTATCCAGTAGGAAAAATCTTAAAAAAGATTATCCTACTGGATTACCTAAATTAGTCTAAAGACTAATTTAGGTAGATTTGCAAAAAACATCAAGTATGCGCTTACAGGTAGTCGAGGGGAAAGAACTTATTCATCAATTTCATCTTTTGCCCTACTCTATTTACAAAAATGATCCTCATTGGGTACCCCATTTAATTCAGGACATTGAAAAGGTATTTGATCCTCAAAAAAACAAACTGTACAAAGAAGGAGCTACAGCAATACGCTGGATTTTGCTCGACGATAAAGGCGAAAAAATTGGACGCCTAGCGGCATTCATCAACCCGAAAGATGTGGGCACCACCAAATTCAAGACGGGTGGATTAGGCTTTTTTGAATGCATCAATGACCAAACGGCGGCCAACTTTTTATTTGATGCGGGCAAGGCTTGGCTCGAAAAGCAAGGTATGGAAGCGATGGACGGACCCATCAACTTTGGCGACCGCAGTCAGTTTTGGGGTTGTCAAGTGACCAACTGGGACGAGCCGGGGATCTATCCCATGAACTATAATCCGCCTTATTATCAAGAATTATTCATGAATTATGGTTTTGATGTTTACTTCAACCAACATATTTACTGGAGAAGTTTAAAAGTGAAGCCACAAGCCATTTTCTATCGCAAATACCACAATTTAAAGAGCGATCCCAAATTCAAAGTATCCAATATTCGGGGGATGAATATTGATGAGGTAGCCGAAAACTTCAAAACCGTTTACAATGCAGCTTGGGGTGGACATTCCCATTTCAAGCCCATGACGACCTCGGGTTCACAGAAAATTTTTAAAGCCATGAAGCCCGTGATGGATCCCAATGCCATCATCTTTGCTTATTATGATGGAGCACCCATTGGATTATTTTTATGTATTCCTGAATTGAACCAACTATTTAAGCATGTGAATGGCAACCTCAATGCCATTGGAAAAATAAAATTCCTTTTTCACAAGCTTCGTCGAACCACGACACGATTAGTGGGTGCTGTGTTTGGGGTAGTTCGAGAATGGCATGGAAAAGGTGTTGAAGCGGCTTTAGTGGTAGAAGGAGAAATCTCCATTAATGCTCGAGGAAACTATAACGATTTCGTAATCACCTGGATTGGAGACTTCAATCCCAAAATGATTAAAGTAGCCGAAAACCTTGATACTCAACTTTGGAGAACGTTACAAACCTATCGTTACCAATTTGACCGCAGTTTAGAGTTTGAACGATGTCCGGTTGTTGAATAACTAGCAAAGTCGTTAAACAACAATTATTTAACCTGTGTTTAAAAAAAACTTGTTGTTTCCTTGTCTGTATGAAACGAGAAAGACTATTTTTGCACCCCGATTGACCGTAAGATGAAGGTTTTCGGAACGATTCCGTAGCTCAGTTGGTAGAGCAATACACTTTTAATGTATGGGCCCTGGGTTCGAGTCCCAGCGGGATCACAATTTGTTCGAGTGACACTCACTACAAAAAAAAGTAAAGATCAAAGAGTTACAAAAAGAAATTTGGGATAACACACAAAGTTATCCCAAATTTTTTTTCAGTTATCCCAAATTTTTGTGCTTATTTATCCCAAAATATAGAACACTTTTAATTGTATATTTTTGCAATGTTCTTACCAGGGGTAACTGAATAACTGAGAGGTGAAAGAGTAATATCCACCTCAGTATTCATGAGTACAAAAAAATGTCCTCCGAAAAAGCCCAACTTTAGAGATGCTTGGATAAGCATACTTATAAGGTTGGCCAGGTATACGACTTATCTTTTAGTTCGTCAACTGGTTGATTTCTTCTTGTAAGAATCAACGCACCTAAACCCTACAAAAAGAAGAGTAATAAAGTAAGGACAACATTACCCCATGGGACACCTCCATGGGACTTTTTAAAATAGGCCACATGGAAATTAATTGTCTCCCATCACTCACCGACACCAACACTCACACCATAATTTTGGGGACAATACCAGGTGTTGAATCATTAAACGCGAAGGAATATTACGCAAACGTCGATAATATATTTTGGGATATTGTCTTTCGCACCTTTCCACCCATAATCAAATGTGATGAACTTGTAATGGATATGGATTTAACCTATAAGGATAAGACCTCGCGTTTACTCTCACATGGTTTTGGAATGTGGGATACAATTAAAACATGTACACGTGAAAGTGGTTCGTCCGATAGAAAATTAAAAGATGTAGAACTAAATGACTTTGATGATTTCTTTGAAATAAATCCACAAATTGAATTCATAATGTTTAATGGAATCAAGGCCGAGGATTATTTCAAACGAAAATATAAGAGCTTGTATAAAAAAATCGGCCACCAATTGATGTCATCAACCAGTGGTCAAAATCCAACTAATCCATTTCTTGTTTTAAAGCAATGGAAAGAAATTTATTTATCTCGTTGAGTTATTCATAATCCTCACGGTTAAGATTTATACTTGCCACTTCCACTGTAATTCTGGTACCCTTCCACTTATCGCGATATACGGATGCATGTATACTTTCCGCTTCCATTTTATTGAGGTTGATTTAGTAGGTATAAAGTAAATGAAAACAGCGCTTGATTGTATCATAATCATTGACTTTGACTTTAAAACAATCTTTATTCACAATTTCATGTGGAAAAAGAATAGCAGATTATTAACTAATCCAAAATCATTACCCTTTATCTTTGATTATCTTAAAATTAAAGTATTATGACTGAATTGGAAAAGGAAGACCAAATAAAGAATGTGAGTGCACGCCTCATGTTTGGGGATTGGCATAGTGAATGGGAAAATGAAGGTAAAAAACATGTTGTAAGTGTGAGAATTACACCATATGGAACCAGTATACCCTCAACTTATTCTCTTACCATCGATGGAATTAAGATCGATGATGATAAATTTTTTAATACTGGACATTGGTTTGGTCCCTGGTTAATGTTTGAGAATGATAAATTGCGTTTCTTTTATATGGAAATGGCAACGGAACTCGAAATGATATTTGGTGAATCAATAAATGAACATGTTGGTATAAGTAAATGGAAGCTTAAAATGCAGCGTGTACAAGCTTTAGGAGATTAGCATATGAAACCAACAAGTAAACAAGGTCAGTGTAAATTATGTCTTGAAGTAAAAGACCTATGTGAAAGTCATATAATACCAAAGCACGTTTATAAAAGAAATGGAATATGGACAAAAAAAGAAAAGGTTCATACACTGCATACCACAAACGATTATGAGTTTATTAATTCAAACACAATCACTGATAAATCGTGGAAAGGTGAAAGGGAGGATAGATTTCTTTGCAGGGATTGCGAAATTCGTTTAAGCGTCTTTGAACAGTATGTTGTGGATATTTTCTTTGAAGAAATTACTCCAAAGAAATACAAGGTTGTTGCAAGTGAATCAATGTCACCTATTGGTAGAGCTATTGCGTTTACTGGTGTGGATTATCACAAGTTGAAATTATACTACCTGAGTATATTTTGGAGAATGTCATTAAGCACTTTACCACTATTTGATTACTTTAAGCTTAGTCCATTTGACAATGAACGTATACGGCAAATGATTCTTAATAATGATGCAGGTAAGGATGAACAATTTGAGATTGCATTATTTCGACCTGGAGTTGGAGACCTTCCTACCAAGGTTCTTGCACCTTTTCTTATAGAACCAATTTCTAATGGAACAGGTTATTATATTATTGGTGCATTTGGTGCAAATGGAATCTTACTTAAATTAAGTGATGGTGGTGTATTTGAAGAACCATTTAAGAATTTAATGAAATACACTGCATTAAAGAATGAAAAAACTGTTTATATATCGATTATTCCGGATGAAGATTGGAAAAAATTTATATTCAAAACATTAAGAGTTGGAGAAATATTGGATGCACAATTTCAATTGAATGGCAAGAATAGTTTTTAATTATAGAATAATATAAGGAATTTGACGAACCGAAATTAATACTGGAAATCAATCCCACTGCTTGGTATGGTGAATCTTCCTTTCCATTGAAATCATCTTTAGATAAGTGGATACACATACGTAGTAAGGAATTTGACACATGGTTTATTGATGTGGATTTTTATGAAGTAGAAGAAAAACCTTTATAATTAATTATCGTTGGTGGATTTCTCCGTAATTTGCTTTGTACTGGATGTTGCAATATATGCGGCGAGGAATGGCGCAACTGGTCCCAATTGAGCTTGTATTGTTGGACTTGCCAAAATGGTTACCAAACCGCCTTTTAACAAGTTCCAAACCATTTTAATTCCTTCATCGGATACTTTGTCCCCTGCTCTTTCCACTTGCTTCTTAACAATCCTACTGAATTTTGACGGTACCGTATCAATTAAATCCTTTTTTGGAATATCACTTTTTGCAGTTTCCATTATTTCATTGGCCGTGTCAATTCCAATTTCCTTTTCCTCCGATGTCAATCCATCCTGATTTCGCATCATGCTTATAATAATATCCAATCGTTCAATCACTGCATTCTTTTCAACTGGTCGCAATGGTTCATTGGAATCACAATTGATTGTACCATCTTCGTTAAGACTATTACCTGCAGTATGATTATTTTCACTTTCTAAAAGGTCCAATTCATATTGTATTTGTTTAAGCCAAGATTCAAATTGATTTTTAATTTCATCCCAATTACTACTTCTTTGGGCTACCCCGCCTACGCCACTAACTGTAGGATTAAATTTAATATGTCTTGATCCAGGATTACTATCAATATAATTAAAGTTTGAAATTTTAAAAAAGTAATTCGGTTTACGTAAATATTTAATAGTAAATAGAGGAAATTTAACATCTTGTTGTATACTATGCATTTCAAAAATATCGTTTACCTTTTCATTGTTAGGGAATTCAAAATAAAAAGATTGAAAACGTTTATCGTTTGTTCCATCTTGATGTTTAAGATGGTCAATTATATATTTTAATTCGTTTAAATCTCTATCACTTAAATCAAGAATTAAACAATCATCTATTGCCTTTGACATTTGTCTGTGTTTTTATTATTACAAAAGTAGGTTAAACTACTCCGTAATTTACAATGTTAAAAAGTTTCGGGATATTCAAAATCAATAAGATAAAAGTAATATTCAATATCAACTTTTTGGATTATGAATTTCCATAATATACCTTTGTTGAATGAGCCGTATAGAATCATTCAAAGTTGCATTTTTGAAAATATGGAAAGACCCGGTTTTATCCAAGGTCATTGCCACTGGAATCATCTTTATGATTGCATCGATTTATCCGGCATTTAAAACGGGTGACGTTGCATCCTATTTTAAATATTTTGGTAAACCCCTCTCATTGCCTTATTGGGCGTTGTGCTTGCTTATAATCGGTACGGCTTGCCTAGTTGTCATCGCAAGCAAGATGATGCAAAAGAAAAAGCCTTTTGACATGGATAAGTACTTTGATGAGGAGTATGAGAAATTTAAATCTAAACCACTATTTGAACACTTTGAAGTTATTAGTGATGCTTGTAATCGTCGAATGTACATGGATGGATTGGAAAATTTTATTATAAATTATTATTTATCACATAAAATTATTTATGATGCTCGTCCAGGTTATGGATATTATGGTTTGACTAAAATGGGTATTCATTTTTTCCATAAGTATTCAATAGAGAAAGTTGAAAATAATTCCAAATAAAATCATGGAAACAACAAATAAAAATCTCATAGTTACAATTGATGCGATTTTAAATTATCTTACTGCATATTGGAATCGTGAGAAAAAAACAAACGATGCACATGAAATCCAAAGTGAATTGTATAATACCCATAAATTTATAGATTCAAAATTTTTTGAACATGCTATTCAAATTATGGAACAAGAAAAATATATTATCTTTATTCCAGTGAAAGGCGAAATAAATTCAATTCAAAAATTAGAAATTACAGTCAAAGGCCATTTATTATATTTAAATGGTGGATTAACTGCTAAAAGTGAATTGGAGACAAATAAAAATGAACTTTATAAATATGGCCAATTTGCAGTCATTGCCGCCGGTGTGTTTGCATCTTTTGAATGTATAGAGAAATTTGTAGATTTTCTTAATTGGTGTACATGTATGTCTAATTTTTTTCACTGGATATATTGTTTCAATTACTAAATATAGGAATGGGAATGAATTTGAAATTGGTTGAATTAGTCAAATACGTGTCAAATTCAACTTTAACTGCTTGGGAAAATGAATTAAATACATTGATTCAATTTGCTTTAAATCAAAATTACAATGGCAAGAAAGACAAAACAAAGTATATTTTATAAGTATCATAAATTAAATATTCACTTATATGAACTTTTATTACACAATCGTTTTTATTTAGCTTCACACAAGGAAGCAAATGACCCATATGATTGTCGATGTAAATTAACACGAGAATATGTCGAATTATTGTACGACAATGAAAGGCTTAACAGTATGGAAATGCATGGTTTTTTACAGGAATGGAGGGCGTCGGACCTATACAATGAAGATATGAGTATTTACAATTGGGCTTTAGAGCAAGATGCGGAAAACGAAAATGCCACATTAGCAAGGAAATCTGGCAAACCAAAATTATGGACTATTCCTGAGACATTGGACTATATATTTGATAACGAGTACTCTGAAACTAAATTTAATAATGAGTTTATGGAGTGTAATGATTTTAATGTTGTTAGTTTTTCAGTTGTTGATGAGAATAGAGATTTACCAATGTGGGCATACTATGCAGGTGCGTTTGATGGAGTAAGAATTAAGTTGGATTTTAATGAAGACGCAACAAATTTCAGACTTCAAAGTATTAGAAATGTAAAATACTCAACATGGACACAAGTAAAAAATGATGCTGATTTGAAAAGAGCTTATTTCACCAAAGCGAAGAATTGGAGAAACGAACAAGAATGGCGAATTGGATTATACACTGATAAATTCTTAACATTTGATAAATTAATTGTCAAAGAAATAACTTTTGGTCATCGAGTTTCGATTCCACAAATGATGGGAATTATTAAAATGTGTATTGAATTGGGATACAATGCAAAGTATTTTATTAGAGAATTTACTGCAAATGGTTTAAGACCAAGAGAAGTAGATATAAAAGAATGGCGTTATATTGAATATATTAATCCATTAAAAAGGCATTGATCATTTATAGTATACCACAATTAATTCCATTCAAATTCTGTGTTTTCTTCCCATCTCCCACGAACTCCCGCTTCGCCACAGAAAAAGTAAATGTAGCACCTTGATTGGAGTGTAGAAGTAACCTGCAATTCTCCGCCTTGCTTTTCAATCATTTTTTTGGCGAGAGTCATCAACCAGGAGCAACTAGAGCATATCAGATAGTTTGAATGTTCTTTGATGCAAATATCTGCCCTTTTGGAGCTAGCTGGACTCATACTCTCCTTGCGATACTTCGCGATCTCTCCATCCATTTGGCTGTTTCAAATTCATTTAATAGATTTGATAAACCGTTTAGTGATTTTTCTGACTTCTTATATTATTAATTTACAAATTTTATTTAACACACAAAATAAATATTATGAAACTTATACTATTAATTATATCTTTTTGTCTTATTTTCTCTAGTTGTGGAGTAATATTCGGCGGCAGTAAATACCAAGCGATAATCCATGCAACAGACCACCCTAAAGCCGATATTTATGTAAATGGGGAAATAGTAGGAAAAGGAAAAGTTAAGGGTCTATATAAAAGGACTAAAACGCTGACAGTTGAATTAAAACAAGAAGGTTGTCCTCCAAAAACTCAAACATTTGAACCCGTCTTTCGGACAGGTAATTTTATTTTAACAATAGGATCTTGGGCTTTACTAGGAATTGTGGTGGATTTAGTTACAGGTTCTTCATTTAAACCAGATCATAGAAATGATCCATCTATTAAAAGATTGGACTACGATTATTATAGGTTTAATGTTGATTACTCTGGTTGTCTGGTAAAATAGTTGAATAAGATACTTGGAGATCTTCGAACCATTAGCTGCGTTGATTTCCACTTTCAGAATGGAGACATTCTCCTATTTTTTTTTGTGTCCTACCCTCCCATCGACAGACTCAAGGAGTATTTCAATTCTCCATTTTCTTTTATTCGCTCTGTTCTCTCACACTCAACGCTGTATTCCTTTTCTACTTTTCTTAATACGCAAAACAGTTTATTATTTAATTACCATCTTTGAATACACTTTAAATCAATTATATTTGTTGGGTATCGAGAGTTTTAATGTAAACTGAAATAAGTTATATTATCGAACAACACTAAATCAAATAAGCAAAAGTGAATGCAAAATAAGGTTGCTCCAAAATTGAAATTATGTTGGAATGTTTTCCGAAATTAAAAATTTATTAATTGCTATATTTTAAATAGAATGAAAATTTATGAAAAAATATTTAAAAATGCTTTACTCAATAATTCCATTTAAGAGGGAATTATATTCTTTGATCAAAGCCATTAAAACACCGCAAGAAACTATATATAGGCACCTGCATTTTAAAGGAGCTTTTTTAGTAAAGATAAATGATCAAAAAAAATTTCGATTGTATAACGAGACTTTCATTGAAAACGAAATATTTTGGGAAGGAATAACTGGAAGATGGGAAAAAGAGTCAATGAAGTTATGGATCCAACTATCTAAGGATTCTAGATTCATCATTGACATAGGAGCTAATACTGGCGTATATTCATTAGTTGCTAAAACAATGAATCCAGATGCTGAGGTTTTTGCTTTTGAACCTCATCCATTATTTTTTGAGATGTTACTTAAAAACGTAAAAATTAATAATATTAATATTAATTGTATAAAT
This sequence comes from Bacteroidota bacterium, assembly GCA_016717725.1. Taxonomy (GTDB): domain Bacteria; phylum Bacteroidota; class Bacteroidia; order AKYH767-A; family OLB10; genus JAJTFW01. The sequence goes on from JADKFA010000011.1 coordinate 125,650, forward strand.
AAAGCAGTTTCAAATTTTGATGGGGAATTAACGATTGAAGATTATTCAGGAGCAACTCCAACTATTAAAGCGAATTCAGTAACCCTAGATAAATTTATAGAGCAAAACAAACTTAAGAGTATTGATCTAATTAAAATTGATGTTGAAACTTTTGAACCACAAGTAATGCAAGGGTTTTCTCAATACTTATCTCAATATAGGCCGACGATCTTGATTGAGATTCTCAATGAAGAAGTAGCGCAAAGCATAAACAATATGGTAAGTACTTTTGACTATTTATATTTTAACATTGATGAACTGGGAAGTGTGAGACAAACAACAAAAATTGAAAAGAGCGATTACTATAATTATTTGTTGTGTAATAAAATGATTGCAGCTAAGCTTGGCCTTAATTATAACTAGAAAAAATATCTTTGTTTAGAATTACATTTTATTTCATATTTATTTTTGGTAAATAAAACCAATTGTACTGCAACTTTTCTATTATCAATGGTTTTACTATTTGAAAATATAATTATTTTTACTTCTCAACCCAATCCATTAATTGATCACTTAATTGTGACACATATTGGTAGAGAATACATTAGTGGATTTTGATTTTAAAATCATCAAAAAGACATTGTTAAAAACCATATATTAGCCTGACTTAATTACTCAAAACTTTGATCACCAAGCTACGGTACCTAAACCAATTCCGCAGCACTCGCACATCAACTAATCGCGAAGCCTCGCGACTAACATCCAACAATGATTCCCATCCACGACCTCGAAGAACACGAAAAAAAGGAGATCAAGATGATTGAGTTAGATAACTTGCTCAAGAACGACGCTACCGAGCCGCACCGTCATCATTATTACGAGTGCTTCGTGTTTTTGAAAGGTGGCGGAACGCATATTGTCGATTTTGTGGAGTTTCCAATCGAGACGAATTCCATTCATCTTGTCACACCCGGACAAGTACATAAAGTAAAACGCCAGTTGAATTCCACAGGCTTTGTCTTTCTCTTCGACTTATTGCATTTCGATCAAGACAAACGCATAGAGCAATTATTATTTGATCATACTTGCTTCGACGTAAACGAGTTTTCGCCTTGCTATCATTTTGATGCGGCTTTCGGAGAGGAGTTGAAATACATCAGCACTCAGGCATGGAAAGAAGTGAATTCACAAAGTTCATTGAAAAATCAAATTGTGTTGAATCAATTAACCTTGCTCCTGCTCTATTGTTTGCGTTTGCGAGGTATTGACTCCAACAACGAGCGTGGAAAGCACACAGGGCTTTATTCGGCTTTTAGGAGGCTTATGCATAACGAGTATAAATCCCTGAAAAAAGTGAAAGACTATGCCGCTTCACTCAATGTTACCGAAAAGTACTTGAACGATGAAGTGATGCAGAAATGTGGAGAGACGGTAAGCGCAGTCATTAACCGCCATATCATTTTAGAAGCAAAGCGATTGTTGAATACTGGAGTATCGGCTAAAGAAGTAGGTTACGAGCTCAACTTCACAGATCCAGCCCATTTCAGTAAATTTTTCAAAACGCAAACTGGATTTTCCCCTAGTGAATTCAAAAATATACATGATTAAGTCGGAATTGTACATGGTTGTTTCTTGGTAGATGATCTACTTTTGTTACATCAAAATCCTAGATCATGAAAAAATTTCAACTTCTGCTCGTTATTGCACATTTTTTTTACTCTCTCCCAGCTCATTCTCAAAACTGGTTTCCTATCACGAGTGGTACTACAAAAAACTTAAATGCAATTCATTTTCAATCTTCATCGGTGGGATACATTAGTGGCGATGATAGTTTACTTTTAAAAACAACGGGCGGAGGTTTAACGTGGAATCCGATTAATGCATCTGGCTTAAATTTCTTAGGATGGAACGCTGATATTCTAAATCTGCAATTCCTTACCGATTCCATCGGTTATCTTACCATGGGGCCGTACTCGATAAGTTACAAAACGATTGATGGCGGATTAAACTGGACTCCAAATGCACAGGCTGGAAATAATTGTTATAACCAGGGAATATTTTTCTTTGATCCAGACAATGGATTCATTGGTGGATCGGGTTGTTTTCAAGGAGAGCTCATTTCACGATTATCCGCTGGCACATGGAGTCAGGCCACCATGAATAGTTCGACATGGGATTCACAAAACATGATTGTTGATATTGATTTTTATAATTCCCAGCTTGGTATTGCGGCCAGTAAGAGCGGACTAATATTCCGAACTACGGATGGTGGACTTAACTGGGATAGTATTCCTTCTAATCCTTCTATGAATCCACTTACTTCTGTTTTGATGGTTAACGACACCTTGGCTTATGCAGGATATCAATCGTTGAGTGTAGGCTTTGGATTGTATATTTCTATAGACGGTGGACTAACATGGGCTGAAGATCTTAACTCAGCTACTTTTTTCTATCCTGATTTTTTAACATTGCATCAATCAGGAAGTGGAGAAATATTTTCGGGTGGTGTTTCTCAAGGATCGCAAACAGGATTGATCTTTCGTAGTCCTGGAAATATTTTTTCTTGGAATTATGATGTGGTTGATCAACAAATCAACGATATTTCCTCGTATAATGATTCAACTGTATTTGCTGTTGGAGATAGTGGGTATATAGTAGTCAATAAAATATTGACGGGATTACTTTCGAATAATGCTCCACAGTTGGTAGAAATAAAAATTTCACCGAATCCGACGAATCAATATTTTAAGATGGAGTTTCCTCTACATATCAATACTTCTAACATCACTACCAAAATTTATTCATTGTTGGGAGAGTTAGTACAAATCGAAACGAGTACTACTATTGACATTCGCAAATTAGCTGCTGGTGTTTATGTTATAGAGGCCTTTGCAGATGGGCTTGTGGGAAGAAGTAAATTGGTTGTTGAATAGATTTAGTATCGAATTTAGTTTTTAAAAATAGAACCGGCCGGCGCTGAAGCTTCAGCAGGCAGGCACGGATGACACGGATTAAACGGATTTCCACTGATTTTTCCTCTGCCTTATTGACTTTACAACAATTTTATAATACTTATTGAAGAAAATAATATTCACTTAAAAAAATCCAAAATCTAACAACTCCTCAAAGCATCTCATACACTCCATAACTCAACACAAGCAAGCCGATCACGGTGAAGCCATACAAAAACAAATCGAAATTATGATTGTAATGAAACAAAACTACTGTTATAATAAATCCAAATAGCATAATAAACGCTCCAGATACCATAATAATTACAGCTCTATTTTTTCTCTTTTTGTATAGGATCAATTTTAATTTGCAAAGCGATTCTGCAATGATAACTTCATCAAGACCTTCGTTTTTCAATATATTTTGAATGGTTGCGACAGGATATCCCTCTCTGTGCAATTTCAAAACCTTGTTCCAATAAAGTGTAGCGTTTGTTGTCATTTTTTAAATATAATGGATAAAGATGTATATTATTTTTACTTATAAAAATGACTATAATCAGTTCTATCGGCATTAATTTCCAATTCGTAAATAAGGTTCCCACATTCATTATAAAATCCATTCTTTTTATAATTATGAGACGAATTACTTTTTCATAGTCAGTTTCTCATAGTAAAACCCAACAACTTATGTTATTATAATACAGTCAATTAAGGAAATAGTTTATGCGTTTTGGTTCTTTATTTTGATGGGCGTTTAATCACAAATAAATAATCCTTGACAATAAATAATTGGTTACTTACTTTTGAAAAAACCAATACCATAAGTCATGAAATCGAAACTCTACTTCATCATTGTGTCGCTCTTTATTTGTGCAAGTAGTGTTGCACAAAATCCAGTTCCCAATCCAGGTTTTGAAATGTGGAGTGGTGGAAATGCATCCAATTGGCTGAGCAATAATTTTACTGGGTTATATGTCCCAATTACTCAATCAGCCAATGCACACTTAGGAAATTCATCAGTAAAAGGGGAAGTGGTAAGTTATTTAGGGAATAATATATCACCCGTTTTGTTTAGTGCTCCAGGAGGGGTCCAAAGTGGATTCCAAATATCTTCAGCATACAACTTGTTGAAATTTTATTTTAAGTTTGTTTCAGGTGGGGTTGGGGATCAACTTGAAGCTTTTGTTGTAATTCAAGATATTAATGGGAATGGAATAGCCTATAGTACATTTAGTATAAATCAAGTTTCGAATTCTTGGACATTGGCACAAGCTCCAATCATTTATTCAGGTTCAAATCCCACCAATGCTGTTATCACTTTTTCCATCGGCAATTCCAATGGAATAGATCCAGCAGTTGGTTCTTATTTTATAATCGATGATGTATCATTTGATATGGCTTCTAGCCTTTCAGAAAACCAAGTAGTGAGTATTGGAAATTTATTTCCCAATCCAGCTAAAGATCAAATTACATTTCCTTTTCATTTAAACAAATCGGGTCAAGCAAAATTGGAAATAATCGATCTTCAAGGACGTGTTATTCATACGTTGTTGGATCAAAATTTGCCAGCTGGTGATTACCGTATTCAAGAAAAATTGGAGAAACTTGAGAGTGGGAATTACTTTTGTCGACTACGTTTCGAGAATTCAGAAGTAAGTAAATTATTTCAAGTTCATCACAAATAAAAATTAGTTAAGAAAACTATTCAACCATCAACCCAAGGTATAATACTCTGGCTTTTCATTATCAAAAACGCGAATCACTCCCACTGAAATTAGGTTGACAACAATTCTTTGTGCTCGCCACCTTGAAATATTGACTAGTTTGCAATACTCTTTTAATGTGATACGAGGATTCTCTTTTAGATAATCCAATAATGCTTTCTCCTTGCTCGTAAATTCCACAACGGTATGTGTAGACGAACTTTTACGTTTTAAGACTTCTACCACAACTTTACTGGCTAACATTGATTGATCTTGTTGGCGAACATACACCCATTTCTTTCCTTCCTCATCAATGGCATAGTAGGGTTTGTTTTTACCTTCGGGAACGAGTACTTCCAAAACTACTTTACCTTTCAAATTCCATTCGTTAATATGTAGATCAATACTTGGTTGACATAAAGTGGAAGCCGCTTTCTCGAGCATAAATTTTTCTTCCTCCGCCTTCACTCCACTGATAGAACCATCATCACGTACACCCACTAACAATGTTCCTCCATGATGATTTGCAAAGGAAACCATTGTTTTTGCAATGCGATGGGAATTACTGATCTCCTTCTTGAAATCGAGCATATCGCCCTCACCTTGATCAATGATGTTTTGTATACGTTTCACATTACAAGTATATAAAATTCAATTTAAAAACTTGTTGAATCTTTGTAACCTGAACAATACAAACAAAAATATTATTCAATTTAGATTATAATCATTTGACGTTTACATAGAGTTTTTCACAGAGAACACAAAAAAATACAAAATGATTTTCTATGCGCAATTCCCTTTAGCATCGGGTTGCAAAATTTCTCGAAGGCGCGGGGCGAAAGGCTGTTTCCTTGCTAATTGATATAAGTAGCAAAGCAACCATAAAGTTTTACAATCAATCAAAAAAATAAATTGTGATATTGCGAATATAAAATAAAAAAACGCAGACCATAAGACCTGCGTTTCCCTTATTAATTTTAAGTAGTATTTATTTAAAATTTATTTTCAATTCCTTTATAATTTGAGCTGCAGGTGTACAGAATCCAAGACCTTCCAACCCTTTTCCAGAAATTTTTGCATTTACTACTCCAATGAAAGTACCATCTCTTTTAACAACGAGCCCCCACTATTACCTGGATTTACGCTCACATCGATTTGAATTAATTCTACTCCTCCTACTTCCTTTCGGGTTGCGGAAATAATTCCTTTACTAACGGTTTGTCCTAATTCTACTGAGGCAGGAGTTCCGATTGCAAAAACTTCATCTGCTACTTCAAAGTCAGGAGTCAACGTAACGTTAAATGCATACTTACAAGTTTTCTTAACCTTCAACAATGCTAAATCAGCCAATTCGCTTGAACGTACAATCACTGCTACAGCTGTATCACCATCTTTAAAGGCTACTTTTAAAGTACTATCAACGCCTGCTACTACGTGAAAACTAGTGACAATGTATCCATCCGTTCCTACTACACAACCACTTCCGTGACCTTTGTTTGTTAGAATAACGGTAGTAGCCTCAACACCACTTTTCATATCGGTCACCAGTTTTCCCCTTGAAATAGTCAACGTTTCTAGTGCAATGGTTGGGTTTACATCAGACGATTTTAAAAATTCCTTAGCTTTAGGATCCGCCAAAACATCATAAAATGAATTGGAGATGGCATCCTGCACAGCAGATTGAATTACGTTTAACTGTTGATCGGATGATTTTGATCCCGAAGAATATGTACAAAATTCACCAGATTTAGCGGTACTTGTTTTCTTGAATTTTACTTGGTCATACTTGTCTAAAAATTCCCAATCAATAGTAGCTAAACAAATCAAACTACGATTATATGACCCTTTATAAGAAACAACCTGAGTAAATTTCATTTTACTCACACTTGCATTCACATACGTATTATTCATTTTACTTTTCAACATTACGCCAGATGTGTCAATGTATCCTGCATCATACAAAGCAGCATTAAGTGCATTAGAAAAGATCGAATTATCTACAGCAATATCCTCGTCGTATTTTTCTTGATCACCTTTTTTACTGTTCTTACCTTTCTTGAAACGTTTATAGTCAATTTTTTCAATCGTAAAATCTTCTTTTTTAACATCAAATTTTACATTTTTTAAAACCATGTATTTTTGTGTGGAATCCTTACTGTTCACTTTACGATCAACCTGAAGGCTCATCGATTTACTATAGTCAAAAGCCTTTGGACCACGGTCTAACAAAGGAGGCATAAAATATACCACCACAAATGGAATCCATGACATAATGTACAACCATGATTTTTTACTTTGACGATGTACAGCATAGACTGGTTTGTACCCAGGTCTTTCTACTTTTATCTGTTTAGGATAGAAATCCCTTTGCATTTTGGAGCGTACTGCTGTTCCTGTTCCTTGTTTTACATCATTAACATAAACCGATGATTCACTTGAACCTGTGAATACATCTACTTTTTGGTACTTACCATTTAAAATTGATGCACATCCGTTCGACATAATAATGATCGATACAATGAGTAAATAACTAATCGCTTTTTTAAACATAATAATTTGATAAGAGTTTTGTGTGTGTTGATTTCTCTCTGATGGAGCCTCCAAAACTAAGAAATATATTAACTAAACTAACTCTAACAAAAAAATGCAAGTCTATCATCTTCAACTATTTAAAAGTACTGAGACCCCCAAAGCTCCATTTTTTATTGAAGAACCACCAACAATTATTCAATAAAAAGCTAAGATTTTTTTTAAAAAATCAGTTTGCTATAATCGTATCAAAGCTTGCGGTGTAGGTAGCAAACAAACCCCTTCCTCCTGTTATGTTTGATTTTACATTCGAAGGAACTGCAAACGGACTTCCATTACTAGACACTTGATTTTCTGCATCACGCCAAAATTCATAGGTTGCAAAATCGATAGTACAAAATTTCACAACAATGGTATCACCCTTCTTATAATAATCTGCTTCCTCGTTATTATCCTCTTCCGCTTCTGAGTTTTGGATAGTTCCACGATTATAGGGAAAGTTAAAGGATCTTCCATTTATAAATCGATCTTCGAAAATTGAACCAATGGGAGCTATGAAAAAATCATCTTTGTTTAATCGCTTTGCAAACCATCGGTAAGCATTTCCTAACGTATCAGGATCCGATAAACGTGCCCAAGCCCATCCAAGGCTATCCAAATCTTCCTGTACTTTAAACCATGTACTATCGAGAGGAATGGGCATTGGTAATTTAGCAGTAGAACTTAATTGCTCTCCCGCTGCCGTGATAATATTCAACGAATAAGTAGTTCCTGGGGTACCAATCATAGTTGGAAGAAAAGTGATAGAGTCGAGCGCAACATAAAATCCACCTAAAGAAACTCCATTAATGGAAGTATCTAACTCAGTTAATTGAACGGTGTCAATTCCATTGCTGATGTAAACTAAAGCGCCACGCACTGGCAAATTATTAATGGTGTTTTGTCCGATGGGATCAAAATAAGGTTCGGTTTTACTTAAGATTACATAGGGAGGCAAGCCATTTTCAACATATCCTTCCACCACCACTTTTTGGTCGATGGGTGGTAAATCCAACTCAATATTTTTCTCGCATGAACTCATCATGGAGACACTTGCTACTAGTAATATAAAATACTTTTTCATCTTTAAAATTTAAAATTGTAAGTAACCGATGGAATCACACTGAAGAGTGATACCTGTTTAGCTTGTACTTTTTGATTTCCATCTTGACTATTTCCTTGCACATCGAAATAAATGAAATAAGGATTTTGTCGACCATAGAAATTATAAACAGCAAAAACCCATTCCGTCTCGTAATTCCGCTGTTTTTGGCTGCGCAATGTTGCTGAAATATCCAATCGATGAAATGCTTTCTGTCTGTAATCATTTCGCTTATCGAATCCGCTTAAGATGTAAAAATTATTATTTACACCTACTTGACCATTTTGATCTATGTTAACGGGTGGTCCAGCCGACATGAAATACCTTTCGGCAGGAAGCGTTAAGGCATCACCAGTAGCATATACCCAAGTTAAACCGAAGGTCCATTTCTTACTATGATCATAAACTACCACTAAAGATGCATCGTGACGACGATCGTATTTAGCAGAAAACTCTCGGCCTTGATTTAGGTCGGGAAATTTTCTTTTGGTGTACGATAGCGTATATCCAATCCAACCATTCAATTTACCTGTCGACTTCTTCACAAAAAATTCGGCGCCATAACTCCATCCCTTTCCGAAAACAAAATTATTATCAGGATTATTTCGAACATCTCCATCTGGTGTAGCACCCTCTTCGTAATCAATTTGATTCTTCATTTCCTTGTAGTACACTTCCACCGAAGTTTCGTACATATTATCCTTTAGATTTTTAAAATACCCTAACGAATATTGTGTGCCGAACTGAGGTTTTACTTTATCGGTACAAGGCACCCACACATCGGTTGGAAGGCTTACAGAACCAAATGAAGCAATATGGATATACTGATAATTTTGTGTGAAAGATGCTTTTACAGACGAAGACTTATTCAACTCATACCTCATACTAAATCGAGGTTCTGCGTTTAGATAATCCGCAACTTTTTTTCCTTGAGCATAATCAATAGTATCCAAAAATTTACCGGGGAAAGAAGGGTCTTCCACATAGCGTGAGAAAGGTCCAACATGCGCAAAATAGGAACCGCGTACACCTGCATTCACTTTAAATTTTTCTGTTACATCCCATTCATCATTTACATACAAGGCAGCATCGTGAGCATAAAATCGAGTCACTTCGCCTAAGTCAAAAACAACATCTCCAGACCTTGCATAAGCATTGGTAGGTGTAAAACGATGATAAATATAATTTCCACCAAACTTAATATTATGCAAAATATTCGGAAACCAATTCAAATCAATTTTTGCATTATAGTCCCGAACGCCAGAAAAAATTCTAAAATCAAATTCCTGTTGTGAGGCACCAAATTCAAATTTATAATCGTTAAAGATGAGTGATGTGTTCATAAACAATTGATCATTGAACAGATGATTCCATCGCAATGAAGTTGTTGCATTTCCCCAGGGAATTCGCACTTTAAAACCAGTGTCGGCACTCTTAAAATTAAACACATCACGACCAAAATATCCACTTAAAAACAAACGATCCTTTGGAGATAAAGTATAATTTACTTTTGCGTTTAGATCATAAAAATAATAGGAGTTACCTGCAATTCTAGAATCCGATTTTATAAACGGTTCTCTTAAAAATAAATCGATAAATGTTCTTCTTCCACTAATCATAAATGAACTTTTATCTTTTACTATCGGACCTTCTAACGTCAATCGTGAAGCGATATAACCCAATCCGCCAGATGCTTTAAATTTCTTTTGATTTCCATCCTTCATCGAAATATCGACTACAGAAGCCAATCTTCCACCATATTGAGCAGGCATTCCTCCTTTAATAAGAGTTACATTTTTTACAGCATCTGGATTAAACACCGAGAAAAATCCAAAAAGATGAGAAGCATTGTACACAACACCTTCATCCAGCAAAATCAAATTCTGATCGGGACCGCCACCACGTACATAAAAGCCAGAGTTTCCTTCGCCTGCATTTTGCACACCTGGAAGCAGTTGAAGTGTTTTCAAAATATCTACTTCACCAAGCAAGGCGGGTAAACTTTTAATTTTATCTACTTCCAACTCTACTCTACCCATATCGGTACTTTGAACATTCTTATCCTTTCTTTCGGCGATGATTACTACTTCCTTCTTTTCTATTCCGTTGGGTAAAAGATCCACATCCAACCTTTTATCAGATGACAAGTCGACTTCCAAAATTTGCTCTTTATAACCAATATAATTAATAATTAAAGAATACTTTCCTGGATTAATGGTTAATGAAAAAAAGCCATAGGCGTTAGCGTTAGTACCTTTTTGCAATTCCTTTATATAAATAGCTGCACCAATCAATGCTTCTCCAGAAGTGGAATCCTTTATATATCCAGAAACAGTGACTTTCTTTTGATTTTCCTGTGCAGAAACGGAAGTGGAAAATAGAAATAGCCCAATGGCTATGAGTAGATAATATTTCATAAGGTTGCAAAAGTAAGCAGATTAGATGGGTTCATAGGAATACTCTGATGAACGACAACGTTTCAGTGTCTAAAATGTTTTAATTTCAGTCTGAACCGAAAATTAAAAAATTTGTCCCAAAACCTTAAGTTTAGTATTTTTGCCCAAGATTTTTCGGGGTGTAGCGTAGCCCGGTATCGCGCCAGCATGGGGTGCTGGAGGTCGTCAGTTCAAATCTGGCCACTCCGACTAATAAAAAACAAAAAGGGATCGGCTTGCCGATCCTTTTTTCAATTTATGCAGCGTTGAAAGCTTGCTTTCAAAAGCGGATATATATTGAAAAAAAGGAATGCAATTCCTCTTTTTGTTTTCATTAGGTCACCCCCCACTCCAGATCGGCGGAGCCAATCTGGGCCACTCAGTAAATTTATGCAGCGTTGAAAGCTTGCTTTCAAAAGCGGATATATATTGAAAAAAGGAATGCAATTCCTCTTTTTGTTTTCATTAGGTCACCCCACTCCAGATCGGCGGAGCCAATCTGGGCCACTCAGTAAATTTATGCAGCGTTGAAAGCTTGCTTTCAAAAGCGGATATAAATTGAAAAAAAGGAATGCAATTCCTCTTTTTGTTTTCATTAGGTCACCCCCCACTCCAGATCGGCGAAGCCAATCTGGGCCACTCCGACCTTTTCAATTTATGCAGCGTTGAAAGCTTATTATACTCTACCTTTTCAAAGCCACCTATTCAAATGGTAGACTTACCTAATGGGCACATAAACAGAATTATCTATCTTTGCCAACCATAAAAATTGAAATATGCAAGACGAATTAGCTCTTATCTTTAGTGTTGACGGACTTATCGGACTTTTTACACTGATCGTTATGGAAATTGTATTAGGGATTGATAATATCATTTTTATTTCTATTTTGGCTGGAAAGCTTCCAAAGAATCAGCAAGAAAAAGCTCGACGGGTTGGTTTAATTTTAGCCCTGGGAATTCGAATTTTATTGCTTTTCAGCATATCATGGATTGTAGGACTAAAAGAGCCTTTCTTTACTATTTTGGATCATGGATTTAGCGGACGCGATATTGTTTTACTCATTGGCGGATTATTTCTCATGGCTAAAAGCACCACTGAAATTCATGGAAAAGTCACGGATGAAGAGGATCACACCAAATTGAGTATGAAAAAACTCACTTTGAATGCTGCGGTACTTCAAATTATCGGATTAGATATTATCTTCTCTTTTGACTCTATTCTTACTGCCGTTGGATTAGTAGACCATGTGAGTATAATGATCATTGCTGTAATTGTTTCCATGTTGGTGATGTTGGCAGCAGCGAAAACCGTATCCGATTTTGTCAATAATCATCCAACCATTAAAATGTTAGCGCTTTCTTTTCTTTTGATGATAGGATTTATGCTAACGGTTGAAGCGTTCCATATAGAAGTACCAAAGGGCTATGTTTATTTTGCAATGGCTTTTTCACTTCTTGTTGAATTACTGAATATGAGGGTGAGGAAGAAAACTAATTAAGAATTCAGAATTCAGAATTAAGAATTAAGAATTAAGATCCTGCTTGCTGTAGACAAATTCAGAAATTTAAATGAATATGCAATTTATGTTTAAGGATTTTGAACTAATCTAAATACTAACTTTTACGAGTTAAAGGAAAGCGCTAGCAATTCTGAATTCTTAATTCTTAATTAATGAATCGGGTGTTCAAAATGCCATGCTAAATACGCTTGAAAACCTTTCCAGATCCCATAAAACAATAACCCCAAAATAATTAACTTGATCCCTATTTTAATCCAAGGAGAATCAGATATTTTAGAGAAGGGAAACATATTTAATTCATTAGATATCTATTCAACCAAGTGGTACTCAAGGGCACTTTAAATTTAAAGTTCAGCTCATCCACACTTAACAAAGTGATGTCATACACTTTTGTATCTGCATTCATTTCCTCTCGTTGGATTTTTTGTTCAATTTCCTTCAATGGCAAAATTTTGGTTTCGCCATTCTCTTGTAAGAAAGTTACATTGAGTCTTTCTAAAAAGCTCAAGGACAACTCTGTTCCTAGTTCTTTAACAAACTGATGTAACTTGTCGATAGAGCAACCACTCGCTCCCGTATTTTTCTCATCAACGCTAATGACTAAAAAGGCTTGATCAATGATTTTAAAGGCCGCATCTAAATCCATTTTATGAGCAGTCCACGACTGCAAAAAAGAAGAACAACGATTTGCTATCTTTTCAACTTCGTCAGTGTTTAGCAATCGAGAACTTGGAAAAATCCAGATTCTCGCTTCTTTTGGTAGTGTTTCAAATGAAATTAACATACTATAAAGGTACGAATTACTATTTACAATTTTTACAATTTTAAATTAATATTGGTTATTCTTGATCGTCAATAACGTTAATTTCTTCCTTCTTCATGGCTACTTTCCATACATATTCACCATCCTCTTCTACTTTAACGAGCGTTATTTTCTGCTCATTTTCATTTCCTTCCTCTTTAAAATAAACCATGGCTTTCTTTCCTTGAATATCTTCTGAAAGAATAGTGATTTTGTTTAATTTTTCATTCAAATCATTTCCATTCAACTCTTCAATTTTTTCAAATTGCTTTAATAATTTAATAGTTTCCTTGGTGCCAAACTCAGCTGCTTTTTCATAATCATGCTCTTGAACCGCTATTAAAAATTGCTCGGCGACAGGTATCGGACCTTGATCCTTTTTGCAGGATGTTAGGGTGAAAATGAATAGAACAGTTAGAAAATATATTAGATTTTTCATTTTTTGCTATAGTTATAAATCAATTGAGCATGTTGATTTAGGTACAAATTGTCAAGTGCAATGTACTTGAAATTTCCTGCCACAGAAATTGGGAAATAAGATGAATCACCTGTTGTTTCTATAACCAAATCATGAATCCATTCACTACAATAAACAGAACTATGTTCGTTCATATCAAATTTAGCATCGAATATTATTTTCTTTCTAAGATTGGTGTGAAGAACTTTTTTGAAATTTTCCATTTGTGAATTATTTAAGTCCAATCGATAAACAGCTCCTTCGTTACAAATTGATTTATTCCAGAATTGACTTAAGGGTTCTACTATGAGAGAAGGTCCAGGTCGATCTTGTTGCACATGTGCTACATAGGGAATATTATCACGGAGAATTACAATTCCAGAATGACCATACTTTTTTTCCTTCAACGAACAATTTTGAAACATTCTGCTGATGAGTCCGTGCCCATTTCGAAACACTAAATCACCTGTTTCTATGACAAGCTTTGGTAATTTTACTTCTTCTGTATGTCCAGAACTAACTCCTGATACGTTATAAATTAACAAAGCATTCACCACTACGACAACGCTAACAACAATTCCTATTCTAATTTTATTTCTCATACTTTACATTCTATCTGGGACGCCTATACCCAAAATAGACATTGTTCTTTTGATGGTTTTTGATGTTTGATCACAAAGTTGAAGTCGAAATTTAGAGGTAGGAATAGCTGCTTCATCTACGATGGGATATTCATGGTAGAACTGATTAAAAGTTTTAGCCAATTCGTAAACATAATTAGCCATGACGGCCGGACTATATCGATCTGCTGCTTCCCCAAGCACAAAAGGGAATTTAAGCATTTGCTTAACTAATTCCTTTTCTTTCTCGTTCATTCCAACATAATCGGCAGATGAATATGACTCATCTAATTTAATAGAAGCAGTTTTATTTGCTTTACGAATCACAGATCGAATTCGAGCATAAGTGTATTGAATGAACGGACCGGTATTTCCGTTGAAGTCGATGGACTCTTCTGGATTAAACAACATTCGCTTTTCGGGATCTACTTTAAGAATAAAATATTTTAAAGCACCCATGCCAATCATCTCGTACAACTCATTTGCTTCTTGCTCTGTAAAATCATCTACTTTACCCAACTCCTTAGTGATGCGTGTAGCTTCCTGAATCATACTCTCCATCAACTCATCCGCATCCACCACAGTTCCTTCACGCGATTTCATTTTTCCTGACGGAAGATCAACCATGTTATACGAAAGATGATATAGGCTATCAGCCCAATCGAATGACATTTTTTTTAAGATCAATTTCAACACTTTGAAATGGTAATCCTGTTCATTACCGACAACATAAATCAAGCGCGAAAATTTTTGATCATCAAATCTCTTCTTTGCAGTGCCTAAATCTTGTGTAATGTACACACTGGTTCCATCGCTACGCAACAACAATTTATGATCGAGACCATCTTCTGTCAAATCCACCCACACCGAACCATCTTCCTTCTTATAAAAAATTCCACGATCTAACCCAAGTTGTACAATTTCCTTACCCAGCAAATACATCTCCGATTCATAATAAAACTTATCAAAATCGACACCGAGCATTTTATAACTTTTATCGAATCCATCATACACCCACGCATTCATCTTCTTCCACAGAGCAACAGTTTCTTCTTCACCTGCCTCCCACTTCCGAAGCATTTCTTGCGCTTCCAACATCACAGGTGCTTTCTTCTTTGCTTCTTCTTCAGTTAGTCCATTATTCACTAATGTTTCAATTTCGGCTTTAAAAAGCCCATCAAAAGCAACATAATATTTACCAACCAAATGATCGCCTTTCATTCCGGAACTCTCTGGTGTTTCACCATTCCCTTGCTTCATCCAAGCCAGCATCGACTTACAAATATGAATGCCACGATCGTTAATCAAATTTACTTTCTGCACCTTGTTACCACTAGCTTCTAGTAGATTCGCGACGCTATAACCTAACAAATTATTTCGAATATGTCCAAGATGCAATGGTTTATTCGTATTGGGGGAGCTATACTCTACCAAAACGGGATGATTTCTCATCATTGGATCGGGCTTCCGCACCCAGTAGTCTTCATCAACACATGCTTCTGAAAAAATTCGGTTCCATGCTTCTTTCTGAATAACAATATTTAAAAAGCCTTTTACCACATTAAAAATTTCCACCTCCCTTTCGTTACTCACGAGCCATGCACCCAATTCGTTTCCGAGAGTTTCAGGATTTTTACCAGCTAATTTGCTTAGATTAAAAACAACGACGGTCAAATCTCCTACAAAATCTGTACGAGTAGGTTGAATTGAAATCTCATCGGATGAAATATCCACCTTATACAATTGCATCAATGCATTTTTAACAGCATTGCGTAATTCTCTCTCGAATAACATATCGCAAATTTAATGGGTTATTGGATGCAGATAATCTAAAATACAAAAAAAAGCATAGTCTTATTGACAAGGCACTGTGTATTGCTATAATTATGAGATTTATGCGATTTGAGGAGCTTCTTTCATTATAATTTTATTAATCTCTGCTATTAAATTTGCCAAGTCTAAAGTGGGATTTAACGTCGAGATCTTGCAATAATAGATCTACTCATTTTGGATGAGACGGACACAATGCAAACCTCCTTCCTTCTTCGGAATTCAATAGCGAATAGGCTTTCCAATGCCCCACAATTGCCCATCTACCCATGCTATGAACAACTGTTTAAACCAACGAGAATTCCTTGGCTTTGAAAATTTCCGATTCCATTTTTAAGCAGGCAACAATAAAAAAAACTATCGACCCACGCAGAAATGTATCGCTGAGGTTCAAACAACAGATTTTTCTGAACCAAAATTCAATAGAAAGTGATCTTTTAAGATGGGTGCTATCCATATCCAATTTGGATATGTTAATGACATCAACACCCTATACGCAACTCTGGAAACTGTCAAGCTTTTATACGATATCAACTTGAACACCAGAGGTAAATCAGGATTACCATAATAATTAATCAGATGACCAAATCAATAATTAATTGAATTGGTTAGGATAGCATTTTATACAGAAACAGGTTTTTCAAAAGTACTTTTCAACTCCCCCTGAGAATCCTTTACTACTTCCTTCACTATTACTTCTGCTTTACTTGAACTCTTCACCACCATGAATTTTTCTTTCAGATTCAAGAACCAGCTTTCAAAATAATTATAGGACAAATAGGCAAGACCAAAAGTACCGAAGACAGATCCAACATATAAAATTGAATTAAAAAGAACAGCATTTTGATCTAAACCTATACGTTGCAAGGAACTCAATAATACGGCAATCACCAAAGTATGATACATATAAATTCCATACGAGATATTTCCAAGCGTATTAAATTTCGGACTTGCAAATTTCAACATACATGCTGGATTGGTCGACACATTAATGATAATCACGAGAAATACAAATGCTTCTAGTAAGGTATCTCCTACGAAGGAATATTCAACAAAAAAGAAGCCTAAACAAGTGATAGCTGATCCCCAAACCAAGAAAGGATTGTATAAGAAATTCAACACCTTCTCTTTATTCTTAAACAAGCACCAAGCACCCAATGCTCCGATTGCCATCTGCTCAATTTTAAACAATCCCCAGTAGAGATGAAATTTATTCGCGATTGTATGAATGGTTCCAGCTCCTGTATAATTTGCTATCAGACGCGAAATGATGCCAAGCGATAATTTAACAATTATTAACATGATAAGCATGCGCACTAAATTTTTATGAAATGAGCGAACCAGCCAGGGCCATAGAATGTAAAACTGCTCTTCGACACCAACACTCCAAGTCTGATTTCCTCCAACTAACTCCACAGAGTTATAACGAACTAAGTTGGGTAACATCATAAAACATAAACCAAACCATATCCAGACATTATTTGCCAACATATCTTGACCATAATGCCCGATATCAAAAAAACGGGGGACAATTGTAAAAGCCAAAAGGATAACTGCATAATACACTGGCCATATTCGTAGGATTCGACGCATGTAAAATTTCTTTAAACTTACGGTATTCGTTTTCCTAACTTCAGCTAACAAGAGATACGTGATCAAAAATCCGCTCAAAACAAAAAACAAAGAAACCGCTTTATGACCGAGCGCCTCAAAAAAGATGCTCAACACAGAATTTCCACCAAACACACTTGAATACGATGCACCATCCCGTTGAGCCCAGAGTTTATACTGCTCCACATGATGGAAAATTACTGCTGTAGCAGCAAAAAATCTTAATCCATTCAAGCCACCAAAATAAATTCGGTCGTTAGTTGCCTTTTGCTCCATAATAATCCGTTTAAGCTAAAGTTCTACGAATAGAATTGCTAAAAGTTACCAGTTAGCTGACTAGATTATATACTTATTTTCAATCAAAATTCACCCGAAACTAACGGCTTAGGAGTACCGAAAAAAAAATTAGATTGAAGCAGAAACTCGATTGTTTCTCTGAATCAAAGTATCAAGAACTTCTTTTAAATCCAGTGAAAAAAATCTTGAATATGAATTTGATTCTACTTTATTATTACTGATACGGTACCACTTAAATTGTTCTATATCGAGTACAAATGACTCTGAAATATGATACAATCCGCTTAAAATTTCCATGGAGCGGATGGTTGAAGGAAGATCCTCCCCTGTTACACATTCTATAGCGATTGCGGGTGTGAAATTATTATTCAAATCATATACAACCACATCCGGTTGTTCACTATTAGAATCTTTAAGGTCGATGTAAGATTCATTGACAGCCTCAAAGTCCTTCCTTTTTAATTTTTTTGATAAACCATAGGTTAAAATAGAAGCTAAAAATTTCTTTTGTCCTGAACCTGCAGCGGCCCAACTCTTTTCCAGGTATTTCATTGGTCAGATATTTGGTTGAATTCAAATTTAGTTCAAGAAAGGATGGCGTTAACATTAATTCTTAAACTTAACATTAATTTAAAGTTGAATTTCAGTTTCCTTCGAACCCAGACAAAATATTGCTATTTCCTGAAAACGAGAGCTAAATATTTGATTATTTAGTGTATTTTATAGTATTTCAAAATCAAGTTAATTAAACAACTTCAAATTAACAGATTCCCTATGCAGGTCCAGCAAATTCATTGCGAAATGGTATCATAGCTTTTCAGCAACTAAGCATAATTTGTCTGCTTTTAGTGAATAATCGAGTAGGAAGTAAAGATAAAATAATCTATCGGTTAGTTTATCTTACTGTCCTCTCACACCACCGTACGTACCGGTCTGGTATACGGCGGTTTGTTAGAATAATTTAAGTTGGCCTTCGAGGTTGTTGCGGTACGTTTGGTGAGCTTGGTAATCCTTTCTTGTGAAGTACTGCGTTATTAAGACTTTGTCATGATTGGACTATGTGCTGTTCTGCATGCGCCCTTACTTGTGTTTCCCATTGGTAAGCTCTCCATTTGGGGATATCAAGTTTGATAAGATTTCGCAGTCTAGTTTTCGTCTTTGCCATTTTTTGCCAAAATAGTTTTCGAACTCTACTGCGCAATAGTTCATCTAGTTTCATACACCAGCTTTCAGGTCTGCTATTTGAAGTATTGAACCCCCAGTAATTACTTCCGAAAGTTCCCTCATCTTTGTTTCAACCTGTTGTGCTGTGTTTCGGGGATAGCCTTTTTCCGATAGTCCTTTGATCTTCTCAAGTGGTTTCTCAGCTATTCTAATTCGCCATGCTTTCTTGGTTTTGTAGAAAGAGAACCCGAGCAGGGTGCTTTTTTACGGGTCCACTGATTTTACTCTTCTCATGATTTACTTGTAGTATCAAGTCTTCTTCAATGTACTTTGTGATGCTCGACATTACTCGGCTTGCTGCTTTTGAGCTCTTCACATAAATGCTACAATCATCCGCATAACGAACAAATCTTAATCCTCTTTTAGTAAGTTCACATCTAATTCATGTAGGATAATGTTGGATAGTAGTGGACTGAGAGGGCTACCTTGTGGTGTTCCTGCCAGCCGTTGACTAATTACGCCATCCACCATAATTCCACTTCGCAAGTATTTTCCGATTAGCTTCAATGTGCGCTTGTCAGTAATTTTCCTGCTTAGTAGGCTCATTAGTTTGTCGTGATTTACTACGTCAAAGAATTTTGCTAAGTCTATTTCTACAACGTAAGTGTAACCTGTGTTCAGATATTTTTGCGCTTGTAGGACGGCTTGATGTGCACTCTTGTTTGGACGAAAGCCGTAGCTGTTTTCGTGAAAGTTGGGTTTCCATATCCCGCCCATCCATTGTGATATTCCTTGTTGGATGAGTCGGTCTTTTACTGTTGGTATCCCAAGCATTCTTGTTCCACCTTGTGGTTTGGGTATCTCCACTTTTCTCACTGCACTTGGTTGATATGTTCCTGAAAGCAATTCTTCTTTGAAGGTTGACCAGTGTGTGGACATGAAGTCGCGAAGTTCATCGGTCTGCATTCCATCCACTCCACTAGCTCCTTTATTGCTACACACTTGTTTAAGTGCGTAGTCAATATTTCTAATGTCTAAGATTGCCTCTATCATCCTATCTCTTGTCTTTGTCTTTTCTTTTGCGCTCTCCTTAGCTTGTTGCTCTGCTTAACTGCACTCCTTGTATCTTTTATTTTCAAGTACTGCTCTATTTTCAAATACATAGGTTGTTACACTTTTTTTTTTTCTGTGCTTTGCGTCTCGCAGAAAACGCCTTAGTTCGATTGCCTTCTAACATTCAGCCCTTCTTAGTTTGACATTAACTAATACTATGGCTTCGGCTGACTTCTGTTTATTCCGATACTAATTGTTTTAAGGCTCTCAGTATTGTTTGTTTCTTGGCATTCGCTCATACCTCCGACAACTTAAATATACAGATCTCTCAGGGTAAGTTCTTTCACTTCTATTCATGTAGCCCCTTCATTTTACGTTGTTATAATCCGTACAGTATTGGACTTTTGTTTCTTGTGCAACATCGTCCTGTAACATGCCTCGTATGAAGTTTCTATTCGTGGGCTCGAATATTTGTCGCCAGCTTCCTTCAGATTTCATCTCGCAATGAACACCTTGCTATTGACTAACGATAAGTACTGCAACTCTCGTTCGGGACTTTCACCCTACAGGTAAAGAACATGCCTGACACACACAAAAAAAAGCCTCGTCTATTCGACAAGGCTCTGTTTATTACTATAAGGAAGAGGATTATGCGATTTGAGCAACAACTCTTTGTAGAATTTCAAAAGTATTCTCTGCCATTAAATTTTCTTTATCTAACGTAGGATTTACTTCTGCGATTTCGAAACAACAAACCTTTTCATTTTGGATGAGTCGAACACAAAGCGAACCTGCTTCTTTCTCGGTAATTCCATTGCGTACTGGTGTTCCAGTACCTTTGGAGATAGACGAATCCATGCTATCTACATCAAAAGAAACATAAATACTCTGGCAATTATTCAAATAAGCTAAGGCATCACGAGCAATCTTCTCCACGCCATGTCTTTTTACGTCACTTGTTGTGAATATTTTGATTTTATGCTTCTTAATTAGGAAACTCTCTTCAGGCTCCAGATCTCTAACCGAGATGAACACAAGGTCAGAATAATTGATCTTTGGAGTCATTCCTCCCACTTTTTTAAGTTTATTCCACAGATCTATCGTCTCTTTATCGGGCTTATTCATTTTGTTTGCAGCATTGTCTTCACCTAAAGTGGCAGCCAACGGCATTCCATGAACATTACCAGTTGGAGAAGTAAATGGTGAATGTAAATCGGCATGTGCATCGATCCAGATCACACCTAAGCGAGCCTTCGGGTTCGCCATTTTGATCCCGGCCATGGTACCACCGGCGGTGCTATGATCACCGGCTAATACGATTGGGAACTCCTTTGCTTTTAGTACATCGGCCACTGTTTTGCTCAACTTCTCATAAATATTCACAATTCCTTTTATGCGCTTTGCATACGGAGATCCCTGAGGTTCAAAGAGTCGGAAATTTTCATTGGGAATATCTATCGAAGGTATCTTATAAAAAAGATTTGATCCGTAGTCAAGAGCGGCTACTTTAATAGCATCAGGTCCAAGACTAGCACCTCGAGTACCAGCGCCTAATTCGGATTTCACTTCAATCAGTTTAATTTTCTTATGCATATATTTTATACTTCTAATTACTTTATTTCACTCATTTGATTCAAACAAGTCTAATTAAAATCATTCAATTATTCATTAATAAATAATCCAAGTTACTTACATTCGCGTTCCAATTAACAAGTAACTCACTTACATTTATGAAGAACAGGTACATCGATCTTATCCAGCAAACCTTTGAATTCCCTCAAGAGAATTTCGAGGTTGTTGATAATCAGTTGAATTTTAATGAAATACCCTTAATGGACATCATTGCACAATATGGTACTCCACTCAAAATTACCTATCTTCCTAAGATTAGCTCTCAAATCCAGAAAGCAAAACGTTTATTTAACGTTGCCATGGCGAAAGCTGACTACGAAGGTAGTTATTTGTATTGCTATTGTACGAAAAGTTCCCATTTTGAGTTCGTTTTAAATGAAGCTTTAAAAAATGATATTCATTTAGAGACAAGTTCAGCCTTTGATATTTCCATTATTAAAGAACTTGTAAAAGAAGGGAAAATTGATCGTGAAAATTTTGTTTTATGCAACGGGTTCAAGCGCGAAAATTACATTGAAGGTGTTGCTGATTTACTGGGAGATGGGTTTACGAACCTAATAACGATTCTCGACAATAAAGAAGAACTGGGTGCTTTGCAAAATGCATGGTCAGGAAAACATAAAATAGGAATCCGTATTGCTGCAGAAGAAGAACCCAATGCGGAGTTTTATACATCACGTCTAGGAATTCGCTACAATGAAATCATTGATTTTTATAAAAACGAAATCAGCAAGAATAAAAACTTTGAGTTAAAAATGCTTCATTTCTTTATTAATACTGGAATAAAAGACACAGCGTACTACTGGAGTGAATTACAAAAGAATATCAATCTCTATTGTGAGTTAAAAAAAATGTGTCCTGAGTTAGAGTATTTAGATATTGGTGGTGGGTTCCCTATTCGAACAAAACTCGACTTCAACTACGATTATCAATATATGGCAGATGAAATCATTCGTCAAATCAAATCGGCTTGTGTGCAAAGAGATGTTCCCGAACCACATATCATGACGGAGTTTGGCTCCTTTACTGTTGGTGAAAGTGGAGCTGTATTATATAGTGTGGTTTCTCAAAAGAAGCAAAACGATAATGAGCTTTGGAATATGATTGATAGTTCATTTATTACAACACTGCCTGACACTTGGGGGATCAAACAACGATTTATATTATTAGCCATTAACCATTGGGATGGGGAATTTCATCGAGTTAACTTAGGAGGTATAACCTGCGACTCAGACGATTACTATATTATGGAGTCGGTGCGAAATCGGGTATTTCTACCTAAACTAAGAGAAGGAGAAACCCAGTACCTTGGATTTTTTCATACAGGTGCTTACCAAGAAAGTTTAGGCGGATATGGTGGAATTCAACACTGCCTGATTCCAGCTCCAAAGCATGTTATCATTGATCGGGATGAAGAAGGAAAGATTTCTACACGCCTTTTTGCGAAGGAACAAAGTGCAAAAAGTATGATGAAAATTTTGGGATATTAGGCGAAAATTGGGTGTTTAGATTGGTTTGTATCAACTAATTAATTAATAATATTTTAATATTCAATATATTATTAAGTTTACTTAAAGTAAAGAATAAATTAGTTAGGCTCGAGGTTATAAACAATACTTGTTAACAAATTTGGGTGAATGTACAATAATTGTAGGTGAAATTATGTTTACCTTTGACAAGCGAACTTAAAACCTTAAACTAATTAATATGAAAAATATCCTATTACTTGCCGGCATCACGATGCTGATGATCAGTTGTGGTCCCGACTACAAAACTGAAGTTGAACGAATGATGCGCGAGCGTGACAGTCTAATGGCTCAATACGATGCCAAAGATTCTGTCATCAACGGATACATGCAAGACATTGCAGAAATCCAAACTAGTATTGAAGGCTTAACAGCTCAAGAGGAAATGTTGAATCGTGAAGGTGCGAATAACACAGAGATCTCTCAAGATGCAAAAACACGCATCATGGGTGATATCGAAGGGATTCGTCAAATGATTGATCAAAACAAGAAAAAATTATCTGATCTTCAATCACGTGTTCGTAAATCGAATGTGAAAGTGGCTGAATTAGAAAAGATGATTGGTTCTTTGAACAGTCAATTAGCAATACGTGATTCTAGTATTAATTCTCTGAATGAAAACATTTTTGCTTTGAATGGTAAGATTACAACCATGCAGACTGAGATTGACACTATGGTAACAGAAAGCGCTAGAAAGACTGCAGAGATTAATGACAAGACTTCCAAGCTCCATACTGCTTATTATACAGTAGGTGATTACAAAACACTTCGCGATAAGAAGGTTTTAGCTAAGCAAGGTGGATTCTTAGGTTTAGGAAAAGCGAAAACAATGGTACCTGATTTCAATCGTGAAGCATTCACACAAATTGATTTCACGTCAACAAAAACAATTCAGTTAAATACAAAGTCAGCTAAATTGTTAAGCACTCACCCAAGTGATAGTTACAATTTACTTTCAGAAAACAAGAAAGTAACCGCTATTGAAATTACAGATCCAGAGAAATTCTGGCAAGCATCGAAGTACTTGGTAGTAGTTACTGAGTAATTCACCTCTATACTGCTTCAGTCTTGTCCTACGCAGTACACATACTGCTTCGTCATTGACTTCGCAGTATACATATAACCTCAACCCTGACAGAAACTAAGTTTTTGTCAGGGTTTTTTACTGTAAATTTTACTCGCAAAGGCTCCACTTCGCTAAATTTTCTCGCAGAGATTTCTATGTTTAATTCCAAATTTTATCAAATAAAATAATTATTTAATTCCCTCTCCCTTGGAGAGGGCTAGGGAGAGGCTTGAACAATAGGCTTGCAATAATTTAATCGCATTCGAATAATACTTTTCTCTTCGACAGATTTCTCTATGCAAAATTGTCTCGCAATCCCGATAGCTATCGGGACGCTAAGGCGCTAAGGCTACGCAATATTAATCCCGATAGCTATCGGGACGCAAAAGCTACGCTATACTGAATGTTCACGCTAAAGCCCCAAAATGCCAATTCTTCAAATAATTAGCTGGTGAAATTTCCTTTTCCGAAATATCAATTATCTTTATTGCGTGAGAATCATTTACAGACTAATCTTTTATTTACGAGGATGGAAAATCGAAGGCGATGTGCCACGCGATATCAAAAAATACATCATTGTCGTAGCACCTCATACCAGCAATTGGGATTTTCTGATAGGCGTTGCCGTTAGAAGTATTAAAAAATTCAAATCAAATTTCCTGGGTAAAAAAGAACTTTTTTAACCGCCTTTTGGATGGCTTTTTTATGGACTTGGTGGATTTCCGGTCGACCGACAACACAAAACAAATTTGGTAGATCAAGTCATTGACCTCGCAAAAAACAACGAACGATTCGTCATTGCCATAACTCCGGAAGGAACCCGTAAATCAGTTGCAAAATGGAAAACGGGATTTTATCAAATTGCTTTTGGTGCACAAATCCCCATTGTATTCTGCAGCCTCGACTATAAAAAGAAACTCGTATTTTTTAATTTACCTTTCTATCCATCTGGAGATTTTGTTGCCGATGCACCAACGATAGCGAAGTATTATGAAGGTGTTGTAGGAAAGACGAGGGGAATCACGCCGATTATTTAGATGTTGGATGTTAGTCGCGAGGCTTCGCGATTAGATGTTAGATGTTGGATTCGCTGAGTTAAAATTCGACTTCGAAAAAATAGCTATAAGCTGTATGCTTCAAGTTACTTGTCGATTTTAATTGATTATTGCCTATTTTAATGTTTAATGGGCCGCTGATTTTTTATGATTTATTATGATTATTTAATAATGCATTTTGCATTATCATTATTACATCTATAAAACCATTTTCAAATCTTCAAATTTCAACATTTTCAAATTCGATAAACAATATTAGAACTATAAGTTTTTCTACCCGACAAGTTAACTTCTAAAAAAATAAGCATTATTTTATATTCCCGCAATCAATGGATGCAAGGCGCGGTTCAAATTGTCTTCGATGCGTTCTACGATGTTATTACATTCGCTGCGTTCGAATTTGAGTCCAGTAATTTGCTCGTAAAGCTCGATGT
The DNA here is from genome assembly GCA_016717725.1 of Bacteroidota bacterium. Taxonomy (GTDB): domain Bacteria; phylum Bacteroidota; class Bacteroidia; order AKYH767-A; family OLB10; genus JAJTFW01. Next base: position 151,458 of record JADKFA010000011.1, read on the forward strand.
AGCGATTGCTGACTTCGGCAACAAATTCGTCTGTGAACTCTGGCACAGTCTGTCCTTCGAGTCCTTGGAAATTGTTTGCAATTAACCACTGACGTAAAAATTCTTTACTTAATTGTCGTTGCGGTTCGTTGCGCTCCAAGCGCTCATCATATCCTTCTGCATAAAAATAGCGAGATGAATCGGGCGTGTGAATTTCATCAATCAAAAATATTTTATCATTAGCACATCCAAATTCATATTTGGTATCTACTAAAATTAATCCTTTATCGTTCGCTAATTTAACGCCACGCATATAAAGTGCACGCGTGTATTTCTCAATTTGGATGTACTCCTCTTCAGGAACAATTCCCTGTGCAATGATTTCCTCTCTAGAAATATCTAAATCATGGCCAGCTGCACTTTTGGTGGTAGGTGTGATGATGGGCTCCGGGAATGCTTCATTCTCGCGCATCCCATCAGGCATTGGCACCCCACAAATTACACGTTTACCCGCGCTGTATTCTCTCCATGCATGCCCAGTAAGGAATCCACGAATAACCATTTCTACTTTATAGGGCTTGCAATAAATTCCGATGGATGCATTGGGATCGGGAACGGAGATAATCCAGTTAGGGCAAATATCCTTCGTTGCATCTAAAAAGTACGCAGCAAGTTGATTTAGCACTTGCCCTTTGTATGGAATAGGACGAGGCATCACCACATCGAAAGCCGAAACTCGATCCGATACCACTAATACCATTAATTTATTATCGATGATATATACATCTCTCACCTTGCCTTGATACACCGAAGTGATTTCAGGGAGCTTCAACTGTGTGTGGGTAATGCACTGAGAATCGGTCATAGTCGTTTCCATATGATGGCTCTTTCCACAAAAGTAATTTTAGTTTCGATGAGTTAATAGACCTAAAATTGGTGGAGACTAAAATAGTACACCTAATTTTGTCTTAATAAATTAATCTACAATAACTTAAATTAGTTCAAAACTTTTATTTATCATCTTCTTTATTGATGGGTTTATCGTACGCATGGATGATATCCTTCACCAATCGATGTCGTACTACGTCGCTGGCATCTAAGAAGACAAGTCCAATTCCATCAATATTTTTCAATATTCGAGTAGCTTGTATTAATCCGGATGGCTGATTGCGAGGCAAATCGACCTGCGACATATCGCCCGTAACTATCATCTTCGCATTTGGACCCATCCGAGTTAAAAACATCTTCAACTGACTCTCTGTAGCGTTCTGTGCCTCATCTAAAATCACATAAGCATGATCTAATGTCCGACCTCGCATAAATGCCAGCGGCGCTACTTCGATGACACCATTCTCTAAAAATGTTTTCAGTTTTTCACCGGGAATCATATCAAATAAGGCGTCGTAAAGAGGACGCAAATACGGGTCAATTTTTTCTTTTAGATCGCCCGGGAGGAATCCCAAATGTTCGCCGGCTTCCACTGCAGGACGTGTTAAAATAATTCGGCGAATTTCGCGATTCTTGAGAGCACGAACGGCTAAAGCTACTGCGGTATAAGTTTTACCTGTACCCGCAGGACCAATGGCAAAAACGATATCGTTTTTCTCGCTCGACTCCACCAATTTTCTTTGATTGGGAGTACGCGCTCGTACTAATAATCCACTCGGACCAAAAACGAGAACATCTCGTCCATCAGCAGTGCCTGGAGAAGTTGATTTATTCGCATTTTCGATACTACTTTTCTTATTATTCCCTAGAATAAAATCCACTTCAGTAGGCGTCAACATGCCGTTTTCACGATAGTACGACATCAACTTTAAGATTTTAGCTTCGGCATCGGCAACCATTTCTGGCTCTCCAATAATTTTTAATTCGTGACCTCTACCCACAACTTTTAGAGCAGGAAAACTACGACGGATCACATCCAAGTTAGCATCGTTCACTCCAAAAAAGTCAACGATATTCTCCAGTTCGATACTTAAATTAATTTCTTTCAAAGGGCATTCATCTTAATTGATTTTACGTTGTAAAGATAGAAACTGTTTCAGGTAAGATGGGTATTGTTTAGAAATATGTTTTTAAGGTCAAATGTGTCTTCAGTCTTCCAATAACACACCTTACTCCTTGAAAATAACATCTTTGAAAAAATTCCTTCACCTTTATTACTTTTGATTCCTCGAATCTGTGAATCCATCTCTCCATCAACATAGCGACGAAGAATTAATTGCTCTTTACAAATCAGGTGAAGGGAATGAAGGTGTGGGCATCCTTTTTAAGAGGTATACTCATATGGTTTATGCCGTTTGCATGAAATATTTGAAGGATGAAGATGCAAGCAAAGACGCGGTGAGTCAGATCTTTGAAAAGTTGCTGACGGATTTGAAAAAACATGAAATCCAATTTTTCAAAGCTTGGTTGCATACGGTGGTAAAGAACCATTGTTATATGAAATTACGAACCAAGCCGAAAGAAATTAGCAGGGTGGATTCTTATGTTATGGAAACAGACGTGGGATTGCATCATGGGGCCGCGAGTGCAGAAGAAAAGCAAGAAGAGGAGTTGAAATTGCAACATATGGAAGCCGCCTTAAAGCAACTCGACCCACATCAACAACAGTGTATTCAGCTTTTTTACTTAGAAGAAAAATGTTATCAAGAAGTAGCTACCATCACCGGATTTACATTGAACCAAGTCAAAAGCTATATTCAAAATGGTAAACGGAATTTGAAAATAATCATGCTTAAAAATGAATAACAATATGTCGAACCACCATCACAATACTCCCTGCTTAAGCAGTCAGGAGATGCTGGATTATATTCAGGGCATATTGAGTTCTCAAGAGCAACACCGCATTGAAAAACATTTATTAGACTGTGAATTTTGTTCAGATGCCCTTGAAGGAATTCAATTGATGGAAAATCCGAATTCACTGTTAGCCATTGAAGAAGAACTAAATTCGGAAATTAATTCCATTACCGCTGAAAAGGAAGAAGAAAATGAGTCTAAAGTTATTGTATTTTTTCCATGGAGAATGGCAGCGGCTATTGTATTAATTTTTATAAGCACGATTACATTATGGATGGTCATTCCAAAAAATAATACTCAGGAATTGATAAGTGAAAAATCGGTACCCTATCCAGCACCCTCCGAAAATTCGATTGAACTTAAGCAAGAAAGTCAAGGAATGCAAGTTCCTAATGAGCAAGCAGCTCCTCCATCAAAAAGCCAAGCACCAACTATTTCTACAAGAGAAGAGCAAAATATAGACGTCACGGCTGAATCACTCCCAGCAGTAAATGAAAATGTTTCTGACGAGCTATTTTCAGAAGCTCCCTCTAGCCCTGTAAAAGAAGAAAGTGATATGGCTAAAGCTGTTTCTAAACAAGAAGTAAAAGTTCCAGAGAGTGATCCATCTACTTCAGAAAATAAACAGTCGGGAACAAGTTTAAGTGAAGTCGATATTGAGCAAAAGAAATCAGGGGTGCACATTACTACTTCTGCTGCTCGACAACATGATGCTGGAGCCAGTGAAGATTCCAATAAAGACGATTTTGATGATTTGTACAAGAAAGGAATAAAGGAGTACAAAAATAAAAAGTACACATCAGCCATCACCTATTTAGAACAATGCACGAACAAGCCCGAAGCCATGTTTTATACAGGGGTGAGTTATTTTTTAATTGATAATCCGCATCTCGCATTGAGTAAGTTGGAAAAATATATACAAACAAATCAAACCTCCTATCGTGAGGCTTCTTTTTGGTACATGGGTCTTAGTTATCTTAAACTCGACAATAAAAGTGCTGCTAAGCAATCGTTTGAGAATGTACTTCCCTTTAAAGGAGAATTTGAAAAACAAGCAATGGAAATGTTAAAAGTCTATAATTCTTTTAGCCGATTAGCGTTTACCTTGCACCATGAAAAGTATAGTATTCGCAGTAGCATTTTTTCTTCCCACCCTACTCTATTCCCAAACTTCAACAAACAGTAGAAACTCATTTCGAGTGGTGTTTATTTGCATTTAAAAGAATTGCAAGAGCAAAGTCCATCCATCCAAACCACACAACTTCTTATCAACGGAGAAAAACATCGCATGTAAAAAAATGGTTTCGGGGTGATAGCCTATTTTTCATCAATGAACACAAAATAAAACAAAGTTTACCTTATGATAGCGTTTATGCTTTTGTAGATGATGGAACCCTATACATCCAACGAAAAGGTTTTGATCATAAAGTTACGGTAGCGGGTCAACTGTGTTATTTTGTTGAGAGTTATCCAATACGCAGAGCCGCATCTGCTCCAGTGTCAACAGAACGAAACTTGGAAATAATTCCGCATATTCTCGACTTGCAAGAAGGCGAGATTATAGAATATTCAGTAGCTTCACTTGAAACCATCTTAATACTTCGTGACGAAGAATTATACCAGGAGTTTATTGGATTAAAGAGTCCAAAAAAACAGCGACAAATGTTAATACGATTTGTTGAGCGTTTTAACGAGCGACACCCTCTTACCATTGTAAGCCAGTGAAAATATTAATCATTCAAACTGCTTTTATTGGGGATGTAATTTTAGCAACACCTTTAATTCAGGAAGCGCATCGCTGTTTTCCTCATGCGCAATTAGATGTATTGGTTCGAAAAGGAAATGAAGGATTGTTACAAAATTTTTTAGGAGTGAGTAATATCCTTATCTGGAATAAACAAAATAACAAGCATAAAAACTTGTGGAGCATTCTTTCACAAATCCGAAAGGAGAAATACGATGTAGTCATCAACCTTCAGCGATTTGCGGCAACAGGAATTCTTACTGGGTTAAGTGGCGCTAAAGAAAGAATTGGATTTAAGAAAAATCCATTTTCGTTCTTATTCACGCAAAAAATAGAACATGATATTGATGGAGAAAATCAAACTCATGAAACGGTTCGCAATTTAAGATTGATGAAAAGTTTGGGCGCTAATGAAAATGCGAAACCCATACTTTATCCTTCCTTGAGTGATTTTGAATCAGTAAAAGACTTAAAAACTAAAGTTTACTTCTGTATCGCACCTACTTCTGTTTGGTTTACAAAACAAGTTCCCCCTACGAAATGGCTTGAGTTAATTTCATCTTTACAGGAATTGAATAAAGACGCGTTAATTTATTTGCTCGGGGGCCAGGGGATACGGAAGAGTGTTTGGCAATAGAAAAACAATTAAAAAATGAAAATGTAAAAACTCTAGCTGGTAAATTAAGTTTTTTACAAACCGCTGCTTTGATGAAAGATGCTAAACGGAATTTTGTAAATGATTCTGCTCCGATGCATATTGCATCAGCTATGAACGCACCCGTTACCGCTTTTTACTGTAGTACAATACCTGCTTTTGGATTTGGTCCTTTATCCGACGATAGAAAAATTGTTGAAGTTTTAAATTTAACGTGTCGTCCTTGTGGGTTACATGGACATAAAGTTTGTCCTGAAGGACATTTTAAATGTGCCTTCGATTTAAAAATGGAAGAATTGAAATAAAGCAAGAATTCATTTTTTATACAAAAATCCTTTAAATGTTGAGTAATTATTTCTAAAGTAAAATTTTAATTAAAATATATTATTGATAATTAGTTAATTACTGAATTTATTGTAATACTTGTTTCAACATCTAATGTATATACACTATATTTGTAAAAAATTAGAACAATGAAAAGAATATTCTCTATCCTATTACTCTCTAGCCTAGGTCTAGGAGTAAATGCCCAAAACATTGTGTGGAATGTAGATCCTACGCATACATCTGTAAAATTCTCTGTTACCCATTTAATGGTATCTGAAGTAGAAGGTAATTTTAAGACTTACAGTGGAAAAGTAGAGAGTCCAAGTACAGATTTTAATAATGGTACCGTTGAATTTTCAATTGACGTAAACAGCATCAACACAGAAAGTACAGATCGTGACAAGCATTTGATGGGAGATGAGTTTTTCAATGCTGCAAAATATCCAAAAATCACTTTCAAAAGCACATCATTCAAAAAAGTAGCTGGAAATAAGTACGAATTGATTGGAGATTTAACGATTCGCAACATCACTAAAAAAGTAACTTTTGATGTAAAAAATAATGGTCTCATGAAAGATCCTTGGGGAAACATGAAAGCTGGATTTAAAGCCACCAGCAAAATCAATCGTAAAGATTATGATTTAAAATGGAGTATGGTCACTGAGGCTGGAGGAATGGTAGTAAGTGACGAAGTAGACATTACTGTAAACATTGAGTTATCACAGGCAAAGTAAGAACAATAATTTTCATGAAAGCCTTGGATTTATATCCAAGGCTTTTTTTATTTAAAATTAACTAACTTCGTATTATGCCTACGACCATTAAAGATGCGATTCAACAAAATAAGTTTCGTAATGTAAATCACCAAGCTCAAGTCAATTTGATTTACACTTCAATTGGCTCCAAAACCAAATTGCGAAAAATTTTTATGAAATATGGATTCAGTAGTCAGCAATATAATGTCCTTCGAATTTAATGGCTCACATCCGAACTCTTTTTAAACTAAGTCAAATTAAGTCGAGGATGCTCGATAAGATGAGCGACACGAGTCGGGTGGTTGAACGT
>JADKFA010000012.1 GCA_016717725.1 Bacteroidota bacterium
ACATCCACTTTCTTCTCATAAACCACTCTCCCCTCCACATCAAACAACCTTGCCCCGCTTTCCCTTTCAACTTCGACGCATTCACATGAATCATATTCCACTCGTGATTGTACCAGGCTTGGAAGAATACATCCTCTTTTTGGTTGTTTTCGGTAAGGCCTACCGTTAGTGTATCGCATGGTGAACCTATCCACGCACCCATTTCGTAATTTGGATTGTGGGGTAAACCTCTATAAGTACATTGACCTCCCCTAATGGAAAAAAGAAAATAATTGAAAATCACAGGCGAACCCTAGACTATCTGGTCTTGATTGATTACTGTTAGGCTGTATTGACCGGTGTATAATGGCCAACTGGATAAGGGTAAGCATTCCCAACATACCTTGACCAAGACTTATAGATTTTTGTTATCAGGACCCAATTTCATCATAACCATGAAGCAAAATCTTGAATTGTACCAATACAAGTTTTTGAATTAGGAATACTACTTGCCGTTAAATCAAATTGGAAAATTGTTGCATCAGCAATGCTCAAATTACTGAATACATACAAAAACCGATCATTTTGGAGGAAAACACAAACTAAAATAATACTTATAGGGTCCTCACTTGTGATTTGGTAGGTTCAATATTTAAAGCATTAGAAATTGTTCCAGTGCAGCGGTCAAAATCATAAAGCTCAATAAGATTGCCTAAATCTAGAAACTGCCATTTTCGTCCCATCAGAATTAAAACTTATATCACCTCCATTAGAAGTCCGCATTGTTCCAACCGTTTGGACAGGCAATGCACTGATGCCTAATGAATCAACTAAATAGACATAAAAATTTATTTGTTATAACGTAAAGGCAGCATTGGATCATGCCCTTTAACTAACCACCAGTCTTTGCCATTTCCATGTTTTACAGCCATTAATCCATCATTCCTTGGGCTGGGATCAATTTGAATATTCTTTTGGGTTACCTCTCCTAATCCATTTTGTAATTTTAAATCAACAATATTATAATACAAACCATAGGGCGGTCCCGATACACCGGCAACAAAAACGAGAGGTGGTATCCAAAACTGATTTTGGCTTTGAATAGAATAGTCAGATGATACCAACCTAAACAAAATAATGAGTCTCCATTCACCATTTTTGATGACTATTTATTAGTTTCCCCCTTTTCGTTTAGAACTATTGTAAGCTGTGGCATTGGTGGATGACCCATAAAATAGTAAATTGTTATTCAAATCAGCTATACTTATTGATGCTGTTAAATAAGCTTCACTTATTGTAAAATAAGAAACCGGATTAGTAAAAATCACCCTAATACTATCTCCAAAACCACCACTCCTTTATAGTATTGCGCGATAGCAGTACCCCAGTTTAAAAGTAAAGAGGTAATACATAGTATACTATTTACAAAGATTGCCCCTCTTCATTCAAATTTAATAAATTTTTCAATAATTTTTCCCCATCATTGAATTGTAATATTACGAAATATATCCCAGGATTCAAACCTGAAATTGATAAATAGCTGGTGCGATCACGCCTTATTACTCCCGACCTAAATTGTCAGTAATAATTATATGATCAAGATTTTCTTCATCAGAAAACAGTGCTGGTTTCTGGCTTCTAGCTTTAAAACACCGCTCCAATTCTAAAATACAAGCCTGTATCACCAATTTTATTAAGTGCATATTCAAAGCGAAGTACAATGTCATAGTAGGTGATAAAGTCTAGACTTACACCATAACCCATCTGCCATTCATTGCTTAAAGAATTTCGGTAACCAAATTGTTTGTCGCTAACATATCCTGCATCAAAAAAAGCATTTAGGTAAGCGGAGACGGGAAACTTTTTAAATTTTTCGGATTTCAAAAAGGAGAACTGATATGTTTTTACAGGAAGCAAATTGTATTTGAGGTTCGAGCGAAAAAGTGCGAAGTCTTGGCCGTTGAGTACGTATAAATCATATCCTCTGATGTAATCAAATCCATAACCTAAAGCACGTTGATTGAAGAATGGTCCGCCCTCACGTTGCATGATTCTTCCTTTGAGTGCTGCGGACGTAAACCATCTTTTTGATAAGGGTAAATATTTTCGCACACCCATCGCGATGGCAATTAAGTCAGGCTCGTTTTTTAAAAATTTCAATCCTACTTTACTTACATCTAACTCATACAAATATCCTGAGAGTGCATAAGGTTGATAATCTCTTGTGTCATGACGATAGCTCCACGATATCGCTAAATGTTGTTGTTCCGTGGATCCATCTACAAAATATTTATCGTTCAATTTTAGAATGGTGTCTTCAACCGAAGAACGACGGTAATCAAGTGTTGTATTGTAGTAATCATATAAACCTTGCCGCTTAGTTAATCGAACATAAGCTTGCATTTCTTCTCTTAAAAAATGATCGGGATCTTTGAAGAATTGAATTTTATTATTGAAGGTGTTATACGCAACTTCTTTTACACTGGTCACATAAAACCCTGCGCTCAATCCAACATTTAGTTTTTTGTTGATGTAGGGAATGGTATAAAAAATCCCAAACCGTTTTGTGTACCCAAAGAGCATTTGCAATTGTGCAATATCATCACGACCCGTTAAGTTTTCTTGTCGCAAATACATTCCGTAATTGGTTCTACTAAAATCTTTTGTTTGCCACCACTCACTAATATTCCGATCGGCAATTTCAAATACAGGTGATGGCCAGAGATACCATCTTTCAATTAGATTAATATGTACTACAACGGTATTTCCTAATCCTTGGAAGTAACGAATCTCCACAAAATTGAAGAGCGCGGTATTCATTAAATTTTGTCGAGTGCGTTCAATCGCTGATTCAAGAATAAAGGGAGCTAAAGTATCGCCTTTATGAAAAGTAAGTTCGCGCTGAACAATATATGAACGGGTCTTTTTATTTCCCGTAATAATAATTTGATCAATGATGGAAGTTTGTAATTGGAGACTATCGCTTAAAATTTGCGCATGGAGATGAGTTGCATTCATCAGCAGCAAGAGCAAGAGAATCCTTAGTTTCATTGTCACGAAGAAAATGATTTAAACGTTTCCGATTCTTACTCTATCGAAAAAGTATCCACTTAGATATTAAGATAATTCATGAGCGACTCGAATCGATTTTTTAAATCTTCAGAATGTTCGCTTTGATGGTAGGAAGCTACAATATGATAATCGAGACGATAAAAGGCAGCTAACATACGGCTTAAATCAACTTTATCTACTTTCAAGGTTAATTCAATTTTTGAAGGATCGTTAGCAGTTGTTACGTTGGCGCTTAAAATATGGGCACCGTCCGATTCAACAATCTGTGCAATATGCGACATTGAATAATCGGATAATGCCAGTTCAATAACTATAATTCCACCTGGAGTGTAAACAGATTGGCTATGGGCGAAATAGGAAACAAGGTCGTTAACAGTCACTAAACCTAAATAATCGTTCTCTGTAGTTAATACTGGAACAAGGTCTAGTTTGTGAAGGGATGCAACTTTTGTTAAATCGTAAACGTGTTGATTATCATAAACAAAAACTTTATGGAACTTAATATTGGCGTCGGTGAGACTTAAATCGGCTAGGGCAGGATTATTTACATCCAATTTGTAAACAAGACCTAAATATTCACGGCCTTTGATTACTGGTAAAGCATTGACTCTTAACTCTTCCATCCAAGTTACTGCGCGCTTACAAGAATCGCCAGGCTTAAGTGGAGGTACATTATCAGATATTAATCGAGCAGCAAACATGCTTAAGTTTTCTGATGAAACGGTTTCTGTGTCTTTCAAGTTCGGCGCAAACATAAGAAGATCTTTCATTTTATTTTCGTTTTATGTACCTATCTGGATGAATAAACAAAAATTTGAGCTATTTAGTTCATGCAATACAAAAGACCGTGCCGAAACTACAGAATTTGCTTGGAACTTCTTAATCTTGCAGGGTCGTGACGAAGCTAAGTGTAAACATTAACAAAATCGCTACTCTGCGGAATGCAAGAGGAGGTAATATGCCTGATTTAATAAAGGCGGCAATTGATATTCAAAATTTTGGTGCCGATGGGATTACGATCCATCCAAGACCCGACGAAAGACATATTCGTTATCAAGATGTATATGATCTGAAAAAGGTAATTACAACAGAGTATAACATTGAAGGCTATCCTTCTATGGATTTTATGAAGTTGGTGGATGATGTTCGGCCAGAGCAAGTAACTTTAGTTCCAGATCCCTCCCGGTGTGTTAACAAGTAATGCGGGATGGGATATGATTTCAAATGCTTCTTTCTTGAAAGATGTGGTTTCCTATTTCAAATCCATCAATTGTAGAGTCAGTTTATTTGTGGATCCAAGTCCGATGATGGTGGAGGCAGCATGTCATACTGGCACCCATAGAATCGAGTTATACACCGAAGCCTATGCAAGTGGATTTGCCGAAGATCCTTCAGAAGCTGTACGTTCTTATATTGAAGCCGCACAAAAAGCAAGTGAAGTTGGGCTGGGAATCAACGCCGGACACGACCTAAACCTCGAAAACCTTGCATATTTCAGAAGGATGGTTCCTAACCTCTTGGAAGTAAGTATTGGACATGCACTGATTAGTGATGCTTTGTATTTTGGGTTGGAGGAAACGGTTGCCTTATATAAGATTCAGTTAAAATAAGCTGCAGGCTTCGTAATTTAAGCTACAAGCTGCAAGCTGCAAGCTACAAGCTGCAAGCTGCAAGCTTCAAGCTTCAAGCTTCAAGCTGCAAGCTGCAAGTTTGCTTCATGTTATCAAGTATCAAATTTAAAGTATCGAGTCGCGAGGCTTCGCATCGAGCATCGAGCATCGAGCATCGAGCATCGAGCATCGAGCATCGAGCATCGAGCATCGAGCATCGAGCATCGAGCATCGAGCATCGAGCATCGAGCATCGAGTATCGAGCATCGAGCATCGAGTATCACTCTTAAAACCCATCATCAATAGGTTCCCAGAGTTCAATTTTATTTCCATCGGGGTCCATAATCCATGCAAACTTTCCGTAGGAGTATTCGTCCATATTCCCTACCTGAGTCACACCTTCTTCTTTTAATACGTTTAGCAACTCTACCAGATTTTCTACTCTAAAATTGATCATGAAAGAAGAAGTAGAAGGATTTAAATAATCTGTTGTATTGTTGAATATGGAAAATTCAGTTCTTCCTTTTTCTGGTTCGGCAGTGTCTTTCCAAAGAAAAGAATGATAGCCTGCGCCTGACATGGAGAGTCCAAGGTGTTTGTCGTACCAAGCTTGTAGTTTTTTTGGATCAGCGGATTTGAAGAAGATGCCACCGATGCCGATTACGCGTTTTTTCATAGAATTCAAATGTAAATATTTATTTTAAGAAATGTACGAGGAATTAAATTGCACAAGAGATTTTACTCTAGTGTTTAAAAAGATTTATTCTAAGCAAAATCATTTCACATTAAAAAATCCTGTAGCTAGATGCTGACAGCTAAAAATAACAAATCCAAATTTAATTTGCTTCGAAATACCCTTTTACAACATCGAATGTTGATTCTACATTATTTTTTCACCCCACCCCTTGTTTTTCCAAAAATCTTTTTTACATTCGCTTAACCAATCCTCATTTTTATGGCAAACTATCTGAGTGCTTTAACAAGATGTTTAGTTCTTCTGCTTTTTATTCTTACAGGGAATTCGCTGCAAGCGCAGTCTAATTTTGACGCTTATGTTATCACTTCCCACCCGTTAATGATGTGGTGACAGGAACCATGTTTATTACTTTGACCGACACCAATCAAATTGACTTGATCGAGGTGAAGGTTGGAAGTAAGGAAGGGCAAGCTGACTTAGCTAACCAGCAGTTTACCTATGATCAAACCTCGGGTTTACCTACAGGCATGTCATGGCAACGATCAGGATACCGAGTTATAATTTCTTTAGGCAGCTTTGCTTACAGCGATCTTCAATTCGGGTATGTGCGATTGAAAAATAGTAGTGGTGTGTGGAGTGACATATTTGCTTTTGTGACGAATTAGGGTGAGTAATTTGAAAATGTATTAATTTGAAAATTTGAAGATGAATTCTTAAGATTCAATTCTTATTTTTAATGTAATTTGATAGTAAGTATCATATCTAGTATATTATTTTATTAATTTAATTCATCATTTTATGAAACCAATCCACCAATTCACCAATCCACCAATTCTATCGTGGAGCTTTATAATCCTAATTTTAATGAACCTCACCGCTCACGCTGGTAACTACACTTGGAACGGTGCTACCAGTACCAATTGGGCAGTATCGAGCAACTGGAGTCCGGCAGGTGTCCCAAACACCAATGATACGGTAACTTTGAGCAACGGTGGAGTTAATTCTATTTTATTGGATGGAAATAGAACGATAACGAGACTTGTAATATCAGCTAACACCATTGATTTAAATACCTACGAATTACATGTTTCAGGCAGAAGTTCATTAAATGGCGGTGCTATCAATAATGGAAATTTAAAAATTAGAGGAACCTATGCCTATTTCCAAGGAACAAATTTTGATTGTACTTTAGATGTAATTGCCGGACAAATTAAATTCAGTGGAGGAGCTTTTGATAAGACGGGAAGCTTTGAACAAAATGGAACAGCCAGCGGCTGGGGATTAGGGGGATGTGTTTTTAACGATGATGTAACCATCAAAAACACAGGCAGCGTTTATTTAAGAATGGGGCAAGACACTGGCGATACCTTTAATGGAAAAGTGTATTTGTATAGTAGTGGAAATTATTCCTTTCAAATGGCGTATGGTGATACTAGCTATTTTAACGATACCATCTATGTGAATAGTACAGGAAGTGGCGGAATCTCATTTGCAAACGGAACTTATGGTGCTTCAATTCTCGGGGACAGCGCATGTTTAGTTACAGGTAGTACTGGAATTAGTGCAGGAACTATTCAATTTAAAAACATGGTGCAGTCCGCTACATCATCCAATTCAATTACGGCAAGCGGGAGTGTGCTTTTTAATGTGTACTCTAATTCTTTTTTAGGGAAAAGTAAATTTTACCGCACCCAACCTAGTTGTTAAATCAACAACCTTTGGTGATAGTACCTCGCTCACCAAGACAGGATCCACTTTAAACAATACATGGGATGGGGCAAATTTTTACAATGGTGTAGTTACCATTACCAATGGAAACACATCCACCGCCTATGTAAAATTAGCGAGCCAAAATGCCGACACCTATAATAAAGATGTTTATTTCAATGCGGGCTCAGGAGCTATACAAGCGGCCAATGCCGGAACCAATATTTACAATGGAAATGTTACTGTAAATGGAAACAATGTTACTTTTAATACGAGCGGTGGAACCTTAAAATTTGCTGGCGAACAAAACCAAGAATTTGGTGGCGGCACTAGTACTTTAACCTTTAATAAACTCATTGTAGACAAAATTGGCGGAAGCGTTACCCTCAATCAACCCATCACTATCGACAGTTTATTACAACTCACCAGCGGCATACTTTACACTGACACTATTATCACATTAAAAGCCACCGCTACCACAACAGGAGCCAGTAACCAAAGTTTTGTAGATGGTACGGTGAAGAAAATTGGGAATACCGCTTTTGTTTTTCCAGTGGGGGATGAGAACACATTTTTTCCTGTTGAAATCAGTGCTCCAACATCATCATCTGATGCTTTTATGACAACGTATTTTTCAAAACCTCAATACATAGGCAGCAATTTGGATTCAAGTTTGTATCGTGTTTCTAGTTGTAATTATTGGAAAATAGAAAGAATTGTAGGTGCTTCAAATGTAAATGTAAAATTATATTGGGATAGTATGGGTTGTGGACTGTTTGATACACTCAATATGACCGTTGCAAATTGGGATGGAAGTAAATGGAAAAATTTGGGGTATTCTCAAATTTTGGGTGATCCTAATATTGGTTCAATTAAAAATGCTAGTTCAGTAAATACCTATGGATATTTTTCTATTGCCGAATTGAAAACTAGTCTAGCACCCTCATGTTCACTTGGATTTACTCGCAGTTTACCACCGGACTTTTTCGGATTTAATGGATCCAATACTATTGATGTGGATCAAACGTTAAATACCGGAATACAAACATGGGCAGATATTTTAGCATTTAATCCTCCTTTTGTTCAAGATAAAAAAATTACACTGATGAGAATACCGGCAGGAACATTAGGTAATTTCTCTGATTGGAGAACGGGATGGCCTAAACTTGAAAAAGATTTACCTTACAATTGGGATTACGATAAATTCAATTATAGAAAATTAAATGATGGAGCAGGAAATGAATTACAAGATGTTGCCAATAATTTGAATTTAATTGGAGCAAGACCAATCTTTATGTGGAATGTTTTAACTTCAAAATTTTTATATGAAGTAGCTTCAGTTTATAGAGCACACGAAGTTAATTTGCCAGTAAAATATATTGAATTGGGAAATGAATTTTATCTGGAAGATGAATATTACAAACAAGTTTTTCCTTCGGTTGGCGATTATGTAAGTTTTGTCGAAAATTTGATAAGTGATTATAATCAATTGGCAATTCCTGGATTTAATTTAATAGAATGGGCAGTTGTGGGTAGCGATTATTCACAAGCATCTGGCGGGAGAAGAAAACTATGGACAGAGAGTTTGCTAAACTTACTACCATCTAACACAGAGGTTGATGCCATTGTTGTGCATGACTATATTGGTTCGGGAGTGCCATTGGATGCTAATACAGGATGTACGGATATTTTGGCAAACCAATCTATTAAGAAATATTTCAACAAAATTTTTAAAGAAGGAGAAACTTTAAAGGCAACTGAGATCAATAAACTTTCACTTGCAAATTCAAATAAATTTTTGAATAATGAATTGGAGATGTGGATTACGGAGTTCAATAATTTAGATTATGAAAATGCCTATATAGGTACATGGGCCCATGGATTATTTAATGTGGGCATGGCATTAAAATACCTTGAGTCGGAAGAAATCACTAAAGTTGTTTCTCATACTATGGCTTCAGATGGTGTTTTCGGAAATATTTTTGAATCGGAGTGCGGATTTTCAGGAATTAAATGTCATGGCACTTTACCTTCAACACAATGTCCATCAGATTTTACAACAAATAAAGGAGAGTTTACTGCTCTTGGAAATGCACTTAATCAATTTGCTTTAGCTACAAAGGATGCGGTTACAGCAACACAACTTGATTTTTCCAGTGATGTATTGCCAATCATTATAAATGCAAACGAACCATTAAATCCAGAACTATATGGTTGGATGTTTACTAAGGGGAATGGAGATGTCGAATTTTAATTGTAAATTGCAGCTTTACACATGTTTATAATTTAACACTGCCATCAGCTCCTGTAGGTAGTAATGCTTTACTCTACGATCAACTCACAAATCAAACTATACAAAATGTTGTTTTAGGAAATGCTGTAAGTGCGCCAGCCACAAATTTTCAAATGAAGATAACAACTTTACCGCATAATATAGCTGCTCCCATTACTTTGCCGGAAGGTTCACTTACAAGAGTGTATTTTGAAAGTAGGAATTTATCTGCTCGTTTAACGGATGACGAAATTTGTGAAAACAGTACTACTACGCTTATAATTGAAGGTGGCAATGCTCCCTACACAGTTACTTGTACAGATCTATCATTTTCGACAACATCAAACCCAAATGTATTTAATGTGACGAATTTAAATTCTTTATCCTCCACTTTAAGTGTTCTTATTAATGTAGATTGTTCAGGTTGTACTCCCATTATTATACCGATAACAATTCATGAGAAATTCGCAAGTGATCTTATTATTTTAGTAGATGGGATCCCTGCAACCTCAAATCAAAATATTCCATCGTGCCCTGGGACACCCATTACATTGGAAGCTCAATTTACAAAAAGTACTGCAGGCACCTATAGTACAAGCGGCGACTATCACTTTCTTTGGGCACCCGATACAGGAATCACTTCCAATACGTGTTCTACCCAATTACCTATGTGTCCGGAAATAGAGGTAGATCCCGAGAGACCGACCAAATACACGGTTTATGTCACTGATGATTTTTGCTGGCAAAGTGCTTCCGTTATTATCAAACCTTTAATAGAAATGGATTTAGGAATAGATCAAACAATTTGCAATGGCACTACAATTGAAGTCGTTCCCACTTATGTTGTGCATCAAGGTGGATTCTCATATAATTTAACATGGACCCCTGGAAATACAAATGGGTTAACCTATACTTATAATCCAACTGTTGCAGGTGATCAAATAATTACAGCTGAATTAGTAAGAACTGGTTCACCTCCTTATTGTGTAATCACTGATCAAATCAATATAAAGTCTTTGAATTGCTGTTCAGGGGTATTTTCACTTATACCTACTTTGCAAAATGGAACTTATGCTAGTTATTCTGAGGATTTAGTTAATGCGGTCGATGACGATAACATTGGTGATTGCCCCGCTTGCATTCAAGTAGTTAATTCAGATGGAACAAGTAATTATAATTTAACAAAAAATCAAACTAAAGTCACAATTGACTTGTTGGGGCATGCAAACACCTATACAATTAATGGAAATTTTATTGTTGATAATGATATAATGGATCAGAACAATGATCTATTGATAGATGGATATGATTTAACCATAAAAAATGGAAACCTCACTTTTGGATCCGAGGCCCAAATCCTTGTTGGAGATAAGCGAAAATTAGTTCTTGAAAATTGCACCTTGACAAATTGCACGTCTGAAATGTGGAATGGAGTAAATGTGTCAAAAACCGGAGTGGAATTACCTCCATCTATTGAATTTATTAATTGCGTATTTTCAGGTGCAACGAAAGCGATTAATTTAGCACGGGAATCTAATTTTAAAATTGAAGATTGTACATTTGAAAATAACTATGTTGACATTCATTTAGAAAAGTATCAGCAGCCACTTGAGCAGGATGAATTAAGCGGAGTGTCTACTAATAATTATATTCGTGGTTGTACGTTTACTTCTGATGGGAACACTTTGCTTTCTCCGTATAGTTCAGTACATAAATTTGCTGGCATATCACTTGACGATGTTCGATACGTTGTCCTCGGCGATAGCGATCTAACTGTCGATTACAATACATTTGACAATTCGAATTATGGTATTTATTCCTATAATTCAAGTTTCGATTGTTACCATAGTACCTTTTCGGATATTACAAATTTTGGAGGGCTCCATTGGGTAGACCTATTAAAGGCATATGCATTTATTCGCAATCTAATAGTGATTTTAATGATCGAAGCATGAATGTTGGGGCAACCACAGCTGATGCTTCGTTAAAAAACATTTGGTGAATATCATATAGGATATAATTATTTTTCCTATACAATGTCAATACCTAATAACCCATTAAATTTTGAAGGCACCGGTATTTGGGTTGGTAATAGCTATTATTTAAAGAATACTACGACCCCTCCTAACTTGCAAATTTTTGAAAATGATTTTGGAAGCCTTCTTGATTTAGCTGGTCAACCTCGCATTGGAATTTTTGTTTCTTTAGCTAATACACCCATTGTACAAAATAATCATATATATTTCGATCACTCAACAGCTCCTAGTGTACCAACTCTTGGAATTTGGATGCAGAATACTCAAAACGCATATATTAATGGAAATGATATTATTAATACGCCTACTTCAGGTTCGTTAACGAATTTATTCTTAGGAATTAGATCTGATCGTAACCTTACACCCTGCATTTCTGATAATACTATTGATTACTTAGGTAACAGTATACAATTTTTAGGAGATCATGGACAAGTTTCATTGTCTAAAAATAAAATGCATTTTTATGATAATGCTATTTCATTAATTGGCGCGGACATAGGTGTGCAGGGATTTTTTGATATCAATACTAGCGACTCTCGCTCCGATGAAAACGAATTTCATCATACAAACACCGGATTGCAACCTGACAGGGTGATTGGAACGACAGGGAATAATCTTGCTGTTACTTGGTATTTCAACTCTTCAAACAATCAAATTGAAAATCCAGATATTAATAATAGTATAAGTCCATTTTTATTGGATGAACAGGGGGTTAATCCTAATTTAGACGCGATAGATTGCCCCCTTATTACAGATCCTGTCGCGCGTAATATGGCTTACGGCTCCGTTGTTGGGGATTCTGCACGGTATGAAGAAAACTATTATGACTTTTTTTATCAGAATTCCAGAGCAAATCTCTACAGTATACTTAAATCTGACATATTTCTTCTAAATATGGAAGATGAAGCCGATTCTTCCTTTGGAGCATTTTATAATACAATGAATGCGTCTAATATTGAAAAATTTGATAGCGTAAGATCTCAAATTGAAATTGGTGATTATGCCTCAGCCCTGCAGATTTTAAATTCAATTAATGATTCTATAAATTTTGAAAGTGTTTTAAAAAATGTGTTAATGATTTGCTTAAACCGAAGTATTGTGGATTCTTCATTAACATCTAATGATAGTACAACATTTTATGAAGTTGCAAATGAAAATCAATTATTATATGGGGAGTCGAGTATTATAGCTCGCAATTGGCTGTTTTATGAAGTTCACGATGGGGGAATAGGTCAGGAATCAAGAATATCAAATTCAAATGAAAAACTCAACACTAGTTTTGAAGTTTCCATCTTTCCAAATCCAACTACAGATAATTTGAATTTTAAATACAAGGAAATCATTCCTGATCACATTACATTACTTGATGTAAATCAAAAGTTGATATTAAATTCAATTAATATAAATCAGTTAAATCTTAAAAACATTGAAGGTGGAGTTTATATTATTCAATTTATAATAGACGGTAAAATAGTACTTACCAATAAAATAGTAAAACTTTAATTGAAATGAGATATCGTTTTATTTATTTAATTTTAAGCGTGTTTAATTTATTCGGTTGTTCCGAAATTAATGCTCAGTTTAACAATAATTATTGGGTATTCGGCGATAGTGTGGGGATAGATTGGAGTAATACTGCGAATCCCTTATTTTTTAATTCACAATTAAAAGGAAGAGGAACAGCTGTATCTTTAGCTGATAGCAGTGGCGTATTAGTATATTCAGGAACTGGACAAAAGCCTAATGTAATAGATCGCACAAGAACTTTTAATCGATATCATTTAGAAATACCAAATAGTGATAGTATTAATGGAGAAGGATGGTATCACGAAATGTTACTAATACCCCATCCTGGCAATGATTCGCTTATATATTTATTTTCTATTGGAGTTAATACATGGCATGGCCTTTTTTTCACTTTGATCAACTATAAAGCAAACAATGATTCAGGAATCGTTATTCAAAAAAATATTCAACTCCAAAATGCCCCAGCTTTTGATGGACTCACTGCTGTAAGGCATGGAAACGGTAGAGATTGGTGGTTAATGTTTAAGGATTTTGATCCAACATTCCCATATACACTTAATAATAATTTCTTTGTATATTTACTTGATTCAAGTGGAGTGCATTTTTTCCAGCAACAAAGCACTGGGAGTCTAAATAATGATAATTTAGGCCAATTAAGTGTAAATGTAGATGGAAGTTTGTTTGCAATAGTAACGCTTGGAGGATTAATTGAACTTTATAATTTTGATCGTTGCTCAGGAATAATTTCTAGTTCCAACAATGTAGAACCCTTTCGTAGTATGAACCCATATCCATATTATTTTTCAGCTGCTTTTTCTCCAGATGATAGTAAACTATATGTTGTTAGTGCCGCCTATTTAAATCAACCGGGTCAATATGATACGTTGTTTCAATTTGATTTAGCAGCCCTGGATATTTTCGCAAGCAAACAAGTGATTGCAGTATTACCAAGTTATGAGAGTGGTGCAGGTAATCTGAAATTGGCTCCAGATAATAAAATTTACTTGACATCAACAGATGAAATTGCAAGTTTACCATACCCTGATACATTATTTACCACCATCAATTCTTATCTCAGCGTCATCAACCAACCCGATTCTCTCGGTCTCGCCTGCGATTTTCAACCGTTTAGTTTTTATTTAGGAGGCGCCAGAACGTATTACGGTTTGCCAAACAATCCCGATTATGAGCTAGGCGCATGGGTAGGCTCGCCTTGCGATACACTAACAGTAGGCCTTACCGAAAACAACCAAAAAGAGGATGTGTTTTTCCAAGCCTGGTATAATCACGAGTGGAATATGATTCATGTTAATGCTTCGAAGTTGAAGGGGAAGAGTGGGGTGTTGCGGTTGTTTGATGTGGAGGGGAGAGTGGTGGTTGAGAGGAAAGTGGAGGTGATAGCGGGTGGGTATTTTACTGGAGAGATTGCGATGAATGGAATTGCGGCTGGAGTTTATATAGTTTCTTTAACTACAGAAAAAGATAAAGTACAAGGAAAAATAATGAAATTCTAGCACTCAAAATACTGATAGTTTAAACGCGGCGACGCGGCGGTTGCGCGGCGTTCGCAGGGGACCTACAAGATATTTTTTATGTTATCGAATTTACTTTTCAATTGCAGATGTTCTTTTATGTTGACTGGATTTTCTTTGATTTGTTTTTGAAGATAATTGATTCGCTCTTTAGAAACGGGATGCGAACTCATCCATTCGGGGATATCGATGTCTTGTTCTTTTTCTAACATCTTAAAAAGATCAATCATGCCTTGAGGGTTGATGTTATGGTTGCGCAATAAGGCAAGGCCACTTATATCGGCTTCTTTTTCGAATTTGCGCGAATAACTTAAGGTGTGAAACTGATGCGCATTGTCGATGAAAATAGTCATCAATCCATTCACATCATTGAGGACAAGTGTCAGTAATAAATAGCCCGATACATTTCGACTTAATAGTCGCATGCCATGTCGATGTTCTACATGAGATATTTCGTGAGAGAGTACGCCTGCTAATTCTTCAAAGCGATTCATTTTTTCAATATTCCGGTATTGATGATGATGCTGCCATCGGGTAAAGCAAATGCATTTACAATGTCGTCGTTCATAACGGTGATGTGGTACCGTGAATCTAATTCTGGAGCCATGGTGTGGAGAAAAGAATTCAACTGCACACTCAACGTGGAATCTTCATTATCTGTAAAGTCGGGGCTTTCACTCACCGTTTTTCCAATTTGATCATCAACACTTCGAGGAATAAGATCCACCGCTTTTTCGGCGAGGAAGGGGATGACAAAGAAATAAATAGCAGCGCACAACGACAGTACAGAAGCCGCTAAAAAAAGATGAAATGCAGTGCCCGCATGCACAATGCGATGATACCAATTCTCTCGCGAATTGGATTTGTTGAAGTGAAAAAATGCATCAATAAAAACAGCATCTTTAATTTCAATAATTCGACTGTTACTTTTTTGTATCGATAAAATCAAATATGATTTTTCTCTGCGTTTTACGGTTAACTCTGAAAAAGGAAGATGTAAAACACCTTCCTCTTCCAGGGTTAATATTAATCCGGAATTGGTTTTGTTAATGGAACATTCTGCATGAAATGGTTTTGTGATAATACCATTGTAATACTTAACATCTGCAACTAATTCGTTCATCGATTATGTCTAATTAAACTACAAAGCCAAGATCCAACATATCCGACATATCTTCTCCAGTAGCGTCGGTGTACTCTTTTTCAGTTTGTACCAATTGTTCGGTGTCTATGTTTCCTACGATTTCAATCTTCGAGAAAATAAATTTGAGTGAGCGTGTTAGTACCCATGGGTAAGCAATTCCTAAGGTGAAAATTAGCATCAACAAATTCACGACAATCAATCCAAAGAAATCGCCACCCGAAGCGGTCGACTTTAAACGAATTTTATCGTCCTTATGATGTAAAGACAGATTATCGATATAATATTGAAACAAACTTTTCTGCCACCAAAACATATAGATTCCCAATGTGATTATGGTTAAAAAATATCCTTTTAGGTTCAGTACAAAATACTCGCCGCCGTTCCCTTTGTATTTAAACTCGGCACTTCCAAAACGGACATTACTCAATACGTATTTACGAATATTAATGGCCATCCATGCTCCATAAATCCCCAGTGAAATAATGGTAAAAAACATTTCCTTAAAGAAGAGCATCATAAATTCCTTTCTGTCGCCACGATAGCCAAAACGAATTCCTCTCCAGCTGGTTCTCGACATACGGTATTTATAACTTCCGTGAATGGCTAAAGGAATGATAAGGACAAATCCACCTAAATACCAAATAAATCCTAGGATTGGCATTTGCATATTAATCAAAACTAAAAATCCAATAATGATAATTGCGAAAAAGAGGATCGCTTTGATAAACCCTTTAAACATCTCTTTTCCGGTTCCATGAAATTCGAACCTACTTTCATCAAAAGAAGTAGAGCCATACAAATACTGTAACTCTTTCGCTTTAGCCCAGGGATAATACAATCCGAGTGTGAAAATTTTCAAAATCATATTAATGATTGCAATGCCAAAGTAAGCACTTCCTGTGCCTACAAAAGAAAAGGGATACACTCGCTCCGGGTTGCCGTGAAGTGATTTTTGTTCGATGATTTCCATAAATAGAGATTAGATTTATGGAACTAAAATAGTCTTTTTTAGATAACAAAGAAGCTGGTGAGGAAACTATCTATTCCTTGTTCCGTTTTTCCTCCAATATTTTAATATGAAGAAGGCTTAATATAAGCTTCTGGTCCTTATTGTGTTTTTTACCTTCTTTAATTCAGTCATCACCTTCGGCCCCGATTTCTTATCAATATCTAATACGACATATCCAATTTCTTCGTTGGTTTTTAAATATTGTCCAATGATATTTACTTTCATTTTAGAGAGGACGCCATTAATTTGCGATAAAACACCGGGTACATTGTAATGAATATGCAAAATGCGATGTGCATTATTCATCACTGGCAAACTAATTTCAGGAATGGTTAAAGAGCCAGAGCTACTACCATTTTCGATGAACGCAACGAGTTTGTCGGCAACATCAAGTCCAATGGCTTCTTGTGCTTCCACGGTGCTGCCACCAATATGTGGGGTGAGAATAACATTGTTTAGTCCTTGTAAAGGGGAGGCAAATAAATCTTTATTGTCTTTGGGTTCCTCCGGAAATACATCCACCGCTAATCCACCTAAATGTCTTTTTTCGATAGCATCTTTCACCGCCCATACGTCCATCACATCTCCACGACTTAAGTTAATAAGCACCGCTCCAGGCTTCATCTTTTTCAAGCGTGTGGAATTGATCAAATTTTTTGTTTCAATCGTACCTGGAACATGCAAGGTGATGATATCCGATTTTTTAAGAAGATCATCCAATGAATTACTCGACCTTGCATTTCCCAAGATTAGTTTAGAATTTACATCATAGAACATTACCTTCATCCCTAAAGCCTCAGCCATTACTGAAACTTGAGAACCTATATGTCCATACCCAACAATACCTAAAACTTTTCCTCTAACCTCGTAACAATTTTTGCTTTCTTTTAACCAAAGACCATGGTGAGCTCCTTCACTCTTTTCAAAAACACGTCTCATGAGCATAATGCTTAATCCCAAAACGAGTTCGGCTACCGAGCGTGTATTTGAAAATGGAGAATTGAATACTGCTATTCCTTGTTTGCGGGCAACCTCCATTTTAATTTGGTTGGTACCAATGCAAAATGCACCAATAGCAATCAATTTCTCAGCTTTTTTTAAAATGGCTTCTGTGACTTGGGTCTTGGACCGAATTCCCAGAATATGCACTTTTCCAATTTTTTCTAAAAGTTCTTTTTCAGAGATCGATCCTTTGATTGATTCAATATCAGTGTATCCTGCTTTATTTAAAAGGTTGATAGCCGATGGATGAATGTTTTCTAATAGAAGAATCTTTAATTTTTCTTTCGGATAGGAAGTTTGCATATTACAAGGTTAGTACATCTACCCAAAACATGGAGAGGAAAGGACAATAAATTTTAAACAGGTATAAGTTAGTGAAATGCTCAATTCTTTGAAACTTTTCCGCATTACATTCTGTATATTTGTTACACTCAATCCATATAGATCCTCATGACTCAAACGTTAACTCCCGGTAAAAGATTTATTACTCTTGGACAATTTATTATCGAAAGACAAACTGATTTTCCATTTGCAAAAGGTGAATTGAGTCGGCTGTTAAGAGACATTGGAATTGCTGCAAAAGTTGTAAACCGTGAAGTAAACAAAGCAGGATTGGCAGATATTTTAGGAGAGTATGGGGAAACGAATGTGCAGGGCGAAGATCAAAAAAAGTTGGACGTTTATGCCAACGAGCAGTTCATTTTAGCACTGGGAGCAGGAGGAGAATGTATTGCCATTGCTTCCGAAGAAAATGAAGACCTCATTGAAATTGATAGTAAGGTTTCTAAAGATGCACGTTATGTTGTGTGTATTGATCCGTTGGATGGATCTTCAAATATTGATGTGAATGTGAGTATCGGAACTATTTTTTCTATCTACCGTCGAGCTGATGATAGACATGGTTCAACTGATGTTGTAGATTTTATGCAAAAAGGTACTGAACAAATTGCTGCAGGTTATGTGATTTATGGATCGAGTACGATGTTAGTATATACAACAGGAAATGGCGTTAATGGATTTACCCTAGACCCATCCATAGGAGAGTTTTGCCTTTCACATCCCGATATGAAAATTCCAGAGGATGGTGCCATATACAGTATTAATGAAGGGAATTATCGTCATTTTCCAGAGGGTGTAAAAGAGTACATCAAGTATTGTCAAGAGGAAGATGCAGCTACTAAAAGACCTTACTCAACACGATATATTGGATCCTTAGTGGCCGATTTTCACCGTAATATGATTAAAGGGGGAATTTATATTTACCCATCCACTGGAAAAGCGAAGAATGGGAAGTTAAGACTTCTCTATGAATGTAATCCATTGGCATTCATAATTGAACAAGCTGGGGGTCGTGCTTCCGATGGATACACAAGAATTATGGATCTTCAACCAGAATCACTTCATCAACGCGTTCCACTTTTTATTGGATCAACAAATATGGTAGATAAGGCAGAGGAGTTTCTGAAGAAAAGTAAATGATCTATTTTAATTAATAAATGGAATTTTTAATTTTTTTAAGCAGACTGTAATTCACAAATGGCTAACCACGCCATGAGTCCGGTTCCAATTTGCAAAGCATTTTCTTCGATGTCGAAAGTGGGAGTATGCACTGATGAAATAATGCCTCGCGCTTCATTGCGTGTTCCTAAACGATAGAAGCAGGAAGGAGCTGTTTGGGAGAAGAAGGCAAAGTCTTCCGCCGCCATCCAAATGCTTAAGTCAACAACATTTTCAGCTCCTAAATAATCGATGGCATGTTGTTTTGCGCGTGCAGTTAACGCTTCGTCATTGTATAAAGTGGGATATCCTTTTCTGATTTCGAATTCTAATTTTCCACCCATCGACTCTACCAATTGATGTGCTAGATCGAGCATTCGTTGATGCGCTTCTTCTCTCCACTTTTCATCGAGCGTACGGAAAGTTCCCTCTATGTAAACTTCATCTGGAATAACATTCGTAGCTCCATTTGCAATTACTTTTCCAAATGAAAGTACACTCGGTAAAATAGGATTAGCAACGCGACTCACAATTTGTTGCATAGCTACAATCAAATGTGATGTGATAAGCACAGGATCAATATTTAAATGCGGCATGGCTCCATGACCACCTTTACCTTTCACTTTCAAATAAAGTTCGTCGGTACTTGCCATGTAAATTCCACTTCTAAAACCTACTTTTCCTGCAGGAATAAAGGGCATCACATGTTGACCAAAAACACTGGAAGGTTTTGGATTTTCCAACACGCCTTCTTTTATCATCATGGAAGCACCACCGGGAAGTTTTTCTTCGCCTGGTTGAAAAATGAGTTTGATGGTGCCTTCAAATTCATCTTTAATTGATTCAAGATGGATGCAGCTCCTAAAAGTGATGAAGTATGTGCGTCGTGACCACAGGCATGCATCACGCCTTCGTTCTGACTTCGGTAAGGCACATCGTTAGTTTCCGTGATGGGCAATGCATCCATATCGGCGCGGAGTGCAATTATTTTTGAAGATGGATTTTTTCCTTCGATGAGTCCCACCAATCCTGTACCCGCCACTTTATCTTTAAATGGAATACCGTACGCCGTTAATTTTTCAGCAACAAATTTTGAAGTGTTAAACTCCATAAAAGATAATTCTGGATGACTGTGCAAATGCCGACGAATGGCCACAATTTCTTGTTGTTGTTGTGTGGCTAAGTCTTGCACTTTTTTTGCTGAGATCATCTTTTTAGAATCGTATTTTTTTAATTGGAAAAGTAAATTTGTTTTTTTAGATGGATTTATTTGTATTAGAAGTCGAGTCCGAGGGAGAAATAAAATATTCTTTCCTGCACTACACCATCATCAACTCCCCAAGCCCAGTCGGCTCTTAAGAAGTAGCCAAGCACTCGGCTTCGTAAACCGAATCCATAGCCACCAACAATAGGTTCTACCGTTTTGGTTACAGAGATACTAATAGGATTTCCATTATAGTCTTTTCTAAATAATGAATTCGATTTATCGTATGGGTTCGGACCTGTCCAAGCCGTACCGATATCACCGAATCCAATAATTTGGAAGTTGCGAATGAAATCGGAACGTATTGGTTTGTTGACTAAGTATTGAAAGATGGGAAGACGAATTTCACTATTGATGAGTGCGAAACTATTTCCATTTCTGATGTTTTGAATAAATCCGCGCATGTTTGTCGCTAATGCCTGAAAAGCATATCGCTGAGTTTGATCTATCTGAATATCGTAATTGAAATTATCGGAAGGCGTAAATGCATTATCCGTAGAACCTAAATAGTAAATCAATTTACGTGTACCGATGGAAGTACTTGCTGCAAATCGATTCGCCCAAATAAGTTGACGATGGATCTTAAGATAATGACGGAAGTCGGCACCGAAAACACCTAACACCGCATTCTTTTGATCGAGTTGTTGATAGAGCTCTGCAAATACTTTGTAACGTATTCCATTGTAAAGATTCAATCCTGTATTGATGGAATTATCGTAAACAAATTCAGCTCTCGCCGATCCCCAATGTTGGAATTGATTGGGAATGGAGAGATTGGCTAAGTCGGTACTTAAAATGGCCAATCGATCATTGCGATACGCAACCATTCCACGTACACTTGCTAAGTCATTGAATGGCCAGCGCACGTTGTATTTCACTTCATGTGTATGCACTTTGTATAGAGAAAAATTGGTTGCTTCCTCACGCCCTTGTCGGTAGAATGAAATGGATTTATCCAATCGATGCCTTAAATTTTCATAACGTACATAATACTCATTTGAATTTAAATTTCCGCTGAGTCGAAATCCACCTACTATTCGATAATCATCAAAAAGATCATTCACACCAATTTTAAATAAAGCATTTAATCCCGGATAAAAATAAACAGCTCCACCTGTGTAGGCTTGATAAGTTTCATTTAATAAATTATTGTCGAGTTGTGTTAATACATAACTCGGCATAAATGATAATTCGTAGTTGCGTTGTTTAGGTAATTGATAGGATGCTGAATCTTCCACAGGACCTTGTGCAATTATTCCAATAGGTGTTTCACTTGAATTTGGATCAAGAGGATCAGCTAAATTTACGGTGTCAGTTGCTGGTTTTTGTACAACAGGTTTTTCTTTTTCCTTTTTATTTTTCTTGCGTGGAAAATCAGACTGAAAAACATAATTATTAATATCGATGGACGTACTGTCGGCTACCTTTTCGGTGTTGGTGGAGGTGGAAGTGGAGGAGTTTTCTTGCGTAACTACCTTAACGTTGGTTCCGCTTTGTGATTTTTCCTTTTTCGGTGCTGCCGCTCTAAAATTCTTATTGCGTAAACTGGTATTTTTTAGTGGCTCCGTAAGTATAGAAGTAGAGGAGGGCGAGGGATTCAAAAAAATCTGATAACGTGAATTCAAATGCATCAATTCTGCATACTTTGTTCCCTTGCTACTCAAGTCGTGTTGCAATACATTTCGTTTGTAATCACTTTGTGGTTCCGATTTCACAATATAACGGTAGTGGATTACCGTATCAATATAAGCAATGGCACTATCGAGTGTTGCAGTATATCGGTTTTTAATTCCATTCTCATCGCTGAGGTAGGAGAAATGAGAAGAGTCTAATTGTATGGGTTCCGTTTCATTAATCCCATAGGTGTTGGTGAGTTGAAGAAGTTGAGCCGATTTGTTCATGTAATCATACAAGAAGACATCGCTCGACTGTGGTATATCTAACTCATCCGCTTGGCGAATAGGAGTAGGGCGCAAGGTATCTTCGGTACGTGTAGAGCTGAAGATAATGTAACGATCGTCCATCACAAATTTTGGAGAAAGATCGTCCCAACGGTCTTTAGTGAGTTGAGTATATGTTTTGGTGCGCGGACTAAAACTATAAAGATCGGACTGACCTTTTTGCACTGCTGATAAAATGATTTCAGAACCAGAGGAATTATAACTGAAGTCGAGCACTTTTTCGAAGTAGAAAAATTTATTCGATTCACGTTTTGTTTTCTTGCCGAATGTGTAATAGTCTAACCAGAGTTTTCCTTTCTTTTCCTTGATGGCACTCAAATATCTTCCTGAAGGATGCCAAGCCAATGTTGGATAACTTAAATCCATCGCTTGGTTCACCGACTTATACCCACCCTTTGCAATTTTTTTTCTTTTCTTGGTACGTACATCATACAACCAAATTTTATATTTTCCCAAGTCGTTGGTCACATAGGCAATTTGATTTCCATCGGGACTCACTCTTACCTGACTCAAATAGCGATTTTGTTTTTTCAAAACATAAACAGGATCACCTACAGGTAATTTTCGATTCTTATCATCTTCCACGTAAAGATTTTGATAATACTGAATCCAATTTTTCCGAACCTCCTTCATCGGCACACCCAACACATAAATAAAACCGTTTTCAATATTTCGGTTGATGCGTGTCATGTACAGTAAATTTGAAACCGATGTTTTACCATACGTTTCTACTATATAATTCCAAAGCGACATCCCTGCAAACTCAGCAGCTTGCCCCGTGAGGTTATCAAAATTCCGATAATGTTTTCCTAAGATGGCATCACGCATTTTACTATCTTCTTCGGGTGTCCATCCTTTCGAAACATAAGCAATCAATCCATTCACATACCACTCTGGCAGATTCAACAAAACCGATGCTTGCAAACGATCTTTAATACTTCCTCCATACATCAGTTGATTCACCATCACCTGTGCAACACCTGCACGAATTTGCTCACGGAAATGGCGATAGTCACCATCAAAATAAATCAAAATTTTATTTCCTACAATGCGAGTCAATCCACCCGTATTGGTATTTTGTTCTTCACCCTCTAATCCAATATTCGTTTGCTTCAGATCAGTGAGTCGGTTATATATGATAAACTGAAATCGACCATTAATGCGATAATCAAAAAGCTTTTCAATTTCTGCAATGTCGGCATCTGCTGTTCTTCCAGTATAAACGGCAAGTTCTTGTCCGCCGAGGTAGAAATACGTATCGAAATTTTTGAAGCGATAGAAAGTCCATAAAAAATCATTGTATTGAACTCTGTTCTTCCCAAAATTCATCTGCACCCCTCTTGTAAACTGAGCATTGGCTGAGGGAGCCAAGAGCATAAAGATGAGCAGATAAGTAAGTCTTTGTAAAATCGTTTTAGCCATAGAATCTAAGGGCTAAATTAGGGAATTTCAGCACTAAATATTAGGAATATTAAAGTAAACGTGCGTAGAAGCCTTGTATTGCGTACTTTTGACACCTCGCTGACTAAAGAAATATGTCGATTAACACCAAAGTAGCCCGCCGATCTGAGATTAAAGTGATGGTGGAGCTGAATGAAGAAAAGCAGCCCGTTGGACTTCAATGGCTTGCTCAAGATGCTGGCTTAGAGGCAGAAAAACCAGCAAGTGCCATGCTCTTAGCCATTTGGGACAAAACCGATAAGAGCACTATGCGCATTGATTTGTGGACCCACGAGATGTCGGTGGAGGAAATGGAGTTTTTCATGTATGAGACGTTGGCAAGTATGGCCGATACCTACGAGCGATCCACCAGTGACAGTGAAATGGCGAAAGAGATAAAAGCTTTTGCGCATCGGTTCGGGAAAGAGAAAAAAGTAATCAAATAATTTTCGTTTGTTGTGGTTTCCTTTCTGTAGATGGGCGAAGCGACAAGAAAATAATTAAACAATAAGGAGGAAAATCGTGAAAGTAAAAACGGCAACATTTGTAAAAAGTTCAGGAACGGTAGAGCAACTTCCCGAAGCCGATTTGCCTGAATTTGCTTTCATTGGTCGATCCAATGTGGGGAAATCGTCGCTTATTAATTTTTTAGTGAATAAAAAAGAGTTGGCACATACTTCTGGGAGTCCAGGAAAAACACAAACCATCAATCATTTTCTAATCAACAAAACATGGTATCTTGTCGATTTGCCAGGATATGGATTTGCGAAAGTTGCGCAATCGATGCGTGCCGAATGGGAAAAAACGTTGTACAAATACTTAGGCAAGCGCGAAAATTTATTGACCGTTTTTGTTTTGGTAGATGTTCGGATTGAACCACAAAAAAAAGATTTAGCCTTTTTAAAAACCATTGGAGAACATGGCTTAGCCATCGCCATTGCATTTACTAAAGCCGATAAAATTAGCAAGGAGCAACTCAATAATAACATTGAAGCATTTAGACAAGCGATGTTAGAAGATTGGGAAGAAACACCACCATTTTTTGTAACCTCTGTTGTCGAAGAAAAAGGTAAAGAAGAATTGCTAAAATACATCGCCGAAACATCTACTATTTTTATAAAACCGAAAGGGAAAGAGAAGATGAATTTTTAGTAACTTAAAATTTCTCGTTTTATCTAAGTTTAAAAGCCGCAGATTTATTAGGATCTTTTATGATTTGCTCTGATTTTCTTCTAGATAAAAATAAAATCGTACTTTGAAAAGTTTTTTAATTGGGATTATACTATCATTGAACACGGATGACACGGATAATTTGGATTTACACGGATTTGGTTTTAGCTGAAACAAAATTTGACTATGTTACATCAGTGCGAAGCAAAAAGGTTATAATGGGAAACTTTGCGCCTTCGCGTCTTTTAACCTGAGCTTGCCGATGGTTGCGAGAAATAAAGCATTCGAAAAACTTAGCGGCTTTGCGTCCCGATAGCTATCGCATATGCGTCAGGCTAAGAAGTAATTTATTGAAGAAAAACAACAGTCTTTTCACTCGTAAACATTATATTTTTTCTTTTTAAAATTATTTGCGAGATCGCGCATCTGAAATAATTTATTATTTGGTATTGATGAGCCCGCCTCCCATAAAATTGGATGAAATCCAATTTTATGGGAGGCGGGCTCTATGAAGGGGGGTGAATTCCTGTAGAGACGCCATTAATGGCGTCTCTACATATTGGATTTAGCGATTGCTATTTGCAAATTTTTGCTAAACCTTTAAATTAGCCTGACGCTAATTCGATAGCTATCGGGATTGCGTGAAAATTTGGCGAAGGGATAAACACAGGATCATTTGGTGACCTGTGCGAGCTATTTTTACAACTTAAAATCAATCAGATTGTTTAAACTTTAAATTGAAATCACTTTCATTTTTTACAAAAATCACTTATGTGATAGATAATTATTTATCACATAAGTGATTTATTTTGATTTGATCAATTAGTATTTAACAGAAAAGTTTGAATCTAAAATAGTGAGCTATTTTCTTCGATTAAATAAAAATAGATAAATATTTTTTTCAATCCTTTTTAATCCAAGAGCGGAATTTTGTTTTTTTCATACCCACACAAAAAGATATTTAACCCAACGATTTATTTCTTTAACCTATGCTTAGAGGTGAACTTTGAGAAATCATGGGTGAAAAGTTGCGCTAAAAAATAATTTTTCTAAATTTTTTTATCAATACGTTTACTGAAATCGGGGTATTGTTTACATATCTTTGAAAATAACCTTTCCATTAATTGATGAATCTCTTACTCTAAGAGTATTCTTTTCTAAACCTTCCATAACAATTAAATTTTAAGTTTATGCATGAAAAACTACAATGGAAATTCTGGCTGCTTTTATGCATGATGATGTGGACATCTCAGCGCAGCTACTCACAACTCAGTTCATGTATTAATGCAGATTTTGAACAGGGCACATTTGTAAATTGGACGGGAACAACGGGAGTATGTTGTCCTATCAATTCAACTACTACAGGAATTGTTTCTGGGAGGCATACTATAATGACTGGATCTGGAACGGATCCAAATACAAATGGTGCCGTTCCTGTTGTCGCTCCAGGCGGACAATTTTCAGCTCGACTCGGTAACGATAATACTGGAGCACAAGCGGAACAATTGTCTTATCAAATTAGCGTAGACACAACGAATGCACTTTTTATTTACAGGTATGCCGTAGTGTTAGAAGATCCTAGTCATTCACCTTCGGCTCAACCACGTTTTGAAATTAGAGTCTATGATGCAAATGGACTCCCTGTAGGTTGCGGAACATATAATGTGTATGCATCTGCTGGAATTCCCGGATTTATTACCATCGTCAATCAGTCAGGAGGTGTAATTCGTTATCAAAACTGGACAACGGTTGGGTTAGATTTATCCGCATATATTGGACAAACCATAACGATAGAATTTTCCACTGGAGATTGCGCTCATGGAGGACACTTTGGCTATGCCTATGTGGATTGTTATTGCAGTCCATTGCGAATTCTCAGTGATTTTTGCTTGGGTTCTGGATCAACTACGCTTACAGCACCTCTTGGATTTGCTTCTTATCTCTGGAGTACTGGAGACAGCACACAGACTATTAATTTACAAAATGCTATTGTAGGAACGCAATACCAATGCACCATGACTTCCGTAACTGGTTGTACTGTTACGCTCACTGCTATTTTATCTACAACGGTGATCGCATCTGCATATAACCTAAATAATAACTGCCAGAATCCAGTGCAATTCTATGATTCATCTGTTGTAGTTACCGGTTCACCCATCAATCAATGGCTTTGGAATTTTGGAGATGGAACAACCTCAACCTTGCAAAACCCGTTACACACATTTAGTGCAGTCGGAAGTTATTCAGTTTCATTATTAGTTACAAATGCAGGCGGATGTACGGATACCATTCTGCAAAATGTAGTTATTGGACCGCAACCGCTTCCTACCTTCAATGCTACGGTTGTTTGTCCAGGTACACCTACTCTTTTTACTGACCTGAGTTTTTCTCCCAGTGGAAGTATTGCTGCATGGAACTGGAATTTCGGCGATGGTTCACCTGTGGATTCCAGTTCAGCTCCTACACATATCTATCAGTTGCCAGGTACCTATCCTGTTCAATTAATAATCACCGATTCTATAGGCTGTAAAGATACCACAATACAAACGGTTGCGACGCTGCCTGGTCCAGTATCCGGATTTACTGTTCCAGTGATATGTGCACAAAACCAAGTAGGATTTCTGGATACTTCTCTGGTTGTAGGAACATCCATTTCCGGATGGGAATGGAGTTTCGGAGATGCTTCACCGTTAGTATCCGGAACAGGGGCACCCGTTCATACGTATCTTAGCCCTGGAAATTATACAACTGAATTGATTGTTACTACTGCAAATGGATGTATAGATACAGCGAGTTCCTTGGTTACGGTTTGTCCATTACCTTCCGTTTCTTTTTATGCGGATACAGTTTGTTTTGGAGATAAACATTCCTTCCAGAATCTTACAGCTATCGCATCAGGCTCTGTTGTTAGTTGGAATTGGAGCTTTGGTGATAACACACTTTCCAATTCGTTTGAACCGAATCATACCTATGCTTCCATTGGAACTTTTCCGATCACCTTAGTAGCTACAAGTAATATGGGATGTAAGGATTCTTCCAGCAATACTGCGCATGTTTGGCATTTACCACGACCTGATTTTATGGTGAATGATTCTGCAGGTTGTAGGCCGCATGGAGTGCAGTTTACAAACCTAAGCACAAGTATAGATGGGTCTATTATCAAATGTTGGTGGGATTTTGGAAATGGAGATGTTGATTCATTACCTGTTGTAGAAGCAAAATATATTGATGCGGGTAAGTATGATGTAAATCTTAAAGTAAGAAGCAACTATGGCTGCCAAAACGATACTACAAAATATAAATATGTTACCGTCTATGAACTTCCAACTGCTTCCTTTATAAATGAACCAAATGACCCGAGTATGTTCGTGCCAGTGGTGAGCTTTCTAGATAAATCTGTAAATGCTATACAATGGTGGTGGAACTTTGGTGATTCAACTACATCAGAGTTGCAATTTCCTCAGCATAGCTTTACACAAGTTGGTGTTTATACAATAACACTGATTGTAGAAAGTACCGAAGGTTGTCGTGATACAACATGGGAGGTGCTCGAATTGAAAGATGATTATGCTTTCTGGATTCCAAACTCTTTTACACCCAATGACGATGGGACAAACGATTTGTTTATTGTGAAGGGCTTTGGTTATTCAGACTTTTCGATCATTGTTTTTAATCGACTAGGAGATCTTATTTTCTCCAGCACTAACGATTCAGTAGGATGGGATGGGAAACAAAATGGAACACCTGCTGCGATGGATGTGTATGTTTACGTAGTTAAAATAAAGGATGTGTTTGGTAGTCCGCATATCTACAACGGTACCTTAAGTTTGGTGCGATGATAATTATAGATTTTTTATCGCAGCGCACCCTTTGAGTACTTTGCGATTATTTTATATAGTAACTCAGTGCAAAAGCGTCCAATTTATTTTTGGTCAGTCGTGTTTTTTCAAGAGTGCTAAAAGAGGAATGTTAATATAAAGTAAGTCCCTGCCCACTTTTTCACTTTTTAACAAGTTCATTTCTTCCAACTCCTTTAAATATTTGCTTGCTGTGAACCTTGAAATGTTCAATTGCATTTCCAGTGTTGAAATTCTACAATAGGGTTGATTAAATAATGCTTCAACTAATTCTTTTGAATAAATTTTTGACTTGTTTTTTTAACAGACTC
This sequence comes from Bacteroidota bacterium, assembly GCA_016717725.1. Lineage (GTDB taxonomy): Bacteria > Bacteroidota > Bacteroidia > AKYH767-A > OLB10 > JAJTFW01. The sequence continues at coordinate 29,088 of JADKFA010000012.1, forward strand.
AATGGTTTTGTCTAGTAATTTCTTTATAGCTTTTATTAATTCAATAGTATCTTTAGATGTTTGTTCAATAGAGTCAAGCATAAAGATGATCCATCCTTCCCAATTATTTTTTGATCGGACTTGATCTAATCCTTCGTAATATTTGATTTTATTTTTAATAATATAAGAGCTCAGATATAGAATAGGTAACTCAAGTAAATCTTGTAGAATTAAATATAATACATTTAGTATTCTTCCCGTTCTTCCATTTCCATCATAAAATGGGTGAATGGATTCAAATTGATAATGCAATATTGCCATTCTAATGAGTGGGTCAACATTTCCTACATTTGTATTAATATATACTTCCAGATTTTTAAGTAGTTTTTCAATGACATCCTTTCCGAAAGGAGGTGTATAAATGACTTTACCTGTGCGTACATTCTTCAATGCCGTGCCTGATTGTTTTCTAATTCCTGCATTATTTCCAATTAACTGCTCTTGAATTTTAATTATTTCACGACTGGTGATGAGCTGTTTCTTTTTTACTGCCTGAAAGCCAAACCATAGAGCTTCCCTATAATTCAAGACTTCTTTCACGGCAGGGTCTAAGGATAAGCTGTCAATGGAAAAGGCTTTGAATAATTTATCCTGAGTTGTCACAATGTTTTCTATCTCCGAACTATCCTTTGCTTCTTTTAATATTAAACTGTTTAAAATTATTGACTGGTTGGGGATAAGTCCAGCTAAACCTTTTAACTCGGCCAAATTCTTATTTGCAGAGATTGTTTTATTGTATATATTATCCGTTAGCTTTATTGCTGGTGGCAATAGAGGTAACCCATTATAAGGGCACTCGGGAGTATAAGCAGTTTTTTTCAAATTCCTTATATGTTGAAATTATTGATTTTTTTGAACATATCACAAAGATACGTTGATTCATTCAACATATCTAACTAATATGTTGAAATTATTGCAAAACTTCAACATATGAAGCGAAATAGTGAATGCTAAAACCATATCGCTTCAGAGCGAATAGTTCCTAAAATGTAGCTCGGGGTATTGTTGATTATCTTTTCTTCTGGGATTAGTATTGCCGCTTTTTTGATTGCCATATTGATATTTTATTATTGAAGGTATCACAATATGTGATACCTAATTTTGATATCATAAATTTATTTTTTTTAAAAATTGAAGGATATTAGTTTGTAAAGAAACTTAAAACGCCTACTTCACATACGTCTTCACATGCCTTTCCTTTTTCGATTCGTAAATATCGTTTAAGGTGACTAAAATTCCAGTTTCTTCTACGTCTCCAAAATGTTCGTTTACCGATGTACCAAAGGTGCGCATGGTGGCACTTAAATTCATATAAGCATTTACTAAAGGTGGAATGTTTTCCCCGCGAGCACGCACATGTTGGTTGAGAATTTTATGTGCGTCTTTATAGGATAGACCTTTAATCTCTTGCGTAAACGCACTCATGTCGTTTTCGATTTTGATTGGATAAATCGCAGTGACCAATTTTTCTTTGTCGGGAAAAAAGTAATTCATGAAACATAAAATCATATCGCGTGCCTCGCGTTGGAAGTGTGGATACATGGTTACTTTTCCGAAAAAATATTTTATTTGCGGATAGTCAATATGAATGGCGCCCAAACCATCCCATAGATTATCGAGTGAAAACAATCCTTTTCTATTTTCAGGTCGAGGTTGATACTTGGGCTGTACAAACGATCTACCCAACTCAATGGTGTAGGGCATGTAATCGTCAATAAACTTTTTGGAAAACGAAAATAGTTCAGCGGTGGCTAATTCGTAATTTCCGTCTTTGTCCTTACCAACTTTTCCACATTCAATGAAACGGTAGCCACCAATAATTTCTTTGTCTTCGGGATTCCAAGCTATGAGTTGCTCGTAGCAATTTTCGTTGGTATCAAAATGATCAAGATCGCAATCCAATCCTGTTCCTCCTCCCGAATCTCTAAATGTCACTTCACGAAGACGGCCAATTTCACGAACCACATTCGGTGCGTTGTGATGATTTACAATGTATAAATGATTTGAGCCATTATTCGTAATACGAACAAAGCGTTCTTTCGATAATTCCTTTTCAAGAATATCTAAGGGAATGGCTGGAATAATAGTTTGCCTTATCTTAGGCATCGAATTCGTCTTTTCCTTCGGCTAAATTATAAATATGTGACTTAATTTTTTGTGCCCATTCCAGATCATTATACTTTTGTGTTAACAATTGATAGGGGATAGGTTTTCCAATGGTGATATGAATCTTCTTTCCGTCTTGATTGTACATCTCATCCATTAAATAAAACATTTCAAAATTGAATTTGATGCCTAACTTTTCTCTCCACCAAGCGAGATTGTAGAAAAATTTTGAATTTTTTCCAGCAATATGAACAGGTATTATATTTCGTTGATGTTTTTTCGCTTTCGCCACAAAACTTTTCTTCCAAACCAAATCGCGAACAATTCCATGTTCTTGTTTGCGTGAAACTAGTCCGGCAGGAAAAATAAGCATCGCAATTTCACTCGCATAATAGGAGTCAATTTCATCTAATACTTCTGTCGAATTTTTGCCATGCTTGTTCACGCCGATGAATAAGTCGCTCATATTTTTGATGTTTAACAAAACATCATTTACGATAAACTTTATATCTTTTCTTTTTCTGGCAACTGTTTGCATAAATGCAATGGAATCTAAACCACCAATAGGATGGTTTGCTGCAATAATACAACCTCCAGTTTCGGGAATATTCTCTAATCCTTCAAAGGATACTTCGGCACCAAATTCTTTTACAATTTCATCTACAAAAGCATGCGACTGTTTATCACCCTGCCTATGTATGAAATCATTTACATGATCCTGGTGAATAATTTTTTTGATGTACTTCAACACAAATCCTGGCATCCATCTTAAAAGAGAAGGATTCTTGGATTGAATGACGGCTTCTATATCAATAAACTTCGCTTGAGCTTCTGGGGACATATATAAATTACGATTCGACTAAAATAGTTGATCCCTCCCTATAGAAAGGTTTTTAAAGCTTTCTTTTCAAATAATAGTGGAAATTTTAGGGCTTTTTGGTTTTCAAATAATAGGAAAGTGGGATAGATTTGGTCCCTCTGATTTTTAATCTCTTAATTTTAAGATAGTTGCATTTATCGACTTTTTCTAAGTTATTTAAGGATTTTTCGAGGAAAATTTCTAATCTAGGCTGGTCTCAAAGCCATCCATAGAGGTAAAATACGATATAAGTTGGGGAATAATTTTGTTAACTATCGATTGTTCATAACCGATTAATAATTAAAAGAATAAATCCTACAATTGGGGTATTTTGAGCAATCATTTACTTCCGTTTTTTAGCATTCTACCTAGATTTATGTTTGGCTCTGAGCAATAATTCGAAGGGTAAAAAGTTTTTAACAAAGTGGGGTGAAGTGGGGTAAAGTGGTAAAATTTAATTTATTTTTACCACACAGTAGAAATCCCACATCCACACCAATCAAAATGTCGCAATTCCACGGAGAATATGAATGTAAACTTGACGCCAAAGGGCGTTTAAGTCTGCCTTCGGGCTTGCGCAAGCAGGTGTCGCCAGAGGCAAATGAGAAGTTTATGTTGAATCGTGGCTTCGAAAATTGTCTCGCCTTATTTCCAATGGATGAGTGGAAACGCATTTCGGATGCAATTAACGGACTTAATATGTTCGTTGCGAAGAATCGTGAATTTGCACGTTACTTTTTTCGTGGCGCTACCGAGTTAGAATTGGATGCAGCAGGGCGATTGCTTTTGCCAAAGCGTCTTTGTGAATATGCAGGTATAGAGAAAGAAGCCGTGTTATATGGCTGGTCCAACAAAATTGAAATATGGTCAGTGGAGCGATACAATCAATTGATTGTTGAAGAGCCAAAAGATTTTTCTGCACTAGCCGAAGAAGTAATGGGGAAACTGAATGTTGGAGGACCAGGACGTGACGTATCATAGCCCCGTATTACTCAAAGAAGCAGTAGACGGTCTTCAGATTCATGAAGATGGAATTTATGTGGATGTAACTTTTGGCGGAGGTGGTCATTCAGCTGAAATATTAAATCGTTTTGAGAAAGGAAGATTAATTGCATTTGATCAAGATCAAGATGCATTAGCAAATGTGAGTGCAGATCCACGAATGATTTTGTTGCCTTATAATTTCAAGCATTTGGCAGAGCAATTAAATGCAAATAATTATACTTCTATAGATGGAATTTTGGCCGACCTCGGTGTTTCATCGCATCAATTTGATGTAGCAGGACGTGGATTTTCTATTCGCTTCAATGCAGAGTTGGATATGCGCATGAATCAATCGCAACAGTTGGCAGCGAAAGACATCATCAACTATTATCCCGAACACGAGTTGGTTCGTGTATTCCAAGAGTATGGTGAGTTGCCTTCTTCTAAAAGAATGGCTGCAGAAATAGTTCGCGTTCGTCAAGAGCATTTCATCACTACATCTGATGAATTGAAAAAAACGGTTTCGCGCTTTGCACCGCGCATGAAAGAAAATACTTTTTATGCTCAACTCTTCCAAGCATTAAGAATTGAAGTGAACGACGAGTTGGGTGCATTAAAAGAATTGTTGTTGCAAGCCGTGCAGATGTTAAAGAAAGGTGGACGATTAGTGGTCATTAGCTATCACAGTTTAGAAGATCGCTTAGTAAAAAACTTTTTGAACAGCGGAAATTTCAAAGGTGAAATCGATAAAGATTTTTACGGACACCCAGTTGGATTGGTGTTTAAATCCATCACACGCAAACCGGTAGTACCCAGTCCCGAAGAAGTGGAATTAAACCCGCGCTCACGCAGTGCAAAAATGAGAATCGCTGAACGTCTATGAATAAAATCCGCCAATCAGCCCAAGAGCCAAAAGAGAAACCAGCTGCGAAACAAAAAGCAAAAGGTGAAAGTGCTTCAAGAAAATTAATTCGTTTGGTAAACATTTTTAAATATTTCGATCGCGGTGCGGTGGTGGTTATCATGCCGTATATGTTTTTCTTGTTCTTTTTAGGATTGACGTATATCGCGAACAGTTACTACGCTGAAAAATCTATTCGTGATATTGATAAGACTGGGCGTGATTTAAAAGAATTAAGGGCCGAATTTATTACAGCTCGAAATGATTTAATGTATCGCTCTAAATTAACAGAAGTGGCAAAAGCTATTGAAATAAAAGAAGTAAAGGAAGCCACAACCGCGCCGAGTAAAATAGTAGTGAAAGTTAAATCCGAAAAATAATTCGATCATGGCTGAGAAGAAAAATGATATTTTACGTAGGAGTTATTTAGTGTTTGCCGGGTTTTTAATATTCGGAATGGCCATCATCGGTCGTATCTGTTATCTGCAATTTGTAGAAGGAGAATATTGGAAAAGCAAGGCCGATTTTTTAACGCTTTCTTATCATACCATCTCGCCCATGCGTGGAAATATTTATGCTAGCGACGGGAGTTTATTGGCTACTTCTTTACCTCGATATGATATTCATGTGGATCTGAATTCACATGGAATTAAAAGCGATGTGTTTAATGAGAATGTGGATTCACTCGCTTATTGTTTGTCTAAATTGTTCAAAGGAAAATCTAAGAACGAGTATAAGAGAATTTTAAAGGAAGCAAGAAGAGAAGGGAATCGTTATTTATTACTCAAACGAAATGTTTCTTATACGGAGCAAAAAGTATTGCGCAACTTTCCGCTTTTCCGCCTCGGAAAAAATAAAGGAGGACTTATTGTTGATCAGTTAAGTCGTCGTGAAAAACCTTTTAAGTTGTTAGCATCTCGTACAGTGGGGTTCAAAATGGAGAATCATGCAGTAGAATCCGTAGGTATTGAAGGAGCATTCGATAATAATTTGCGTGGTACAACAGGTAAGCGATTGATGCAGCGAATTGCAGGCAATGTTTGGAAGCCAGTAAATAATGAGAATGAAATTGAACCTTTGGATGGAAGCGATGTTATCACAACTATTGATTTGAATTTGCAAGATGTTGCTGAGCATGCTTTAATGAATCAACTTCAAGCGAGTGAAGCCGAAATGGGATGCGCTATTTTGATGGAAGTATCAACCGGACATATTAAAGCTATTGCTAATTTGAAAAGGAATGGTGACGAAAATAGTTATAGTTATGGTGAAGATTATAATTATGCTATTGGCCAGGGAACAGAGCCGGGATCTACCTTTAAGTTAGCCACGCTAATGGCTGCTATGGAAGATGGATACATCGACTTAGATGATAGTACAGATACAGGAAGTGGCGAATTGCGGTTAGCCGGTGGCGTTATGATGAAGGATTCACATCATGGTGGCTATGGAAATGTCTCCGTGAAAAAGGCATTTGCTGTTTCTTCGAATGTGGGCATCTCGAAAATTGCTATGAAGTACTATGGAAAGGATCCTCAGAAGTTGATGAATCGCCTGCGCAGTATGCACATTGCTGAGCCTTTAGCGCTGCAATTACCTGGTGAACCAGCCGCTCGATTAAAAGATACAAAGGATAAGGATTGGTCAAAAATTTCATTGCCTTTTATTTCTATTGGTTATGAATCAAAATTAACTCCTTTGCAATTGCTTACTTTTTATAATGCAGTTGCTAATAATGGAAGAATGGTGCAGCCTCTTTTTGTAAAAGAGATTAGCAATAAGGGAAAAGTTGTGAAGTCGTTTGAGTCGAAAGTGATTTCTAAAAATATTTGCTCTCCTGCTACCATCACTATGGCTCGCCGTATGTTGGAAGAAGTGGTTACAACAGGTACTGCATCACATATTAAGCATGCGCAGTATACTATAGCTGGGAAAACTGGTACAGCGCAAATAGCACAAGGAAAGGATGGTTATAAGACTGGAAAAGTCAAATATCAAGCTTCCTTCTGCGGATATTTTCCTGCTGATGAACCTCGTTATTCTTGCATTGTCGTGGTTTATGGTCCAAGTAAAAATGCTTACTACGGAGCTTCTATTGCTTGCCCCGTTTTTAAAGATATTGCTGATAAAGCGTATGCACTCGATATCAAAATGCATAAAGAAGTGGTGCAATCCCCCGACTCCTTATATGCAGGTGTTCCAATAGTAAAGTCAGGACGTGGTTTTTCTATGAAGCAGGCAACAAAGAATTTAAATGTAAAATACAATGGTCCGGAGAATGGATGGGTGACTAAGCAACAAAGTGCATATACTCCAGAAGATGAGAAAGTGCCAAATGTAACAGGCATGGGATTACGCGATGCCATCTATTTACTCGAAGGTCAGGGGATGATGGTGAAGCCAGTGGGTAGAGGTGCCGTAGTGAAACAATCATTGCAGCCGGGAGTTAAATTCCAAAAAGGACAACAAATAATAATTGAATTAGGGTAATGAATCTACTCAGCGATTTACTTTACAAAGCCGGCATCGAAGAAGTAAGTGGAGACACTTCCATCTCGATAGATAAGGTGTGCTTTGATTCACGCAAAGTAGAAGCGGATACTTTATTTATTGCCATTCGTGGAACCGTAGTCGATGGTCATCATTTCATTGCAGAAGTTATTGCAAAAGGTGCCACCGCCATTGTGTGCGAAGAAATGCCTGAAGAGCGTTTTCAAAGTGTGACGTATGTTCAAGTAAAAGATTCTTCTCTGCACTAGCTATCATCGCTGCTAATTTTACGATCAACCTTCCGAAAAATTAAATTGATCGGTGTAACAGGTACCAATGGAAAAACCACCATCGTTACTCTGTTGCATGCAATGTTTCGTCAGTTAGGTTATAAAGTGGGATTGTTAAGTACTGTCGTAAATCGTATCAATGATTTAGAAATTCCATCAACACATACTACTCCTGATCCTTTGCAACTGAATGCACTTCTAGCAAAGATGGTCGATTCAGCATGTACTTATTGCTTTATGGAAGTGAGTTCGCATGCTGTAGTACAACATCGCATCAGCGGATTACATTTTGACGGAGGTGTATTCACCAATATCACGCGTGATCATTTAGATTATCACAAAACATTTGAAGAATATATTAAAGCGAAGCAAGGTTTTTTTGATAAACTTTCATCGAATGCATTTGCATTAGTAAATGCCGACGATCGCAATGGAAAAATAATGGTGCAGAACTCTAAAGCTAATGTAAAAACGTATAGCCTAATGGGTGTTGCTGATTTTAAAGCGAAGATTTTGGAAAGTTCTTTTGCTGGATTAATGTTGAACATAGATGGTAGCGATTTATTATGTCGACTCAGGGGAAGTTTAATGCATACAATTTTTTGAGTGTATATGGAGTAGCGATCTTGATGGGCGAAGAAAAATTGTCGGTGTTAACGGCTATTAGTACACTGCAATCACCTGAAGGAAGATTTCAACGAGTAGAAAGTGCAAATGGTATCATTGGGATTGTGGATTATGCACATACTCCCGATGCCTTACAAAATGTCTAACAACCATTCAAGGATATTCGTTTAGGTAACGAACAAATTATAACGGTAGTGGGATGTGGTGGTGATCGTGATAAAGGCAAGCGTCCGCAAATGGCTGCGATCGCATGTGATCAAAGTGATCGCGTGATTTTAACTTCCGACAATCCACGTAATGAAGATCCTGATCAAATCATTGCAGAGATGAAAGTTGGAATTCCAATTCATCAACAGAAAAAAGTGCTTTCAGTAAGCGATCGTCGTGAAGCTGTGCGTACGGCGTGTGCATTGGCGAAGAAAGGAGATATTATCCTCATCGCTGGAAAGGGACATGAAAAGTATCAAGAAATCAAAGGAGTAAAACATCCTTTTGACGACTTGCAAGTATTAGAAGAATCATTTGAACTCTGTTAACTATGTTATATTATCTCTTTGAATACTTAGATAAAGCGTACGACATTCCAGGTGCTGGTGTGTTTCGTTTCTTATCGTTCAGAGCGGCGATGGCCATCATCACTTCACTCGTAATTACTTTGTTTTTAGGTAAGCGAATCATTGCATTGTTGTTGCGTATGCAAGTGGGAGAAACTATTCGTGATCTAGGATTAGATGGTCAAGCAAAGAAGCAAGGAACTCCTACCATGGGAGGGCTCATCATTATTGCTGCGATTCTTATTCCTACATTTTTATTTACAAAGTTGGATAACGTTTACATCATCACCATGATTGTAAGTGTAATTTGGTTAGGCCTCATCGGATTTGTAGATGATTACATCAAAGTATTTAAAAAAGATAAAGAAGGATTACGAGCAAAATCAAAATTGATTGGTCAAGTTGGATTAGGCGTCATCATTGGTTCTATTCTCTATTTTAATCCGAATGTAGTGGTGCGTGAGAATAGTGCGGTTTCATCCAGTGTTGTTATAAGTCAAGGCGGAAATATCGTTGATGATATTAATAATTCTGAAAACATGGCTTCAACAAGTAAATGTTAAATCAACTAAAACTACCATTCCTTTTTTTAAGAATAATGAATTTGAATATGCTGATTTGATTAGATGGGCAGGAGATCATAAGTCGTGGATGTTACCTGTACTCTTTATTTTGATGGTCATATTTATTGTGACAGCAGTTTCCAATGGTGCTAATATTACCGATGGAATTGATGGACTTGCTACAGGAACCAGCGCAATTGTTGGAACTACTCTTGCTGTCTTCGCTTACGTTTCAGGTAATACGGTATTTGCAAGTTATTTAAACATCATGTACATTCCCAATACCGGTGAGCTAATGGTATTCATGAGTGCGTTTGTGGGTGCCTGTGTTGGATTTCTTTGGTATAACTCCTATCCCGCACAAGTATTCATGGGTGATACTGGAAGTTTAGCGTTGGGAGGAATCATTGCCGTTTTCGCAATAGCTATTCGAAAAGAATTATTGATTCCCATTATCTGCGGTGTATTCTTAGTCGAGAATTTATCGGTGATGGTTCAAGTAAGTTATTTTAAATATACCCGAAAAAAATATGGTGAAGGTCGACGCATCTTTAAGATGTCGCCACTACATCATCATTATCAAAAGTTAGGTTATCACGAATCTAAAATCGTAACGCGATTTTGGATTGTAGGATTGATGCTTGCTGTATTGAGTGTAGTTACCTTAAAGTTGAGATAAAAATAAAATGTCTGCTTCAAAAGAAAATATGGTCATTCTCGGTGCTGCTGAAAGCGGTGTGGGGACAGCTATACTCGCTAAAAAGCTAGGCATGCATGTTTTTGTTTCTGATTTCGGTAAGATCTCTGATAAGTACAAAGCAGAACTAGAAAAGTATCAAATTCAATTTGAAGAGGGTCAACATTCACAAGAAATAATATTGGCTGCTGATGTGTTGGTGAAGAGTCCCGGAATACCTGACAAAGCACCCATCATTAAAAAATTGAAGGAAGCGAATATTCAAATTCAATCAGAGATTGAGTTTGCAGCCAAGCATACCACAGCAAAAATTATTGCGATCACAGGAACTAACGGTAAAACCACCACTACCTTATTAACGCATCACTTCTTAATAAGGCAGGGTTGAATGTGGGATTAGGTGGAAACATTGGAAAAAGCTTTGCTTGTCAAGTAGCTGAAGAGTCGCACGATTATTATGTTCTTGAACTCAGCAGTTTTCAGTTAGATGGATGTTACACTTTCAGAGCAGACATCGCCGTGTTAACTAACATTACTCCGGATCATTTAGATCGCTACGAATATAATCTGCAGAATTATATTGATTCTAAGTTCAGAATTATACAGAATCAACGAAGTCAAGATGCATTCATCTATTGTGCGGATGATGCACTTACGATGCAACAATTAAAAAAGATAACACCCACCATGCAATGCTTTCCATTTAGCATCCAAAAAAAGGAAAACATGAGCGCCTGGTTAGAAGACACGCAATTAAACATTCAAACACATAACCAAACCTACAATATGTCAATCCACGATCTTGCTCTTCAAGGCAAACACAACATTTACAATTCAATGGCAGCAGGAATAGCCGGACGTATTCTCGACATTCGTAAAGAGGTAGTTCGCGAGAGCTTTTCCGATTTCGAAAACATTGAGCATCGTCTGGAAAATGTAACTACCGTTCACGGAATTGAATTTATCAATGATTCAAAAGCCACTAATGTGAATTCTACATGGTATGCATTAGAGTCCATGCAAAAACCTACTATCTGGATAGCAGGTGGAGTCGACAAAGGAAATGAATACGAAATGCTACTTGAATTAGTAAAAACAAGAGTAAAAGCAATCGTGTGCATGGGAACAGATAATAAAAAGATTATTGAAGCTTTCAAATCTGTAGTTCCTATTATCATTGAAACAGGTTCTGCGGAAGAAGCAGTTCAGGCTGCTTATGGATTGGGAAAAAACGGTGATGTGGTTTTATTGTCTCCAGCCTGTGCAAGTTTCGATTTGTTTGAAAACTACGAAGACCGTGGACGCAAATTCAAAACTGCCGTTCGTAATTTGTAATTGCTAAAAAGTTAGAAAGATGACTTGGCTGGAGACCTACTTTAAAGGCGATCGCACCATTTGGTTAATCGTGATACTATTAAGTATCGTGAGTATACTTGCTGTGTATAGTTCCACAGGAACCTTGGCTTATAAGTATCAGTCGGGGAATACAGAATACTATTTATTCAAGCATGGTATCATTATGCTATTGGGTTTTGCGTTGATGTATGGTATTCATATGTTGAAGTATACTGTATATGCACGTATCGCTACCTTTGGAATTTTACTGGCAATACCATTATTGTTTTTTACCTTATTATTAGGAAGTAATATCAATGAGGCAAGTCGTTGGTTAACGCTTCCTATCATTGGTCTTTCCTTTCAAACATCCGATTTTGCAAAAGTCGCATTGATCTTATATGTGGCTCGACTACTTTCTAAGAAGCAAGATAATATCAAAGATTTCAAAACAGCATTTCTTCCTATCATCATTCCGATTGCATTAGTGTGTTTGTTGATTTTACCAGCAAATTTATCTACTGCTGCTGTATTGTTTACCACTTGTGTGGTATTAATGTTTATTGGTCGAATCAGCTTGAACTATATCTTGTATATGTTTGGAGGTGCTGTGGTCATCTTTAGTTTGTTTTTAGCATTTGCTTATTTCACGGGAATAGGTGGAGGTCGTATCAGCACTTGGACCTCTCGTATCGAAAATTTTAGTGGCGGCGGCGATGAAGGAAATTATCAAGTGCAACAAGCAAAAATTGCAATTGCTACTGGCGGAATAGTTGGCAAAGGTCCAGGAAATAGTGACCAAAGGAATTTCTTACCACATCCGTACTCTGATTTTATTTTCGCGATCATTGTAGAAGAATATGGATTACTAGGAGGGACATTTGTATTGTTTTTGTACTTGCTACTATTTTATCGAGCGATGCAAATCGTCAAGAAGACCGAGCGCGCATTTGCTGCGCTGATTACAATAGGCTGTGCATTTAGTTTGGTATTTCAAGGATTAATAAATATGGCTGTTGCAGTGAATCTATTTCCTGTGACGGGTCAACCACTGCCCATGTTAAGTATGGGTGGTACTTCCATTTGGTTTACGAGCGCAGCCATTGGAATTATATTGAGTGTGAGTAGTGAGATTGATAAAACCGATACCAACCCAACCCTTGCAACCTAATCAAAACATACGTGTTGTAATTAGCGGAGGTGGCACAGGTGGTCATATCTTCCCTGCCATTGCTATTGCCAATGCATTGAAAGCGGTGAATAATGATATAGAAATATTATTTGTTGGTGCAGAAGGTAAAATGGAAATGGAAAAAGTTCCAGCAGCGGGATTCACCATTAAAGGATTGCCCATCGCAGGAATAAAGCGAGAATTGAGTATAGATAATTTATCCTTCCCTCTTAAATTAATCAAGAGTTTGAACAAGGCTAATTCAATATTAAAGGAATTTAATCCACATGTTGCGGTGGGTGTTGGCGGATATGCCAGCGGTCCACTCTTGTATATTGCTGCACGAAGAGGTGTTCCAACCTTAATACAGGAACAAAATTCTTATCCAGGAATCACCAATAAATTATTAGCAAAAAAGGCAAAGAAGATATGTGTTGCGTATGAAAACATGCAGCAATTTTTTCCGGCTGCGAAAATTGTTTTTACAGGGAATCCAGTTCGTAGCGATATTCAATCTATAGAAGGAAAGAGGGAAGAAGCTGCGAAGTTTTTTGGTTTAGATGCAACGCGTTCAACATTATTGATTGTTGGGGGTAGTCAAGGAGCACGCAGTATTAACAAAGCAATAAAATTGTGGCAAACTGGAAAATTATTTTTTCAGGAAGCATCAGAGGCGTTAACAATAATTAATACTACCTCCAATCAAAGCGATGGATTTTATTTCGCGAATGGATTTAGCGTATGCATTGGCAGATGCGGTAGTCACACGCGCAGGTGCCAGTACAGTTTCTGAATTGTGTATTGTGAAGAAGCCATCCATCATGGTTCCTTTGCCCACCGCTGCCGAAGATCATCAAACTAAAAATTGCAAAGCATTAGTAAATAGAAATGCGGCTTTGTTGGTTCCCGATAGAGAAGCCTCATCGCGATTAGTACATGAGGCAATCGCACTTATCAATGATAAAGAAAAATGCAAGGAGCTTTCTGAAAATATTGCTCCCTTAGCCCGACCGCTAGCAGCTTTTGAAATTGCAAATGAAATCTTACAACTTGTAAAAAAATAGAAATTGAAACAAATTAATTGGCAAACGATCACACAAGTTTATTTCCTCGGAATAGGAGGGATCGGCATGAGTGCGCTTGCTCGTTATTTTTTAGCCGAGGGAAAATTAGTTGCTGGGTACGATCGTACATCAACACCGTTAACCGATGCGTTGAAATCGGAAGGAATGAAAATTCATTTTGAAGATGATGTTACTCAAATCCCTAATTCCTTTGCTGATTTAAATTTGAAGGATCAAACTTTGGTGGTTTTAACACCTGCCATCCCCCTTCATCATACAGAACTTGAATATTTTAAGAATAAGGAATTTCAACTTGTAAAAAGATCTCAAGTATTGGGATTCATTACAGAGCCGCATGTTTGTTTTGGAGTTGCTGGCACCCATGGAAAAACAACTACTTCGTCCATTCTCGCTCATATTTTAAATACGGCTGGACATAACATCACCGCATTTTTAGGTGGCATTAGTTCTAACTACAAATCGAATTTGCTATTAGGAAAATCATCTCAACCCAAGCATGAAATTGTAGTGGAAGCGGATGAGTACGATCGTTCTTTCCTTACTCTTTTTCCAGATGCAGCTATCATCACCTCGATGGATGCCGATCATTTGGATATTTATGGAAGCAAGGAAGAAATGCATTTGAACTACCAAGCTTTTGCTGCCCAAGTTCATCCCAACGGATTTATCGTTCAAAAATCGGGATTGGAATTGGGAAACTGTTCAGCGCGAAAAATCACTTATTCCCTAGCTGATAAGCATGCCAATTACAGAGGAGAAAATATTAAAGTCGTGAATGGAAAATATATTTTCGATTTAGTCACTCCAGCTTATGTGATTGACGGTTTAGAATTAGGATTACCAGGTCGACATAATGTAGAGAATGCAGTTGCTGCTTCAGCTTTGGCGATTGAGCGTGGGGTGGATCTGGTTTCCTTAAAAGAAGCATTGAAAAGTTATTCGGGCGTTCAACGTCGATTCGAATATCATCTTCGAAAGGAAAGTGTAATTTACATTGACGATTACGCCCATCATCCAGAAGAATTGAAAGCAGCTATTTTATCAGCACGTGAATTGCATCCGAATAAAAGAATTGCAGCAGCCTTCCAACCGCATTTATTCACACGGACACGTGATTTTGTTGATGGATTTGCAGAAAGTTTAAGTTTATTAGACACTTTATATTTACTGGAAATATATCCAGCACGTGAACTGCCCATTGAAGGAGTGGATGCCGGAATCATTTTCGATAAAGTAACCATCCAAGATAAACATAGAGTAAGCAAAGAAGAATTAATCGCCCAACTAAGAATAAATACACCTCAAGTATTTTTAACTTTAGGGGCAGGAGATATCGATCAATTAGTTGAACCCATTAAAGCACTTTTTGCAGCCGAATGAAAACGAAAATAAACTTCAAAAAAATATTGACCATCACTGGTTGGGTCGTATTTTCCGTAGGTATGTTAGCCTTGCTTGGATTTGTAAATCAAAAGCAGGAACAGTTGAAATGTGCCGATGTTATTGTTGAAATGAAGGGTGATCTGGGACATGAGTTCGTTGACAAAAATGATGTGTTGAAGTTAGCAAATAGTAAAGGGAAATTGATTGGAAAATCGGTGGGAACCATCAACACTTCATTGTTAGAAAAAATTATTTTGTCGAACCCTTTCATAGAAAACGTAGAAGTATATTCAGCGATTGGAGGGATCCTTCACATTGACCTTATCCAAAGAAATCCAATAGTGCGAATCATCAATAAAAACGACGAACAGTATTATATTGACCAAACAGGTGCATTTATGCCTGTATCAGATCGTTATACTCCTCCAGCATTGGTTGCGAATGGATATATCTTCAATACATATGGAGAAATGAACGTGAATATTGGTACTCCGAAATCGGATACTGCGACTGTAAAAATTCAAAGAACGATAGAACAAGTTTATGTTCTTGCGCGTTTTTTAGAGACGGATTCTTTCTGGTCGGCGAATACTGAACAAATTTATGTGAATGAATTTCAGGAATTGGAATTGATTCCGCGTGTAGGTGATCACAGAATATTGTTGGGTGACACTACCAATTTGAGTGAAAAAATGGACAACCTTTTTGTATTCTATCGTGAAGGATTGAATAAAATAGGTTGGAATAAGTATTCAATCATCAATCTGAAATATAAGGATCAGATTGTTTGCACAAAAAAATAGATTTTGATGGAAAATACAGACATCATTGTAGGACTTGATATCGGCACCACAAAAATTGCCGCCATCGTTGGTCGTAGAAACGAACACGGGAAAGTGGAAATTATGGGGATGGGACGTTCCGAGTCTCTGGGTGTGATGCGCGGAATCGTGGCTAACATCGAGAAGACTGTCGTCTCCATCAAGGAAGCTGTGCTTGAAGCGGAAGCCAAATCCGGAGTAGAAATCAGTGATGTTCATGTTGGAATTGCTGGTCAACATATCAAAAGTATGCAGCATCGCGGTATGATTACACGTACCAGCACGAATGATGAAATTAGTCGAATTGATATTGATGCCATCATCAAGGACATGTACAAATTGGCGATGCCTCCTGGTGAAGAAATCATTCATGTGATTCCTCAAGAGTTTATTGTCGACAATGAACAAGGTATTAAAGATCCAGTAGGTATGTCGGGAATACGCTTAGAAGCGAACTGTCATATCATCACTGGATTAATCACCGCAGCAAATAATATTCAAAAGTGTGTTACTAAATCCGATTTGAAAACGGTAGACATCATTCTTGAACCACTTGCATCTGCAGAAGCTGTGTTGACAGAAGAAGAAAAGGAAGCAGGTGTTGTTCTTGTAGATATTGGTGGTGGTACAACAGATATCGCTATTTTCCAAGATGGAATTATTCGACATACAGCAGTAATTCCTTTTGGTGGAAATGTGATTACTGATGATATCAAAGAAGGTTGTTCCATCATTCGCAATCAAGCAGAATTGTTAAAGACAAAATTTGGTTCAGCATTGGCGAAACAAATGAAGGACAATGAAATTGTTTCTATTCCTGGATTGCGTGGAAGAGAACCGAAAGAGATTTCCGTAAAGAATTTGGCTTCTATCATTCAAGCAAGAATGGAAGAAATTATTGAGAGTGTATATTACGAAATAAAAAGTTCGGGATTTGAGAAGAAGTTAATAGCTGGTATCGTCATTACTGGTGGAGGATCACAACTGAAACATGTTACTCAACTTGTAGAATATATAACGGGGATGGATACTCGCATCGGTTATCCAAACGAACATCTGGGCAAAGGCATGGATGAGGTGAAGAGTCCAATGTATGCTACTGGTGTTGGTTTGGTGATTAAAGGATTGCAAGATCTGGAAAGAGATCGTAAGCGCCCATCTAGCACAACGGTGCAACCCACTGTGAAAGGTGAATCACGAAAGAGATGGTGGCAAAATATTTTTTCGAATGAATTCTTGGGCGACGACAAGGATAACTTATTGTAATTAAAATTTAACCTGCTAATAACATAAAACACATAATCATGAATCAGCAAGAATCTTCCAACAATCGCGAGGCTTCGCGATCAAATCTGATCCAATTTGACATCAATCAAGAAGAAGCATCTATCATTAAAGTGATTGGTGTAGGAGGTGGTGGTAGCAATGCCGTAAACCACATGTATCGTCTCGGAATTAAAGGGGTTGATTTCCTCGTTTGTAATACAGATGCTCAAGCATTGGCGATTAGTCCTGTTCCTTTTAAAATGCAATTAGGCCCAAACCTTACCAGAGGAAGAGGTGCTGGTGCAATTCCTGAAGTTGGAAAAAATGCAGCCATCGAAAATGTGGAAGAGTTAAAATCTCTTCTAGGAAATGGAACACGCATGGTATTTATCACTGCTGGAATGGGTGGTGGAACAGGTACTGGTGCAGCTCCTATCATAGCAGGAATTGCTCGTGAGATGGGCATCTTAACTATCGGAATTGCTACTATCCCATTTGGTTTCGAAGGACGCAAGCGTAAGCAACAAGCGGAATTGGGAATCGAAGAATTGAAAAAAAATGTAGATGCGTTGTTAATCATCTGTAATGACAAATTGCGAGAGATCCACGGTAACTTACAATTGCGTGATGCCTTTGGTCATGCCGATGATATTTTAACAACAGCTGCTAAGAGCATCGCTGAAATCATCACCAACACCATGCACCTTAATGTTGACTTTGCGGATATAGAGACCGTTATGAAAGACAGTGGTGTAGCCATTATGGGATCGGCAAATGCAGAGGGCGATAATCGTGCAGTACGTGCTGCCGAAGCGGCATTGGATTCTCCTTTGTTAAATGATAATGTAATTGAAGGTGCAAATTATATTTTGTTAAGCATCACGAGCGGACACAATGAAGTGACGATGGATGAAGTAGGTGAGATCAACGATTATATTCAAGATCAAGCTGGACAAACTGCTGAAATTATCTTAGGATTAGGACATGATGCAGCACTTGGAGATAAAGTTTCTGTAACGGTTATTGCAACTGGATTTAAAACGGGTGAACAAAAATTAGCAGAGATAAAACGTCCAGAAGTAATCATTCATAAGTTAGATGAGCATGTAGCTGTTGCTCCAATTCCTGCGCCACCAACAACATTTAATCGAGTTACTGAAGTAGTAAATAATGTGGAAGAAACTCCAGTAGAAAATAATGATCCTACAGAACCTTTCTTATTTATTCGTGAAGACATAGGCTTTGATCAACATAATGATTATTCGTATGCATTTACAGATCAAGCAGACATGAGTATGGATCCAGATACGGGAATGATTGAATTGGATTTTCCGACTATGGAAGAGCCTTATATCAAAACGGTGCAGCCATCTGCTCCTCCCGTGGTTGAAGCCAATGACCCTCCTGTAATTCGACATGAGTTAAACCAAGATTCATATAAGAATACTCCATCTGCTCCTGAGCAAAAAAATCAAGAAGATGAAATGTATCAGCGTTCTTGGGATCGTATCATGCGATTAAAAGAAGCAGGCTTAAGACATAATTCTCCAAGTGGTTTAGCGGAAATGGAAAAGGAACCTGCATTCAAAAGAAGAAATGTAAAGTTGGAAAATACTCCAGCTTCTTCCGATAGTAATGTAAGTCGTTATACTTTATCGTTAGATGATAATAAACCTGAAATCAGACCTAACAATCCTTTCTTACACGATCGTGTAGATTAATATACAACCATGAGTTTAGAACAATCCATCATGGCGGATTTAAAAACCGCTATGTTAACTAAGAATGAAGCCGGACTCCGTGCCATTCGTGCTATTAAGTCGGCGATTTTGTTAGCAAAAACAAGCGCTGGAGGAAAAGAGTTAAGTGAAGAAGATGAAGTGAAGATGTTGCAGAAATTAGTAAAGCAGCGTCAGGAATCCATCTCTATTTACGAAACGCAACAACGCGAAGATCTTGCTGCGCCCGAGCGTGAAGAGGTGGCTATCATTTCAAAGTATTTACCCGAAATGATGAGTGAGGAAGATGTGCGCAAAGCAGTGAAAGCAGCGATTGAACAAACGGGTGCTAAGTCGCCGGCCGAAATGGGCAAGGTGATGGGTGTAGTTACAAAAGCACTTGCTGGCAAAGCCGATAATAAAATGGTTTCGGCCTTAGTAAAAGAATTATTGAACCTTTCCTAGTCCCATTTATTTATTCCCAAAACCCGAACCTGTAAGTTCGGGTTTTTTTATGAAAATTATTTGCCATCAATTTAATCCCACAATTGTCATTAGAAATGACAATTGTTCCTCGACGCTTTGGTCGGGATCGGAACCCTAAGGGCGACGAATTCATTGATCAATCAATGAATTGTCGGGATTAACCCTGACATTGATTTTGAAGCAATTCTTACTTTCGTTTTAACAACATTATTTGAATTATTGCTTCAAAATCAATCGTCAGCTCGTAGAGCAAAAAAGTCTAATGACTTTTTTGGGTTAATAATTTTTGAAACCTTTATAAAATTCATTCGTAGAAGTTAGCTTGTCTAGTCAAAGGATAACCCTTTTTTAACCGATATTTTGATGGATTTTTGTCTCCTTCTATTTAAAGGAGGTAGTATAGCTTAATCCGAAACTAATCTTACATGTTTTTCGTAAGAAATGGTGTAAAAATGTCCAACTGACATCAAAACCGATTAAAATGTTTCGAAGTTTTAGAAATTTAAGAATTGCAGGCGTCGTCTTGATCTTTCTTTGTTGCTTCTCGCAAGCAGCCAAAGCGCAAGCTCCCACTGCTGCATTTGATGCGAGCGATACCATCGTTTGTATAACCAATACTGTATCTTTTGTTGATATGTCACTGCCTGGAAATGCCGCCATCACAGGATGGAACTGGACTTTCGGCGATGGGGGTACATCCTCCTTACAAAATCCGAATTATGCTTATGCTATTGGAGGAAATTTTACAGTGAAATTGGTTGTTACAAACGCAAACGGTCTACAAGATTCCATCACTCACATTATTTATGTGTTGGTGGCGCAAGCAATTAATAATACAGTACGTATTTGTTCTCCTCAGACTTCAACGACAATTATGGCAGTTGATCCAGGCATTGCAGGTGTGACTGGAACTTGGTTTACTTCTTCTTCAGGTGTGATCGCTTCTCCTGCAAATGATACTACGCTTATTTCAAATTTGATTAGCGGAACCTATTTATTCTTTTGGGTTGTTTCTGATGGAACATGTAGCGAAGCCGATCAAGTAACTGTAATAGTTGATCAACCCGTAATAGTAAATGCAGGTCCCGATCAAAATATTTGTACAACTCCCGGCACTGCTACGATGGCAGGTTCAAATCCTGCTCCTGGAACAGGACTGTGGACAACAACCAGTGCAGCTTCAATTTCAAATCCAGTAAATAGAAATACTCCTATCACAGGTTTAACTTCTCCAGGCACTTATGTATTTGTCTGGACAGTTACCAACGGAGCCTGTGTAATTCGAGATACCATGAATATTATTGTTTCGAATCCTGTAGCATCTGTTGCTGGTTCCGATCAATTAGTTTGCGCATCACCAGGAACAGCAACGTTGGCAGGGTCAAGTCCTGCTCCTGGAACAGGCGTGTGGACTACTACTTCCGCTGCAACAATTGCAAATCCTACGAGTGCTACATCAACAGTAAGTGGATTAACTAACGCTGGTGTCAATACGTTTATTTGGACCGTTACAAACGGTGCATGCGTTAGTAGAGATACCATGTTGATGACAGTAAGTACAGCTATCGTTGCCAATGCAGGGAATAACCAACAAATTTGTACAACTACCGCTTCAGGGTTGTTAAGTGGAAATAGTCCTTTGCCTGGAACAGGTTTGTGGACTGCATTAAATGGTGGTACAATTACAAATCCAACAAACAACGTAACCACAGTTACTGGTTTAATAACATCTGGTTTTTACAATTTTGTTTGGACCATTACGAATGGCCCTTGCGTTTCAAGTGATACCGTTGTGTTCATTGTACGAAATCCAGTTATTGCTAATGCTGGCCCCGATCAGCAATTTTGTAATGCAACCACGGCAACCTTAACAGGAAATAGTCCTGCTCCAGGTACCGGTGCATGGACAACCACGAGTGGTGCTACTATTGCTAGTCCTTCTTCAGCTACTACTACTGTAAGTGGATTGGCTGTTGGATTAAATACCTTTATCTATACAACATCTTATGGTGCTTGTGTAAGCAGAGACACTATTATAATAAGAGTAGATGCATTGA
Organism: Bacteroidota bacterium; assembly: GCA_016717725.1. Classification (GTDB taxonomy): domain Bacteria; phylum Bacteroidota; class Bacteroidia; order AKYH767-A; family OLB10; genus JAJTFW01. Next base: position 50,520 of record JADKFA010000012.1, read on the forward strand.
TTATTTCAAATGCAGGTCCCGATATTCAAATATGTGAGTCGCAAACATCAGTTACTATGGCAGGAAATAATCCTGCGCCAGGAACAGGGTTGTGGACAAAATTAAATGGAGGAACTATCACCACGCCTACAAGTCCAACAACAACAATCACTGCTCTTACTCCAGGTACACATTCATTTATTTGGACGATCACCAATGGAACATGTATCAGCAGTGATACCATGCGCATTATTGTGAATGTTCAAATTCCAAGTAATGCAGGTTTAGATCAACAAGTTTGTCAAGGAGCTTTAATTAGTCTTTCAGGAAATAATCCTATTCCGGCAACGGGATTGTGGACAACGCCTTCATCAGCTATCATTGCGAATCCAACAAGTCCGAATACTGCGGTAAGTGGATTAACTAACGCTGGTGCCTATGTGTTTGTTTGGACAGTAACTAATGGTGCTTGTATTCTTCGTGATACCGTTCGTATTACTGTTGACTCAGCCATTGTTTCAAATGCGGGTCCTGATCAAAATTTATGTGCGCTTACCACAGCTACTTTAGCAGGTAATTCACCTTCAACGGGAACTGCAAGTTGGTCATCATTAGGTTCAGCAGTGGTAACAAATGTAGCTTTAGCCAATAGTGGAGTCACAAACTTAGCAATTGGAAATAATTTATTTGTTTGGACCATAACCAATGGAAATTGCATCAGCAGAGATACGGTCAATATTATTGTGAGTACATTAATTTCTGCCAATGCTGGTCCAGATCAACAAATTTGTGCAAGTTCGCCTACTGCAATTCTAAGTGGAAATTCTCCTGCCCCAGGTAGTGGAACGTGGACCACTACATCAACAGCGATTATTGCAAATCCTTCAAATCCATCTTCTGCTGTAAGCGGATTAAACACATCAGGAACTTACAGTTTTATTTGGACTATCACCAATGGTGCTTGTGTGAGTCGCGATACGATGAGTATAACGGTAAGCAGTAACGTCCTTGCTAATGCGGGTCCAGATCAAAATCTTTGTAATGTAACAACCGCTACTTTGGCGGGTAATGCAGCAACTCCAGGAACAGGTCTTTGGACTTCTCCCACAGGAGGTAGTATAACAACCAATAGTAACCCAAATTCAGGAGTAACAGGACTCATCATCGGAACCAATACGTTTATATGGACAATCACTAACGGCGCTTGTGTGTCGAGTGACACCGTAACCATTATCGTGAGTACATTAATTCCTTCAAACGCAGGTCCTGATCAACAACTTTGTATTGGGAATGCAATAGTACTTGCAGGAAACACTCCAGCAAGTGGAACCGGTACATGGTCTGCTTTGAATGGTGGAACAATTTCAAATGTAAATGCTCCCAATACTACAGTTACTGGTCTTGTTGTTTCTGGAGTTTATCCATTCGTTTGGACCATTACCAATGGAATATGTATTTCTCAAGATACGATCGTGATCACTTTAAATCAAACAGTAATTGCCAATGCAGGATCCAATCAAAATTTATGTAATGTAACAAGCACTACATTAAATGGAAATGCTTCTGCACCGGGAATAGGAACTTGGACAACTACATCTTCTGCCACTATTGTAAATCCATCTTTGTCAAACACAGTTGTGAATGGATTACAATCAGGAATCAATTCTTTTGTTTGGACTATCGTCAATGGAACTTGTACAACAAGTGATACCGTTTTAATAACTATCGATTCATTAATTATTGCAAATGCTGGCATTGATCAAGCCGTTTGTGTAGGTGGTACTATAACCTTGTCGGGAAATACTCCTTCATCAGGAGTTGGACAATGGACAACCACAAGTTCTGGTCTCATTGCAAATCCAAATGCTGCAAATACTTCTGTTAGTGGATTAAATTCTTTTGGGAGTTATTCATTTGTCTGGACGATCACCAATGGAACATGTACGAGTTCAGATACAATACTTGTTCAGGTAGATTCTGCTGAAATTGCTGATGCAGGTCCTGATCAGAATAGTTGCGAAATATTTATTGGAAACTTAAATGCAACTGCTCCATTAACAAGCGTTGGTGTTTGGACAAGTTTGGGTGCTGCAACAGTTACTTCACCCTCAGCTGCAAATTCTGCAGTGAGTAATTTGGTATATGGAAGCAACATATTTGTTTGGACAATCACAAACGGTGGGTGTATTAGTAGTGATACTTCTATTATATATGTAGATTCAACAATCATTGCCAATGCGGGTGTCGATCAACAAGCTTGTGCTTCTTCCTCAATTGTTCTTTCTGCAAATAATGCTGGAAGTGGAGTAGGTACATGGACTTCTTTAGGTTCGGCAATTGTAGATAGCCCATCCAATCCCAATTCAACAGTTAGTAATTTGCAAGTTGGAATAAATACTTTTGTTTGGAGCATAACCAACGGCGCATGTAACAGTACAGACACTATTGATATTTCTATTTTTCCAAACCCAATTGCGGATGCTGGAGTTGATCAGTTTGTACCCACAGGAACATTTGTGATTTTAGGAGGATTTCCTTCTGCCTCCGGAGGAACTGCACCTTATACTTATGAATGGAATCCTGGGTTAACATTGAACGATAGTTTAGCTGCGAATCCCTTTGTGATAGCAACTGTAACGACTACTTTTGTACTAACGGTAACGGATAGCCTCGGTTGTACAAGTACTGCTTCAATAACGATTTGGGTAAATGATCCCCCCTATTGTCATTGACGATACTATTTCTACAGGTGAAGACACTGCTGTGGTGATTTATGTTTTGAATAACGATTCCGATCCAAACAATAATTTAGATACGAATGCACTTGGAATATTACAGGGGCCATTTAGTGGAAGTGTTGTCATTGGTCCGGGAGGTCAAATTATTTATACACCAGGTCCTAATTTTAATGGGATGGATTCCATCTTGTATATTATTTGTGACGATGGTATGCCAGTATATTGTGATTCTGCATGGATCATCATCACCATTAATCCGGTAAATGATGCACCAGTTGCCGTAGATGATTACGCAACAACACCAGAGGATAGCTGTATCCAAATTGCCATCTTAAGTAATGATAGCGATGTAGAAAATATGATTGACTTAAGTACATTAGTCATTCTCTCAGGTCCATCAAACGGAACATTTAGTTTAGATCCTTTAACTGGAATTTTAACATATTGTCCTGATACGAATTTTAATGGAATGGATACATTGATTTATGCTATTTGTGATTCTGGCTATCCAACACCCATTTTATGTGATACGGCTCTCGTAATAATTACGATAACTCCTGTAAACGATTTGCCAATTGCACAAATTGATTCTGCAATTGTTTGTGGTGGAGATGTTGCTATCATCAATGTTCGCAATAATGATTTTGATGAAGAAGGTGATACGCTTTCGGTATCTGTTTATACTCAAGGCTCGCAAGGATTAGCTTTTGTTGGTGCAAATAATGAAATAATTTACTCTGCTAATTTCAACGCAGGAGGATGGGATAGTTTGCAATATGTTGTTTGCGATCAACAAACACCTGCTGGTTGTGATACTACTTGGTTGTACATTTATATTCATCCATTGCCTCAAGTTACTTCTACCGTGACTCCGGTTTTATGTGGAGGTGATAGTATAGGTGCTATTGATATTACAATTTCACCAATAGGAACATATTCATTTACCTGGTCGAATGGAAGTACGGATGAAGATGTGGATAGTTTAACGGTTGGGATTTATACACTCGTTATTCTCGACTCTAACGGTTGCGTATTAACGTATTTAGATACTGTACCAGGTCCATTGTTACCTCTTTCAGGTACTATGATCTCTCAAGATGTATTGTGTTTTGGCGATGATAATGGTACAATCGACATTCAAATCTCAGGAGGCACCTCACCTTATTCGTATTCATGGAGTAATGGTTCTTCAGATGAAGACTTAGATTCTCTCCCTGCTGGAATTTATACTGTAATGGTTATGGATTCAAATGCCTGCATGTATACATTAACCGATACTATTATTGCTCCTTCAGCTGCGCTTAATATTGCCCTTACTTCTACAGATATAATTTGTGCTGGCGACAGTACTGGGACTTTAATTGTTTTGGTAAATGGAGGAACACCTGGTTATTCCTATAGCTGGAGTAACGGTTCAACAACAGATTCTTTAAATGGAATTCAAGCGGGAATCTATACGGTATTGGTTACCGATTCCAATGGATGTTTCTTATCACTGAGCGATACAATTTTTGAATTAAACTCTCCCATTGTATTAAACTCAACTGTGGTGGATCCAAATTGTTTCTCTGGTGTGTATGGAAGTATTCAAACTTCAATTGCTGGTGGTGTAATGCCTTATTCATATTTGTGGAATACCGGTGATACCTTAACCTCTCTCGATAGTTTACCTGCTGGATTTTATCAATTGCTTATTACCGATTCTGTAGGATGTCAAGTGGTAGGTGGGTTTACTTTAGTGGATACTTCTTCTATTGCAATATCACTTGTTGGAAATAGTATTTTTTGTGCAGGTGATAGCGCTACATTATCTGTACTTTCCTACAATGGTTTATCATATCAGTGGATTTTAAATGGAAGTGTATTACCTGATGATACTACCACGCAATTAGTGGTTACTCAACCGGGTGATTATTCTATTTCAGCTACATCAGGTTGCGGAACTTTTACAGATGGACCGTTAACGATGACTGTAAATCCATTGCCTGTTGTTGATGCAGGCATAGATGAAAATGTAGCTTGTAATGCTGTACTTTCTTTAAGTGCAACTGGTGGATTAACGTATAGTTGGACTCCAGCAAATTTATGTACTACGCCGAATCAATCCAGTACGCTTGTAAACACATCTGCAACAAACATATTTACAGTTATAGCTACTGATGCGAATGGATGTACTGCTCAAGATGATATTCTTGTCACCGCAAATTGTAATACGATTGTCGTTCCAACTGGATTTTCTCCAAACAATGATGGATGAATGATTATTATGTGATCAGCTATATTGATCAGTATCCGAATGCGAACTTGAAAATATTTAATCGATGGGGTACACTTGTTTATGAGAGGAATAATTATGATAATTCATGGAGTGGATTGTCGAACGTTGATAAGATTGGAATCGGAGAAGTTTTACCTAATGGAACCTACTATTATATCCTCGATTTGGGCAATGACGAGAAGCCGTTTAATGGCTATGTGATTATCCGACGATAAAAAAAATTGAATTGTAGACTGAGCCTCAGGAGTTTTATTCTCTTGAGGCTCTTTTTTTGATGGGTTCATTTGCACTTTTTACTCTTCTTGCAATTTGGTACTTTTGCATGAAATCTAGTTGGTACTATGAAAATCTCTTATAATTGGTTGCTGCAATTTGTGCAACCTGCGTGTTCTCCGGAGGAGCTTTCTGCTGCGCTCACTGATTGTGGCTTGGAAGTGGAACAAATGTCGAAGTGGCAAAGTGTAATGGGTGGATTGCAAGGTCTATTTGTAGGTAAGGTTTTAACTTGTGTTCAACATCCCAATGCCGATCGTTTGCATATCACTACGGTGGATGTGGGAGATGGTGTTGCTAAACAAATAGTTTGTGGTGCTCCTAATGTAGCAGTAGGTCAAACGGTAATTGTTGCTTTACCCGGAACTATTCTTTATCCTGCAGGAGGTGAATCGTTCGAGATAAAAAAGTCGAAGATCAGAGGAGAAGCTTCAGAAGGGATGATTTGTGCAGAAGATGAAATTGGGTTGGGTACTTCTCATGCGGGCATCATGATTTTACCCGATACCATCGCTGCAGGCACTACTGCTACCGATTATTTTAAAGTAGAGAATGATATCGTATTTGAAATTGGTTTAACACCCAATCGTGCGGATGCTGCATCTCATTTAGGAGTTTCTAGAGATATAAAAGCATTATTTGGAACCAATGCAAAGGTGGTTTTTAAAATGCCTTCTGTAGATGGGTTTGCCGAGGGAAATAAAGAGAATTCAATCACAGTTGAAATAAAAAATGCAGAAGGATGTCCGCGTTATTCTGGAATTGAAATTTCTGGAATTAAAGTAGCACCTTCTCCCGATTGGTTGCAAAATCGATTGAAGAGTATTGGCGTTCGACCTATCAATAATATTGTAGACATTACAAATTATATCATGCATGATTTGGGACAGCCGTTGCATGCTTTTGATAAAAATAAAATCCAAGGAAATAAAATTATTGTTGGTAGTTTACCTGCTGGAACAAAATTCAAAACGTTAGATACCGTTGATCGTGTATTGGTGGGATCAGAGTTGATGATTGCAGATGCCGAAGGTGGTTTGTGCATCGCCGGTGTTTTCGGAGGATGGGATAGCGGAGTGAATGAGCAAACGACTTCCATTTTTTTGGAGAGCGCTTGCTTTCATCCTGTGCATGTGCGAAAGTCAGCTCGACAACATGGCTTGCATACTGATTCTTCTTTCCGTTTCGAGCGCGGAACCGATCCTGAGATGACAGTATATGCATTGAAGCGTGCAGCATTGTTGATTGCGGAATTAGCAGGAGGGAAGGTAGATGGAAAAATCATTGATCTTTATCCTGTAAAAATTCCATCTGCAAAAATAGAAGTAACTTATCAATATCTTTTTTCCATCATGGGTGCTGAGATTGAAAAGACTACGATTCATCGTATCTTAAAAGATTTACAAATAGAAATCGTTTCCGACAATGCAGAAGGAATGCAATTGTCCGTTCCATCATTTAAAGTAGATGTAACTCGTCCTGCCGATATTGCAGAGGAAGTCTTACGTATTTATGGATATAACAATATCGCCTTACCGAAAAAGATTTCCATCTCTGCAGGTCAACATATTTCTCCCGATCCAGAAGAAATTGTGGAGCGATTAGGAAGTGTGTTGGTTGGAAATGGTTTTAGAGAGATTTTAACCAATAGCTTGACAAAAAATTCTTATCTTGATGTAGTTCCTACACAAGAAGGTATTGAAGGAGTTCAAGTGCTTAATCCGCTCTCTAACGATTTAGCTTTGTTGCGTCATAGTATGCTTATGACCGGACTCGAAACCATTGCTTACAATGTAAACCGCCGACAAAAAGACCTTCGTTTTTTTGAATTAGGAAAAACGTATGGAAAAGTAAAAGGAAAATATTTGGAGAATCAGTGGTTGTGTTTATTCATAACTGGTGAGATGGTATCTGAGCATTGGAAAGTGAAATCACAACCGTATGATATTTATTTTGTGAAATCTATCGTCGACAAAATGTTAGCTGACGTAGGAATCCATCTGCAAAAGCAAATAAAACTTGAATCCATTTCATCTGATTCATTAGATCAATGTATTACATATGCAGTGAAATCATCTTCGTTGGTTAAGATGGGAAAAGTGAAAAAATCAGTTTTGAAAGCCTGTGATGTTTCGCAAGATGTTTGGTACGCGGAATTTCATTTTGAAAATTTGATGCGTGCTATCGATGCAAAAGATAGAGTAGTACCTGGGCCGCCTAAATTTCCTGAGGTAAGAAGGGACCTATCCATGGTATTAGACAAAACAGTTCAGTACGCCGAATTGGAAAGCCTCGCGTTTGCAACCGAACCAAAACTGTTGAAGCAAGTGAATTTATTTGATGTGTACGAAGGTGATAAAATTGAGGCTGGAAAAAAATCCTATGCCATGAGTTTTATTCTCCGCGACGACGAAGCCACTTTACAAGATAAGCAAATTGACACCGTGATGAATAAATTAATGAAACAGCTGGAGACTAAATTGAATGTGGTGATTAGGAAAAGCTAAGGTAAAATCTTTTCTTTACACTAACGCACCATCAACTTTATGGTCTGAATTTTTTGTTCGTTTCTAAACACAGCCAAATAACACCCAGGAGCTAACTTTTGTTCTTCTTCTGCGAATTCTAAAACTACGCCACTTTGATCGGCGTTCCACTCTTGTTGGGAGATGATTCGTCCTCCTAAATCGGTAATCGTTAAGCTTAACATTCCTTTCACACCTAGGGCGCGAATAACTTGTAAACTGCCGTCCGAAGGATTTGGATAAATAGAAGCTTCGAAATCATTTTTACCACTTCGAGGAAGCGCAATGATATGCGAGGTAGCATTCGATCCATCAAAATCGAATTGTTGTAAACGATAATAAAGAATAGGCGTCTCATCGTCAGTATCTGTAAAATGATAGCGATGTACTGTATTCGAAGTTCCAAATCCATTGATCCGACCGCGATATTGAAACTCTAATCCGTTGCTACTTCTTTCTACATCAAAGTAATCGTTATTTTTTTCTGATAAAGTGAACCATTCTAATTGAATATTTTCTTTCGTTCTTTTTCCAGTGAAATTTGTTAAACTTACGGGTAGAGGGGATGTAACATTGATATAAAACCAAGCAGTATCACATAAAGGATAATTATCGCAAGTTAAATATTGCAAACTATCTGCACCAGTAAAGCTTCCACTTGTTAAGGTATAGCGAATGGAATCTCCATTCACTACGTTAGCGGTTCCTCTAAATGGCCCGGCTAATATGGTGGCGTTAGCGAATGGACCACCATCTTCGTCACTGTCATTTATTTTTACTGGATAGTCTTGATAGAATGTTCCCGCATAATGCATCGTATCATTTAAGGCGACAGGACGACTCACCCCGAAAAAGGTAAGTGTATCGAAATTATTTATTTTATTTAACTCATAACTCAGATTCGTGAGTGCAGAAACGTAATTGATATTGCCAAGTGCGTTAATACGTACCGTTAGTGTTAATGTATCAATTTGATTCCTCTGCAAGCTATCCATCGACCATAATCCTGTTCCTGAATCAAAGGAGCCAACTGTAGTACTTTGTTTTTGAAATAGAAGTTCTGGAGGTAGAGCCGCATTTAATTTTAATCTTCGTGCTGTTCCAGGTCCTTCGTTCCTTACAACGAGATAAATTATAAAATTTTCATTCTTTACTGGCCAACCTGATTGTACACTCATATCAACTCGAACATCCGTTTTAAAATCGATACCTTGAATGGAATCAGATGCTGGAATGAAAATTGAATTTAAAAATACTCTTCTCTTATTTATTCGATTCATATCATTAATGGATCCAGTATTAACTGTCCAATGATAATGGTCGTGCCCCGACATGTAAAACAAATTCCCTCCTGCTAATGTATTCGGGCGCATTTTCATACCAGCCGTTGTATAGTACATAGCGCCTGCATTTCCTCTCATAATGTCGTACGTTCCCGATCTAAAGGTACTTCCTGCTTTTGGCTTCCAAAGTTTATATTCACCATTCGGTGACATCATGGGTCCTAAAAATTGTGCGATAGGTAAATCTGCGTGGTTGTATGTCGCAGCCGCTAATCCAGATGTGTCAGAATCCAATCCACCAGAGGTCATAGTAAAAGTTGCGTTTTCCATTGAACCGATTGTAGAACAGGAGAGAAAAAGATTTGCTCCTCTTCCTACACTATAACGTAAAAGCGGATTTAATTTACTCGTATCTGTTGTACTTAAATGAGTTTCTGAAATGAGCGACCAATTCCCAACTGGATTAAAAGCTGTTCCAGAAGGAGTTTGCAAGTAATAAGAGGAGGGAGAAATTCCAGCTTCCACCAAATATTTTACAGCAATGGTGTCATAGCCTGTAGAATTTAATAATAGAATTTTGGGCTTATGTGTCAATGTATAGCGCACATCCATATTAGTTGTGTTATTCAATCGGAAAACAACAACATTATTTCCAAAATTTTTAATCACAGAAAAAGCAGTGTCGGCAAAAGCGCTATCAATAATAAACGTACCACCTCGTATTCCAATAGTTCCCATGGCTAATGTGTCGGGGTGAATTCTTGTGACATTAGAAGTAAAGTCAATAGACCCAAGAGATGATCTTGTTTTTCCAGCTTTAATAATCCATTTCACTGGAATTTCATTTTGCAAAAGTTCATTCACTAGTCCATACGCTTTTAAGTTAAAATAACCGGGAAGCTTTTGGAAATTAGTATCCATGGTAACTAGTAAAGCACCATTTTTTATTGATTGAATGTTGGCACTCGGTGATGGCAAATCATTTTGGGAAAATAGATTTCCGAAAGAAAATAATAACATAGAATTAATTAAGATAATCTTCTTAAAAAGAGGCTGCATGGTGGATCTTTGATTTCTAGTTTTAACGTAAATTCTTATAAAAAGTTCATTGAATACACTTGTAAACTTCTATAAAGGCGAAGTCACAAAATTAGTAATTCAAGGTCCCAATAACATTAAATTGAGATTAAGAGGATAGAATTATAAAAAGCAAATAATTTTAGTAAATTGATGAAATAGAGCAATTTACGAAAAACGAACCATTTGCCGCCATGAATTTTTATCAACATTCATTGTGCTATTTCCATGAACAAAGCGTTTGCTTTATGAATTACTTCTCATTAAAAGATTCTTTAACCTCTTCTTTTGTCTATTTTCGCAGCGTGGCTTCCTTCCGTGATTTTAAACTCAATCGACAATTATTCGATGCCATAGCTGATGCCGGTTATGAGCATCCCACCGCCATTCAAGAAAAAGCCATCCCTGCAATTTTAGGAGGTCAAGATGTGTTGGGAATTGCACAAACAGGAACTGGTAAAACAGCAGCCTATTTATTACCTCTCCTAAGAAGTTTGAATTATGCCCAAGGAGCTGATGCCCGTGCGTTGATAATTGTTCCTACTAGAGAATTAAGTATTCAAGTAGGAAATACAATTGCAGAACTATCAAAGTACACTGACTTACGTTACGCCGTAATCTTTGGTGGACAAGGTGCCAAGGAGCAAATTGCTTCTATCGAAGCAGGAATCGATATTTTGGTGGCGTCGCCAGGTCGTTATTTGGATTTGTACACCAGTGGACATATTAAGTCCAAAAAGATAAAATTTTTAGTGTTAGATGAAGCAGAGCGGTTGATGGATAAAAGTTTCATTGGGCAATTTCATCGCATCTTGGAAACGATGCCACAAAAGCGTCAGAACTTATTATTCTCGGCTACCATGTCGGATTTAGTGAAAAAGATTTCTGGTGATTTGATGGATTTTCCGATCACCATTGAAATTCGTCCAGATCTAAAAACAGCAGAAACTGTTACACAGGCGTATTATAAAATCCCTAATTTAAGAGCTAAAATTAATCTTTTAACGGAATTGTTGAAGGATGAAAAGAATTTTAATAAAGTAATTGTTTTTTGCAAAACGAAAGTGATTGCAAGTAATACTGGAAAGTATTTGCAACGTTTGTATGGTGACGATAAAGTGTTGGTGATTCATGGTAATAAGTCACAGCAAACCCGAATCAATTCGATGCAACGATTCAGGTTGGAGAATGTGCCCTTGCTCATCACTACTGATCTTGCAGCGCGTGGTTTAGATGTTCCCGATGTTTCGCATGTAGTGAATTTTGATACACCCATCATCTACGAAGATTATGTACATCGGATAGGCCGAACCGGTAGAGCCTTTAAGACTGGGAATAGCATCACTTTCGTTACTGCTGCTGATGAATTCCATCTCACTCAAATTGAAAAGTTGATTGGACAAAAAATTCCAATGTTGAAAGTGCCACGTAATGTGGAAATTCCAGAGACAGGCTACGAAGAAAATCAAGCGATGTTGCGAGAAATTGATAATCAGAAGCGAAAGTTGGATCCCGATTTTAAAGGTGCTTTTCATGTGAAAAAAGATCCCGTTGTAAAATTTCCAAAAAAGAAAGCAGAAGTAAAAAAGAAAAAACGAACCTATCGTAAATGAAAAAACTTCTTTCGCTCAAATGGGCAATGCTCATTATTTTAACATTGATATGGGGAAGTTCATTTATTTTAATGAAACAAGGTTTAAAAGGTTTTCCCCCCGAGCAAGTTGCTGCAATCCGTATGGTGATTGCATGCATCGCTTCCTCGTTATTCGCAATTCGACGATTTAAAAATTTGAAAATAAGTTCCATAAAATATATGGCAGTTGTAGGTGCGGTTGGAAGTGGAATTCCTGCATTGTTATTTGCTATTGCTCAGACAAAATTGTCTTCTTCTCTGGCTGGAATGTTGAACGCACTTACTCCGCTTTTCACAATGCTTATTGGTGTATTATTTTTTAAATCGAAATTTAAAAATTTGCAAATTATAGGTGTACTTATTGGATTTATAGGAGCCGCTGGATTAGTTTTTATTCGTTCGGGAGGAGGAATTAGTGGAGAAGCTACTTTTGCTATTTTAATTGTTATTGCAACTTGTTGTTATGGACTAAGTGTAAACGTGATCAAAACATTTTTAGCGGATCAAGATGCTTTGTTGATTTCTGCTATTTCATTGCTGATTGTTGGAATTCCTTATGGGATATTTCTTTCCACGACCGACTTCGCTGTTCGTTTGTTTGATGTTCCAGAGGCAAAAATAGCGTTCTTGAGTTTAGCTACTTTGTCAATATTTGGAACTGCCTGTTCAAATATTCTTTATTTTAATCTTGTTAAAACAGCAGGACCTTTGTTCGCTTCAGCGGTTACTTACTTGATGCCAATTATTGCGTTGTCGTGGGGTATAGCGGATGGAGAAATTTTAAATCCACTTCATATCGTCGCCCTAATTGCGATTTTAGGGGGTGTAGCATTAATTAGTTGGAAAGGAGAGTTAAAGCTTGCACAAATATGGAAGCGCAAATCTTAGTGCTGAATATCATTTTCCATATTTTCATATTGTTTTCATGAATTAATGTTTTTTAATAATATCTTTAATCATAAATCGATGTCGTTTTGCAGAATCTCAATAACTCGATTTAATAAATACGACGAAGATTAATTTCAAAATATAAATTGCATCACAGTCTAATCATCAAGAAATGGAGAACAACGCAAAAAATATTCTTTCAAAGGAAAAAGAACAATTGAAGAGGTTGCAACAAATCGTTGAGCAAACGATAAAAGAAGAAAAACTAATAGTTAATAATTTGCTCAATGAACCGCAAGAAATATTAACGAGTGGCCAAGGAGTTTCAGACAAAGTTGCACGGTTTGGCGGAAGCTGGAAGTTCATCATCTTTTTTATGATTTTATTATTTATTTGGATTGTTGTTAATACGGCGCCACCTAATTCATTCATTTTTGATCCGTATCCTTTTATTTTGATGAATTTAATTCTATCTACCATTGCCGCCTTGCAAGCTCCTATTATTATGATGAGTCAAAACCGTAAAGAGGAAAAAGACAGAAAGAGAAGTGAAAATGATTATTTGATCAATCTCAAAGCAGAATTAGAATTAAGGAGTTTGCATCAGAAGATGGATTTACTTTTAGAAGAACAAATAAAAGTATTGTTCGAAAGTCAGGCCCGACAAATGGACTTACTTGAGAAGATTAGCAAGCAAATAAAGTCGAGTAATGCTTGATTTCTCCTCCTTAAGGAGTTTTTACAAAAATGTTGAATTTGATTGATTTGTCATTGAAAATCAGCTATTTATGATTGATGTATTAGTTAATATTAAGACTTTCTCATTTTATTAGATAGGAGTAGTAAGGCTTATTAATCTGTAATTTTAAAGGTCGAAAGGATGAAATAATGCGCATCTTCGACTATTTATTCGTTTTAATGCCAATTAAAGTAATTGAAAATGAGGTTATTGAATACATAATACTTTTCTTCACATCATATTGTTAATTCCGTTTCTATGTTCTATCTTTGCCCTCCCTTATTGGGGAATTAAGAATAAGAACATGTACGCTATTGTAAACATCGCCGGTCAACAGTTTAAGGTTCAGGAAAACACTCCTGTCTTTATCCACCGATTAGAGGCTAACGAAGGAGATTCAGTAAATTTTAACGAAGTATTACTCGTTGATGATAATGGATCAGTAAAAGTAGGTGCACCCCTAGTTGCTGGTGCTTCCGTTTCTGCTAAAGTACTTTCTCACTTAAAGGGTGATAAAGTTTTAATTTTTAAGAAGAAGCGTCGTAAAGGGTACCAAAAATTAAATGGTCACCGTCAGTATTTGACAAAAATCCAAATTGAAAAAATTACTGCTTAATTATTAAAGCATAAAAGTTTAAAACATGGCACACAAAAAAGGCGTCGGTAGTTCTAGGAACGGACGCGAATCACATAGCAAGAGACTTGGTATTAAAGTTTTCGGTGGTCAAAGAGTTATCGCAGGAAATATCATCGTTCGTCAACGCGGAACAAAGCATCATCCTGGTGCTAACGTAGGCATCGGAAAAGATCATACGTTGTTTGCATTAATCGATGGTACGGTAATGTTCCGTAAGCGCATGGATGATAAATCCTTTGTTTACGTAAAACCATTCGAAGCTACGGCTACAGCATAATAATTGAATAATATCCCAAATAATGCCTTGCGAAAGTGAGGCATTTTTTTTTGCTTTTTTTAGAGTAGGAGTGTAGGAGAGTAGGAGAGTAGGAGATGGCTTGCCCTGAAGTCGTAGCGGCGGAGTACTTCAGGGGAGAATGGGAGATCGCAAAGTATCGCGAGGAGAGTGGTGCTGCCTGAGGCTCTCGAGGGCAGTCCCGATAGCTATCGGGAAGGAGAGGGCTTGCCCTGAAGTCGTAGCGGAACCCTGTGGTTGAAGCAAAGCGAAATACTTCAGGGAAGTGGAGTACTTCAGGGGAGATGGAAGGATCCATCCGAAAAAAAGCAATTATAACTTCCAACTAGAAATCGTAATTGATCGTTTGTTGAATCCACTGATACCAAAAACTTTTTCTTGTTGGATGTTAGTGCAATAATCAAATCGCGCCGGCTCTGAATTTGCAGCTAATGCAGCATTCACCACCGTTTTGTTGTTCGTTGTATTTTCATAAATCAAATTATAAAAGCGATCGTAATAAAGCACCGACTTATTATCATCATTAACCAACAAAATTTTACTCTTGGGAGTCAAATTATCCGATAACCAAACATCTTCCTTTTTCATGTTTGCATAGGTGGTGTGATTATTAATTTTTTTGATGTAGTTATAATGTGCTTGATAAATAAATCCATTCTTATAATTCAAATAGAGATTATAAGAATAGGGGAAACGAGTAAAATAAAAATCTTGCAAGTAGTCGTTGTTGCTATAGTACGTAGGGATGGAAGGCAATTCGAAAAGTTTATAGTAATGATTCAATTGCTTAAACCAATCTTCGGGTTTGGTATAGGGGATGCTTTCTAATTTTTTATACTGAGTACTGTATTTATAAATAGCCGTTTCATTATTATCCATGATGATTAAATCATCATACTCATCAAATTCCATCGAACGTACACATTTGTCATTGGGAAGTTTTACACTATCCACTTGCACACCATCTGGAGTAAAGATGTAAATAAAAGGACGAGAGCAGGCATTAAAAGCAATACGCTCTTTGGAATCTACGGCAATTTTAAAGCTATAACCAGAAGCGCCTTCTACTTTCTCGGTAGGAATCGTAAATAATTCGGTGCGTATTAATCGACCTTCTTGTGCCGATGATGGGATATTGAGTAGGAGTAAGGCGAGGAAGATATAATTTTTCACGGGGCAAAGATAGTTAGATTTTAGACTTTAGATTTTGGACTTTAGACCTTAGACTTTAGTCACGAGGCTTCGCGATTGGATTTTAGCAATTGCATAACTAAACAAGACACTCCGCGACTTACATCTAATCGCGAAGCCTCGCGACCAACAACATCCAACAACTAACATCCAAAATCTAACATCCAAAATCCAACATCCACGAAACAACAACGCCAAGGCTGAAAAGCCTTGGCGTTGTTGTTTCGTTATTTCGTTTCCGAAGCAATCAAGTTTTTCTCAGGATGATGATTTGGGTGCTCCACCGGCGCATTCTCAATTCCATAAACACGGTTCTTAAAACGGCTCCAACGAATTTTTGCACGCTCTGTCAATAGATACATGGCAGGAACTAAGATGAGCGTTAAGAATGTTGCAAAGCTCAATCCGAAGATCATTGTCCAGGAGAGTGGACCCCAGAAGGCAACACTGTCTCCACCAAAGAATAAATGTGGATTTCCAGTAGTCAATAATTTTTCGAAATCAATGTTTAGTCCAACAGCGAGTGGAATGAGTCCGAAGATCGCTGCACACGCTGTTAATAGTACGGGTGTCATCCTCGTTTTTCCTGCTTCCACAATAGCATCCCAAGTATTGTATCCTTGCTCAATGAGTAAGTCGGTGAATTCAACAAGTAATATTCCGTTTCTCACTACAATCCCCGCCAGTGCTACAATTCCAATTCCCATCATGATCGTAGAAACCGTCATGCCTGTTATCGCATACCCTAAGAATACTCCAATCATACTGAAAATAATTTCAGTTAAAATAATGACTGGCTTACTCAGTGAATTGAACTGCATAACCAGAATTAAAAAGATTAATCCAAGCGAAACTAACATCGCCGTTCCTAAGAAGCTCATGGTCTCAGCTTGTTCTTCTGATTGTCCGGTAAGCACTACTTCTACACCCTCGGGCGCTTGAAACTGCGCCGCTTTTTTCTGTACACTAGTCACAACACCATTTGGATCATACCCTGCCAATACATTCGAACTAATGGTGATTACACGTTTTTGATTGATGCGTTTAATACCACCATAAGTACTCGAATATTGAATTTCACAAAAGGCAGAGAGCGGAACTTGTCGTACAATACCACCCATGTTCATATCACGATATGTAATTTTCGTATTCTTCAAAGCATCTACATTGGTGCGTTGATCATATTCATAACGAAGTTGAATTGGATATTCATCGTTATCATCTCTGAACTTACTTATCTCACTTCCAAAAACTGCATTTCGAATTTCCATTCCGATTTGAGCTGTACTGATTCCTTCACGATTGGCACGTTCACGATCAATATTGAAAATAATTTCAGGTTTGCTAATTTCAAAATCGGATTTCAATTGTTCTACTCCAGGAACATCTTCCGCAATTAAATAGCGACGTAAGTCTTCCGATGCTTTTACTAGATCTTCAAATTTATCTCCTCGAACTTCTATGTTGATGGGTTTTCCAACGGGCGGACCACCTTGCTCTTGATCAACGGTTATTTCAACTCCTGGAATTCCTTTTACGGATTCGCGAATGTCAGTCAAGTATTTTTTGGAGGAGATACCATCACGATCACTGAATTTTTTAAAGGCAACGGTAATTTTTGCTTTGTGTGGTTGCACGCTCGGATCAAATTCATTGGCGTCGTTCGTACCTACGGCAACGTTAGTAATTACAGAGGTAACAATGGGATTATTAGGTCCTAAGGCTTTGGCCACTCTGCTTTCAACAATTTTGGCAATGGAATCCGTTTTGGCTTGATCAGTTCCAATAGGCGCTTTTACATAAGCATAAATAAAGTTGGGGTCACTACTCGGGAAGAATACAAATTCGTTTCGACCAAAGATCATTGCAAATAAGGAAATGAAGAAGAGAGCGACCGTTGCTAATACCAAAGTTTTTGGACGACGTAGCGACCATTCTAATTTTCTTCCATACCATTCCTTAAATCGTGGCCATGTTTTATCTTGGAAATTCCAAATAATTTTTTGCAAATAGAAATGATTTAGGAAATTAAAGCCGATCACCACCAGCATGAAATTTCCCATCGCATGACTTCCTGATAAATGTAGCAGTAAACTAATCGAAATAAGTATAATGGAACTTACTTTGAGTCCACGCGTCAATGTGGGATTTTTTATTTGATCATCATCATGAGGCTTCATGTATTGCACTGCAAATACTGGATTAATAATGTAGGCAACCAATAACGATGCAAGTAGTGTTACAATAAGTGTGATGGGAAGATAAAACATAAATTCTCCAATCGTTCCTGTCCAAAAAGCAAGTGGGATAAACGGTGCTAAAGTGGTGAGTGTACCACTTAATACAGGTAAAAATACTTCGCCTGCAGCTAATTTAGCTGCTTCTTTTATATTTCGTTTTCCATTATCATAGATACGATGTGTGTTTTCTATTACAACAATCGCATCATCCACCACAATTCCAAGTGCAAGCAAGAAAGCAAAGAGTACGATCATGTTCATCGTAAAACCAATGGCAGGCATGAATAGGAATGCTAAAAACATCGACAAGGGAACACTCGCTGCAACGAAGAAGGCGTTGGTGGTTCCCATGAAAAACATCAGAATAAGCAATACTAAAATAAATCCGATGATGATGGTATTAATCAAATCATGCAAAGTAGTACGAGTCGAATCACTTTGATCACCGGTTAAAGTTACGGTTAAGTTTGCCGGTAAATCTTTCTCTTGCATCTCTGATACAATGGCTTTCATCTTATCCGTTGCTTCAATCAAATTATATCCAGTTCGTTTAACAACATTCAACGTAATTACATTTTTTCCGTCTAAACGAGCAAAACTTTCTTGCTCCATGTACGTGTCTTTTACTTCGGCAATATCTTTTAAATAGACAGTAGCACCCGATGCACCGCTGATGATAATATTACTGATTTGACTTACATCTTTAAATTCTCCTTTCACACCGATGGTACGGCGCATTCCATCGGTAGAAACCGTACCGCCTGAAATCGACATGTTCTCAAAAGCTACAGCACGTTCAATATCGCCTAAAGCTATTTGAGCGGCTTGCATTTTGTACATATCCACGTTAATTTGAATTTCTCGATCGAGCGCACCTACCATTTCAACTCGACTTATTTCTTTCAGACTTTCAATTTTGTCTTTGATGTCATCCGCATATTTTTTCAATTTATTCAATTCCATATCTCCCGATAAGTTAATGAATAGAATAGGAATTTCACTGAAATTAATATCGGTTACTGTAGGTTCTTGTTTTAAATCATTAGGTAGATCCGTGCGCGCTTTGTCTACTGCATCCTTCACTCGTTGCTTTGCATCTGACACTTTCACATCTGTATTGAATTCAATCATGATGCTCGTAAAATCTTGAACTGAATTACTAGTAACCTTTTTTACACCGGATGCGGATTTCACTTGCTTTTCTATGGGCTTTGCAATTAAGTTTTCCATGTCTCCCGGAGAGGTTCCAGGATGCACAACGGTCACAAATATTTGCGGCAGACTGATATCAGGAAAATTTTCCTTCGGCAATCCATTATAAGCCATTATTCCTGCCAACGTGATGATGATGGTAAGAATGAATATGCTCGTTTTATTATCTATTGCCCATGAGCTGGGTTTAAATTCTTTGAATACGTCCTTCATAGATTTGTTTTTTGAAAAGGAATGATGAGAATATGGCTTATAAATTTATTTTTTGTCCGTCCACTAAATCTTGGTAGCCGCTTGTGATTACTTTATCTCCCGCCTTCAAACCTTCCAAAACTTCAAGTTTTCCAGCGTAATTCAATCCAGGTTTCACCAATTGTTTTTTAGCAACGCCGTTTTCTGCTAGGAACAGATAACTTCCTTCTGGTGTATTTTGCACAATAGCTAATGGTAGCGTAAATGCATTCGCCGAAGTATAATCAGCAATACGAACGATGGCTACTTGGTTAGGGTGAAGCGATGCAGTGTTGCTGCTAATGTTTACTTCTACACGGAAAGTACGATTGATTGGATCAATTACTTTTCCTGCATACGAAATACTCGCTTTCACACTTGATTTTAAATCGGGAAAATATACTTCTACAAAATCTCCTTTTTTCACTTTAGAGATGTAAGCTTCTGCAACGTCCGCTTGAATTTTTAATTTAGAAAAATTCACTACACGCAATCCAGGAAGTCCGGGTGCGAATGCTTGTCCAACCTTTAAATCCATTGCATCTACAGTACCACGAATAGGAGATTTAATTCGTAACATTTCTAATTGCTGACGAACAGTAGCCATTTTACGATCGATCGACTCCAAACTGTTTTTCGCTTGTAAAAACTGAATTTCAGTTCCAATCTTTTGATCCCACAATGCTTTTTGTTTTAAATAGATGGTATTGGTGAAATCACGTGTACTTTCCAATTCCGCTAATGTTTTCATATACACTGAATTTTCTAATTCAGCTAAAACAGTTCCAGGCGAAACTTGATCACCTACTTTTACGAAAATGCGGGATATGGTACCCGGAGTTTCTGGACTCACCATTACGTTTTCATCACCTTCCACTTTCGCTTGTACTTCGATTAAATGACTAAAGGGAGCAGGTTCTACGGTAGTGATAGCAACATCACGACCAGCTACTTTTTTTTGATCACCACTTTTGCTTAATTCAGCTTCAAGAGTAGCAATCTTATCTTTGATTTCACTTTGCTGCTTTTTGAGATCTTCAAGTTCAGCTTTTTTATCAGGTGTACCACAAGATGTGAATGCGAATGCAATTCCTAATGGGAGTATATAAAGAAGATTTTTCATAACCTTTTAATTGATTTGTTTTTTTAGTAGTTTAAATTTCCGCTTGCTTTATCAAGATCAATGCGAGCGATGATGGTTTCATAAAGAGTATTTAAATAATTAGCGTCGGCCTCACGTAGTGAACTTTCTGCGTCTACTACTTCTAAGCTCGACCCAATCCCATTGTCGTATTTCACTTTGGAAACACGTGCAATTTCTAAAGCTAATTCGCGATTCTTTTTTACGATAGCCAAGCTGGCAGTATTATTTAAGTAATTTGTTTTGGCAGATTCCATTTCCAATTCAAAACCATTTTTCATTAAGGTAATTGAATTTTCTACTTTCTTTAAGTTTAATTTAGCTTGAGAAACGCGAGAACTTTTTTGCATTCCATCCCATAAGGGAACCGAAAGTTTTGCGCCAATAATAGAAGTAGGAAACCATTTCAGATCGCTATCCAAAAAGTCAAACTCGTTACGTGAATTATTAAAACTAAAAGCGCCGAATGCTACTAGGCTCGGTACAAAAGTCATTTTATATCGTTTCACATCTAACTCTTGCAAACGCTTAGTCACATCCATTACTTGATACTCCGGACGATTTGCTAGGTTCACCGTCTCAGGAACAGAAACTTCTTGTACGGTTGCTGCCTCTAACTTATCGCTTAATACAAGCGGTTGGGCAGAGGGATAACTCATCTGAAATTTAAGAAGTGCATAACTGATGGTTTGATATCTTTTCACCTTTTCTTTTTCAACCAATAGATTATTGTATGTTAATTCCATACGATCAACATCCAGTTTTTCTACAAATCCATTTTGATTTAACACTTTTATTTCACCCAACATTTTTTCAACACGATTTAAATTCGCATCAATGATTTCCATTTGAGCGTTTGAAACAAGGGCACCGTAATAGGCTTTGCTAACATTTACGGCGGCTTCGGTTTTCGTTTGCTTCGTTTGCTTTCTACTTAAATCTTGATAGGTTTTTGTAGCTTGTAATCCTACTAAATAGGACCCATCAAATAATAATTGAGAAATGTTCACTCCTGCGGAAGCGCTGAACTTTTGTCCAAATTGAACGGGTGCATAAGTGCCAGGTTCCCCGCCAAAGAATTCTCCTGGAACAAAGCTCACGGGAATGTCGAGGAAATAATTGAAATCAGCAGTTCCTTCAATTTGAGGAGTTCCCATTCCAACAATTTCATTCACTTTTTTTCGGGCAATATCTTCATCGAGTTGGGCATTGAGTACCGAAGTGTGATTCTTCAATGCATAGTCGATGGCCTGTTGTAGACTAAAGGTATTTTCCTGGGCTAGTAAATTTCCACTAAGGGAAAATAGAAGCCATAAACTCAGGATTTTTTTCATAAGGTAATGGGTTGCAAATTATTTTAAAATAGGGTTGATAATATTAGTTTTATTAGACGATTGAATAGTAAGCGCATTGCAACAAAATGAAATTTTATTCATCTTCTTGCAATTGTTTGTATTGGTTAAATAATTTGTGTCCCTTTATGGTACAAATTCCATGTAAGAAGTGATCTAATAATTGTATTTGTACTTCTTGTAAATTGTATTTATTGGGAGAGAAATACTGTGGACTCATGGCCATTTCAATTTCTTCTATTCGTAAACGAGCTAGAATTTTTAAGCTAAAGTCTTTTCTATATAATTCTTCTTTTCTTCCTTTTTCTAGGTTGCCAATTACATGTTCCAAAATTACTTCTTCTTTGAATTTGATAAAGTATTTCCACGCTTCAGGATGGTAACGTTGCATGTCAAAAAACAAATTCGGATTTATTTGTGAAAAGAATGCATTCATATAATTCATTATCAAAAATATTTCAGAAATGGCATTGTCGGATTTACTTTCAAATTCTTTGCATTGAATATCATGTTCTTGAATCATTCTGTTTACCACAGCTTGCACTAATTTGTTTTTATCTATGTAATGTAGATAAATGGTTTTTTTGGACATGCCCAAATGACGAGCAATCTCGTCCATGGTCACGTTCTTGATTCCAAACCTCGAAAACAATTCTTCGGCACCCACTAATATTCTTATTTCTGTTTCCAATTTCATTAAATTGATGGTGCAAAACTATGGAAACTTTAGATACGATGAAAGTTTCTAATGTTAACTTGATTAGTTGGAAATTGAATGGTTGTTTGTAAATAATTGAAAATATGGATGTTAGGAAATAAATATTTTATCAATCTTGAAAACTAAATGAAATAAAACTGATGAAGCGTCGAAAATTAACGAGCAGCCGACCTTTCTTCAGGTTGAATGGAAGGTGGTTTAGACTCAGGTTTTTCGGATGGTGGAATGGGCGTTTCTTCTGTGGCTTCTACTGCGTTCACAATCTCATTGATGGGTTTATTGACCTCGTCTTTTATAACATTAGTATGTTTCTCAATTTCATACATGCCCTTGTTAATCTCCGACTGAACACCACTCATCGCATCTTTTACTTCTCTGATTCCTTTTCCGAGTCCTCGAGCTAAGGTTGGAATATTCTTAGATCCAAAAAACATCAATACAAACAACAAGATGAGAATCAACTCGCCACCACCTAAACTTTCTAAAAAGAGTATAATCCCTATTTGCATAGTACAAAAATACGGAATCCAATTTCATCATCTGTTTTTTTAGATGAATTTTCTTGATAATAGCCGATATAAAGAAGGATCAATTCTATTTTCTTAATTTCTAGTCAATGCCTACTTTATTAATTCATCTATCTTTTTTCCATTAGCCGAATAGGGAAGTGGAATGTTTAATAGAAAAGAGAGTGTTGGCACAATGTCCGTGATATTTACTTCATGATGTGTACTCCCGTTCGGAATATTCCTTCCATACCAAAGTAATGGAACGTGAGCGTCATAGGAGTATGGCGAACCATGATTAGTCCCTTGATTACGGTTGACTCCAGCAATGGGTTCCGTCCATCCTGGCAAATAAAGGAGATAAACATCGCCACCACGGCCATGATAATGTCCATTCTGTATTCTACTTTTTAACATGTCCGAATAAACATTGGATTCCATCTCACAAGAAGTTAACGTCTCACCTAATCCAGCAATGGTCTTCTTTAAAAATGTACCAAGTTCAAAACTCATATCGCATAGTGAAAGTTTGTCTTTTGTAATTAAGTCCTCATCTAAATAAACTTGTTCTTTAATTCGGCAACGATAGTATTCCTCCTTTCCATATTTCATTTTTAAAAAGTAGCGAGCTGTGTCTTGTATGTTTCGAGTATTGATAATTCCAGTATTTAATTTTAAATCTCTAGAACGTATCGGATTGCTTGGCGCACCATGATCTGCGGTGAGGAAAAATAAATATTTGTTTTTTCCAACACGATTATCTAGAAACGTTAGTAAATCGGAAAGATCACGATCCAATCGAATGTAAGCATCTTCCATTTCCACCGATTCAATTCCAAATTGATGTCCTATATGATCCACTGCAGAAAAACTAATA
The DNA here is from genome assembly GCA_016717725.1 of Bacteroidota bacterium. Taxonomy (GTDB): domain Bacteria; phylum Bacteroidota; class Bacteroidia; order AKYH767-A; family OLB10; genus JAJTFW01. The sequence goes on from JADKFA010000012.1 coordinate 74,333, forward strand.
GCTAGAAAATCAGTGATGCTATCGTCGCCTAATTTCTCTCCTAAAATGGCAGCTAAGGCAACATCTTTTGTCATGGTATTTCCAAAAGGAATGTCAGTAATGATGTCATATCGTGTTCCGCGTAAGCTGGGTAAATCATGTGGGAAGATGGGCTTTCCCTCTCCTGTAAAGGGCGCTTCGTATGGACTATCATCGTGATCAGATTCAGTATATTCTTTTAATGGAAAAACAGTTTTCCATGGCTTACTCAAATATTCGTCTGCCCAACATCTGTCGTTAAATTCATTTAACCATGTTGGTAAATCGTTGCGATACCAAGAACTTGTAATAAATTTTCCAGTGAGTCCATCAAACCAATACGCTTGCCCACTTCGACCACCAGGCAAGATGGCACCTCTGTTTTTTAAGGATACAGAAATCACTTTAGCTTTCATTTGAGTAGCTAAACGCAATTGATCGGTAATGGTAGTCGTTAGTAAACGTGAAGGTGAACAATTCCCTTCTGTAGAAGTAGTTCCAACAGAAGTAACTTTAGGATCCGAAACACAGTTTACTGTATCCATAGCAACTAAATCGAACCAATCGTTACCTGTTATGCCATGATAAGAGGGAGTGGTGCCTGTGTAAATACTAGCATGACCCGGACCCGTATGCGTAGGCGCGTAATTGTATTGTGTGTTTTTACAATTAAATCCTTCGTTTATCAAACGCTTAAATCCACCACTCCCAAATTTATCCCAATAACGTGAAATAAAATCAGGTCGCATCTGATCCACCACAACACCAACCACTAATTGAGGGTGATTAGAATTGCTCTGTGCATTTAGAAAGTTAGGCAGGGCGATGAAGAGGGCAATGATGAAATTTCTCATACAACAAATGTAATAATAATTCAAGAAAGGGAATGAGAATACGATGTAAATTAATGATGAATAAACTGTAAATTAATAAGTTTATTTCTTTGAAAAATCAATGGTCTGTAAAACAGAAAATCGAAGTTGACAACGATCACTCTTTTCTAAAATTTGCCAAAGTAATCCCGACTCAACTCGGAAAGAAGGTGAAATGAAATAACCTATTTCGGCTATAGTTCGAAAGCGATCAAAATTTGGAGTTTTATTATTTATGAAAATCTCATTTGAAAGAGAAAGATAAACTGCGCCCGGTACAATTTCTTTTTTGTTAAGAGGGCACTGTAAATTTAAACTATAACGAAATCGAAGTATGTCTTGAACTTTAAAATAGCGCTGTTCGAGACGATAGCGATGGTTAATGTATACTCTGCCAATCTGATTTCCAATTAGTATTTGCTGAAAGAGTCGATTTTCATCTGTATTTAGCTTTGTATCATTTCGTGCATTGTACTTTGAAGTATTTGCATAAGCAGCACCAGCTGAAAATTGCAAATTGTATTTTTCAATTCGATAATAAAGTGAACCCCTTATTATACTTTGTTCAAAATCGTGAATAAATGTATAGTTTCGAAATTGATAATCGAATTGGAATCCAATTTTTTTGGAAAGCTTTAATTGATTGGTATAATTTAACCAACAACCTAACGTCTTTGGTTGAGAATAGAAGTAAAACTAATTTGTAATAAACAAACTAGTAAAAAATAAAATTTGCTTTTGTATATTATTTTTGAATTTGCCATGCTGCCCAGAATGCAAGTAAACATGCAATGATGCTGATGAGTATGTAAGCGAATGCCAATAGAAATTGTCCGTTTTTTATCATCTCAAAATTTTCCATGGTGAATGTGGAAAATGTACTTAGTCCACCACAAAATCCAACACTTAATAAGATTCGTTGTTGTTCATATTGACCAGGCTTCAATAGCATCAAACCAGAAAGAAATCCAACGAGAATAGCAGCAAGAATATTGGCAGTGAAGGTGTGCCACGGAATGGTAAACGAATAATTTCTTTGAATAATCAAGCCAATCAAGTAACGTAATACACTTCCTAATCCACCACCTAGAAATACAAGTAAAATGTTATTCATGTTCTATTTTTATTTGGTCAGTTGAATTTACTATTATTTTCATCAAGGAAGAAAAAAGTAAAGCGATAATAAATCCAAGAATCCATCCGCAGAGAATATCAAGGGGATAATGTGCCCCTAAATACATCCTGCTATAACCATTGATCAAAACAAAGGCAAGTAGTTCGAGTCGCAGGTTTTTATACTTTGATGGCAATAGTAGACTTACAAAGACGGCAAGCGCCATAGTATTAGCAGCATGTGAGCTGACGAAGCCATATTTCCCACCACAGATATTATTGACCAAGTGAATTAAATCTTGAAGTGCAGGATCATGGCATGGACGAAAACGCAAGGTTGTATTTTTTAGCAGCGTAGAGAGTTGATCCGTTGATGCCGTCATGGCTGCAATTACAGGTAGAAAATAAACAATTTTCCTACCAAAATTTTTGTACATGATGTATAAAAGCCAAGCATAAAATGGGATCCATGTCCATTTATAACTAGACCAAAAGAAAATAAAATCTAGCAGTGGATCATGCGCACCATTGATCGCTAATTCTAACTTTGTATCGAGTTCATGAAGCCAAGCCGGCAATACCATCTTTTTTATCGAGCAAGAAAGGAACGTTCATTCATTTGATCCCATAATACATCCTTGAGTTGAAGAATATTTTTATTCCCAACAGAAGAAATAAATAAAACGGGAATTGGAGTACCGTCCGATTGTTTGTCTTTAGGAATTTCAGCTAACAACGCTTTCTCCAACTCATCATCAATCATATCACACTTAGAGATTGCAATCACCCTACGCTTGTCTAATAATTCCGGATTATGCAATCGAAGTTCATTCAATAGAATTTCATATTCTTTGATGATATTATCCGTGTCCACTGGAATTAAAAATAGCAAAACAGAATTCCGTTCAATGTGTCGAAGGAATCGCGAACCAAGTCCTTTTCCTAAATGTGCCCCTTCAATAATTCCAGGGATGTCGGCCATTACAAATGATTTATTATCTCGGTATGCAACAATACCTAAATTCGGAACTAATGTGGTGAATGGATAATTTGCAATCTCCGGTTTAGCAGCGGAAACCACAGAGAGCAAAGTGCTCTTCCCTGCATTTGGAAAGCCTACTAATCCAACGTCGGCTAGTAATTTTAATTCTAATATTTTCCATAAGTCTTGCCCCGGTTCGCCGGGCTGAGCAAAGCGTGGCGTTTGTTGTGTTGGTGATTTAAAAAATTCATTTCCCTTCCCACCTCGACCTCCTGGAACAATAATTTCTTCTTGCCCATCATGTTCAATTTCAAAATGTACTTCTCCAGTTTCTGCATCACGTGCAACAGTTCCAATGGGAACTTCTAAAATTACATCTTCACCATCGGCACCTGTTTTTAATCCACTTCCTCCTGGACCACCTGCATCAGCAATAACATGTTTTCTATACTTAAGATGTAATAACGTCCAAAGTTGAGCATTACCTTTCACAATGATGTTTCCACCATGACCGCCATTTCCACCATCAGGACCTCCTTTTGCTGTAAGCTTGTCGCGGTGTAGATGCACAGCACCTGCACCACCCGCACCCGAGCGACAACAAATTTTTACGTAATCAACGAAGTTAGTTCCTGACATGTTTTCTTTTAATTAAGAATTAAGAATTATGAATTCAGAATTCCCCCTCCCCCCTCAGCGCATCTTTTTTTTAATTCAGAATTCCCTCACCCATTTTTTTTATTTAAGAATTTCGGAATTAAGTCTAAATTGGTATCACAATCAGTATTGCAATATAATTTCTTACAATTCTTAATTCTTAATTCTGATCCCGATAGCTATCGGGACTTAATTCTGAATTAATGACTGCGCATAACCTCTCAAATATCTCATCCACACTACCAATACCATCAATTCCAAAATACTTTTTCTGTTCTTGGTAGAAATCACGCACGGGTTCTGTTTCATTTCTATAAACATCAATGCGTTTTTGAATAACAGCAGGATCGATATCATCAGCACGCCCTGAATCTTTTCCACGTAAGAGTAATCGTTTTCTTAATTCGTCTTCTTCCACTTCTAGCGCCAACATCATGGTGATGCTTGTATTTTTAGTGGCTAAGAATTGATCCAACGCTTTTGCCTGCGCCGGTGTGCGCGGGAATCCATCAAAGATGTATCCTTTTGCATCCGGAGATTTATTCGCCTCTGACTCTAACATCCGAATAGTTACTTCGTCAGGTACAAGTTGACCCTGATCCATATAACTTTTTGCAAGAGTTCCAAGTTCAGTTCCGCCTTTTATGTTTGCTCTGAAAATATCACCTGTTGATAGGTGCACGAGTTGATAAGCATGAATGAGTTTAGCACTTTGCGTGCCTTTGCCGGCTCCGGGAGGACCAAAGAGAACAATGTTCAACATGGAATTATGATTTTAATTGATATATATCTGCTAAGTTTCTTCCAAATCCATCATAGTCGAGACCGTAGCCAACAACGAAGGCAGGAGGAATTTCAAATCCTACATAGTCGCACTGAATTTTATGACGTAAAGCTTCTGGTTTAAGAAGGATGGTTGCAAAGCGAATACTCGCTGGATTTTTCTTTTTTATTTCTTCAATTAAGTAAAGCGCTGTATCACCTGTGTCAATAATATCTTCCACAATGATGATTTCGCGACCTTGAATATCATCTTCCAAACCCATAATATTTTTTACTTTTCCAGTGCTGGAAGTACCGTGATAACTACTCACTCGAATAAATCCGATTTCACAGGGCGTTTTAATATTACGAAGTAAATCAGCCATGAAGATGACAGAACCATTTAACACTCCAATTAATAGAGGGTTTTTTCCGCTATAATCTCTGTCGATGGCAATTCCTAATTCGGCTACCCTCGATTGAATTTTCTCGGCAGAGATGAAGGTGGTAAATATTTTGTCGTGGACTTTAACGTCGGTCATAAGAGCTGCGAAGGTATAAAATTGCAGTGAAGTAGGGGGTTAAAATTTGTCTTTATCTTACTCAACAAAGAAGCGAGTATGGATGCTTCACTTTGCTTTGGAAGTGTTTTAATTCAGTTCATTACTATTATATAAGCCTTGTTTTTGACAGATGAAAATTGAGTTTGAAAAGCAAATTTTCCTTTTGTAAACATTTGTATTCGTTTAAAACCGATTAGACAATATTTTCGATGTATTTTTGTCCCCATGAGTTTTAATTGCGCAGGAAAAAATTTTCGTCTGGGAATCTTAGGCGGAGGTCAGTTAGGAAGAATGCTAATACAAGAGGCTATCAACTTGAATATCAGCAGTTCAATAATGGATCCAGATGCAAATGCACCTTGCCGTAATCTTTGTCATCATTTTGTTCAAGGCGATTTTCGAAGTGAAGAGGCTGTTTATGCATTTGGTAAAGAGTGTAGCATGATAACGGTGGAAATTGAACATGTGAATACACAGGCATTACTGCGTTTGGAAAGTGAAGGGATTCCAGTTTTTCCTCAACCTCATTTGTTACAACTTGTGCAAGATAAAGGATTGCAAAAGCAATTTTATCAGTCGAATGGAATTCCAACAGCTCCGTTTAAGTTAGTTGAATCAAAGACGGATTTAGCGAAATCGATTTCTGATTTTCCTGTGATGTTGAAGTTAAGAACAGGAGGTTATGATGGGAAAGGAGTGATGAAATTGAAAAGTGTAAATGATATTCCAACTGTTTTTGATGGATCGTATGTGGTGGAAGAGATGATTGATTTTTCGATGGAGATTGCTGTTATCGTTTCGAGAAATTTGAATGGACAAATAAGTAATTTTCCAGTGGTAGAGATGGAATTTAATCCGGAAGCTAACTTAGTAGAGTTTTTATGTAGTCCAGCAAGAATTGTAAAGGAGATGGAAGTAAAAGCCATTTCCATTGCTCGTGATGTAATTGAAAAAATGAAATTGGTTGGCGTGTTAGCCGTGGAAATGTTTGTTACTAAAGATGGAAAAATTCTAGTAAACGAAATTGCACCTCGTCCACATAATAGCGGACATCAAACAATAGAAGGAAATGTAACTTCTCAATACGCACAACATCTGCGTGCTATCATGAATTTACCATTGGGAAATACAGAAACAGTGCGACCTGCAGTGATGATTAATTTATTGGGTGAAGCTGGATACGAAGGGGAAGCAATTTACCAAGGTATTGAGGAAGTATTGAGTTGGCCAGGTGTGTATGTTCATCTTTATGGAAAAAAAATTACGAAACCCTTTCGTAAGATGGGACATGTAACAATTACTGCAGTGAAGTTGGAAGATGCGATATCGTTGTCCAGAAAAGTGCAAGCGACGATTAAAATAGTAGCTAATTAAGAATTAAGTCCCGATAGCTATCGGGATCAGAATTCAGAATTGTATTCTTGATTATCAAAGTTAAATTTAATGAAAGTATATAATTTAAATTTGAGAATTAAAATCAAATCGCAAAGTCCAACATCCAACATCCAACATCTAACATCCAACATCCAACATCCAACATCTAACATCCAACATCTAACATCCAACATCTAAAATCTAACATCCAACATCTAAAATCTAAAATATGAAAAAAGTACTAGTAGGAATTATCATGGGAAGCGAAAGTGATTTGCCAGTGATGAAAGAAGCGGCTGAGCTGTTGGATGAGCTCAATGTTAGTTATGAAATTACTATTGTTTCTGCGCACCGTACTCCCGAACGCATGTTTGATTACGCCCAAAAAGCTCATGGCAGAGGAATTAAAGTAATTATTGCAGGTGCTGGTGGAGCTGCGCATCTTCCGGGAATGACAGCAAGTGTAACTCCACTTCCTGTAATTGGTGTTCCCGTGCGGTCTTCAAATAGCATTGATGGATGGGATTCTATTCTTTCCATCCTACAAATGCCCAATGGTGTTCCTGTAGCAACAGTAGCGTTGAATGCTGCGAAGAATGCAGGAATTTTAGCAGCACAAATTGTTTCAGTTCAAGATCCAGCATTGTTGAATCGTATCATTGCGTATAAAACATCGTTGAAAAATAAAGTGCTTGATGCCGCATCAAAAATGGAAAAGACAAATGCAAAGTCAGCCAAGAAAGTTGTATCAAGTAAAAAAGTAAAAAAGTAAAAAGTAAAAAGTTAAAAGTAAATAATCTAATTCTTACCATCCTTTCCTTTTTCCAAAGGGGGATTTAATCATTTTGTTATGAAAAAAAATGCCGCATGGCAGCACATACGATGTGTTGTCTTTATTCTTCTTCCAAGTTATCTACACGCACAATCGGAATCTATTCCCGATCATGTTGCAGGTGCAAATTGCTTTTTGTTTTCACAACAGGTAAGTTCTGCCGCCTTTGGAAATCCTTCGATGCCCGATACCAGTGCTTCTTTTTCTTTTGGAACGTATTCCGCTTCTTCCTTTTTGGTGAAAGAGTTAAATGAGTATGGAATTGCTTTTACCACCCGCATTTTGAAGAATAGTTATTTCGGAGGCGGGTATCGATATAAAGGATATGCGCTTTACAATACGAGTAAGGCAACACTTTCATTTAGTCGATTTTTTGGAAAAGCATTCTCTGCAGGAATTCGAGTGGAACGGTATAGCATTCGTCAGGGAGAAGGGTATGGGCAATTGCATTTTTGGAATGTACGTGCAGGAACCACCGTTCGACTCAGCTCTCAGCTTTATGCATCATCCTATTTAGGAGTTCCATTAAAACAAAGTGATTTGAAAAGTAAATCACCATTTCACATAGGTATAATGTATCGTTTTTCGGAGGTGTTTGCTTGTATTGTTGAAAGTGAAATGTCAGGTTCCACACCAACCCTTAGAACTTCTTTACGGTATAAACCCTCTCGTCGTATTGAATTTATTGGTGGAATAGGAGGGAAACCACTCTGCAGTTCTTTTGGATTTGTATTGGAGTATGGCTCCATGAAAATTGCTATAGTGACAGCATATCGACCTGTTTTTGGATTTAGTCCAGCAATGGGAATTGATTTCGCAAACCCATCAAACAAATAACGTTGACGGCTATGAGAAGAATTGTTTTAATTGGATTGATTTTAAATCACTGGAGTTATTCTTTGCCCAAACTCCTATTACATTAAGTGAGTCTGCAATCGAAACCCAAGCTGAAATGCAAAGTAATAATGAGGGTGGCGAAGTGATTGATCCCGGACAAGATTATTTTTTAAATTTAAATGCAAATGATGTATCTGAAATTGTAAGCTCTCCTCTGTTAAGTCCCGAACAATCACAAGCCTTAATTGCACATCGGCAAAAATTTGGGATACTTTTAGCAGTCGAAGAGTTGCAAGTTACGGGTGCGTTTGATACTTCATATTTGAAGAAGATAAAACCTTTTGTTTTTTGTGGACAACCTTTAGTAGATGAGCAATTTAAATTTTCCACTTTATTAGCAAGTGCTCGAAATGAAGTCTTGATTCGTTTTCGACGAAGTTTGCAAGAAAAGGATGGGTATGGGAAAGATGGAATTTTTCCTTTTTATCAAGGAGATCCTAACCAAGTGATGTTTCGATATCGGATGCGAGCAGGAAACTATTTCAGTGCTGGTGTCGTGATGGAAAAGGATCCTGGTGAAGTATTATTCGCTTCTTATAATGGTGGGAGAATGGATTATTTTTCATGGCATATTTTTATTCGGCCCAATCGAATAATACGCACTATTTATTTTGGCGATTATCAATTTCAATTTGGTCAAGGCTTAGTGGCATGGAATGGATTATCGTTGGGGAAAAGTGCTGAAGTAAATCAGTTTTTTAGACGTGGCATGGGATTCAGACCTTATGCTTCTGCAGGAGAGTCAGGATACAATAGAGGATTGGCGAGTTCTTTAGCATTTCATGATTGGAGTTTAGATCTTTGGGGATCCTATCGCAAGTTGGATGCGAGTTTGTTTCCTGCGGATACAACTTTTAAAAATTTCGAAGTGAGTAGTATCATTGAAAGTGGACTACATCGTACCTATGATGAAATAAAGAAAAAAGCTTTAATCACTAATTTATCTTCCGGCGCACATCTGCAATGGGAAAATGGGAGAATCCGTAGTGAATGGACCGTACATCAGCAGTATTTTAATTATCCATTATGGCCTGGGGATGATCCTTATGAAATGTATGATGCAGATGGAAAATCTTTTTTAAATGCAGGATGGGCCGTTCGTTATTTATTTAACAATGCGACGGTTTATTCAGAGGTAGCGGTTGATCGGCAAATGGATAAATCTTTTGCAGGAGGATTGCTGTTGATGCCCGACAATCGTTGGACTATCAGTCTGCATTTGCGCGATTATGGGAAAAAGTATCAATGCATCGGCTGCGATGGTTTGAGAGAAGGTAGTAAAACACAAAATGAAAAAGGAATATTAGCAGGATTTAGTTGGCAAATCCATCAGCAATTTCGATTGCAAGGTTATCTGGATCAGTTTTATTTCCCGTGGTTAAGGTATACAACATCAAGTCCATCTAAAGGAAAAGAATGGCTCACGCAGCTAACCTACACTCCGGCTCGAACTACTGAAGCTTATTTACGCATCAAGGAAGAAATAAAAATGAACGATGTGGCAACTAACGGTTACGATGTACCGAAAGAAGTAAGAAAATTAAATGTGCGTGCTAATATTCAATGGATGTATACCAAAAACTGGGAGTTTCAATCGCGTTGTGAATGGGTGGGGTTAACACAATCAATAGGTAATTCAAACGGGTTGATGTTTTTTCAAGAAGTAAGGTATAAGCCCCTTGGAAAGCCCTATAGTTTAGCTGTTCGCTGGTCAATGTTTCAAACTGATTCGTATGAAACTCGAATTTATAGCTATGAACAAGATATGGTGGGCTCTTTTAGTTTGCCCGCCTACTCGGATGAGGGCTATAAATATTACTTATTACTGAGATATCGAATCGTAAAGGGGTTGGATGTCTGGGTCCGATATAGTAGAAGTGTTTTCATGCAAAGCGCTACTATACAAGACGTTGATGTCTCTCCTAGAGAAGAACTAAAGACTCAACTAAGGTGGCAATTCTAAGTTTTGCTTTCATTTTACAAGGAAAATCGAAATGGAAGGAATTGTGTTTTAATATTAAGGATATTACCCTTAAATTGGCAGTGACACAATACCTAACCAATTACCATGAAACTTAGATTACTCATTATTTCACTCTTACTATCGACTTCAGCGTTGATGATTACATCATCGGTTACCGCTGCAACGGGAAGCTATTCAATTCCTGCTGGACTTACTACTTCAGATTATATGGCTCGTACCATAATCTTTCGTGTAAAGCCTGAGTTTCGTTCACTTTGTTCAGAGAATCAAATTGTATCAACTCCTATTAATAAAATCTTGGCAGGACTTGGACAAACACAACTGTTTAAAGTTTTTCCAAATCATCAACCTCCCGCTACTCCATTAAACGAACGCGGACAAAAACTGGTAGATCTTTCCTTGATTTATGAGTTGCATTATAGTGCTAATTTGGATTTAGTAAAAGTTATTAATTCATTATTGAGCACTGGTGTAATGATGTATGCAGAGGTAAAATTTTTACCTACTGTAGAATATGTTCCAAGCGATCCTTCTGCATCTTCACAATATCATTTGAGTAAGATTGATGCTTATACTGCATGGGATATACACAAAGGAGATACGAACACTATTATTGGAATTGTTGATACAGGTACTGATTTAGATCATCCAGACTTAGTTGCTAATTTAAAAATTAATTATGCCGATCCAGTAAATGGAATTGATGATGATAGCGATGGTTATATTGATAATTTTCAAGGATGGGATTTAGGAGAAAGTGATAATACTCCTGAAACAAATGCAAACAATCATGGTTCGCATGTTGCTGGTTGTGCCGCTGCAGTTACCGACAATGCAATAGGTGTAGCAGCTCCTGGATTTTATTGCAAGTATTTACCAGTGAAAATAGCTGATGCTACTGGTGCACTTACTAAGGCTTATGAAGGCATAGTGTATGCAGCCGATCACGGTTGTCAGGTGATTAATAATTCTTGGGGTGGTGAAGGTGGAAGTTCTTTCGGACAAAATACTGTGGATTATGCAACATTCAATAAAAACAGTTTAGTAGTTTGTGCCGCAGGAAATAATAGTTCTACTGCTAGTTTTTATCCTGCTGCTTATAATAATGTGTTGAGTATTGCGGCAACAACCTCTTCTGATGGTAAGGCATGGTTTTCAAATTATGGTGCTTATATTGATGTGTGTGCACCAGGTAACAACATATTTGCAACACAATCAAACGATACGTATGCATCCCAAAGTGGAACATCAATGGCAGCTCCAGTAGCAGCAGGTTGTGCTGCTGTAGTAAAATCATACTTCCCAACCTTTACTGCAACACAAGTTGGGGAACAACTTCGTGTTACCGCTGATAATATTTATGGGATTTCAGTAAATGCAGGATTAATAAATATGTTAGGTACAGGACGAATTAATTTTCTGAATGCCTTGACGTTGACCGGACCTTCTGTTAGAATGAGTAACCGTGTAATCACCGATAATAATGATGATATTTTTGTTGTGAATGATAGTATGTTTATTACTGCTGATTTCACCAACTATCTTGATCCAACCACTAATTTATTGGCGACGTTAACTGTAACTTCTCCGTATGTAACTATTGTGGATGGCTCAACCACCTTAGGCGCAATTCCGACTTTGGGTATAACAAATAATAATACGGATCCATTTGTAGTGAAGATTAATTCGAATGCTCCTCAAAACACTTTGGTGACTTTTAAAGTTACGTACCAAGATGGATTGTATAATGATTTTGAAATTTTCCAAGTAATCATCAATGTTGATTATTTAAATATTACCATCAATGATGTGTTAACAACGAATTCAAGTAAAGGTCGTATTAGTTATAATGGAACAGGACAATCGGAAGGATTAGGTTTTAATTATAATTCCCAAGGAACAATTACTTATGAAACTGGACTCATGATTGGAACGAGCAACAGTGTTGCAGATAATGTGCGCGGTGCTTCAGGTACAGATGATGACTTTTTATCAGTATCGACCATTCAGAAATTTGAGCCAGGTTTATGGTCCGATTTTGATACGTATGGGAAATTTAATGATAACTCCAATACAAATCCATTGGGATTATTAGTTGATTATCGCTCGATGTCTTGGTCAAGTACACCATTTACTAAGTTTCATATTTTCGAGTATACTATTCATAATAATGGAAGTAGTACAATGAATAATCTTTACGCTGGAATATTTTCGGATTGGGACATACAAACTTTTGCAAATAACAAAGGAGATGAAGATGTAGCATTGAAAATGGGTTATGTATATTGTACAGATGCCAATGGTTTATTTGGTGGGACAAAAGTTTTAACACCAGGGGCATTTATTCATAATGCTATTGATAATATCACTGGCGGTGCTGGTGGATTGGATTTGTCAAATGGATTTGATACCAATGAAAAATATTTGTCACTGAGTACACAGCGTTCTACTGCTGGTGGTGCAGGAACAGGAAATGATGTTATTGATGTTGTAAGCACAGGTCCCTTTACCTTAGCTCCTGGCGATTCAACGGTTGTAGCTTTTGCCTTAATTGCTGGAGACGAGTTAAACGATTTGACAGCTAGTGCAACTCAAGCACAAATTAAATATGATTTAGTAACAGCGTTGAACGAGAATAATCCAAGCGGAATTTATACAACCAATGCCTATCCAAATCCAAGCAATGGATTTATTACAATTCCACTTTATTTGCAAGCAGCAGGTTCATTATCTATTGAGATCTATGACTCCATGGGTAAATTGATTTCATCGGTTGCATTAGGAAATCGAAATGCAGGTGAGCAGCAAGTTCAAATGGATTTAAGTACTTTGTCAACGGGTTTATATCATTATAGACTTTTCAATGAAAAGGGATCTGTGGGAGGTGCCATTCAAAAAAATTAATAATTATTATAAATCTTAAGTTAGCCCTGGGATAGTATTCCGGGGCTTTTTATTTGCAATTACATAGTATCTTAGCAGAAGAATTTATTTCAAAAATTAAATTTCTGTGGACATCGTAATTATTTCACTGGCTATTTTACTTTCCATCGTGGGTGTGATCGGATGCATTATACCTGGATTACCAGGGACTCCACTAAACTATATTGCAATGTGGATGATTCAATGGGTTTCGAATCCTTTTGAAAAATCTACACTTCTCATTTATGGATTACTCACAGTAGCCATCGTGGTGATCGATTATATGTTACCCGTTTGGTTTGCAAAAAAATATGGTGCAACTAAGCAAGGAATTTGGGGTAGTATCATTGGAATGTTATTGGGGATTTTCTTTACTCCCGTTGGGATGTTCCTAGGAATGATCATTGGCGCCATATTGGGTGATGTTGTTGCTGGAAAATCAACCAGTGATGCTACTCGCTCTGGATTTGCTACATTTTTTGGAACACTTTTATCAATGGGATTTAAGCTAGGTGTTTCTCTTTTAATAACCATTTCTGTAATTTATGAGAGTATTAATTTTTATTACAAATAACAAAGTTGTCATATGGGAATAAAATATCAATCTGCTCGTGAAGCAATTAATTCAATTAGTAGTGGACAAAGGGTTTTTATGCAGGGTAGTGCGGCAACTCCCTCTATATTATTAAATTCGCTTTTTGAAAGAAAAGGTGAATTAAAAAATGTAGAATTAGTCAGCATTAGTACATTGGGAAATGTTATTTTCAATTCAAAAGAGTTGGGTGAAAGTTTTTTTGTCAATTCTCTTTTTGTATCGGATAGCGTTCGTGAGATGGTGAATGGTGATTATGGTGAGTATGTGCCTGTTTTTTTAAGTGAGATACATTTATTGTTTGAACGAAATATTTTGCCACTTGATGTTGCTCTCATCCATGTATCGCCTCCCGACAAACATGGATTTTGTTCTCTTGGCACCTCTGTAGATGTAGCTAGATCGGCAGTTAAAAATGCTAAGCATGTGATTGCACAAATTAATAAGCAAATGCCACGAACACATGGTGATGGAATTATTCATGTTGATGAGATGGATGCTTTCATAGAAATAAATGAATCTTTACCAGAAGTGAATTACGAAAAACAGGTTGATGATGCGGATCGTGCCATAGGGAAATATTGTGCTGAGTTAATTGAAGATGGATCTACTTTACAATTAGGAATCGGTGCAATTCCTGATGCTGTTTTATCTTGCTTGCATCAGCATAAAAATTTAGGAGTACATACCGAAATGTTTTCGGATGGAATTATTCCGTTGGTAGAAAAAGGTGTGATCAACAATAAAAATAAAAAGAATCATCCAGGAAAAATTGTAACAGGTTTTGTGATTGGAACAAAAAAGTTATATGATTTCGTTGATGACAATCCACAAGTTGCTTTTTTAGATGTGGGTTATGTAAACGATACCAAAGTAATTCGTGCAAATCCAAAAGTGGTTGCTATCAACTCTGCCATTGAAATTGATATTACCGGACAAGTTTGTTCCGATTCTATCGGTACCTATCAATATTCAGGAGTAGGGGGGCAGATGGATTTTATTCGTGGTGCTGCATTATCGGAAGGAGGGAAGCCCATCATAGCCATGAAATCCATTGCAAAGAATGGTGCATCTAAAATTGTCCCATTCCTTAAAGAGGGTGCCGGAGTTGTTACGACAAGAGCACACGTGCATTATGTAGTTACGGAATATGGAGTAGCTTATTTGTTCGGGAAAAATTTAAGGCAGCGAGCTATGGCTTTGTTGAATATTGCACATCCTTTGCACAAAGAGTGGATAGAAAAGGAAATAATTAAAAGGTTTGGAGCTTAACATCCAATCTTTGGAAAGCCTGATATTCCAACTATTTCGTGCTTTTAGGCCTAATTCATAAAGAATAGGGCAATTTTACCTCTGTAATTGATTGATATGTAATGACTATATGTTATTTTTAAATATATTTTGGAACTATTGGTTCAGATTCTATCTTTGCAGTCCTATTAAAAATAGGGAGCATAGCTCAGCTGGTTCAGAGCATCTGCCTTACAAGCAGAGGGTCACAGGTTCGAACCCTGTTGCTCCCACAAAACCCTCGGAAGCTCCGAGGGTTTTTACATTATGCACTTTTTATACATTCTATATAGCTCAACCTATAAGAAGTACTACGTCGGAGAAACAGAAGATTTGACGAGGATATTATTGAAATTAATCCATTAAATTTTCAATCACGTCGTCGTAGAGGCAGGTCATACCTGCCTCTACGACGACGTGATATTTATAGAGATAATAAAATAGTTGAGACAAGGCATGCCTTGTCTCAACATGATCATTTGCAAATAAATTACGATCCCTCAAGATGGTTTAATTATTCAGTATGCACTATTTTATTATCTTGATGGACGCCTTTTCATGCCCATTCAAATTTTCTATGTTTAATAAGTAAAATCCTTTTACTAAATTTCCTAAATCAATAGTTGAAACTGAACTTTTTAATAATCCAGATTCTATCATTTTTCCTGAGATGTCAACTACAGAGTAAGAATAATTTGATTCAAAAGCTGGAATCGTAATCGTTATGTTTTCATTAAATGGATTAGGGTAGACTCGTACATTTAATTTGCTTAAACCATTTTCATGTATTCCAATTTGTGTGGAGTCAACAATTAATCGAAATAATCCATTATAATATATTCCGTTCACTCGATTATAATCACCTCCAACATAATATCTTTCTTGAGCACTATAGGGGTCAGCAATGACTTGTCGAACCCAAGGGGTTAGACCTATATTTACTCCTACAACTGAATCCACCCAGGTGCCATTAAATTCATTTAAATTTAAGTTGCCATTCATATCTATTTTAGCAATGCGACCTCTAGGGTGCCCATCAATTTGAGTAAAGCTTCCTCCGATAATAAAACCAGAATCCCTCGTTTGGCTAATAGTATTGCAACCAATTGCCATTCCAAGGTCATCGCTCCATATTTCTATTTCATTATTAAAGGTTGAATCTAGACTACCATCCGGGAAAATTCGAATTAACTGAAAAGTATCTAAGCTATTATTTAGGATCATATTTCCAGCTAATATTATTTTTCCATCGTTCTGAACGAACGCTTCATTTATTATGAAACCTCCAACTACATTATGTTGAAATGATGTATCAAGGTTTCCTAAGGTATCAACTCGACAAATATGCTTATTCGGAATTCCATCATAACTACTAAAACGCCCAAGCAAGATTAGCTTATCAGATCCATACTCGATGATTCTATACAGAATATCATTTTGTACTATGTGTAAAAGTAGAGTCAATAAACCCTGACGGAGATACTCGAAAAAGAAATCGCTGCAGTCCAAATCCAGGAGGATAAACCAAGCCTGCAACTCCAAGCAAAAATTGTTGGTTGTTTATTTTATCTGGTAATGTAATAACAATATCTTGTGGATTACAAGATGCGAAGTTCGCTGACCAAGCTGAATCATAAAGGGCGCCGTTTTCATCCGTTTTTGTTAGTGTGTTTTGGCTTGAGTCGTAAATTAAATGATTGTTCGGCATAATAGAAGTCCGAACTATTCCCCATAAACCATAAAAGTATGGAAAATGAGAATAGCTTAAATCGACATTTCCAAATTCATCTAATCTCATAATGTCTTCCCTGTAAAGGAAATTACTATTATAAAAGGTGCCATGCACAGTTATTCTTTTTAATGAATCAATGAGTCCAACTTTTAATCCGTTATCTGAATTAATAAAAATAGAATTAATATTATATGTAGGATCAATTTGTATTGATTGCGCAAAAAGCACTGGCGTTGTAAAAAAATAGAGAGTAACCAAAAAGCTCCATGTACTCAATTTAATTGAAGTAGATTTCATCAAAATTTAGGTTGATATTTTAATCTAAGGTAATAATTAATCGAACTAGAAGTAAATATATAAAAATATTCTAGTTTGTCCGTATTTTTTCACAAAAAAAGGCTGATTCATCGAACCAGCCTTTTTAAATAATTTGTAGTTTAATTATTTTGCAATAACCATTGGGAATCTAGAAACAGAACCATTGCTTTCAGCAACGAGTGTGTAATGTCCAGTAGCTAAATCACCAACTGGAATTACAATTTCTTGTGCATTTCCAGTTAAGTACATGTTTTGTGATTTTACAATGCGTCCTTGTACATCATAAATGTTGAAATTCGTATTTCCAGCTTTAGAAGTATTAAATCTTAAATGAGCACGGTCAGTAGACGGATTTGGAAAAAGTGTAGCAGAAATTAATAATTCATTCTCATTTATTCCAACACCTAAGTTTCCTGTTACCAAGATATCATCAACAGCAATCAAATTATCATCAAGTGAATTATGATGAAATGCGATATAAATAGTTTGACCAGAATATTGTGCTAAGTTAACGCTAAATGGACGTAATAAACCAACAGCTGAAGATGAATCAGAATTAGGATCAAATTCTACATATGTTGAATCAGCACCATGTAAAAATCCAGATGTGAATGTGAATAAGCTAAAATCGAAACTACTACCACTACCGGATACATATTCACCGGCTACAAAAATAGTATCTGTAAAACTCGCTTCGTAGTTGTCCGTGGTAGAAACTAAGATTTCGTATCCATCCAAAAAACTTGGTGTTTGACGAGGAGCTGATCTCCAGTTTAAGACGGCAAGATTGTCCACAATTTCGACAGGGGGAGTGATAAAGTAATTGTTGCAGCGAGCAACTACAGGGCCGAGCCAAGATGAACTAAATACACATCCTGTTGTGTCGTTACCTGCAAATGCAGTTGGATTCCAAAACCAATTTTGTGGTCGCTGATTAGCGTCTGCTAATCCATCAACGTCAAAGCTCACCCAAACTGTATCGTTCCCACTATTAATAGTAGCCCAGTCGAGAGAGTTGTCAACGTCGAAATTGTCATAAAGTAATGTGTCATTCTGCGCTTTTGCGTAAAAGGAAGTTGACAAGATAAATAATAAGAGTATAATTTTTTTCATAAGTATGGTGTTTTGAAATGCAAAGATAATGGTTTTATTTTTATTTTATCAAATTATTTCAGCTACAGTAAATGTGCTGCCCCCACAAATATCAAATCATGTCGTTTTGCATTTGATTTGGCAGACTCTAAAGCCACTGTCACCGAGTCGTAAGTGTCTCCATTTAAGCCGAATAGCTTAGCATTGTCTTGTAAAATTTTAGCTGATAACCCCCGTGGAATATCCGCCTTGCAAAAGTAGTATTGGGCTGCTTTTGGTAACATTTTCAGCATTTTACCAAGGTCTTTGTCATCAACAACCCCCAAAATAAAATGCAATTTTTTATACGGTATTTTTTCAATCATACTCAACACCTCACTTAATCCTTGTTCATTGTGCCCCGTATCGCAAATGGTAAGGGGATTTCTGGAAAGGATTTGCCAACGACCTTTCAATCCTGTATTTTCTTTTACTGAGGAAAGTCCATTTCGAACATTCTCATCAGTGAGAGTATATTTTTCACGGAGTAATTCAATGGATTGAAATACGCCCAAGAAATTTTTTAGTTGATATTGACCTGTGAGATCACACGAAACAGAATCTAAATATTCCCGATTGTTTTTAAAAACAGAAAATTGAATTCGATCTTCTAATAAATCAAACTTCTTGATTTCGATTTTAAAATTGGCATCAGCAATATAAATTTCCGAATGTTTATCTTTTGCCATGCTGGTGAAGATGGATGTAGTCTCTTTTTGAGTTTCACTGATTACCACAGAAACATTTTCTTTGATGATGCCGCCTTTTTCAAAAGCAATTTTCTCAAGTGTGTCGCCCAACAAATTCATATGATCCCATCCTATATTGGTGATGATGGATAATTCGGATTGTATGATATTCGTAGAATCCAATCGACCTCCCAATCCCGTTTCAATCACATTAAGATCTGTTTTCATTTCATCGAAATAAGAAAAGGCCATGATGGTACTCATTTCAAAAAAGGATGGTTGAATTTCATCGTACAACTTTTTGTTTTTCTGTACATAGTTCACCAACCATTCTTCAGAAACCATCTCTCCATTGATCTTGATTCGCTCTCTGAAATCTTTTAGGTGTGGCGAAGTGTATAAGCCAACTTTATATCCAGTTTCTTGAAAGATTGAAGCCAACATGTGTGAAGTGCTTCCTTTTCCATTTGTGCCAGCCACATGAATACATTTTAAATGCTGCTGTGGATTTCCTAAAGCATTTGCTAAGGCAAGGGTATTATCTAAATTGGGTTTGTAAGCAGCCGCACCCACACGATGAAACATCGGCAATGCCGAGAAAAGATAGTTGATTGTTTCTTGATAATTCACAACACAAAAATAGTCAACAGTATGAAGATTATCGTATTTATAGAAAATCTTGTAACATTAAATTGATATTTTAAACGCAACGGTAGCAACGTTAAGCAACGAAGCGCAGCGGTTTCACAGCGTAGCAATTCACCAATACACCAACCAACCAATCCACCTCCCGATAGCTATCGGGATGAACTAGCGTAAAATAAAATTAAAGGTAATGCTCCCTTTCTGCTCTTCAACTCCCTGCGGACTTGGACTAAATTTCGCTTTCTTGGCTGCATCAATTGATTTTCGTACAAGGGTAGCGTTAGTAATGGTACTTCCGCGTGCTGGACCATCTGCGCGTAAAACATTGCCACTTTTATCAACGATTATTTCGATGACTACTCTTCCTTGTTCTTGTGAGCGATCTTCTAATCTCGGCAGACTTCTAAAATTTCTTCCTGTTAAATCAAAACCAATTCCTGCCCCATCTCCGTTACCTCCACCACTTCCTGTGCCACTTCCCCCTCCAGAACCTGTTCCCGTTCCATCTCCATTTCCACCACCGTTACCATTGCCTGTTCCGCCAGTTCCATTTCCAGGTTGTGTTCCAGTAGGAGAACCCGAGCTTCCTTTTTTTCCAGGATACAAACTTCTAGGATCTGCTTTTCGTTCTTCTACTTTTGCTAATACAGGTTCTTTAATGACCGGCTTCGTGGTGGGCTTAATGTCTTTCTTTTTATCAGGCTTCGGTTCTTTTTTCTTTTCGGGTTGATTGATCGCTACGGTTTCTTCAATATCGGAGGTAATAATTTCATCGTCTTTGTTGATGGAAGTTTCTTGCGTTTGTGGAGTGACTTGTGGTGCATCATTAAATTCTAAGGTGCCAAACTCAACAAAGCTTCCGCCACCACCACCGCCTGCTAAACCTTCTTCCCAAGGTGGATTTTGAGAGGTGATGTACAAAAACATAAGCATGATAAATAATCCTGCATGAATCAGTAACGTTAAAAAAACAGCTCGGTATTGATGTACTTTCATTATTCGCCGACTTCTTTGGTGAGATTGGTAGCAGCTACCATTTTAATTTTATTCTTGTTGCCAATATCTAAAAGAAAAACCACTTCTTGCCATGGAACTGATTTATCTACTTTCAGTAAAGCAGTTGGATCAACTTGTCCGGCCACCGCTGCAGCAACGGCTGCTTCTACACCTTCACGAGGAATTATATTTTGATCAACCACAAATTGCATGTCGGCAGTGACTGCAATAACAACAGGATGTTTCACACTCTGAATTCCTGTTTTCGAATTCGGTAAGAGTAATTTCAAAACCGATGGCGTCGCCATGGTAGAGGTGATCAGGAAGAAAAGCAACAGGAAGAACATGATGTCATTCAGCGAATGACTGTAAACTTCCGAAGCTGCTTTTTGTCGGCGTCTTAAGTTCATGGTTTAACAGGTTCTTCGAGTAAGTCTACAAATTGTACGGCACTAATCTCCATTTTATTTATCACACGATCGATGCGTTGCATCAAGTAGTGGTAGAAAGAATAAGCAATCATACCCACTAACAATCCAGAAGCACTGGAAATCATTTTTACATAAAGACCTCCGGAAATAGTATCAATCTCCAAACTGCTTTGCAATGAAATTTGATAGAAGATTTTAATTACTCCGAAAATGGTTCCTAAAAATCCAAACATGGGAGCAATACCAGCGATGGTTCCCAAAAATCCCATATTCTTTTCCATTAAAAATACCTCGAGCTTTCCTTGGTTTTCAATGGCCGATTCAATGTCGCGAATAGGTTTACCTAATCGTGCAAGACCTTTGTCAATCATTCTTGCTATCGGACTATCGGTCGCTTTGCATAAACTTCTAGCGGCAGGAATATTTCCTTGATGAACTTGATCTCGAATTTGATTCATGAAGTTTTGATCGAGACGACTGAATTTCATAATCACAAAAAGACGTTCGAAGAAGATGTAAAACGACAAAATACTGAGGATAGCGATGGGGTAGAGGATAGGTCCACCTTTGCTGGCCATCTCCCAAAGCGACATACTTTGCTCGGTAGGAGCAGGTGGAGTAAGGGAAGCCGCGGCTTGTGCAGCAGTATCGGTCAGCGTAGATGTAATCTGAAGAAGTATTGACATAGAATGCGGAATTTACGATTTTAAGAATGTGTAAAGGTAGAATTCCGATAGTCGAAGTATTTTTAGGGTGGATGCAATTGCTAACAATATCATGTTAACAAGGATATGCTGTAAACGGGGATGATTGTGGATTATTGCGGTTGCAAATGGATGAAAGACTTAAAAATTGAATAATCTGATTTCAATTATTCTATAAATTTCATTTGTTCTAGTCATCAAAATTCTGATCCTGATAGTTATCGGGTCAGAATTCTGAATTCTGCATTCTGAATTCTGAATTAACTCTCCTCAAACCATCCCGAATACATCAAATAATTATTGGCAATGCCTTCAATTAATGTTTTAGTTTGTTCCCCATCGATGGTTTTTACTTTTTTTGCTGGAACGCCTGCGTAAATAGAACCTGATTCTACAATTGTATTTTCTAAAAGGACCGCACCGGCAGCAATGATGGAGTTGGAATGTACAACACAATGATCCATCACAATAGCTCCCATTCCTACCAACACATTATCGTGTAAAGTACAACCATGAACCAGTGCATTGTGTCCGATGGAAACATTGTTTCCAATAACCGTTGCTGCTTTTTGATAGGTGCAATGAATGACAGCGCCATCCTGAATGTTTACTTTATTTCCTATGCTGATGGTGTTCACATCACCACGTACTACGGCATTAAACCATATACTGCAATCATTGCCCACCACTACTTGTCCAACAATAGTGGCATTGTCGGCGATAAAACAATTTTCTCCAAACTGTGGGTGAACTCCATGAACTGGTTTTATAAGGGGCATTGTTTGAATATTAATTTATTTCTTAATAAATTTTTTAAAAGCAAGATATTCTGTTTTACTAATTACATGTTGTACCGATTCTTCTCCAAAAACATCATTGAATTTGTCGAATTTTAAACCGCACTTTTCAAGCACTCGTAAGGAAGCTAAGTTCGCTACTGCGGAGCGACCAATAATTCGAGTCAATTCTAAATCATCAAACCCATGTTGGATACAACGATTCGCTGTTTCTGTTGCATACCCTTGACCCCAATATCTTTTGAAGAAGCGATAACCAATATCTACCTCGCGATCTTCCGGTAAATATTTTAATCCGCACCAACCTAAAATGGCTCCGTCCTCTTTACTTTCAACAACCCATCTACCCATGCCATACTTTTTGTAGGCATCGTAATTTTTCAGAAACTCAATAGCAGCCAATTCACTTTCAAAGGGCGCATCACCCGTGTAACGTATTACATCGGGATCGAGGTTGAGTAAATAAAAGACGGGTCCATCTTCGGCCTGCATTTCACGCATCCTGCAACGTTGTGTTTCGAGGACATATTTCATGGTTAGTGTCGGATAAATCGTTTGCTGTCATTGATACTATAATCACTATTACTAAATCGAATGGTGTATAATCCTCTGCTTAAACGTTCAGCAGGTAAATTGAAATAAAGAGTTCCTATTTCAGAGTAAAAATTGGAACTTAATACTAATTTTCCATCGGCACTAAATATTTCCATGCGCATAGGTTCAACGAGATTATGACTCAAGCTACACCATGTGTTTTCATTTCCCGCTGGATTTGGGTAGATGTTGATGTTGAAGGTTAACTCACTTGGATCAACTCGGCGTACAGGGGATAATTGTGAAAGTCCGTTGTTATCAAAAATGGTGAGTCGGTAATAAGTACTTGTATCTAAGATGTCCGGATCTAACCATGAATACAAAGCAGTATTCCCTAAGCTTCCAGTTGCGTTTGTAGTTGCTGCGAAATTATAAACTACAGCATCAGTCGATTTTTCAATGTTGAAATAATCAGTGTTAAATTCATTTAATGTTGACCAGTTGAGCAATGCATGGTCACCTGATTTCACTGCAGTGAAACTAATTAATTCAAATGTTGGAGCGTCTGCATTTCGTGTGAACCAAACGGGTGCCGTCCAAATTTTATTTCCATCGGCTTGAGTAATTTCAGCGAAATAATAATAGGTAGTCGCCACCGGGATGATATGCGTATAACTCATCGAATCAGCAAAAGTGCTGAGGTGTAAAATGGTTGCACGAGTTCCACTTCCAGGAACACCGTAAAATATTTTTATACTGTCGGTGTTTTCATTGTCAGGATCATCTACTACAAGTCTTATTTGTGGATCTTGATTTGCACTACAACTGGTGCCCATACCATACCCACTTACTGAGAAATAAATTTTAGCATTCCAATCATCAGAAGCATAAAAACTACTTCTGCGAAACGCTTGCATGATCGACTTACGGTTAAGGCTATCCGTAATTACTACGGTTCTTCCCGTATGTGATCGGCCAAAATTGATATTGTGATTGTCGTGATCGAATCCAGGCGCAACATGATATCCTATTTTTAATAAATCGAGGTAGCGTGATAAGTGTGTGGATGTTGGTAAATCACTATACGTTGTATCTGTTGAGAATGCTGGTCCACTCTTAATTGCTAAACCCACAATCGCCGAATCCCACAGAGCGTTGTACGGGTTGTTTTGTATGCCGCCAAAATCGGTCGACTCCATATGAGCGAGGTATGCAAATGCGCTATCTCCTCGCGCAGCAACCATATTGAACAAAGAATTATAGTCGGACTGCGCATTAAAAATATCATAGTTTCCCGATTCCCATCCAATCAAACTATCAATACCATAAATGACAACATGTCCTCCAGTACTGATAATTCCCCATTCCATTCCGTACATAGTAGGAAAAATTCCATCTAAATTTGTTGAATCAGCTTCCGCAATTCCTTTGTGATAATCGGGCCTTTGCATACCACCTCCGGAGTGGTTATGATCCGAAATTCCCCAAAAATTTACATTCAATGCTTTCGTTTGTACGTATTCAAAACACGATTTTGCAGTTAAATAGTTTGGATCATTGGCCATATTTCCATCCGAATACTCGCAATGTGAATGAATATTTCCGAACCAAAAATGACTTTGTGCATTGCCGTTACTCACAATAAATAAAAAAAGCAGGCTAAAACCGACCTCCTTTATATTTGAAAAAAAGGGGGTAAGTAGACTTGTTAATTTCTTTTTGGGCCTGGTCATATTTTATTGGAGCTATTGAATAACAATCAAATGCGAAATAAACTATCGATTTCTTAAGGCGATACATATTTAAATATGTTGATTGTTTACAAGCTCTACCAAAATTACATTAATTTTTTATAATTCTCTACTTTCATGAATTACTTTTGCCAAAGATTTTTGTAGTTTAACCAACTGAAATATGAAGTTCCCACGAATGAATCATTCGAAGAAGCGTTTAGTTAGAAATTATGTGTTGATAGTAGGGTGTATCCTTTTTAGTGGGATGGTTTCTGCTCAATCAACGAATCCCTCTTCATCAAAACGAATTGGCACTGTAACAAAGAAGCCCATTGTGCAAGTTGTTGATCGGAGAGCTATGCTTATTGATAGTCTCTCTTCTTTTGTAGATTACATTTTAGTACAACAAGATTCTTTGAGGCAAATTATGCAATCGCAAAAGGCAAGAATGGATTCTAGTATTTCTGCTTTGGAAGATGTGAGTGCCGAAAATGCAAAACTTAAAGAATCTTTAAAAGATGCACAAGGTGATACATTACAATCAAATCATACCAACTCCATACTTTTTATTTTTAATGTGGGTGTAGGAATATTTTTATTGATTGCATTGTTGTGGATGTTTATGAAAAAGAAAAGTGATGGCGAAAGAGAGGATGATGAAGTATCAAGTAAATCAAATGGAAAAGTTAGTAAAGATGAAAGTTTCGATCACAAATTGGATCGCATTCAGAAACTTGGATCTTTGAGGGATAAAGGATTATTGACGGATGAAGAATTTAATTTACAGAAAAGTCAAATTCTAGGAGAGTAAAAAAGGAAGGGAAAGGAAGATGCGAAGTATAAGTACACAGTTTAGAAAAGTAACTCCGGTACTCCTCATTTCGTGGATTGTCACTACGTTGACTTTGCTTATTTCCATTTTTGTAAGTATCAATAAGGATATTGAACTTGATAATTTTACACAAGATCCTAATGCGCAATTCAATGCACCATTTTATGTTGGGTTCTTTTCGAATGTTGGAATTATGATTTGGAGTGCCGCATTATCAATTTGTTTTTATGGTGCTTGGCGCACCGATGCTAAAACGGATAAACGAGCTCAAGAGTTTTTAATTTTTAGCGGGTTAATTACGATGTTGATGACCTTTGATGATTTGTTTCAGTTACACGAGTTGGTTTTCCCGAAGTATTTAAGTATTTCTGAGAATATGGTGTATCTCACGTATCTCAATATTTACATGATTTATTTTATTCGTTTTAGAAGGCAATTATTGAATTCTGATTTTATTGTTTTAGGAATTTCTTTCTTCTTGCTTGGATTATCTACCATCATTGATATTCTCCCGCTTCCTATTGAAAAAGATACTTTTTTAGAAGACGCCATAAAATTATTAGGCGCTATCACTTGGTTAATTTATTTTGTTCGTACTGCGGATGAAGTGGTGGAGAAAAATGCAGTGAAGTAGAAAAGAGGAAAATTTATTCTTCTTTGATTTCGATAATACCGCTAGTCGGAAAATCTATTAGGAAATCTAGTAATTTAGGAACCAAGCGCGACAATGTTAAGAAAGTATTGTCTTGTGCATTTAATACCAAGACGAGAACATCATATTTCTTAAAATTTTGTTGATGTTGCAAGTTCTTATCAAATGTGATGAGCGCATGAAATTGATGTTGAGTCATCAAAAGTAGGAGTTCGCCATTTTTCTTCCCATTCCATCCCATATCAGACACGCTATAAACATCATGCCCTTTCAGTTCTTGTTTTAACCTTTTGGGAAGATTTTCATCAAGCAGCAGTTTCATATAGCTTTGATATATTTCCTGAAGAAAATAGATTCTCTGCAACTTCAAGAATAGAAATTGCTTGCTCTTTTTTTACAGTTGGAAAATCGGCCAAAAACTCATCTAGTGACACCCCTCGTTCTAAGTGATAAAACAAAGAAACAACTGGAACCCGAGTGCCCATAAAAACAGGTTGACCTCCTTGTACTTCGGCGTCAATGGAAACTAAATCTTTGATATTTTTCATATCTCAAAGGTATTGATTTTTTACCTTTTTTTGATATTAAACTTAAGTATTTATTTCGTTGACCGAGGGAACTCGAGGCCAATTCGCGTATTGGCCGAGGCACTCGATGCCAACAAACTGCTGCCCTCGAGAACCTCAGGCAGCTTGTGAAAATACAATATGCCTTTTGTTGGCTGAGGCTCTCGAGGCCAACCTAGCTGCTGCCCGCGAGTTCCCTCGGGCAGCGATAATTTAAATAATGTTGGCTGAGGCTCTCGAGGCCAACATCACTTCAAAGCCCCATCTTTAATACTTTCCACGACGGCTGGATCCAAGAGAGTAGAGGTATCTCCTAAATTATTCATTTCGCCTTCTGCAATTTTTCTTAAAATTCTCCGCATGATTTTTCCTGAGCGTGTTTTTGGAAGTCCACTTACAAATTGAATTTTGTCGGGCTTTGCTATGGCGCTAATCATTTTTGTGACGATGGAAAGTATTTCGATTCGGCTTTGATTGGGGTCTTCCAGCACATGGTCACAAATTACGTAAGCATAAATTCCTTGCCCTTTAATGGGATGAGGAAATCCAACCACAGCCGATTCGATCACATGCGGATGTTCATTGATGGCATTCTCTACTTCCGCAGTACCTAGGCGATGTCCGGAAACATTAATGACATCATCCACACGACCAATAATTCTATAGTAATTGTCGTAATCTCTACGACATCCATCTCCTGTAAAATATAAATTTGGATAGGTAGAAAAATAATTCAATCGACAACGTTCATGATCACCATAGGTAGTGCGAATCATTCCAGGCCACGGGAATTTTATACATAAGTTTCCTTCTACATTGATTCCTTTTATTTCATTGCCTACACCATCTACTAAAATAGGTTGAATGCCAGGTAGAGGCAATGTTGCGAAAGTGGGTTTAGTAGGAGTTATGTGCGCAAGAGGAGAAATCATGATTCCCCCTGTCTCCGTTTGCCACCAAGTATCTACAATCGCACATTTTCCTTTCCCGATTTTTTCATGATACCAAAGCCAAGCCTCTTCGTTGATGGGTTCACCCACCGATCCTAATGTTTTCAAGGAGTCTAACGTATACGGCTGTACGAACTCATCGCCACAAGCCATCAAAGAACGGATAGCTGTTGGTGCAGTATAGAATATATTTACTTTATGTTTATCAATCACCTCCCAAAAACGACCTGCATCCGGATAGGTAGGAATTCCTTCAAACATCACTGTCGTAGCGCCACACAATAGCGGACCGTAAACAATATAGGTATGTCCCGTTACCCAACCCACGTCAGCAGTACACCAATAAATATCTTTTTCCTCGTATTGGAAAACATTTTTGAATGTGTATCCTGCCCATACCATGTATCCACCGCAAGTATGTACTACGCCTTTAGGTTTGCCAGTAGATCCAGAAGTGTATAAAATGAATAACATATCCTCTGCATCCATGGCTATAGGATTACAAACATAACTGCAATCTGCAATTTCTTCGTGCCACCAGCGATCAACAAATTCATTCCAATTAATTTTTTGTTCGGTATGTCGAAACACTACTACATTTTTTACGCAGGAAGTTTGAAGCAAGGCTTCGTCAACAATTTCTTTTAATGAAATATCTTTTGCTCCGCGATGTGCACCATCCGCAGTGATTACAAATTTGCAAAGTGAATCATTGATTCGATCAGCTAATGATTGTGCTGAAAATCCAGCGAACACAATGGAATGAACCGCACCAATTCGAGCACAAGCCAACATGGTAATTGCTGCTTCAGGAACCATGGGCATGTAAATACAAATTCGGTCTCCTTTTTCGGCACCTAATTTTTTTAACATGTTTGCCGTTTTGCAAACTTCTGCATGCAGTTGATTGTAAGTAATTTTCTTTGCGGGTTGGGTAGGATCATTCGGCTCCCATAAAATCGCAACTTGATTACCTCGTTCTTCTAAATGTCGATCGAGACAATTTTCTGTAATGTTTAATTGTCCACCTTCAAACCATTTCACATCAAAGGCGTTAAAATTCCAGCTCAGTACTTTACTCCAAGGCTTTCTCCAACTAAACTCCTCCGCAATGTTAGCCCAAAATTTTTCTGGATTTTCTACACTCTCTTGGTAAGCTGTATGGTATTCTTCGAGGTTTCTTATTCTTGAGTTCATTTTTTATAGACTAGGGTAGTGATTCAAATATACGAAAGTTTATGAAATGTTAATTTATTGATGATTTTAGAATTGCAATAGTGACGTAAGGGTTTGTGCGTATTTATTTTATTTTTTTCCCCCTGATCCGTAAATTGCATAAGTGAATGTCAAAAAGTGGATAATCTTCTATGCCTTTTCCTCCCCCTTCGGATTAGTAGCCTCCGCTCCTAGAGAGCTCATCTTAAAAGTTCCTCCACTCAAGGAGCATACCGTCTTTAATATCAAGAAACAGATGAATTGTTTGATCAATGTTCATTTCTGCGGTTATGATGTTGCAAGCTCTTGTTTGTTTTTGAGGTATGATCCTGAAAGTATGCTCGAAACGGATATTATTGTGACAAGCATTTGTGCACTGAATGGAAAAATAGAAGTGATCCCTATCATTGGCTATACTATTTATGATGTCATCGATGGAAAATTAAAATGATATTGATGAATCCATCTACCTAAAACGTTGAGCTAATACCATCGATTGTTATTTTATTCTCTCTTAAAAGTTCTGATCAAGATTTTGATTGAAATGATATCATTGCACTGTTTTACATTTAGTAATTATTTTTAATTATCCGTGTCAAATCATTTTAAAGGCGATGGACATTTATTTATGATGACCCCAGAGGAGTCAAATCTTTATAGAAAACGACGTTTATTATTTTTTAACCTGACCCCAGCGGGGTCAAATCTTAATAGAAAACGATATCCATTATTTTTTAGCCTGACCCCAGAGGGGTCAAATCTTTATAGAAAACGACGTCCATTTTTTTTAGCCTGACCCCAGAGGGGTCACACCAACACCCGAAAACAAAGGCCGAATTAATTGGTCCAATAAAAGTTGTGGTTAACCTCTCAATCAGAATGAAATCTTTGTATAATGTTATATTTAGGAATGGTATAAACTAAGGTGTACTCAATGCAACGGGAAGAATTTTCCCATTGAAAAACTTGCTACCATTCTCTGTAAACCAAGCTACAAATTCACCCATTTCATTCGCTTTTAATGGAGCTTCGTAACCAGGAAAAGCTTGATGCAACATCTCCGTTTGAACTGCACCTAAGGCCAAACAATTGACTTTAATTTTTTCATCTTTTAATTCATTGGCTAAACATTCGGTCAAGACACATAACGCTCCTTTGCTGCTAGAGTAAGCACTCAAGCCATCAAACTTCACGCTTCCTTGTACGCCACCCACCGAAGAAATATTCACGACATGTGCGCCTTTCGCTTTTTTTAATAAGGGTAGCAAATGTTGGGTTAATCGAAATGGAGCAAAGACATTCACTTCATATATTTTTTGCAAATCAGAAGTGCTAATTTCTTCAAATTTCTTACTTACTAAATAGCCAGCGTTATGGATCACTCCAGTAAGATGATTCACGCCCTTTTTCTTTAAGTCATCAACCAAAGCAGTTAAATTTCCATTTTCAAGGTCGAAAGGAAGGATGTCAATTTTATCTTCTGAAGCTTGGCGTAATGATTCAAGTTTTGTTGCGTTTCTGGCAATAGCAATGACTTTGTTCCGTTTATTTTGGGCAAGAACCAAGGCGCTCGCAAAGCCAATTCCGGAGGAGGCTCCTGTCACTAAATAGTAATGTTGATATTCCATTTTATAAATTCCTTCCTGCAAAGGAATAAAAATCAATGAAAGTTGTACCTTTGATTTGTAATTATTATGAGAAAATATTTATTGCTGGTAGTTTTATCGTTGGTAGCTACCATTTCTTTTAGTCAGGAAAGTGAAGAGCAACCCACTCTATTGGTGAGGGATAAGCCCGACTTCAAAGATCGACTCTTTTTTGGTGGAAATGTGGGTCTTAGTTTCGGATCGCTCACTTACATCAATGTGGCACCTACCATCGGATATAAAATAACCGAAAAGTTCGGAATGGGTTTAGGGCCTACTTACACGTATTATAATGATCGACGTTTTGTGAATTACCGATACGAGACTCATATTTATGGGGGTCGAACTTTTGCGCAGTACCAAGCTTTGGAGAGCGTACTGCTCTATTCAGAATTTGAAGTGGTGAATATTGAAGTGCCCGACTTGCTTTTTACAAAACTAATTCGCACCAATGTTCCCAGTCTTTTTGTAGGTGGCGGTTATACGCAGCGCATGGGAAGTAATTCCGCTATAACACTTATGATTTTGTATAACGTGATGGAAAGTGATTATAAGATTTATGAAAATCCAATACTCCGACTTGGCTTTAATTTTGGAATGTGAAAATTAGCTTCTATCCCGCAGTACTGCGGGATTCAAGTTTCCTCCAGATAGCTATCTGGACTCCCATCTCCCTCGCGAAGCTTCGCGATCCCAACTCCGATTCTCCCATTCTCCTAACTCCCATCTACCCTCTCGCCACCGCCCATCTCAATTTTGCTGATTTGGCTCTGGGATTACTATTGATTTCCTGCAACGAAGGACGTATCACATCATTCGAAATCTCCTGGTAAATTCCGCCTCTGAATAAATTTTGAAATGATTTTTTCACTCTTCTGTCTTCTCCTGAATGAAACGAAAGTATAGCTACTCGACCGCCGGGTGCAAGTACGTAAGGTAGTTTTTCTAAGAATTTATCCAACACACCAAACTCATCATTCACCGCAATGCGCAATGCTTGAAAACAGCGTTGACAAGATTTTTTAATTTCTTCTTTGCGCTGTGCTTCTGGTAAATATTTTAAAGCATCCTGAATGATTATTTGTAAATCAGAAGTGGTATTAATTTTTTTTCCTTTTGAAAGATGGAAGGCGATGGTTTGCGATATGGCAGCTGCATGCGGTTCATCGGAATTTTCAATTAGCAATTCTTCCAGCTGTAATTTGGAAATATTTTTCAAAAACCCGGCTGCTGATTTTCCACTCGTGGGATTTAATCTTAAATCTAATGGACCCTCAACCTTAAACGAAAATCCACGTTCTGGATTATCAATTTGCATAGACG
Organism: Bacteroidota bacterium; assembly: GCA_016717725.1. Classification (GTDB taxonomy): domain Bacteria; phylum Bacteroidota; class Bacteroidia; order AKYH767-A; family OLB10; genus JAJTFW01. The sequence goes on from JADKFA010000012.1 coordinate 106,085, forward strand.
ATACGCCTAAGTCGGCTAATACAAAATCAAATTGTCCAACTTCATTGCTCAACAAATCAATGGACGAAAAATTCATTTTTTTAACGGTGAGTACATCTTCCCCAAAACCCATGGCTGCTAACCGCTCTTTTGTTTTTGGTAATTCGAATGGATCCACATCGATGGCGAATAAATGTCCGTTGGGAACTAATTTTTTTAATATTTCGGCACTGTGTCCACCGTAGCCTAAAGTTGCATCTAATCCTTTTTGTCCAGGAGAAATTTGTAGAAAATCTAAAATCTCATTCACACAAATGGATCGATGCATACCGGCCGGTGTTCTTCCTTGCTCCATCACTTTCGCAACATCATCCCCATAAAGAGCGGGATCCAACTCCTTATACTTTTCTTTAAATGCTTTTGGATGTGTGCCCTTGTAACGAACTCTACGTTGACGTTTTTCTGGATCTTGATCTTCCATTGGGTAAAGTTAATGAATAGCTTCTTTCCATTCGCGTTTTGTTAGAACAAAACCCCGAAGGGGTGAAATGATTATAGAGAATAGGAAAATAAAAAAACCAAAACCCAGAATGGGTGACATTATTGGCTACAAAGAATTGCCAATTATTGTTATTCGAAGCAAAATCATATTAACTTGCAAATACATTTTTCGTTAGGAATCCGATTGCAATATCGCGGCTTTAACATTTCACCCCTTCGGGGTTTTGGATGTGGGGCGTATCTTCATTTCTATAATCATTTCACCCCTTCGGGGTTTGTAATCGACAAAAATAAATCAGTCTAATAACTAGCAGCTCACCGGCAGTGTACTTGAAGTACGAGGCTTACAGAATCTCATAAATCACATACTAAAAACTATATGGATAAAAATTCCGTGCGAAACCCATATATTTACCCAACAAAACCATTTGCATGCTCCGAATTTTATTCATTTTAATTCTCGCATCCTCCTCACTCTCTGCTCAATTTACTGATCGTTATTGGGTATTTGGTGATAGTGCAGGAATCGATTTTAAAATAATTAGTAGTCCGCAACCTGCTAGTAGTATATTACGTTCAAGAGGTACCTGTGCTAGTATTTGTGATAGCTTAGGTGATTTATTGTTTTATTGTGGATCGCCATATGTTTATCAATGGATAGTTCAGCCTAATTTTAACTATACTTTGGGTCATATTATCAATAAGAATCATCAATTGATGCAATCGGGTGATTCAATAGTTGGCTTAGGCTGGTATCAAGAAATGTTAATTGTTCCCATGCCTGACAATGACAGCTTATTTTATATTTTTTGTGCGGCACCATCTAATACAAATCATGGTATGTTTTATTCTATAGTTGATATAAAGTACAACAACGGAGAAGGAAGAGTTATTCAAAAGAATGTTCAACTCCGTAATGATACTCTTAGCGACGGGATCACTGCCACCCGTCATGGTAACGGAAGAGATTGGTGGGTAGTGGTGCGTAGCTGGAAAACCGTGCCGACGAGAGATATAACAGCCTATTTAATAAGTCCAAGCGGGGTCGTAGCAAATCCAACTCAATATATAGGGCCTAATGTCTCCAATCAAAGTTGGTACCGCTTAAAATTCAATTCGGATGGAACGCGTTTATATAATACTGCAGCTACAGGTGTAATTGAACGATACAATTTTAATCGTTGTACTGGAATTTTTTCCGGCCGTCAAATTTACTCAACGCAAAGTAGCTCTTTAAATGGACTTTGGGATTTTGAAGTTTCACAAAATGAAAACCAACTGTATGTTTTAAATATTTATCAAGGTCCGAATGGAGATAGCGCCTATTTAATACAGTTTAATTTGGATTCTGTAAATTTTCTTTCTAGTGCAGTATATCTGGATTATTATTTGGCACCGGACAGACCAGGCGCACTCAAGAGAGGGCCTGATAATAAGATATATATTAGTATAGGCACTGAGAACTCAGATTCATGTTTTGATTATTTGTATTGCTATGAGACAGTTAATACTACGAATTCAAACTTGTCTGTAATAAATCATCCGGACAGCTCGGGAACAGCCTGCGATTACCAGGCATTTAGTTTTTACTTAGATGGACATAAAGCATATTATGGCCTACCTAATAATCACAATTACGAACTGGGTGCTTTAATAGGTTCTCCCTGTGATACGCTTACCGTTGGAATTAGTGAATTATTTCCCAAAAATGGAACTCTGAGAATTTACTATGATAAAGAATGGCAAAGTATTTTTCTAAATGCCGAAGAGTTAAAGGGGCGTTCAGGTTCACTGCAAATTTTTAATAGTAGTGGACAGTTGATTTATGATACCAAGGCAAATGTTGATGGAGGGTATTATACATCGAGTATTTTGTTTTCGTATCCGGCCAACGGGGTATATATTGTTAGATTACAAACTGACAAAGAAGTACTCACTGGGAAATTTGTGAAGTGGTAGTTTTGTGGGAATATAGTTTTGATAAAAATTCTAGTGTCGGGTTTAATTTTAATTTTGGAAGAAATTCTCGAAGGCTGCTAGTTTCTACCTGTTAGGATTCATAATTATTTTTTTGTGACCTCTGTGAAAAACTTTGTGCCCTCTGTGGTAAAAGAAAATCACTATGATTAACTATGAATTCTTTCATTTAAAAAATATTTCCAACTTTCGTAAAATCTCAATTATTTTTATCAAGATCACAATTCTTTCAAATCCATATATTTCATATGCCTCACAATCCAATTGCGTTTTTTAATGATGTATGGAGTAGGGTGACTCGCCGACCATCGAATCGGGTTGGGTAAGATGGCAGCAATGGTAGCCGCTTCTTTTTTGGTAAGATCACTAGAAGATTTATTAAAATAATATTGTGCCGCGGCCTCAGCGCCATATACCCCCGGACCCATCTCAATCACATTTAAATACACTTCTATAATTCTCTCTTTACTCCAACAAATTTCAATAACGAAAGTGAAATAAACTTCTAAGCCTTTACGAATCCAGGATCTTCCTGGCCACAGAAAAACATTTTTTGCCGTTTGTTGACTGATGGTACTTGCACCTTTCACTTTTTTTCCTTTGTGCTTTTCGTTGTACTTCATCGCTTTTTCGATGGCCTCCATATCGAATCCGAAATGCTCAGCAAATTTTTGATCTTCGGCAGTAACAACAGCTAAGGGCATGTTCTTTCCAATCTCCTCCAGCGATTTCCAGTCTTTGTCAATTTTCCCATCCTCCATTTCAAAATAGCGGATGATCATGAGCGGAGTAACAGGAATCGGCACAAATCGAAAGATCAAAGTGCTAACAAAGCTGATTATAACAAATCCCAGCAGCACTCTTAAAAGTATTTTAAATCCCTTTTTAAGCATGCAGCGAAAGTAATCAAAGTTTCTCGCAGTGGCTTCGCTTCAGGAAAGTTTCTCGCAAAGGCGCAAAGCTGCAAAGTTTCTCTCTGAGGCTGCGCTTCAGGAAAGTTACTCGCAAAGGCGCAGAGCCCTGCTACCGGTAGGCAGGCGCAAAGTTTCATGGACGAAAGTTTAGCTTAGCGTCTTTGAAAGAAAATTTGTCGCAGCGCAGCCTTAGCGACTTTGCGCCTTTGCGAGAAAATTTATCAAAGCGCAGCCTTCTCGAGTAAAAATTGCCAATAAATTTTTTAGTTTTGTATTGATGGCCATAAAAAACATACGCGCATACGAAAACTTACACATTGTACTTTGGTTAATAAAAGATACTTGCTGGGTTATGGATTTTAAAACAGCCGGACTCATCATGATCTTTCCTACCATTCTCGTTGCATTACACATTACCTGGTTGCATCGAAAAGAGGTAACGGAACTATACCACAATTTAGCCGTCGTAGCATGGATCTGTGCCAATACCACCTGGATGATTGGTGAATTTTTTTACAACGATACCTTGCGTCCGATAGCCACCGTATTTTTTACAATTGGATTATTACTGGTCTCGATTTATTACCTCATCGTCCGACCATCTCTCCGAAAAAAACTAGATTAATTCGCCATCAATTCTCCAATCGCCGAATCGTATTTCACACGATAAGAGTCTACCGTACCATAGGATTTTTCATCAATCACCACTTCAATCCCTCTTACTTCACCTAAATTTGTGAAGTCAACTTCAGTCTCGGCAATCATTTCTACAAAGGCATCTAACTGATCAGGATGAACACTTACAATCACACGACTTTGCGCTTCACCAAATAGAAATGCATCTTTTCTAAAATCTTCATCGGTATCAATTCTAAATCCGAGGTTTCCTGCCATCGCAGATTCTAATAAACAAATGAAGAGTCCACCGTCAGAAATATCATGCGCGCTTTGAATCAATTTCGAAGCAATCAATTTTTTAACGAGATCTTGCACTTGATATTCCACATCTAAATCAAAGTAAGGTGCAGGACTATTTTTTATTCCGCAATAGGAATATAAATATTCAGATGCATTAATATCGTCTTGTGAAGCGCCAAGCATAAACAATACATCGCCTTCATTTTTAAAATTCAAGCCCATGGATTTATTCTTGTCGGGAACAATGCCCACCATTCCAATAGTAGGAGTAGGGAAAACAGGAACTTCACCTTGTTCGTTTTTCGATTGATTGTAAAAACTTACATTTCCACCCGTCACTGGAGTTTCAAATTTTAAACATGCTTTCGACATTCCTTTTATCGCATGCACAAACTGCCAATATACTTCCGGATTATAAGGATTTCCAAAATTCAAACAGTTCGTCACCGCAGATGGAATTCCACCCGAGCAAACAATATTACGAGCTGCTTCAGCAACCGCAATCGCACATCCTTGTTCCGGATCGCTGTACACATAACGTGAGTTGCAGTCTACGGTTAACGCTAATCCTTTCTTCGTTCCACGCACATCAATTAGTGCTGCATCACTCGGACGATTGGTCGTCATGTTAATTGTTCCCACCATCGAATCGTATTGCGTATACACCCAACGTTTAGAAGCAATGTTTGGATGCGTAGCAAGATGCATCATAACGGCAGGCATATCCGAAACATCCTTTACTGAATTAATATCAAAAGCTTTGTTCTTCTTGATATATGTTGGCTCCGTATATTCTCTTTGGTAGATGGGTGCTCCACCTCCTAATACTAAGGCATCTGCAGGAACATCAGCCAACTTCTCATCACCCATAAAGAAATGCAATCTTTCTCCTTCTATTACTTCGCCAATCTGCGTACAATTCAAATCCCACTTCTTGAAAATTTCTTCGACGGCTTTCTCTTCTCCTTTCTTCACCACCACCAACATACGTTCTTGTGATTCACTCAATAAAATTTCCCATCCTTTCATGTTTGCTTGTCGAGTAGGAACTTTATCAAGCCAAATATTCATTCCGTGCTTACCCTTCGCCGACATCTCGCTCGTAGAACAAATAATTCCCGCAGCGCCCATGTCTTGCATGCCAATCACAGCACCGGTCTTAATAATTTCTAATGTTGCTTCAAGTAAAAGTTTTTCCATAAACGGATCACCTACTTGAACAGAAGGAAGATCATCTTGCGAATCAGCGTGCAAATCGCCCGATGCAAACGTAGCTCCGTGAATCCCATCTTTACCAGTAGAAGATCCAACGATGTAAACTGGATTTCCAGCACCGTATGAAATTGCCGAAACCGTTTCGCCTTCTTTCACAATTCCCACCGACATGGCATTCACCAAAATATTTACGTTAAACGAATCATCAAAGAATACTTCGCCGCCTACTGTAGGTACACCAAATGCATTTCCGTAATCACCAATTCCTTTCACAACGCCACGCATCAACCATTGTGTCTTTGCCAAATTCGGATTACCAAAACGCAATGAATTTAATTGTGCAATGGGACGAGCACCCATCGTAAAAATATCACGATTGATTCCACCAACACCTGTGGCAGCACCTTGATAAGGTTCAATGGCTGAGGGATGATTATGCGATTCAATTTTAAACGCACACGCTAATCCATCACCAATAGCCACCAAGCCGGCATTCTCTTCGCCAGCCTTTGCCAACATATGCGGACCTTCTTTTGGAAGCGTTTTCAACCAAGTGATCGAATTCTTATACGAGCAGTGCTCCGACCACATCACCGAAAAAATACTAAGTTCCGTGAAATTGGGAACTCGACCTAAAATTTCTTTGATTTTAGCAAATTCATCAGGTAAAAGACCTAGTTTCTTCGCGGTTTCAACGGTTGTTAATTCTTCTGTAGCAAGCGACATAGTTTGTTTTTTTATGGATGTAATTAAGAATGAAAGAGTAAAGTCGAGGACCTTTTTTCATTCCTAATTTTCTTTTGCAAAAATAGGATGTTTACTTCTATGCTCGTATTATTTTATCTTTGACGATATGCTTGAACTCGCTTTAACGCTTTCCGCCATTTTCTTCGCTATATACTTGATTGGCAAATGGAAGATATTCCAAATGGAAGGTATTTCCGTTTCGGTTTTTAAAGGATTGTTTATAATTAAAATTATAGCCGCTTTAGCCTTATATGTAATTTATACTCAATATTATAAGGACCGTGCTTATGCCGATATTTTTCGATATTATGACGATTCTGAAGTAATTTATAACACGCTGTTTTCAAAGCCCTGGGATTTCTTTCGAATGCTAACTGGAATTGATGGTCGGGCACCCGAAATTTTGCCTTATTACGATGTCATGAAAAATTGGTATAACACCGATTTGATCTTTAATGATAGCCGCACCATGATTAGAATTAATGCTTTTTTGCGACTTTTTTCTATGGGAACTTATTTTCCACATGCCGTAGTGATGTGTTTTTTGGCCATGCTTGGATTAACAGGAATATTTAGAGTCGCAAACGAATTGATAAAAGGAAAATCGCTTTTGTTGATGATTATTATTTTTTTGTTGCCATCCACTTTGTTATGGACATCTGGAATGATTAAAGAGGCATTTTTAATTTTTGCATTGGGAGTATTGATGTATCAAATTTCACAGGCATTAAAGTTGAATGATTTTTCAGGAAAACGAATTTCGTTTATGGTAATTTCCATGATGATTTTATTGACGGTAAAAGCTTACGTTTTATTTTTTAATTTTCCCTGTTTTATTAATTTGGATAATTAGTCATTATCGAAAAAGTATTTCATACTTGTTTATGATTTTATTTTTTACTGGATATTTTTTACTCTTGGGTAGTATGGCTCCCGTACTAATTGGAAAGGAGGTGCCTTCTATGATCGCAAAAAAACAAGCTGAATTTTATTTCGTTGCCGATCGTGAAAATGCGCAGAGCGTTATTGAAGTAACACGATTGGAACCTACTTGGACCAGTTTAATTGTGGAAGCACCGAGTGCTTTTCTTCGAACTTTGTTTTTGCCAATGCCACAACATGCGCATAATATTTTAATGTGGTTTTCGGTGTTGGAAAATTTCCTCATTCTATTTATTATTTTATTCCTAATATTTACTTTGAAAAAACAGAAATTGCCACCCAATTTAATGTTGGTTTCAGCATTTTTTGTTTTTGGATGTACCATATTTGTTCTGTCAGGATGGGTAACTCCCATCATTGGGGCATTAGTTCGCTATAAAGTTCCCGGACTTCCATTCTTCCTCTTTCCACTCACTTTCTTTTCGTATCACAAATGGATGAGTGGTGCGCAGTTCAAATGGTTTTATTCTAATAAAGGATAAGCATGTTTCTTCTCATTCTGCATATCATCTTGGTGTATTTTATTTTTTCACGCACCCAATGGTTGCGGTTAGATGGAATTTCAAAGGGATTAGTACCATTTATTCTTTTGCTAAAAGTTATTGGCGGATATTTTATAGCTCGCTATTATTTAGCAACGTATAAGGGGGGTGATATGCTCGGTTACCTTGCGGATGCAAATCAGTTTTATATTTTGTTTACACAGAATCCTGTATATTTTTTAAAAATGTTAGTTGGTTTGGATGTTCCAGCCGAATCCATGCGCGAATTTTATTCTCATTTAACGTCGTGGTTTACGAGTGGATATTCAAATCAATATAATGACGCTCGTTCTGTGATTCGATTTCATGCATTAATACGATTATTTTCTAATGGAAATGATTGGATTCACTTACTGTGGTCGAATGTATTTTGTTTGATGGGAATGATTGCTTTAATCAAGTTCATTGCGCATCAAAGAATTCAATCGAGTACATTTTATCAATTTGCATTGCTCCTTTTATTTATCCCCAATGTTTTTATTTGGTCTTCCGCTATTATGAAGGAACCCTTGTTAATTTTTGCCATGGGAATGACATTAAGGTATTTTCAATTGTGGAATGATGAAAGAAACTTTATTAATTTCTTTAAGTTTTTAATTTTCGTTTTCTGTTTTTTACTTGTTAAATCCTTTTGGTTGCTCGCATTCTTGCCAGGAATTTTAATTTGGACTTTATTTCCTCAGATGAAAAAATCGGTGGTGATGATTACACTTTCTTATGCAGTATCGCTGATCATCGTGTTATTGGTTGGTGAAGTGGTGTTGTCATTTAATTTGCCCGATCTCCTTTTTGGGCAACAAAGAAATATGTGGCGATTTGTGGTTTATATGAATTCAGGTAGTCTTATTCATCCTCTTTCTTTTGCACCAAATCCGATGAGTTTTCTATTGCATATTCCGGAAGCCTTTTGTTATGGAATGTTCCAGCCTTGGCCTTGGCAATTAGCCAAATGGTTTTATTTTCCACTCTCTCTTGAAAATTTTATTTTTCCTGCGATGGTCGCCCTCAGCATTTATAAATTTAAAATAATTGGAAATCGTATTTCCCCTGAAATGGTAATAGCCCTCATTGCGGGAATGGTCATCGTGATTATTAGCGCTTTCACGACTCCAGTGATTGGGAGCTTAATTCGGTATCGGATGCCGGGATTGTTGTTGATGGTATTAACAGCCTTAGCTTTTTTGTATTCAAGAAATGTAATGCCATTTCCTAAAATAAAATAGATTAATGGCATTATGCCGATCGAGAGATTAACATTAACAGTTATGGATCTAAATGATAGTGAGCATCGGTATAAATTCCGTCTCCAACCCTTCAAATTGATTTTTCTATTTACTTTGCATAAACGAAAATACAGCCTATGAAACTTTTTCGACGAAAAAGCATAAGTCAAATCTTAAAGCAAATTGAAGCTGGCGAATCAGAAAGCCACGGAGGTCTTAAAAAGCATCTTCGCGTTGTGGATCTTACTGCACTCGGAATTGCTGCCATTATTGGTGCTGGAATTTTTAGTACTATTGGAAATGCGTCTGCTGCCGGTGGACCTGGTGTCGTTTTTCTTTTTGTTTTCACGGCCATCGCATGTGGCTTTGCGGCTTTTTGCTATGCGGAGTTTGCAAGTTTAGTTCCTGTGAGTGGTTCTGCTTATACATATTCTTACGTGGCCTTCGGGGAGTTGTTTGCATGGATCATTGGATGGGCATTAATCATGGAATATGCCATCGGAAATATTGTTGTTGCCATTTCGTGGTCGAGTTATTTCGCTACGTTGTTAAGTCATATTAAAATTCCTTCACTGGGTTTTGCAGATGGAATTATTCTTCCTGCATGGTCGGGAATCGATTATTTTTCTGCAAAGCGTGCATTCATCGAAGTGCAAAATTCAGGTGTAGATTTAACAACTGTAAAATCTGAAGGTGTGCGTGCATGGTTAACGGCTCCGCAGATGGGAAGTCTTAGAATCATCATGGATATACCAGCCTTGGTCATCAATATTTTGATTACGTGGTTGGTTTATCGAGGTATGAAAGAGTCGAGAAATGCGAGTAATGTAATGGTCGTTGTGAAGCTGATTGCGGTTTTTTTGGTTATTGCTGTTGGCGCCTTTTATGTAGATCCAGAAAATTGGGATCCGTTTTTACCTGAAGGATGGGTGGGTGTTTTAGCAGGCGTGTCAGGAGTGTTTTTTGCTTACATTGGATTTGATGCCATCTCTACCACTGCGGAAGAATGTCACAATCCACAACGCGATTTACCAAAGGGAATGTTTAATGCAATCATTATATGTACTATTCTTTATGTATTAATTGCATTAATTCTCACCGGAATGGTAAACTATAAGGAATTGAGAGTGGAAGATCCACTGGCCTTCGTATTTGGATATCGTGGATTGAATTGGATGAGTAGTATCATCGCCGTGAGTGCGGTATTTGCCATGGCAAGTGTGATGCTTGTTTTTCAATTGGGCCAACCTCGAATTTGGATGAGCATGAGTCGTGATGGATTATTGCCAAAAAGTTTTTCAAAGATCCATCCTAAGTATGGTACTCCTTCGTTTGCTACCATCGTAACTGGATTACTGGTTGGAATACCTCTCTTTTTTATTGATATGAATACGGTAACCGATTTATGTTCGATCGGAACATTGTTTGCATTTATATTGGTTTGTGGTGGTGTATTGATGCTACAAAAGCAAACCGATTTACCTCGTAAATTTAAGGTTCCATACGTTAATGGAAAATGGATTGTATCTGGGCTCTTCCTCATCACGATGTGTTGGTTGATGATATTTCAGAAGCAATGGATTCATGATTTTGTAAATCCTTTCGTGAATGTAGAATCCATTCCAAACTTTATTTTCTTCTTGGTGTTTGCAATGATGTCGGTGTATAGTTTTATCAAAAACCTTTCCGTTATCCCTGTATTTGGAATTCTTTCTTGTCTGTATTTGATGGCTCAAATTCATTTCCATCAATGGTTGGGTTTTGGAATTTGGTTGATCATCGGTCTCATCTTGTATTTCACTTATGGGTATAAGAACAGTTTGTTGCATAAGAAGAATATTGGCTAGTTCAATTATATTCATTGAAAAATTGGTTTTAAACGACTAGTTGTACGCTACTTAGCGAATCAATTGTGTCTCTATATTTTTGATTATTTTTGTTTCCTACTTTGTACTGCGAAGTTGGTACTACATTCAGTGACCTCATAAGGTTGTGTCTTATCAAAAACAATAAATGTCAACGATCTTATAAACGAAGCAGTATATAAAAAAAGAAACATTATGATTGCATTAATTACAGGGGCTAGTTCCGGTTTTGGAAGAGCCATCGCATTGAAATTTGCCGAGCATGGTTGGGATGTGATTATTACAGGTCGCAGAAAAGAAAAGTTAGAAGAATTAGAACACATCATCCTCGATACTTACGAAACGAAGGTTTATTCACTTTGTTTTGATGTTCGCGATCGAAAGCAAGTGAAAATTGAGTTAGATGCATTGCCTCATTTCTGGAAGGAGATTGATGTATTGGTAAATAATGCAGGACTCGCCTCAGGAATGTCTGCAATTTATGATGGTGACATCGATGATTGGGAAAAGATGATCGATACAAACGTAAAAGGTTTATTGTATGTAAGCAGAACAATTTTACCGTGGATGATTGAACGGAAGCGCGGTCATGTAATTAATATTGGTTCCACTGCAGGAAAGGATGCTTATGCTTATGGTAATGTTTACTGCGGATCAAAGTTCGCTGTAGATGCTATTACAAAGTCGATGCGCATTGATTTATTACCGCATGGAATCAAAGTCACTGCGGTAAATCCAGGAGCTGCCGAAACGGAATTTTCATTGGTGCGATTTAAAGGAGATGCAGAGAAAGCCAAGTCTATTTATAAAGGATTTGATCCCTTGCAAGCAAATGATATCGCTGATGTAGTATGGTTCGCTGCGAGTCGACCTCCGCATGTAAATTTAAATGATATTGTGATGACTCCACTGGCACAAGCGAATTCCGTGTACATTAATAAAAAGTAAAAATGCAAAAATTATTTTATTTCTTTTGTGTAATCAGTTTAGGTTGGATGGGCTGTAGTTCATCTCCAAAAGTTGATGCGATTTATTATAATGCAAAAATTTATACGGTTGATAGTGCGTTCTCAATTGTTGAAGCTATTGCTATTAAAGATGGAAAAATAGTAGCCACTGGTTCTTCATCCGATTTGTTGAAGATGGATGCTATCGAAAAAATTGATTTGAAAGGTCAGTTTGTTTACCCTGGATTTTATGATGCACATTGTCATTTTTATGGCTATGGCGTCGATCTAAAAAAAACATGGCTCATCGGAACCACTTCTTTTGATGCAATTATCGATACGTTGGTTAAATACCAAGATCGTCGCTTCATGGGTTGGGTATTTGGTAGAGGATGGGATCAAAATGATTGGACCGATAAATCGTATCCGAATAAATCGAAGTTGGATTCGTTGTTTCCCGATGTACCTGTCATTTTATTGCGAATTGATGGACACGCAGCATTGGTAAATCAAAAGGCACTCGACATTTGTAAGGTGAATGAAAATTCGTCGGTAATCGGTGGACAATTTATTAAGCAAAATGGCAAACTCACCGGACTACTCATCGACAATGCCGTTGATTTTGTAAAGTTGAAAATTCCCACGCCCGGAACGCCTGATTTAATTGAAGCTTTATTAGCGGCTCAAAAAAATTGTTTTGAAGTAGGTCTTACCAACGTGACCGATGCAGGATTAGATGTAAGCACCATTTTATTAATTGATAGTTTGCAAAAAGCAAATCAATTAAAAATGCGAATGAATGCCATGGTAAGTTTTACGAAAGACAATCTGGAGTATTATCGGAAAAATGGAAAGTATCATTCCGATCGTTTAAATGTACAATCGTTTAAATTGTATGCCGATGGTGCACTCGGATCGAGAGGCGCTTGTTTATTGCATCCTTATGCCGACATGCCCGATCATTCCGGATTTTTATTGTCGACAGTCGATTCAATCATCTACGCTGCGCAACAAGCGAAGGAAATCGGATTCCAATTGAATACGCATTGTATTGGTGATTCTGCCAACAGACTCCTATTAAAAATTTACGGAGAAGTATTAAAAGGCAAAAATGATTTGCGTTGGCGCATCGAGCACGCGCAAGTTTTATCGCCTGATGATTTTAGTTTGTTCTCACAATATTCCATCATTCCTTCCGTACAACCTACACATGCTACGAGTGATATGTATTGGGCGAAGGATAGAGTGGGAGAGGAACGAATAAAAACAGCTTATGCGTACAAAAAATTATTGAAGGAGCGCGGAATGATCGCTGCAGGATCTGACTTTCCAGTGGAAGCGATTAATCCACTCTTTGGATTTTATGCTGCGGTGTCACGGAAGGATCAAAATAATTTTCCCGAGAATGGATTTCAACCAGAAAATGCACTTACACGCGAAGAAGCGCTAAAAGCCATGACCATCTGGGCTGCGTATGCAGGATTTGAAGAGAGTTATAGAGGAAGTTTAGAAAAAGGAAAAGATGCCGATTTCGTGATCCTCGAAAAAGATCTCATGCAAGCCGACGAAAAAGAACTCTTTAAAATAAAAGTTCTTCAAACTCACATCGCCGGCGGAAGAGTTTTTTGATTCAATTATTAATTAAATTTTGAGTCAAAAATAATTCAAAGGGTAGTAGAAAATCCTAAGTTGAGTTAAAAATTATATTTATCAATTCTAATTATAAAAACCAAGAGTCAATAATCTTAATTCTGAATTCTGAATTCTTAATTCTTAATTAAATAAGTGTCGCAAAACAACATCCTCATCTTCATCTGTGCACTGATCATCGTGTCCTATGTTTTCGATATTATTTCGAAGAAGATTAAAATACCTTCTGTTTTATTATTAATTGGTTTAGGTATTGGGTTAAAATTTTTAGCTATTCAGTTTGGATTTGTCTCTGTTGACTTCATGGTTATTATTCCAACATTGGGCACCATTGGACTAATTTTAATTGTTTTTGAAGGGGGATTGGAATTAGAATATCATACTGATAAAAACCATATTATTCGAAATGCCTTAATTGTGTCGATTGTAGGTTTGTTGGCTACCGCAATTGGTATTGCAGGAATTTTCGCCTATTTCACAGGAGAAACTTATTATCGTTGTTTGCTCAATGCCATTCCATATAGTGTAATTAGCTCTGCAATTGCCATACCTTCCGCCGCAAGTTTAGGAACGAAAAGTAAAAGTTTTGTAACGTTTGAAAGCTCTTTCTCTGATATTTTTGGAATTGTATTTTATAATTATGCTTTGGTTTACTCTTCCATTTCATTGGGTGTTTTTTTCAATTTGGGCGTTGAACTATTCACAGTAAGTTTACTTTCGCTTGCATTTTGTGTCTTGTTGCTTTATTTGTTAAAGGCAATTGATCACCATATTAAGTTTATCTTGATTTTGACAGTAATGATACTATTGTATGCTGTTGGAAAAGCATTTCATCTCAGCTCGTTAATCTTAGTCTTGATTTTTGGATTAATGGTTCGAAATATTAATCTCATTAAAACCGAATTCATTCAAAAGAATTTTAACACTGAAAAGTTTAAAAAGGACTTTGACTTTATGCAAAGTATCACTGCCGAAGGTGTGTTTTTAATTAAAACTTTCTTCTTTATAATTTTTGGTTACATCATTGATGTGTCCTTGCTAACCGACGAGAAAATGTTGGTCATCGCAGTCAGTTCTGTTCTTGCAATCTATTTTCTTCGTTTGATTTATTTGAAGATAGTTATCAAGCACATCTTGCCCGAATTTTTTTACTCTCCACGAGGATTAATCAGTATCTTATTATACATTGGATTACCCGAAGAAATGAAAATACCGCAATTACATGTAGGACTTCTCTTTTTTATTGTTTTATCCACCAGTTTGGTGATGATAAGCAGTGTTTTTGTTCAGCCACAACAAAAGGAAGATATGCAGGAATAAAAGGAATTATTCTGTACTTTTTAATGCCTCAATCTTTTCTAAAAGCAAATCAGCCGTTTTGCTTTCTACACCCGCCATCTTGGCTAAATAAATAGTATGTTTGCAAACGATCATCGCGTCTTCTTTCTTTTGAAGTTTATATTGTATACAGGCTAAAGTGTAATTATGTCTTACATTGTCGCCCATTTTTACGGCTGCTTTTCGCCCACGCTTCAGCTTTCACTAACTGTTCGCGATCAATTACTCGCTCGTAATAATTATAGGCTACTTCATTCAATCTTCGATAGTCGTTTTGGCAAAACTTTTCAATAAAGGGAACTGCTAACTCTTGATAATTTTTCCAGTCCGATTTCATTTTAGCGCGATTCAAATGCGCATAGGCAATAATTTTGTCAGCAATCACTAACTTAGATTTACCCAATTTAGATATCATGTCGTTGTATCCTAATGTATCAAGTTTTTGAACTCTCGTCATTAAGGCGCCATTATATACTCCTAGAATTTTGTTGTCGATACTATCCTCAGTGTATATTTGTTGATAGGCGTCTTTATTCAAAATAACTCTGTTAAAGGCTGGCATATCCACATCTTTGAATAAGTCGTACATGATTCTCCAATTCTCTTGTTTTAATAATTCTTCATCACTCAAGCCTGATAAATAGGAATTAACACCAACTTGATTGTCGAGTCCGGCACGATCTAACATTTTAAAGTAGGTGTAGATTTCAGGAACAGTGGCAGTCTTTGAAAAATATTTTCTTTCAAATGTGCGTAGTTGTTTGGTGGTGTCTAAAGCATCATATCCCAAAGTAATAAAGTCAAGAACATCTTTTTTCCCTGCTTCACGATGCATCATGGTTGTGGCTGGATAGTCGAAGAAAATATGAGCAGGAAAATTTTGAACTTTTAATTTCTTGTTTAAATTCTTGCCTTCTTTCTCCATGTCCATTTTTATATTGATAAAATTCTTGTTGTAAAAATTGGCAACATTAATATCCGTATAAACTTTTTCAGTCATTTCCGAACAGTAATGACACCAAGACGCATATGCGTGTAAAAAAATTGGCTTTTTGTCGGCCTTTGCTTTTACAATGGCTTCATCAAAGGTGATGGGCAAGAAATGAATACTGTCTCGTAATTGGGAATAGCCGCTAATGCTTATGGAAATGAAGGCTAATTTTTTCATAGTGTAGTGAATATTATTCTTGGAATTAGTCTAATTGACGAATTTACAATTATTGACTGTGTTTTTTATGAAATGAATATGAATGTATCACTTATTTACCGACTTGGAATTAGGCAATAAGGTAGTTTCCAGTCTTTTTTACTTCGATTTTGTAAGGGAACAACCTCACCTTCGCAATTCGTCAATGCTCCGGTAGCCGATCGCTTTAATGTTTTTAATTGTCCGGCTTTGATAGCTAAAATTACTTTTGTTTGAAGAATATCCATTGATAGGTTTAAGTTTTCTTTTCCAAGGGCGATGCCCTGTTCGTTATTATACAAATCCATCTCTACCGCGGTCGCATCTTGCAAAACGCCATCTTCTGTTTTACCTTTTCTAAATGCCCTATAATTTCCGCGTTCATGTGCCTTGCCAAGGCTTCGTGCTGCTCTAGCGCCTATATGTTGGGTCAAGCTTGCCATCCAAAATGTATGTCGGAAAGCGTCTAATGTGCCTCCATGAGGAAATGTGTCTAATAGATTTTCCTGGCGGATCAGGTTCGTTTGTTTTCTGGTTTCCGTCGTAATCCGAAATGCTTTTTTTGCTTTGAAAAGATGGGTTAATGTCCATGTTTTTTCAGCACAACTCAATTTAAAAAATTGCGAGCAGATCGATTGTGCTTTAATACCATCAACAAAGAAAAATGAAATGAGTAAAAGAGTTATCCTCATTTACCGTTGAAATACATCATCGCTTTTGCCAAGGCAAATCCAAAAAATTGAAGTTGATCTTGCTGGTTGTCGGTCTGGCCTACTAACCCAACTCGAAAACGATCCCAAAGAATTTCGGGGGCATCTAAGGTAGGAATGCAATAGTATTCAGGCGCACCTCTCAGTTTTGTATAAATTAAGATGATGGCACAGGGCTTTTCTTCGCCTGGACGATGTAGTCCTTTAAAAACAGCTTTACGATCACCATATTCTACTTCATGGATGTCTTTTACTTTGTAATTGTCTTTTAAAGCAACTTTCATCTGCATAAACATCTTGTATCCCACCGATCCCATTACGTATTCTTCCTCTGTTGTAGGTGCTATTTTTGTGTCTTGCGCATGGAGCTGTTGAAAGGGTAAAAGGAGTACAAAGAGTGACAATAGAAGATACTTTTTCATATTTTAAAGATTTTCACAAATTTAAGCAAGAGATTCACCCCTTTCCAAGTAATATTTACCTTGTTTTTGTCCTTTTATTCAAGAATCTACCTATATATTTGTATTCCAAATTTATTCTGCTTTAATATTATGGCTACAAAATCAGTTGTTTTAGCTCAACTCGGCGACATCGTCGTTGAAAAAAAGTATGGGATGTCTTACGAAGAATTTGCAGAGAAACATCTTTTTGCAAATTATCCCGTTGTTATTGGGGATGCCTGCAAGGATTGGCCTGCAAAGGATAAATTTACGCCTCAGTTTTTTAAGGATAACTACGCAAATAGAGAAGTGAAAGTGCAAGGGAAAACTTTTCTTTTAGGTGATTTCATCGATTTAATGATGACTTCTACGAAGGAAAATCCTGCTCCTTATCCTTGTAAATTGCAAATTGACAGAGATTATCCAGAGCTTATTCCGGATGTTTCTCCGCGTTTTAAATATGCATTGCCCGACAGAACACATAGTAAAATTCTTCCCGAAGGATTTATCGGGGGTGCCGATACGTTAGAGATTTTTTTAGGGAGTCCGGGCGGACAATTTCCCTACATGCATTATGACTATATGTGTTTGCATGCGTTTGTCACTCAGCTTTACGGCGACAAAGAATTCACAGTGGTTCCACCCTCGCAAACCGAATATGTTTATCCCGATCCCAATAATACATGGGTGTCGCTTATCGATAATCAACGCCAACCCGATTTAAATAAGTTTCCACTGTGGTCAAAGGCAACTCCCATTTCCTTTGTAGTTGGACCTGGTGAAACGATGTTTATCCCCTGCGGATGGTGGCACACGGCACACTCACTAACGCCTACCATATCCGTCGCCCTCGATTGCCTAAATGCTTCCAATTGGAAGAACTTTATGGGCGAAGTAGACATAATGATGAGCCGCAATAATAAAGCGAAAGCAATGGCGGCCTCCATGTTCCTAAACGTCCTCGGCGGTGTCTTCTCCACCACTGAAAAATTGGGGATGAAGATTTAGATTAATTCAGAATGCAGTCCCGATAGCTATCGGGATCAGAATTAAGTCTCGATAGCAATTGGAATCAGAACCTGCTTGCAGACAAGTTCGTGTATTAGCGGATTGGTGTATTCGTAACCTGCTTGCAGCAGGCAAGTTCGTATATTCGTATCGATTCGTATCGCGAAGCCTCTCGGTCTATTTTCGCATTTTCGCTCCCGATCCTTCGGGATCGTGTCATTCGCTCCCGACAAATCGGGATCGCGTCTTCGTGAATTCGTATCCCAAGCCTCACAACAAAATTCTGAATTCTTAATTCTGAATTCTGAATTAAACCTTCACGCTAACCTTCCCCCATTCTTTTATCTGCCACGTAATTATTCCCGTGCAAATATGATTTTCAGCCGTATCATAAACAGAAACTGAATATTCTTTGACGACAGCGTCATTTTCTTTTAATGCTGATTTTATTTCATTTAATTTTTGCTCATCAATTCCAAATCGAGCAAATAATTTTGTTTTACCTTGGTAATGGTAATCAACATGGATGGTTTGTAAGATGAGTCGATAGTTTTCGGGAGGGAGTGCTCTCGCTAAACTTAATCCGCTAATGTATTCGCATAACGTCGCTAAAGCGCAAGCGTGAATACCATTGATATGGTTTTTGTTTTTCTTGATGAACGGAATAGAAACTTCTAAACTTTCTTCGTTTACTTTTTCAACTTTGAAACGATGCGGTGCGTTGTAGGGAATGATTCTTCTTAGAACGATGTTAAGCAGATATAAATAGAAGGAACTATTTTTCGCTTTGTCTAAGATGGAATTTAATGTCATTTTATTGATGGTTTTGTTGAAGGGTTTTCATCGCATCTTCCAATTCTTTTTCCAATCGAAGTAGAATCGCTTCGCAAGAAATAATATCATCCACTAAGGCTACACTTTGTCCTGCCGCCCATAAATTATTATAATTTCCAGGCTTTATCGCATCTTCAAATTTGTTCATGCCCTTGTATTGAATGAGCATCTTGAAATATTTTTTTGTTCTCGGATTCTTGCTCATCCAACGTTCAAATAAATTCTGCTTGGGACCAATCTTTTTTGCATACGGCGTGCTGATGATTGCACAAGGTGTACCCGATAAACGATCACTCATCATAATGTCTTCCATGCCCGAATCTACAATGGCATTTTTGTAAGCATCACTCACCGCTGCTTCGGTGGATGCAATGAATCGAGTGCCGATACTTGCACCCGCTGCACCTAAACTTAAACAGGAGAGAATCCCCGCACCGTTTGCAATTCCGCCTGCAGCCACTACTGGAATATTCGGAAATGCTTTGTGGAGTGCCGGAATCAATACGCTTGCTGGATACGGACCCGCATGTCCGCCTGCTCCTTGTGTGACGGCAATGAATCCATCGCAATGCAAGGAGGCACATTTCGCGGCATGTTCTAAATTGGTGACATCACAAAATACTTTTCCACCGTAGCTGTGTGCCGCATCAATCACTTCTTTTGGATTTCCTAAACTGGTAATGTAAAACGGAACTTTTTGCTCCACACAAATTTTTAGATGCTCAGCATACAATGGATTTGTTTTTTGTACAATCAAATTGACTCCGTAGTTACCTGGCGTATTATTTTCTGTTTTATAGCGATTCAATGAACTTAGAATGGTGGCCAACTCCCCTTTTTTTCTGTAGTTGAGGGTTGGAAAAGTTCCCATCGCACCACATTTCATCGCGCTTTTCATCATTTCTTCGTTCGAAACCAGGAACATGGGTGCCATGATGATGGGAGCGCGAAGTCCAAAGAGTTGAGTAAGTGGAGTATGGAATGACATAAGCTGAATTTATTTTAGTATTTTCGAAAAAGAATTGTGATGTATATTTGACCTAAAGCTATATTAT
>JADKFA010000013.1 GCA_016717725.1 Bacteroidota bacterium
TTGAGCGATCAGCAATGAGTGATGCTATGCGCAATTCAACAGGTTCCATTGGAACAGTGAGTGAAATGACAAAGTATGCCGAAGAAATAGAAAAGTTAATAGGAGGGCACACATCACATATAATAATTAGTACCGATAGTGCTGTAGTGAGAATCCATCTGAATTTGCTCTGTGAAACACTTGAAAGACTTCTTAGTAAAGAATTGGAGGCAAACAGAGCTTGGCAAAAACTATGATATTTACGAAGAAGACGGGGAACTTGTCGGACAACAATATCAGAGCGACACAGGCCCCATTGATGTATTAGCCATCAGCAAAGACAAAAAAAAACAATATTAGTTGTCGAGCTGAAGAAGGGTAGGGTAAGCGATAACGTAGTAGGCCAAATACAACGATATATGGGCTATGTATTAGAAGAACTTGCTGAAGACTACCAAACCGTAAAAGGCGTCATCATAGGCTTTGAAGATGACTTGAAAATTAAGAGAGCTCTTTCAGTAACGACAAATATTGAATTTTACAGGTATCAAATAAATTTTAAGCTGTTTAAGAGTTGACTTATTAACGACTAATCGTTTTTAATTAAGTAAGAATTATTAAAATTCATAAAAAATAATCTAATTGAAATGATCAAAATTTTGAATGGCTTAATGCAATTATTAATTAATTTGACGAAGAGGATTATTAATTATGATAAGACAAAAAATATTAACTTTTCTGTTTATGACCTCGAACCTAATTTAAACCTAAATATCCATGAATATGACACATTAAAATCTAATATTATTAAAGGCAATGTAAAAAATATATTAACATTAAAGAATTTAGTGCAATTGAAAAATTCGGTAATTTAGAATTATCAAACCAAATATCAGAAAGATTCATTAATTATAATAATCTTGGCTTTAAAATTGAAGAAACTGAGTTTGACTTCAATAATCAAGTTGTATTTAAAGTAAAATACAAATATGATTTATTGGGAAATCAAATAGAAAAAGTATACTTTGATTCAGAACTAAAAATCACACATGGATTTGAAAAAAAATTCAATGAGAGAAATCAAATATTATTAAAAAAAGAGTTGGGCAAGAATCGAAAATTAATTGATACTAAACTTTATACTTATTCAAATAAAAAACTTGCAAGTTGGCAAACAATTGACAGATATAATAAAATTGAGGACACCTATACAATTAAAGTTGAAAAATCAACAATGACCGCAATGATAGAGTCTGTTGGTTCTAACCAACAGCATGCTTTAGTAGAAACTAAATATAACAATAAAGGAAAAATTATTGAAATTCATTTTTTTGATTGCAATATATTAATTTCTAAACTTTTTAATGAATTTAATAACCTAGGCCAATTAATTAAATCAATCTATTATGATAAAATGGTCAATTTTAGTAGTCATAATTATGTATTGGACAAGAAAGGTAGAATTAAAGAAGAAAATAATTGATAGAGAAGGTAAAACATCAAGATTCGATTTTATTGAATATGATCAAATCGGAAACATGATTTTTGAATATAAGTTAGATGATAACCGTTTTATAAAATCAAAAATGAACTACGTTTGTTTATGATAAATTTGATTCAAAAAGAATTGGGGTAGATGCATTCACTATTCAAATGACAAACCTATCAAAATTGAAATAAGAAAACTTCGCTTTAATGATCATTTAAAATAAAGTATTTTAGTGAGAGTGAAAATTAAACTGTGCTATTTAATTTCTTTAAAAATTAATCCCCCTTGCCCTTTCCAAAACTCATTCTCCTTCTCTTCGCACTCTTTATGTTCATAGCGGACTGTGTGATGTTGTTTGCGACTAGGAAAGGCTAGGAGTACTAGCAAAAGGCGGGCTCGACAAATTTTATTAATTGTGAGGAGATTACGTTGAGGATGATTCCTGCCATATCGTTTATTCTTTATGCGGAGGAGTCGAGATTTTCATTTTTCATTTCTGTGTTTAGGTGAGTGATATTGGTGATGTTGTTTGTACTCTATTTTGTGCCGATAAAAATGCCTTCAAAGAGTATTACGCTTTACTTCTACAAACGGACAAGCATGCGTTTTCGATTAGGAGTGCAGAGATTTTAATAACGTTACGATGGCAGTTGGTTTCACCGTTAGCGTTTTGATAGCAGGACCCGTTGTATACGCGGGATTTGATGGGATTGGTGGGGACGGAGCATTGGAATGTACTTTTAGATGAACGTGCGGGGATGAGTGGGCGGGTTGGTGCTATCAAGATTTCATGAGGAATGCTATAGAGGGGTATAAGAAGGGAGCGAGATAGTTGTTGGTCGTGAGGCTTCAAGATTGTTTGTTAGATTGGATTTTAGATTTTTCCACTGGATCTACTGTGTTTTCCTAGAAACCAATAGATACTTTTTCTTCAAATTTGGAGAATTGGTTTATTATTACTAAGTTTGAGTTACGCTTTTGGGTTGGGTTTTTGACTCGAGGGATTAATTTAGATACTTTTAATAAAACTTTGATATGGATGAATTAAATACCTTACTATCTTTTGCTGATCATCATGCCAAACAAAATATTGTACTCTCAGATAAAAAAAAATAGAATAAAATAATATGCCTGTATATATTCATTTAGCTAATCTATTCATTGATAAAGCCGCAATAGTAAAGAAATATGAAGGAGGGATTGAACAATTTCGATCCGACTATTCTATTGGAGGAGAAAACTATAATCAAGAAGACAATGAAATAATTGCACTTGCAAAAATGAATTTGGATGAGTTTGATTTAAATAGGTTACTTACAAAAGGATTACATTTCGATAAAAACCTTCAATTTTCAACCGATTTTACACTGAGATCGCGTTACGGAACATATTTGTGGAATACGGAATGGATTTCGGATAACGATGTGTTCGCGTGGCATAAAAAAGCAAATATTGAATTAATAGCGAAAGCTATTGCTATTGGAAATGAAACAATCCAACGAATCGAAGAACTTGCTAAGCAAGGAGAAAATCCATTTGCAACTATAGTTTGACATGATGTAAATAAACATCATTGATGGAAATAGAATATCAACTCTTTATTTAGAGGTTATAAGTATTGCAAGCGACCTTGGTGAATCGATCACTTTAATAAAATCAAGTCTGCTGTTCATATAGAAAAACCGATGTTTTTTATTCTGAAATTCAAATATTATAAAATACTAGCAATAGGTATAAAAAAACAATCAACAACAAAAAAATATGATCGAACCTATAAAAGCAACACTAACAAAAACTATTATTAATAGTCTAGACCCTCAAGAAATTATTTACGCTGAAGTAGCAGGTGGTGGTGCCAATGGTAATGCTGGTGGAATACTCATTTACATAATAAAAGATAAGCAACTTTTATGCTATGAAACAAACAAGTTCACTGATCAAGAAAATTATTCATTAGCAGAGGAATTATTATTAAAGCATACGGATAGACATTATGAACACGAGGAAAATTTAGAGTCACGCCTATTTGATTATGTTTATGGTGGGCTAGGTAATAATGTATTTATACATAAAAATGCGAATCTTGAAATTAAAGAAAATTATTTTCTTTACCTAAAAGATGATTTGGAATATGCTATTTACAGTTCAGTTCAAGGCGTTTTTAATGGCGTTGTAAATGGAATTAAACAAGCTCAAAAAGCTAATAAATATAGGTAGAGCATAAAAATAAAGTAGTATTGACTTGTCATTCATAATTTAAGGTTGGACCAGATTTTATTTCCTTCAAATTTGGAGAATTCGGGGATTTGTTGGAGATTTGATATGGTCAATATGGCTGGAGTTTCAATGTTAGTGATATTTAAAAAAGTACTTTATTAAAATTGAATTTAACAACCCTTAATTTATAAAAATCTAGCCGAACTTAAGAAGGCAACATTAAAATTTACACTATGAAAAAATCAATTCTGCCATGCTTGGTTTGGCTATTATTTGCAATGAACTGCTTCGGACAAGAGATTGACAGTACGCAAATATGGATAGAAAATACTGAGCAATCACTAAGTTATAAAACAGGGATTATCGAATTGGAGGAGGGAAATGCCAAGCTCAATGTTCCAGCTGGATTTAGATACCTCGACAGAGAGCAAAGCATTTTTGTGCTTACCGATTTATGGGGAAATCCTGCCGACAGTACTGTATTAGGAATGATTGTCCCTAATAATTTAGGTGTATTAGCTGATTCCGGGTGGGCTTTTATCATCAGTTTTGAAGAAATGGGGTATGTAAAAGACGATGATGCTGAAGACATCGACTACGACGATCTCCTAAAAGATATGCAGAAGGAATCCGAAGGATATAATCCGGAAAGAATAAAAGAAGGTTACGAACCCATTACATTAGTGGGCTGGGCTTCAAAACCATTTTATGATAAGGAATTAAAAACCCTACATTGGGCTAAAGAATTAAAATTTGGAGAAGCAACCGTAAATACCTTAAATTATAATTTGAGAATATTGGGAAGAAAAGGAGTTTACAATTTAAATGCTGTTGCCACCATGAATGAGTTACCCGCAGTTAAAAAACATATTGCCGAAATTGTCCGATGTGTTGAATTTAAAGATGGAAACAAATACGCAGATTTTATCCCCGATGTGGATGAAGTAGCCGCATTTACAATAGGCGGATTAGTTGCTGGAAAAGTTTTAGCAAAAGCAGGATTCTTTGTTCTAATTGCAAAGTTCTGGAAGGTTATTGCGCTTGCATTTGCAGCAGTAGGCGGTACTATGTTTAAGTTCTTTAAACGTAAAAAGGATAATACCGATAGTCCAGAAAGTACTTCCTAAATTTTATTTTCATAATAAATGTTTTATGAATACTAAGAAATTTCTAACCAAATTAAACCTAATAGGAATTATTTACGGAACGATGAAAAAACCTATCCTAAAATCACTCTTCCTCCTCATCATAGCCGTAATCTTCTCAGGCTGCTTCGCCATTCATAGTGGTACTGTTTATAATTCTGCATCCTTAAGTTCGGCTAATTTCTCCTATGTTAACATGAATGTAGAAGGAAGCTTCTACACGTTACGTTATTGGATTTGGTGGACTCGAAAAATTCACACTGATCAGTATTGCCAAGAAAAATATGATGGCGAATCATCCTTTGCAAAAGAATCAAGCTTTCGTAAACCAAACCCTGAACTTTAAAACTTCTTTCTACTTTGGTATTATCCTTACCACCAAATGTGTGGTGACGGCGGATGTGGTGGAGTTTAGGTAACCTAACCACTGGATTAAATATTTACATACTTTTTTATTTTATAAAAATATTAGAAAATATTTCCTGATAACAATATTCTAGCTACTGTCCTGTAGCAGTGTGGGATTTTCCTTCTAGTATATTTTTAGCTGCATCTAAAATTTAATTTCAGATGAGACTTTTCTTTAAAACACTAAAGATCACTAAAGGTCATAAGAGAACACTTTAGTTCAACTTCAATTCAAAACCTCTAGTGCACTTAGTGACCTCTTGTGGCTCTAGTGATGAAAAAAGTCTCTTTCAAATCTAAAATTCAAATATTGGAAATCTCCTTGCAGCTTGAAGTTGAGCTTGCAGCTTGCAGCTTGTAGCTCCCCATAAATCCTAAAAAATTCACGGAATTTCATTGCCAAACCCCAATTATTTGGAAAACCGGAATAAATCTGCAAATTTGTATTGGTGCTCTGTATGGGAGCATCTTCATAATCACCTAAAACAAATTAAAATGCTAAAATCACTACTCCTTTCTTTTGCTTTGCTATTCGTTATTTCAACTACAAAAGCACAACAAAATGTATTTTTAACCATTACGAACAAGTTGGGAAATACGCCGTTTGCATTTAATCAGGTAGCTCAAAATAACCTGATGCAGAATTTTAAAATTACCCGTATGGATTATTACATTTCCAGTATTATCATCATCCATGATGGTGGTCAGGAGATTCCCGTTCCAAGCAAATATATTTTAGCGCATGCAGACGCAAATAATGTAGAGAATTTAGGGACTTTCAATGTAACTAATGTGGAAGGAATCAAATTTTCCATTGGCGTGGATGGATCTCTGAATAATTCCGATCCATCCCTGCAGGCTCCTGGAAGTCCACTGTATTTTCAATCGCCATCCATGCATTGGGGATGGGCTTCAGGTTATTTCTTTTCAACACTTGAAGGTTTGGCAGGAGCCAACCTCACTACAATTTTCAAATGCATAGTTTAGGAAATGCAAATTACTTTCAACAAACACAAATGGCTGCCGGAGTTAATACGGGTGGAAACAATATTTTTATAAATCTGAACGCAGATTATGTTCAAGCGGTGAAAAATATAAATGTCGCTTCAGGACCTATTGATCATGGTGCAAATGCGACTGACTTAACCGTGTTGCAAAATTTAAGAGATTTTGTGTTTAGCCCAAGTTCTGCTGCCACTGGTTTTATCAAATAATTCCACTGAAGAATTAAATGTTTCTATTTTCCCAAACCCAACATCAGAGAAACTATACATTAACTTCAACGATAATAATTCCACAGCCGACCGATTAATGATCGTTGACTTATTAGGAAACACGGTTCTTGAAAATGGATTAAATATCCGCAATGAAATTCATGTTGGTGATCTGGCGAAGGAGTATATATACTGCAGTTTTACAGTGGTAATTCCAACCTTTCAAATCGAAGAATAACCATTCAATAAAAGTGAAAAGACGATCGGTTAAAATAGTATTGCTCTTTTTATTTTCTTGTGTTTTTATTAGCGGATGTGAAAAGGATAACTCTAACGATGGAGTAGGAGCAGTACTTATTATTCCGCCCGGTTTTCCATCGATGGACTTTCCAGCCGACAACAATTTTACGATGACACGTTGGGAATTAGGGAAAGAGCTATTTTATGAAAAACAACTCTCAAAAAACAATACATTAAGTTGTGCCTCTTGCCATAAACAAGAATTTGCATTTAGTGATAACGTTGCGTTAAGTCTAGGCGATAACAATGCCCTTGGAAGCAGCAACGCGCCCTCTTTAACGAATATAGGATATCATCCTTATTTCACACGTGCTGGCGGCGTTCCTACCTTGGAAATGCAAGTATTAGTACCCATCCAAGAGCATAATGAATTTAACACAAACATGCTCGATGTCATCGACAAACTGAAACAGAACAATAGTTATAATCAGCAAGCGCAGTTGGCATATGGAAGAGATCTGGATGCATTTGTTATTACACGTGCGATATCTACTTTTGAACGAAGTTTAATCAGTGGCAACAGCCGTTTTGATAAATATGAAAACGACAATACACAGTTTTCCCTTACGACAAGTGAATTACGGGGGTACCAACTTTTCAATAGCTCACAAACAAATTGCAGCTCCTGTCACAGTGGATTTAATTTTACAAATTACACTTTTGAAAATAATGGCTTGTATCTAAATTATGCAGATAGCGGCAGAATGAGAGTAACTCAATTACCACAAGACAGAGCAAAATTTAAAGTTCCTTCTTTACGAAATGTTGCACTTACAGCGCCATACATGCACGATGGAAGTTTTACATCATTACAACAGGTCTTGATCACTATAACAGCGGCGGACAACCTCATGTAAATAAAAGTACATTGGTGCATCCGTTAAATTTATCTACACAAGAAAAAACAGATCTGCTCAATTTTTTTAAATACGTTGAGTGATGATTCTTTTGTGAGGAATAACCTTTTTAATTGAAGTAAATTTTAGTTCCAAATTAAAACAAGCTGTAAGCTTTATGCTTCAAGTATTATCTTAGCAAAATAAAATTTAGTTTCGAATTGACTTTATTAAACACTAAAGACACAATAGAGCACTAGAGAACACTTGAGGAATTTGATTTATTATAGCCCCTCGCCTATGGAGAGGGGTAGGGGGAGAGGCTAAAACTTTAATGTGGTAATAATCTGTTTTCATGTTGAGAAATAAGCATTCATTGATTAAACTATAATCTAATCGCGAAAACGCGAGACAAACATACGAGAGAGCACTAAAGGACACTTAAGGAAACTTGATGTCACTTGTGAGCAAGAAATCTTTTATTTTGTTCTGAATAAATCTGTGCCAATCCGATTTATCCTTTTTATCCGTGCTTGCCTGAAGCAAGCAGGTTCAATTTTTCAGCAATCAAGTTTCTTACTTCTTGTTTGCTGTTATTGCGAAACCTCGCGACTAGATTTTATTAAATCCACAATTGTCATTAGAAATGACAATTGTGCCATCGGGGCGACGAATTCATTGATCAATCAATGAATTGTCGGGATTAACCCTGACATTGATTTTGAAGCAATTCTTACTTTCGTTTTAACTATATGAACTAATTATTGCTTCAAAATCAATCGTCAGCCCAGATACCAATATTGGGCAAAAAAGTCTAATGACTTTTTTGGGTTAAAAAAACAAACATACGAGGGCACAAGAGATTTCTTATAACTCTAACTACATTTGAACCCCAGACAGCATGCTTTTTTTATCAAATTTATTTCCTTAGACTTTGGTTTTTATTGAAATCTACTTTTCTATTTTACAAATTACTGATTTACAATACATTGAACAAATATCGGATGTTGGTAAATGATTGATTGATTTACCCTAAAATCGGTCTTCAATTTTTACTTTTGTACCAGTTAATAAAATCAGAAAAAATGAAAAAATTAGTATTGTTTGGATGGATCATCTTCGCCTTATCTTCTTGCGGATCAAAATCGAATGAAGAAAAAGTAAATCCAGAGATTGATTCTACGGTGATTGCTGCAAAGTTTGGCGCTGACATCGATGAGGCTGGTGCTATTCCAATGGATTCTCTTGTAGCCATGATTAATGCAGGAGCTACCTCAGTGGAGAATGTAAAAGTAGAAGGAAAAATTAATGCTGCTTGTCAAACAAAGGGTTGTTGGATGGCTATTGAGAAGAATGATGGTTCTACCATGCGAGTGAGTTTTAAGGATTATGGATTTTTTGTACCTAAGGATTGTGCAGGTAAATCAGCTGTAATGATGGGTCGTGCTTTTGTTGATACTACATCGGTGGAAGATCTTCGTCATTATGCTAAAGACGATGGTAAATCGAAAGAAGAAATTGAAAAAATTACGGAGCCTGAGTACGCATTGTCGTTTGAGGCAGATGGTGTTATCATCAAGTAAAATAATTAAAAACTAAGGAACCCGTCTCGAAGGAGATGGGTTCTCTGTTGAATAATGGGAAACGAAAGAGTAGAATGGATTGAATGTCCACGCGATGCCATGCAAGGCCTTTCGTGGTTTATTCCTACTGCTCAAAAAATTGCATATATCAATACTCTTTTAGGAGTGGGATACGATGTAATTGATTTTGGAAGTTTCGTTTCTCCAAAAGCGATTCCACAATTGCGCGATACGGCCGAAGTATTAAGTCAATTGGAATTGAATGATCAAACTAAATTATTAGCCATTGTAGCGAATGTAAGAGGGGCAGAGGATGCGTGTGAGTTTGATGAGATTTCCTATCTCGGATTTCCATTCTCCATCTCCGAAACCTTCCAGCAAAGAAATACGAATAGTAGCATGGAGGAATCCCTGCAATCGGTAGAGATGATTCAGAATTTATGCTTGAGACACCATAAAGAATTGGTGGTTTACATGAGCATGGCATTTGGAAATCCGTACGGAGATGCATGGAATGAAGAGATCGCTGTGAAATGGACTAAGCAAATTGCATCGTTAGGTGTAAAAACAATTGCTATGTCGGATACGGTGGGACTCGCTCAAGCTTCTGATGTGAAAAAAATATTTGATGCCGTTATCCCATCGCTACCCCATGTAAAGATTGGAGCGCATCTACATGCCAGTCCCGAAAATTGGAAGTCGAAGGTAACAGCGGCTTGGGAGAGCGGTTGTCGTCGTTTTGACTCTGCCTTGAAAGGGTATGGAGGATGTCCCATGGCAGAAGATGTACTGGTAGGAAATCTTGCTTCTGAGAACCTCTATCAATTCCTAAATGAAAGGAATGTGAAGAGTTCAATCGATCCGTCCCAATTCGCTCACGCACTGCTGATGGCTTCTGTTATATTTCAAGAGCCGCTAGCAACATAAATTGTATACTTTCGTTTAAACATGATGAATATTTCCCAGCTAAAACAAATTACATTGAATAAATCCCTAAAGTATGTCCGAATATGGACGATTGCCCTTATCACCTTACTTTTTGTAAATAATACATACGCTCAACGACCTGGCTATCTTGAATTGCTCGGGAATGTGCAACAAGATGGGAAAGGATTGGAAGGTGCCGAAATTAAAGTGATGAAAGGTGCTGAGAACTCCGATAACTTGCTGACCTCTGCCGGAGGTAAATTTATTTTCAACTTGGATCTTGGACATTTATATACCATTGTATTTTCAAAGAATGGTACCATTACCAAATCCGTTTTGGTGGACACAAAAGTTCCAGAGAGTTATGAAAATCAAATTTTCAGTTTTAAGTTTAAGATTGATTTGTTCAAAGCACCCGAAGGCGTAGAACAACCTAAAGAAGCAGCACCACCCGTTACAAAATTGGGATATAGTGAAGCGTATGAAGATTTTGATTACGATCCTGAATATTCGAAATCTAGAAAAGTGGAGATGGATGTGGTGAAGCAGAAGATGGCTCAGGAAGTGATTAAGCAGGAAGCATTGCGCGCTAAAGCAGAAGAAAAAGCACGTCAAGATTCAATCGCTCAAGCGAAAAAAGAAGAACTCGCCGCTGAAAAAGCTCGTCGCGATTCATTAGATAAAGTAAGAGAGCAACAAAAAATTGAAGAAGCAAAGTTAGCCGCCATCGAAAGAGAGAAAACAGATTCGATTGCAAAAGAAACGGCAAGACTATCAGCAGTAGCGGCGTTAATTGCAGCCAAAGAAAAAGCAACACAAGATAGTTTAGTAGCTGTTGAAAAAATCCGACTCCAAGCAGAAGCTGCGGAGAAAGCCCGATTGCAAGCAGAGAAAGATTCTTTAGCTCGCATCGAAGAAAAAGCCAAACAAGATTCCATCTTATTAGCAAAAGAAAAAGAAAAACAAGAAGCACTGGCTCGCAGTAAAGCCGAACAAGATTCGCTCAACAAAGCACGTGAAGAAGCAAAGATTGCCGACGCTGCTCGTAAAGCACGCGAGAAAGAAGTTTCTGATTCACTTAACGTAGAAAAAGAAAAAGCAAGAATTGCTGCTTTGGAATTGGCTGCAGCTGAAAAAGTGAAGCAAGATAGTTTAGCAAAGGTAGAAAAGGAGCGTGCAGCAGCTGAATTGGCGGAGAAAGCTCGATTAAAAGCCGAGCAAGATTCAATAGCTCAAGCTGAAGAAAAACAAAAACAAGAAGAATTAAAAGCGAAAAAAGAACGTGAACGATTAGAGGCTGAAGCAGCAGCAAAAGCAGAAAAAGATAGTTTGGCAAAAGCAGCTGAGCAAGCTCGTCTCGCTGAAATTGAACGTAAAGCTCAAGAAAAAGCAACGGCCGACTCCTTAGCAAAAGCTCAAGAGAAAGCAAAGGCAGAAGAAGCAGCTCGTATAGCAAAAGAGAAAGCAGAAAAAGCTGCTGAATTGGCCGCAGCAGAAGCCACTCGTCAAAAAGCAATTGCCGATGCTCAAGATAAAGTTCGTCAAGAGGAGTTAGCAAAGATTGCTCATGATCGTGCGGTGCAAGATTCTTTGGCTCAAGTTAGATCGAAGTTTAAACAAGACAGTATTGCCGACGCCAAAGAAAAAGCGTATCAGTTAGAGTTAGCGCGTCAGGAAAAAATTAAAATAGAGAAAGATTCATTAGCAAAAGTGCAAAAAGAACAAGAGGAAGAAGCGTTACGTTTAGCAGCTGAAATGAAGAAGAAGCAAGAGGAAGAAGCCGCTAAGAAACGTAACGACGATATAGAAGCGCAGAAGAAAGCATTGGCAGCTGCAGGAAAAGCAGATCCGAAGAAAGGTGTAAAAAGACATCAACGATTACAAAATCGATTTTGATAAGGAATTTGTTGTAGAAGGAATTACTCAAGATACCATTGTAGAAACGAATAGAACTGTGTTCCGTACCATTGTAAAGTCGAATGCTGAAAAAGCAACGTATATTAAGGTGTTGTATAGCTATGGTGGATCGTTTTATTTTAAGAATGGGCAAAGCATGACGGAGAATACGTTTTTTATGCAGATAGAAGCGCATAAGAAAGCGTTGAATAAATAGTTGGATGTTGGATGTTAGATGTTAGATGTTAGATGTTGGATGTTAGAGGTTAGATTAACTTGTTAATGGAAAATCCAAAGTCTAAATTCCAAAATCAAAAGTCTATACAAAGCTGACAAATTGAATGTTTGAATAAATATTATTAAAGAAAAAAACATGCTCCTCGTCGCAGATTCAGGTTCTACAAAAGCAGATTGGTTGCTATTTGATGGTGAAAAAATTACTGGTCCCATTCACCAAGGGATTCAATCCATTTTTTCATTCAAGCGAATTTGTGATGGAGTCCTTGATGAAGTCGGAGGAGATGAAGAATATTCGTGAAAAAGTAACGAATGTAAAATTTTTTGGAGCAGGATGCTCTAGCGATGATCGAAATGAAATTATTGCCTCGGGACTTCGAAACTTTTTTACGAAGGCAGATGTAATGGTTGAACACGATTTGCTTGCCTGCGCTTTAGCAACTTGCGGAAACACGAAAGGTATCGCCTGCATCATCGGAACAGGAAGTAATTCTTGCTATTTTGATGGGGCAGAAGTGCATGAAAGAAATTATGGCTTGGGATATATTTTAGGCGACGAAGGAAGTGGATCGTACTTTGGTAAAAAACTCTTAACCTACTATTTGTACGAACGATTGCCTTCCGATTTACAAAAGGATTTTAAGGAGACTTATCACCTGACCAAGAATGAAATTATTGATAAGGTATACAAGGAACTGAACCCCAATGTATGGCTTCTTTCTCGCGTTTTTTAACGAAGCATCAAGAACATCCTTACATCAAAGAAATGATATTGCAAGGCATGCGCGATTCGAATTAGGATTCACAATTGGAAAAATTATTAAGCAACCTATCGATGATTTGATGCAGTATTTTGTTGCGCTCGAAAAACAGAAGTAAGCTTATTTTAATCCCGACGCTTTGGTCGGGATTAACCCTGACATAGATTTTGAAGCAATTTTTACTTTCGTTTTAACTACATTATTTGAATTATTGCTTCAAAATCATTTGTCAGCTCGAAGAGCCAAAAAGTCTAATGACTTTTTGGGGTTAATTTAACTCCTTCACCAACGAAAGGCGTTGCATTGCCGCCGTTGCGAATGATGTCGCGTATAATCGTTGACGATACTGGTGAATATTGTGGCGATGCTAACATGAACGTCGTTTCAATACCGTTATCTAAGTAGTGATTCATCTGCGCGATGGCTCTCTCAAATTCGAAATCGGCAGAAGTGCGTAACCCTCTTAAGATAAATCGAGCTTGAATCTTTTTGCAGAAATCGATGGTCAAACCACTGTACGATAAAACTTCCACTTGATCGTATTCTGTAAAACTATCTTTAATCCATTGCACTCTGTCGGACAGTGGAAACATGTATTTTTTAGAGGTGTTTTCACCTACGCCAATAATTACTTTGTCAAATAAATTTAAGGAGCGTGTTATCACATCAACATGTCCAATGGTGATGGGATCAAAACTTCCCGGGAAGAGTGCGATTTTTGACATAGTTTTTATTTTATGCGGTGGAGATGGATTCTAAGGGTGAAGTTGCCTTTGAAGGTTGAAAGAATGAAAAGCTAACATTGCCGTATTTTCGAGTGTCTACATACCCTTCAATGGCCGCTAAACTGTTTTTGCTGGCATGTTCAATGATGAGCACACCGTCTTTGTTTAGAAGTTCACCGTTAAAAACAATACTGCTTAATTCTTCGTCTGGCGTTTCTTCAAAGGGAGCATCGGCTAGGATGATGTCGAATTTACCCGGTTGATTTCGTAACCATTTCAATGCATCGCTTTGAATGGCTTTAGCACTTCTGCTGGGATCGAGTTGCTCAAAACTTTGTTTGATGAAACGAATGCAAGCTGGATCTTTGTCGATAGCTATAACGTTGGTGCAGCCCCGCGAAATGAACTCGTAGCTCAAGCTTCCAGTACCTGCAAATAAATCAACCACCGCCAATTTTTTTAGTTGGAAACGATGTGCTAGTATGTTGAACAATCCCGATTTCGCATAATCCGTAGTAGGGCGCACCACCAAATCTTTTGGTACGTTTAATTGTTTACCACGATGGGTTCCGCTTATGATACGCACAATGTCTGTATAAATAATGGATAATACTGATGGGGAGAATATTTTTCGAATCCATAACTATAGATAATGCCATCTGGTCTTTCACCCATCGAAATGTTTCGAATGTATTTACGTGCAAGCATCCAATGACTCGAGATCTTTTCAATCTCACCATAACAACGAACCGCTACCTGATCGGGATTAAGTTGCAATTGCTCCATAGTGAAAAGTAGATAGTACATGATGTCTTCACTCGAATGATAACGATAGCTATTGTACAATTTCAAATCGCTTCCCTTGTGTAATAACAACATCGAAATACTGATTGCGAATTAAACCGAAACCGTGGATTCCGATTCTAATTTATTTAATCGAATTTGACTTTCAATAAAAGCACTTCCTGCATGAAAGATCGATGCATTTTTAAAACGATTTCCAGTCTCCTCTAACAAAGCAGCAGGTACGCCATAAATGCTATGCGCATTCGCCGACGATATCGAATCATCATAAACATCTTGTCCATCATGGATGATGCTCGTGAGTCCGAGAATTTCTTTGAGATGATTTTTGGAGAAGAGTGGAGTAGGCACCAAGCTTTGTTGCTGTGAGTACACTGACAATACAATTTTATCGGGATTCAATTCCTGCAAAATTTCATCTTCTTCCAAAATACGATTGAAGAATCCTGGCGTATAATCGTCTTCTGCATCTTGATCATTCACCATTTGATAATCTCTCATCACCACTGCTTTCTGTCGATCTTGATCAATCACGCCATAAAAAAATCGACCTTTTTCTGCTACCATCAACAGCAAAGCATTTTTCACCATGCCTTGAGAATAGCTTTCATCGGTCACCTGATTTTTCAGATTGATGCCTATTTCACTTTGAACCATATGGCAAAAATAGCGAATCTTACTCTTATCGGCTTTGCTTTATGGCCTCGATAGCTATCGAAACAAATTAAAACATTCATCTAACTTAACTCCTTATAATCACTCACTTATGAATTCCATCAACCCTCAAGCCAAAATTTCCGATCTTCACCCAAAGAAATCTTTCCCGTGACTTTGCAAGAACGTAGCCTTCAGGTTAAATCAAGAATTCATGAATATTTGAAGTTTCCGCCCACTCCCGGACAGGAAAATTTTATTCATCAATTCTCACAATTTGCCTCAATCGAAGAGCCTGGACTTTTTCTGTTGAAAGGTTATGCAGGTACAGGAAAAACGACGATGATGGCGGCATTAACATCGGCTTATAAGAATATTGTTTTATTAGCGCCAACAGGAAGAGCCGCGAAAGTACTTTCGTTTTACACCGGCAAACCTGCTTTCACCATTCATAAACATTTATATGTGCCATCACTTACCAGCGACGGACGAATGATGTTGCGACTGATGGACAATACTTACAAAAAACATTGTTCATTGTTGACGAGGCGTCCATGATTCCAGATGCGGCAATTGATGATAGTTCAAGTCCGTTTCCAGGTGTAAA
This sequence comes from Bacteroidota bacterium, assembly GCA_016717725.1. Classification (GTDB taxonomy): domain Bacteria; phylum Bacteroidota; class Bacteroidia; order AKYH767-A; family OLB10; genus JAJTFW01. The sequence continues at coordinate 15,783 of JADKFA010000013.1, forward strand.
CTTATTGCACGATTTAATTCAATATGTGTATAGCAGTCCAAGTTGTCGATTAATGTTAGTGGGTGATGATGCACAGCTTCCGCCTGTACATTTTGATAAAAGTCCGGCATTAGATCCCGAGCATCTGCGCTATAAATACAGGAAGAAAGTGTACACTGCCGAGTTAAAAGAAGTGGTGCGACAACAACAGCAAAGCGAAATCTTAACTAACGCTACGGATATACGAAATTTGATTACTGAAGAAGAGTCGGAGGGAAGTCTGAAAATTAAGTTGAAAGGCGATGTGTCGCAAGTGAATCCGCGCGACTTACCCGAGCTTTTACATTCTTTGTTTAAGGACTATGGGCAAGATCAAGTGATGGTGGTAACGCGTTCTAACAAAGCCGCTATTCAGTACAACAAATTAATTCGTTTTCAAACTTTGTGGATGGAAGATGAAATAGGGGGTGGTGATAGTTTGATGGTCGTAAAAAATAATTACACCAGTTTACCAGAAGATCACCCTGCTGGATTCATTGCCAATGGAGATGTGTTGGAGGTATTAAAAGTATTTCGGTTTGAGGAGCGATATGGATTTCGTTTTGCGATGGCAAGTTTACGTTTACCCGATTATCCCGACGAACCTGTATTTGAAGCCATGATCTTACTCGACACCTTAGCGAGCGAAGCACCAGCGCTCTCGACAGGAGACCAACGAAAATTATTTGATGCTTTGCACGAGTATTACGAAGGCGACGAACCAGATAAGCGCAAACGCAATGCCTTAATAAAAATTGATCCGCATTACAATGCGCTGCAAGTAAAATTTTCCTACGCCATCACCTGCCACAAAGCCCAAGGCGGACAATGGCCCGTTGTTTTTGTAGACCAAGGTTATTTAACCGATGAAATGTTAGGTGTTGAATACTATCGCTGGCTTTATACCGCATTTACGCGGGCTTCATCGAAATTGTATCTGCTCAATTTTAATGAGAAGTTTTTGGAAGAATAATAAAAACTAATCGCTGCTTCCGTTGCTTAAACGCTGCGATCGTTGCGTTTAAGTGTAAATATTATGCTCCTAGAATTTCAAAACTTTCCTTGAACCTTATCTTTCTCCGTAACCAAGGACACTATATAAACCCCAGCTGCAATTCCATTCATCGCAATCTCCCCGTAAAATACCCACCTTGTATCACCCTCCATTTTCCTCTCATACACCACTCTCCCCTCCACATCAAACAACCTTAACACACCACTCTCCCCTTTTAGCTTCGACGCATTCACATGAATCATATTCCACTCGGAATTGTACCAAGCTTGGAAGAAAACATCATTCTTTAAATTATTTTCGTTAATGCCTACTGTTAGTGTATCGCAAGGCGAACCAACTAACGGACCCATGCCGTAATTTGGGTTATGAGGTAAACCTCTATACGTTCGGTGACCTCCTAATGGAAAATGAGAATAATTGAAAATCACAAGCCGCACCAATGCTATCCGGATAATTGATAACTGTTAAATTTGAATTAACCACATTATAATAGCCTTGTGTATAGGGATAAACACTGCCTGGTAAATTTGTCCATGCACCTATATAAATTTTACCATCTGGAGCAAGTTTCATCATGGCAACTGAGGCACTATCCATAATAGTACCTATCTGAGTTTTAGATGTAGCGATATTTGTTGCCTGCAAGTCATATTGGTATATATAGGCTTCGTCAATTGCTAAAATGCTTAGTACATATAAAAATCGATTATTAGGAGAAAAACATGCACTTGCATAATATTTAAACGGCCCAGTGGTACTCGGTAATTCTATATTCAACGGACTCGAAATCATTCCAGTGCAGCGATCAAAATCATAGAGCTCGATTAGGTTTCTTATATCACAAACAGCCATCATTGTCCCATCATAATTAAAAGCAATATCTCCACCGTTTGTTTGTCGTAGTGCACCTTCAGTTTGAACTGTTTGAGGATAAATGCCTGTAGAATCTATTAGGTAAACATAAAATGCATTATCAAAGGCCAAATTTGGATAATCCCATTTCCTTGTCACCAGCCACCAGTCTTTTCCGTTTCCATGTTTAACGGCCATCAGTGCATCTTTGGTCGACACAGGATCTAGCATTACATTTTTTTGTGTAACCGCTCCAAGACCATTATTTAATTTCAGATCAACGATAATAATACAATCCAAAATAAGGCCCAGAAACGCCTGCTAAAAAATATAAAATGTACTATCCGTTACAGATTTTGGAACTATAATCATATCATGGTACCAACCTAAACATATTAACGAGTCACCATTCATCATCATTTGATGGTTTCGACTAATTAACTTACCTCGCTTTTCAAGGAACTATTATACGCTACGGCATTTGTTGAAAGATCCATAAAATAATAACTATCTTGAGCATCTGCTATAGTTACAGATGCAGTTAAATAGGATTCATTAATCGTAAAATACGAAACAGGATTAGAAAAAATTACACCCGCACTATCTCCAAAGCACCAAACTTTGTTGGAGTATTGCGCAAGAGCAGTACCCCAGTTTAAAAGTAAAGTGGTAAGACATAGTATACTATTAACAAAGATTGCCCTCTTCATTCTATTTTAATTAATTTTTGCAATAATTTTTCTCCATCACTGTATTGTAATATTACGAAATATATCCCAGGATTCAAACCTGAAATTGATAAATAGCTACTTCGATCACGCTTTATAATCTCTCGACCTGTATTGTCAGTAATAATTATATGTTCAAGGTTTTCTTCATCCGAGTACTTTAGAAATACAAGATCAAAAGCAGGATTCGGTTGAATTGTAAAGTTTCGCAAAGTCTTTTTTACATTGGGATTCATCATACGAGCCTCACCCAAGGCACCATCTTCAATTTCCTAAGCGCAGCATCGCTCGTGCTAGGAAGACTGCCTCTCCTCCGATTAGGTAATTTTGGTTGGCAATTTCCGTAAGCGCTGCTGTATCTTCTGCACTTAAAACAGTACTATTAATTTTGCTAGACAAGTAAATTGACATCACATCCTTTACTAGCGACTCAAAGTAATTGGTGTCTTCTATTACTTCATTTAAATCATTGCTTAATAAATACTCTCCAACTTTAGCCTTTTTAATTACATTTTGAACGTTACCAATATTGCTTGATTTGAGTTGATTAAATACGTACCTATACATCGTATCATTTCCATCGCCTTCAAGACGTGATGAATCCAAATCAAAGTACTTAAAACAGGATTGCTTATGTTCATACAATAGTTGTGAAGCGTAAGTTCCATCAAAACGAATAGAATCAAATACTAAACCCGAATACCCGCTGATTCGATTCCAAATCCAACTATCTAATGCTGGGTCACAACCAACACCTTCATCCGCAAAGCCAAGTGGAGTTAACCCGAACATAGTAGGACCACTATTCACTGGAGCAAAGGTATTGAGAGTATAGTCAGTTTGGCCATCATGATACCATGAGATAAAACACCCGTAAACCCTTCCACTCTATCCAACGAGGAAGCATCCCATTCATTTTTATATCCGGTACCATCAGGTGAAGGATCCGGCTTCCTTGAATTTGCCCAATAAATGCTGGGGTTGAATTATCCCACCCCAATGAAATCCCTTTTTTATAAGATGTGAAAGTATTACTAGCTAGTGTTACCGCTCCATTATCACCAGTAAAGTGCATACCATAACCCATGCTTTGGATATCATTGCAATTCACTCTAGGTGTTATACTTTCACTTACTCGAACTCCAGTAACTAAATGTTCAGCGTCGCTATCAAAATTGGAATTGACAATTAAATTATCATACACCCTGCAATCTTGAGAATTGACAAGTTGTATTCCACAAAAAGATGAATACAAATCTCGGTCATAATGAATATTCAAACGATTACCTGTTGTTCTAACATTTCCTGCTTGGAAAATGGAAACTCCGATTCTGGAATGATGAGTATTCTCGGTAGCAAATCCAATATCATTATCATCAATCAACGCCTGCGTAGTAAAGAAGTTCGGCAATGGATTCATAATGGAGATGGCTGTAGCATTATAACTCATTGTTGGGGTACTCCAAATAGCATCGTAGAACTCGTTTCCAGTGATATTCAATGTAACATCGTCTCCGAGATCGTATAACGTAATGCCCTTAATAAAATCATAAAACTTATTCTCGTTAAAAATTGAAATATTATTCTTAATTGCACCTTCAATGCTAATGCAAGAGCGTGAAATTGCACCTGTTGTAAGAGGTGCAATGTTGTCACTACCAAATTGATTGTTTTCGATGAAATAGTTGCATTCACCAGTTCCTAAAATGCCATATTTACAATTGGTAAAAATATTTGAATTAGAACTCGTGGGCTCTCCAACTACTAAAGTTCTATCCCAAAAATTATAATCGTTGTTTAAATAAATGGCTGTGCCATAGATACTATTAACTGGGGAAGAAGGTGGAGTAAATATTACATCGAATTCATTATTCCAGATTTCAGCTCCACTATTAATCAGATTTATTCCTAATTTTGATTGATCGAATAAGTTAGCAGTGCCACCTACTTTTCCAATACGAATATTTTCACATCATTAAGTTCAATGGCGACCTTTTATGTTGTGTACTATAAGGATTTAATAATGTGCCACCATTACTTGTGAAAGTGTTACCGGCAATGGTATTCTCATCGTTTTGTTGCAAGCCATTGGTGATTCGTTTTTTATACTTTTCAAATACAATATCTTTTGTAATTATTAAAAAAAGTACAATGCTGTATTTTGAATGGTGAATCATGTCTAATTACAATTGCATTCTTTGCATCTCTAATTTGAGTTGACTGTGTTCCATATTGATCAATTACGATTTCAGGTTCTGTGGTTGCTTCATCTTCTATGTCGGCATATACACCATCCCACATCTCTGTACTTCCATCACATTTTTCAATAATACAGCCTTCTAATACCAATGTTACATTGCCACGAATTTTAATTTTAGCATCGGGTCCAAGTTTCAGGGTACATTTCTGTAATACTAGTGTTTCTAATATTTCTGAAGTGCCTACATCTACATTGCGCAACCACAACTCCCCATTTATACAAAAAGTTGAAGAAGAAGTACTTTTCCCGGTAATAGTTACCGTTTTCAAATCACCACTGCTACCAGCTGTAATTGATGGCAAATAGAAATAATTTGAATTAGATGATGCAGTTATAAGATCCGTTTCAGAAATATATGTTGATTGAGGGTGACCATACATAGTATAAGCTGGATGCGAAGTAGGTAACAATGGAATATATGCACTACAACTACAACAGTTCACCACATTAACAGTGATTACATCTGTTGCAGCAGGACATCCGGAAAAAGTAGAACCTCCATCGTCTAGCCAAACTTCAACTAAACAAGTATGTAATCCGGCACTTAAACCACCAGTAATGCTAAAATCTGATGTAGTTTGTGAAATAGGGGGATCATTATCAATTGTCAATTTATAACTAAAATCATCAATCGATGAATAGGTTGACTTAACTACTTGTGCATTTAAAGTAAAGTCTTGGCTTGCGCAAGTTGTAAAATCATTTCCAAGATCAACACTAATGGGGTTTTGCTCAATAACTAATGGAGCACTACTTGCCCAACACTGATCATTATAAACATACACTTGATATGCCTCTCTGTCGATAAACCAGCCAAATCAACTAGAATGAAGTCACTAAAAGGAGTTGGCGGATTTGAGGAGCTTAAGATTATATGCTTATCAGGAACCCATAAATATGAGTAGCTGTTTCCAAGTGATCCAGATCCAGATGTCATTGTCACATTTGCTGTTAATTTAACAGTTGAGGTACTGCAGGGTGAAAAAGGATCTGGATCGGTATCAATCACAACAGAAATGATGGGGTCATGAACAATTAATGATGGAGTATTAATAGATGTTTTAGTACCAGCGCTTGCAGTAATGGTGTAGTTGCCTTTTGGTAATCCACTAAGTACAATTACCGAATCAGTAGTAGTATTAGGAGGAGATGGAAACGATATAGTTTGTGTTAATGAGCTACATACAATTGTGCAGGTAGCACCAAATGGTTTTCCTGTTATTATAACTGAAGTTTCAGAACCCTCGCATATTTCATCATCAGTTAAACGAATTGAAAATTTTGTAGGATCTCTGTAAATAAGTCTTGTTAGAGAGTAGGGCTCTAATAAAAGCTTAGCAGTTGAGCTTATAGGATTAGCTATAATCGTTTCAGTGGTGGTAAATAATGGATCATCAAAGTCTGTAGGTAAAGTATTAAGTAGTGCTACTCCTCCATTACCAGCTGTTTGATCAGCGGATGTTAGCTGCACCATTGATTGAAAACTAACAGGTCCACCATTATAGTATCCAACCTTATCAAACTCTTCGAAATCGTATCGGTTGGGTCCTAAGTTTAAAATTATCGCTTCAGTGCCGCTTTCTTTTCAAAACACCATCCATATAGATCAAGATAATTTGTAGTAACCCAACTTCCAGATGGGAGTGGTTCATTTTTGTAATATTGGATTTTTTAATTAATGGGTCACTAAAATCAATTTGATGGGCTATTACACTTTGACCTTTTAAAGCAAGTGCTATTTCATTCAAAGCTGCCCCAGATGCGGTGAAGCCATACTTATCTGTTTTAAATGCACTAGCAGGAGTACCTATATTATTTGGCAATTGCCCTGACGTCATTGACGTAAACCCTTTTTCGTTTTCAAAAATATTCCCAAAAACTGCGTTAGAAGTCATTGCATGAGAGTTAATATGTGTAATGAGTGGCGATTCAAGATAAGTTAAAGTTTGTATCGCATTAAATAATCCATGTGCCCAAGTACCTACATTTTTACCCGTTGATTCGTCAAGATTATACTCAGTCAACCACACCTCAAGTGGAGGACTAGGTTCAAATTTAAATTTGTCAGAGCAATATCATAAAGTTCATCCGCGAATAGGTCATCCCTGCGTGAAAATGGTTTTTGCAGCATTTTCCAATAGTGCTATTTAGTGGAGTAACTACTAATTGGTTCTTTTAATCCAGATGAATAATATTCATGGATAGTGATTGCATCGGGTCTATGAGTAGGATATTTGTTTATATTCTGGAGAATAACATCTAACCAAAGTGCCCGTCTACCTGGTATTCCATTGGGAGTGGAGGCTCCTACAACAGCAACTTTGGTATCTGAAAAAGGAACAATTGCCTTTTAATTTATCTGTAAATTCGGTAGCGTAGTTTATATAATCTAAACTGGAAGGAAATCTTTCTTTGAATTGCTCATCTCCTAGATAAAACTCATTTCCTAACTCAATATATTTTACTGGCAAATTCAATTCACCCGCTCTATATAGACTTGCTACTTCATAATTAAATGAAGATGTCATAGAGTTTAATTGAAAGATAGGTCGGCCTCCCACAATATCATTGCTTATTTTAAATAAACTCATGTCATTCACAAAAGGGTCACCTGGAGCATGATTGGGAATTTCTCGCTTATGAGAAAGTCGAGTGTAATACCAATCAAAAGGCAAATTATCTTCTGGAATAAACCATCCTGTTCGCCAGTCCCAATAATTACCAAAGGTTCCGCCATTTAGTCGTATTGTACTTATACCTTTATTTTTTAAAACAGGTAAATTAAAATTATTCGGATCACTTGCTAAATCTGAGTAGTACTGTCCAGCATCCAAAATATTTGCACCATTATAGCCAAAGTAATCTTCAGAAATTGAATGATTCCAAGCTGGAGGTCCTAGATTTAATATAGGTGAGATTGCTATGTCAATTATTGCATTACTACTCGTTCGATACGCCCATGTGAATGCAATATAACTACTCGATGTGGTGTCACTGGTAATTTCACCTGATAGTACATTACCATTCATGCCACCATTGCCTAAGTCTTCCCACTTAGTACCGTTCCATGAGGAAACGCCTAAGCCGCTGGTATCGTATAAGCCACATCTTAAACTATCCCAAAATAATTTTACATAGACTTTACTAGTTCCTGCCGATCTTGTCAAAGTCCAATAACTACATGTATTCAATCGCTGAATTGATGTATCTTTTGTGTTTCCATAAGTTTGCTGGTTTAAATAGTTTTTAGCAATATAGGCATCTGAAATTTGTGACGGAGCTGTAATCTCAATTGGATTCCATTGCCCTTCATCTCCCACTGGAAAAACAAAAGCGGTATTCCCAATTTTCTTTACCGTACCATCAACAAAACTTTGGTTGCTAGCACCTGTGGAAGTAGCCGTTGCTTTTAGTGTAATAATGGTGTCAGTGTAAATAATGCCACTGGTGAGTTGTAATAAACTATCGATGGTGATGGGCTGGTTTAATGTTACATTTCCACCCGCTTTGTCTACGATGAGTTTGTTGAAGGTTAATGTATTCGTACCACCACCAAATTCTTGGTTTTCCTCGCCTGCAAATTTCAAGGTTCCACCACTGGTATTAAAAGTAACATTGTTTCCATTTACAATCACATTTCCATTGTAAATATTGGTTCCGGCATTAGCCGCTTGTATAGCTCCCGAGCCCGCATTGAAATAAACATCTTTATTGTAAGTGTCGGCATTTTGGCTAGCTAATTTTACATAGGCGGTGGAGGTATTTCCATTGGTAATGGTAACCACGCCATTGTAAATATTTGCTCCATCCCAGGTATTGTTTAAAGTGTGTCCTGTTTTGGTAAGTGAAGTACTATCACCAAAGGTTGTTGATTTAACAATTAGGTTTGGTGCTGTAAAATTTACTTTTCCTAAAAAAGAATTTGAATACACATTAAAAAGTACACTGCCACTAGCCGTAATTGAATTGGATGAAGTGGCAGACTGCACCATATTTTTAAATTGAATAGTTCCTGCACTAATTCCAGTACTACCTGTAACTAAACATGCGCTATCGCCGAGAATAGATGCGCCATAAGTTCCGTTTGCAAAATTGATTCCGCCATTTCCTGTACTATTTACATAGATGGTATCATTAAAATAACTGGTATCGCCATAAGCCATTTGCAAAGAATACACCACTACTATATAAATAAACTTTTCCATTAAAAGTATCATCCCCATGCTTGTCCTAATCTTAAATAAACTGTGCCTGTGTTTTTGATGGTTACATCACATTAAAAGTACAGTTTCCAACCCTCAGCCGCTGGCTGTTCCATTTTGCTCAAAGCTTCCTGTTTTATCAAAAGTTCCACCACTGAATTTGATTTGTCCGGCGATTACGTCTAAGGTACAATTAAAATTGGTTCCTTGGAAATAGGCATAGGTTCCTCTAATTTTAAGGTTTCCGTTATTGATCGCACCACCGTTTAATGAGCTTCTACCGGAAACATGCAATTCCAACGTATTTAAATCAATAGTGTTCGCTGAAATGATGAGCCTCGTAATGGTTCTATTTCCATCTAATAAAATAGAATTAACTCCACCATTGCTCAAAGTTACCGTATCATTGGTGCTTGGGACACCTGCCGGACTCCAATTGCTTGATACTGCCCAATTGGTACTGGTGGACCCTGTCCAGGTGTAATTACCACCAAGAACATAAACATTCATCAATACAAATATTGTGGTTGAAATGAACCAAAGTTGAGTTGAGTTGAGTTGAGTTGAGTTGAGTTGAGGGGGTGAAAATAAATTATGTTTTCAGGATAAAATCGACTAAATTCTTGATACTTTTAGTCAGAGAGCTCTGTTACTTTAAATAAAAGTTAAACTTAAAAATGGATTCAAAAAAGCTAAAATTTTATGCTTTTCAATAGTTCTCAATGGTGAACAACCTTACTATGCTCATTCCTGCTACAACAATCATCAGCATTCTCTTTCAACATCACCCCACGCTGAATCAAAAACAGGGCAAGTACAATAGCTACCACCGGACTCATTTTTGCACCCAATTCTTGCTTTTATACTGATAAACTTCCCGGATAAGGATATCACCAACATCATGGGAATGGTTCCTAATCCAAATAGTGCCATATAACTCATCCCCTCTAAAACACCATGGTTGCTAGCTGCACCCGCTAAGGCTAAGTACACAAATCCACAAGGTAAAAAATCCATTTAGCACGCCAATAAAATATAAGGAGGCAAAATGATTTTTTTTGCATGATGTTGCCTAATGATTTTTTCAAATAGGTGGTAAATTTATAAAGGCGATGGTTAATTTTAATTTGTACCGCTTGTGTATTAAACAATACAAAAGAATGATGATGATTCCACTTAGGATGATAATATCACTTTGCCATCCATTAATGCTCAAATGAATGTCCTAACAAACCAACGAGCGCACCGAAAATGGAGTAGGTAGTCACTCTTCCGATATTGTAAAGCAAACGGGAAACAAATAAGGTGGTAATGGGTTGGTCGGGATTGGGCAATGCCATGGTGATGGGATTACACATTCCTGCGCAGTGAAAGCTTCCAAAAAAGCCAATGGTTAACGCCGACCAAAGAAATAAATCCATTATTGTATGATGATTCTTTCTTCCTGATAGTAGGGGGTGTCATTCGTACTCCAACTTGATTTCACTCTCCACAAACCCTTAATGAGTTTTTGAGAAGGAATATTTTGAATTCCATCAATAATGTCGATGGGAATTTTAAAATCGAGCTTAGAGTTATCAGGACGAAATAAAACAATTTCTCCAGTTGTATTCTTCGATGTGCTACTGGCTGGATATTTTATTTGAATCATACCTTCAGAAGCAGCGTAAGCAACCTCAAGTCTTACATCCTGATGTTGGCTATTATTGAGTCGGTCAATTTTCTCTTGATATTTTATTTCTTGAGCATAATAATCTGCGCTCACTAAATCAATATTTTGCTGTGTGCATTTGTAAACTAAAAAGAGCATGCCGCCAACAAATGCGGTATAGAGTAGAATTATTCGTAGTCCCCAGTTCATCGTTTTATGGTGTTGGTCCAATGAAGTTGGATTCTTCTTCACTGAGTATTTTCCTTGTGAGAGCACTTGTATTTTAATTCTTGTTTTAGACTTACAATATCATTTTGATCTAGGATTACAAAAAATTCGCCTTCTGCAATATCTTGTTCTTTCAATTCTGTAAAGTTTTTTCCTACCCATTGAATCGTTCCCTGTGGCTCTACAATTTTTATTTCGATGGGCAAATTATTAAATGTTTTGTTCACCACTTTTATATTGTAAAGGTTGCTCACTTTTTGATTGGGCAACTCTTGGTAAAGCATTCCAGGTGTTCTTAATATGGTTGCTTCCACATCGGTTCGCAATGCCAACAAAGTAATTAATGCTCCAAGCAAAATAAAGAGCACAACAGAATAACCGATGATGCGAGGTGTTACTTTAAATTTACCGCCTTTGGCAATTGCATTTTCACTGGCGTAACGAATGAGTCCTCGTGGCTTTTCTATTTTGTCCATGATGGAATCACAAGCGTCGATGCAAGCAGTGCAGCTTATACATTCCAATTGGTACCATGACGAATATCGATTCCCGTTGGGCACACTTGTACGCATTGGTGGCAATCGATGCAATCACCCGCTTTCGCTCCAAACCTTGTGCAATTTTTCACGAGGTTCGCCACGTTTATAATCAAGCGATAACTACCGAATTTTTATCCAACAATACCCCTTGCAAACGGGCCATAAGGACAAACTACAATGCATGCTTGCTCTCTAAACTTAGTGTACACACCATAAAAGACCAAGGTGAAAATGGGTAAGCTTATCAGTCCACCCAAATGTCGGGAAGGACCTTCACTGATAATTTTGAATAACTGCATCCACACCGATGATATATGCCAAGAAAGTATTAGTAGGGATAATAAAAGAGATAATAAAGAAAATACTATCCTTTAAAAACTCTTTCTAAATTTTATGGGTTAGGCGACTCAGCACTCAACGTTTTTGTTGCATATAGTCGCCTTCAATAAGGTATTCAATTTTTCGGAATACCATCTCCATAAAATGGTTTGCGGACAAGCCTATCCACACCAAAACGGCCAAAGAGCGCGGTAAATAAGATAATAAAACGATAAATGTTAGCATGGCTAACACAAAGAGATGAAAGTCTTGCGGCCAAAATGCAATTCCAAACAAAATAAATTCCTCTCCAGAATATTAAATAGATCAACGGATGTCCGTTAATTTTCAAACGGACCTGAGAAGAGTAAAACAAAAGAAAAACTTACGGCAGTACGCTTATTATAAAATCACCTTCGGCCTTTTAGGATACATCCAATTTCGCTTTCCATCCTCGGAAATCGTCGTGACGGTATCACGAAAACTTCCTTTCGGATCGGGAAGTGGAGCAGTTATAGGTGTAGGTTCAGACAAGTTTTCTTAGTTTGCAATGATGGTACTATCCGCCTTGGTACCATCTGTTGGTTGAGCACTCAATGATTCATCAACATACTTGTCACCTTGCGGTTTCTTTTCCACCGCAGGATTACTTCCCTTTTGGTCAAAATAAAACTAGCTACTTGCTGAATTTGTTTTGGAGTCAATTGCGATTTCCAAGAGATCATTCCCTTAGCTGGAACACCCTCTGTAATCACTTTAAACATATTCTTGATGCCACCTCCATGAATCCAGAAATCATCAGTCAAATTAGGACCTACACTTCCACCACATTCAGCCTCCATGGCAAGCCACGCAGTTCTTCTCATAAATTCCTTTCCAGCACCCAATGCTTCGGGAGTATTTAATGCTGTGATAGTTTCAGCAGAAACAAAATCCTTCATCTTTAACTCGCGAGCCTTTGCTTGATCAGCGGCTTGCATGGCAATATTATACTCTTCTGTTTGCAATGGACCTGTTCTGAATAGGTGATAGTGTGCCAAATAAACAAATGCAAAAATGATAGTCAGATAAAATCCCCAAACCCACCAAGGTGGCAGATTATTATCCAATTCGCGGATCCCATCATAATTGTGATCCAACATCACATCAGCTTCCTTTTCAACGGTAACAGCTTTCGTCAAGATAGCTCTGTCGAAGCGTGTCCAAAGCTGGAGCAAGCATTTTTCTTCAAATGCTTTTTCATTTTTGAGCTTCTAAAGCTTGTCTTTTTTCTGGAGAAAGCATGTCACATGATAGTTTCTTTAAACTCTAGTCAAAGAAATGATCGCGATAAGCATGATAAGAAATAAAAAGATCAGCATATACAATTCCGATTGAAAAATATTTCCGGAACTTTTGCAGTAGAAGGAGCAGGCGCAACATCACCTTGTCCAAAGGAGTTTAAGTGGGATGCCGATAGAAGGAATCCGGAGAGAAGTATTTTGTTAAATCTATTTTTCATAGATGTATTTTTAATCGTTGTTAAGTTCTGAATTTTGAAGTGGAATTCGACTCGCTTTTTCTATATGTTCTTTGTCCATTTTTACCAAATAAGCAATGAGAACAGTAAAAATGCTACGAATACGAGCAGTGAGAATATAGGGATAGATACTCACACCTGCAATACTTTCTAAGTTATTTCTAAACATATCTTTAGTTTTATTCGGTTTTAGATGCTTTAATGTCGATACCTAAGCGTTGTAAGTAAGCGATCATGGCTATAAGTTCTTTTTGGAGTCGATATCACTTTGTTATTCTTGAGATCATCAGCAATACTCTGTGCTTGTTTCATTAAATCATCGTTCGCTTTTGCATCATAACCTTCAGGATAAGGAACACCCAAAGTTTGCATAGCTCTGATTTTGCAGGAGTACTGCTAATGTCTAAATCGTTTTCCGACATAAATGCATAAGAAGGCATACGGAACCTGGCGACATTATAGTAGGATCAATCATATGATGATAATGCCATACGTTAGGATATTTGCCACCTAAGCGATGTAAATCTTGACCTGTTCTCTTCGATCCCCACTGAAATGGATGATCGTAAATAAATTCTCCTGCTTTGGAATATTCACTATACCGCCTCCGTTTCGAACGGAATGGTCGCACCATCTGTGAGTGACAAGTGTAACAGCCTTCACGGACATAAATATCTCTACCTTGTAATTCTAGAGGTGTATAGGGTTTCACACTCGCAATGGTTGGGATATTGGATTGCACCAAGAACGTGGGAATAAATTCGACAACACCACCAATCAAAATGACAACTGCACTTAAAATAATCATTTGTACTGGACGACGTTCAATCCAACGATGCCAATGACCCGCATGCTCTTTCTCAATTTTTCTCTAATGCTGGAGCTTCCGCAGCTTCTTCTGCATTCAATGTTCCTTGCTTCATTGTCTTCACTTGTTATACGCCATGGTGATGGCACCAGTCAGAAACATCGATCCGCCTAATGCACGAAGTTTATACATCGGCATAATCTGCGTAACGGTTTCGAGGAAGTTTGGATACTTTAAAATTCCATCTGTAAATTCTTTCCACATTAAACTTTGTGTGAAGCCTGCCCAATACATTGGCACAGCATAGAACAAAATTCCTAAAGTAGCAATCCAAAAATGCAAGGATGCTACTTTTAGGAGAGATAAATTGGCTTTCCAAAGTCGAGGTATTAACCAATACAAAACTCCAAATGTTAACATACCATTCCATCCCATACCACCAATGTGAACGTGAGCAACGGTCCAGTCCGTAAAGTGACTAATTGCATTACACTTTTAACGATAACATCGGACCTTCAAATGTCGACATACCGTAAGCGGTAACCGCGACCACCATAAACTTCAATACCACATCCTCTCGAACATGATCCCATGCACCACGAAGTGTTAATAGTCCATTGATCATTCCACCCCAGGATGGAGCTAAAAGCATAACGGTAAATACAGCTCCTAAAGATTGCGCCCAATCAGGTAATGAGGAATATAAAAGATGATGAGGACCCGCCCAGATGTATAAGAATATCAAGGCCCAAAAGTGAATGATAGAAAAACGATAAGAATATACAGGACGATTGCAGCCTTGGAACGAAGTAATACATCAATCCAAGTAGGGGGTAGTTAAGAAAAATGCCACTGCGTTATGTCCGTACCACCATTGCACTAAGGCATCTTGAACCCCAGCATACGCAGAATAACTTTTAAAATGTTAACCGGAATTTCAAAAGAGTTTACAATATGTAATACTGCAACGGTTAATACGTAGCAATATAAAACCAAATTGCAACATAAAGATGTCGCTCCTTCTTTTAATAATCGTTACAAACATATTGATAGCAAAACGACCCAAACCAAAGTGATAAGAATGTCTACTGGCCATTCAAGTTCTGCATACTCCTTACCCGTGGAATTCCGGTAAGCAATCGTCAAAGCGGCTAAAACAATGATTGATTGCCAACCCCAAAAATGAATTGACCAAGTTTATCACTAAACATTCTAGCCTTGCACAAACGTTGCAGGAATAATACAACCCCATAAAAATTCCATTTCCAACAAATGCGAAGATGACCGCATTCGTATGCACCGGTCGAACCCGACCGAAAGTAGGTACTCGCCAATATTAAGTCCGGGGAAACGGAATTTGGAGCGCTATGATAAGCCCCATTAACATGCCGACAATCCCCAAATGATGGTGGCTAACGCAAAGTTTTTACGATGCGGTCGTCGTAACTAAATTTTTCAATCGTCATACAGCGTATCCATTTTTAGAATTAGGTTGTTCTTTTTATAGTTAGTATTTCGTCGTCAAATAATATTCGGGTACGGAGGTGAAACATCATCGTCATATTGTCCAGTCTTCACCGACCATAAAAAGCCAATAAGAAAACTTCCTGCCACCAGTAAACTAAATGCTATCAATATTAATATGACACTCATGATGCGCAAAACTACTTTTGATGCTTATATATGTGTATGACAATTCCTTATCATTACTACTGACAATTATCAGGCTTTCATTTTGTCAAACCCAACCTTCTCGCTTTTATACTACTTACAGGAACGGTGTAAAAACCACTAAACTGCTAGTGCTTATTGGCATCGGATATAGCAATAATGGGAGATAAGGTTCCTTGCACAGCGAACCACAACTCCCACTAAATTGTAGAGTATGGAAATGATAAAACTT
>JADKFA010000014.1 GCA_016717725.1 Bacteroidota bacterium
ATTATTCAATTTAGCTTCTACATATAAAAGTGGAGTTAGAAGCACAGGGATTTGAAATGGTGGTGATACTGCAATTTCTGCAACATACACTATAACTAAAAACCCAATCCGTTTGTGCTGATGGTAAAGTAACCGTTGCTCTATAAATCCATTTGCGAATACCGGTGATGAACCTCCATTACAACTGGAACTAGAAGTAGCGCATGGAACCGTAATTTCTAAACCGTTTGATGATCCCGCTACTTTATTTGCGGTTACGTTCAGATTATGATTTCCGTTTGTACTCTTGTAATTGATGGTAATATTTCCGGGCTCTGCTACACCACCACAGTCACGGTAGAAGGTAACTTCAATTTCATATTGATTTCCACCAAGACATCTATACTTGATGTCGGATCCAGCTGCGTGTGTCGCAAATACTTGATTTTGCAAACCTGCTAAGAGGAGAATGCTGACCAGAAGGTAGCTGAATTTTAAAATAAAATTCTTTGCGAAGTGGGAGTGTCTCATTGTTGATGAAGAGTTTTAGCCTTTTTTGCTCCTCTGTTATTCGTAAAGCAGGGCCTCTTCGTTTCGTTTCTTGACTATATTTTATGTTAATCTTACATCCTGAAACTTTTATTACATTCTAGCGTATGAGCCCGATTTTTAATAAAGTCTTTTTTTATTGATTGATTGGAGCTCGATTTTTCTTGCTTTTCTTTTTCTTTTAGATTGATTTATCTTTTAGCTAGGCATTTTCTGTTTTTTTTTTGAGGTTTGTAGTTTGAAATGGTTGATAATTATTTTCTTTTTAGATGGGTTTGGATCCCCTTTTAAAGGGCTTTTTCCTCTCAAAAGATTAATTTTGCAGCAAGTTCTCTACCCTTAAATTATTAATGTAGTTTGGGGTCGACTAAAAATCTGATTATGATATTGTTAAGTTCTTCAATCGATTATCTTCCTATCGCAATGATGTTTGTTGTTGCTATCGGATTCGTGCTTTTCACCATGTTCGTAACACATTTATTAGGTCCTAAGCGCCTTTCAAAGGTGAAATTGGAAACTTTTGAATGTGGAATTGAATCACAAGGAAACTCAAGAATGCCTTTTTCAATTAAATATTTCCTCATCGCGATCCTTTTTGTTTTGTTTGATGTGGAAGTAATATTTATGTACCCCTGGGCTGTGAATTTTGCCGAATGGAGTAAAGTAAGTATGGCAGCATTTTATGAAATGTTCGTCTTCCTAGCCTTCTTAACGGTTGGATTGGTTTATATCATTCGTAAAGGCGCCTTGAAGTGGGAGTAAAATAAATAGTTTAAAATCAATTACTTAGATAATAATTATGGCAAAGGAAGGTGATCGTTTGGAAGGTTTTGAAGGCCCTGGCTTTCTAGCAACCTCTCTGGATAAAGCAGTGGGTATGGCGCGTAAGAATTCGATCTGGCCATTGCCATTTGCTACCTCTTGTTGTGGAATTGAGTTCATGGCTACGATGGCATCGACTTACGACTTAGGTCGATTCGGTGCCGAGCGATTGAGCTTTTCTCCTCGTCAAGCCGATCTGTTGATGGTGATGGGCACAATTGCTAAAAAAATGGGACCCGTTTTGCGTCAAGTGTATGAGCAAATGGCTGAACCTAAGTGGGTTATTGCTGTTGGTGCCTGCGCTTCAACAGGTGGCATTTTTGATACTTATAGCGTACTTCAAGGAATTGATCGAATTATTCCTGTAGATGTGTATGTCCCTGGATGTCCGCCTCGCCCCGAACAAATTTTAGATGGCGTCATGAAAATTCAAGACCTGATTCAAAATGAATCTTTGCGTCGAAGAAATTCTGCTGAATACCAAGATCTTTTAGCTTCATACGGAATAGAATAATATGCCCAAACTAAATATTGAGTTATTAGAGAGTAAGTTGAAAGAAAAATTCAACGATAATATTTTGTCCGCAAACACGGATTCCGATATGTTTACCATCGTGGTATCCAAGGAAGCATTGCATGATGTTGTTCAATTTTTAAGGAAGATGCTTATTTCAATTTCCATTACCTCACTACTTTATGTGGTTTGCATTATCCCGATAGCCCTTTTCCTTTTGGCTTGATGGTGCAATTGCATAATATGCCAGAGAATTCAAGAATCAGAATTAAAGCATTCACCGGTGATATTGAACCTACATTTAAAACGCTAACTGATCTTTGGCCTGCAGCGAATTGGATGGAGCGCGAGACGTATGACTTTTTTGGATTTAGATTTACGGGTCACCCCAACTTAAAAAGAATTCTGAATATGGACTCTCTCGAAGGTTGGCCACTCAGAAAGGAATATCCTCTAGAAGATCCTTTCCGAAAAGATAAGGACGATAAAATGTTTGGACGTTAATAACGGGAAGGGCTAGCCGAATATTTAGTACCGCGAACAATGACGAAGAATCAACAAATAACAAATCCAACAAATACTGCCTTGCAGGAGAAGGATTATACAATCCTAAATTTAGGACCTACCCATCCCGCTACGCACGGTATTTTTCAGAATGTAATGAAAATGGATGGTGAGCTTATCGTTTCCGCTGAGCCAACCATCGGATATATCCATCGTGCGTTTGAGAAGTTAGCAGAGCGTCGACCTTTCTATCAAATTACTCCCATCACCGACCGTATGAATTATTGCTCATCTCCAATCAATAATATGGGATGGCATATGACCGTAGAGAAGTTAGCCGGAATTGAAATTCCAAAGCGTGTTCAATATTTACGAGTGATCATCATGGAATTGGCCCGTATCTCCGATCATATCATTTGTAATTCCGTGATTGGTGTGGATAGCGGTGCTATGACGGGATTCTTGTATATTTTTCAATGGCGTGAATTTATCTACGAAATTTATGAGGAGTTGTGTGGTGCACGATTAACAACAAACATCGGTCGTATCGGCGGACTTGAGCGCGATTTTAATGAGAAGGCTTGGGAGAAAATTCATTATTTCTTGAAGGAATTTCCGGCGGGATTAAAAGAATTTGAAAATTTATTGGTGCGCAATCGTATCTTCATGGATCGTACCATTAAATGCGGACCCATCACTGCTGAACGTGCTTTAGCCTATAGTTTTTCTGGTCCCAATTTAAGAGCTGCAGGAGTGGATTATGATGTGCGTGTGATGAATCCATATTCTTCCTACGAAGAATTTTCTTTCACTATTCCCATCGGCACCAATGGCGATACTTACGATCGTTTCATGGTTCGTCAACGTGAAATGTGGGAATCGTTGAGCATCATTCAACAAGCCATTGATAAAGTAAATGCATTAGAAGATAAAACAAGTTTTCATGGTAATGTACCCGAGTTTTTCTTGCCTCCAAAAGAGGAAGTGTACAACAGCATGGAAGCATTAATATGGCATTTCAAAATTGTAATGGGCGAAACTACTATCCCAAAAGGAGAAGTGTATCATTGCGTAGAAGGTGGTAACGGTGAGTTAGGATTTTACCTCGTGAGTGATGGCGGAAGAACACCTTATCGTTTGCATTTCCGCCGACCATGTTACATTTATTATCAAGCCTATCCCGAAATGGTGAAAGGTTCGATGTTGAGTGATGCCATCTTAACCATGAGCTCCATGAATGTTATTGCTGGTGAGTTGGACGCATAAAATTAGTATTGAAATTATTCAGAACCGATTGGATTATGAGTGGAAATAAAGAAATAAAATTTAGCGATGATGCATTAGCATTGGTGAAGAGAATCATCAGTCGTTATCCAGAAGGAAAACAAAAGTCTGCTCTCCTTCCTGTGTTGCATATTGCCCAAGCAGAGTTTGAAGGTTGGTTGAGTCCTGCAGTGATGGATTACGTCGCTTCACTTTTAAATATTCAATCAATTGAAGTGTATGAAGTAGCTTCTTTTTATTCTATGTTTAATTTGAAACCCGTTGGAAAATGTGTGGTGGAAGTTTGTCGTACTGGTCCTTGCTGGTTGATGGGCGCTGAAGATATTGTAAAGTACATGGAGAAGAAGCATTGGAGAAAAAATAAAATTAAAGCTTGATTTTTTATTGATCCATTAAACAATCTAAAAAAGAAATTATGGGAAGAAAACTTCTCACAGAACATATAAAAGTACCGGGTATCCGAAATTTGGATACGTATCGTAAGCATGGTGGCTATGAAACCTTGAAGAAAGCCCTTGGCATGAAGCCAGAGGACATCGTGGAGGAAGTAAAGAAGTCGGGCTTGCGTGGTCGTGGTGGTGCAGGATTCCCCACAGGAATGAAATGGGGATTTTTAGCTAAGCCCGAAGGAGTGCCTCGTTATCTTGTGTGTAATGCCGATGAAAGTGAACCCGGAACTTTTAAGGATCGCTACATGATGGAATTTCTTCCTCATCTTTTAATTGAAGGAATGGCTATCGGTAGTTTTGCATTGGGATGTCGCTCATCGTACATCTACATTCGTGGTGAGTTAATGTATGTGTTTCATATTTTACAAGAAGCTATTGATGAAGCCTACGCTGCCGGATTATTAGGAAAAAATATTTTAGGTACTGGATTCGATTTTGATTTGAATGTGCATTGTGGTGGTGGAGCTTATATCTGTGGCGAGGAAACTGCATTGATAGAATCATTAGAAGGGAAACGTGGTAATCCAAGAATTAAACCTCCATTCCCTGCCATCAAAGGAGTATGGGGTTGTCCAACCGTAGTGAATAATGTAGAAAGTATTATGGCAGTTGTGCCCATCATCAGAGACGGTGGCGATGAGTATGCTAAAATTGGAATTGGAAAAAGTACGGGAACGAAATTAATTTCTGCATGCGGACATTTGAAAAAGCCGGGTGTGTATGAAATTGATTTAGGACTACCTGTTGAAGAATTTATTTATTCAGATGAGTATTGCGGTGGAATTCGAAACGATAAAAAATTAAAAGCCGTAGTGGCTGGTGGATCTTCTGTACCTATTTTACCTGCTGAATTGATTTTAAAAACTGCAAAAGGCGAACCCCGATTGATGAGCTATGAATCGTTAGCCGATGGTGGATTCCAAACAGGAACCATGTTAGGTTCGGGTGGATTTATTGCCATGGATGAAGATACCAGCATTGTGAAAAATTTATATACGTTCACGCGTTTCTATCATCACGAAAGTTGCGGACAATGTTCTCCTTGCAGAGAAGGAACAGGATGGATGGAAAAGTTGTTGCATAAAATTTTAGATGGACATGGAACAATCGCCGATGTAGATTTACTCTGGGAAATTCAATCGAAAATTGAAGGAAAAACGATTTGTCCTCTTGGCGATGCCGCCGCTTGGCCTGTCGCTTCTGCTATTCGACATTTCAGAAGTGAGTTCGAAGAGTATGTTCGTAATCCACAAAACATCAAAAAAGATCATCATTATTACAGGGTTAATAATATTAATCCAGAATTAGTTTAAGTTAGCAATCATGCCGAAAGTAACAATCGATGGACATACAATTGAGGTAGCGGAAGGAACCACTATCCTCGAAGCAGCACGTATGATTGGAGGTGAAGTAGCGCCGCCTGCCATGTGTTTTTATTCGAAATTGAAAACGAGTGGTGGTTATTGTCGTACCTGTATCGTAAAGGTGACCAAAGGTTCTGAAAAGGATCCACGACCTATGCCAAAGCCCGTTGCCTCTTGCCGTACTCCTGTGATGGACGGAATGGAAGTGCAAAATAAAACGGCTCCCGATTTAGTGGATGCACGCGCTGGTGTTGTTGAGTTTTTATTGATTAATCATCCGCTCGATTGCCCCATCTGTGATCAAGCGGGCGAATGTCATTTGCAAGATTTAAGTTATGAGCACGGACTCTCAAAATCGCGTTATGATTTTAAACGTCGTGAATTTGAAAAAATTGATATCGGACCCAATATCAAATTGCACATGACGCGTTGCATCCTTTGCTATCGTTGTGTGAAAGTGGCCGAGCAAGTTTGTGATACTCGTTCGCATGGTGTATTATATCGTGGTGACGTTTCTGAAATTTCTACGCATATTGAAAAAGCATTGGACAGCGACTTTAGCGGTAACGTAATTGATGTTTGTCCTGTAGGTGCCTTAACCGATCGTACATTCCGATTTAAAAGTCGTGTATGGTTTACAAAACCCGTAGACGCCCATCGCGATTGCAAAAAATGTTGTGGTCGTTCGGTGTTATATATGAGTGGACAAGAAGTTTTGCGTGTTTCAGTACGTAAAGATACTTGGGGTGAAGTGGAAAATACGCCGGAAGGAAATCCAGGATGGCTCTGCAATGAATGCCGGTTCGAAAAGAAAAGTGCAAGCGACTGGACTATCGAAGGTGTTCGAAATATTGATCGCCACTCCGTAATATCACAAAATAAATACTTGGAAGTAAAAAATCTGAAGATTGATGTTTCCAATCAAAAGTTGATTGGAGAAAAAGCACATAATTAATATTCCGTAACAAGAATTAATTCGTTATCGCCTATATGGAATTTATCATAGTAAAATTTGTACTCGTAGTCATTGTGTTCCTGGTTTCACTCGGAATAGCAGCTTACAGTACGTACGCCGAACGAAAGATTGCAGCCTTTTTGCAAGATCGTGTTGGTCCCGATCGCGCAGGTCCATTCGGCATCTTACAACCCTTAGCCGATGGAGTAAAGATGTTCATGAAGGAAGAAATTATTCCTACGCATGCCGATAAAGGATTGTTTATTCTCGGTCCCTCTATCATGATGATGACTGCCTGCATGACAGGTGTTGTGATTCCATGGGGAAATACTTTAATCATCAACGGTACAGAATATCCAGTTCAAATTACAGATATCAATATCGGAATTCTTTACATCTTCGGCGTAGTAAGTATTGGTGTGTATGGAATTATGATTGGTGGATGGGCTTCTAATAATAAGTACTCATTGATGGGTGCTATACGTGCATCTTCCCAAATGATCTCTTATGAACTTGCCATGGGAATGTCCATCATCGCGTTAGTAATGATGACAGGAACATTGAGCATCGGTGAAATTGTGAAACAACAACAAGGAATGCATTGGAATGTATTTGTGCAACCTCTAGGTTTTATTTTATTTATTGTTTGTGCATTTGCAGAATGTAATCGTACACCCTTTGATCTTCCAGAGTGTGAAACGGAATTAGTAGGAGGATACCATACCGAATACAGTTCTATGAAATTGGGATTTTATCTTTTTGCCGAATACATCAATATGTTTATTTCATCGGCAATCATCGCCTCCTTATACTTTGGCGGATACAATTTCCCATTCATCGATCAACTCGGATTACCTCATAATCTACTTACGCTTCTCGGAACGCTTATCTTTTTCGGGAAAGTATTCTTCTTTATCTTCTTCTTTATGTGGGTGCGCTGGACTCTTCCGCGCTTCCGTTATGATCAGTTGATGCATGTTGGATGGAGAGTAATGATTCCACTGGCATTGTTCAATATTCTCTTGACAGCTGTCATCGTGCTATGGCAAAATGGACAGTTTAATTAATTAAAACCGGATTGAATGCAACTTACCAATAGATCAGAAGTAGTCGTAAACAAGGAAATGACTTTCAAGGAGAGATTGTATTTCCCTGCCATCATAAGCGGATTAATCATTACGGTGAAGCATCTGT
Organism: Bacteroidota bacterium; assembly: GCA_016717725.1. Lineage (GTDB taxonomy): Bacteria > Bacteroidota > Bacteroidia > AKYH767-A > OLB10 > JAJTFW01. The sequence continues at coordinate 7,615 of JADKFA010000014.1, forward strand.
TTAAGAAAAGAGCTACAGTAAAATATCCAGAAGAAATTCGTCCAATGGCACCTGTATATCGCGGACTCCATGTGTTAAAACGCGATGAACAAGGTCGGGAAAATTGTACCGCTTGTGGTCTTTGTGCAGTAGCTTGCCCTGCCGAAGCCATCACCATGACCGCCGCAGAGCGAAAAAAAGGAGAAGAACATTTATACCGCGAAGAAAAATATGCAGCTATTTACGAGATCAATATGCTGCGGTGTATCTTCTGTGGATTGTGCGAGGAAGCTTGCCCAAAAGAAGCCATCTTCCTGACTGACAGGATGCTGCCATCGGATATGAATCGAGCTAATTTCATATTCGGAAAAGATAAGTTAGTGGAGGGAGTGAGTATCGACTCTAGAATAGACATCAGTAAAAGAACTAATGCACACAGGAAAGACTAAGTTTCTTTTCTGATGCCTAAGAAAGTATTAATTTCGCCACCCGTTCAATAACATACATGTTGAATCAAAATTTACCCTTCATGATTCTTGCAACCCTATCGGTGTTTAGTGCACTGATGGTGGTTTTATCGAGAAAGCCGGTACATAGTGTCTTGTATCTAATTTTTTGCTTCTTCACAATTGGGGGTCATTATTTATTGCTGAATGCTCAATTTCTTTTGCGGTGCATATTATCGTATATGCAGGAGCCATCATGGTCCTGTTTTTATTTACCTTGATGTTTATCAATTTAAATAAGGAGTTAGAGCCGCACAAAACGAATTTAGTGAAAGTTGCAGCAACCATTGTCGCTGGAACTTTATTATTAGTAATGGTGTCAACAGTTACAAATACTGGTAACGTCTTACCTTCGCAGGTTTCACAAAATGATGTAGGTACGGTTGCCGTATTGGGAAAAAAACTTTACAGTGATTACGTATTACCGTTTGAGTTAACTTCTATATTATTACTTGCCGCAATGGTAGGTGCTGTCATGATTGGAAAAAAGAATACTGATTAAATTATAAACACAATGAATTCAATACTTAGTGTTGTTCCGATAGAGTACTACCTTGGCTTATCAGTCATCCTCTTCACCATTGGTGTGATGGGCGTACTCTTTCGTCGTAATGCCATCATTGTATTTATGTGCATTGAATTAATGTTGAATGCTGTGAATTTATTGTTGACGGCTTTCTCTACACTTCATGGAGAAGCGGGCGGACAAGTAATGGTATTCTTCATCATGGCGGTTGCAGCGGCGGAAGTTGCTGTTGGACTTGCCATCTTAGTGATGATTTATAATAATCTGCGTACAGTAGATATAAAAGAAATGAATAAATTGAAGTGGTAGTAATTACCACATCACAACATAAACGATGCATCAATTTATCTGGCTTATTCCAATTCTTCCTCTTGTAGGATTTATCCTCATCGGGATTCTGAACAAGCGATTGCCCATTCAGTGGAGTGGAGGTATCGCGAGCGCAGCAGTATTTCTGTCGTTCCTAATTTCCTTAGGTGTATTTAAGGAAGTACAGATGGAGAATTTTGTTCCAGAAAGAATTGTGCTCTTCAACTGGATCTCTGCAGGGAACTTGAATATTGATTTCGCATTTTTAATTGATCAACTTTCTGCTATTATGTTGTTGGTGGTAACAGGTGTTGGATTTTTAATTCATATTTATTCGATCGGTTACATGCATCATGAAACCGATCATCCTCGATTCTTCTCGTATTTAAACTTATTTATCTTCTTCATGCTTTTATTGGTGATGGGATCAAATTACATTGTGATGTTCGCAGGATGGGAAGGAGTTGGCTTATGTTCTTATTTGTTGATAGGATTTTGGTTTAAGAATACGGAGTATAACAATGCAGCTAAAAAAGCATTTATCATGAATCGTATTGGTGATTTAGGATTTTTGCTCGGCGTATTTTTAATCTTTATGACTTTCGGTACAGTAAGTTTTAAAGAAGTGTTTGAAGGTGCGAAGCAATTTAGTAGCAACGATCCTACCATTACGGCTATTTGTATTTTGTTATTCATTGGGGCAATCGGTAAAAGTGCACAGCTTCCTCTCTATACATGGTTACCCGATGCCATGGCGGGTCCCACTCCCGTTTCTGCATTGATCCACGCAGCGACCATGGTAACTGCAGGTATTTATATGGTGGTTCGTTCAAATGTGTTGTTCGCTCTTTCTCCGTATGCTTCAGAAATCATTGCCATCGTTGGATTAGCTACCGCGTTTTTTGCAGCCACCATCGGCCTCAAACAAAATGATATTAAAAAAGTATTGGCCTACTCAACCGTAAGTCAACTCGGTTATATGTTCGTTGCATTGGGAGTAGGAGCCTACGATACTGCTTTATTTCACGTGATCACACATGCATTCTTTAAAGCACTTTTATTCTTGGGTGCAGGATCAGTGATTCATGCGATGAGTGGTGAACAAGATATTCGCCGCATGGGCGCGTTGAAAGGAAAACTTCCAATCACACATCTCACTTTCTTAATTGGTACTTTAGCCATAGCAGGGATTCCGCCTTTAGCTGGATTCTTTTCTAAAGATGAAATCTTAGCTGTAGCACATGAACATTCATTACCCATTTTTACATTGCTCTCGATTACTTCCGTACTAACGGCCGTGTATATGTTCCGTTTGTATTGGTTGGTATTTTATGGAAATTTCAGAGGTACAGAACATCAAAGAACACATTTGCATGAGTCGCCGTATAGCATGACGATTCCATTGATGGTATTAGCTATACTTTCAACGGTTGGTGGTTTCATTGGAATGCCCGAAATATTTCATGCGCCACATCTCTTAAAAGAATTTTTGCAACCCATTATTTGGAAGTCAGCAGCACAGCACCCTTCACATACATTCGAGTATGCGTTGATTTCTGTTTCGATTGTCGCATTAATTATTATCGTCTATGCAACTTACCATACATATGTGAAGCGTGGACAATTACCAGAGGAAGATCAAGATATTCCTGCAGGTCTTCCCAAGCTCTTAACAAACAAGTATTATGTTGATGAAATTTATAATACGCTAATCACTCGCCCTCTTGATTATATGTCGGGATTCTTTAGTACTTATATTGAAAAAGGATTCATCGATAAAATCGTGAACGGCACAGGTCCAGCCTTGCAAGGATTAAGCGGAGTACTGCGCTTTGCACAAACCGGAAATATTGGCGGCTATGTATTCAGCATGGTGGTGGGTATCATTGCAATTCTATTATTAACTCTGATTGTATACTAAGGAGTATGTTAACACTGGTATTAATCTTCTTTCCATTACTCGCCGCACTAGGAACATTAATCTTGCCACGCGATAATGCGAAAATGTATTCGTTCATCTCATCACTTATTCAGTTGGGAATAACAGCCTATGCATTCACTTTATTTTTGACACAAGGTGCCGATGTGCTTGCTGCAAATTTTGAATGGGTTCCTAACTTGGGAATTTCATTGAAAGTGGGGTTAGATGGAATTAGTATACTTCTAGTTGCGCTTACCAATATTTTAGTGCCACTAATTATTCTTTCTTCTTTCCGTAATAATTATTCAAACCCTGCTGCGTTTTATGGATTAATTCTGTTGATGCAATTTGCATTAGTTGGTGTGTTCTCTGCGTTAGATGGATTTCTATTTTATGTGTTCTGGGAATTAGCCCTTTTACCTATTTGGTTTATTTGTTTGATGTGGGGCGGAGAAGAACGCATTCGTATCACGCTAAAATTCTTTATCTATACTTTAGCTGGATCCTTGCTGATGTTGCTCGGGTTGATTTTCGTCTATTTACAAACTCCTGCTCCGCATAGTTTTTCAATTGATGCATTGTATCAAGTATCGCTCACAGCCGAAATGCAAGGTTATATCTTCTGGTGTTTCTTCTTAGCATTCGCAATAAAAATTCCAGTTTTCCCCTTCCATACTTGGCAACCCGATACGTATACCGATGCTCCTGCTCAAGGGTCCATGTTATTATCAGGAATTATGCTGAAGATGTGGATCTACGGAATTATTCGTTGGATGCTTCCCATCTTGCCCTTAGGAATAGCAGAGTGGGGAAATGTCGTGATGATTCTTTGTGCCATAAGTATTGTGTACGCATCTGTCATTGCTATCTATCAAAAAGATTTTAAACGACTTATTGCTTACTCTTCAATTGCGCACGTTGGATTAATTACTGCCGGCGTATTCTCTTTAAGTATTCAAGGCTTGCAAGGAAGTGTGGTGCAAATGTTGGCACATGGAGTTAATGTGATTGGATTGTTTTTTATTGCCGACATCATTCAACGTAGAATGAAAACTCGTCAAATGGAAAGCTTAGGTGGATTAGCACATAACTCTCCTTTGTTCTCCATTTTGTTCATCATTGTATTATTAGGTTCTGTGGCCTTACCACTAACCAATGGTTTTGTCGGTGAATTTTTATTGTTGCTTGGTGTCTATTCTTACAATACCTGGTTAGCTGCAGTATGCGGTCTCACGGTTATTTTAGGAGCTGTGTATATGTTTAGAGCCTATCAAAAGGTAATGTTAGGAGAGGTACACGAACGAAGTGTAGAATTTACGGGCTTAGCGAAAAGTGAAAAAATTGTATTAATCATTATTGCAGCGTTGATTATTGTTTGTGGAGTATATCCCAAACCAATTTTGTCAATTGCTCAACCTGCACTCGAAGAAATAGTATTGAATTTGCAAGGCGTCAATTAATTATGAAGGCATTAATTATTATATCTATACTTGGTGTTATTGCAATGATGGCCGAAGTGCTTCGTTATAAGAAGTTACTCGTTCCAATTATTGTTTCCGGATTATTTATTGCACTCGCAACGGTGGTGATGGATTGGGATACCAACATTCGTTATTTTAATGACATGGCTTATTTTGATAATTATGCCTTGGCATTTACAGGGGCAGTGATTTTAATTACATTACTTTGGATGGTAATCGGACAAGAGTATTTCCAACATTCGCATACCAAGGGTGAACACGCAGCACTTATTTTATTTTGTTTGTCAGGAGCTATTGCCATGATTTCTTTTTCTGATTTGACTTTCTTCTTTATTGGTCTCGAAATTTTATCCATCTCCTTATATGTTCTGGCAGCTTCAAATAAAAGTGATTTGCGTTCGAATGAAGCAGGCTTAAAATACTTTCTGATGGGTGCCTTCGCTACCGGATTTTTGTTGTTTGGTATAGCATTGATATATGGTGCAACCGCAACTTTTAATTTGCAAGGAATTCATGATGCATTAGCATAAAGGTGCTAATTCTCCCTTGATGGTTAAAACGGGTGTCTTATTAATCTTAGTCGGACTATTATTTAAAGTTTCAGCAGCACCGTTTCATTTTTGGGCTCCTGATGTTTACGAAGGTGCACCAACGTTAGTAACCATGTTTATGGCTACTGTAGTAAAAACCGCTGCATTTGCTGCTTTTTATCGATTGTTTTCAACTTGCTTTGTTTCATTGGCAGATACATGGGTTCCCGTAGTTGCAGTATTATCAGCCATTACAATGCTATTGGGAAATATAATGGCCGTATTTCAATCGAGTTTTAAGCGTATGTTAGCCTACTCTTCCATTGCCCACGCTGGTTATATGATGATGGCTATTGCTGCAATGAATGAAGTATCTGCTGGATCTATTTTTCTTTATGCCTTGGCTTATAGTATAGGGAGTTTAGGTGCTTTTGCATGTTTACACGCCATGAGTTCACATGGTGATGAAAGTATTTCTGGATTAAATGGTTTAGGAAATAGACAACCAAAAGTGGCTATTTTTCTGAGCTTAATCATGTTCTCCTTGGCAGGAATTCCGCCAGTTGCCGGATTTTTTGCAAAGTATTACCTTTTCTATGGAGCCCTTATGGGAGGTTATACTTGGCTGGTTCTCACGGCAGTACTGTCATCTTTAATTGGAGTATATTATTATTTTAGAGTAATTTTCGCACTATTTAAAACGAGTCCAGTCGCAGATGAAGAATTGCCTAAATTGTTGCCAACCCATTATGTTTTGCTCGTTTTATCAGCTATTATTTCGTTGGGAATAGGTTTGTCGCCAGCTTGGTTGCAAAGCTTAATTTCTTAGAGATAATTTCCTTTATTTTCCTTACTTTTGGAGCTTAGATTCTTACTATAATTTAGAAATTATTTCCTATTGCTGATGAAGCAAAGTAATTACAGATTTGTCCTTAAAGTTTGGCTCTTGGTCGTATTTTGTATGACCTTTGATTCCTGTATCTCTTTTCGGAGATGTCTTTGCGCACAAAAAAATAAACCCATCTTCCCCAAAGTCAGAGAATCCATTGGTGTTAATTTTAAATTTTACTTTGTCTAACTACAATGGATTTAATGTTAGTTGTGATGGAAGTACTGATGGCACTATTGATTTAACTCCGTCTAATGGAACTCCTCCTTATATTTTTATTTGGTCGACAGGTGCTGTTAGTGAAGATTTATCTGGATTAGGGGCAGGAACGTATACGGTTACTGTTGTTGACTTACTAGGTGATATTCAAGTAGGGTCAGTAACACTTACTCAACCTGCACCATTAAATATTGTTCAAGATAGTATCCATGTTGATAGTTGTGGTGGTGTTGCAGATGGAGGTGTATTTATTTCTGTAAGTGGAGGCGTTTTAAATTATTCGTATGCTTGGTCGAATGGAAGTATTACGGAAGATATTGATGGTGTTGTTGCTGGAAGTTATACAGTAACAGTGACGGATGCTAATTTGTGTACTGCAACTAATTCTTATGCGGTAAACGAAGTTCCATCCTTGCAATTATCTACCACAAAAGTAGATGTACTTTGCAATGGTGATGCTACAGGAAGTATTGATTTGATTGTGTTGGGTGGTACTCCCGTCCATACCTATGCTTGGTCCAATGGAGGAGTATCACAAGATTTATCTGGATTAATTGCTGGGACGTATACGGTTACCGTTAGTGATGGAAGTGGATGTACCGAAACAACAAGTGCTGTCATTTCTCAACCTGCTGCTGCAATAGGTCTTTCCACTTCAACAACTCCAGTATCCTGCTTTGGTGGAAATAACGGATCCATCAACCTCACCGTAACCGGTGGAACGGGAGGTTATAGTTATAATTGGAGCAATGGATTTTCAGGAGAAGATCCGACAGGATTAATTGCGGGAACGTATACCGTTACCGTTAGTGATGCAAATCTTTGTTCTGAAATTACATCAGCCATAGTTACTCAACCTGCAGCCGCTATTGGACTTTCCATAACAACCACTTCAGTAGCATGCTTTGGTGGAAACACAGGATCCATCAACCTCACCGTAACAGGTGGAACAGCAGGCTATACTTACAATTGGAGCAATGGATTTTCAGGAGAAGATCCCAGTGCATTGGTCGCTGGAACGTACACAGTAACCGTGACCGATGCGAATAGTTGTACCGAAACCACATCTGCAATTATTACTCAACCTGCCGCTGCGATCGGACTTTCTACTTCAACAACTCCAGTGTCCTGCTTCGGTGGAAACAACGGAGCAATCAATCTTACTGTAACAGGAGGAACGGCAGGCTATACTTACAATTGGAGTAATGGATTTTCAGGAGAAGATCCTCAGGCATTAATCGCCGGAACATATACGGTAACCGTTAGCGATGCGAATGGTTGCACCGCAACCACATCTGCAATAGTTACACAACCTGCTGCTGCGATTGGATTATCTACATCAACAACACCAATTGCTTGCTTCGGTGGAAACACAGGATCTATCAATCTCACCGTAACAGGAGGAACGGCAGGCTATACTTACAATTGGAGCAATGGATTCATCAGGAGAAGATCCCAGTGGTTTGATAGCGGGAATGTATACGGTTACCGTGACTGATGCGAATAATTGCATCGCAACCACATCGGCAATAATTACACAACCTGCTGCTGCAATTTCACTTTCAACATCACCCAACCAGTATCCTGCTTCGGTGGAAACAACGGAGCAATCAACCTCACTGTAACAGGAGGAACGGCAGGCTATACTTACAATTGGAGCAATGGATTTTCAGGAGAAGATCCCAGTGCATTGATCGCTGGAACGTACACAGTAACCGTGACTGATGCGAATGGTTGCACCGAAACCACATCTGCAACAGTTACTCAACCTGCTGCAACCATTGGACTTTTACATCAACAACATCAGTTGCTTGCTTTGGTGGAAACAACGGATCCATCAACCTTACCGTAACAGGAGGTACAGCAGGCTATACTTACAATTGGAGCAATGGATTTTCAGGAGAAGATCCCAGTGCACTGATCGCCGGAACTTATACCGTTACCGTGACCGATGCAAATCTTTGTACTGCAACAACGAGTGCCAATGTCACGCAAGCCACTATTATCACCACTACTTTTTTTCCAGTAAATGGAACATGCAATGCATCTAACGGATCAGTAACGGTTATTGCTGGCGGAGGAACTCCTGGTTATACTTTTTTGTGGAATACAGGTTCATCATCACAAGTAATTTCTGGATTAGCTGCTGGTACCTATACGGTCACAGTTACCGACCTTGCATCATGTACTCAATCATTTTCTGTGGTGATTGGAAATACGGGTGCACCACAATCATCCATTGTAACCAACACACCAGTTTCATGTTTCGGAGGAGGAAATGGTAGTTTAGACATTACAGTAACGGGTGGAACGCCCACGTACACTTATTCATGGAGCAATGGAGCAAATACACAAGATATTAGTAGTTTAATTGCTGGAACATACACGTTAACAGTTACCGACCAGAATTTTTGTGTCAATACGAATTCATTTGTAGTTACGCAACCCACCATTATTACATTATCCGCAACATCGAGTAGCGTATTATGCAATGGTGATGCAACAGGTAGTATAGACCTCACCGTTAGTGGAGGAACACCAACCTACAATTATTTGTGGAGCAATGGTGAAACCAATCAAGATCCTACAGGATTAGTTGCTGGTACGTATACAGTTACCGTTACTGACAATAACAGTTGTACACGTTCACAGAGTTTTGTTGTATCACAACCTTCCACTCTCACCGCATCAACATCCACCACTCAATCGGGATGTGGAGTAAGTACTGGTTCCGCTACAGCCACGCCGGGCGGAGGTACACCCAATTATACTTATTTGTGGAATACAGGAGCAACAACACAAAGCATTACCTCCATTCCCGCAGGAACGTATACGGTTACCGTTAGTGATGCAAATGGTTGTACTGTTGTTCAGAATGCAAGTGTAACATCCACCAACGCTCCTGTCATCAGTAACGTAGTAAATACTCCAGTCTCATGTTTTGGTGGTAATGATGGCAGTCTCAATATTACCATTACCGGCGGAACACCAACCTATTCTTACTCTTGGAGTAATGGAAGTAGCAGTGAAGATATTTCTACATTAATAGCAGGTGTTTATACAGTAACTGTAACTGATATCAACAGTTGTAGTGTTTCGGCTAGCTATACCGTTACACAGGCTACACAAGTTTCAGGTACTGCCGTTTTAACATCACCAAACTGTAATGGTGGATCCGATGGAACTATTGATTTAACTCCTTCAGGTGGAAATTCTGTTTATACTTATTTGTGGAGTAATACTGCTACTACACAAGATCTTTCTGGATTAGTAGCTGGAACGTATACCGTAACCATTACAGATGGTAATTTATGTACAGGGACTGCTTCGTTTAGTTTGACTGAACCAAATTTAATCACCACAAGCGCAAACGTTACTGAGCCTTTATGCAATGGGGGAAGTGATGGAAGCATTAACTTATCTGTTTTTGGTGGGACCCCAACTTATTCCTATCTCTGGAGTAATGGTTTTACAGCTCAAGATCCAACTGGATTAGTCGCTGGTATTTACACCGTAACTATTACTGATATTAATTCTTGTACACGACAACGAGCGGTAGTAGTTGGGCAACCTTCTGCAATTTCTTCTTCTGTTTCAACAACTCCTACCAGTTGTGGATCATCAAATGGTACCGCTACTGTTTCTGCTTCTGGAGGTACAGGAACACTCACTTATTTATGGAGCACCGGTTCTTCTTCTACAACTATTTTAGGTCTTGCCGCAGCTTCGTATACAGTTACCGTTACAGATGGAAACGGTTGCACGCGTCAATCGGTTGGCATTGTAACTTCAGGTTCTTTACCAACCATAAATAGTTCAGTGGTGGATAGTGTTACATGTAATGGAGGCTCCGATGGTGAAATCACAATTACTGTCACTGGTGGCGTGCCCACTTATTCCTTTTTATGGAGCAATGGAGCCACTACCCAAAATATTAGTTCATTATCTATCGGAACTTATTCCGTTACCGTTACAGATCAAAATACATGCACAACTTCTGGAACGTTTACTGTGAACGAACCCACTTTGCTTCAAGCTTCATTTACAAATGTTAATGCTACTTGTGGGTTAGCAAATGGATCCTCTCAAGTAAATCCAACAGGAGGAATATCGGGATACAGTTATTTGTGGTCGAATGGAAATACCACAAATGCAATTACAGCAATAGCTATAGGTACTTACACGGTAACCGTAACTGATTTCAATTTATGCACGAGAAGTTTTTCAACGGTAATTACTGGAACAACTGCTCCCATTATCGATAGTTCACAAATCACGAATGTATTGTGTAATGGAGACAGTAATGGAGTAATTACAGTTTTTGCAAGTGGTGGAACCCAACATTGACCTATTATAGTCGAACGGCGGAACCACTGCTTCTATCAATAACTTAAAAATTGGAAATTTTACAGTGACCATTACTGATGGAGCATCGTGTACAGTTTCTCAATCATTCACCATCACACAACCTGCTTTTTTAGCAGCACCAGTTACCACGCAGCCTTCTTTTTGTGGACAAGCGAACGGGCAAGCTACCGTAAATCCAAGTGGAGGTACCAGTCCTTATACTTCCTCTGGAGTAATGGACAAACAACAAACAATTATTAATCTTACTGCTGGAACATATACGATTACTGTAACCGATTTTAATGGATGTACCAGACGAAGAAATGCAGTGGTTACACTTGCAAATGGTCCAGTCATCTCTTTAGTGAATCAAACGGATGTCGTTTGTCATGGTGATGCTACTGGAAGTTTAGATATTAGTGTAGTGGGTGGTTCATTGCCTTATACCTATAACTGGTCGAATGGAGGAACTACACAAGATATTACAGGATTAGTGGCAGGGGCCTATACAGTAATCGTTACGGATAGTGCACTTTGTTCTGACTCCCTTGATTTTTTAATTATCGAAGCAGATGAATTTACAATTTCTCCTGTGATCACGAATGCTTCGTGTGGTATCGCGAATGGTAGTATTGTGGTAACCGTTAGCGGTGCTACACCAGGATATAATTATTTGTGGAATACCGGTGTCACCAGTGATACACTTTCTAATGTAATTCCTGGGACATACACGGTCACTATTTCAGATGCGAGTTTATGTGATACTGTTTTATCATACACTGTGGGTGTATTACCTGGTCCTTCTGTTCAACTTGATTCATTGCGTCATGTGCGATGCTTTGGTGCCAATACAGGTAGAATTTTTACAACTATTAGTGGAGGGACATCACCCTACACCATTTTATGGAATGATGGAAATACCAATGAAGATCGATTTAATTTAAGTGCTGGAACCTATACAGTGATAGTAACTGATGATGGAGGTTGTACCTCTCAATTAACAGTTACCATCAATCAAAATCCAATTATAGTCGCGTCTTTTACGACACAACAAGCTACCTGTAATCAGCCAAACGGGAGTGCAACCGTTACTGCAAGTGGAGGCGTTTCACCTTATACTTTATTGTGGGAAACAGGAGCAACTACAAGTACTATTTCGAATTTGTTAGCAGGCAATTATTCGGTTACTGTTACAGATAGTTTGAATTGTTCTATTGTTGATTCAATAACCGTTTCTAATTCTGGTGCTCCCGTTATTCAATTGCAAAATCAAACTTTACCAAGTTGTTTCGGAGGAAATGATGGAAGTTTAACCATCACCATTACATCAGGACAAACTCCATATACAATTCTTTGGTCGAATGGAGATACCGGATTAACAGCAGATTCCCTTTCAGCAGGAACGTATACGGTTATCGTTAGTGATGGACTAGGTTGTATTACTTCCCAATCTTTCAATTTAACGCAACCTGCAGCAATCACTTTACAGCTGTCTTCAACTCCATCTTACTGTGAACAAGTAAATGGATCCGCTACTGTTATTGCAAGTGGAGGTACAGGGACGTTGAGTTATTTATGGTCGAATACAGCAACAACATCAACTATTTCTTCACTATCATTTGGAAGTTATACGGTAACGGTGACCGATCAAAATTTCTGCACAAGTTCTTCTTCTGTTAATGTAAATTCTATTGCTTCACCCAGTGCAACTACCAATCAAGTGACTAATGTGAATTGTTTTGGAGGTTCAATAGGTGCTGTTACAGTAAATATCACAGGAGGTTCTGGCGCTTTATCGTATGCATGGTCATCAGGTCAAACTACTCAAGATATTTCAGGAATTATTGCAGGAAATTATTCACTATTGTAACTGATAGTGCCGGATGTAAGGATACTTTAGGAGTATTCGTGAATGAACCTACTGAACTTATCTTAGTGTCAACGGTTGTTGATGCAAGTTGTGGAAGTTCCAATGGTTCTATTTTAGTATCGGTGAGTGGTGGTTCACCCGGTTATCAATATTTATGGTCAACCGGAGCTACCATTGATTCTATTCAAAATCTTGCTGCAGGTTCGTATACGGTAACTGTTACTGATTTTAATCTTTGTACTCTCCAACAAACAATAATTGTAAACAATCAAAATGGACCCGTTGTAGATTTAGTAAACATGATTCCAGTTACTTGTCCAAGCAGTAATGATGGTAGTATTGATGTTGATGTGTTATTTGGAAGTTTCCCATTTGATTATTTATGGAGCGATGGAACAACAAATCAGGATTTAACGAATGCTCCTTCTGGAATTTATACGCTTACAGTAACCGATGATAATAATTGTATTACTACATTTACAGATACGATCACGCAACCTGATTTGATTCAAGTTGCCTTTACCGTCACCTCTCCAAGTTGTGATGTTGCAAATGGAATTATTACCGCGCTTGCTTCGGGAGGAACTCCTAATTTTTCATATTTATGGTCAAATGGAAATGGATCATCAAATATTTCATCAATTAATACAGGAACATATACCGTTACTGTAACCGATGCAGCTTTATGTACTTACGATACTAGCATTTCAATAGCAAATACAGGAGTTCCAGTTATAGCATTGATTTCCATCGATAGTGTCAATTGTAATGGAGGCGATAATGGTTTTATTGATTTGGATGTTATAGGTGGTGTTAGTCCTTATTTGTACACATGGATTAATACCAGTCAAACTACTCAAGATGTTGATTCATTATTCGCTGGATCTTATACCGTAATTGTAACAGATGATCGAGGATGTACCTCAACGCAAACGTATACCGTAAGTCAACCAAGCCCCATACAAATTTCTTTTCCGGTATTGCAAAATGCAGCTTGTGGACAATCTAATGGATTTGTTTCTGTTGCTGCTAGTGGTGGTGTACCAGGTTATTCTTATCTATGGTCGAATGCCAGTGTTGCTGATACTATTTTTAATTTGATAGCTGGAAGTTATACGGTAACGGTTACTGATTTTAAAGGATGTACGGCAAGTTCAATAGCTAATATAAGCAACTTAACGGGTCCGACTATACAAAGTATTAATTCTGTTAATGTTTCATGTAATGGTGGATCTGATGGATCTATAAACGTAGTTGCCTCGGGCGTTTCTTTACCATTAACTTATTCTTGGAGTAACTTACCGGATACCGTTCCTAATGTTTCTGGATTGACAATTGGTTCGTATACGCTTACCGTTACAGATGCAGCTGGTTGTGTTGTGATAAGTACAATTACTATCACAGAACCTGCACCTTTTGTAGTAAATGCTGTGATTCCTCAAAATAATCCTCCCGATAATATAAGTTGTTTTGGATTGTCGGATGGTGAATTGTTTTTAAGCGTTACAGGTGGCACAGCTCCTTACACTTTTGTGTGGAGTAATGGTGCGATCACACAAAATTTATTGAATCTTTCGGCTAGCGTTTATACCGTATTTATTACAGATACATTAAATTGTACAACCAGTAAAACGTATACACTTACACAACCTCCTCAGTTGATTGCTGATGCAGGTCCTGATCTTGTTGTTTGTGGACAAAGCATCGCTTCTCTTTCGGCAAATAATCCTACCATCGGAATTGGATTTTGGCAAGTGGTTTCTTCAGATAGTGTTATCGTCTTTTCTGATTCTGCGTCTGCAACCTCTACTATTTCTAACTTGGGTGTTGGCGATAATATCTTGTCTTGGACAATTACCGACGGACTCTGTTCAAGTACCAGTGAAGTGATTGTTACAAGTACAACCGCTATTGAAGCCATTGGTGGAATCGATCGTAAAGTGTGTGGTCACGAAGTGAATCTAAATGCAACTCGACCTGAGTTTGGTTATGGATATTGGACCGCCTTGAGTCCGGGTACAATTGTGTCCGATACTTCAAAAGCATCTACATTAGCTATTGGTTTAAGTTATGGTGTAAACACTTTCCTTTGGACTGTTGTGAATGGATCATGCAGAGATTCAGTAGTAGTTACCATTACTCGAAGAGATACATTAGATTGTTTGCCACGCATTGAATTGCCTACCGCTTTTTCTCCTAACGCTGATGGTAATAATGATTACCTAGTCATTAAAGGATTAGAAGAATATCCCGATAATGAAATTATTATTTATAATCGTTGGGGTCAAGTAGTCTTTAGTCAAAAAAGTTATCGTAACGATTGGATTGGCGTAAATGACAATGGTGAACCTTTAGTGGATGGTACGTATTTCGTAATTGTAAAAGCGAAGTACATCAATCGAATATTTAATTCTTATCTTGATTTAAGACGATGAAGAAGGTTTTATTATTTTGCTTAGCATCCTTCGTTTGCATCCAGCTTTATGGACAGCAAAGTCCGTTGATGAGTCATTATATGTTTAATGGCTTGTTGCTGAATCCTGCTTATGCGGGAAGTAAAGAGTATGTAAGTACTACCTTGCTTTATCGAAAGCAGTGGGTTGGTATGGAAGGTGCACCAGTAACGTATAGTGGTTCGGTGCATGGTTTGTTGAAGAAAAAGAAATTAGGCCTAGGTGCATTATTGCAACAAGATAAAATTGGAGTGACCAAGCAAACGGATTTATATTCGATGCTATCTTATCATCTTCCTGTGGGAATGGGTAAGTTAAGTGTGGGATTGCAAGCAGGCGTAAGTAATTTTAGCTCTGAAGTGGTGAAGTTGACTTATTGGGATCCAGGTGATAAAGTTTTTGAATTTAATACTTTTAGTAATTTACTTCCCAATGCAGGTTTAGGTGCTTATTATTATCGCGAACTATTTTATGCTGGATTATCCGCTCCTTTTCTTGTTAGTTATAATCCGAATGAAAGTGCTTCTCTTGAATCAAACGTTCCTGTGCATAAGCAATCACGACGATTTTTTGCTACCGTAGGTGGTATCATAGAAACTGAAGGTGAAATTAAATTTAAACCATCAGCTTTGATACGTTATGAAGCCAATGCACCTGTACAGTTTGATGTAAATTTGAATATGCTGATCAATGATATTTTCTGGATCGGAGCTTCGTATCGATCTGATGAAGCTCTTGTTGTTTTATTGGAATATCAGATTAACAGAAAATTTAGATTTGGATATTCTTATGATTATACACTTGGAGAGTTGGGAAATTATAATTCAGGTTCACATGAAATCATGATTGGTTATGATTTTGGATTTGAAGTTACTAAAATGAAATCACCGCGCTACTTCTAATGAGACATACTAAAGTATTCTTTCATTTTTTTATTCTGACATGTATCTATGCAATGCAAGGTTGTGTAAGTGTGCATTTAAGAACGGCTAATGAATATTATGAGCAGTTTGCTTATGCCTCGGCTGCCAAGGAATACGAATATGTTTTAGGTAAAAAAGCAGATCGAGATGCCATCATCAATATTGCCGATTGTTATCGCCAAATGGGAAATCCAGTAAAAACTGAATTTTGGTACCAGCGAGCACTGAAGCTTCCGAATCCAAAAGTAGAGTGGGGACTCTTCATTGCAGAAGCCATGATGAAGAATGGAAATTATGAAGGCGCAAAGCAAAGTTTAACGAATTACATTAATTTAAATAAAACGGATTTTCGCGCACAGCGTATGTTGGAATCGTGCGATAGTATTGCAGAATTTTATAGGGATACTACCTTTATACCGTTTCTGTTTTGAAGTTTAATACCCCCAGCGATAATTTTTTCAGTCCTGCATTTTATCGTCAAGGCATCGTCTTTCTTTCCGATCGCATGGAGAAAGGCTTGAGTAAAACAACTTCTGATGGAACAGGAAAACGGTTTTTAGATTTGTTTTATATCAAGAAGACCGATCGTGGAAATTGGATGGAACCAGAACCATTGCGAGGTGAAGTGAATGGGAAATTTAATGAAGGGCCTGTTGTTTTTTCGAAGGATTTTTCAACCATGTACTTCACTCGAAATAATTATGTGAGTAACCGCGCCGAAAAAAATAGTAAGAATGTAAATGTGCTGAAAATTTTCCGTGCTGATGCGAAGGACGGAGAATGGATCGTGAAAGGCCCCATGTATTTTAATAGTGACGATAATTCTATGGGACATCCTGCCTTGAGTGTGTCGGGTACTTCGATGATTTTTTCTTCGGATATGCCTTGGGGTTATGGCGGATCCGATTTGTACATGGTCAATTGGGAGGGCGGTGAAAGATGGAGTAGCCCGATTAACTTGGGTCCAAAGGTGAACACAGAAGGGAATGAGTTGTTTCCATTTATGTTTTCAGATTCTATTCTTTATTTTTCTTCTGATGGTCATAAAGGAGTAGGTGGACTCGATATTTATGAATCAAATTACTATAACGGTGGTTGGGACGCTCCGTTGAATTTGGGTGCGCCCATTAATTCTTCGCATGACGATTTTAGTTTTATCATGGATTCTACAGGAGTGAATGGTTATTTCTCTTCTTCTCGAAATGGATTGGTTGATAAAATTTATAGTTTTGAAAAACATCCTCCTCAATTAATTCTTGCGATGAAGGTGAGCGATAGTAAATCTAAATCACCTGTTTCAAATGCAGAAGTAAAAGTGTTTTCAAAAGGGAAATTGTTAAAAGCCTATACTACTAATTCTGCGGGCGGACTTAAATTGGAGTTGCATCCCGAAAGGAGTTACAAATTTACGATTGATCATCCCGATTATTTCTTAATCAATTCGGAGGTGAGCACCGTCGGAATTAAATTTTCTGAAGTGTTAGATCATCCCATCGAACTTCGTAAAATCATTTTAGATAAACCTACCATTTGGCAAGGAATCAGTTTTAAGAAGAAAACGTTTGAATTGAAGTTGACTTCGGGTGATGCCATGCAACGTTTGTTGACTTTCTTAAATGATAATCCAAGAGTTAGTGTGGAAATAGGCGCTTTTACGGATTCTCGAGGAAGCGATGCAGAAAATAATTACCTAACTCAACAACGCGCAGAGTTAGTGGTTTCCTATTTGGTGAGTCAAGGTGTAAAAGCTTCCCGACTTACCGCGAAAGGATATGGCGAAACGAAATTGCTGAATCGATGTGTGAATGGACTTTTGTGTATCGAAGAAGATCACGAGACCAATAATCGTGTTGAGTTTACCATTAAAGGCATTGCCAAAGACAGCAGTCTTCCATGATGAATGATGCGATACCTCTCGCCGAACGCATGCGTCCCATCACCATCAATGATGTTGTTGGACAAAAACATTTAACCGGCGATGATGGTGTTTTGAAACGACTTTCATCAAACAGAAATTTACCTTCTATTATCTTTTGGGGACCTCCCGGTACTGGTAAAACAACATTGGCGTCCATCTTAGCAAAAGATTTAGGCTTACCCATGTTTTCCTTGAGTGCTATTAATGCAGGCGTGAAAGATATTCGCGATGTTATTGCTAGTGCAAAGGAAAAGGAAAGTCCGTATTATTTATTGATGAGATCCATCGTTTCAATAAATCACAGCAAGATTCTTTATTAGCCGCTGTAGAACAAGGAATCATTACATTGATTGGTGCTACAACTGAGAATCCATCCTTTGAAGTAATAAGACCTTTATTATCGCGAAGTCAAGTGTATATTTTAGAGACTTTGCGTGAAGAAGACTTGGATTTATTGGTGGAAAGAGCTTTGCAAAAAGATGAATTTTTAAAAGAGAGAAAAGTAGAAATCAAAGAGAAAACGGCTTTGTACGGTCTTTCAGGAGGAGATGCACGGAAGCTCTTAAATTTATTGGAACTCGTCATTAATTATTCGAGCGGAGACCCTGTTATCATCACCGATGAAATGGTGATGCGCATTGCACAACAACGCATCGCTGCATACGATAAAGGCGGTGAACAACATTACGATATTATTTCAGCATTCATTAAATCCATTCGTGGATCGGATCCCAATGCGGCATTGTATTGGTTGGCTCGAATGGTAGATGGAGGTGAAGATCCCAAATTTATTGCAAGGAGAATGGTGGTGTTGGCTTCTGAAGATATTGGAAATGCTAACCCCAATGCCTTGCTCATTGCGTTGGCTTGTTTTCAAGCCGTGGAGATGATTGGCTATCCCGAATGTACCATCAACCTTGCCCATGCAGTTACGTATTTGGCAACCTCTGCAAAAAGTAATGCCAGTTATATGGCATTAAAGAATGCTCAAAAGCCGCGAAGGAACATGGCGACGCACCCGTTCCATTGCACTTGAGGAATGCACCTACGAAGTTGATGAAAGACTTAGATTACGGTACTGGATACCGTTATGCACACGATTTCGAAATGAATTTTTCGAAACAAGAGTATTTGCCCGATCCATTGAAGGGAATGAAGTTCTACGAGCCGAGTGATAATGCGCGTGAAAAAGAAATTCGCAACTTTCTGAAGTTGCGTTGGGAGGATAAGTATAATTACTAATGTTGAATTTAGTTCGATAACTATTGCAATTGTGATTCCATCTACCATGATTAAAAAAGAAAACAGTTCTCTTCAGCCTTACAATACATTTGGAATAGATGTGAAAGCCGATTGGCTGTTGACCATCGAAACGGTGGATGAACTTCGTGAAATTTTGCAAGATGAATCGTTAAAAGAGGAATCGAAATTGATTTTAGGAGGAGGAAGTAATATTTTATTTACCCAACCCGTGAAAGGTGTTGTGTTGTTAAATCGATTGAAGGGAATTGAAATTAAAAAGGAAGACGAAGAGCATATTTATGTTCAGGTGGGAGCGGGTGAAGTATGGCATCAATTTGTGATGTGGGCGGTAGAGAAAGGATTTGGCGGAATTGAAAATTTGAGCTTGATTCCAGGTAGTGTAGGAGCAGGGCCTATGCAAAATATTGGAGCTTATGGGGTGGAGTTAAAAGATTCATTTCATGAATTGGAAGCGATGAATTTGTCTACCTTAGAAATTCAAAAATTCACGTCCGCCGACTGCAAATTCGGATATCGTGAAAGCGTTTTTAAGAATGAATTAAAGAATCAATTTTTTATCACTTCCGTTTCATTCCGACTCACAAAACATCCCCAATTAAATACAAGTTATGGAGCCATCTCGCAAGAATTAGCGGCGCGGTGTCCTTTCTCCTACGGTAAAAGAGGTGAGCAACGCCGTCATCAGCATTCGTCAAAGCAAATTACCCGACCCTAAAATTTTAGGCAACTCCGGAAGTTTTTTCAAAAATCCAGAGGTAGGTATTGAACAGTTTGAAAGTATTAAACAACAGCATCCTAACGTTGTCGCCTATCCGACATCATCTGGAAGCATGAAATTGGCAGCAGGATGGATGATTGAGCAATGTGGATGGAAGGGAAAAGTGGTAGGGCATACGGGCTCGCATAAAGACCAAGCGTTGGTTTTAGTCAACTACGGTGGAGCAACGGGCAAGGAAGTTTATCAATTAGCACTGGACATTAAAAAAGCGTTTTTGAAAAGTTTGGGGTGGAGATAAATCCGGAGGTAAATATTTATTAGTCTTTTTATACGCATTAGATGGTTGGTGGATAATGATTTTTCTCCGCATTGAATTTCTAGATTCTAGATTCTAGCTTCTAAGTTAAAGCCTAATCCAGATAGTTATCGCATTAGCGTCAGGCTAAATTAAAGGTTTAGCAACAATTTGCAGTTGGTATTGATCCTGCCTGCTTTGCTCCGCTGACCGCGTGTCGCTGACCGCGTGTCGCTGAAGCTTTAGCGGAGGCACAAGCTTTAGCGGAGGCACAAGCTACAGCAAAAGCGATCATGCAGGCAGGTGTGAAGTCTCTCGACTAACATCCAATATGTAGAGATGCCATTAATGGCGTCTCTACAGGAATTCACCCCCCTTCATAGAGCCCGCCTTCCATAAAAGTGGATGAAATCCAATTTTATGGAAGGCGGGCTCATCAGTACCAATCAATAAATTCTTTTAGATGCATGACAAGGCAAATATTTTTTAAAAAAAACTATAATCTTTAAGAGTGAAAATACTGTTAATTTCCCCTAAAAAATTCCTTCTTAGCCTGACGCCTATGCGATAGCTATCGGGAACGTTGACCGGTAAATAGCCAACAGGAACTACATGATTGTATAAATCTAACTTAATAACTAATGAGCCAAATATCTTACCCATTCGGCTCTTTTTTTTGTTATATTTGAGCCGAATAATTCGTTTAATCGGCTCATGAAATATAATTGGCAACAGTCAGATTGGCCTAAGTTCAGCTACAATCTTAAGAGTACTCAAGTTGAAGATGCATTAGCTTCATTTAATGAAGAAATAGCTCATATTACTGGCATGCTAAAGGCAATGTCTGATAAACTGCAAATGGATGCCATGCTCCAGTTAATGGTAGCAGAGGCAATTAAGACTTCAGAAATCGAAGGTGAATTTTTAAGCAGACCCGATGTGCTTTCTTCAATACGTAACAATCTCGGGTTAAATCACAAAACGGAAAACGTTAAAGATAAAAGAGCCCAAGGCATAGGGCAATTGATGGTTGCCGTGCGAAATACATTTGAATCTCCCTTAAACGAAGAAATTTTGTTTGAGTGGAATAGGATGCTCTTGCAATCGACCACACATCTAAAAACAGGCGCTTGGCGAAAACATACAGAGCCTATGCAAGTTGTTTCAGGTACACTTGGTAAGGAAAAGATACACTTTGAAGCTCCTCCCTCCTCCAACGTCCCTAAGCTGATGAAAGGATTTATAAAATGGTTCAATGATACTGCTCCAGGCAAAAAATTGGAGATAAAAAGTGCACCATTGCGTTCTGCTGTTGCGCATTTGTATTTTGAATCAATTCATCCGTTTGAAGATGGCAATGGCAGGATAGGGCGGGCTATTGCTGAAAAAGCATTATCCCAGACTATTGGGAGGCCTGTTGTACTCAGTTTGTCTCAAACAATAGAAAAGAGAAAGAAACAGTACTATCAAGAACTTGAAAGAGCACAGCGAAGCAATGAGATAACGTCTTGGATTGAGTATTTTATTCATACGATACTTGATGCGCAAATACAAGCACGCGAGATGATTGAATTGACTCTTGCAAAAACGCGTTTCTTTGATCGCTATAAAGAAAAACTGAATGAACGACAATTAAAAGTGGTGAGAAAAATGTTAGAAGCCGTACCTCAAGGTTTCAAAGGTGGTATGACGGCAAGAAAGTATATATCAATAACAAAGGTCTCAAAAGCAACTGCTACACGCGATCTTCAACAACTTGCTGAAATGAATGTTCTGTTGCCACAAGGCGGTGGTCGCAGTATACATTACTCCATCAATATTTCTTAGTTCGTTGAACTTTAATTTCATTTTTTTAAAAAAACTCTTTCCTGACTAACAATGAGCGTGAATATTTGGATCCAGAAGTAAATTTTGAACAGTATGAATGCAGAAAACTTCAGCATCCTAACGTTGTCGCCTATCCGACGAGCACAGGCGGAATGAAATTAGCGGCAGGTTGGATGATTGAGCAATGTGAATGGAAGGGAAAAATAGTAGGACATACTGGCTCACACAAGGACCAAACTTTAGTCTTAGTCAACTACGGCGGAGCAACGGACAAGGAAGTTTATCAATTAGCACTGGATATCAAAAAAAGCGTTTTCGAAAAGTTTGGGGTGGAGATAAATCCGGAAGTGAATGTGTATTAATGGTTGTGAACAATTTGTTTGGTATTAACTATTTTTTGTATCTTGTACGTCAAAATATAGATTTATGAAAAATTATATCTTAACATTTTTCTGCTTTTCATTGTTCGTCATTGCGTGTAAAAAAGATGAAACGGCTGACGATAACAATATAACTCAGGTGAACTCACCTGATTCAATTATTGCCTTAAATTCATCCACATTGGTTACCGCATTAAATGGCTTTAGCTTCGAAGCGGCATTTATTAATACGGAACCTGTTGCGTACCCCGATTTATGGTTACAGTATATCGACGATTACATGGATAGTACTCGTATCATCATGAATAACCAAAATACTTTCAAATCGATAACTTATTATCTCTGTTCAAATCATGCAAACGGAATAGTGACTCGTTCTTTTGACCATGTTACTTTTCCAAATAATCAAGTAAACACAATTAAAATTTCATTTAACCATCCGCAGTTTTTAGTACAGTGGTATGTGCCTCCAACAGGTGAATTAACAACGGTAGGAAATGTCTTTGGTTTTAACACAAGTGTTTCAAAAACTTTTACTGGGATGTTACCTCAATATCAATATGAGTTTCTTGATCGATTTTTGATCCGATATATTAGTGGAATTAGTTTATTTCCTTTCCAACATCAAAATTGGAATGATGAAGCACAGTTTGTAGCCACACAAGAATTTAGTGAACCAATTGCATGGGATCATTGGTATGATGAATCATGGAGTACGTGGCCGTATAATGTTCAATCAAACATGTACACTGGATTTGTAAATAGTAGTAACGATACTACCTATGTTGGATTAGCAAAAGGAACGACGAATTTAGATACACTGTATTTTCGTCAGGCTACCTATACACAATTTATGGCAAGCTCTGCTTCTGTCTATTTAGATAAGTCAGGGGATACACTTTATTTGGGATTGATCAACAACATTCCTGGTACGAGCAACAGAGAAATCAGTTTATACAAATATGAAATTGCAAATGCGCAATTGGTTCCGCTCTATGAAAAGCAACCACTCGCAGGTTCTTTCCAAATTGTGAAATTTAATAAAGGTCGTTTCTTTGGAAATGTGACAGCTACAGGTATTCAATTTTTGGATAAAGCAGGTATCATCAGTACTGTCACTCTACCATCGAGTGCGTTTGGCTCAGGAATTAAATTTGGTCGCAACAAGCTCTACTACATGATGAGTAATGCAGCGATTCCTCGAGTTGAAGTGTATTCGTTGCCGATTTGAGCACGGAAACCTTTTTTTCATTGGGTATTTTTGAGGTATTTTGATTGAAGCAAACTTTAGTAGTTAACCTGTCGGCTTTTATATACTCCTATCAAGATACAATACTTTATGCCCTTAAATTTTGAGGAAATAAAGCACATTTCTAAGTTGAACTAGTCAGATATTGATTAATAAATTCTTTCATAATTCCATATAATTTATTCATTTGTAATCTATTAATAAAAATAATAGATGCGAGTCTTGGAGTTGTGGCTGGATTTCTTAACTTTGCACCCCCGCTAAGGGGAAATATTAAATTAGACTGTTCTTTAACATAAAAATATATTGCGGGGTGGAGCAGAGGTAGCTCGTTGGGCTCATAACCCAAAGGCCGTAGGTTCGAGTCCTATCCCCGCTACTTGAGGAAAGCCGATGCGAAAGTGTCGGCTTTTTCGTTGGGGCACATATCCGCTAAGGCGGACATAGGTTGGAATTAAATCTTGATTGACTACGTGCCTTCTGAAGTTTTAACGAAAGAAGGTCCCCGCTACTAAGGAAAGCCGATGCGAAAGTGTCGGCTTTTTCGTTAGTACATATCCGCTAAAGGCGACATAGGTTGGAATTAAATCTTGATT
Organism: Bacteroidota bacterium; assembly: GCA_016717725.1. GTDB lineage: Bacteria > Bacteroidota > Bacteroidia > AKYH767-A > OLB10 > JAJTFW01. The sequence goes on from JADKFA010000014.1 coordinate 31,814, forward strand.
GACTACGTGCCTTCTGAAGTTTTAACGAAAGAAGGTCCCCGCTACTAAGGAAAGCCGATGCGAAAGTGTCGGCTTTTTCGTTGGGGTCATTTACTCCGCGACGGAAATAGGTTCGATCGCGATGCTTCTCGACTATCCCCGCTACAGAGAGAAAAGGCTACCATTTTGGTAGCCTTTCTTATTTAATGGATAGAACTATGGTAAATCATTTTGGTCCTTTTTCTTGCACTAATTAGTAAGTTTCTCGCTTTGACTTATTTTAAGTAGTATATTATTATTCATCATTTTATTTTTTAAATAGTTTATATTCAGATAAATACATATAATTTTGCATGAATTTTCAATAAAAATACTTGCAAAATGAATCCTCTTTAGCTAACTTTGTGTAGAAGGAAAAAGAAATGTCCAAAATTAACGATCTAAAAAAGCATCTTAAAAGTGGTGAGGTCTATCGCCGTTCCGATTTAATGGAATGGTCAAAAGCTGTGGATCGGCATTTGGCACTTTTGGTAGAGGATGGTACTTTGCATAAGCTTTCTTCTGGACTTTACTATTGCCCTACAGAAAGTGTTTTTGGTAGTATGCCTCCCAATGAAGAAGCTTTAGTGCGTAGTTTTTTAAAAGAAGATTCATTTCTTTTGACTTCTCCCAATGATTATAACAGTCTTGGTGTAGGAACTACCCAACTATATAATACTCGAGTCGTCTATAATCACAAGCGGCATGGTGAATTTCAATTGGGAGGAAAAGTATTTTTATTTCAATCTAAACATCGTTTCCCTAAAAAAGCAACTGCTGAATTCTTACTCGTTGATTTGGTAAATAACCTTAATACATTAGCGGAAGATCCATAATTAGTTTTGAGCAAAGTTTCAGCAAAAATGGAAACGATGGATTTGAAAAAAATTAAGGTTTGCTGTGAAGGAATATGCGAATGTGAAAACAAAATCATTTTTCAATCTTCATTTTAAACAACTACACAATATAAATGCCGCTTGATTTCCTGCATAATCATCCTGAGTTTCCGCAACTCATCGAAATCGTTTCAAGTGAAACCGGAATTATTCCTCAGTTGATTGAAAAGGATTATTGGATCATGCATGTTTTGTTTGGTTTGAAAGAGTAAGGATTTATTTTTGAATTGAAAGGAGGTACTTCTCTTTCGAAAGGATTTAAAATTATTGATCGATTTTCAGAAGATATTGACATACATATTAAACCACCTCCATTTTTAAATGTGGAAACAAATCCAAGTAAAAATAAATCAAGTCATAAGCAATCGCGTAAAGATTATTATGAATGGTTGGCGCAAGAAATAAAAATAGATGGAATTTTAGCCATTGAGCGAGATACGAATTTTGATAATGAACAAACTTATAATAGTGGTGGACTTCGATTGTTTTATCCAAGTAGTCTTTCAAATGTACCAGGAGTAAAAGAAGGAGTTTTATTAGAAGTTGGTTTTGATACCATAACTCCAAATTCGCCTATGGAGATAAGTTCATGGGCTTTTGATAAAGCATTCGCAACAAATGGAGTTGATGTTATAAATAATAGAGCCATCGAAATACCTTGTTATCACCCTGGCTACACATTGGTAGAAAAGCTGCAAACAATTACAACAAAATTTAGAAAGGAACAAGAATCAAGAGTTGAACGACCTAATTTGATGAGACAATATTATGATGTCTATTGTTTACTTGGAAACGAAAGTGTAATAAAATTTATTGGTACGCAAGAATATCATGATCATAAGAAAGCTCGTTTTCCTATTGTAGATTTTAATATTCCTATTTCGGAAAATAGAGCTTTTCAATTCTCAGATCCAAATCAACTCGAAAGGTTTTCTATTCGGTTCCGAAATACCTCGGCTCTATATTATAATGGACAACCCCAATTTGAATTAATGATGGAAAGAATAAATCAATTCTTAACTATACTGTAGTATTTGTCGATATTATAAAAATGATTGCCAATATTAAATTCGGCATCCTTTCTAGCTTTAGCGTCCAGCTAGTATTTCATTTCGCTCAACTACTAGGTTCAACTACAACATTTGGGTTCCACTACAACTTCTGGGTTCCGCTCTAACAGCAGGGCGAAGCAATTTACCTCCCGATAGACTTCGGCGTGAGCTCAGCCGAACGAAATCGGGATTACCCCTGCAGTATTCCACTTCGCCTGCCTGCATCGCTTTAGCTGAAGCTTGTGCCTCCGCTAAAGCTTCAGCGACATGCGGTCAGCGGAGCAAAGCCGGTAGGCAGGTTCCACATCAAAGCGTAGCAATTTACCAATTTACCAACTTACCTCCCGATAGCTATCGGGATTGCAATTTAATCCAACACCACCCGCTCCGTCTCTCTCCCTTCCTCGCTAATGATTTCTAAAAAATAAATTCCTTTAGTTAAGTGGGAAAGATCAAGCGAAGTAGTTGCACTTGAATTTATTTTTGTTTCTGAATCCATCAATCGACCCATGGTATCAAAAATTCGAAGGGTGGCATCTGAAAGTTTTCCCGATTGACGAATATTGATAATTCCTTGCGAAGGATTTGGCGAAATGCTGTAACGTTCTGTTGTGGGCTCATCGATTCCTGTTACCACACTAAATACGGCCGGACTCGTTTGCAATAGTATTTGCGATTGATTGCTGAGTAAAGCTAAGGTTCTGCTAAAATCAAATTGAATGTTTCCACTAGCTCCCGGATTCACCGTGAATTCTAAAACAGCAATTTCTCCACTACCCACCATATCTTGTTGGTCATAACGGGTAAGCACCCCCGCAATTTTACCAAGTGCTATATCATTCCTTTCTATTCTTAACATCTCTGATGTGTCTGCTAACCAACAAGGCGCATACGTTAATTTGACACTGCTTGGATCAATTTGATTGATGTCGTAATTCACCGAGAAGGCAATTCCATACAACATATCACCAATGCCGCCAGGGGTTCCATAATGAATGGGCAATGCATACGAAGCACCCGGAGTTAATACACTTCCTATATTGTCAAATGAAAGTGGAGCGCCAATTCCGGATTGTGGAAATTCAGGAAAGTTTTCTCTCGCTAGTGATTGAGTTGATGAAGTAGTAGAGTGTCTATTTGCATTCTGATCATCATGAATAGCAGGATGGGTGAGTCCATAATTTTGTGAGATAGCCAAGGTATCATCCGTAAAAATAACACCATCTCCATTGCAATCTCCATGTTTCATGTTTACCAAATTCGCATACGTTGTTGTCCAATCTACTGATGGATGTCCGATGTAAAGAATTGAAACACTATCACGAATATCTCCTGTGAAATTATTACCCGATCCAATCAAAAGTAAATCGATATTATCTACAATTAAATCGTTGTTTACATCACCCGGCCAAACATCGGTAATGGTTGGAGAGCAAGAGGTGAATGTCCATCCCGAATTGCCACCTTCATCATTAGAGAAAACGCCTGCATAATATACTGCGGATCCCAAGGTGGTAACATTTTCGAGATCCATGAAATCTAAACAAACCGTATCCATGTTGACTAATAACGTGGTGGGAATATTGCTCCCAACATAAATCTGATTTCCAGGAGATGAAATAGTCGTCATGTAATTATTGACAACGGCTGAATTAAAATGAAAAAATTCATAGGGGTTGGCAAGAATCAATGTGTCGCAAACAAGGGATCCATCAAAATTGCAAGAATAGAAAATCGACAATTTTCGAATAGTATCATTAGTTTGACTATTAAACTGACCATAGATAAGCATTTCATCCACTTTTAAAGGTGATAGTATAGTCCCGTTAGTGTAGGCAGTGGTATCTATAGTGAGTTTTTTAGCTTCGATGGGCACTCCAATTAATCCCATTCCTTTAAAAATTATATGTGCGCTGTCAGCAATTAATGGAATCATGATGTCAGATCCAACTTGCATTGTCGATTTACCTAAATCAATAACGCGATTAACTCCTGCAGCACCATCAGCAATTTGACCACATACTAAATCAAAATCATTGGTCTTGAAAAGCATGTTGCTATATTCGATTTGCAGGTACCCATAAATATTTAAATTACTTAACATATCGATGGTGCTTGGACCATAAGCCGCAAGGGTAGCAAATGTTGTTAGTGGTGCATAGATGGTAGCGGATTGAGATGCAGGACTCATAATAATACTTATCCAATTATGTACCCAGTTACAATTGCCACCCAAATGTAGATTGCCAGACACAATAATTTCAGCATACGTGATAGGAGGTAAGACATCGAAAAAAACATCATTTAGATTAGGATCCATCCAAAAGTGATGTACGTAGTTTTGAGTAACAATAAAATAGATTGTATCGTTAGCTTGTGCCGAATTCATATCAAAAAACACATCGTCAGAATCACTAGGGATGCTAGCATGAAAAGTGGTTCCGCCACTGGTAGTTGCCCAATGATTCGCAAAATCATCCCAAGTACCTGTTCCACCCACCCAATAATAATCAGCAGCTTGGGATTGGGTTAAGCTCAAAGTAAAGAATACGAAGAAACTGATATTTGTAAAGAAAGTTTTCATGGAATAAAGTTTTAAGTTTAGATTATCAAATATAGAGATTCATCCAACCGGAAAAACTAATTTCTAAAAGTTTACATTTATTTGATATCGATGATCTAGTTCGGCTAAATGGTGAAACTTCGAGAAGCCATCAAGATGCCATCAAAAAGCTCTGCGTTATTATTCCATTTATACATATCGCGAAGCATTACGTCATACCCGTAGTATTCCACTTCGCCTGTCTACATCGCATCGCTTTCGCATAGCTTCAGCAGAGCAAAGCTTTCGCTGAAGCTTGTGCCTCCGCTAAAGCTTCAGCGACATGCGGTCAGCGGAGCAAAGCTAGCAAGCAGTTTCCAACAACAAAGCAAAGCAATCCTCCAATCCACCAACCCACCTCGCGAGGCTTCGCGACCACTAATCCACCAACTAACCTTCGCGAAGCCTCGCGACACCCCAGAAGTACAGAACTGCGTTCAGACTTCTGGGCTTAGCCTCGCAACAATCCAAAAGTACGGCGCGTTGCACAGGCATCTTGTCGCAGCAATTTGCCAATCTGCCAATTTGCAATTTGCCAACTCCCCCCAAAATATTTTCCACCCATTTCCTTTGTTCTTGAACCAATAAACTTACTTTTGCCACCCGTATACCCCGTGAGCTCATCCTCCTCCCACAATAAAATCACCGCCGCTGGTTTATTAGTAACCCTCGGAATCATTTACGGTGATATCGGTACCTCGCCGCTTTATGTGATGAAATCAATTGTGGGTCTAGGTATTATTGATCAATCAGTTATACTTGGAGGGATCTCTTGTGTTTTTTGGACGTTGACTTTTCAAACCACCATTAAGTATGTGATCATTACCCTTCGCGCCGATAATAAAGGGGAAGGTGGAATATTCTCCCTTTATGCACTTGTAAGAAGAAAAAAGACTCCCTGGCTGGTTTTTCCTGCAATAATTGGAGGCGCCACTTTATTGGCAGATAGTATTATTACACCTCCCATCTCCGTGGCTTCGGCCATAGAGGGATTACAAGCTATTCAACCTGATATTCCCATCATTCCAATTGTTATTGGAATTATCACCGGACTCTTTATCATACAACGTTTTGGTACCAACCTCGTCGGTAAATTTTTTGGTCCTGTTATGTTAATTTGGTTTTCGATGTTGGGAATTCTGGGTGCCATAAGTATTAACCACGACTGGACCATCTTTCGTGCAATCAATCCTGTCTATGCGTATGATTTATTAGTTCTACATCCAGGAGGATTCTGGCTCTTGGGTGCCGTCTTTCTTTGTACCACAGGAGGAGAAGCATTGTATAGCGACTTAGGACATTGCGGACGTGAAAATATACGTATTTCCTGGGGTTTTGTAAAAATATGTTTGCTCTTGAATTATTTCGGGCAAGGAGCTTATCTGATCGAGCATCATGGAGAAATGTTGAATGGCTCCAATCCTTTTTATTCCATCATGTCGGATTGGTTTCTTCCCTTTGGAATTGCAATTGCGACGGCTGCAGCCGTGATCGCTTCGCAAGCTTTAATTAGTGGATCATTTACCTTGATTAATGAAGCCATTCGACTTAATTTTTGGCCAAAAGTAAAAGTGATTTATCCAAGTGATGTACGCGGTCAATTATACATTCCTTCTATCAACTGGCTTTTATACGTAGGTTGTGTTATCGTAGTATTGTATTTTGGGGAGTCATCGAGGATGGAAGCTGCGTATGGCTTAGCCATCGTTACCACTTTTATTATGACCACTATTTTGTTGACGAATTATTTGTTGATTTACAATTATCCAAAATGGATGGCCTATCTTCTTTTTCCATTCTATATGATCATCGAAATTGCTTTCCTCATCGCGAATTTGGATAAGTTTACTCATGGTGGTTGGGTAACACTATTAATAGCAAGTATTTTAATTACGGTGATGATTGTCTTGTACTATTCCAGAAAAATTAGAAATAGTTTAGTGGAATTTGTTAAGGTAGATGAGTTTCTTCCGCTGCTTGAAAAGTTAAGTGAAGATACATCCATCCCGAAGTATTCAACCCATCTCGTTTATTTAACAAGTGCTAATTATGCCAATGAGATCGAAGAGAAAGTAGTCTATTCCATTTTATACAAACAACCTAAGCGTGCCGATATTTATTGGTTTGTACATGTGGATGTGTTGGATGAACCATATACTCTCGAGTATAAAGTTACCCAAATCATGAAAGGTAAATTGATACGTGTCGATTTTAAAATCGGTTTCCGTATCGATCCCCGTATCAACATTATGTTCCGTCATGTGGTAGAAGAACTCGTTCGTAATAAAGAAGTGGATATCGTAAGTCGTTACCCTTCTCTCGGAAATAGAGGTCTCACTGGCGACTTTAGATTCGTGGTGATGGAGAAGTTTTTAAGTGTCGATAATGAACTTCCGTGGATGCAAAAGATCATCATGGATATGTATTTCTTGCTTAAACGCGGTGCCTTACCCGAAGAAAAAGCTTTTGGATTAGATACATCATCCGTTTCAGTAGAAAAAGTTCCCCTTATCGTAAATCCCGTCACCGACCTCAAGATTCATAGAATCCAGTAGGTATTTTTCATGGATGGAACACTGATTGTTTATGATGGTCATGATTTATTATGATTTTTTTTTGTAAATCCATTTTAATTCATTTCTCTACTTTTAAGTATTTCACAATACTTTAATTAAAGAATTACGCTCCAACTGCAGGGCGAAGCAATTCCTCACCGCGTAGCCAATTTACCCCAGAAGTACAGTGCGTTGCACAGACTTCTGGGCGCAGCCATGAAGTATTCGGCGTTGCTTCAACATCAAAGCGCAGCAAATTAACCATCCCGATAGCTATCGGGACACCAACTCGCCAATTTGCCAATTTGCCAATTTGCCAATTTCTCTCATTATCGCGCGTAAAAGTCAATAAAAACCAATAATTTCCTGCGTACCCCCTAATTTAATAGGGGTCTTGTTGAAAAAAACTACATTTTTCTTGCCTCACCCCCCTAAATTCGTATACCTTTGCGCTCGTTCGGGTGTTTTGGAGGAATATTCTCTGAAAAATCGAAACAAAAACAGAAATAAACAGTATAACACAAAAATTTAATCATCACATGGCTATTCTTCGCTTCCGCGCTCTGGAAAACAGCAGCAATCGTAAACCCATCGTTGTTATTGCACCTTCGAGTAAGGTGAGTGACTTTTATGGTATTAATGTATTTGACAAAGAGAAAATGCATAAATACTTAAGTAAGGAAGTATTTAGACAATTGCAGGAAGCAACGCATATCGGTAATCGCATCGATCGCAAAGTAGCGGAGTTAGTAGCAGCGGCGATGAAGAACTGGGCGGTAAGCTTAGGTGCTACTCATTACACACATTGGTTTCAACCGTTAACAGGTAGCACTGCAGAAAAGCACGATTCATTTTTTGAATTGAGTGATGAAGGTCGCGCCATTGAAGCGTTTAGTTCAAGTGCACTTGTTCAACAAGAGCCTGACGCATCTTCATTCCCGAATGGTGGAATCCGTAATACATTTGAAGCACGTGGTTATACCGCATGGGATCCAAGTTCTCCTGCATTTATTATGGAGAGCCCATCAGGAAAAACATTGTGCATACCAACCATTTTCGTTTCATACACTGGTGAAACCCTCGATTTTAAAGCGCCACTATTAAAAGCACTGCATGCATTAAATAATGCAGCGGTTCCTGTATGCCAGTATTTCGATAAAAATGTTTCTTCAGTGAATGCTACATTGGGTATCGAGCAAGAATATTTTTTAGTGGATATCGATATGTACAACGCACGCCCCGATTTAGAAATGACAGGTCGTACGTTGTTTGGTGCCGAAGCCGCCAAAGGACAACAGTTAGATGATCATTATTTCGGAACGATTCCCGATCGTGTGAACTCTTTCATGGTGGATATGGAAATTGAATCGATGAAGTTGGGCATTCCACTAAAGACACGTCATAATGAAGTAGCACCTTCTCAATTTGAGTGCGCTCCTGTGTTTGAAGATATTAATTTAGCAGTGGATCATAATCAACTGTTGATGGATGTAATGGATAAGGTTGCACGTCGTCATCACTTCAAAGTGTTGTTGCACGAAAAACCTTATGCTGGAATGAATGGCTCTGGAAAACATAATAACTGGAGTTTAAGTACCAACACCGGAAAGAATTTATTGTCGCCCGGAAATTCTCCAAAAAGTAATTTGATGTTCTTAACGTTTTTCATCAATACCATTCGTGCTGTATTTGAACATGCCGATTTACTTCGTGCTTCAATCACCAGTGCTAGTAACGATCATCGCTTAGGTGCCAACGAAGCTCCTCCTGCTATCATGTCTATCTTCTTAGGAGAACAGTTGACGAGGGTGATGGATGAGATTGAAAAATCGGTGAAGGATAAAAAGATGACACCAGAAGAGAAAACTGCATTGAAATTAAACATCGGAAAAATCCCAGAAATTTTATTGGACAACACCGACCGTAACCGTACTTCTCCATTTGCATTTACAGGAAACAAGTTTGAGTTCCGTGCTGTAGGATCATCTGCAAATAGCTCACATCCTATGACAATTCTTAATACAATTGTTGCGGATCAATTGTCGAAATTTCATACAGAAGTAGAAGGTATCATAAAGAAAGGTATAAAATCAGATGAAGCGATTTTAAAAGTATTGCGCAAGTACATCGTTGAATCAAAAGCTATCCGCTTCGAAGGAAATGGATATGGTGATGAGTGGAAAAAAGAAGCGAAGAGACGTGGATTGAGTAACGTAACGACAACACCTCCCGCTTTAGATGCATTTATTACTAAGAAGTCGATTGGTCTTTTTGAACGTAACGGAATCTTTAGTCATAGAGAGGTAGAAGCGCGTCACGAAATCATGTTAGAGACTTATATCAAGAAGATTCAAATCGAATCTCGCGTGATGGGTAGCATCGCGGTTAATCATATTATTCCTGCTGCTATTAAGTATCAAAATTTATTGGTACAAAACGTCGAAGGTATGAAAGATATTGGTTTGCCAAAAGAAGTATTCTCAACACAGATTGAACTAATTAAAGAAATTTCTACGCACATCACTGTCATAAAGAAGAAAGTAGATGAAATGTTAGAAGCAAGAAAGAAAGCAAATGCACTTACCGATATTCGTGCGCATGCCATCTCGTATTGCGATAAAGTGAAGGCGTACTTTAGCGAAATTCGCTACCATGTAGATAAGCTGGAATTAATTGTGGACGATGAAAGCTGGCCACTCCCAAAGTATCGTGAGATGGTAACGATTCGTTAATTAAAAATAAGTAATTTTAAAGAGCCTTGAGAAATCGAGGCTCTTTTTTTTAACTTTTAAAGTTATTAATCAATATTATAAATCTATTTCAATTCGAATCTGGTCGAGCCAAAGAAGGAAATTTTTCTCGCTAAGGCGCAATCCCGATAGCTATCGGGACGCAAAGGCGCCATCCCAATAGCTATCAGGACGCAAAGGGATTGCAGAGTTTTTCAAACGAAGTCACAAAGTTCCTTAGTTGTACAACTAACAAACTTTTATAATAATTACTCTGTGTAAATCTTTGTGCTCTTTGTGCCGGTGAATGAAAGTTTGATTGAGTTACAATAGTTTGATAAATTTTCGTCAAATAAACTTAGCGCCTTTGCGCCTTAGCGAGAAAATTCGTCTATCTCTTCCTTATTGTCTATTAAATTAAGGAAACAATCATACATTACACATTGATCGAATTAAGAATAGATCATCGCCAAATTATAGTTCAAGCCTCTCCCCGCGCGAGGCTTCGCGACCTCTCCAAAGAAGGAGAGGGAGCAATAAATAAATTAATTAATCTATAGTGCTCTCTAGTGAACTAGTGCCTCTAGTGTTGAAACTTGACAATCTCGATTAAACTATAAATTTACTTAAATGGAGTTGTAGTTCTTCCTGATGATGTTTTTTTTGCTTCTATCTAAATTATTCTATTTAAAACTTTCATATAAAGCAACGTTTGTAAAACAGTCGTAGCTCCCAAAATCCATAAACACAAAACAATTTCCTGTTGGGATAAAAACCAATAACCCAACAAAGTTTGTAGTATAACGCATGCTGCAAAAATTCTCAGAATATTTTTTTCTTCTTTTACTTTCAATAAAGCATACAACAAAGGAAGTTGAATAGTGGTGAAGAGTAAGAGTATAAACACAGGAATCATCCACCAGATGGAAATACTATTCATTTGAAATTTATTCATGAAAACTAAGCAAATTCCTACCCAAGTTAAACCCATTGCCGTTCCTCCAATAACCATTTTTAAAACATATTCTTTTATTGCATCGCGATTACACTCTGTGAAGGTTAAAATTCCACTTGTGCCTAGTAAATGGACCATAGCACATCCTGTATAAGTCCAAAGTAAGATCATGTGAAAGGAGCTCATCGATATGGACCCTAACAAAATTGCTCCAATGAGGAAGGGAGTTTTGTTGTTTAATAATACGATTGAACTGCGAAAAAAATAAACTCCCGATTTTTTCAATTGAGTGAAATCAGTGCGCGGGAAGAAGGGAAGAGGATATATTGAATAAAAATAGGTACATAGAAATGCAAATCGGATTCCTTGTGAAGCTACTAGTAAAATGAGAAGTTCTCGGAATGAAAGTTGATTTTTGGTGAAGAGAATCCATCCAATAGTAACAATTAAACTTATCCAGCTAATCAAATTCCACGAGTTTATTTTATTCTCCAATTTCGCAATTACTTTGTACGATTCATTGTAGATCTGTAGAATTAAATAGCAAGTTGCTAAGAGGAGTAGAGTAAGTGGAATTTTAAATAGAGCAAGGATCGCAATAAGTAAATAAGCAATGCTGAGTCGAACACGGATTGCATCTCTCCAAATAATGTTGGTTTTCGATGGATTTTCAAGAATGGAATGTTGGCAAAAAGTTTCGAATGAAAATAATGTGATGTGTTGAAGAATCAGTAAGGATAAATAGTAAACACTGATCTGTCCCCATGAAAGTGTTCCGAATTTTAATAAGAAAACTAAAGTTAATGCAAGAAAGGAAATGCTCTTAAATGAATTTAATAAAAGTACTTTACCCATCGAAAATAGGATCTCGATTTTTACGTTAGGTTCAACCAGCATTTTTTGCACGCTGTTTTTACGAAAAAATAGGGGATTAGTTACTTCCTACGAACTCATAGTATAATTTAAACTTATTATTTAGGGGTACTGAATAAGTAATAAGGATTTGATTTATTATCACTTAGAAATTACTTTTAGGGTTCTCGAGCAATCAAAATAGTCGAGTTTGAAATAGTGCTGTGCACCATAATTTATTTTTTGCACGGATATTATTGAAATTAGTCCATTAAATTTTCAATCACGTCGACGTAGAGGCAGGTATGACCTGCCTCTACGATGACGTGATATTTATAGAGAGAGAAAACTTGTTGAGACAAGGCATGCCTTGTCTCAACAAAATCATTGGAAAATAAATTGTATTCTCTCAGGATGGTTAATTGTTGAGTAAGCCCTATTTAGCTCTATAAAGCTCCCAGCCATTGGGATAGATTGCTATTCGAACCAGCTTTTTCTGTTGCTGTAATTGATTGAAAATTTTAACCGGCTCGGATTCTTTGTATAATGTTGTGAATCGACTTGGGTTAAATAATATTAAATCACGGTTATTGTACAACGGAAATGTAGTGCCCCACATGTTTACAATTTCATGAGGTACATCGTATGTTCGTAACGCACCATCGATAGCAAAAGTATTTAATGTTGAACTGGGCAGTTTTTTTAAAGCATTAGCGATGATTAATTCTTCCTGCTGATAATTGTAGATGGGATAGATCACCTTAAAGCTTAATGCAAGTTGAATGGTGATGGCAAAAATGTAAATGAGAACACGTGAATTTCTTGTTTTAAATTGGAATATTAACAGTTCATAAGCTGGGTAAAGTGCCAGTAAAACGATGGGGAATGCTGGCATTAATAATCTCAATTCTTGAGTGGGAAATCCTGCAATGAATATCAAAAATATCGCAAGGCATATCAACCATAGTTTGGGAAGAAATATTCCAGAACGCAAACTGAAAATAATAAAGACAAGTCCAATGATGCAAAATCCAGGATGTAAAACCACACTTAATGCATAAAGTATGTTGGGTAATGTGTATTGAGAAATGTCTGCACCAATGGTAAAGCTATTTTTAAAAAGATTTAAGATCGACCAGTTTTCAATCCATGGGTGTAAAATAAAATCAAAACTATCTTGCCCTTTTAAAAATATGGTAGGGGTGAATGACATTAAGATTGCAAAAACAGTAATGAGGAATAAGCTAAACCGCATCTTCGCTGTTTTCCAAATCATCGGCAGAATGGGAATGAGGAGAATGGCAACCGAATAGCGTGTTTGAATTGCAAGTATGGCCATGCAAACAGAAATAATCATCGATTGACTGCTATTGTTCTTTTGCCATTTATAAAATTCAAGCAGCGACCAAACCATAAAAGCCATGGAGAGCATATCTGGCAAAGCAACCAGCGATGAACGAAAGAAGAATGGAGAAAGAAATAATACTAGAAATGCATACCGTTGCCTTTGTGTTCCTTCTGGATAGAGCGCGTTGAGGAGTTTGCAAAAACTAATGTAACAAACACCAGCAGCAATTAAACTTACAAATTGCAAACTGTATAAGTCAGGAATTACAACCGAAAAGATGGAGCCAATTAATGGGTAAAGAACAGGACTCGATTGACTTATAGGAGATGTTCCACCCAGCAAAAAGCCAAATACCGATTGCATGTAACGAAATAAATCATGGGGTTCCTGACCGTAAAGTCCATTAAATTGTTTCCAAATGCAAACGCCAAAAGTGAGAGGTAAAAGCAATACGATAACCAACCAATTAAATTGGATGTTTTTAGTATTGCCGATGCGCACTCCGTTATCCATTGAAAGTAGTAAAGGTAATAGAATTACTTAAACACTAAAATGTCATGCTTACGCCCAGCGAAGGTAGGAAAGGTAATTGATTTACGCGTTGATATCGAACTCTGTCGAAGTAGAATATATTTTCCCTGTCATAAATATTGATTGCGCTTGCCGTGATATCCAGATTGGAATTTTTACTTAAAAACAAATTCTTTTCAAACTTATATCCATTCGATGATATGGAGGAAGTCGCTTACCATTGAGTGGCCCATAAATAATTCCTAAAGTTCCATTCGTACTGTTCGGATCCGTGTATAGTCCATCAGAGAAATTCTGATACTCATAAAAACCCTGCGTGCCGCTAAATGGAAATCCAGATCCAAAATTCCACCTTGCATTAAATTCCCAGTCAAGCTTTTTTCCGAACGTATAAGATCCTACTAAATTCACATTATGTCTGCGATCGAAATGTGGACGGTATTCACGAATACCATCGTTACGTGTAACATAGGTTAATGAGTAGACAGCCCATAAATAAATGCGCTTATATTCATACTTCACTACTAAATCGGCACCATAAGAACTTCCTTTTTCAATGATGAAATCTTTTGTTAAGTAATCAGGCTGATCTTGATAGAATCCATTGTCAGGATATACTTTATCGCGATTGATATTGGAAAGTTGTGTGAAATCTTTATAAAATGTTTCTACATTCACATTTAAATGCTTGGTGATGTCAATTTCAGCACCAACAATGATGTCTCTTGCTTTTTGCAATCTTGAATTTACTTCTTTACCATTAAAGTTATCGGGTAAGCTCTCTGGTCCAGATAGAAATCCATAAAATAAATTCACTACATCTCGATCAGAAACAGCACTAATTAAATTTTGCGCATAAATTCCTCCAGCCATTTTAAAGCGTAACCCATCAGTAGCATTTACTTTGATTCCGATACGTGGCTCAGGAGAGAATTCACTTAACGAAGCAAAGTACTGAAGTCGAATGCTTGGCTCAATAACTATTTTATCTCTGGAGATGCGATAACGTACAAATGATCCAAATTCAGTTGTGTTTTCAATTTGTTCATAGGTTAATCCAGTAATGGTGTTGGTAAATAATTCCGTTCTGAAGCCTAAGACTTCTAAACCTATTTTCAACTCATCTTTATTGAAAAAACTGGTTAGGTTAAATCCAAAGTTGAATCCGTTGATGGCACTTTTACGAGGTGCTTCGTTGGCTTCTTTTTGATTGATGTTGTATTTTGAAAAGGCAAATACTCCGTCTATAAGTGTATTCGATCCTTTGGGGACTAAAATAAAGTTTGCACCAAAGCCATTCGATTTCCAATTAATGTCAGTTACGTTTTTGAATATAGCATTGTCATTAAAGTCAAACCCAAATAGATTTATTTGCGATCCATTTTCTCCGTTTAATGATACTTTGCCGTAAAAATCTTGAAAGCTAAAAGGAAGTCCATCTTTGTCAACATAGTCATAAAGTTCTTTTGATGATTGATCGAGATATGAATTTTTGTAGCTAATCAAAAATGAACTACTGCCACCACCATCTTCTTTTTGTTTTTTGATGGGACCTTCAAATAATAATTTACTCGAAAATGTAGAAGCACTCAACTTGCCACCATAACGTCGTTTGTTTCCTCCGCGCGTGGTGATGTCCATCACTGAAGAAATGCGATCTCCATAATCTGCAGGAAATCCCCCCGTGTACACATCAGCATTGCGTAAAATGTCAGTGTCGAAAACAGAAAATAATCCGATAGAGTGAAAAGGATTGTAAACGATCATCCCATCTAACAAAACTTTATTCATGATTGGTGTTCCTCCTCGAATGTAAAGTTGACCACCTTGATCGCCACTAAAAACAACACCGGGTAACACTTGTAAATATTGAGCAAGATCAGGCTCTCCGCCAATGGATGGAACTGATTTTATTTCGCGCGGTGTAATTTTATTTACCGAAGCTCTTACTTCTGTTTTTCTCGCTTCTTTTTCTGCCGATACTTCTACCGTCTTTAAGTTGACCGATCCTTTCTTGATGTAAATCTGCTTGTCGGTGACTTTATCTTCGATAACCGTAATTTCAACTAATGAACTGTCATAACCAATGGCACCAATGGTTAAAAAATAGACTCCCGGTGGAACATTGGTGATGCTATAAAATCCATTCACATCGGTGATGCTTCCAAATTGAGTCCCTTTTATGAATACAGGAGTGTACAATACAGGCTCCCCATTTTCTTTGTCATAAAGAAATCCACGTACACTACCGGTTTTTTGTGCAAATGAGACCGCTGTACTAAAAAGTAAGAGGAGAAATACGGTTAAACGAAGTAGGTTTTTATTCAAGGGATGTGTTTATTAATTGGTGATTTTAGCTGCTAGCTTCTGGCTGCTAGTTGCTGGTACTTAACTTTTAACTTTTATCTTTTTTATTTAACTTCTTGCTTTTAGTCGCGAAACCTTGCTATTAGCTACTAGCTACGATACATTTCATTCTATCTACAAACTTCTTGAAGCTTGAAGCTAGAAGCTAGTAGCTAGAAGCCAGAAGCTAGAAGCTAGCAGCCCATTTCCAGAATAACATCAAATTCTTCAGGAAGGATAGATACAACGGAGAGACGATTTAATCTCAACATTTGTATGTCTTTCAATTTAGGTTCTGCTTTGATCGTTGCTAGCGTCACAGGTTTTTTTAATTTCTTGAAGGGCTTTAAATCCACCGACACCCAATTTTCATCGGTGGTAGTTGGATCTTGGTACCCTTCTTTTTTTACTTTGGCAATGCCCATGATAGCCAACCCTTCATTACTGTGGTAGAATAAAACCATGTCGCCTTTCTTCATGCTTCTCAGGTTATTCCGTGCTTGGTAATTTCGCACGCCATCCCAGCAAGCGGATCCATCTTTAACGAATTGATCCCAAGAATACTTAAATGGTTCTGACTTTACGAGCCAGTAGTTCATATTTACTTTTATAAAGGGACTCCGAAAATACAGAATGCAATCGAATGATCATCGTTGCTTTTCACAGATTTATTATTTTTACAAATAAAATACTTGCTATGAAACGTTTACTCCTGACTTTCACCTTCTTGACTTTTTTCTCACTCTCAAAGGGATGGGCGCAGTCATCCTGTTGCGAGGCTACCGCTGAAAGTACTTTATCGTTTGCTGATTTTGCAAATGACGAAAAGTTCATAGCCAATCATATTCCTCCTGTTCCTCTCGATTTTACCCCAAAAATTGGTAAGATGGTTAACATTAAAGTGGAAGGAGGAAAGGAAGCTGCCATTTTTGAGGTGAAGTCGGGGAAGACAACAGGAGCTCTTATTCTGATGTTTCACGAGTGGTGGGGATTGAATGAATATATTTTACGTGAGGCAGAAAGGATTCATATAGCTACCGGAGCTACCGTTTTAGCTGTTGATTTATACGATCGTAAAGTTGCAACAACAGCCGAAGAAGCCTCAAAGCTCATGCAAGGGTTGAATAAAGATAGAGTGGAAGCCATTGTCAAATCTTGTTTGGAGTATGGTGGAAAATTTTCGCGAGTGCAAACCATCGGCTGGTGCATGGGTGGTGGATGGAGTTTGCAAGCAGCCATTTTAGCAGGTCAACAAGGCTATGGTTGTGTGGTTTATTACGGAATGCCTGAAATGGAAAAGGAAAAGTTGGCAAAATTGGATGGACCCGTTCTCGGAATTTATGCAAGTAAAGACGCATGGATTACCCCTCAATTGGTAGATGAGTTTGATGAAAATATGAAAATTGTTCAAAAGAAATTTACGAAGTATTCTTTTGATGCAGATCACGCCTTTGCGAATCCGAGTAATCCCAAATATGACAAGGTAGCCACAGCAAAAGCCAATGAATTGGTGATAAAGTTTTTGAAGGAAAATTTTAATGCTCCCCTCAAGAAACCAACGCTAGAGAAAAAGTAACTTATTGTAATTCCGTCGATTGCTTTTTGTGTATCGGTGACTCTTTATTCTCTTTTTGGCAGATGGTCGTGAAGCCTCGGATTCGTCGCGAGACTTCGCGATTAGATGTAATATTTCTTCCTCTTTTTGAAAGCTGCAACCTCGAAATTTCGTATCTTCGCACTCTGAAATGGATGTTAGATATTAGCTTTTAGATGTTAGATTTACTTCTTAAAGTTTGAAATCAATCACCTGTTTAATAAAACTATTAAAAAAACTTGTCCTGCAGAAATGCGGGGTCCAACCTCCAAAATCTAACGTCTAACATCTAACATCCAATATCCAAAGAAATGGTATTCGACCTCGACATGATCCAAAATATGTATGCTGGCTTTCCAGCAAAGTAGCAGCTGCACGCGCCCTTACAGGCAAACCTCTAACTCTCGCAGAAAAAATTCTCTATTCCCATCTTTCGGAGGGACTTCCACAAAAGGCATTTGTTCGAGGTAATGATTATGTAGATTTTAATCCGGATCGTGTAGCCATGCAAGATGCAACTGCACAAATGGCTTTGCTGCAATTTATGCAAGCCGGCCGACCAAAAGTGGCTGTTCCTTCCACCGTGCATTGCGATCACTTGATCCAAGCGGAAACAGGAGCTACAGCAGATTTAACAAAAGCATTGGATAAGAATAAGGAAGTTTTTGGATTTCTTTCTTCCGTATCGAATAAATATGGAATCGGTTTTTGGAAACCAGGTGCAGGAATTATCCATCAGGTTATTTTGGAAAATTATGCGTTCCCAGGAGCTATGATGATAGGTACCGATTCTCATACAGTGAATGCCGGCGGACTTGGTATGGTCGCAATAGGAGTAGGTGGTGCTGATGCTTGTGATGTGATGGCTGGTCTACCTTGGGAGTTGAAATTTCCAAAGTTGATTGGTGTGAAGTTAACAGGGAAAATGAGTGGATGGACATCTGCAAAAGATGTAATTTTAAAAGTAGCTGGAATCTTAACCGTGAAAGGTGGTACCGATGCGATTGTAGAATATTTTGGTCCGGGTGCCGATAGTATCTCTTGTACAGGGAAAGGAACCATCTGTAATATGGGTGCTGAAATTGGAGCAACCACTTCCATCTTCTGTTACGATGAAAAGATGGCCGACTACCTTCGTGGTACCAGCCGTAAAGCTGTAGCCGATTTAGCTGACGGTATCAAAGAACATTTGCGTGGTGATGATGAAGTATATTCTAACCCTGAAAAATATTTTGATCAAGTAATCGAAATTAATTTAGATGAGTTGGAGCCACATATTAACGGTCCTTTCACTCCCGATTTAGCATGGCCGTTGAGTCAATTCGCTGCCGCCGTGAAAGAAAACGGATGGCCAGCAACGTTAGAAGTTGGATTAATTGGTTCTTGTACAAATTCTTCTTACGAAGATATTAGTCGTGCTGCTTCTTTAGCCGATCAAGCAGTGAAAAGTGGGTTGAAAGCTAAAAGCGAATTCACCATCACTCCTGGATCCGAATTAGTACGCTTCACCATTGAACGCGATGGTTTCTTGTCTACTTTCGATAAGATGGGCGGAGTGGTGTTAGCGAATGCTTGTGGTCCTTGCATTGGACAATGGGCTCGACATACCACCGATCCGAATCGTAAAAATTCTATCATCACTTCTTTCAATCGCAATTTTGCAAAGCGTAATGATGGAAATCCAAATACACATGCATTCGTAGCTTCTCCTGAAATTGTAACCGCTTTAGCCATTGCCGGAGATCTTACTTTTAATCCGATGACCGATTTTTTAACGAACGACAAAGGCGAGAAAATTAAATTAGCGGAACCAAAGGGTCCTGAAATGCCACCGCAAGGTTTCGCTGTGGAAGATGCAGGCTACCAAGCACCTGCTGCTGATGGTTCCTCTGTAAAAATTGAAGTGAGTCCAACGAGTGATCGATTGCAACTACTCGATCCGTTTGCTGCGTGGGAAGGAATTGATTTGAAAGGATTGAAGTTGCTCATCAAAGCAAAAGGAAAATGTACAACTGATCATATCTCCATGGCAGGTCCATGGTTAAAGTATCGCGGACATCTCGATAACATCAGCAACAACATGTTGATTGGTGCTATGAATTTCTTCAATGAAAAAACAGATAACGTAAAAAATCAGTTAACTGGCGAATACGGTTCTGTACCAGCAGTGCAACGAGCATACAAGGCCCAACACATCGGTTCTATCGTTGTTGGAGATGAAAACTATGGTGAAGGTTCTTCTCGTGAACATGCAGCCATGGAGCCTCGCCACTTAGGCGTTCGTGCAATCTTGGTAAAATCCTTTGCTCGTATTCATGAAACGAATTTGAAAAAGCAAGGTATGTTAGGTCTTACATTTGCAAATAAAGAAGACTATAACAAAATTCTTGAAGACGATACCATCGACATCTTAGGATTAACCACTTTCACTCCTGGAAAACAACTTACCATACAGTTAAATCATAAAGACGGATCAACAGAAACCATCTTAGTGAATCATACTTACAACGAAAACCAAATTGAATGGTTTAAAGCAGGTGGAGCCTTAAACATCATCCGCTCTCAAGTAGGTGCTTAATTCGTGAGTGAGTACAAAATATAAGTTAATTAATTGTGGCTGCTCAGTAGTATATTCTACTGGGCAGTTTTTTTGTCTAAACAAGAAACTTTAGCAAATCGCAGCCTTCTGGAACTTAGCGAACTTAGAGTAGCGCAGCCTTAGCGCCTTTTTAACCTGAGCTTGCCGAGGGTTGCGAGAAAATTTAGCATAGCGCAGCCATGGCGAGAAACATTGGCGTAGCGCAGCCTTAGCGCCTTTGCGCCTTTGCAAGAAACATTGGCGTAGTGCGAAGCCTTAGCGTCACGCAGTTTCATGGCCGCCTAAGCTTCCTTACGGCGTTTAGGAGACGTACTTTAAAAAAGAAATTTGATTCTTCTAACAACTATTTTACATAATTTTTATAATTGCCTGAAAATAATTTTATATTTTTATTGAATGAAAATTCGTCCACTTCTCTATATAAGTTTTTTGTTTGTAATCGCTCCTGCAAAAAAGATAAAGAATCTGATTCCGCTCCTAATATCAGCTTTACTTATACCAGTGGCTACACGAATTCATTGCCTAAATCCGTTGTATTTACTGCGAATTCTTCAAATGCAGATAATATTTCTTGGGATTTTGGAGATAGCACTACGGGACAAGGATTCACAGTGAGTCATACCTACAATAACTTTGGCGCATACAAAGTGAAAGCAACAGCAACTAAGTCGGGATTGAGTGCCTCGTATTCAAAAGATGTACCCATCACTTTTCACCGTAGAGCGGTCATTAAAAAAATTGAAGTTTTGCAAATACCTTCACTCAAACCGGGTGGTCTCGATTGGGATCCTGGAGAGTTTCCTGACTTGACCTACGAAATACTTTTCCCCGGCGACACATTATATGTTGGTGGTGCTGTTCTCAATAATTCAGAGACGGGAAGTTTCAATATTATTCCTTCTCAAGGAACCTATGTTTTTGACCAAGATGTTAAAATAAAAATTTATGATAAAGATGTTGGCAATGTTCCCGATAAAGAATTGATGGGTATAGTACCCTTCAAATTTACAAGCGTATTGCCAACAAGTCTTACCTATACCGACAGTGTTCAAGTTATTCAAGGTGCTCTTAAACTTTTGGTAAAGTTTGAGTTTCAACAGTAGGTAGATAAGTGAATTCGTTTTTATTGCTTCAACAAAACGTAATTTGGTATTGAGCTAGTCTACAGCGATGCCTTAACTTCAATATGCATTTCTTCTTACCTTAGCCAATCAAATTATCCTCTCAATGCAAGCCGCAAAAAAAAGTATTTCCCAAAAAAATAATATCTTTTTCAATTTCTTTTTTGAAAGAATGATCAAGTTTGTTTTTATTATAGTGTTAATGATTTTCATTTTGCCGTTAAATGTATTTTCTCAAGGCTGTTGGACTCAATTAGCAGATATGCCACAATCACGATACAATCTTGTTTCATTTGAAATTGCTGATACAGGTTATGTGGTAACAGGGCAATCGGCAGGCGGAACATTTCGAAATGAATTCTTCAAGTACGATCCTAACTTAAATCAGTGGACACAACTTACGAACTTCCCTGGCACTGCACGAACAGGATCGGTTGGATTTAGTATTGGTAGCAAAGGTTATGTTGGTACAGGAAGAGATAATAATGGTAACACCGATCAGTTTTGGGAGTACGATCCTCTCTTAAACAGCTGGACACAAAAAGCAAGTTTTCCTCCGGGTAATCGTGAAAGTGCTACTGGTTTTTCCATCGGAAGCAAAGGATATGTAGGGATGGGTTTGAACGGAACAACCAAAACAGATTTTTATGAATACGATCCACTCACAAATATGTGGACACAAAAAGCAGATTTTCCAGTTGCGATTGGTCGCTATGCCGCAGTGGGATTTTCTATTGGTAGTAAAGGATATGTTGGTACGGGTTACCACAGTGGGTTTACGAGAAACAACGATTTTTGGGAATATGATCCTGCAACAAATAGTTGGTTGCAGTTGGCTAATGTCCCAGGTCCAGCAAGAGCGGATGCCGTAGGTTTTTCTACTTTAGGTGTTGGTTATGTAGGAACAGGAAATCAATACATGGATTTTTATAGCTATGATGTAAGTAGTAATACATGGTCACAAATTACCGACTATGGTCCTGGAAATAGAGAGAAAGCCACGGCTTTTGTTGTGAACGATATCGCTTATGTAGGAAGTGGCTATTACCTCTCCATAAAATCCGATTGGTGGAAATTGGATCCTGCTTCTATAGTTACAAATGCACCATTAATTGGATGTGATAGTTTGTTGCTTGATTCCATGTATTACGCTGCAGACACCTCTCTAATCACCACCGTACCCGGTGTTACAGCGAATGGATGCGATAGTATATACATCCAGCCCATCATCATTAATAATTCCACCTCGATAGTTCTTCCGCCCATCACCGAATGCGATAGTGCACTGATTGGTGGAATTTATTACAATAATGATACAACAGTAATTCAAAATTTTTCAAGTGTAGTAACAGGTTGCGATTCGATGGTAACAGTGGATCTCACCATTAATTATGCAGATGCAACAGTCACCACTTTTCTTTATACCATCACAGCAAACGCTACAGGAGCGGTTTACCAATGGCTCAATTGCGATAGTAACTATGCGGTAATTCCTGGTGAAACTTCGCAATCATTTTTAGTTGGATCCCACGGAACTTTTGCGCTCGCGGTAACTGAGAATAATTGTACCGATACTTCAAGTTGTATAAACTTCACCGGGATTGGAATTGATGAGGTGTTAAATTCAATTCGCATTGCCATTTCTCCAAACCCGAACACAGGAAATTTCTTTGTTTCTACAGGCGATGAAGGCCAATTTAAAACCATTGAAATATTGAATTTTCTCGGTGAAGTTGTTGCAGTAGAAAAAACAACTGGTTCAATTACAAAGTTTGAATTGAATGATCAGAAAGGAGTTTTTTTGGTTCGATGTAGCGGGAATGGATTTACTGAGATTGGACGCGTTGTCTTGCTTTAGAATAATATTATCGCTTGACAAGGCTGGGTAAATCCATGTTGCTAGTTTCCTTTTTCCAATGAAATTGAACCTTTTCGCCACGATTTTCAAGGGTATCGTCTCTAGTTCAATCCATTTACTTATTTTCGAATCGATTTACAATGGAACCATACGCATTAGGGAATAAAAAAGTGGTCCGTGCCTGGACCTTTTACGATTGGGCTAACTCGGCCTATTCACTCGTCATTAGCTCGGCATTGTTTCCCATTTACTTCAGCGCCATCGCTCATTCCAATGGTGCGAATGAAGTTCTTTTTTTAGGGAGAACTTATAATCCTGAGTCCTTGCAATCGTATGCTATCTCATTCGCTTTTTTAGTGATTGCATTAATTTCTCCGATGTTATCATCCATTGCCGATTACAGCGGACAAAAGAAAAAGTTTATGTACTTCTTCTCCACCTTAGGAGCGATTTCCTGTTCCTTACTTTGGTTTTTTGAAGGAGCTGATACATTGTGGGTCGGAATTTCTTGTTCTCTGTTTGCTGCCATTGGTTATGCTGGAAGTATTGTGTTCTATAATGCATACTTACCCGAAATTGCTGTGGCGGCAGATCAAGATCGAATCAGTGCACGTGGATTTTCAATGGGCTATATTGGATCTTCTCTTCTCTTGATTTTTAATCTCACCATGATCATGTTCCCTCAGTGGTATGGAAACATCAGTAGCGGGTTCGCGATGCGTTTCTCGTTTTTGTTGGTGGGTATTTGGTGGTTTTTGTTTGCTCAATATTCTTTCCGCGGCTTGCCAAAAGATCCCGCCAACTCGCCCATCAAAAAAGATATTCTTAAAAAGGGATATCGTGAATTAAGAATGGTGTGGAATCAATTAAATGAAACTCCTTATTTGAAAGCATTTTTAATTGCCTTTTTCTTTTACAATATGGCCGTGCAAACCATCATGTATTTGGCTACCTTGTTTGGCGTGCAAGAAATTGCTTGGGCTAATGAGGAAAGTAAACAGAGCGGATTAATTATATGCATTTTGTTAATTCAATTTGTTGCCATCGGTGGTGCGTATCTTTTTTCATTCCTAAGTAGTAAATTGGGAAATATAAAAGCACTCATTATTTCATTAACCGTATGGATGTTGATTTGCTTAGGTGTTTATTTTCTAGTATATCTTCCACTTGATTTTTACATCACCGCTGCCTTGGTGGGATTGGTGATGGGTGGAATTCAATCACTCAGCCGTTCAACCTATTCTAAAATGTTACCTCCAACAAAAGATCACGCCTCTTATTTCAGTTTTTATGATGTTTGCGACAAAGTAGGAACAGTTTTAGGTACTTTTGTATTCGGTTACGTGAATGAAGTAACGGGCAGCATGCGTAATTCGATTGTAGCCTTAGTCGTATTCTTCGTGATGGGAATTGTTCTCTTGCGTCGCGTAAATAAGTTAGATTGGAATTCTTTAAACCTGAATAAATAGTTGTGATTGTAGATTTATATATACCTTGTTATGTCGATCAGTATCAACCTGAAATTGCCCGCAATACATTAAAGTTATTGCAAAAGGTTGGCTGTGGAGTGAATTATAATATTGAACAAACATGTTGTGGTCAGCCTGCCTTTGAAGATGGGTTTCGCGATGCATGCAAAGAAGTAGGAGAGAAGTTAATTCGCGAATTTCAAGATGAGCGTTACATCGTTTGTCCTGGACCAGGTTGCGTAAAAACCATTCGCAATTATTATCCTGCACTTTTTCATAACTCTGCTATGCATAATGAATACAAATTGGTACAGAAGAATTTTTTCGAGCTAAGCGATTTTTTAGTATCGGTAATGAATGCAAGCGATATTGGCGCCGTGTATAAAGCGAAGGCTGTTGTTCACGACTCTTGTACCCTTCCTCAAGATCAAGCAAAGGAAAGTGCGCAATACACTTTATTGCGTAAAGTAAAAGATCTTGAAATCGTTGAACCATTGGATTCATGGCCGGGCTGCGGCATGGGTGGCGGACTCGATCGCAAAAACGAAGCATTAACTGTTGGAATGGCAGAAGAATTTTTTAAAAGCATTTCTACCTCAGGTGCCGATACTATCATCACCAACGATCCACTTTGTTCAATGCACTTGCAAGGGGTAATCGACAAAAAGAATCTTCCTTTTAAGGTGATACATTTGGCCGATGTACTGACAAGCGGATGGGAGTAATTTTAACTACCGTTTAAGGAATTATAAATATTTTTGACTTAAAGCGAAGTTCTCCGTATTGAATCAGCAGGATATACATTCCTTTCGATAAGGAAGTGGGTGCATTGCACATTGCAATTCCTGAATCATCAAACTGAATAGTTGTCGTATGAAGAATTTTTCCGATGGGATCTGTATATTGTAAGAATGCAATTTCATCAGTTTTTCGATAAATCCCTTCAATTTGAATTTCGAAATTTCCTGATGTTGGATTTGGATAGATGCTTACATCATCGCCATTAGTATTTGTGAAGTCGGCGATGCGGCAATTGCTCGTTACAAGAATCCCATTGGAAGTATCCACACAGTTTTCTGAAGAAGTGATTACTACCCGGTATCTTCCTTTCTTAGAGGCAAAGAGTTGATCGGTGTTAGCGCCAGGAATAACTTGACTGTATCGT
This sequence comes from Bacteroidota bacterium, assembly GCA_016717725.1. Taxonomy (GTDB): domain Bacteria; phylum Bacteroidota; class Bacteroidia; order AKYH767-A; family OLB10; genus JAJTFW01. Next base: position 57,504 of record JADKFA010000014.1, read on the forward strand.
ATCCATTGATATTGGATAGGTTGTCCATTTGATGTGGCTTGCAATAATACACTGTCATCTTTACAAATATTGGTTGATCCAACAGCAGTTGCAGTGGAGGTAAAAACTGTTGTTGTAATCCTGTTACTAAATTTTTCACATCCTCCATATTGAGTGCTCGCTAGCGCTTTATATCGTCCAGCTTGCTTTGCAAAAAATTCATTGCCCATGAACCCAGTTGAAATTCCATTTCTATACCATATAAAGTCGGTACTGTTTGTGGAGATAGCTTGAAGTGATATGGAGTCTCCGTTACATATTTCTGTGCCAGCGACACTTTGAATTTGAATGTCCGCTACAGGATAAACAGTAATTTCTATTGCATTCGTTTCTTTCGTACAACCTATGGCATTTGTGACCACACAGGTGTAAATTCCTGATTTTTTAGGATAGTATGAAACCGAATTAGCACCCCAAATATTAAGGCCATTTCTTTTCCATTGGAATTGCCAGTTGGCAGGAATATTTAGAAGTGCGTAACGTTCTATGGTCAGAAAGGTAGTCGTGGAACCAATACAAAATCCAGGATCACCATTGATCACTTGAGTTACATCTAGAAAATCATTGTTACAGATACCGCTCAATCGTCTTTCATCAAAGCATTGGCACACTGTTCCACATTTACATTCCAAGCCCACATGCATCGCGATCGAATAGATAGGTGGAGTTGGTACTAGCACAGTCGACGCCATTAAATTGCCAGCAATAATTATTACCAATACCCGAGAGATTGTTGTAGTCGTGTACACTGAACCAAATGCCATCACAAGTTGTAGAGTCGTTTGTAACAATGTGGGTTGTGGTTGAACGTTAATGAGCGAAACGGTATCCGCAGTTTGTTCCAATTTCAGTGAAATGCTCTGTAATCCTTGATGGTGATAAAGGCGGGTTATGATTCATTCCTGTCCGGAAGGCTCACGCTCCGATGTCAGATTTAAAAGCCCACTGAAATGTACCTGTTTTAATGTTTGCGCGGGACACAGAAATAGATGCATGATTTACAATTCCCGCTAGTGAGTCTGAACTACAGTAACTATCTTGTGATATATTCAGGTCAATTAATTCCCCAGCCGAACAAACACATTGCGCGTTTAAAGTTAGATTTTGAAGTAAAGCAATAAGTATTAAAACGGTGGTGATAGGTTTCCTTTTCATATGACCAATTTTTTCTGTTTATTTTGATAAATCTACAGCTAACAATACTTATTCCCTCTGATAATAATCAGAGATAAAGTGAAAAGAATATGATTAAAATTTTTTAAGCAAATGAAAATGGTTATACTCGTTCCATTAATTGGAGGAAATTACCTCGAAGTGAATCGAAGGTTTTGAAATTTTAGTTCTTAAAATTACTGATCATTTAAACGCAGCGATCGCAACGTTTGCGCAGCGACCGCGGGGAAAAATCATAAAAAATCTTAATGATCATAATAAATCTGTGTTCCATCAAACATAGATCAATGCGATAAACAATAAATTTCGGCAAGCAGCTAGAAGCCAGAAGCCAGAAGCTACTCCCGAATAAACTTTCCACTTCGAATACCAGCATCATCCGAGAAATGAATAATATACATTCCAGCCGACAATCTACTTATATCCAACTGATGAATGTCCAACTGAGCATCATTCTTTTTAAATACAATTTTCCCATTCATATCCGTAATATTAATTCGGAAATTTCCTGATGTCTCAAATGCTCCGAGACTAATAAATTGAGAAGAAGGTACAGGACTAATGTGAAGAAGATATTTTTCTTGAAGTGCCTCTCTACAATTTACACTAATATCAATTTGATTGGAATAACTGATGCATCCACCCGCACTGGTTGATTTCACTCTATAGAGTCCGCTTAAAATAGCAGCATATTGTGATGATGTTGCTCCGGGAATATTGACATTGTTATGTTGCCATTGACGAGCCACCGTATTGGGGGTGAGATGCTGGAGGATGGAACTATCTCCACTGCAAAAAACCACAGGATCATTCGCAACAATTTTCGAACGATAAACAGTAATATTGCTGTTGGGTGAAGTAGCAGAACATCCTTCAGGTGAGGTAACTACTACTTTGTAATTTCCACTTTTAAAAACTGCGAGGTCTGCCGTGTATTGTGCAAGTGATTGTCCATTACGATACCATTCAAATGTATTTGTAGGTTGACTCCCTGAACTGATGAGAATAGTGTCTTTCGTGCAAATTTCTGTAGAGCCAAACGGTTGAATATTGGTTGTTGGCCTGGGAATAACAGTTACCGATATTTCGTTGGTCGTAGCAGTACATCCAACATTATTCGTTACAATACAGTTGTATTTTCCAGTAGTTCCTGGCTTAATGATATTACTTGTTGCCCAGGGTAATGATATGCCGTTTTTTAACCATTGATATGTCCATCCAGTTTGAAGGGAAGTATTGGAAAAACGCCCAACTTCAATGCTTCCCGATTTAGCACAGAAAATGGTATCTGGGGCATTTAGGGATGAGTAAGTATCGAGGTATTCGAGATTACAAAGTCCGCTTATGTACGACAAATTTTCACAGCCATACTGATTGGTGACAATGACGGTAACGGTTCCAACGACCATGGCGCACCCCACCCCTTGGAAAGCATAAAGAGGAGAATTGCTTTCACAAACCAGTGGGTTAGAACCAAAATCTGGTTCCCAACAATGTGTGAGTATTTGATTAGGATCATTTAGCAATTCTGTGCCGAGGTACATGGCAACACATCCTACATGATCAATGTTAATATTGTAATTAGGACGTGGATGAACATACACAGACGTTCTTCTGTAATCCTTGCATCCAGTAGCCGTATCTGTAAACACACATCGGTATTGCCCGTTGTCCGTGGTGTTAAAATCGGGTTTGTCAATAAATTCTGTCCCTTGTCCTAACCAGGAAGCGGAGATCGGTTGCCATGTGCCATTCACCGTATCGCTGCGAAATTGCCAAAGTAAAGTACCTGTACGAACAAAATTCCTTTGTGCAGAAATTGTAGCAAAATTGAAATAAGAGGTTGTTCCAAACAGAGCTTCGCAAGGAAAATCGAGTTGGGCGTTAACATTAACAAGTTCATTGGGACTGCAAGGCTGCTGAGCTTTTACAACAGAGAATAAAAGCAACAGCAGGATGGTGATGGAAGAGTGCTTCATAATTGAAATCAGATTAGACAGGAAAGGTACTAAAAAAATTAATTAAATCGTAAAAACAAATGATTTTTTTTTAAAAAGCTTTTAACGACAATTGTGAATTGCGAGCGAGGTTATATGACTTACCTAAGTAATGAGAAGGATAGAGTGCAAGGTAAGGTTTTGAAATTTTAGTCACATACAAATTCTCATTTAAACGCAACGTTAGCAGCGTTTAGGCAGCGGGCGCTGGGGAATCATAAAAAATCATAACCATCATAATAAATCTGCGGCCCATCAAGTATTAATTGATAAAAAAGCAATTAACTAAAACTCCTTCACCACTCCCGTATAATTATAAGGCGTAATTTTTCGTAATTCTGTTTTCAATTTATCAGATACATCCAATCCGTCAATAAATTTAGAAATGGTATCGGGATTAATTTTCTCGCCTGTTCTTGTTAACGACTTCAACGCTTCATAAGGATTTGGGAAAGCTTCTCTTCTTAAAATGGTTTGTATGGCTTCCGCAACTACCGCCCAGTTATCAGATAAGTCTTGTTGAATGATATCGGCGTTTACACTCACTTTGCTGAATCCTTTTAATAATGATTTACATGCAATTAATGTATGTGCATAAGGCACTCCTACATTGCGTAACACCGTGGAGTCTGTTAAATCTCGCTGTAATCTGGATACGGGCAATTTTGCAGCTAAGTGTTCGAACAACGCATTGGCCATTCCTAAATTACCTTCTGCATTTTCGAAGTCGATGGGATTTACTTTATGTGGCATCGCCGATGATCCCACTTCATTAGCTACCACTTTTTGTGTGAAGTAGTTCATGGAGATGTAGGTCCACATGTCTCTCGATAAATCAACTAAAATGGTGTTGATGCGTTTCATGGTGTCAAACAAAGCCGCCATGTTGTCGTAATGCTCAATTTGCGTGGTATATGCAGAACGTTGTAAACCTAAACGATGAATGAATCGATCGCTAAATGCAATCCAATCAATTTCTGGATACGCTACAGCATGTGCATTGAAATTGCCCGTTGCGCCACCAAACTTCGCTGAAGAGGTAATGTTGTTTAATAATTCCAGTTGCGCTTGTAAGCGATGATGAAAAATATAAATTTCTTTTCCCAATCGAGTAGGGGAGGCGGGCTGACCATGGGTACGCGCCAACATCGGAATGTCTTTCCAATCTTTTGCAACCAATTGAATTTTTTCGCTAATGGCTTTAATCGCCGGCAAATAAATTTGTGCATTTGCTTCTAAAATACTCAGCGGAATAGCTGTATTGTTGATGTCCTGCGATGTTAAACCAAAATGAATAAATTCTTTGAACTCTTGTAATCCCAATCCATCAAATTTTTCTTTGATGAAATATTCTACCGCTTTTACATCGTGATTCGTTGTTTTCTCAATGCTCTTTATATGCAATCCATCTTCATGTTTGAAGTCGTGGTAAATGGAACGTAAGGCTGTGAATTTATTTTTGTCGAACTGTTTTAGTTGTGGTAAAGGAAGTTCACATAACTCAATAAAATATTCAACTTCCACTAATACACGATAGCGTATTAAAGCCTCTTCAGAGAAGTAGAGCGCTAATTCTTCGCAGCTATTTCTATATCTTCCGTCAATGGGTGAAATGGCATTTAGTGGGTGGAGATTCATGTGTTTTACTTGGAATAATAAATGGTTTCCCCGATGTATTTAATCGAGGTAAAAGAATTAATTTTATTTTAAACGATTACCGCTTCTTTGTTGATTTTTTTAACCAACCCCTGTAATACTTTGCCTGGACCTACCTCCGTGAATGTGTTGGCTCCATCTGCTAACATATGCTCCACACTTTGTGTCCATTTTACAGGAGCCGTCAGTTGGGCAATTAAATTTTTACGAATTTCAGTAATATCCGTTTGTGGCGTAGCTGTTGCATTTTGATATACCGGACAACTCGGTTTGTTAAAAGTGGTGGATTCAATGGCAGCTGCTAGTCGCTCACGGGCAGGCTCCATCAGTGGACTGTGGAAAGCACCGCCAACCGGTAATAATAAAGCTCTTCGTGCACCCGCAGCCGTTAGTTTCTCACAAGCTGCTTTCACCGCTTCTACTTCGCCTGAAATCACCAATTGTCCCGGACAATTATAATTTGCAGCTACCACGATTCCGGGAGTCTCTTTGCAAATCATTTCAACTTTCTCATCTTCCAAGGCAAGCACCGCCGCCATGGTCCCGGGTGTTGTTTCACATGCTTTTTGCATGGCATTCGCACGCTCAATCACCAACTTTAATCCATCTTCAAAACTCAACGTTCCATTGGCCACTAGAGCAGAAAATTCACCAAGAGAATGTCCTGCCACCATATCGGGTTTGAAATCATCACCCATCACGCGAGCTTGAATTACAGAATGAATGAAAATAGCTGGTTGTGTTACATTAGTCTGGCGAAGTTCTTCATCCGTACCAGCAAACATGATATCCGAAATTCTAAATCCAATAATATCATTGGCTTGCTCAAACATCGCTTTTGCTAATTCAGAAGTTTCATAAAGTTCTTTTCCCATGCCTGAGAATTGTGAACCTTGTCCGGGGAAGATGTATGCTTTCATGATTTTAAATTTTTTTTGGTTGAATTTAAAATGGATTTAATGAAGTTTACTTTGAATGAGTGAAATAAATTCACTTCTTGTTCTGTCATTCTCAAATTCGCCCGTAAAGGCGGAGGTGGTAGTGACCGAATTTTGTTTTTGTACGCCGCGCATCTGCATGCAAAGATGTTGTGCTTCGATCACAACAGCAACGCCAAGCGGTTCTAGTGTTGCTTGAATGCAATCGCGAATGTCGGTAGTTAATCTTTCTTGAACTTGCAATCGTCGAGAGAAAGCATCTACAATTCGTGGAATTTTACTTAAGCCTACAATATAATGATTAGGGATATAAGCAATATGTGCTTTTCCAAAGAAGGGTAAGAGATGATGTTCGCACAAACTGTACAACTCAATATCTTTTACAATGACCATTTGTTTGTAATCTTCTTTGAACTTTGCTGAATTCAAGATAGCAACAGGATCTAAATCGTAGCCATGCATTAAAAACTGCATCGCCTTGGAAACACGTTCCGGCGTTTTAAGAAGCCCTTCGCGATTTACGTTTTCACCTAATTTTTCGAGTATTGATTTGTATTGATCCGCTATTTGCTCGGTCAATTCTGATGGATACGAATCGTTACGTACGTAACCTTCCATATCTTCTTCATCGTGTATGTAGTTGTGATTTGCCAAATTGTTTTTATTATCCAAAGTATTCAACGAAATTATTTTCTGTCTCGTATAATTTGATGCAATGTAAAGCACATCCTTTCGAAGAAATTGCATCTGCCAATTCTTCCCATATGGCTTGCGCTAAAACTTCGGTAGATGCCATCTTTCCTTCCATAAAGTCAACGTCTAAATTCACGTTTTTATGATCAATTTTGTCGACCACTTTATCTTTGATTAATTGACTTAAATATTTCAGGTCAATAACAAATCCAGTTTCGGGGTTGATGTTTCCTTTTACGGTTACAAAAAGATCATAATTATGACCATGCCAATTAGGATTGGAGCATTTTCCAAAAACTTCGGTGTTTTTTTCGTCGCTCCAGTCTTTTCTATGTAGCTTGTGAGCAGCGTTAAATCTTTCTTTTCTTGTGATATACAGCATATTGCAAATTCCCTTTATTCAAGGAGGTTAAGTCAACAAAATTACGGCTTTTTTCTGATCTTTCACAACTATAATTATCACAAAGACAGTACATTGCATTATACCTGATGTGGATATCGCGAAATACGATTACACATCAAGGATAATCCTTCTCTTGCATTAGACTTTGTGTCTGCTCTGATGTAGAAATCGCGAAATGCGATTACACATCAGGGCTGGGAAATTCTACAATTGAATATTATGGGATTATCTTTGTACTGTGAACCCTCCTAATAATCTTCTTTTTGTATGCGCTACACCGTTGGAATCAACTGCCTTGGGCTTGGATGGATCGCTCAAAACAGGGTTTTATCCAGATGTTTTGGGTTCTGGAAAGTCGCTGTTGGTTACAGGTGTTGGACTCACCGCCACAGCGTACCAATTGGGCAAAATTTTAGCAACAACTACATTTGAGAGAGCTGTTAATTTTGGTGTTGCTGGGTCTTTCGATTTGTCAATTCCGTTGGGAACTACCGTGGAAGTTATTGCAGATGAGTTTGCTGATTTAGGAGCAGAAAATAATGAAGATTTTATTTCACTTTTTGAGATGGATTTGCAGCGTGAACATGATTTTCCTTTTTCAAATGGTAAGTTGGTGCCGATGGGCGAGTGGAAGAACATTGGAAATTTGCGAAAGGTGATTGGCGCGAGCGTAAATACAGTTCATGGAAATGCGCATAGTATTGCAAAATTCAAGCAACGAAGTAGTGCGCAGATTGAAACCATGGAAGGAGCTGCATTTTTTTATGCCTGTAAAATGGCGAGTGTTGATTCATTGCAAATTAGAGCCATCTCCAATTATGTTGAACCTAGAAATAGAGAAAATTGGCAGTTGGAGGAAGCAATTAAATCCTTAACTAGTTATTTGAAACAGTATTTTTTCTGATCTAATCAACATATCTTTCTTTTGAGGATACCTATCAGCAATGTTTTTACCCAGGTTTATCGAGGATAATCACAATCAAGTCTTGATAACTTTTTTTCAATGGAATGATGAACATCTTTATAAGAATGAAATTTGTAAGTGTTGAAATGCGTTGAAATAAAAAATCGAATTATTTTTATGAGCAAGTGGAGATTATTATTGATTTTAGCTTTTGGCTTTTATTCATCTTTCGTTTTTGCAAAAGATGGTGGATCCAAACAGTATTCGAATGGACAAAAACCATTGGATCTGGTTTTTTGTGTCGACCTCAGTGGAAGTACCAACGGACTCATCAACGACCTTCGCGATAATTTATGGCTCATCATCAATCAAGCCAATCACATGGAGCCCAAACCCGATTTGCGCATAGGTGTGATTGGATTTTCTCGCCCTAGTTTCGGAAGAGAGAATTCGTATGTTAAAATATTAGCTCCTCTCACGAATAATTTTGATTTGATTGAGATGGAATTGTACAAACTTCGACCTTCCATCGAGAAAGGGATCAAATAGTTAGTGAAGCCATTCGTACTGCTGTGAATGGGATGAGTTGGTCGGATAGAAGCGATGCAGTGAAGATGATTTATCTCGTTGGAAATGGAATGGTAACTGCTAACGGTTACGAGTATGTGAAGTATTGTGAACAAGCGCGTGCTAAAAATATTCCGATTCATGCTTTATATGTGATGAAGTCGGCAAATTGGTTTAAAGAACTTCCTGGTTATCGTCGTATCGCCGGACTCACCAACGGCATGCAAACCGAAATTACCATCAACAAAGTAGAGGAAGTGAAAGTTTGGAATTCCGTCACCGCCAATTTAGAATCACTCAATGCGAAGTTCAATGCTACTTACTACTGGACCAGCGACGATAGCAGCACCTGTAGAAAGTCGTTAACTGCAGCCGATTCCGGCGCGCATGAAACATCGCGCGAAACATTTTTGCATCGCATGTATTTTAAATCGTCAAACGATTTCCAATCCATCTACCGAAATTGCGATTATTTAAGTTCAAACATGCTCCAGCCGTCTGAAACTACCGCCGTAAATTCCGACGCATTTTTACTTCAAGTGAAAGAGTTGCATAAGGTGAGGGAAGAAATCCAAAAGCAAATCCATAAAGAATTTCCAATAGTAGAGCTTGACTATCTGCAAAAAGCTTATGTAGAAGGACGTATGCCCGACAACAATATTTTTCATCGCTCGGTCATGAATATTTTGTACCGCTATTGGGGACTGCGTTAATTCAGAATTCAGTCCCGATAGCTATCGGGATAAGAATTAAGAATTGGTTGATTGTTTCAATGAATCATTTAAAAGCTTGAATCGTATTTGAAATAAAATGTTCAGTTAAGTCGTTAGTGTGAAATTTACTAATGAAATAAAACTTTGATTTTAATTAAATGAGTTGTTAGCAATTCAATAAAACATTTTCTAAAATTAAATTCACAATTCACAATTCACAATTCACAATTCACAATTCTGAATTCTTAATTAATACTCTGCGATCACCGTCACTCCACCCGTAGTTTTCTGCCCGATGGCTACATTAATTTTAGCATCCAGCGGTAAATACAAATCCACACGTGATCCAAATTTAATAAAACCTAATTCCGATCCTTGTTTTACTTTGTCGCTTTCATGCGGGTAATACACAATACGTTTTGCTACAGCTCCTGCAATTTGACGCACTAACACGGAGAAACCAGTTTTTTCAATCACCATTGTAGTTCTTTCATTTTCGGTGCTTGCTTTTGGATGCCATGCCACCAAAAATTTTCCCTCGTGGTAACGTAAGTATTTTACAATGCCCGAAATAGGATACCAGTTAATATGCACATTTAAAGGGGACATAAAGATAGAAACCTGAATGCGTTTGTCTTTGTAAAATTCCGTCTCCGTGGTTTGCTCAATCACAACAACTTTACCATCACAAGGAGCAATTACTAAACGATCGCCAATACTTTGATCACGCTTTGGTGAACGGAAAAATTGTAAAATCAAATAAAGAAATACTAAACTTAATACGCCAATACATACAAGAAGAAGATCTTGCTCTGGAAAGAAATAATGGAATCCTCCGTTTAGCAATCCTAATAATATTATGGTTACTAGTATGCTGTTAAATCCTTCTTTATGTAGTGTCATTGGTGGTTTTATTTAAACATGTACGCAGAGATAAAGATGTATACTGATCTCTATCTCTGCGTAGATAATTTGATTATTCTATTTACTGCTTAGTTTGGGCAGCATAAAATATTTATGTCGCAAACGAAGCAGATTAATAACTACCGCGAGCGCGAATGGCTTTTGCAACAATTGTTAATGCGTGAACATAAGCTCCTAAACGCATCGGAATTTTATTTTCTTCTGCTACTGCCCAAACATTGTTAAATGCATTGATCATCCATTTGTCGGCACGCTTATTTACTTCGTCTTCGCTATGATAATAGCCTGTGCGATTTTGTACCCACTCAAAATAAGAAACCGTTACACCACCACCGTTAGCAAGAATATCGGGAATGATAATTACTCCTTTTTTATTTAAGATATCATCGGCATCAGCACTGGTTGGACCATTAGCACCTTCAACAATGAGTTTCGCTTTTATTCTTGCTGCATTTTTAGAAGTGATTTGATTTTCTAATGCACAAGGCGCTAAAAGTTCAACATCTAATTCAAGAAGTTCGGGGTGACCTATCTCTTTTGCGTCTTTAAATCCTTTCAACGTGCCATTGTTTTTTTCACAATGCGCAATTGCTTTTTTAATACTGATTCCTTTTGGATTGTAAAAAGCTCCGGTATGATCCGAGATTCCTACTACCGTAATTCCGTTGGCTTCAAAATGTTTAGCTGAAATCGATCCTACATTTCCAAAACCTTGAACTACGGCTCTGGTTTTCTTCGGATTCATTTTCATTTTTTTCATGGCTTGTAATGCTGCAGTGCAAACACCTCTACCTGTTGCTTCAACACGACCTTGCGATCCGCCCAATAAAAGAGGTTTGCCAGTAACTACTCCAGGAGTGAAACTGCCATTTACTTTACTATACTCATCCATCAACCAAGCCATCTCTCGACCGCTTGTATTTACATCTGGTGCAGGAATGTCTTTATCAACTCCAAAAATATCCGACATTGCAACAGTGTAGGCACGTGTTAATCGCTCCAACTCACCAACGCTCATCGTTTTTGGGTCACACGTAATTCCTCCTTTTGCTCCGCCGTATGGGATCTCAGCAATGGCACATTTAAAAGTCATCCAGGCTGCTAAAGCTTTTACTTCATGCTCATCAACTTGTGGATGATAACGGATACCACCTTTAGATGGCCCGAGAGCCGTAGAATGAATTACTCGATATCCACCAAATACTTTTACGCGGCCATTATCCATTTTAATGGGAAGGCTCACTTCAATTATTCGAGATGGAACTTTTACTACTTGATAAACATCATCTTCCAAATCCATGATTTTTGCTGCCTGATCGAGGCGTCGCATCATGGAATTAAAAGGGTTTGAATTATCTTCAATCAATAGGTGATGGGCTGAATCAGCCTTCGTCTTTTTTGAAATCTTTGTAACGGCCATGTATTAGGTTTTGGCTGACGAAATTAGATAAAAAGCAAATAGCATGTTCCCACAATCTAAAAAAACCCTGCCCCGCCGGGCGCCCCCCTCTCTTTCCCCCCAAAAAATCGCCCGGGCCTCCCCCCCCCTTTTTTTGCAACTTTTTTTTTTTTTTTTTTTTTTTTTAATAATTTTTTTTTTTTTTTCCCAACCCCCCCCCCCCCCCCCCCCCCCCCCCCCCAAAAAAAAAAAAGGAAACCAACAAATGACTTTTGGGTTTATTCAGGATATATTTTTTAGAATCTGATATTTTAGTGCTGTTGTTCAGCGAGTTGCACCTTTTTTCTGATCTATTATGAATTGAGATAAGTCATGTGCTGTTAAAATGGGGGTAAGATTGAATTCATTTTGCTGATTTCGATAGCGATAAAAGGACATAAAAAAGGTGTTGTTTGGCAATACCTCATGTCGAAAGTCGAACCGATAACGTTGTGGATGATATAATGGTAATTGATGAATCCCATGCATAATTTGAGCTATTTTTTTGTACTTGAGATGCAACTTCTGCAAACGATGAAGATGGGTTGGGAAGGTATGATATAAACTATCTAAGGAATACACCGCCTGAATCATATAATCTCCATAAATTTTTTCATCATATTGATAATGGATATAGTTCGTATACGCGATTCCGTTAGTTCCATATTTGTATTTTAAAAACTGAATAGCTCCTTGCTCACCCACAAAGGTTGCGAAGTTTTCATTGTAGTCCACACTGCCAGGTAAATAGAGTGTGGTATGCGTAAGTTCATGGATGATGAGTTCCGCTAACTGTCCTTCGCTTCGTCTAAGCATATTGCTTAAGATGGGATCTTCAAACCATCCCAATGTACTCCATGCTGCTGTTGGACGATATTCTACATCATAGCCAAGGTCTTCGATTTTTTTTAATTCAGGCTGACCACGTTCTTCCTCGAAAAATCCTTTGTAGGAAACTTTGCCAAGAAACGGAAAATCCCATTCATAATCTTGCATAGAGAATGGTCTACACGCTGTAATCACCCATAAAACTGGTTTTCCTTTTTGATCATATACCTTGGTGTAATTTTTCGAAACAATTAATCCGAGCGAATCGTGAGCGAATTTTTTTATTTCATGAATTAATCGAAGCTTGTCTTTTAAACTATCTGGAAAATTGGGATCCGTAAGCTTTGCTTCGATGGGTTCAGCATTGTAAAGTATTTTGACCTGACCTTTTAATTGCGCAATACCATAGCCTACAAGCTGAAAATTGAATACGGAATATCCAACAATAAATAGGAGCAAACAGTATGAAAATATTTTTATAACTTTAAGTAGTATTTTCATGAGGGGCGACGAAACAGAAATTTCATCTTCTTTTTCATTTGATTTTGTTGACGTTTTATTTTGCGATAATTATTTTCAGCTAAACCCTCTCTCTTGGTGTCACCCAATTGCTTCCAATTTCCTCTTTGAAAATCCAGTGCAGCTTCTAAGTCTACCAATTTGTCGGAGGCTGATGGATCCCATTGCGCATGATAATTTTGTAACCAACTATGATTGAATTGTAGGAATTCATCATTGCCAATTCCTGCTTTGCTCGATACATAACTTCCACTGATATGTGCCGTTGGAAAAACATTTTGCTGACTTAAAAAAACATATGCTTTGGGATCAGCAACAAATGCTAAATTGTGCTTCGTACAGTACTGTTGTAATTCTTTTACTACTTGCAAAAAAGCTTGCAGCAAGTCTTGTTGATCGAGTGTGCACCCGGTATTGTATATTTCTTCAGGATGGTATTTTTCTAAAAGCGAAATGTATCGATCATAAGCCGGTTTTACAGCAGCATAAACCTCTGGATTGTTTCTTCGGAATAAATCATAGTGCGTAAATTTTAAATCGTAATTTAATACACAAAGATCTTTTCGAAATCCCGTTTTAATGCGGGCATAGTTGTAGTTAATAATATTGGTCCAGTCGGCAATTAAAACAACACTCCCTTTCTCAATAGAGTGATCGAGATCTTTCATGAGCGAAGTGCTTAAATCGAAAGTGGTGAGTGATGTCTTTGGATAATTAACTCCAATCTGTATCAACAAAAGTAAAGGAAGAATTATTCGTGCTTGTGGATGCCATGTAATCAGTCGAGCCATCCCTAAAGCAGCGAAAAAACCCATCAAATAAAAAGGAGTGCATAAATAAGCATCGGTATCGGCAGTTTGATCAATTCTTAACTGATAGATGAGTAGAAATAAATAGTAAAATGTGATTCCAAACCATAAGCGATGTTTCTTGGCAGAAATCAAATAAATAATGCCCATCAATATGAAAATAAGAAATATGAAAAATTGCTCAAAGCTTATTCGAAAGAAGTAAGGAATACGCATCCCCACAATTCCTTTCACCTCAGCTTGTGTATTTTTAATCCATGCTCCTCCTGAAAGATGATAAATCAATCGATCGATGGTGTTCGGACTTCCAAATGTAAAAGGCAGTTCAGCCGATGCTCGAACGTACATCCATCCATAAAATAAAATGAAGATACCTGCAGTTAAGAGTAGTAATATTTTTGAATCCTTTCCAAAAAGCTCATTCCAATTTGTCTTTTCTTTTTCAGTTTTTTTCTTGGATTGGATTTTATTCACCAACCAGCCTTGAGGCCATAAAAGTACCATGATAGGAATGAAAAAAACGATGGTTAAATGATGGTTAGCTAAACCTATCCCCAACCCAAGAGCTGCAAGATAAGTTCCGATTTTGTGGTCACCAATTTCTCTGCGTAGAAGTCCGTAAAAAATAAGTCCAATGCTTGTTACTTGTAAACTATAAACTTCTACTGAATGCGACCAATGCCAAAGTGTTGTTCCAGTAACAGAAGCGATAGCAGCACATATTCCAATAAGGTATAAAGTAGTGTTATTAAGTTGGGAATACGTATTTTTTAGCAAGATGATAACGCTTAAATACAGAAGTGCCGAAGCAAAGCTCATGCATAAACTGCTAAATAAAACCAAACTGGTTATATGTGCTAATCCGAAAAAGGCAAATACCGATGTGAAAATTTTACTCAAGAGAACATAGGCAGGAAATCCAGGAGCATGCGCAATACCTGTTAACTCATTTACCAATGCAAATTCTGCAGCATCGGCGAACCCTAATGCGTTAAAATTCGCATTCACTAGGAGATAACCAAACTCACTATAAAGACCAGGAAGCAACCTATGCGTGAAATTGTTTTTTCAGTCATGTTTTAAGATGAAGTAACGAAAATAATACTATTTGTATCATCTACAATTGAAATTCTCAAAAATTATTTTTTGACTGCATGTATGATGAGGTTGGCCCCATTAATTTTTTCCAAGTAATGGACTTCGTGTCCGCTGAATTGCAGCTCTTCGGTAGCATTTTTAATTTTATCTACATCAACAAAAGCATTAAAGAGAATTCTTCCACCTAAATTTGTTTTTTGTGAAAGGTGTTTCCAAAATTCTCTTGAAAGTAATTTCCCTGGAATTTTGTCGTCTATAAAAACATCAACTAAAATTAAATCGAATTTTTGAGTTTTCTTGTTGACGTATTCCGCCGCATCGATGCATTCAATTTTTAAATCTGCGTTCGGTCGCACATTAAATTCCGATCGAGCAATATCAATGATGACGGGGTCAATTTCTATGGCAACAATTTTTCCGGTGTGTTTAAACTTTTCTTTGAGTAATTTGATGGAGGATCCACCACCCATACCTAAAATTAGAATTCGCTCATCGCCACGAAAGGGAATTTGATCGAGGGTTAACTCCCATACTTTCTGTAAATTGCCATAGCTGTAGCTCGTGTTTTTACTGTCAAGTACTTTTTTCCCATTTACATAGTTTATTTCCAGAATTCCACTGTATTTCGACTTGATTTTATGAATCATCTTTAACTTTAAGAATATTATCAGCGAAAATCATAAAAATATGCGTCTTACACGTTCAATTTATGTTTTATTATGTAGAAAAAAATTAGATTTGTGAAAATAATTGATATGTCTACTGATATCCGTCAACTCGAACCACAACAAATCTGGAAGAACTTCTCCGATCTAAATGCTGTACCCCGACCATCTAAAAAGGAGGAAAGAGTGATTGAATTCATGAAGGATTTTGGAATCCGATTAGGACTCGAGACTTTTGAAGACGATATTCGAAATGTGATTATTCGCAAGCCCGCTACGAAAGGTATGGAAAATCGCAAGCCGATTGTGCTGCAAAGTCATCTGGATATGGTGCATCAAAAAAATAATGATACCATTTTTGATTTTGATAAAGAAGGCATCAAAATGATTGTTGATGGTGATTGGGTGCGTGCAAAAGGAACTACCTTGGGTGCAGATAACGGAATTGGAGTGGCTACCATCATGACGATTTTGGCTAGTAACGATATTCCACATCCTGCTATTGATGCCTTGTTTACTATCGATGAGGAAACAGGTATGACAGGTGCTCTCAATCTGAAAGGTGGAATTTTGAAAGGTGAAATATTATTAAATCTCGACACAGAACAGGATGATGAAATCGATATTGGTTGTGCCGGTGGAATTGACGTCACTGCAAAACGATCCTATCAAGAAGAAAGCATTCCTGCCGATCATATTGGGTATACGCTTACCGTTAGTGGATTGAATGGAGGACATAGCGGAATGGATATTCATAAAGGGCTTGGCAATGCGAATAAATTGATGAATAGAATTTTGTATGCTATTTCAAGAGAGTTGAATGCAAAAGTGACGAGCCTCAATGGAGGAAGTCTTCGCAATGCCATTCCAAGAGAAAGTGTTTCTGTAGTCGCCATTCCTAAGGAAAACGATTCAAAGTTGGCTGCAATGGTTTCGTCACTATCAGCAGAAATCAAAGCTGAATATATAACGATGGAGCCAGGACTCATTATTACTTTTGTTTCTGTAGCTACTCCAAAAAAGGGATTGAATGCAAATGATCAATCTCTTATTCTAAATGCCATTTATACTGCGAATAATGGTGTGTACAGAATGAGCGCCGATATTCCCGATCTGGTAGAAACGAGCAATAACGTGGCGCGTGTTTTAATAGAAAATGGAGAGATGATGATTGGCTGTTTAACACGTTCTTCTGTAGAATCATCAAAAATGGATTTAGCAAATACACTTCGCGCAGCATTTGAATTGGCAGGGTGCGATGTAGCTTTTTCTGGTAGTTATCCCGGCTGGACACCCAACGTACATTCACCCATCTTAAAAATGATGGAAGAGATCTACGAAAAACTATTTAATGAAAAACCAAAAGTTGTAGCCTGTCACGCCGGATTGGAATGCGGCATTTTAGGCGCCAATTATCCTGGAATGGATATGATCTCCTTCGGTCCCACTATTCTCGGAGCCCATAGCCCCGACGAACGTGTTTCTATTTCCAGCGTACAAAAATATTGGAAGTTTGTTTTAGAGATATTAGCGCATATTCCGACAAATTAATTTAATAATTGAATCAATATTCAATTAATTGTAATAGCACCCTTGCATCATCCATAATTTAATTGAATCAATATTCGCCTCGGATACATGCGGTGGGTTTGGTGGCATAATAGGCCATTCAACTCCTCTAAGTCTTTGTATTAGTAATGAATTTTCGGGTTCGATGGAATCGATATAAGGAGCTTTATCTCCGGTATAAAGTAATTCGTCGAATGAAACTGAAGCATGTAAGTTTAAAAATGGGTGAGTTGCATTGTGACAACCGATGCAATTTTCATTAAATATAGGTTGGATGTAGTTGCTAAAACTGATTCTATAAATTGTTGAGTCATACGGAACTAGCGGGCGAATTCGTATAGGACCAACGTCTTTTTCACAAGATGAAAATGCAATAACTAATAGTAAAATAAAATTTATTTGTATGTATAGTCTGTTTTTCATTTTTCAATTTGTTGGCGTTTTTGTTTTTAGTTTTTTAACAAAAGTTCTTCGAATATTAAATCCCAATAAAAATTCACCACGATTATAATTTAGTGGTGATGACGAATAAATTTCGGTTTCACTTAAGCCTGCAGTGCTACTTGCAATTATTTGAAAAACATGGCCTGCTGTTCCAAATTCAAGTCCAATAGAGAGTGGATACAATTCGTTTTCGGTTTTGTAATTTATAAGGTATGAATATTCAAAGATTATTGAAGTAAATATACCCGTTTTTATTGCTGCGCTAAATGGAATTGCAAAACTGAGATTAGATTCATTGATGTCGACAAGATTTTGATAAATAAGGGTTGGAGATAATTGTAATGATAGCAGACCATTCACGTTTTTAGAAATTATTAGTTGTGATAGGTATTGAAGCCGATGCGCAAATTTATTTTTGAATGGGGTGACACTGTCTTCAAAAAAAGTGTAAGGAGGTATTTTGTTGAAGGGTGTCGTTTTGATAGAAACATCGCTATATACACTCAGCGAAATAGGTGTGATGTTGTCTTCAACTTGTTTTAGAAAAACTCTTTTTATGCCCAATTTAAATGTCTTATCAGTTTTGAGTCGTCCTACAGTAATCATGTTATTTTTTCCAAGAGCCATGTCAAATATAAATTGAATATTGGCTGTTGCATCAAAACCAAAAAAGTCTGTAATTATAGATTTGTCTGGCTTCAATGAACCAAAGCGATGTCTAATTTGAAATTCAAAACTTCGCGGAGCAATGGTAGTAGTGGTTTGACAATTTATATTGATTGTGTTTCTGAAAGCATTTATTCCATTATCCTCAACCATTTCTTGTTGTGCTATTGCATATTGTGAGTGAATGACTGCTGCTCCAAATAATAGGGTGGAGAGTAAGTGTTTTCTATCAAGCCGCATTATTTTGTTTTATGGAGGTTAATATATTATCAATTATTTTTTTAATGTGCGTAGATAGCAAACTAATTGCCATCTTTGTTTTTGTGTAAACATTTGACGGTAGGATTCCATATCCGATCTTCCATTGGTTATTTTCCAAAATAGGACACCATCACTTTGTCCTTGTACAGATGGACTCGTCAGGTTTTTTGGTTTTGTTTTTAAGTTAATCGCAGCAGGACCATTCCCTTCTCCATTAAGATTATGGCATGGCCAACATACTTTTTCAAATAGTTTTTTCCCAGCGCTATATTGTTCACTGATATCGTGAAATGGATTGATTAAACTATCAGCGGAAGGAGGAGCTACCCAATTTGTATTTTCAGTTTGTATATTACTAGCTATAAAGAAAGGAAGAGTGAGGAATAGTAAATAGGACGTTTTCTTAAGCGAGGAGGTGCTCTTGAAATTTGGTCTTTTTTTTGAAGAGTGATGTTTCATACTTTTTACTTTTGCTTCTGATCAGATTCTATTAATTGTAATGCTTGTCTAGCTTTGACGTGATCAGGATGTTGTCGGAGTAAAGAAAGCAAATCATTTTTCGCCTCTTCAATTTCTCCAGAAGAGTATTTAATCATTGCAAGATTAAAAATTGCCTGTGTTTGATTGGGTTCTATGAGAAGTAGTTTTTCTACATGTGGTCGAGCTTTTCCATATAGTTTCTGCTGTAAATATATGGCAGCTAAATTATTTTCAATTGTTGAAGAAGATTCAAAATATTTAGAAGCTTTTAATAAATATTTTTCTCCTTCGTATAGCTTTCCTGATCTTGTAAATAGTACACCCGCTGCTAGCCAACCTTCTTTATTATTTGAGTCAATTTCAAGAGCTTCATTATAATGGTTCAATGCCTCGATTGGAAAACCGTTCTTTTCTTCAAGATGTCCAAGTAAGATTAAGGCTTCTCCCTTAATATTATTTTCTGTTGCTGTATTGGCATGTTCACCAATGATTGTTTTTAGATGATTGGCTGCCGATGGCTCGTTTTGTAGAGTAATAAGTAGTTTGCTTAAGCGTATTCTGGCCTCGGTATCTTTTGGAGTAAGGGATAGCATTTTTTCTAGATAAAATATTGCTTTGTGGGAATCTTTGGTGTAAATTGATAGCGCTGCAAGTTGTCTGAGCAATGGGGCAGGAGCAAATAATCCCAATTTATATGCTGAATGAAGATGCTGGTTTGCACGAATTATATTATAGCTAATTTTTTCTTGATTTAATTCTAATGAGGTGTCACTGGTGATAAATGCTACCTTGTTATAATAATGTTCGCCACGTAGTTGAAAATATCGAATGAATGCACTGTGTATAGTGAAAATGACGATTAAACTAAATATGAAAAGATACGCTTTACCATAAAAAGTGAGTTTGCCAGAATTTTTCAGGACAATTTTGTTGATTTGTTGGAAGTAATTATTCTTGAGACGATATGTTTTAATGCATAAAAAGGAAAGTATTGTAGAGATCGAAAGCGCCAGTAGAAATGCTACTGAATCGTAAAGACCAAAATAGATGCACAAAAACAATGTAAATAAAAAAAGGAGAGCTATATCTTCTTTCCATGTGAAATCATAAACTTTTTTCTCTGAGTAAATTGAACTCAATTGTTGAAGGCCGCTAGGTTTTGTGAACCCAAAATGAATCGCATCATTCGGACAAACTTGAACGCAATCGAGATCTTTGAGACAATTGTGATCTACAACTTTACCAAAATGAAGTATTTCTTTATGTACCTTAATATGGGAACTGCATACCGAAGTACATAGGCCACATTGATTGCAGTCACCAGTAAGTTTTATTTTCCCTGGAGAAACTCGATCTGTTATTGCAAATATAGCCCCGTAGGGACATACGAACTGACAAAAACTTCGTGAGCCAAGTAAGTAAATGATTAAAAAACCGCAGAAAAAAAAAGTTAAAAGCGTAACTCCTAATCCTGGCAAGTTTCTCCAAAAATCATTGGTGATAAAGGATGCCCAACCTTCATTGTCGCTTTGAATTCGAAAAACTGGTAATGGCTGTCCGAAGTAAATTCTTTCTATTTGTGGTAGAATGAATAAATAAAGAACCGCAAAAAAGGGTATCATTAATAGAAATCTCGACTTAATCTGCTTCGGCTTTATTTTAAATTTATTTAAGAGCCATTCACTTAAATCCTGTAGTGCTACTATGTGACACATCCAAGAGCAAAAAAACCTTCCCACAATAATTGTAGATAGCATTGCAACTCCCATAAAAATAAATCCAGCTGTAATAATTCCGCGATGAAGAGTGTATAGTACTTCATTAAATTCCAGAGGAGCTAAAGTGCGACCTGCAATTTTCCAATGCGCAATATGTAATCCAAAAAGTAGATATATTGCGCCTAAACTAATCGCTCTCAAAGTCCCATAATTGGGTTTTTTGGTTTGTACATTTGGCAAATGTAATTTCATTTTTTTAATGCATGTAATGATTAATCGTTGGAGTCATAATCATTATGCTAATATTAGTTAACAATCATGATCCTTCGATAAAAGTTCATATTGTTAATTTTGATTTTTGCGATTAACGTACCACTATTTATTCTGTAGAGTTCGATGAGTTTTGTATAACGTTGCCCATATTGAAGGTTTATTTCAAAATTTTCTATCTCCTGTCCCATCAAATTAAAAATACTCAAACTTGCCTTTTCATCAGTTGCAGTGGCGACAAGGTCAATTGTAAACTGATTTTTTGCAGGATTTGGGTATATATTTATAAGATTGTTGGTGTTGTTATATGCCAAACCAGTGCAAATTTCAACATCAACAGTAGCCATTGACTTAGGCGAGTAGCATTCGCTGTAGCCAACTTCAATTTCCCAATCAAAAAAATAGTAGTATAGGCTTCCTCCTGCACTTGATCCAGTGATTGATAGAGTATCAGGAATTGTGTAGGGATATGTGACATTGCTATTATTTCTCCATAAATAGGGAGCATTATTAACTGTGATTTTATAATCAGTTCCAATCGGAATACTAAAATTTAAGGGTATTCTATATTCTCCAATCGGAATCATAAATGAACCACTTTGAATTAGAGTTCCTGTACTAGTGTAAACAGCAATGTCTCTAACTCCTGCTGTATTTGAATAAACTTTGACAGACTTTAGAATGATGGATTTGAAAGTTGAAAACAGAAGCGATTGTGATCCAGCAAAATACCCTCCAGTACCTGCACTATCGCTTTTGCCGCCAAAGGTGATGTTTCCATTATTTATGGCAACGTCTCGGGCAAAATAATTTGTACTCGAAATTAAGGCTGGAGTATAAAAATTATTCCCAGCTCCTACTAAACTGTCATTAATATCATACCATTTAATATTATTTCCTGTTGCGGTTAGCATCGATGAATCACCAATACAAATTGTATCGCTGCTTGTAATAGGGGCACTAGGCATTGTGAATGAACTAATAGTATAGGGAGATGAAATGGCAGTACCGCAATAGTTCCATACGGTCACGGTGTAAATACCCGCAGGCACTTTAATGTTTTGTGTAGTTGCACCTGTGGACCATAAAAAACCATAGCCAGCATTGGCTGATAGTACGATTGAATCGTTTCCACATAGCGTAGGGACTTGAGTGCTCTGAATTGTTGCTACTGGATTCCCAGATGGATTTTGTAACGACAGAGTAAATGGAATCATGGTGAAATTATTGTTTTCATTGCTCTCTTCAAAATAGTTGTGGGGATCTACTTCATAAAAAATCCAATAATTCCCATTGCAAGTATTGGGAGGAATATTAATCCACATGCCATCTAAATTCTCACTGTATATATCGGTATATCCAGATGAAATTCCTTGCTCAGTGGGACTGCATCCATAGTTATTACCCAATCCCCAGTTTGGAAAATTTGAATCGAGGAGAGAGGTTCCTCCCATGTAAATAAAATTAGTATCTCGACAGTGTTGAGCGTATGTGCTACATGATCCATAATCCATCAAACAAAATGCTCGTTTCTTTCCCGAACCAATAATTGGCCAATTACGTGGATTAGGATCATTCACAAGTGGAATTCGCAGTGAATATACTCCCCAATCATCTACATACATGCTGGAGTTGGAATACGTCATAGGTGGAGTTAAATGCTCTCGGGTAGTCATCGTATTTCCGTTTTTCTGATAAATGACTTGCCTTAAAATTTGTTTTGGGGTTTTTCCGTTGGGGCAAGTAAAATTGACACCGCCAGGTACAATAAATGTATCCGTTCCACACACAATCGTTTTGTTGTTATTAACATCTTCCGAACGAACCGTTAAAGGTCCAAACCCAATATTTGGAGTAGAACCTGTTAGTCTTAGTTTTCCGTCGTTAGCTCCGTTTCCAGTCTGAGAATATTCGGAGGGTCCACTCTGATAATTTTCTAAAGCATACCATGAAATGGTTATGTCGGGTAGTAAATCACAAACCGTCCCACCGTTCTCACATGAACAACTGGTCGCGTTAGTAATCGTACATTGAGAGAGTCCCTGATTTGAAATAAAAACTAAAAGAGAAAACAAATAAAATTGTGTTTTTAAGTTAGACATGACGTATGGATTTTAGAGGGTATACTAAACACCAAATCTAATCTGTATAAATTAAAAATTATATGATTTATGTCATCATAAAAAAATAAAGTGAATTCGCGAAACGACTTGTTTAATTTTTTTATTAAAAATCAGCTATCAAAAATTGATTTATATCACTTTCTTCGCACAAAATATTTTGGGATTGGCTAGTTGACATCTATCGTTAGTTATTAAATGATAATTGTCAATTATTTCACCTTCATTTTTGTTCTTTTCTATTGATTAAACTATCTACTTGCAATTTTGCCTTCTCCATATTGTGTTCTGCGTCGATTTTGTTCGAAGCAGTATCTAAATCAATGCCCTCCACTTTATTTCCAAGAAAGTAAATAAAATGCTTTTCGTTATATTCATAAGAAAACAAGGAATCGGCTGTTGTTTTATCGATACCAATAAAAATTATACTCAAAGGCTTTCCTGCAATTTCTAGCACATCTTCCTTCGTCATGCCCGTTTTAACATCTTCAATTTTCTGCGCCACTGCTATCATCGGAGCAGCAAGAATCTATAAACTTAAAATTACTTTTTTCATTTTAATCGAAGTTAATTCATCAGTAAATATTTATAGCAACTCGGATCTTATAGCATCCTAGAAATAAATCCGTGAAAATCCGTTTTACCATCCATCGCTAAAGCTACGGATGGTTATATCCGTGTCACTTGCCCCGCAGCACAGCGGGGTCCGCGCCTGCCTGCCGCAAGCAGGTTCCAACTTCAGGGCGCAACATAGCGAAGCTTCACATAACCAATTCACCCCTGCAGTATTCCACTTTGTTCCAACTGCAGGGCTAAGCATTCCACTAATTCAACAATTGTTAAAACGGATATTTATTTGCTTCAATCATCGCTTTTGCAATTCTTCTTCTTGTCGCTACTGTATTCACGGGTGCCATTTTGCTGAAACGCTTTAAGCCCATCAACAACATTCGTTGTTCATCACCTTCACACATGGCATTAATGGCATTCTTTCCATTTATATGTAAACGATCCACTGCATCATTCACATACGTGCTGGTCATGTCAATTTGTAATTCACATGCTTCGGCACCTTTAGTAGCTACTAATTTTTGTGTTCTTAGTAAAATTGATTCCGCCATAAAAGTGTCGATAGCCATATCTGCTATGCGCATGATTAGTTCTTGCTCTTTTGCTAACGTCATCATGTATTTTTGAACTGCAGTTCCTGCCACCATTAAAATTGCTTTTTTCATGTTCGCAATTACCTTGGTTTCCTCATCAAATAGTTGGTTGTTGCCATTGCCAAATTCAGGAATACCCATCAATTCTTTTTGTATCGCCATGGCAGGACCCATTAAATCCAATTCGCCTTTCATCGCACGTTTTAAAATCATATCAACAGCAAGCAAACGATTAATTTCATTGGTGCCTTCAAATATTCTGTTGATGCGAGAGTCACGATAAGCACGATCCATCGGGAAGTCGGCGGAATAACCGTAACCACCATAAATTTGTACACCTTCATCTACTACAAAATCCAAAACTTCCGATCCTGCAACTTTTAAAATGGCACACTCTACCGCATATTCTTCTGCAGCTCCCAACAACGCACTTTCAAATGATTTTCCATTCGCCATCATCTCTTCTTCTTTATTTTCGATGAGTCCGCTCACTCTGTAAATAGCCGATTCAATAGCAAAAATGCGAATGGCTTGTTCTGCTAATTTATGTTTGATGGCTCCAAACTTAGCGATAGGTAGTTTAAATTGCTCTCTAGTATTTGCATATTCTACCGACTGCGTACAAACTTGTTTTGATCCACCCAAAGCAGCAGCCGCTAATTTAGCACGACCAATATTTAAAATATTAAAGGCGATAAGATGTCCTTTTCCAATTTCTCCTAAAACATTTTCAACGGGAACTTTACAATCCATAAAAAATACTTGTCGGGTAGAAGATCCTTTAATACCCATTTTATGTTCTTCTTCTCCGAGCGACAAGCCAGCATAATCTTTCTCAACAATAAATCCGGTGAACTTATCGCCATCCACTTGAGCGAAAACAGTGAACACATCTGCAAAACCAGCATTGGTGATCCACATTTTTTGTCCGTTGAGGATATAATGTTTTCCATCCGCTGAAAGAACAGCTTTCGTTTTTGCAGCCAAAGCATCGGATCCTGATCCAGGTTCTGTTAAACAATAGGATCCTTTCCATTCTCCAGTAGAGAGTTTAGGAAGGTATTTTGCTTTTTGTGCTTCTGTTCCAAAATATAAAATGGGAAGCGTGCCAATTCCGGTATGCGCAGCCATGGCTACAGAAAAAGAATGCCCAGCACCCAATACTTCCGTCATCAACATTCCCGTTAGGAAATCTTTTCCAAACCCACCATATTGCTCAGGAATGGAAACGCCAAGCAAACCTAATTCGCCAGCCTTGTCCACCATAGAAGCCATTAAACCGGGCTCCATAGCGTCAATACGATCGAGGTTAGGATAAATATTTTGTACTAAGAACTCATGAGCCATATCGGCCATCATGCGATGTTCTTCGTTGAATTCTTCGGGTGTAAAAACGGAATTTGGGTCTGTGGTGCGAATGATAAATTCACCGCCTTTCAGTAATGTTAATTCGTTATTGGATTTGGTTTGCGCGGACATTTTTTTGAATAATTTTAATAAGTATACGTAAGTGAGAAACTAGGGTTTCAAAACCCTATGGTTTTTATTTTCGCTTTACCGAAGGTAAGAATTTTGTTTTAGACACTTATTCTGATCTTTTAATTTCTTTTTACTCTTCTGAACATAAACATGTTTATAAGGGTGAATGCTCTTAATTATTGTGCTTGTTGCTTTTATCTTAATTTTGTGGCAGGATGAAAACAGAGATCGGACGCCAAGTTGATAAAGCAATTTCTTTGCTGGAAGCAGGAGAGTTGGTGAGTATTCCTACTGAAACGGTGTATGGATTAGCTGCGAATGCCTTAAATTCATCAGCAGTTTATTCGATTTTTAAGGTGAAGGAACGACCCTCTTTTGATCCGCTTATCGTTCACATTCCACGAGTCGATGTTTTGGATCACTATGCACATTCAATACCTCGTATTGCGTATGATTTAGCGATGACATTTTGGCCTGGACCCTTAACTTTAATTCTTCCACGTAAGTCTAATGTTCCCGATTTGGTGAGCTCGGGGTTGGATACAGTGGGTTTGCGTCAACCCGCTCATCCCTTAACATTGGAATTACTTTCTCAGTTGGATTTTCCATTAGCAGCACCGAGTGCAAATCCGTTTGGATATATTAGTCCTACTACGGCCCAGCATGTATTTGATCAGCTACAAGGAAAAATTCCTTATATTTTAGATGGAGGTCCGTGTAGAGTAGGAGTGGAGTCAACAATTGTTGGATTTGAAAGTGATGAAATATTTATTTATCGTTTAGGAGGACTAACGTTAGAGGATGTACGAAAAGTGGCCCCACACTGTCAATTAAAATTAAATAGTTCATCAAATCCATTGGCGCCTGGCATGCTGAAAAGTCATTATGCGCCGAAGCACCCTTTTTATTTAGGAGAGATAAGAGCGTTGATTGCGCAATTTGTAGGAAAGCGAATAGGTGTTCTTTCTTTTGATAAAAAATATACCGATGTTGAATTTGTTGAGGCGAATGAAATCCTATCCACTGAGGGAAATTTAGATGCTGCTGCTGTAAAATTATTTTCAGCTATGCGTGTATTGGATGCTTCTAGGGTTGATGTAATTCTAGGTGAATTTGTACCTGATATCGGTATTGGTAGAGCCATCAACGATCGCCTGAAAAGAGCTGCAACTTGGTAGCTACGTCATTCGAATTAGCGAAATAAAATACCTCTCTATCGACAAACAACTAGGGCTCTTATAAAAACGCAAACATTACGCTTTTATAAGAGCCCTAGCTCTGTCTTTATTAAAATTATTATTCTACTATAATTCTAAAATAACTAGACGACCCTTCGTTTTTTCGAATACCCACTAAATAAGCACCGCTTTCTAGAGTAGAAACGGGGATGCTTACCAAACGACGAAATGAATAGTTATCACTCAACATTTGTCGGCCAGTTAAATCAAAAATGGATGCAGAGTAATCACCTTCAGTGGCAAGCTCAATATTGATCTTTTGATTGGCTGGTACAGGATAGATGCGTACATCTTCATTCGAAACTAAATCATTTAACCCAATGGTAGTAATGGTATAACAAGCAGAGGTATCGTTGCAACCATTCTTAGTTACAGACAAAGCATATGAACCAGGAGTTGTTGGAATAAATTGTTTTGCGTTTGCCCCAAATATAGGAGCGTAATTATTATTGCAATCAAGCCATTGATAAGTTGCCGATACTTGTGTAGCCACCATGATATGTTGATTTACAGTAACGCTGGTATCTACCGTTCCCACAAATAAAATTCCTACTCCTGATGTTGTATTTAAACCACAACTTGCATTGGCAATACATCGGTAAAATAAATTATTAAATGGAGCTGTTAGCCCTGTTAATGTGAGTGTAGATGTTGAAGAACCTGAATAAACACCTCCATCTGTAATATCATTCCAAGTGGTTCCACCGTTGGTTCCTTCTTGCCATTTCAAAGTAAGATTTAGCCCTGTAGCTCCAATAGTAAATTGTGCTGAACCTCCTATACAGGCTCCCGCAGTTGAAGGTTGAGAAGAAATTACTGGATACTCACACTCTCCATATTTTGCGATCAATGCATCATTACCACCAGAATTAGGAATGGAAACACTTAGGTTTTGTGGATCTAAATTTATTGCTCCTACTGTCCAATATCCTGAAGCAACAATGTCATTGTTGATCGGATCAAAATCTAATGCTCTAATATAATCTATACCTGCTGATCCAATTTTATGACTCCATTTGTAAACGCCATTGTTATCATACTTTGCAATAAATCCATCTCTACCTGCATATGTTTTTACATAATTGTTGACATTACTTGGGTCGAAATCAGCAGAGTCAATAAATGATCCAGCAATGTATGCATCACCTGCGGCATTGGCAATTATATAATTTGAATTATCTAAACCGTTACCTCCAATTCCTCCTGCCCAATTCAAATTTCCAACGCTAGAAAGTGATATTATAAATACGTCAGTACTTCCTTTGCTTTGAATATTTAACGTGTCAATTCCGGGATCGAAATCGACCACTGAGTTAAATGTTCCTGTCGCATAAATATTATTATTTGCTGTTGCAATTGAATAGAGATTTTCAGCTAAAGCACCACCAAATTTCGTTGACCAATCATAAACTCCAGCTGATGAATAACGAGCAATGAAACAATCTGATGAACCTAAGGCACTCACCGTAGTTCCTCCTACAGGATCAACATTCATGGTCGTAAAAAAATAACCGCCTACTAAAACATTATCATTTGCATCAACTACCACTGATTTCATATAATCACTAGATAAACCTTGTAGGTTAAAGCCCCACTGAAAGTTACCAGAAGTATCATATTTTACGAGGAAAGGATCATAAGTGATAGTTGTATTTCCATTATTTACCAGAAGAGTGCTCGCACCTGCATCTAAATCTACAGTTTGACTATTAAATTCTCCTCCTACGTAAAAATTTCCCGATGCATCTAAAGCAATGCTTTCAGCAATTTCAGTATTTAAATCTCCAATGGTTTTTGCCCAAACGAAACTACCAGTACTGTCATATTTTGTCATAAACACATCTAGTCCGCCCATCGAAGTTAAATTTGATAATCCCAGACCAGGATCAAAATCAACGGTGAGACTATAATTTCCGACCGTATATACATTTCCTAATGCATCAACATCAATTGAGAATACC
>JADKFA010000015.1 GCA_016717725.1 Bacteroidota bacterium
TATCATGCAATAAAATATTATTCAAGCATACATTAATACCTGGTTGTCCTTGTTGAGAATAAATTAGATTTTGTTGGGTAGAATCATAAACTTCAATTAATATGGGTTGTGTACCATTTATATTAGTCACGCAAATGCTCACAGTATCAACTATGCAAGTAGGATGTATTTTGTAAAAATCTTGATCTTCGTCTCTATCATAAGTTGTTCCATTAGAAATTATTTTATTTATTCCCCATAGTTTAACATCAAAGGTTGAATTTATTGAAACTGGACAGGCAGTTTCAAAAGTGTTATTGCATTCACACCCATCAGAAATATCATAGGTCAATGAAACATTAAAAGGATCATCAACTAATATATATGAGTATGGCCAAAACGGTTGTAAGGCGGTTAACTTAATGTAGTAAAGATTGTTCGAAAGCAGCACACTTAAATTTGTTGGGTCTTCTCCTGGTTGTCCTTGATAGGAACCAATTGTTGCTCCGAATGAGTCAAACACCTCAATTAATATTGGTTGAGTGCCATCCATTCCTGTAACACTAATATTTTCAACTCCGCATTGAGTGGGATGAATCGCAAAAAAGTCCTGATCTTCGTCTTTATCATAAGTTGTTCCATCACTGATTATTTTATTTAATCCCCATAGTTTAGCATCAAAGGTTGAATTTATTGAAACTGGACAGGCAGTTTCAAAAGTGTTATTGCATTCACACCCATCAGAAATATCATAGGTCAATGAAACATTAAAAGGATCATCAACTAATATATATGAGTATGGCCAAAACGATTGTAAGGCGGTTAACTTAATGTAGGTAAAGATTGTTCGAAAGCAGCACACTTAAATTTGTTGGGTCTTCCTGGTTGTCCTTGATAGGAACCAATTGTTGGCTGGAAGAGTCAAACACCTCAATTAATATTGGTTGAGTGCCATCCATTCCTGTAACACTAATATTTTCAACTCCGCAATTTGAAGGATTAATAATGAACAATTAACATCAACATTCCCATTGCAATCATATCCCCATAATCTTGATTAAATGTTGTGTCAACTGAACTAAAGAAGCCGAAGTACTGTCTGAATTACAAACAAAACCATTAAAGTTATTTTGAGTAACCACTAAAGAATAGGCGCCAAGATTGGCACCTGAGGTTTGATCAATTTGAACCCAAATAATTCCTCCACAATTTAATGTCAAAGAGTCAGGTATCCCAACACTGAAATCAAAATCTTTGTTAGTATCAATCCATTTGAAGTGTTTTGCAAATTGTATAAGCGCATTTGGAGCACGCCCGGATTGCCCGATGAATCAATTAAATTAAATGTCCATGAAGCGCAGGACGGTAGAGTTATTTTAAAAAAATCTCGGTCATCTGGACTACTGGTCGTTATGTGGGCAGTAACGATAACAGGTGCAGTGAAAGGGTTGCTTTGATTAATATTATTATTCGGCTCCGTTTCCGGTTGAGCATTTACGAAAATTACACTTAGCAATATCGTGGTGATAGTTAGTAGAATTTTTCTCATTTGTTTTAGATTTTAGATTGTTTGATATTTATTAATTTGATTATTTTATTTTGAAGAAATTAAATTTTTCATTTATCCAGTCCATCATGTATTTTATTCTATCGCTAATTTTATGTTGTTGGGTACAATTTTCTTGTTTAATAATAATATGCTGTTGAGTTATGATAGTAAATTTTTTCTTATTTCTCATTTTTAATTTGCCTGTTAAGAGCGAATATTTTATTATTCTCGAAGGCAAACATACATCGGTAAAAAGCTAAAAGTGAACAATTCCATTGAAAGGCAGGTAAAGTGGATTGAAAGGCAGGTTTTGGCATGAGAAATATTTTAAATACTCGAATTATTCATTAAATCCAGAAGCCTGGATTTATAATCTTTTGATACTTCGGCTTTATTTTCTTCGGACAAAATAGCTTCTGCGCCTTCTCTGACATTAAGAATTTTTAATGTGGGAAAGGTTAACCAAATATGATTTATGTGAACGAAAAACGGCAATCTTTAAGTTTTTCTTCTATTGAACCTAAACTTTTTGATGTAAAAAACCTTTCATTCCCTTTTAGAAAAAACCTCGTGCCGCCATTCTCTGACATGCAAAAAATTATGTCTCCAACAGTTAGTCGCTGATAACCGTTGTGTATTGAAAACATAATTTCAAGATTATTTATTTCTTCTTGCTTTAAATTTTTAATAAGAGATTTTAAACGTACATTTTCTTTATCAAATTCAAGGTCGTATTTAAATTTTTCAATTACTTCTGTTAGTTCTTTTATTCCGAAAGGTTTTTTTAAAAAATCCAAGGCACTGTATCTAAAGGCTTTTTCAGCATATTTACTGTGACTTGTTGTAAAAATCACTCTGTAATTTAAACCAGTAGTTTGTTGCAAAACATCAAAGCCGGTAGTTTTAGATTGTAACTCTACATCAAGAAATAAAAGTTCAGGGTTTAATTTTCTTATTTGTTCTACTGCATCAGGCAAATTTTCACAAATTGCCTGTATCTTGATTTCGGGAAAATGTATTGAAAGCAAATCAGTTAATAACTTGATTGGCTCTTTCTCATTTTCTACTATAATAGTATTAATCATGCTTGGAGAGGTAAGTTAAGCTCCACACGGGTGCCTGATGATGGTTTATTTAAAATGAGGTCACTAATTTTAAATGAAGCCTTACTGTTGTTTTTACTGTTTATTATATTCAAACGGTCTTGTGTAATTTTCATACCCATTGATTCCTTCTTTAGCAGCATGGGCTGTTGCACTCGCTTATTAGCTTCTCTCCCAACTCCATCATCTTCAACCATAACATGAAGGTCGCCATCTTTTTTATCAATATAAATATTTATATTTCCAGATGATTGTTTTGGAGTTAAGCCGTGTATGATTGAGTTTTCTACAAATGGTTGTAGTATATTCGGTGGTACATTAGTGCTATCAACATCAATATTATTATCAATGTTAAAATTGTATGTAAAGGAAATGTCATTCTAATGTTTTCCAATTTCATATACCATTCAAGTATTTCTAATCTCTACGAAGTGAAATTTCTTCTTTTCAGAGTTTTCAAGTATTGCCCTCGTTAGGTTAGAAAACATTATTAAATATTCCTCGGCTTCGTCTGGTTTGTGATTCCGCATAAAACTTTGAATAGACTGCATTGCGTTATTAATAAAGTGTGGATTTATTTGCAGGCGCAATACCTTTAATTCAGTTTCAGAAATACGAAGTTTAGCAGCCGTTTCCTTTGCTTCTTGTTCTGCATCGCGCTTACGTTTATAAAACCAAATAGAAATTAATATACCTATTAAAATTATACCTGAAATCGCTGCAAGGTTATTGCTAAAAGTTTTTTGTCGCTGTATCTCTGCATCACTCTCTGCTTTGGCAACCGCTTGTTTTTATCGAAATCATAGCTCAATATTTTCTTAGTAATTTCTTTGCTTTTTTTCTATATTAAAGATTGAATCTTGGGCTAATACTGATATTTTATACTTCAAGAAGGCTTGTTTAAAATCACCCATTTCATAATAGCAGTCACTTAATTTTTGGTTTGCGTTGCGAATATCTTCTAAAGAACCAATTTGTGTTGCAATTGAAACCGATTTTATTAAATGCTTTTCCGCTTCCCTGATTTTTTTGCTTTTAATTAGTATTTCAGCAAGGCTATTAAGAGCTGCGCAAATGTTTATTTTATCATCAAGTTCTTCCTCAATTTTTAATGCTTTTAGTCCGAAAATAACAGCTTTCGGATAATCTTTTGCTCAAAATATACATCTCTAATTCTTTCTAAGTCTCTTGCAATACCGTAATCATCTAGTATCGTCTCACTTAATTTCAAAGCTTTAAAATATTCATGAAGTGCTTTTTCATTTTCCTTTTGTAAAAAATATATCATTCCGATATTGCTATTTGCTTCTGCAATACTCATTTCATCTCCTATTTCAATATTCAGTTTCAAAGATTTCGAATAGTAATTAAGTGCATCGGAAAATTTCTTTTGAACTTCATAAGCAATTCCTAATTGGCTCAACATGGAAGCAGCCAAATTTTTGTTTTCAATTTGCATTGATAAATCATATGCTTTTTTGGAAGTTTTCAACTGCTTTATCATATTCCTGAATTTCTACATAAACATTTCCAATATTGCCAAGTTGTTTTGCAATGCCTTTTTTATCATTCATTTTTCTTTAATATCCAATGCCTTAAAATAATAATCTAATGATAAAGGATAATTTCCCTGCTCTCGACAAAGAATTCCAATATTGCCATAAGTTCCTGCTAAAAAGTTTGAATCATTATTCTGAATAAATGATTCGACTGCTTTAAACTGAAATTTTAGAGCCAAAGGGAAATTCCCTAAGTCCTGATATGCACTTCCTATGTTGCCAAAAATTTTTGCCTTTTTCTCTTTTACAATACTGATTATATTCTTATCATTTTGCTTTTCCAGTTTCTCGTATCCTTGAAGAGCCTTAAAGAAAAAATTGATTGCTTCATTGCTATTGTGGGCGTTGAAATGAGCTACTCCTATCTGATACATACTTTGATAAATTCCAATCTCCCATCTTATTTTATCCGCTAGTTTTAATGCTTCATTGCTTAACTCAATTGCTTTATCAGGATTATTAGGACTTATCAATTGTGCAATCATATTTAAATGACCTACCTTGCTTGTGTCTTCTTTGTCTTTTTCAAGCAAAGTTTTTAAAGAATCAATTCTGATTTGTTGTGCATATGACAAAGGGCAAATTAAAAGTATAATTACAATAGTTAGTTTTAAATATTTCATATATTAATTAAGTTAGCTTTATATGATTGACAAATATAAAAATTGAGCGGAACTTTGTGGGAGGATGATTACACTCTTTTTTTTGCCAACGGGTTGGATTTGAGAATGAGCAGCCGAAAGCAAATGTGAATAAACTTACGTTAGCCTTGTGGGTAGTGTTTCTATTTATTAGGACACATAACACTTTTTGATTTATTTTAAATTTCATACTTCATAAATCAATTTAATTATACTCCTCGTTTATCAGATAATATATTCTATATCATTTACCAGTTGAAATTTAATATTATTTTACAACACTGCCAAACCACCGAAAAATTCCGAAAAACTTAACGAGCAGTAAGTAAACATAAAACATAAACCAACATCATTTGGAAACACTTGTAAATCAACTGCAAATTTAGTTCATTATCATTGCCCCGTATCAGGCTTGATCTACGCACGAAGATACCTATACCAGAGTTTTTACCGCAGTTTTAGCTGTTGCATGGGGGGGGGTGGTGGTAAGTTGTTTATTACCAAATATTTACTTTTAAAATTTATGAAAATGATTTACATTAATTAGCCTGTAAAAATACTTGTTTTAGTTATGAATAAATTCTTTCGGTCTACTATTTCTCATATATAGAATAGTGGAGTAGTGCAACGTAATGAATTAAAAAGGAAAATATTAGGCACAAAAAAAGAGCATTTCTGCTCTCATTTGTGCTTAATTTAAGCGGTCCGGACGGGACTCGAACCCGCGACCCCATGCGTGACAGGCATGTATTCTAACCAGCTGAACTACCGAACCGTTTCACAACGTTATACTGTATTTTTATTACGAAATACAATTCTATTGGTTTCCCTTTAACAGAAATTTCCTGTTGGGGGTGCAAAGATAGATCAATTTACCATGCTTCCAAATAATAAATCAAAGGCCAATACATTTATTTGATTATCAAAATATTAATGTGTGAAAACATAAATTATATCGGCAATTATCTTAAGATGAACATTAATTACAATTTGCTATTGCCCTATAATTGTAATCATTAAAATAATCTATCCTTCTAATGTTTTCTATTTATACGCTATGAATCTCAAGGCCTTTACAATCTTAGTTCTTATTGGAATTAACTCTTCAATTAGTTTCGCTCAGCGCCTCTCTCCTTTCGGCGCTGAAACAAGTCAACGCAAATACGGGGAACGAGTGAATCGAAATCCGTATGATGCTTCGTTAAGTTACTTCGAGTGTATTGACCCCGGAAATGCTTTTGTTGTAAAAGAAAACGGAAAGGAATTTTATACCCTTTACTTTTTTATTGAAGATACTTTAACGGAAGTTGGCTTTCGTGTTTTATCGCCCGTACCTGAATTAACAAGTCCGAACAAGGGCCATCTTGCCACCGAAGATTTTTACAATTCTAAAAATAAAAGCAAAGGATTTAATTCATTTGTGTCAATAAGCAAAGCAGATGAACTTGAAAAAAGAAATGAGCTTTTAAATTATAAGGCAGAACCTACTTGGAAATTAATAGGTGAAAACGATGATTCGAAGGAAATGGAAAACTCAGAAAATTCGTTGATTCGAATTGTGAATGGGAAAAATAATATTTTCTTGTGGCCTGGACTTTATCGTATTCAGATTTCAACTTCTGAAAATGAAGAGTTAATTGGAAGTTTTTTATTGCAGACAGGAGCAATTCCTGCTGTACAGCTTTCTCCATTCGTTTCCGATTGGAGAAAGCTATAAACAAGTTTTTTTATTTTCCAGTAAAAATCAATTTGAACGTTTTCTGAGTATTTCCTGCAACGAATCGAAGTAAATAAATTCCATCTTTCATTCCGTTAGAAACCATTGATAAACTCATGGTATGGAATCCAGCGGCCATTTGAGATTTATTGGCAAGAGTAGCCATTTTTTGTCCAGTGATATTGTACAATTCTATACTTACATTTTCCACTTTAGGTAAGCTAAAATCAAGTGTAGTTAAATCCGAAACAATGGTTGGATAAACGTTAGCCACGGGTACATCCGAGGTGATTTCAAAAACGGGAGTTGCGAATGAGAAGTGAGCAACTATAGAGTCACTCGAAGTAAAATTCACTCGGGCAATAGCTGTGCTATCATTGGGATTAAAGACTTGAGAATTGGAGGTCCAATTCACAAATTGATAAGGAGTATTTGCATTAGCTTGTAAGATATTATCCATTCCGCCAAAGTACTTACCTGTCCAAGGTAAATCTGTATGTAGGAGTGTATTTAACTTAATGGTTCCTGCCCCTACTGGATCAGCATTCAAAGTAATATCGTATGGTCCATTTAATCCATAGCAATTAATAAATCCGTTAGACATCCAATTACAACGATTTGTGATGAACGTACGAATGGTATCAACATTTAATAACCATTCTGCGTAAGTTCCACTCCATCGTGTTGCATGCATAGCCATTTCAGGATCTAATTTATTTACTACACTATCTAACTGTGTTAACATATTATCACAACTAAATACAGTATTCCATAAATCAACCATTCTTGAAATATACCATTGATTGAAATCAGGATTTTGTCTTAAACGATTTAACACTTGAATATGTCCTTCAGGATCTGAATTCCCATTTAAGCCTTCAACATCACAAGGAGCTGCATTAAAATTTCTATTTGGGATGCCTGTATAATTAATATAGTGACCGAACGTAGCATCGTTATCCCATAAAATATAACCCCAACGTCTGTGGGTACCTGTTGTATCTGTTCCTCTCCACCATCCTGTGTTATAATTTAACCAATCGGAACAAACAGTTGCGCCATTCACAAAAACATAATCCACTAAACTTTCTGCATCATACTGATTAATTACTGTATTATAATTTGAGGCATTTGCCATGCTATTTGTCATGATATAATTGTAAAGTGAATTCCAATTATTCAATGCAGTTTGTCCGCCATACTGAGCCCATGTGCTTCCCCATGTTTCGATATATTCAAGATGATATTTATCTTGACCATAGGTATATTCTGTATAATCATGATCATCGGGATTATCGCGAATATCATATACACCCCAATAAGCATTATTCAAATACACAATCACCTTTTCAGAATTACGTACATCTAACTTCATTCCTCCTTTTAAGAGCTAACATATGAATATATGCATCACGGATATGGGCACTTCCAATATTTGCAGCACGATGATCGGCTGGATAATTATCATCCCCAGCAGCACGTAAAATAATTCTTTGATAGCTATCTCTTGTAGACCAATGAAATAATTTTTCTTCAATACTATGATTGTACCCCATCTCATCTCTCGATACAAAATCTAGACTTCTCTGACTTAAAACCCATGAATCTTGTCCATGACGATTAAATTCACCGTATGTATCTGCTTTTCGAACTCCAGCAGTATCAAAATATTCAAAAGTTCCTTTGGGTTCTAATGCGCCCGTTCCATTAGCCAATGTAGTTAACTGAGTTGCAGAAATAGAAATTACAGGCAAAGTATGGCTTACATTTATAAAATAAGTTTTATACTCTACAAAACTGGGTAAAATAACAGGATCCGGACTCCATGTCATTGCTTTCAAAACGGTGGTTGCGGAAATTGTTACGCCCGCTGTATAAATGGGAGAAGTAACTGTAGGAACTGTTCCATCAGTAGTATATCTTACTGTTCCTCCAGGCTCGGTATGTGTAATTAATGCTGTAAAAGGTGCAGTATAAAATCCAGCAGCTACAGAATAATCAGGCTTGTCAGCATAGCGTGCATAGGCGGTAGATGAATTATTAGAGGCATTTGGAGTAGGTGTTGTAAATATGCCCCACAACGGAGAACCGTTTGTAGAACGACCATAAGAATGCCCTAATTGTGTTTTTGCAAGTGATAAACTATCAAGGATGACTCCTGTTGGATCTGAAAGCACAATATTTTCTTTATTCGTTTTGGATTGTGTAAGTTTAAAATTTGTGTGATAAGTTGTGGTTGTATTTGTATTTCTTCCGCTACACCATACTCTTAGGAATCCATTAGAACCTATTACTGCAGATGCAGGAAATGTATACTTCAAAATATTAGCTTTATCATCACTTAAGTGATACCCTGCTAAAGAAACAACAGCCGGAGTGGCATTAAAAATTTCAATCCAATCACCATAATCAGAATGATCATCGACAAACTGAGTTAGATTTGAAGTAGAATATTCATTGATGTACAATTGGCTTTTTGCAACATGCGCTTGCAGTGCAAATAACAGGACTAAACTAAATGTAAGTAATTTTTTCAAGGTGGTTTTGGATTGAGTAGTGTTAAATTAACATTAATAATTCACTAATTTACAGAAAACTTAACTCAAGACAAGTGAGATATACTCACCATGCAATAATCAACAACAACGAATTGAAAATCAATCAATTTATTTAATATCAGCGCATCAAAAAACCAACTGATTTATAGAAATTTTCAATAGTTTACATATGTCAGAATAAATTCATTTTTTACGAAGCTTGTTTCAACTCAGCTTTACCCAGAAAAGTAAAACCAACAAAAGCGAGGAGGCTCATCAAAATGATAGCAACAAACATCATATCGAAACCAAAAGCATTCGCAATCCCTAATCCCAATAATGGAGCAGCAATATTTGAAATTCCAAAAGAAATAGAATACAATGCGGAGTATTGCCCTTGTCTTTCAACATGAGGTCTTGACAAAGAAAAATTCATCATAAATGGCATGGCAAATATTTCTGAGAAAGTAATAATGACAGTGTAAAGTATCGCCCATATCATCATTCCTTTTCCGAAAAATAAAACTAAAAACGAAACAGGAAGCAATAAAGCACCAAGACGAATGAATGGAAAAATTTTGGTTTTATTTTCCAATTTCATCATCAGTGGCATCTCAATCAACACTACTAAAAATCCATTTAATGCCAAGAGTAAGCCAATGGTACCCTCATCGTATTTACAAACCTTACTAAAATATTGAGGGATACTCGCAAAAATTTGAAAGAAACAAGTACCCCATAGTGCAACTAAAAAAATAAAAATTAAATACGTTATATCACGATATGCGGATGTGCTTTTATCATTTAAAATTGCAGGATTATTGGGTACCTTTTCAACATGTTTACGAGGCAAATAAAAATACAATAATGCTGCTGCACCCATTGTGGTTATGGCATCAATCACAAATAGCCATTTATATCCAAGATAAAGTACCACAAATCCACCCACTGCAGGACCAACGGTAAATCCTAAATTCACAGCAAGTCGAACCAAGGAAACAGATCGTGTTCTATTCTTTGCATCACTATAAACAGCAATTGCTTTTGAATTTGCAGGTCGAAACAAATCGGCAGTTAAGGCATACATAAAAATGATAATAGCAATTCCAATCATGGAATGTATCATCAATAATAAAAACAAGATAAACCCACTGGATAGCAATGCGCCAATCATGATATTGAAATAACTATATCGATCGGTTAACCATCCTCCTAAATAACTTCCTAAAACACTTCCTATTCCATATAAGCTCATCACTACCCCAGCATCGCCAATAGAGAAATGCAATTCGTTGGTCATATAAAGTGAGGTGAATAAAAGCACCATTGAACCGCTTCTATTCACAAACATGGCAAGCGATAACACCCAAATATTCCGCTGTAAATTGGAAAAACTTTGCTTATATAAATTGAGGAGGGCTACCATAAAGAAGGAACAAAGCTACGGGAATTCTTGGAGAATAGGAGATCGGAGATCGCGAAGTCTCGCGAGGAGAATCGGAGTGCTGCCTGAGCTTGTCGAGGGCAGCTTGTCGAGGGCAGTTTGTCGAGGGCAGTTTGTCGAGGGCAGTTTGTCGAGGGCAGCCTGTCGAGGGCAGTTTGTCGAGGGCAGCTTGTCGAGGGCAGCTTGTCGAGGGCAGCTTGTCAAAGGGAGAAATCACAAAGTCTCTCGACTAGTTCATTTTACCACGCTTCATTAAATAGGGCATCAAGACTTGCTTATAGCCCTTGTTTACATCGGCCTCAACGAAATCGATGCGATACTGTGCGCACTTTAACATCAACTCCTTTTTATAGGCGTTCATGTTTTTTAAATACGCTTCACGCACTTGGGCGGCATGTACTTTCACTTCTTGTCCGGTTTCAATATCCACAAATTGATAAGGGCGATTCTCAAATGAGAAATCAAGTTCTAAGCGTTGATCCGTTACATGAAATAAAATCACTTCGTGTTTATTATAACGTAAATGTTGCAAAGCACTAAATAAATCTTTAGGATCACTTGCACTTTCAAACATATCACTGAAAATGATAACCAACGAACGTTTATGAATATTTTCTGCAATCTGATGAATAGCCTCTGCTAAAGCCGTTGAAGAACTTCCCTTTGATGCAATAGCTTCCTCTAATTTATGCAGTAATAATTTATGATGAACAGAGCTACTTCGAGCAGGTGTATTTAACTCCACTTTATCCGAAAAGATACTTAGTCCACTTGCATCACGTTGCATCTTGAGTAATTGCATGATGGATGCAGCACAATGAGCAGAAAAAGTAATTTTATTTAACACATTTGGATTCTTTTTATCGAATTCAGGGTAATGCATGGAAGCTGAATTATCAACGATGAGTTGACAGCGCAAATTGGTTTCTTCCTCATAACGCTTGGTAAAAAGCTTATCAGTTCTACCAAAAAGTTTCCAGTCGATATGTCGGGTAGGCTCACCCGTATTGTAGATTCTATGTTCCGCAAACTCCACTGAAAAACCATGAAAAGGACTTTTATGAAGACCGGTAATAAAGCCTTCAACCACCTGACGAGCGATGAGCTCGAGATGGGTAAACTGGTTGTATTCTTTAGGTGTTAATGCCATAGTTAAAATGATGATCACTGATAATGCTTAATCCTGATGAGGAATCGATAGTCTCGATTTCTACATCAGGATTAAACGAGGTAAACACTATTCTGTTGCATTTACTAATTGCCCAATCAAGGAAATTACAACTGAGCGTTTAATTTACCAGCTAATACAGACTTAGGTGCGGCACCCACTTGCTTATCCACTACTTGTCCACCTTTGAAAAATAGAAGAGCAGGAATGTTTCGGATACCAAATTGCATTGAAATATTTGGATTGTTATCTACATTCACTTTCCCAACTATTGCTTTGCCTTCATATTCTTTCGCTAATTCTTCAACAAATGGTCCAACCATTCTGCATGGTCCACACCATTCTGCCCAAAAATCAACTAATACGGGTTTGTCTGATTTCAAAACTAATTCGTCAAAGTTTTGATCTGTTAATTCTAATGCCATAATTTTTTATTTTTTGAATACTTGCTTTATCAATTATTATTCCTTTCGATTTTCACTGCCAATCTGTCACCCAATAGTAACATCACTCTTCGTTAATCGAGTCAATTCTTCTACTAAAGTATTGTTTACTCGCACTTTTAGACCTTTACAAAGGAAGGGAAGATTCCAGTATTTTTCATCATCATGAATTTTTACACGAACGGTAGTTCCCCCTTGATGTTGTAATAAGAGCTCACCTATTTTTTGTCCTAGGCTACCATTTAAATCGGATAACTT
This sequence comes from Bacteroidota bacterium, assembly GCA_016717725.1. Taxonomy (GTDB): domain Bacteria; phylum Bacteroidota; class Bacteroidia; order AKYH767-A; family OLB10; genus JAJTFW01. The sequence continues at coordinate 12,399 of JADKFA010000015.1, forward strand.
AATAGGTATCACTAACTCTTTTGATAATTTATCGCCAATGTCAGTTAGGTAATTCACAGAATATGGCTTTATCTCAAAATCATCTTCTTTTTTAAATCGATTTTGCACACGAGCTCGGATATGCAATAGGCTTTCGGGTTCTAGAAACTGCTTGATTTTTCCATAATCTTCGCCAAACAATGCAATTTCCATATTGCCGCTCAAATCTTCAATCGAAAAAATACAAAAAGGTTTTCCTGTTTTTGTCATGCGGTGATTGACAGAAGTAACAATACCAGCAAAGGTAATATCCTTTCCTCTCAACACTTTCAAGCTATCTAATCCAATTAATCGATCGATTTGATGCGAACAAAATTTCTTCATTTCGAATTTATAATCATCCAATGGATGACCAGAAATATAAAATCCGATCACATCTTTTTCTTTTCCGAGTGCTTCCAACTTATTCCATTCTGGACATTTCGCAAATGTGGGGATGGTCACATCTTCCTCCATCATGTCACCAAACAAACTTTGCTGTTGACTATTCACTTGATTAGACATTGAATTTCCAAAGCGAACTGCTTTTTCCATTCCTGTCATGCCATCTTTTGGATCTACATGAAAATATTGTGCGCGATGAACTTCTGTAAACGTATCCAATGCGCCTGACATCGCTAAACTTTCGAGACAGTTTTTACTCACATTTTTTCCAGATACTCGCGAAGTAAGATCGAAGATGGAAGTAAAAAATCCATTGGTACTGCGTTCTTCTACTAAGGCAGCTACCGCGTTCTCCCCTACTCCTTTTACGGCACCTAATCCAAAACGAATTTGTCCGGCTTTATTCACACTAAAATTATAAGAAGATTCATTGATATCAGGACCCAAAACAGGAACACCCATTCGGCGACATTCTTCCATAAAGAAAGTCACTTTTTCGAGGTTACTTAAGTTATGCGTCAACACCGACGACATGTACTCTGCCGGATAATGTGCTTTTAAGTATCCTGTTTGATAAGCTACGAAAGCATAGCAAGTACTATGTGATTTATTAAATGCATACGCTGCAAAAGCTTCCCAATCGCTCCAAATTTTTTCGCACTTCTTCACGTCATGGCCATTGGATTTACATCCTTCCATGAATTGATCGCGCATTTTATTAAGGACATCCAATTGCTTTTTACCCATTGCTTTTCGCAAAGTGTCGGCTTGTCCTTTCGTGAAGTTGGCCAACTTTTGCGACAACAGCATCACCTGCTCTTGATACACGGTAATTCCATACGTTTCTTCGAGGAATTCCTGCATTGCATCCAAATCATATTCCACAGGACTACGACCATGCTTCCGATTAATAAAATCGGGAATGTATGCCATAGGACCTGGGCGGAACAAGGCATTCATCGCAATCAAATCTTCAAGCTTGTCGGGTTTAAGATCCTTCAAATGCTTTTGCATTCCAACCGACTCAAACTGGAAAGTTCCGTTCGTTTCACCGCCTTGATAAAGCTCAAAAGTCTTTGCATCATCCAGCGGAATTTTATCTATATCGATTACGACACCGTGATTCTCTTCAATCAACCGCAAAGCATCACGAATGATCGTCAATGTTTTTAATCCCAGAAAATCCATCTTGATAACACCTGCGTCTTCAATGACGCGACCATCAAACTGGGTAATTAAAAGTTCAGTTTCCTTTGATGTTGCTACCGGAATAATTTCCTTCAGGTCCATCGGAGCGATGATAATTCCCGCTGCGTGAATTCCAGTATTACGAACAGATCCTTCGAGGATAAGTGCTTCCTTCAACACTTGAGCGCGAAGGTCTTTACCTCCCAAAATTGTTCTCAATTGTTTTACTTGATCCAGTTCTTCTGGATTGAGGCCTTCTTTTTCTTTTAAACTTTTTGCACCATCCAATGGTGCATTCATTACACGTTTCAATTCAATACCTGGGCGTTCAGGAACTAATTTAGCGAGCAAATTTGCATCGGGTAAAGGGAGATCCATGACACGTGCCACGTCTTTAATACTCATCTTCGCCGCCATCGTACCATAGGTAATAATTTGCGCGACTTGATTTTTTCCGTACTTATCTACCACGTAATCGATCACTTTCTGACGACCTTCGTCATCAAAATCTGTATCGATATCGGGCATGCTTTTACGATCGGGATTAAGGAATCGCTCGAACAGTAATTTGTATTTGATGGGATCAATATTGGTAATGCCGATGCAATACGCCACCGCAGAACCCGCAGCGGATCCACGACCTGGGCCAATAAATACTCCGATGTCTCTTCCAGCTTTGATGAAATCGGCTACAATCAAAAAGTAACCTGCAAAACCCATGGTTTTAATCGTAAACAATTCGAAATTCAATCGCTCTTCAATTTCTGCGTCTAATTGTCCGTAACGATTAAGTGCACCTGTATAAGTTAAATGATGTAGGTATTCATCCTGCGTTTTAAACTCTACAGGCACTTGAAAATTCGGGAGAAGAATATCTTGCTTAAGACGCAAAACTTCTACTTTATCTACAATCTCGTTTGTATTGTCAATTGCTTCGGGAATATCGCTAAAAAGTTCCTTCATCTCATTTGTCGACTTAAAATAAAACTGGTCATTATAAAAAGCGAAACGTTTTCCACGCATAGATGATTCATCTTCCGAAAAATCCTTCATGGTGGGTGTACTTTGCTTTTCACCCGTATTGATGCAAAGCAAAATATCATGCGCATTAAAATCTTCTTGATTCACATAATGCGAATCGTTAGAAGCAATCATCTTCACATTATACTTTTTTGCGAAACCAATCAACACTTCATTCACGATGGCTTGCTCAGGAATATCGTGACGTTGCAATTCGATATAATAATCTTCGCCAAAAAGATCTAACCACCATTTGAATTCTACCTCTGCTTCTGCTTCTCCTTTTTTAATAATCAATTTAGGAACGATGGCACCTAAACAACATGTGGTAGCAATAAGTCCTTTATGGTATTGCAATAATAATTCCTTGTCGATGCGTGGATACTTCCCATACAATCCATCCACATATCCAAGAGAACATAGTTTAATTAAGTTACTATATCCTTCTGCATTCTTTGCCAACATCAATTGATGAAAGCGCACATCTCTTTCTTCCCGCGTAAACTGACGCTTGTGACGATCTTCCACCATGTAAAACTCACATCCTACAATGGGTTTAATGGTATTTGGATTTTCCTTGGTATTATACTTAGAAGCCTCGGCCACAAACTTAAAAGCCCCAAACATATTTCCATGGTCGGTGATGGCCAGTGCGGGCATATTATCACCTACTGCCTTTTTATAAAGCGTAGAGATATCGGCTGCTCCGTCGAGCAGTGAGAATTGGGTATGTACGTGCAGGTGGGAAAACTTGGTCATAGCTTGCTACAAAATTAAAAAGCTACACGACTTATTCGTCTTCATTTTCGGACTAAATCCTTAAATGATTCTACCTGAGGGCATGTGAATTTACTAACATCTGAAAAACAATAAACAGTTTTCCGAATGTCTAACTAGAAAACGATTCTAGTCCCTATAATATTTTTAGCATTCTTCAATTGAAAGTTATTGTCCTCTTTTAAAATTCGACTGACGGCTTCTCCAATTATTTCAAGATTTCGCTCTACAGCCTTTTTGGTTTTTAAGTCGCAAACAAAAATTTTTCACCAAGAGATCTGTGTAACAGCCAGTTTTAATTTTAATATCCAAGATTTTAATCTTGGTATTCGAGTTGTTGCCAGGTTCCGCTCTCTCTTCCAAAAGATCAACTTGTCGTTTTAATATTTCCAGTTGATTCAACCAAAATAAAGGTCAGTGTATTTAAATGGGTCTTTCTCTTCAAAGTCCACAATTAAATCAATGTCTGAGTTTTCATTAAAGTCTTCTCTTGTAACTGAACCAAATGCAAAAAGTGACTTGACCTTGCTTGCTTTACAAAGTTCTTGAATCTGCTTTATTTTAGGTTCGTCAATTTTCATGCTCAAATATAACTTATTTTGCTCAAATGCCAAAATCGGATTGAAGAAAACAAATTTTTGACGATAGACTTAGTAATCACACCAAATTTGAAAATCGATCTACCGTTGCTGATAAAATAAAAGTTTATGGTAGTGGAATGAAAATGATGATATTTGAACAGTTTCACCTTATTATCAGATAGTCAAAGAACAGAAGCAAATTATTGTTTTAGCAATAATACAAGCAAATAAAAACCCTGCAGATTATTAATTTAGGCAAGAATAATTTAAGACGAAATTATATCATTAAGAATATCAAAGAAATTTATTTAACTACCTACTTTTCCATCGCACCAAAACCATTTTTTCTTTTTTATCCATCCATTAGAATCTGGCATTGAATCGAGTGGAAAAAACTTGTAAATAAATTGCTCTTCTTTATCCATTAAAACAAACCTAGTTCTAGCTACTTCTGTAGAATATGGATATTTTCGTAAAGATTTCAATCTAACAATAGTGTTTCGATCAATTATTTTAAACCAGTATTCATATAAATACCATTTTTCAGTATAATTACCAGGCCTTGCAACCCATTGCACTTTAATAGTGTCATGAACTACTGAATAGTTCCCCCAATGATTTGCCTTGTAAAACCAATGTACTTTACCATTTAATTTACTCTGATGAATTTCTGTAATATACTCTTACAAACTTAACATTTTCCAATAACCAATATCAACAAACATACCATCAGAAAAACATATCATATTCGAAAACGCAGAATCGGTCTTATAAACTTTTTCATGATTACTATAATTTATATCACTATAGTTATATTCGAAACCGCAAACCCAAACACCATATTTATCAAAAATAAAACTTGAATCTTGTGTACTTCCTATATAGCATTGAGTAAATTCACTCTTTAAACTTGGCGGAGTTATATATAGGCAAGAGTTAAATAAAAACAAAAACAATAAAAATTTAGCTAAATTCATTACTTAATATTTATGATATTGAAGTTTTAACACAGAATTATATATCACACTGGATTTTTAAATAAAAACCTTAGAATACTAAATTAATAATTTCAAAATTAAATACTAGAAAAATAAACTCAAAATAAAGATATACACCTATTTACCGATAAAGAAGCAATCTTTGTTCAATTACGTCAATTTTGATAATTGAATAAATAAGAAAAGGCCCTTCACACAAGAAGAGCCCTTTCTCAATTTTACATAAGATACATTCTATTGGACCATAGGCAACATTGTTTGATTATTTGTTATTTTTTAATTTGTTTTCGCTTTGAATACATTACAATGATATGACGGGTTGGAGAGCCTGATTTAGCAAAAACGAGATTTTTCTTACATCTTTGTGTCAAATGAAAAAAATAGCCTTCCTTCTGAGTTTCATCTTGAGCGCTTATTCTCTCTCTGCCCAGCACAAAAACATCAGAGTAAAAACGGACATCCATAGTCCTGTTTCCTATGCAGAAATCATTCATGAATATGATATTTTATCTCAAAAATATGGTCAGGCCCAGCTCATAGAATATGGAAAGAGCGATGGTGGAAAGCCGATACATTTATTTATTATAAGTCCCGAAAAAATATTCAATCCCGACTCCTTAAAAAAGTTGGGCTATACTATTTTATTCATCAACAATGGCATTCACCCTGGAGAGCCTGATGGAATTAAAGCCAGTTTACAATTATCGAAAGAGCTATTAGATGGTTCTACTTCACTTCCTAAAAAAGTAATCTTTTGCTTGATACCCATCTATAATGTTGATGGAGCCTTAGATACTTCGCATTTCTTTCGTTCGGGACAAAATGGTCCAGAGGTGGTTGGATTTAGAGGAAATGCGCGTCACCTCGATTTAAATCGCGATTTTATCAAATGCGATTCGGAGAACGCGAAGGCTTTCACCAAAATATATAGAGCATGGGATCCTGATGTATTTATTGACACCCATGTTAGTGACGGCGCCGATTATCAATATGTGATGACACTCATCGATTCACAAAAAGATAAATTGCATCCCACGGTGAGTAAAGTGATGCAGGAAAAAGTGCTTCCTTATCTCTATAAAGAAATGGAAAAAAGCGGATTCCCAATGACTCCTTATGTCAATGTTTGGGGAGAGAGTCCAGACAAGGGAATGACCGGATTTTTAGAATCGCCACGATTTGCATCTGGATACAGTGCACTTTTCAATGCATTTCCATTCGTAACCGAAACGCATATGTTGAAACCATTTGCTCAACGAACGGAAAGCACTTATCAATTTTTAAAAATTGCTGTTCGACTTTGTGGCGATCACGGAGTGGAAATGCAAGCCGCACGAAAAAAAGCAAATGCGCTTACTTCGAACGAACAAAAAGAATTTGCATTGCAGTGGAAAATAGATTCCAGTTTTGTAGATAGCCTTTACTTTTTAGGATATAAATCCATCGTCAAAAAAAGTGAAGTCACACAACGAGAAATTCTTTCTTTTGATCAACAACAACCTTATGCGAAAAATGTAGCCTATTATAATACTTTTAAAAGTGTATTGAATGTCCGCAAGCCCACTGCCTATCTAATTCCGCAAGCATGGCATGAAGTGATTGAGCGATTACAACTCAACCAAATTGAAATGCAACAATTGAAGAGAGATACAACCTTGAAAGTGGCAGTATATTATATCAAGAATTACAACACTAGTAAAACGGCCTACGAAGGTCATTATTTACACAATCAAGTAAGTTTGAAAAACGATACGCAATTCATTCAATTTTTTAAAGGCGATTATTTAATTTATTGTAATCAGTCGAGTAATCGATACATTATTGAAACATTAGAACCACAAGGTGTGGATGCATTTTTGCTTGGAATTTCTTTGATGGAATTTTGCAACAGAAAGAATGGTTTTCCGATTATTTATGGGACGATGCCCTTCAAGATTTTAAAGAGAATCCGCTTTAAAGGCCGAATTTGAAATTAAAAAAGCCAATGATTCTACTTTTTCGTCCAGTTCTTGGGCCATGTACAGTTGGATTTTTGAGCGCTCTAAATGGTATGAGCCCAGCCATTTGCGCTACCCAGTTTACCGATTAGACCATAAAATTCCTGAAAATATACTAATTCCAAACACAATAAAAATCTCAAATCGCTGAAATTCAGTAAAATAGTGATAAATAGGCTTTTGTCTTCCTAAATTAAGCAACAGTAAATTCTATCGCCAAATTGATATAGAAATCTCAAAAAGCGAATACACATCAGGACTAGTTCAGCCAAAATCTTCATTTTATGTGAATTTACAGGGTAAATTATGCTAAGGATTATTTGGGCTGAGCTGATTTTTTTCGCATCTTTGCGCCCCCTTCACGCGGAGAGTGTTGGGGGATTAAAAAAAACCAAATAATTATATGCCAACAAAAATTAGATTACAACGTCATGGAAAGAAGGGCAAACCTTATTTCCATATTGTGGTGGCGGATGGTCGTGCTCCGAGAGATGGACGTTTCATCGAGAGAATTGGATCTTACAATCCGATTTCAAATCCTGCAACAATCGAGATTGATTCCGAGCGTGCAACGGATTGGATGATGAAAGGTGCTCAGCCGACTGACACGACCCGCGCTATCCTAAGTTACAAAGGTGTTTTATACCGTGTACACTTGAACAAAGGAGTTGCGAAAGGCAAGCTTACTCAAGAGCAAGCCGATGCTAAATTTGACCTCTGGATGCAAGAGAAGTCGAACAAGATTGATGCTAAGAAAGCAAATCTTGCTAGCAACAAAGCAAAAACATTAGGTTCTCGTTTAGAGAATGAAGTTAAAGTAAATGCAGCACGCATTGAAGCTAAGAAGCAAAAAGAAGCAGAAGCTATGGCAGCAGCCACCGCAGCAGCATCTTCTTCTGTAGCTAGCAATGATGAAGAAGCAGCTCCAGCAGAAGAGGGAGAAGCTCCAGCAGAAGCATAAATTTACTTCACATAAAAAAAGGCTGTCGCGACTTTGTGGCAGCCTTTTTATATTTTAGTCAACTACAATATGAATATTAATTCTTATCCCGATTATTTCCATTTTGGTTACATCGTTCGCACGCATGGTGTGAAAGGAGATTTTATTGTGGCTTTAGAATCGGATAGCCCCGACCGTTATAAATCCTTGAAAGTAGTTTACCTTGAAATTGACGGAGTACTTAAAGAATACAACGTGAAAAAAATTTCCATCAAGGAAAAAGAAAGATCAGCTTATCTACATCTGGAAGGAATAGAAGATATGACGACAGCTGAGAATTATTTAAAATTTCAACTTTACTTACCTCTTTCATCGTTACCAAAATTGAAAGGGAAGAAATTTTATTTTCATGAAGTGATGGGCTTTACGGTGGTGGATAAAACGCGAGGGGCTTTGGGTCCTATATGTTCCATCTTCGATCGAACCATTCAACCCGTCATTGAATTTGATTATCAAGAAAAGAAAGTTTTATTTCCCTTACACCCAGATTTACTAATCAAGATTGATCGTGAAGCTAAAGAGTTTCATGTAGACCTTCCGGAAGGGTTGGTAGAAATTTATTTAGAGTCTTAGAAAAACAATCTTTGGATTAAAATCTAAGTTGAATTAATGATTGTCAAATTTCAACACTAGAGACACTTGAGAACACGAAGTACACTATAGTTAGTCTTTAGTGCATTCTAATATTAGTGTTCTTGAATAAAATCATTCAAAATAATTTGTACGAAATAAAGTCAAATTATTATCAAATTAAAGTTCTAGCCTCCCGTCGCGAGGCTGACCCTCTCCAAAGGAGAGGGAGTTTTAATGAATTATTTTTTATCTCAAGTGAATCTCTAGTGACCTTTTTTTCTCTAGTGTTTAAAAAGTAAGTTCAAATCAACGAAATAACATTCTTCTACCAACAATTTTCTTTTTTGATGGTAAAGAGATTATTATACATTCTCGTCGTAAATTTAAAGCTTAACAATTAATAATACATCAAAAATTACCATCAAAGGCGCAGAGATTTCTATGTTTAATTCCAAATTTTATCAAATAAAATTAATTATTTAATTCCCTCTCCCTTGGAGAGGGCTAGGGAGAGGCTTGAACAATAGGCTTACAATAATTTAATCGCATTCGAATAATGCTTTTTTCCTTCGACAGATTTCTCTTCGCCAAATTTTCTCGCAAAGTCGCAAAGGGCGCAAAGGCTACGCTCCTCTAAAATTTGCTCGCAAAGGGCGCTAAGGCTGCGCTTAGACGTAAGGGCGCGAAGTCGAAAATATTTTATTTATTTTACCAGCACCAACTCATACTCACCGTACTTCAAAAGATTGATGGATTTGGATTCGAAGCCGCACGACTCACAAACGGGAGATAATATTATTTCTTTTCCTGAATTTAATAAAGAGCGGAAACGAATTTCACGATCCCTTTTTGTGTTTTCACTTTCTTCCCAAATACAATTTACTACGTCGAAGCCCATGTATGCAGCAAGGGTTGGATCGGCATGGTATTCCACAATAAACTTTTTCCTGAATTGAGTTAAATCAGGACATTTGGTATCGATATACATTCCACTAAAAAATGAAGCTCCTAATTTCTTCATTAAATCGGGATCAATGGAATTAAAATTTTCCCAAGCTGGCATTCCCATCAAAGTAAACTGATACTCCGATTTTTCATCATTCAATTTATTTAAGATTGACGACAAAAAAGATTCATCAGAAGTAGGAATGATGAGAACATTCATTTTAGTCTTTGAAAATTTAGCCTTCAATCCTGCAAAACCATCATTTTTATAATTAATTCGAGAGCAAGCGCCTTTTTTCAATTGCAGACTATCGATAACATCGGCAAACAATATTGAAATTAAATTTTCACCTTTCTGCTCTCTGTACAATGCAAAAATTTTATCGTCAGTGTGATTGGTAGCAAGATATGAAGCCGCTTGAGTTATTTGCGTATAATTGCTCGGATTCAATAAACGAATCCATTTATTCTTTTCTAAAATGGAAGTATTACTTGCGGCAAACAAATACATTGGCTTTGCCCAACGATTAGAGAGGCGAGCAAGCAAGGAAGTATAGTTCGTTGGCAAAAAAGAAACCACCGCATCAACACCTTCCAAATTGGTTGTATTCAATTTGGTCACCGTTGCTAAAGAATCGTCGCCTGTATCGATGATTCTAAACTTAATTTTCTTTAAGTTAGATGATAGCGTATCGGAAGCCATCAATGCCCCTTCATAAAAATTTAGTGAGGCTAATGCATCCTGAAGAATTAATGGATTTGTATCGGGAGCGGTGTCATTCGCAAAATGCTCCTCTAACTTCAAGGTTAACAAAAGTGCAATCGTAATAGTTTGTACCGATGGTTCTATTTTAGAAAGAGTATCTTTACTTAGTTCCTTTGGTTCATCAACAGGTGCTACTACTATAGGTTTAGTAGTTGGAGAAGTTGATTTTTTAGAAGTACCACATGCGCTGAGCAAGAGAATGCACAGCGAAAAAATAAATCCAGTCGCTTTTGTTAAATTTATTCCCATTCGATGGTAGCAGGAGGTTTTGAACTGATATCATACACCACACGATTCACTCCTTTCACTTTATTAATAATCTCATTGGAGATCTTCCCTAAAAACTCATAAGGCAAATGGCACCAATCAGCCGTCATTCCATCGGTAGAACTCACTGCACGCAATGCTACAACATGCTCATAAGTTCTTTCATCGCCCATCACTCCTACCGAATTAATTGGCAAAAAGATTGAACCTGCTTGCCACACTTGATCATACAATCCATCACGCTTCAATCCATCAATATAAATAGCATCCACTTCTTGAATGATTCTCACTTTCTCCTTAGTGACATCGCCTAAAATTCGAATTCCCAATCCCGGACCTGGAAAAGGATGACGATTCAACAAATCGGCAGGCATCCCAAGAGCGGTTCCTACTAAACGCACTTCATCTTTAAACAAACTTCGCAGGGGCTCCACCACTTTCATTTTCATCTTTTCCGGTAAGCCACCAACGTTATGATGTGATTTAATAGTTGCTGATGGACCTTTCACTGATACTGACTCAATCACATCGGGATAAATAGTTCCTTGCGCCAACCACTTTACATCTTTTATTTCATGTGCTTTTGCATCGAACACTTCAATAAATACGCGACCAATCACTTTTCTTTTTGCTTCGGGATCGCTTACCCCTGCTAATTCCTTATAAAATTCTTCACTTGCATCAACACCATGAATATTTAATCCGAAATGCTGATAAGTATCCAATACTTGTTCGTATTCGTTTTTACGTAGCAATCCATTATTCACAAACACACAATGCAAATTCTTTCCAATAGCTCTATGCAATAACATAGCTGCCACACCAGAATCTACACCACCACTCAATCCGAGAATTACCTGATCGTTTCCGAGTTGTTTCTTCAAACTTTCTACGGTCTCCTCAATGAAAGAGCCCGGTGTCCAGTCACCTTTACAACCACATACTTTATAAACAAAATTCTTAAGTAAATTTTTTCCTTCTGCGCTATGCACTACTTCAGGATGAAACTGGAGTCCGTACGTACTTTCACCTTGAATATGATATGCTGCTACTTTCACATCAAGTGTGCTCGCTATAATTTTAAAATCTTCGGGCACATCGGTAATTGAATCAGAGTGTGACATCCAAACCTGAGATTCGTCTTTCACATCTTCTAAAAACACATCACCACTTTGCTGCACGGTAAGCTGAGCACGACCATACTCACGCGTATTGGAGGCTTTCACTTTTCCACCTCCTTGCAAAGCCATTAACTGCGCACCATAACAATCTCCTAACACAGGAAAACGTCCGCGCAATGATTTTGTATCCACCGAAGGTGCATTCTCTTCACGCACAGAAGCAGGTCCGCCACTCAGGATAATTCCCTTGATCCCTTCATGAATTTCGGGAAGATGATTATAAGGATGAATTTCGCAATACACATTCAACTCTCGAACACGTCGTGCAATCAATTGGGTGAACTGTGAACCAAAATCAATAATCAGAATACTCTCGTGCATATGCAGAATACTATTATATTTTATTTCAATTTAAAATTCAAGCTATGATACTATCTAACAGAAAAACATTACCAACGTGACTTATACTTATCCTTTCTTGCTGAACCTTCAGCTGGTTTTTCTTTTTTACGATCGCTACCTGAACTTTTAGAAGGCTTATCATCTTTCCACGGATCGCGTCCGCCACCAAAGGAATTACTGCTCCCTTCCGTTGACATTTCACGTTTACGTTCGTAAGATCGTTCTCTACCACCTTCGCTACGATTTCTATCGCCACCATAACTTCTTCCTTCACCACTACGACTTCTATCTCCGCCGAAATTTCTTCCATCGCGACCTTGGCTACGACCTTCACTTCGACCTTCGCTACGACCTCTTCCTTCACTGCTACGGCTACTTCTTCCGCCGTTGCTTCCTGCTTTACTTTCGCTTAATTCGGTACGCACCTTACGATCTTGATACATGGCGCCATTCAATCCAGTCATCACGGCTTCCATACGATCTGGTTCTACATCAACAAAAGAATACACACCTTGCACATCAATACGACCGAAGATAGCACCCTTTTCACCTGTAGTATCACAAATGAAACGTAATAATTTTCCTTTATCCAATCCATCTTTAGAACCAATGCTCACAAACATGCGACTGTGTTTATCGCCATAAGCGCGACCGCCACTACTCTCGCCTCTTTCTCCTTTTACACCGCGAACATCAGCATTTAGATCGGGAGCATTCTTATAATACTCGAGGAAACGGTTAAACTCAATCGACACTAAGCGATGAATTAACGCATCACGATCCAGCTCTTTAAACTCATCATAAATAGATGCTAAATACGGTTCAATTTCTTTCTCATTCACTTTCACATCGTGAATCTTCTTCACCAACTTCATCAATTGCTTTTCACAAACTTCCATCGCATTAGGAACTTGCAATTGTTTAAACGTACGACCTGTTGATCTTTCGATTTGACGAATGCGACCCATGTCTTTTGTATGCACAATAGCTAACGACATTCCTGTTTTACCTGCACGTGCGGTACGACCACTACGATGCATGTAATTTTCCAATTCATCAGGAAGGTTATAGTGAATTACGTGAGTAACATCCTGCACATCGATACCACGAGCGGCAACATCCGTTGCTACTAACAATTGCAAACTACGATCACGATAGCGACCCATTACTTTATCGCGTTGAACTTGACTCAAGTCTCCATGCAATGAATCGGCGTTATAGCCATCACGCATTAAATGCTCTGCAACTTCTTGCGTTTCCATTCGAGTACGACAAAAGATAATTCCAAAAATTTCAACATTCGCATCCACAAAACGTTTCAGAGCAGCGTAACGATCACGCGCTTTCACCATTGCGTAGCAATGCTCAATATTTTCATTTCCTTTCAGACGCGATTCAGTGGTAATCTCAAAAGGATTATCCATGTAATTTTTAGCAATGTTGCTCACTTCACGTGGCATTGTTGCTGAGAACAACCAAGTATTACGCTCATCAGGAGTGTTCTCTAAAATATAATCGATGTCTTCTTTAAAGCCCATGTTTAACATTTCATCGGCTTCATCTAACACTAAAATTTTAACTTTTCCTAAATCCAATGCTTTACGTTTCAGCAAATCGATTAATCGACCTGGAGTAGCGACAACTACATGAACACCGCGTTTAATTTTGCGCATTTGGTCCATGATACTTGCTCCGCCATAAACGGGCACCGATTCGAAACCTTTCATTTCTGTAGAAAAATTTTGAAGGTCATTGTAAATCTGCATACAGAGCTCACGTGTTGGCGCAAGAATTAATGCTTGAGGATAATTTTTTGAAAGATCAATCAATTGCAAAAGAGGAAGTCCGAAGGCGGCAGTCTTGCCTGTTCCGGTTTGCGCTAATCCAACGAGATCACGTCCACCCTCTAGAAGGGCAGGAATTGCTTGTAATTGTATGGGGGTAGGCGTCACAAAGCCCAGTGCTTCAACGCTTTTCACCAATCGAGCGTCTAAGCCCAGTTCTTGGAAGGTATTCATGGCGCGAAGATACGAAAAATCATGGTTGTTTAACTGGAAATCAGTGAAATAGTATTTTGAAAATGAAGAAAAACATCCATTTCAAAGGAGTTTTGAAGAGCTTAAGTGATCAGAAATACGAAATAAGGCTAATAATGGAAGGAAATCAAAGGTATTTGATCAGAATCCATCAAAAATGCAAAACACTAAAAAACAAATCAAGCCTAAAACTTCATTTTGCCATTTCCTACTTTCTTGTTCAAATTTCCACCAACAAATTCCAAGTATACATTTTAGAAAAAGGTAGTCAACCCCATTCAGGTCCTATTTGAAAAAGTAAATAACAATCGAAGTAAATCATGTATTTCACGAAAAAACCAAATTAAAAGAGAGAAAATCAAAAAATACGCCTTGCTTCTCAAATGCAACAACAGTTGTGAATACCAAAGCCTTCAAAACAAAAAATTTATAAAAAATCAAAAATTCAAATCTAATTCAAGTTCGGTTTATACTCATTCACTACATCAATCACCTCATCTATCGAAATAAAATAGACAACACTTGATACAGGCAATATATTAGCGTCAAATTAAAGATTAACAAGTTTGAAAAACCACAAAATTATTTATGCAAAGTATGATAAAACTCCTATTTATTTCAATCGTACAAAGTTAACTTTACCTTCCAATAAATTACATTATGCATTACTTACTTCAACAACTCAATAAAAAAAATTGCATATTAATAATTGGAATATTTTTCATTCATTCGCTACTTTTTGCCCAAACATCAAACCAAACAAATCCACTTTCTACAACTTATTTGCAAGGAGAAAAGAAAGATCTCTATGGAATCAGCACTCACTTTATAGAGAACGTCGGACAATTTGGAGAATTTCATAAAGATCATCCTGAGATGGGTAAAATACTTTATGCCTATGAAGGATTTGGCATTCCCGTCTTATTCACTGAAAAAGGAATTATTTATTTACATCGAAAACTTGAAGGTCCTACCTTAACAGAGATAGAAATTGAAGAGCATAAAAACAAGCGCAAAGGCAATAAAAGCAAGAAGAAGGAAGAAGAACTTGAAGAATTAGATATTATTGACAAAGCCATAACGCTCACTTGGGATGACGCGAATGCAAATACTGAAATAGTAGCAGAAAAAAGTGCAAGTCATTATCACACGTATGGCTTATCAGAAGGAAAAGCGAAAGCCTATTCTAAAATCACCTATAAAAATCTCTATCAAGGGATCGATCTTGTTTACAATTTTATTGACGGAAAAAGTGAAGGTTATGAATACAGTTTAATCGTAAAACCAAATGCAGATCTTCAAAAAGTAAAAATATTAGTTGGTGGAGACATCAAAAGAATTCGCATTGACAGCCATGGAAATTTAGTTTTAAAATCTTCGGCAGGTAAAACGATTGAATCCATTCCTGTTTCATATTATGGTGATGAGATTTCTGCAACAGCAAAAACAATGTCACCTATACTTTCTTCTTTTGAGATTTCAAAAAATATTGTTCGTTTTAAGCTTCCATCCACTTATGATAAATCACGCGGAATAATTATTGACCCATTCGTATCAGGCACTTCAAACTTAACAGGTACTGGTGTAAATGCAGGGATAGCAAAAGATGTTGATTTTGACTACGCGGGAAATGTGTATGTGACAGGTGGTGGAAATGGCTCGAGTTACAAACTTGCAAAATATGATCCTGCGGGAACATTGCTCTGGACATTCAGTGGTTCGATGACCATTCCAGCCTGGACGTTTGGAACCTATTATGGAGGTTGGGTAGTTGATAAAAATTCTGGAAATATATACCTTGGACAGGGTTTTGCACCATCAGGAGGGCATCGTGTCATCCGAATAAACACAACTGGCGTTTATGACAACTACATTTCGACAGCCAATGGTAGTTTCTTAGAAAACTGGAAAATGTATTGGAGTTGCAATGGAGGAACAGGACAACTATTCATTGCTGGTGGCGGCACTAATTCCAATATTAATTTCGGAATAATCACACCTCCTGCAACTGCAATAAGTTCAATAAATGTAACTGGTATTGCATATGCTGGTGGAGGATGGGCGCAAGATATTTCAGATGTCATCATCGATCCTATTACAAATTCTCTTTATACCATTTACGGATCGCTTTATGGAACACCAGGGTTGTCGAATAAAATCTATAAAAACAATACTCCTTATAGTGGGGCAAGTGTAGCTTGGAATGTTCCATCTGGCTTTACAACTATTCAGGAAATTGCCAATCGTCCTTATTTAGTCGGACCAGAAATTGACAATTCAAGCAATGTTTTTGCAATCAACTCCTCTTATCTTTTTTATTGGGATGGAAAAAATTTAAAAGCCATTAACAAAGCTAGTGGAGCTGCGGTAGGAACACCACTAACTATTGGAACCAATACGGCTTTAATGAGTGGTGGGATTGTTGCCGATGAATGCAACAACATTTTCGTTGGCTTTCCGAATGGAACCATCAAAGTGTATTTCTTCAATGGCTCTACTTTTGACGATGCTTCCAAACCTGATATTCTCATTCCTGGATTTAGCACAAGCGCTGTTTATGACTTAGCCTACTATGAATCTCAGAAATTACTTTATGCATCAGGAAAAGGATTCGTCGGATCTTTTGATCTTACATCGTACGGCTGTGCTTCAGCATCGTTCACATTAAATG
The DNA here is from genome assembly GCA_016717725.1 of Bacteroidota bacterium. Lineage (GTDB taxonomy): Bacteria > Bacteroidota > Bacteroidia > AKYH767-A > OLB10 > JAJTFW01. Next base: position 29,164 of record JADKFA010000015.1, read on the forward strand.
TAACTTCTAGTTGTGGTTCATTAAGTGCAAACAGTACCATCACTCCTACTCCACCTTTAGGTGCAACGATAACTTATGTATTATACAATGGAGTCACTCAAATCACAAGTAATTCAACTGGAATATTTACTGGTTTAAGTCCGAATATAAACTACACAGTAAAAGCAACCATTAATCAAGCATGCAGCAGTATAGTTACCACTACAAATTTTACATTGCCAGGACCATCCATTGTTCCTTCTATCGTTAATACCAGTTGTGGAACAAGCAATGGTTCGGTAACCATTACTGCTAGTGGTGGAACAGCACCTTACACCTATAGCAAAGATGGTGTAACTTTCCAACCATCCAATTCATTTACTGCGCTTGCAGCAGGATTATATACCATCACGGTAAAAGACGCTAACAATTGCAGCAACACGCTTTCCATAAATATCATTAACACGAACGGACCAACGGTTGCTTATACAAAAACGGATGCGATATGTGGAAGTAGTACAGGTTCCATTACAGCGATTGGAGGAGGTGGTGTTGCACCACTAACGTATAGTATTAACGGAACAACTTTCCAAACTGGAAATTTTTTCCCAGGTGTTGCAGCTGGCACATATACCTTAACCATTAAAGATGCAACGGGATGTTCGAACGTTATTTCGGTTATTGTAGCAAACAGTCCAGGTCCCATCGCTACGGCTATTCCTGCAGCTACTTTTTGCAACAGTAACAATGGAAGTATTACCGTTGTTGCTTCGGGAGGTGTCGCTCCTTTACAATACAGCCTTAATGCAAGTACTTACCAATCAGGAAACATTTTTACAGGACTTCTCGCAGGAGCGTACACAATTACTATTCAAGATGCAAATGGTTGTTTAAGTACTGCCAATGCAACCATTGCAAATTCTGCAGGTCCTACTTTAACCGCCACACCAGTTACTGCATCTTGCAACAATGCAAACGGAAGTATTACGGCTAATTCAACTGGAGGTGTTCCTCCTTTGCAATATAGCATCAACGGTACAACCTATCAGGCTTCAAATGTATTTACTGGACTTGTTTCAGGAAGTTATACTGTATCTGTAAAAGATGCTAATAATTGCATCACTACAGTAGTAACGAATATTATTTCAACTGGAGGTCCAACAGTAACTGGAATTACAGCGCCATCGTCTTGTGCTTCCAATACAGGGACAATAACTGCATCAGGCAGTGGAGGAACGGGTGCATTGCAATACAGTATTAATGGAATTAATTTTCAGGTCAGCACATTATTCACAGGACTTGCCCCATCTAGTTATACACTTTATGTTCGAGATGCTGCAGGATGTATGGGAGCAACCATTGTTGTTGTAACTGCATTAGCTGGACCCATCATTTCAACAACAACAACTCCAGCAGGATGTAATCAAACGAATGGTGTAATTACTGCTACAGGAACAAGTGGAACTGCGCCTTACACTTACAGCATAAATAATGGAACTACATATCAGGCTGGAAATACATTCTCTGGTCTTGGTGTTGGTGTTTACTCTGTTATTATTAAAGATGCAAATGGATGTACAGCGACAAGCAATACCACCATAAACAACATTTCAGGTTTGAGTTTAAATGTTGCCAACACTTCCAGTGCTTGTTTTACAAATAATGGCAGTATCTCTGTAACTGGATTAGGCGGTGTAGCACCTTTGCAATTTAGTATCAACGGATCTGCTTACCAAGCATCAGGTATATTTTCTGGTCTTGCTGGAGGCATATATACGGTTTATGTAAAAGATGCGAATGGGTGTATAATAACGACTACCACTACAATTGCAACGGTACAGGGACCATCGGTTACTGCAACTGTTATGGATGCAACTTGCAGCGCAAATAATGGAGCCATCATTGCAACGGGTACTGGAGGAACGGCTCCATTACAGTATAGTATAAATGGATCAACCTATCAACCTAGTAAATACTTTATCAACCTTGCGCCGGGTACTTATACGGTATATGTGAAAGATACTTTAGGTTGCATAAATACAACAACGGTTACCATTTCCAATATTGCTGCGGGAACAGCTATAAACACATTTACCGTTCGATTTGATGATGCCTATCCATGCAATACAAGTCTGGGGAAAATTACTAACCCAAAAGTAAATGGAGCCACTTGTGGTGGATGCACGTATAGTTTAAACTTCGGACCATTTGTCGCCAATCAAACACAATTGTTTTTGAATCTAAGTCCTGGAACGTACTATGTCACGGCAAAAAATGCAGCAGGTTGCACCTATACCATCATGGGCACAATTGGCATAGGAGTGAATTCTACAGCAACAGCAGTTGTAACTGGGACCACATGCAATGGAACAACAGGAGTCATTCAATTAACGGGTGTTGGTCCAAAAACTCCTTATCATGCGAGCATAACGGGGATGGGTGGGCCATGGAGAACCTTTGATCCCACGTATTCTTTTACAGGGTTAGCGCCTGGAACTTACACCTTGCTCATGGCTGATGACGAAAGTTTTGATATTGGTCCTCCCATTATTCCAGGTGGGTGCATCACAACACAAACTATAATTGTTCCGGCAACGAATGGTCCATCCGTATCTGCTTCACAGACGAGCGGAACATGTGGATTAAGCAACGGCACTATCAGTGCAACTGGATCTGGAGGTACAGGTTTGCTTACATACAGTATCAACGGAGTTACTTTCCAATCCTCAAGTGTATTCACTGGATTGGCTGCAGGAGTTTATACCATCACGGTTAGCGACGCATCAGGTTGTAAAAATTCGGCTACTATTACGGTTACAAATACTGGAGCACCCCTTGTCACAGCTGTAAGTACGGCTTCTGCTTGCGGAAATGGTAACGGAACCATCACTGTAAATGCGAGTGGTGGAACTGCACCTTTGCAATACAGTATTAACGGCACTGTATTTCAAAGTAGCAATGTATTTACAGGTCTTGCTCCCGGATCCTATACTGTTAGAACAGGAGATGCGGGTGCGTGCATTACGAATACAGTAGTAACCGTACTAGCCGTTCCTGCACCAACTGTAACCGCTTTTACTATATCTGCATCCTGCAACAACAGTAATGGTGCTATCATTGCCAATGGAGCAAGTGGAGTTGCACCCTACCAATATAGCATTAATGGTACAACCTATCAAAGTTCCAATCAATTCACCGGACTTGCCGCTGGGTTTTATACTATCACCATAAAAGATGTTAATGGATGTTTAAATACCACAGGAATTTCAGTAGGTAATTTGTTAGCACCGTTGCAAACATTAACATTCACACCTGCCACTTGTTTAAATACCAATGGAACAATTACCTCTACTGTAACTGGGGGAACTGCACCATATCAATATTCATTAAATGGAACTACTTATCAAGCAAGCAATATTTTCACAAGTTTAGCAGCTGGGAACTACACTATTTACGCAAAAGATAACAATGGTTGCCTACATACCAAAAGCATATTAGTTACTTCTCCCAATGTACCACAAACATTAACAGCAACCATTACCAACTCAAGTTGTGGAAACAGCAACGGAATTATTCTTGCCGCTGCAACAGGAGGAATTGCACCTTTACAATACAGTATTAATGGAACTACATTTCAAGCTTCTACTTCATTTAATCTATTAGCTGCAGGAAACTATATACTTACTGTACGAGATGCGAATCAATGCACGCGAACTACCAATGCAACAGTGATTAATCTTTCTGCACCCACTATTTCAACTACCTCTACACTTTCTTCCTGCTTTGCAAATGATGGTACCATTACCGCTATTGGCAATGGAGGTACAGGAGCTTTACAGTATAGTAAAATGGAGTTCTATTTCAAAATAGTCCGGTCTTTACTGGACTTGCACCGGGCCCCTATACCATCACGATAAAAGATACAAAAAACTGTACTAACACAACAACTATTACCGTAGGTAAAGTATTAGGGCCTGCCATCTCTGTTACTTCTACTCAATCCATTTGTGGCGATACGATTATAGTTGCACAAACTGGTGGATTCCTAGGTTTTCAATACAACATAAATTTAGATCCTTATCAACTAAGCAATAAATTTCCGTGCAAACCTCCGGGAACTTATATGGTTCGAATAATGGATGCAAACGGATGTAAAGATTCAGGAACCTTTGTTGTTTTAGGAAATTCATTACCGATCGAATTAATTTCATTTAATGGTGTAGCCATGAACAACTACAACTTACTTGAATGGTCAACTTCTTCTGAAATCAACAACGATTATTTTACCATTGAAAAATCTCTCAGTGGAATACAATTTGAAAACATTGGTACCGTTGATGGCGCTGGAAATTCTACCCTCTTAAGACAGTATATGTTTAAAGACATGATGCCAAGTAAAGAAATCAGTTATTACCGCCTAAAACAAACTGATTTTAATGGCAGCTATTCTTATTCAAATATCATTGCGATACAACCCAACAAAAAACATGGAATTGGATACACTTACATCGGATCCGAGCAACAAATAATGGTTTTTTGTTACGAATGCTTTGAAGAAAACTACAACATAGACATTACAGATGCTGCAGGTAGGAATATTCATCATAGCGAATTTAAAGGCAACAATACGATCATCAATGCCGATCAATTTGCACAAGGATATTACTTTATTCGAATTTCTTCCAACGAAACTACTATCACATCGAAATTCTTTATCTATTAAAGAAGGTAAGAGTATTCTTGTAAATTATATATCTAATGATTGTTTCTTTAGGAAGCTAATTTGGGTTCGACTGAAGGGTTTTTCTATGCATGTTTATTTCATCCTTTCCCTTTTGAGCGGATGCTGAAGATTCTAATTCATAAACAAAAACTAAGACTTTTGCTTGTTAAAATCTTTATACTTATCTAATACACAATTCTTTACAAATTTGACTTTTTGAAACAAAAGACCTTCATTCTTTTAACTAATTTTGCACTCTTAAAATAGAATTATGAAAGAAGTATATATTGTTTCTGCTGTTCGTACTCCCATTGGAAGTTTTGGCGGCGTATTAGCTGGAGTACCAGCAACACAACTTGGAGCAACTGCCATCAAGGCGGCTTTAGAAAGAGCAGGTATAAAGCCCGAGCAAGTGAATGAAGTATTGATGGGAAATGTATTGCAAGCCAACGTTGGACAAGCACCCGCTACGCAAGCTTCCATTTTCGCTGGCATTCCTACTAACGTTCCCGGCACTACGATAAATAAAGTTTGCGCATCGGGAATGAAAGCTATCATGTTGGGGGCGCAAAGTATTATGCTTGGCGATAACGATGTTGTCGTGGCTGGCGGAATGGAAAACATGAGTGCCGTACCTTACTATTTAGACAAAGCTCGTAACGGCTATCGTTTAGGACATGCTCAAATGATTGATGGATTAGTGAAAGATGGATTATGGGATGTGTACAAAGATTATCACATGGGAAATGCGGCTGAACTTTGTGCTACAGAGTGTAAAATAAGTCGTGAAGAGCAAGATGCTTATGCTATTGAATCATACAAACGTTCACAATCGGCTTGGGCAAAAGGGTTATTTAAAGATGAAATTGTACCTGTAAGCATTCCACAAAAAGGGAAAGAGTCCTTGTTGATCCATGAAGACGAAGAATACAAAAAAGTAGATTTTAATAAAATTCCTTCCTTGCGCCCCGTGTTTGTGAAAGATGGAAGTGTTACTGCTGCTAATGCAAGTACCTTGAATGATGGTGCTGCAGCCGTAGTATTGATGAGTAAGGAAAAAGCAGAGGCTCTAGGAATAAAACCCTTGGCGAAAATTCGTGGTTTTGCAGATGCGCAACAAGCTCCAGAATGGTTCACCACTACTCCATCAAAGGCATTGCCTTTAGCAGTAGAAAAAGCGGGGATTAAAATGACGGATGTAGATTATTTTGAAATCAATGAAGCGTTTTCAGTAGTAGCGATTGCAAATAATAACACCATGAAATTAGATCCTACCAAAGTAAATGTAAATGGTGGAGCGGTTTCTATTGGACATCCTCTAGGTTGTTCAGGTGCACGAATCATTGTTACCTTGCTGAGTGTTTTGCAACAAAACAATGGTAAAATTGGTGCTGCAGGTATTTGTAATGGTGGCGGTGGAGCATCGGCAATCGTTATTGAACGCATGTAAGTAAACTTTTGCTGTGTTTATCAGTATAAGTGAATCAACATTATGAGCTACGGTATTTGTTCCCTTAATTTAATTTCACTTCGGGCTGAGCCTTCTCACCGAAGTGAAGAGATATCGCAGCTTCTTTTTGGTGAAACGTTTACGGTTTTGGAACAAGTGAATGAATGGATTAAGATTCATCAAAGCTTTGATGATTATGAAGGATGGATTCAAAAATCGCAACAACATCCCTTAGAGCTGAGTGAATTTAACGAGTTGCAAAAGAATAAAGCATTTTTAAGTTACGATCTAGTGCAAATTTTAATCAACCACCAAAGTATCACTTCCATCTTATTAGGAAGTAGGCTTCCGTGGTTCCGCGATGGTAATTGCAGAATTGGAAATACCACGTATAGCTTTGAAGGGAATGCTCGTCAAATTGATTCCATGACAACTGGTAAACTCGTTGTTGAAAATGCATATATGTACCTCAATGCACCTTATCACTGGGGAGGAAGAAGTCCATTTGGCATCGATTGTAGTGGTCTGACGCAAATGGCGTATAAGCTTTCGGGAATCACATTAAAGCGCGATGCGTGGATGCAAGCTGAACAAGGACAAGCGGTGCATTTGTTAGATGAAACACAAGTTGGCGATTTAGCTTTTTTCGATAATGAAGAAGGAAAAATTACGCACGTAGGAATTCTTACATCCAAGAATAGAATTATTCATGCCTCTGGACAAGTGAGAGTGGATAATATTGATCATCATGGAATTTTTAATTTGGATTTGAAGAAATACACGCATAATTTAAGATTGATTAAGAGGATTCTTTAGATGTTGGTTGTTGGTTGTTGGATTTTTAAATAAAATATAAATTTCACTTCGCTTATTTCATTTAGCTTCATGTTACAAGCTACAAGTTGTTTGTCATTCTAAAGATACTTCGTGCTTTTAGTATGATTTTTTTAGCACTAGAGACACTAGAGTGCACAAGAGAGCACTAGAGAAATTTGATTTATTATAGCCCCTTGTCTAAGTTACAGGGGCACACATTTAAAAAAAAGACCGAAATATACGCCAAGTCGAACAACACAAACCACATTTTTAAACAGACCCATTCTGGGTAAAATTCTTAACTTAATGACAGCCCCCTCTGGAGAGGGTCGCGAAGCCTCGAGGAGGCTAAAACTTTATTGTGGCAATAATTTGTTTTCATATCGAGAAATAAGGTTCTATTGAATAAACTTTAATCTAATCGCGAAGCCTCACGAAAAACTAAAGAGTGCACAAAAGGTTGAGAGATTGAAAACAAAATTTACACTACCAAGTCCCAGCTGGAGAAAAAAGAAAATCAGTGGGCGAGTCGAGGTCGAAAAGGTATTGATAGCCTTTTGTTTCTTTGATGCAAAAGGGTTCCAATAAAGAAATCATTTTTTGGTAACTCTCCTTGGTCAGACTACAAATGAAATTTAGATCACGGTTTGAAAAAATGCCTTCATCCTCCTCTCCTATTACTAATATTAAATTACAATTTCGCGATTGAATAAACGCCAATGTAGAAATATCCAATTCTTCATTCTTTAAAATTATTGAGTCCTGAATAGCATCTCGAAATAAAATAGCTTCCGACTTATCAAAATCGAAAAGTCGAACGAGATCATCGCCGAATTCGTTAATATCTTGAATATAATCGAGGGTCATAAGTTTTGCTAAATTATCTAGAAAAATTGATTGTTCATCTAAAGCAGAGAAAAAATAAATCATAAAATTCTACATCTTAAAATGGTAAAAAAAACTACCCATAAAAACGATCTTATTCCAGACAATTTTTATGGGTAGAATTTAAGTTTCTCGAGGTAGACTATTCAACAATAATTTTCTTAGTCAAGGTAGTTTCGCGGTTGTAAAATTTAATAAAGTAAGCTCCCTTTGCGTGTTTAGTTAGATCCAGATCGAATATTGTATTTCTTTCTTCAGATTGAAAAACGCTCTTCCCTGTCACATCAAAAACTTCAACCATGCCCTTTTCAACAGGAGCATCCGATGTGATAGACAGTTGAAACTTACCTTGCGAAGGATTAGGAGATACGAAAATAGAAGCTTGGGTAGAATTTTCATCAATTCCAATTGTATTTTGAACGATTATAGTTCCCTTCATTCCCATTGAATTGTGTAGAGAACAAACATAAAAATGAGTACCTACACCTAACTGAGAAGGCAAAATCATAGTTCCACCAAATGGAGTTTGAAATCCACCAATGAGTGCTGCATTTCCATTAGAATTCCAGGTAGTCTGACTCACTTCTCTTGCATCGTGACCTCCACCGATTAAGAAATTTACTGAATCACCCACTTGTATGGTAATAGTAGCAGGTGAAAACGTAAAACCAGAAGTATTAATGACCCAAACAGTGCTGAAACCTGTTATGCTCATTAACATAAGTGCAATCGAAAGTAAAAATTTTCTTTTCATAATTATTTGTTTTTTGTGTGTGTCCTACTCGTATGGCTTTTCGGTTCCGCCTTTTGATTATTTTTTGTGAACAACCTTACTGCATTAAATTGCTAAGGGTTTTCATATAAATTTTTATTCACTGCCCACGAACGATCTATAAAATCAATAAACCATTCCATTTTACTTTAACAAATCAATAATTCCATTTACTATTAAAACGATGAAATTCGTACTCGAAATTAAATACACAAGCCTACATCGCTTCCCAATATGGAATTATCTGGACTAAGGTATGAATATTAATTTAAATTTGGATTACAGAAGGTATTATTTAACATTAACCAACAATTCCAATTTTAATATTTTGATTTTCAAAACGATTCCGAGTAAAAATTACAATTGCTTGATTAACTTAATTGTTTTCCATTGGAAGCCGTCGCTTATTTCGACTAAGTAGATGCCTAACAGAAGATCAGATCCAAACTGAAAAGGTCCCATTGAATTAACTTTTTCTACTCTTTGCACTTCCCTTCCTGTAAAATCTCTAATCAGTAAAACTACATCTAGATTATTAACAGATTTCACATCTAAAGTAAAATTAGAACTTGACGGATTTGGATAAACGGTAACATCCCATTCATTTTTTTGCTGCGCTAAGAAATCACGACAGGTCATCGTAACTGTCATAGTACGAAAAGCACTACTACCACAAGTATTGTTTGATTTGACTTTTACACTTCCTCCTACCACTCCATAATCCACCAAAACTGAAGGCGTAGTTTGACCCGTAATGACGGCTCCTGTTGGCGCCTTCCATGTATAACTGGATGCACCCAACACATTAGGAATTGAATATGCCACTCCCACTTGATTTGCACAAACCGATGCAGCCCCAGAAATTATATCAGGCATTTTGGGAGTACTGCGAATCGTTAACGATTTTAATCCACTTGTACCACATGCATTACTTGCAGAAACTTTAAGTGCACCTGTTTTAAATAATGCATCGAAATTTAGTGTGATGGAAGTAGTACCTTGACCACTTACCAAGGTAGTATTTGCAGGTAATGTCCAGTTGTAGCTAGTGGCTCCTACCACGGGTGCTATTGAGTAAGCAACATTTGTTGATCCGGCACAAACTTCTTCGGAAAGTCCAGAAATTAAAGCAGGAGTTGAAGGTTTTCCTCGAACACTTAACGATTTAAATAAACTACTCCCTACACAATTTACCGCTGCTACTTTTATTGAACCCGATGTAAAATTTGAGAGGAAATTTACCGAGATTGTGTTTGTACCTTGTCCGCTCATTATGGTGGCTGTGGATGGAACGGTCCATTGATAACTTGTTGCATTCGCTACCACAGGACAACTATAAACCATTCCTGTTCCGCCTGCACAAGGCAATGTGTTACCAGCAATGCTTAACGGCTTTGCTGGAATACTATTGAATACAGTGATGGCCAAGCAATGATCGGCACTACTTCCACAACTATTCGATGCCAACACACAAATATCACCGCTAATAGCACTATTAGAAAACTCTACAGAAATTATATTTGTTCCCTGACCTGAAGAAATGATAGCGCCTGCAGGTACTATCCATGTATAAGAAATAGCATCTACAACAGGATCTACAGAATACAAATTGTTTTGTGTATTCACACAAGTGATATTTGATCCGGTAATAGATGTTGGAGAAACGGGCGAACCATTAACTGCAATGAAATTTGTGATGATTAGAGTATCATTCCCTGCAGCATTCGAAGCGACTAAAGAAACATTATAAACTCCTGCAGATGGATATTGCACTTGCGGATTTTGCAAGGTGGAAGAGGATGGGATTCCGCCTGGAAAACTCCATTGCCAAGAAGTTGGTAAATTAACACTTTGATCGGTGAATATTACCATTGCATTTTCACAAATTGTTGCATTGCTCACGATAAAATTTGCGATGGGTTTTGGAAATAAATATGCACCAGGCAAATAACTTGCGAGATTAAATGACCTTAATTTAGCAGGAACATTGGCTCCAGTAGTATAAAGTTCATTCGAGACAAAGGCCAATGAATTATTAAAAAACTCTACCCCTTCTACTTGTCCATAAATATTTTGGGTAGAAAGATCAAACTTTCTTTTGTTGCCATTAAAAAATAAATTGTTTTTGTAATCATAAAGCATATAGAGTGAAACGGGCTTTGTTCCTGTTCTCAAATATCCAATCAATGAGATTACTCCAAATTGTTGAACCGTTGCTCCTGTTACTAAGAATCCAGTGTTTAGTGTTTCGCGTAATTGTGCTACATGCGTACCAGGACTATTGGGTAATATATAATGCTTCGTTTGAAAGTCGACCCAGTTCTTGCTAAAAAGATGAATAGAGTCGTTCAAAAAAATCATTGCTTCACAATCGAAATTATGATTCGTAGGATTGGAAACAAACGATGTTTGATCGGAAAAGGAAAAATTAATGATAGAAGCTGTTACCGAAGTTGTGGTTGGTGTGAGTGCCGATTTATTAATGCGATAAATTTTTAAATCTTGACGGTTGCCATTATTATTTCCAAAATCACCTACAAACAAATAATCATTATTGGAGGCCATATCTTCCCAATCAACGTTTGTTGCGTTGCTGACATCCACCGTTTGAAAAATTGTATTGGTTACGGTATCGATTCGATAAATATCATTTGGATTACCTGAGTCACTAAACGACCATAATTTTCCATCCAAAAAAGTCAAGCCAGAGCTTTCATTCAACAAAGGAGTGCTTAAGGTTAGTTTTATCGGTTAAAGGTAGACTGGTAGCGTTGTAAGTACAGGAACCATTATTGATGGTAGCAGCATTATTGTAATTATTAGCTTGTGGATCGGTACAACCAGAAACTTGTGCTTGAGTATTGAAAGCAAAGCATAATACGATACCAACTAAAATAAACTGAAAGGGAAATTTCATAGGAATAATAATTTGTCATTGCAATTTAAAATAAAAACTTGAAATAGTAAAATATAGATGGGAATATTTCTTTGAAAACTCATTTCTAACCAAAATTCCAAAAGAAGATGGATGAATTTAATTCTGTTTTATAATATAGGACACAGGGCCTTTCGGTCGCTTTTACTTCACCAAATTTTCTCGCAGAGGCGCAAAGGCCGCAAAGGTTTTTCGCGATTTTTTTTCTCATAAAAGGCGCAGTCCCGATAGCTATTGGGACGCAAAGTTTTCTCACAAAGACGAAGACGCAAAGGCTGTGCTAAGAAAAATCTCTCACAATATCTTCTCTAAATATTTCTATCGTAGACGCAAACTAGGTTACCTAGACACAATTCTTAATTCTGATCCCGATAGCTATCGGGACTTAATTCTTAATTCTTAATTCTTAATTCTTATCCCGATAGCTATCGGGACTGAATTAACCCAGCGGTCTATACTCCGTCTCTAAAATTTGTTCGTTCAATAATTCAACGATTGACGAGTACGCATTCTTCAACGCTTTTTTCACTTCGGCTTTGTCCATCCATCTTGCTTCAACAATTCCCTCCTCCAATTGAGGAACTGGTGTGCTGATGTCGGTGCTACTCATCAAAAACCAATACGTCTTTTTTAAAATGATTGTATCCTTATAGGGATAAGTATGGAAACTTGTTTTTATTTGCTTAGATAATTTTAATTCGCCAATACCACATTCTTCATACACTTCGCGAACTGCAGCTACATCGGCTTCCTCGCCGGCTTCAATTTTTCCTTTTGGTAAATCCCATTTTCCATTTCGGAAAATCATCAACAGTTTATTAGTTTGGGAATTGATGACTACACCACCCGCAGCTTTTAATATAGTGTAAAGAGAAGTAAATTTTTCCAGGTCTCATCGATGTTTTCCGATTGAATGACTAAACTTTCTGTTTGTGGATTTTCTTCAAAAGCCTTGACTAAAACTTTGAGATAATCTTTGGGTTCGTTACCCTTCAGTTTGATCACCATTTCGGCATTGCCGATGGGATCGTAAGTTCCCACAAATTTTAAAAGTCGCTCATTAATATAAACCTGATACATGTTTTGGGTTGCTTAGGGTTTAAAAGATTGGTTGTTTCACATGAATCCATTAGGTTTGTGGTTCATGGATGATACCGCATCAAAAGTAGCCGAATTCCTGCTTCAAATCAAAGCGATTAAATTGCAGCCTGATCAGCCTTTTACTTGGGCTTCTGGCTGGAAATCACCCATTTACTGTGATAATCGAATTGCGCTCTCTTATCCACGGGTAAGAACTTTTATCCGTCAAGAGCTCGTAAAGTTGATAGAAAGCAAGTTTGGCCGCCCCGATATCATTGCAGGAGTTGCCACAGCCGCCATTGCTCCAGGAGCTTTAGTTGCTGAAGCGATGGGTTTACCTTTCGTATATATTCGACCTAATCCAAAAGAACATGGCCGACAAAATACCATCGAAGGAGAAGTGCAACCGAATCAATCAGCAGTAGTAATTGAAGATTTGATTTCTACTGGAGGAAGTAGTCTAAAAGCCGTTGAAGAATTGAGAAAGAATAATGTTTTAGTGAAAGGCTTGGTGTCTATCTTTACTTATGGATTCGAAAGTGCCAATGAAAATTTTAAAAAGTCAGCTTGTCCATGGTATTCATTGAGTAATTATGATGTGCTCATCAAACAAGCCATCGCCACAGGATATGTGCGTAAAGAAGAGCTCCCATTGCTAGAATCGTGGCGAAAGAAACCAGACATTTGGAAGGCAAACGGATAATATTTATTGAAAATATTTTAGCATTAAACACTGCAAAGAGATGACCAGAATAGAAAGTGAAAAAGTAATTGTGAATCAGAAAGCGGAAGAAATTTATAATTTCCTTGGCGATTTCAATAATATCGGAAACTTAATGCCTGAGCAGGTAGAAGGATTTACGGTAACAGGAGAAACTTGCAAATTCACTATCAAAGGGATGGCCACATTAGGATTAAAGTACGAGAGTAAAACACCATTTACAGAGGTAGTGATGGCTAAACACGAAAAAGCACCTTTCGATTTGAAACTCATCTGCAAAATTGCTGATTGCAATGATGGCACCTCTGAATTACAATTATTTTTTGATGCTGATTTAAATCCATTCTTAAAAATGATGGCTGAAAAACCATTGGCTAATTTTTTAAATTTATTGGTGCGCAAGTATCAAAGTATGCATTCTGCTTAATTCAACCCTTACTTTACTTTACGATCATTCGGGTTTGAGGATGAAGACATCTCAACCGCTTACCATCTACTTCAATTATTGCAGCTCCTTCTTTATCAACCTCAACTAAAATTCCTTTGGAAAATTCTTGGTCCGATATAAACTTACTTTCCTCTCCTGCTTTATAAAGTAACTTTTGGTAATCTTCCGCAATCAAATCATATTTTCCATTCAAAAGTTGTTGATAATCAGACCAAATCTCATCAAAAAGCTTAACAACTTCCAATTCTGGTTCATACCTCTTATTGCTTGATATTCTCAATGATGTACCAGGAGTCCCGTAATTAAAATCAAAATGCAATTGATTCAAATTAATCCCGATTCCAGCAGTTACTGAAGCGATTTGATTTCCCCGAATGCTATTCTCAATGAGAATTCCGGCTACCTTTTTATCACCTATCAAAATATCATTTGGCCACTTAATTTTCACATCATCATTGACCTTAGAAGCGATATACCTTGCTGTTCCGCAGGCTATTGCCTTATTTAAAAAATATTGGTTTTCAACAGAAAAATTTTGGGGTAAAAACAATATTGATGCGTAAAGACCGTCTCCAGGAAGACTTTGCCATGAATTTCCTCTCTGACCACGGCCTTTCGTTTGCTCCAGGCTGATAACGACCGTGCCCTCCTCGAGAGAGTTATTATCTAACAAAGTCTGTAAATAATTGTTAGTAGAATCAACAGAAGAGAGTACGATTAAATTCATTTCGGGGTTAAAAATGAGTAATTTTGCAAAAATACTATAATAGAACTGAATGGTAAAAAGTGCGGCTGCAAGAATTAGGAAACCTGAAGTCATTGACGATATTTTAGTGAATGGTGTCATAAAAGGTTTGCAAGATCGAAAAGCAAAGGAAATAGTAGTGATGGACCTTAGAAACATTGGCGGAGTCGTTTCAGATTTTTTCATTGTTTGCCAAGGGGATTCATCCACACAGGTAGAAGGTATCGCAAGATCAGTAGAAGAAACAGTATTAACAGAATGCGGGGAAAATCCCGAACATATTGAAGGAGTTAAAAATGCGCTATGGGTGTTAATCGACTATATAAGCGTGGTAGTTCATATCTTCCAACCCGAACAAAGAGATTATTACGGAATTGAACGTCTATGGGCGGATGCGGAAATAGTAAGAATTACAGATAACAATTGAATCGTTAAGCGTTTAATTAAAGACCTTAGCACTTAAGAAGAGAACAAAAAAAATGTCTGAGCAAAGTCAACCAGAAGAAAAGAAAAAGCCTTTCAACAGTTTCCAGAAGCAAAAACAACCACGCTTCAATTTTAATTTTTATTGGATTTATGGTATAATCCTCCTGATGTTAATTGGGATCAATTTGTTTGATTGGGGTAACCACCCTAAAGAAGCAACATGGAGTCAATTTTCAACCTGGGTGAAACAAGGAGATATTGATCGCATCGTTGTGGTGAATAAGGAAGTGGTTCAAGTGTACATCAAGAAAACAAAACTTGCTGATCCTGCATTTAAGGCAGTAAGCAAAAAAGCTTTTGGAAATGGGTTAAATGATGGTCCACACTATGCCTTTACCATTGGAGATGTTGGAAGTTTTAAAAAGGACTTAGACGATGTTCAAAAAGATTTAGCTCCTGAACAACGCGTAAATATTGTTTACAATAATAACGATAGAGGCTACTGGGATTTGTTATCATGGATCCTTCCTTTCTTTTTGTTGATTGTGATTTACATGTTTATCATTCGTAGAATGGGTAATGGCGGTGGCGGAAGTCAGATTTTCAATATTGGAAAATCGAAGGCTACCCTCTTCGACAAAGACCTACATGTGAAAGTTACTTTCAACGATGTTGCAGGATTAGAAGAAGAGAAGATTGAGGTAATGGAAATTGTAGATTTTCTAAAAACTCCCAAAAAATACACGCAACTCGGTGGGAAAATTCCTAGAGGTGCCTTGTTAGTAGGTCCTCCCGGAACTGGTAAAACACTTTTAGCAAAAGCAGTTGCTGGTGAAGCACAAGTTCCTTTCTTCTCTTTATCTGGTTCCGATTTCGTGGAGATGTTTGTGGGTGTTGGTGCAAGTCGTGTTCGTGATTTATTCCGTCAAGCAAAAGAAAAAGCGCCAAGTATTATTTTCATTGATGAGATTGATGCGATTGGTCGTGCCCGTGGCAAACAACCTTCTTTCTCTGCAAATGATGAGCGTGAGAGTACCTTGAATCAGTTGTTGACAGAGATGGATGGGTTTGGAAGTAATTCTGGAGTGATCATCTTAGCAGCAACCAACCGCGCCGATATTTTAGACAGAGCATTGCTTCGTCCAGGTCGTTTCGATCGACAAATTTATGTGGAGCTGCCCGACTTAAATGGAAGAAAAGAAATTTTCAAAGTACATGCAAAGCCATTGAAATTAGATAACACGGTTGATTTAGATTTCTTAGCGAAGCAAACACCTGGATTCTCGGGTGCTGACTTAGCCAACCTATGTAATGAAGCGGCATTGATTGCAGCAAGAAGAAACAAAACTGCCATAGGACATCAAGATTTCTTAGATGCCGTAGATCGTATTGTAGGTGGATTAGAAAAGAAAAATAAGATCATCTCCACGCATGAAAAAAATGTAATTGCTTATCATGAATCTGGTCATGCTGCGGTGAGTTGGTTATTGGAACATACAGCTCCACTTATCAAAGTTACCATCGTACCCAGAGGAAATTCATTAGGTGCTGCATGGTATTTACCAGAAGAAAGACAGATTACAACACGCGAGCAAATATTAGATGAGATGTGTGCTGCCTTAGGTGGTCGTGCTGCTGAACAAGTGCAATTTGGAGCCATCTCCACAGGTGCATTGAGTGACCTTGAAGAAAATTACCAAGCAAGCTTATGCTACTGTAACGGTATTTGGATTGAACGATGCAATAGGAAATATCAGCTATTATGATTCAACTGGAAATGCAGATTACAACTTCACAAAACCATATAGTGAGAAAACTGCTGAATTAATTGATTTCGAAGTAAAGAAAATGATTGATGCAGCTTATGTTAAAACGCTTGACTTACTTCAAAAAAATAAATCGAAACTAGATATTTTGGCTGCAACATTATTGGAGAAAGAAGTAATCTATAAAGAAGATTTAGAGCGTGTCTTTGGAAAGAGAACATGGGACAAAGAAGAGAACGAAAAATTAGTGAATGTTCCTGTAGAAGAAGTGATCGTTTCTAAAGTAGAAGAAAAACCATCGGAAGAAAATTCTCCGGCATAAGCCATCAATATCTTTGATGTATGGACGAAAGTACCAACAGAGAAAAAGTACTCAAGAAAATAAGAGCTTCGATTTTATCGAAGACGGATAATCCCTATCCTCAACTTTCTCTCGACGCTCCCATTTATCACATCACCGACGAAGATCCCTTGTTGATCTTCGCCGAAAAAGCAGAAGCGGCGGGTGTAAAATTTTTCTTGATCGACAGCGAACTGGAGTTCATGGAGAATTTGGTGAGTCTGGGCATGATTCACAAATGGAAAAACATCTATTGTGTGGAAGATGGCATCAGCAACTTGTTGACCGAATGCGAACTTCCACATGAATTAATTTTGGAAGGTAAAATAAATATTGATGTAGGCATCAGTACTTGCGAATGTTTAATTGCAAGAACCGGAAGCATCGTTTTCTCCTCGAAAGAACAAAGTAGAACGATTCCTGCTTACGCTCCTTTTCATGTTGTATTGGCAAGAGCAAGTCAGCTGACTGTGGACATGAAAGACGCGTTGGTATGGCTTCGACATAAATATGCGAAGATGCCTTCTGCATTAAGTATTGTGACGGGTCCAAGCAGAACGGCTGACATCGATGGTAAACTCGTGATGGGTGCACATGGTCCCCGTCATTTATATTTATTCCTAATCAACGATCGCGACGATGGGGAATGAAGAAGTGGACTTCACGTTAATTTATACCAGCACCAAGCCACTTGAAATTGCGGCGGCTATTTCCTTGTTAGAAGAGCAAGAAATCCCTGCATACAAAATCAACAAAAAAGATTCGTCTTATATATTTGGAGAAATTGAACTTTATGTTTCCGCCGATCTTGTGGACAGAGCCAAACTTATTCTCACCGAAAATGATTTACTATGAGTAATCTTTGGCAAAGACTTATTACAGGAACCATTTTTACAGGAGGAGTTATTGCTTCCATTTGGTACGGACCTCTTTCCTTTCAACTTCTTTTTTTAATAGCGACACTTATAGGACTGAATGAATTCTATACATTAGTCACAAATTCCATTAACCAACCCAACAAAACCATGGGATTGCTTTTAGGAGCTATTACTTATATTTTCATCTCACAAGCATCTTTTTCAGAATCGGATCAAAAACTATTAGTATTCTTAGCACCATTGAGTGTACTCATTTTCATTGCGGAATTATATCGAAAAAAGCAGCATCCGTTTGGAAACATCGGCTACACATTACTTGGAATCTTGTATATTGTTGTACCTTTTGCATTGCTGAGCACCATTTCAGCTCATGGTGGTGAGTACGACAGAGGTATTCTTCTGGGTTATTTTTTCTTGGTATGGAGTAGCGATTCCTTTGCTTACGTATTTGGAAATTTGATGGGAAAACACCGACTTTTTGAGCGCATTTCTCCAAAAAAATCGTGGGAAGGTGTCTTTGGAGGTGGCTTGAGTACCTTAGGAATCGGGTATTTATTGAGTCTTTACCAACCACAAATTGATCTCACCTCCTGGCTTATCATCGCTTTGATCATTGTAGTAACGGGTATTTTAGGCGACCTCTGCGAATCTCTTTTAAAGCGCAGTTTAGGAGTGAAAGACTCTGGAAATATACTACCAGGACATGGCGGATTACTCGATCGTTTTGATGCATTATTCCTCAGCGTTCCTTTTGTTTGGGCCTACCTCTCCTACTTCGTTAACAAGTAGATGGGAAAAACTAATTTTTCAAGCCAACTTTTATACTGTAATCCCGTATAAATTCGTTAGCTATCGTAAGTAATGAATCTTCACAAATTAGCTTCGCGGTTTTTATTTAGTTTTCCAGTACAGCTGGTCATCATGCATTTCAAAAAAAATCAAATGATGATCTTGTATTGGTTGCTACTTTTTGGATTCATCACTCAATCGCTTGCCTCTCGTTTTGGTATTCCCTATCTCTTCCTAAACCCAGAATACATGGGCTTAGTTGGAAAACGTTCTTTCTTCATCATGGGCTTGAGTACGGGTGCCTTCATCATGGCATTTAATATTTCAAGTTTTATCTTGAATAGTTTTCGATTTCCATTCCTAGCTACTTTATCCAGAACGTTTGTAAAATATTGCCATAACAATTTTATTATTCCCGGAAGTTTTGTGTTGGTGTATTGTATTTGCATTGCTCGTTTTCAATTGAATTACCAATTACTTCCAGTTAGCACGGTTGCGATTCAAATTTCCATGTTCTTACTCGGAATTCTCATCGTCTTTTTGGCTACGCTGAGGTATTTCATGGTGACCAACAAAGACATCTACAAACTGTTTGGCGTAGAAAATGCAGATACCAGCACAAAAATTTTAAAACCTTTAAGTGGTGTTCAACGAAAAAATAGTTGGAGGGTAGATACCTACCTCACCTTTCCTGTTAAATTAAAATTGGTTCGTGATGTTCGACATTACAAACGGTATATGCTCGAACGTGTATTTCGTCAGAATCATGTGAATGCCGCAGTCATTGAAATCATCGTATTTGTTATATTTATTCTGCTCGGATTATTTCGCGACTATTCCATTTTTAGAATTCCAGCAGGAGCAAGTATTTTATTACTGATCACCATGTTTTTAATGTTGAGTGGAGTGTTTAGATATTGGTTACGATCATGGGCCAATTCAGCGCTTATACTTCTCTTCTTAGTCATCAACTTCTTCTCTCAATTTGAAGTATTGAATCCAAGGAATAAAGCCTACGGTTTAGATTACACAAAAAATTTAGTTTCCTATAACCGAGAGTCGTTGGAAGATCAAGTGAACGACAGTTTACTTGCGCACGATATTAAAAACACAAAAGAGATTCTCGACAAGTGGAAGCTACGTTGGACAGAACAAGGCGTTGAAAAACCAAAGTTGGTTTTATTAAATGTAAGCGGTGGCGGACTTCGCTCCTGCGTTTTTAGCTTTCGTACTTTGCAGATGATCGACAGTGTTTACCAAGGGAATTTGATGCACCATACTGCTTTTGCAACTGGATCTTCTGGAGGGATGATTAGTTTATGTTACTACCGTGAGTTGTTCTTAAATCACTACGACACCTTGATGCAAGCGGATGATAATATTCAAAATCGCTTCTTGCAAAACATGGGCAAGGACATGCTCAACTCGATGATCTTTAGTGCGACGGTTGCCGATATCTTTTTAAATAATCAGCAGTTTACCGATGGGCAATATCATTATGTAAAAGACAGAGCATGGGCTTGGGAAGGACAGTTGAATGAAAACACAAAAGGAATTCTCGACAAGCGTTTGCGTGATTATGAAAAGCCTGAGAAAGAAGCGCGCATTCCGATGGTGGTGATAAGTCCAACCATTATTAATGATGGAAGAGCCTTGCATATCGCGGCGCAACCTGTGAGTTATTTGTTGCAAGAAAACAGTTCATTCAAAAGCGGAATTCAGCCTGTTGCCAACGGTGTAGAGTTTAGTCGATTTTTTAAGGATCAAAATGCAGATAATATAAAATTGACAAGTGCGCTTCGCATGAACTCTGCCTTTCCTTATGTGATGCCAGCTGTTTCTTTACCCAGTGAACCTGCTATTGAAGTGATGGATGCGGGAATACGTGATAACTATGGTGTGATGAATTCCATTCAATTTTTATTTTCTTTTAAAGATTGGATTGATGAGAATACATCAGGCGTTGTGTTTTTACAAATCAGAGATACGCACAAACATCTAAAAGTAGAAGACAACAGTGTAAAAACGATTGTCGAAAAGTTGATGGCGCCCATGAGAAACGTCTCTGGTAATTTCATCATCATGCAAGATTATAATTTCGATCGCTACTTACAATATGCAAAAGACATTGTGAATGTACCGATGGATGTAGTCATTTTCCAAATGCCCGAAACGGAAGATCGTGTTTCACTCAGTTGGCATCTTACCGAAAAGGAAAAACATTTTTTACGTGATGCTGCTTTGAATTCCGAGAACAAGAAGATGCTCGACAAACTCATTCAGCTCATGCCGCCTGTGGTTAGTAAGCCGCAAGCTTTAGCAGGGCCTCTTCAAAACGCTTCTTCGGCAAATAATTCCACTCTAAAGCACTAGACATCGGTACGGGTGTATCCAATGCGCCAATACGTACGGGTGCAGCATCCAATTCTGCAAAACAAGTTTCGGATATGCGTGACGTTATCTCCGCTCCTATTCCACCTGTGATGGAATCTTCGTGCATCACGATTACTTTCGAGTTTTTCTTCACCGATTTCAAAACCGTTTCTTCATCCCAAGGTAACAAAGTTCTTAAATCAATTAAGTCGGCAGAAATTTCTGGATGCTGATCTAATATTTCCATCGCCCAATGCACACCGAGACCGTAAGTAACGATGGTTAAATCGTCACCTTTACGAATTAAGTTTGCTTTGCCAATTTCAGTGGTGTAATAATCATCTGGGATGTTCGCAGTAATACTTCTGTAAAGTGCTTTATGCTCGAAGTACATTACAGGATTTGGATCTTCAATGGCTGAAGCCATGAGTCCTTTCGCATCCTCAGGAAATGCGGGATACACAATTTTTAATCCGGGAACGTGGAAGAACCACGCCTCTGTCGACTGACTATGAAAAGGTCCAGCACCTACTCCTGCACCGGTTGGCATACGCACTACTACATCAGCAGCTTGTCCCCAACGATAATGTGTTTTCGCTAAATTATTTACAATCTGATTAAATCCGCATGTCACGAAATCCGAAAATTGCATTTCGATAATCGATTTACAACCGTTAATACTTAACCCGAGTCCTGCTCCTAAAATCGCCGATTCACACAAGGGAGTATTGCGCACTCTCATCTTTCCAAACTGCTCTACAAATCCAGCAGTAGCTTTAAATGCGCCACCATACTCTGCAATATCTTGACCCATGATGATGAGATTAGGATGTCGTTCCATCCCTTGCTTCATCCCATCTGAAATGGCATCCAAAAATCTTTTCTCGGATTTATTTTCTGTTGATGCAAGAATGGGTTTTGCATCATAAGGCGCAAAACGATCATTCAATTCACGAGCATCATCGGGTTCAATTTCTTTTTCTGCGAATGCGATGGATAATCCTTTTTCAATTTCTTCTTTAATGCCTGCACGAATACGATCCACAAAATCAGTATCAATCACTCCTTCGTTCAATAAATATTCTTCATAGTTTTTGATGGGATCTTTCTTTCCCCACATTTCAAAAAGTTCTTGCGGAACATACTTGGTACCGGAAGCTTCTTCATGTCCGCGCATACGGAACGTCATACACTCTAAAATAATGGGGCGTGGACGCTCGCGCATCGATGCCGCCAATTCATTCACGGTGTTGTACACTTCTAAAATATTATTTCCATCTACTTGCACACCTTCAATTCCGTAACCGATGGCTTTATCAATAAATTGTTTGCAACGAAACTGTTCGGAACTGGGCGTACTTAGACCGTAACCATTATTTTCAATCACAAAAATTACAGGTAGATCCCATACTGCAGCCACATTGATACTCTCATGAAAATCGCCTTCACTAGAGGCACCGTCGCCAGTAAATACTGCGGTAACATGCGGATTCTTCTTCAACAAATTTCCCAATGCAACGCCATCGGCAACGCCCATCTGCGGACCCAAATGCGATATCATTCCCACAATATGAAACTCTTGTGTTCCCATGTGAAACGAACGATCTCGTCCTTTTGTGAATCCACCGGGCTTACCTGTGAATTGCGAAAACAAACGATTCAACGGAATTCCGCGAACAGTAAACACACCTAAATTTCGGTGCATGGGTAAAATATATTCTTCGCGCTGAAGCGCCATGGCGGTTCCTACAGAAATCGCCTCTTGTCCAATGCCACTAAACCATTTTGCTAATTTCCCTTGACGAAGCAAAACGAGCATTTTCTCCTCAATCATTCGAGGTTTTAAGAGGGCTTTATATAAATCGATAAGTACTTCATCCGATAGATTCTCGCGACGGAAGTGAAGTGAATGTTCGGTCATTAACATGCTATAAATATTGATGCAAATGTAGGCTTTTTGACCTTGAAAGCCTTACTTTTGCGCTATGCAAGAGGTTTTTGTAATTGTCTTAGTCTTAGTAGCCTGTGTATTTCTTTTTAGAAAGATAAGGGGATCTGTTAGCGCCAATAATAAGGGTGGATGTGATGGATGCTGAGTTTAATTCAGTCCCGATAGCTATCGGGATCAGAATTCAGAATAAAGAATAAAGGAAATCTACGAAAGTTAATTTAATTTTTTACTCCATTACAACAAGCTGACTCCATCTTTTTCCTTCGAATTCAAAAATCAACAAATACAACCCACTGGAAAATTGTGCAGTCGGAATACTAAATTTCATTGTGCCTTTCAAAGTTGAGTTATATATTTCCTGACCAGTGTAAGAGACAAGACGCAAGTTTCCTGTTAAACCACCTAAACTATTGGATTGAATGTTTATTATTTCACTAGCTGGATTTGGGTAAACTATCCAGGGAGGTGGAGAGGATGAATTTTCAAATATAGAGGTAGCACACCCATTGGGTTCCAATTTTCCTAACTCATAGTTAGGGTTATTGGGCAAGCTCGCTAGACTACGTCTACCATTTAAACTCTGACCATACAAATTAAATATCAATCCAGGACAAGAATCATTTGAGCTCTCTATGACCGCTAAATAAGTCGATCCAGTATCAGTCACTATCGGGGGAAATCCTGCACTACCTCGTGCCATATATATTTTTCCATCAGGTCCCAATTGATGTTGCCAAGTTACATAATCACTGTTTATACTGTAAACAGTACATCTGGAACTCACTACAGATGCCGCCTGCATGTCAAACTGTAGAGTGTGTTGAATATTACTTCCAGATGGATTTTGATAAGATAAATTAGAAGTGTAAAAGTATCTTTCATTTCCGGAAAATGAGCATGACCAATATAATTTATCAGGATGGCTAATTGGTAGAGTCATTAAATTTTGATAATTGCTGATGACTCCACTGCACCTATCAAAATTGAATACATCTATAATTTCTGTACTAACTGCAGCCAAATAATTACCTAATTTTGAAAATACCATTTCCCCAAACAATCCTTGAAACGGAGAAGTATTAGAATAATACGAACCAATTTTTTGTTTCATTGGAGGATTAATTCCATTTGAATCAATCAAATAAACATAAAAAGTATCAGCCTCAAGGGTATGTGTTACCAACCACCAATCTTTCCCATTACCGTGTTTTACAGCATTTAACTTACAAGCTGAACTAACACTTGCAAGGATATTATTTTTTGAAACTACTTTATAAATTCCACTGGAATCTTTGACATGACTCCACAAAAAATAGTAGTTACTTAAATTAATGTAGTCACGATGATGAATAATGATAAAACCAGAGTCTCGCTCTGCTAATGGCAAAATAATAGTTGCATCATTATCTTGTGCTTCAATATCTAAACTATCACCATTAAAAAGTATTAAATTATTACTATCGAACACAGCTCCAATATATGAGTTCAATAATGTAGGTTGGGCTGAGTAGTTTCCAATGTAAAATAATAAATTACCTACGGAATCACAAATTGTAGAAGCTGGCTTTACGGAAAATAAACCAGAAGGATTATTAATACTTATTCCTCCACTAGTAAATTCCATTTTAACTGAATCACCAAAACACCATACACGGTCGGTGAATTGAGCGGAAAGGGATGTTGTCGTTAGTATGAAAATAAATAATATTCGAAGCATAGAGACGGGTTGGTTCTGTAAATATAATGGTTTCGTGCGAAAAGTATTTTAAGAATTGTTTTAGGCACCAAGTTTTAAGCGAGCTTTAGTTCGGAAGTACTGCGTATAAGTGCTAATTGAATTTAAATAAAGAGAAACAAGTCGTAGAGAGTTGGATAGCCAAAAGACAACTTGTAACGTCGCCATTTATGGCGACGTATAGGGAACCCAATTACATAATAAGCCGATATTCGATAAAATTGGATGATATCCAATTTTATCGAATATCGGCTCAGAGTAAAGGAGTTATCACATGAGCTCGCCATAAATGGCGAGCTTATACTATTTCCAAGGATAAACTACGCATTTACTATAAATGGTAAATAATTTACTTCCTTACCACTTCCTTCTTTGTCGATTTCAAATCTGCATCCCTTCCATTTCCGTTCATCACAATTGCATTTTTTACTTTTTGTGAGGTAAGGGCTACTTCTAGAACTTCCGACATATTTTCAACATAATGGAAGGTGAGATCTTTTAAATAATCTTTCTTGATGTCTAAAATATCTTTTTCATTGTCGACGCAAAGAATAATTTCTTTGATGCCGGCGCGTTTTGCTGCCAGAATTTTTTCTTTGATTCCACCAACGGGTAATACTTTACCACGCAAGGTGATTTCGCCGGTCATTGCTAGCTTGTTTTTTACTCGGCGTTGTGTAAATAAGGAAGCTAATGAGGTGAGCATGGTAATTCCAGCCGACGGACCATCTTTCGGTATGGCGCCTTCGGGAACGTGCATATGTGAATCCCATTCATCAAAGTAACTTGACTTAATTCCGAATTCTTCGGCGTGTGCTTTTAAATAAGCTAATGCAATTACCGCCGATTCTTTCATCACATCTCCTAAGTTCCCTGTAAGTGCTAACTTGCCACTTCCTTTGCTGATGGATGATTCGATGAATAAAACACTTCCTCCATTTGGACTCCATCCTAAACCTGTCACTACTCCAGCAGTTTCATTATTGATTAATTTGTCGAGGATAAATCGTGGTGCGCCTAATGCTTTTCGTACATGCGTCTCCGTTACTTTGGAGGGTGCATTTTCATCCATGGCTACCATCTTCGCAATGGAACGAACTACGGAAGCAATGCATTTTTCTAAAGTACGTACTCCACTTTCCCAAGTGTATTGCTCAATAATTAATTTCAGCATGGGTTGAGGAATGGCTAATTGTCCTGCTTTTAATCCATGTGCTTCGAGTTGCTTTGTTACTAAATGCTTTTGTGCAATATGAACTTTCTCCTCGATGGTATAACCGCTGATATTGATGATTTCTAATCGATCTAACAATGCAGGCTGAATCGAATTCATTGAATTCGCAGTAGCGATGAATAATACTTTGCTTAAGTCATATTCAATCTCTACATAGTTATCGTAAAACGTTGTGTTTTGTTCTGGATCCAATACCTCCAATAATGCAGAGGAAGGATCACCATGAAAATCATTCGTCAACTTGTCAATCTCATCTAAAATAAAAACGGGATTGTTTGATTTCGCTTTCTTCAAATTTTGAATGATACGTCCGGGCATAGCGCCGATATACGTTTTACGATGTCCGCGAATTTCTGCTTCATCTCTCATTCCACCCAACGACATACGCACATATTTTCTTCCCAATGCTTCGGCAACCGATTTTCCCAAGGAAGTTTTTCCTACTCCGGGAGGACCTACCAAACACATGATGGGCGACTTCATATCCTTTTTCAATTTGATCACCGCTAAATATTCGAGAATACGATTCTTTACTTTCTCCAAACCGTAATGATCGCGATTTAAAATTTTCTCTGCGCGTTTTAAGTCGTAAACATCCGTGGTATGTTCTTCCCAAGGAAGCTCGAGCAATAACTCGAGGTAATTCATGGTCACTGAATATTCAGCAGCGGCGGGATTGATACGATTCAATCGATCCATCTCTTTATTAAAAACTTCTTCCACCGACTTATTCCATTTCTTCAACTTCGCACGTTCGCGCATCTCCGAAATTTCTTTGTCGGGCGTATTGCCACCTAGCTCTTCTTGAATTGTTTTTAATTGTTGATTTAAAAAATATTCGCGTTGTTGTTTATCGAGATCTGTTTTTACTTTACTCTGGATTTGATTTTTCAACTCCAGCATTTGCAATTCCTTGGTAAGATGCTCAAGTACGCGTGTCGCACGGTCTTTCAAATCGTTCATCTCTAAAAGCATTTGCTTCTTTTCTACATCCGCATTCATGTTGGAAGAAATGAAGTTGATAAGGAAAGACGGACTCTCAATATTGCGAATTGCAAAACTTGCTTCCGAAGGAATGTTTGGCGACTGTTCAATGATCGCCATGGAAATATCTTTTAACGAATCAACGATAGCATTAAACTCTTCATCCTTCTGAATATTAGGAACATCAGAAAACGCTTCTACCTTCGCTTTCAAATACGGTTCATCTTGTACGATATCGCCAATTTTAAATCGACGTTTTCCTTGAATGATCACGGTCGTGTTTCCATCGGGCATACGCAACATGCGTAAAATTTGTGCGATGGTTCCAATGTTATTCAGATCCGACAACTTCGGATCTTCGATACTCACATCTTTTTGTGAAACCACACCAATGATGCGATCACTAGCATAAGCATCTTTAATGAGTTTGATGGATTTATCGCGACCTACCGTAATTGGAATTACAACACCAGGAAAGAGAACTGTATTTCGTAATGGCAGCACCGAAACAATTTCCGGCATCTGCTCATTATTCATCTGTTCTTCGTCCTCATTGGTCAACAGAGGTATCAATTCCGGCTCGTCGTCGCTGATGGGCATCTGACCAATAGGCAGTTCATTATTATCGAATTGTGATTTCATTTTCTAAATTTATGTCAGTTTGGCAGTAATAAGGGGAAAATTAGCAAAATCCACCCTATTTCAATCATTATGCCAATGGGAATTCATCTTTTTATTGTTTTTTGAGGCTCTAAATCGCTTTCTGAAGATGGAATGATTACTGTCAGTAGGTCCATCCACTTCGAAATGAAATTACTTTCAACCATGTGTTTAAAACCCATTATAAAACCATCTAAAAAGAAAAAAATTATTTTTCTTCAGCGTGTGGATGTAATTGCATCAAATACAAATGACTCAAAATATTTTTATCGGCTTCGGTCATGACTATATTTCTGCGGATCATCACTTTTTCTGCCAATTGAATAGCCTTATCAATCACAAACATTTCTGATGCATGATCGGATCCCCAACTGAAAGAGGGTACCATCTTAGGAGGAAATCCAGCACCAAAAATATTTGCAGAAACACCAATTACGGTTCCAGTATTAAACATGGTATTGATGCTACATTTACTGTGGTCGCCCATAAATAATCCACAAAATTGTAATCCAGTTCCTTTGAAATCATTCGCCATATAATTCCAAATTTTCACTTCCGAATAATTATTCTTCAAATTTGAAGTATTTGAATCAGCGCCAATATTACACCACTCACCGATTACTGAATTTCCTAAAAATCCATCGTGTGCTTTGTTACTATTTCCATACACGACCGAATTACTAATCTCACCTCCTACTTTCGAACCCGGACCAATGGTCGTCGCACCATACACCTTTGTGCCCATCTTCAACACACCTTGCTCGCCTAAGGAAAAAGGTCCGCGCACCATACTGCCTTCCATAATTTCTGCATCTTTTCCGATGTAGATGGGTCCGGTGGAAGCATTTAAGATAGCGCATTCTACTTTATTTGGTAAGCAATAGAAAATCGTAACGCAAAGCGGCATCGTTCAAGGTAAATATGTCCCATGGATGCTGAATCAAATTCAATTCACCCGTGTACTCAACGGATTCAAAATTCTTAAATACTTTTAAACTCTCCATGCCCACGAGTTGATCGCGATGCACACCGGCAGCAACGACACGATCTTTATACAAAATTTGTTGTCCGACTTTCAACGACTGTATCATTCTCAAAATTCCATCATCGGGAAGCAAGGCTCCGTTGATTACCAAACACTCAGTTCCACTAGCCAGCGGATATCGGCCAGAAAGATAAAATTGAGTTAACGATCCCGAAGTTCCTTTGGGAATACCCAACAGCAATTCCCATTTACTTCCTTGTGGTTAAAATTCCACAGCGTAAGTCACCCACAGGACGTGTAAAAACAAAGGGCAATAATTGATCACGGTACTGATCGTCAGCGAGTATTAGTTGCATAGTCTATCCAATTATGCAGTGAAATTAATATATAAAAAGCAATAATCGAATAAATTCCTTTAAAATATTACCTCGTATAATTGTCGCGAGGCTTCGTGATTAGATTAAAATTAAATTAATGAATACTTATTACTCGAATTGAAAACAAATTTCTTTCGCATTAAAGATTTAGCCTCTCCAATCAGTTAAGACAGGCGGGCATCGTTTATAGAAAAAAACGACCGGGGGGTACCCGGGGTCAAATTCCTTAACTTAATGACATTAGCCTCTCCCATCGCGACCCTCTCCATCCTCTCCTAAAGACGAGGACAAGGATCGCGAAGGGTTATAATGTTCTAAAATTCCTCAAGTGCAATTGTGTTTTATTGAATCTCAAGTATTTTATGGGTAGATACTTTAAAAAAATAAGAAGCTTCAATAAAAGTTCTTTATTCAAAAAAAATCACATAAAACAAAAAGAAAAGAACAGAATATTGTTTATTCATCCCTTCAATTCAGTTGAATTTATGATCTTCGCAGCCATGCAATTGAATAAAATAAACAGGCTACTTTTCATCCTTCTATTGCTGGTTTGTCCGAGCCAGTTGAAAGCTGATTATGTGTGGACACACAACTGCCTAAAAGGGTATGAAGCGGTCATTGCTCTCGATTTTGAAGCAGCCGACAACTTCCTCTTAAAAGAAAAAAGAGAACACCCCGAAAATTTATTAATTCTGTACATTGAAAGTCAGATGGATTTAATAAAATCGTTTGTTGATGAAGATGAAATTGCATTGGATGGAATAAAATTGCGTAATGAGCAACGCATTGAAATTTTAAAGAAGCATAAAGGAAAATCGCCTTACCAACGGTTATGCATAGCCGAAATGTACATTCAAGTAGCCATTGCAAGAGCACGTAAAGAAGAATTTTTTGGGGCTGCGTATGACATTCGCAAAGCTTTCAAATTATTGGAAGACAACCAAAAAGTGTATCCTGCGTTTTCGCCCAACTTAAGAGGACTGGGACTCATCCATGCTGCCATTGGAACCATCCCCAAAAACTACCAATGGGTGGTTAATCTCATCGGATTAAACGGAACAGTGCAACAAGGATTAAGCGAATTAAAAAAACTTTTAGCCTCCACCTATAAACAAGAAGAATACGCTTACATGCGCGACGAAACCATTATGGTACTCACTTTTCTAGAGCTAAATTTAGGAAAAGACAAAGATAACGAGCTCATTCGAAAAAGATTTTATCCGGTCAAAGACATCGAACACAAACCCTTGCTCCTCTTTTCAAAAAGCATCTTTCATTTTGCTGCTGCAGAAAATGACAGTGTGATTGAGTTATTATCGGAAAGTAGAAAAGTGGTCAAGAATCAACCCTTACACTACCTTCATTTCATGGAAGGGAATGCACGTTTGTACAATATGGATTTTAGCGCCGAAGCACTTTTCAATACCTATTTGCAGTCGTACAAAGGCAGTACCTATGTGATGTCGGCCCGACAAAAAATTGCATGGATCCATTTATTACAAGGAGACGAAGTTGGATATAAAAAATACATTGCTCGCTGCACGCCACAACGCAAGACCGAAGAATTAACTGACGAAGACAAAGCAGCCATTAAGGAAGCGACTACCAAAGAAACTCCACATCCATTGCTCCTAAAAGCCCGACTACTTTTTGATGGTGGTTATTATTCAAGAGCGTTGAACGAGCTTGCCGGAAAATCGTTAAACCAATTTCAAGGCATCAAACCACAACTCGAATTCACCTATCGACTAGCTCGTATCTTTGATAAGATGAAAAGAAATGACAAAGCAAAACAGCTTTATGAAACGACTTACAAGAACGGACTCAATCAAAAGTTCTATTTCTCATCCAGTGCAGCTTTACACCTAGCACAACTCTACGAAAACGAAGGCAACAATGAAAAAGCCCTTGAGTTCTATAAAAAAACACTAGCTCTCAGAGAACACGACTATCAAAATAGCATCGACCAAAAAGCGAAGGCTGGGCTAGGAAGATTAGAAGCGAAATAATTGGTGAGTTGGCGTGGTAGGAGGTGGTTGGTCCCGATAGCTATCGGGATGGTGGATTAATCAACGCTGCGATCGTTGCTAAACGCTGCTAACTCCGCGTTTAAAGATTAATATTAATAAAACGAAATATGGAATTCATCTCCCCTGAAATACTTAATTACTGCGAGTCACATTCAAATCCAGAGTCGGAATTATTGCAACAACTCAATCGCGATACGTATGCAAAAATTTTAAATCCACGCATGCTGAGTGGACATTTGCAAGGTCGGTTTTTGGCTATGATGAGTCAGATACTTCGACCTAAAAACATTTTAGAAATTGGCACTTACACAGGCTATTCTGCTCTTTGCTTATGCGAAGGATTGGTTGAAGATGGAAAACTCATCACTATCGACATCAACGACGAACTCGAATCATTTTCATCCAGCTTCTTCAAGAAAAGCAAGTACGAAAAAAATATAGAAGCACGAGTTGGCGATGCGTTGCAAGTTATTCCAACACTGGATATCCTTTTTGATTTAGTATTTATCGACGCCGACAAACCATCATACAGTTTATATTTTGACTTAGTCATCGACAAAATGAGAAGTGGTGGAATCATCATTGCGGATAATGTACTGTGGAGTGGACATATTTTAAAACCTGAAGCAGAACAAGATTTTGATACCAAATGCTTGCACCAATTTAACGAAAAAGTAAAAAATGATCCACGAGTTACGGTGACGATGTTGCCGGTGAGGGATGGAGTGAGTCTTATTCGAAAGATGTAAATGAATCTGGAACTATCTTTTTATGCTGCAGATTTTTAGATTTATTATGATTTTTTATGATTTTTATGATTCACCGATTGCGCTCGATAGGATGCTTCACGGATCGCTGCGGCCGCTGCGTTTTAAACTTCCCAATAACCGTTAATTTCTTACTTTCGTCAATACCTATGCAAGAGGACAATATTTCAAAGAAAAAACCGAACTTCCCCATCAACTCCGAGCTTCGGAAGTATTTAAGAGGTTATGGGCGGAAGTTTTCGGCTGACATGGAGTACGATGATTTATTGCGCTTTACGAATTCATTCCCTTACTATGACAAAACCGGAAAAGATACTTTATGGGAGACGGTTTATTTTGCACCTTCCGAAAACACTGCATTAAATTTTGCGCTTACCGGGATGTATGCTCAATTAAAAACAGGGGGTGATTTATCGGTTATTGAACATCTTTTTGCCGAGCGAATCGACTATTGCACTTTTGGAAATTCCAAGCCATTTAGAGTACGAATTGTAAATACATTGAACGACAACTTCGATTATTTCTATATCAAGAAGGCAGATGCTTCGCGTATTTATGGTCTCGAACTAGAACATATCTTATCTCCCAATCGGATCAGTTACTTGGTAAGTGGAAATACGCTTATTGAAGAGCATATTGCAGGAATTCCGGGTGATCTTTTTATTAAAGATCAGATGAAGAAAAAAGAGATCAATACTATTCGGATCGCAAAAGAGTTTGTTAAATTCAACGAACGTTGCTTTCTTCGTTTGTTGGGCGATATGCGTTCTTATAACTTCGTGATTGACATGACACCCGATTTTGAAGAGACGCATTATCGGATCCGAGCCATTGATTTCGACCAACAAAGCTATGAAGGGAAGAAGTCGTTGTACATGCCACAGTTCTTTAAAGAAAATAATCCCTATGTGCAGTTAGCCATGCAATTGATGACACCTGAAACTATGCGTCAATATCAAATTGAAGAACGTACGTTAATAGCGAAACGCATCAAAGCAGGAAAAAGGATGTTGAAAGACCTTCTCGATTGTATGAGTCATGATACCATCAGCACCTTAGAAAAAAAGAACCAACTGAAAGAAGAATTAAGTAAGCATTATGATAATCCGGCTTATCTCAAATGCAAGAATATGGGTGAAATTGTAAAAATGAGTCTAAAAGAAATGCTCCGACAGAACAAACATCATACAACATCAGCTAATAACAAAGTAAAATGACTCAAACTATAAATACAATAATTACCTTTGATAGATTATTTTCAGCTTCTTGCTGATTAAGTACAAACCAAAATTACCATCAAAACAAAAAATTAGTTTGCATTAAACCATCTATTACAAAGAACATCTCAACACAACACATCTTAAAAAAAACGATAAACTATGAAAAAATTAATTTGCATCCTAGTTGCCTTTGCAACATTATCAGTAACACTTCCAGCTCAGGCACAGCAAGAAAGAAAAACACCACCAACACCAGAACAACGTGCCGAACGCAGAGCTAACCATCTCAAGAGCCAATTGGTTTTAACGGAAGAACAGTATGCTCAAGTTAAAGCAGCCGCTCTTAAAATTGAGAACGAAAGAATTTCAAAAGATACGAAAAAGAAAGCGGGAGATGATTTTGAAGTCGCACTCAAAGGTATTTTAAATCCAGAGCAGATGGAAAAATTTATGTCAATGAAAGAAGAGAGAAAAGAGAAAGTGAAAGCAAAAATGGAAGAGAAGAGAAATGAAGATAAGACGAAGAGTGAAGGAGCAGTGGAGGATAAGAAGGATTAATTTGAAAATGATATAATTTGAAAATTTGAAAATGTGTTATTGATCATTTCTATTTCAAAATAATAAATCTAAAAGCCATAAAAAAACCGATCCACTATGATATACGATCGGTTTTTTATTTATCTTAATTAATCATAATAAATCATAAAAAATCTGCGGCTAAAAAACATTAATGTGCCAAAAAGCAATATAAGCTACTCAGAATCCTTCCACTTCCCGCAACGCTTCTCCCATTGCATGCGGCAACGCTCTTTTTCTTCGGGTGTCATGGATTCAAGTTTGCTTCGCATATGATCGGACCACGCGCCTTTCCATTTGTTTTTGAAATGTCCGCCCCCACTAAATAAAATTTTGGATAAAAGTAAAAGTCCTAACGCTTGCCAAAAAGTGATGAATGGTAAATTAAAGAGTTCAGGCATCAGATGATTCCATAGAAATTGAAGCAAGAATCCGACTATGGCAACGAGTAGAGCAACGCCCAGAATTATTTTAAGTATACCTTTCATTTTCATAATTCTTATTTTTTGTTTAATTCAATGGAGTCATCAAATAATTCTTTGTATAGAGAAGTAAGTCTTTTTCTTAGAAACTTCACCGCATAATGCTTCCTCGATAATAAAGTATTTATTGGAACATCGATATCGTCAGAAATTTCCTTGAAACTTTCTTGCTCTAACTCATGTCGAACAAAAACTTCTCTTTGTTCTGGAGGAAGTTCAGCCAACGCTTTTAATAAAGCCTCACGAATAAGTTCATTATCGGTCGATAAAAAACCAGGATCTTCACCAGCACCCAACAATTCTTCAATGAAAGATGAATTTTCACCTTCTTCATTAAAGCCTTTGCTTAAATCATCATATAATATAGGCTTATGCTTTCGGTAACGGTCGGTGATTTTGTTGCGTGCTACCCGAAAAAGCCAGGCAGCCATTTGTTCAACAGGTTGTAAAACGCGATAGGTAGAAGTCAATTCAAAGAAAACATCTTGTAATATATCTTCTGCATCGGCACTTTCTTTAACTCGCGATCGGATGAAATCAAACAAGCGCTTACGATACAGTTGTACCGCATGCTGAATGGTTTCGTCCTGTTGGGTCATAGGGATTGAGTAGGATGGGTAAGTTGACATTGCAAGAGTAATGACGATTTGTCATTAATCCTATTGCATAAAATTTTAATTATTTACTGAAACGTAAAATTAGGCCGATGGAGGGTAATATTGCTTAAATTTGTGCGATTTCCAGTAAAACCCGAATACCTATTAATAATATGGCGCAGGAAGAACTTAAAATGCCCAAAATGGGCGAAAGTGTACACGAAGCAACTATCATTCGTTGGCTTAAGAATGAAGGCGAAATGGTAGAAGCCGATGAAACCTTGTTAGAAATTGCTACTGATAAGGTTGATTCTGAGGTACCTTCCACAGCAGCAGGAATTCTTGTGAAGAAGCTTTTTAATGATGGAGATGTGGTCCAAGTAGGAACAGCCATCGCCATTATTTCTACCGATGGATCGGCTCCGAGCCCAAGTTCGAACGGATCTGTAAAGGCGGAAAGTCTGGCACCTTCTCCTACCCCAGTCATGACCGCTGCTCCTGCAATGGCTATGGCATCGGCTCCAGTGGCGACAACGATTCAAAGTGATGGAAATCGATTTTATTCTCCCTTGGTACGAACCATTGCGAGTACAGAAGGAATTTCTCAAGGCGAATTAGATGCTATTGCTGGCACGGGTGCAGAAGGAAGAGTGACGAAGAAAGACATCTTAGTCTTTGTGGACTTGAAGAAAAAAGGAGGCGCTCCAGCTCCATTGCCTACTGCTGCTCCTACATCGGCACCAACTACTGTTAGCGCTGCACCAGCTCCTTCCAACGGACAAAAGCCAAGTACATCTCTCTCTGGAGATGTTGAAATTGTGGAGATGGATCGTATGCGCAAACTGATTGCCGATCATATGGTAATGAGTAAGCATACTTCACCACACGTTACTTCCTATGTTGAAGCTGACGTAACTAATCTGGTGATGTGGAGAGAGCGCATCAAGAAATCTTTTGAGAAAAGAGAAAACGAAAAAATTACCTATACACCCATCTTCATTGAAGCCATTGCAAAAGCCATTAAGGATTTTCCAATGATTAATGTAAGTGTGGAAGGAACCAAAATTATTATCAAGAAAAATATCAATATCGGAATGGCTACGGCTCTTCCAAGCGGTAATTTGATTGTTCCAGTGATTAAGAATGCCGATCGCCTCAATTTAATTGGAATTACAAAGGCTGTGAATGATTTAGCTGCCCGAGCCCGAGCAAATAAGCTTCAACCAGATGAAATTCAAGGTGGTACATATACTTTAACCAACGTAGGAAGCTTTGGAAACGTGATGGGAACACCTATCATTAACCAACCTCAGGTTGCTATCATGGCGGTGGGTGCAATAAAAAAGAAGCCTGCAGTTATTGAGACGCCACAAGGAGATACCATCGGTATCAGACACATGATGTTCCTGAGTATGAGCTATGACCATCGAGTGGTAGATGGTAGTTTAGGGGGATCATTTATTCGTCGAGTTGCCGATTATTTAGAGCAATTTGACCTTAATCGTGAAATCTGATCAGATTATTTTGGATTTGGGCTTGCCTATTCAAAATAATAACCTAATTTTGCGCTCCGTTTCGTAAGAAACAAACCCCACGGCCCGTTCGTCTAGGGGTCTAGGACATCTCCCTTTCACGGAGGAAACACGGGTTCGATTCCCGTACGGGCTACCAAGCATACCGCTCTCCGTTACAAGAGAGCACAATTTGAAAAAAAACGATTACTAAATATTTAATTCAGATGGCAAATCACAAATCAGCCCAAAAGCGAATCCGTTCTAACGACTCTAAGAGAGTAAGAAATCGCTATCAAGCTAAAACAACAAGAAACTTGCTTAAGGAACTTCGCACAACGAAGGAAAAAAGCAGAGCTGTTGAATTGCTTCCTGAAGTAAGCGCTCAGTTAGATCGTCTTGCTAAGAAAAATGTTATTCATAAGAATAAAGCGGCGAATTTAAAGTCGAGCATCCAGAAGCATGTAAATGCTATGGCATAATATATAGTCGTATTTAAACGACTGCAAACGCCTTCCATACCCTGGAAGGCGTTTTTATTTTATTACTTTGTTGCGGGAATTTTTCTGTGCATTTCCTTAAAACTATTTTATGACATCAGTAAGTATAAAAACATGGGCGCCCGCCGAAAGACCGAGAGAAAAACTTCAGCAGTCGGGTTCATCAACGTTAAGCGACGCAGAACTCATCGCCATCGTATTACGCAATGGCACGAAGAAGCAAACGGCGCTCGATCTCGCTCGACTTCTTCTCTCCGCTTGCAATAACGATTTAATTGAGATGGGTCGCTCCGGCTATCAACAACTATCGCGCATTAAAGGCATCGGTCCCGTGAAAGCAGTTTCGATTGTAGCCGCCTTGGAATTAGGTCGAAGAAGTCGCTTTGCAGAGGCACGCCGCAAAGAAAAATTACATGCAGCCTCGACGCAGTTAACTTCCTCATCCCCTACTTCGCGATCTTTCGCACGAAGAATTTTGGATCATCTTACTAAACAGAGCGAATACCATCATTGAAATTAGGCCTGTCAGTAAAGGTGGTGTGAGCGTTACGTTGGTTGATCCGAAGATTATTTTCCACGAGGCGCTACAAGCACGTGCTTCGGGTATCATTCTCAGCCATAACCATCCCAGCTCGAATCCCAAGCCTAGTGAAAGTGATATGCAACTGACCAAAAAATTAAAAGACGGAGGAAAACTGCTCGAGATCTCAATTCTTGATCATATTATCATTGCAGGTGCTAGTTTTTATAGTTTTGCAGATGAAGGAAATATTTGAAAACCTGATTTCATCAATATTTCCTATCTTCATTCATTCCATACATGGCGCAACAATTATTAGTTTATACAGCAAAAAGTCGTCCCGACTCCGATACATCTTCGACCTTATGCTTCAAAATTTATTGGGATTGGAAATAACATTCACGGATAAGGCGGATGTGTTTAGTAGTCATTAGGGCCAAAGTTGAGTTATTGCGATCATCAATTAGCGGATGAACCCTTCTTCTTTGCCTCTCGAATTTTATTTGAGAAAGGAATTGAGGATCAGCAAATCAATGTGTTTGACTGGAAAGGCATTCCTGCATTTTTTGGGACACATCCAAAATATATTATTCCCTTCGACTTGTTTGCCGCCAGCTTTTATCTCGTGAGTCGTTACGAAGAATATTTACCGCATATCAAGGATGATCATATGCGATTTAGTCCGCAGCAGAGCTTGGCCTATCAGAAAAATTTCTTGAATAAGCCCTTAGTGAATATTTATGCGCAGGAGCTGAAGCAAATTCTGCAACAATATTATCCCCAGCTTCAATTTAAGGATACGCACTACCGTTATATCTCCACCTTCGATATCGATAGCGCTTATGCTTATCATGAAAAAGGGATTGTTCGGCATTTTGGGGCTTTTGCTCTTTCCTTGTTTAAATTTAATTTTAGAAAGATTGCGGAGCGCATCAGTGTTCTCTTTGGATGGGAAAAAGATCCCTATGACACCTATGAATGGCAGCTTGAAATGAGTAAAAAGTATCACTTAAAAACTATTTACTTTTTTCTAGTGGGTGACTATGGCGAATTCGATAAAAATATTCCCTTGGAAGGAAGTCGGATTTTTCAAACGCTCATTAAAAGTATTGCTGACTATGCTGAGGTGGGCGTGCATCCCTCCTACTACAGCAATTCCAACAGAGATCAACTTCGAAAAGAAATTAAAAGATTAAATAAAGTTCTCAAGCGTCAAGTCATCAAAAGCCGCCAACATTATTTAAAAGTGACGTTCCCTGAAACGTATCGCAACTTATTAGAGAATGATATTACGGAAGACTACTCCATGGGATATGCCTCTGAAATTGGATTTAGAGCCAGTATTTGTACTCCCTTTAATTTTTACGATTTGGATTTAGATGTAAGTACCAAATTAAGTTTAGTACCGTTTATGCTGATGGACGGAACGATGAAAGATTATATGAAAATGAATCCGCAAGAATCAGTACAGCGTGCAAAAGAATTGATTGACGAAGTAAAAGCAGTGAACGGAACCTTCGTAACGTTGTGGCATAATCAAAGTGTGAACGACAAAGAAGAATGGGAAGGCTGGAGAGATGTTTACGAGCAGATTGTTGCTTATGCAGTAAAAGATATTCCCATCAAATCGCATGCGCATGAAAAATAAATTGATTCATGTTTTGCTAAAGAATAGTCCGGAGTGGTCGCTCGAAATGGCGAAACGGATTAAAAAATCTTTCAGAAACCACAAACTTATTCAACAACAAAAGAAAGGTGGTTTTTCAAAAGATGATTTAGTAGCTGATCTTAAAAAAATAGGAATTGTAGAGGGAGATGCCCTTTTGGTACATAGCAGTTTAAGTAAAATTGGATTTGTGCATGGCGGATCAACAGCGGTCATTCAGGCACTTCTTGAAACCATAGGTTCAACAGGAAC
The DNA here is from genome assembly GCA_016717725.1 of Bacteroidota bacterium. Lineage (GTDB taxonomy): Bacteria > Bacteroidota > Bacteroidia > AKYH767-A > OLB10 > JAJTFW01. The sequence goes on from JADKFA010000015.1 coordinate 68,336, forward strand.
ATTACTCATGCCGTCATTTCCAGCCACAGGAAGAAACAAAGATTACTTAACTGCAAATCCCCTTTTTGACGTATTGAACACCCCTTCTGCGATGGGTATCATCACAGAAGAATTTAGAAAGATGAAAGGAGTGAAAAGAAGTTTACATCCTACCGATCCTGTTTGTGCTTTTGGTCCTTTGGCGGAGTACCTAACGGCGACGCATCTGGGAAGAATGACACCTTATGATCAAGAATCGCCATTCAGAAAATTGGCAGAAAAGAAAGGAAAGATCTTAATGCTGGGCACAACACTCAATGGAGCAGGCACCAGTTTACATACATTAGAAGATGCGGTCGACTTCAAATACCCTGTTTACGATGATCAAATTTTTGACGTTCAACTAAAAGATGAAGTCGGACAAATTCATTATGTCCAAACCAGAGTGCACAACCCAAATTATTCAGCAAAAAGAAATTGTGATGCCTTAGTTCCTATTTTTGAAAAAGAAAATGTGCTCACCAAAGGAAAAGTGGCAGAAGCCCATACCATATTCCTCGATGCAGAAAAAATGTTAGCGGTCATGTTAAAATATTATCATGACTTTGGTGTAACCATGTACACTCCTTACGGCGACAAAAACCAGTTGGCTTGATGCAAATTTACCTCACCTTTGATTATGAAATTTACTTTGGCGATCGACCCGGGACCGTAGAGAAATGCATTCTCGAACCTACTCGTATGTTGACAGAGATGGCTGACAAACACGGCGTGAAACTTTGTCAATTTGTTGACATCGGATTTTTGTTGAAGATGGAATCGGAAATGATAAAACATCCATCACTACAAAAAGATCATGCTGCACTTTGCACTCAACTGGAAACTCTTTGGAAAACAGGACACGATTTACAATTACATATTCATCCGCATTGGGAAGACAGTTACTTTGACGGCAATCAATGGGTATGTAAAGTAGATCGGTATAAATTGGATGATTTTTCGGATGCCGAAATTACATCCATTTGCCAACGTTATAAATCGCGACTCGAAGCCTTCACTGGTTCCAACGAAATTTATGCTTTTCGTGCTGGGGGTTGGTGTATACAACCGTTTTCACGAATCAAAAAAGCATTGTATGAAAACGGAATTCGTGTCGATAGCAGTGTCTTTGCAAACGGACATTACGAATCGGATTTATATAAATACGATTTCAGAGGAGCGCCTTTAAAAAGCAAATGGAAATTTTCTGACGATCCCAATGTGGAAGATCCTGAAGGAGCATTTACAGAAATTCCCATCAGCTCCATTCACAACTCTCCTCTTTTTTACTGGAGATTATTTTTATTGGGCAGATTACATCCACACCAACACAAACCCTTAGGCGATGGTATTCCCGTTACAGCACCGGGACAACGACTAAAAATATTAAGCCACTGGACACATAACACCGTTTCGGTTGATGGATACAATGCCAGCTTATTATGGAGAGCATTCAGACAACATAGCAAAGCAAAAAAAGAAGAGATGGTTGTCATTGGTCATCCCAAAGCGCTAAGTCGTTATGGATTAAAAACACTCGAGCAATTCATCATCGACAAAAAATCAGAACATACATTCACTACTTTTCGTGATCAAAAAAAACAATTCTGATGATTCGATTTTTGAAACGTAAGGAAATCGACATCACCAAATGGGATGAATGCATCGCACAAAGTAAAGATGCTCAAGCTTTTTATTTTTCGTGGTATTTAGATACTTGTTGTGAGCAATGGGGAGCGTTAGTTGAGGGGAATTATGAAACCGTATTTCCTTTTGCATACAAAAATAAATTAGGGATTGAATACATCCATCAAGCCTTTTTTATTCGACATTATGGAGTCATTTCCAAAAATGAAATCACTGAAAGCAAACGTATCGAATTTTTAAATACGCTTCCCGAAGAATTCAAGTACCTCGACTTTTGCCTTCATGAAAACCATCAAGAAATTCCTGATAGCATCAAATCGGAACCAAAGATTTATCAAAAATTATCGTTGAATGATCCCTATGAAGAAATTCGTAAAGGGTACAATGAAAATTTAGTACGCAATTTAAAAAAGGCTGAAAAGAAAAATTTGCATATCCAGAAAAACTTTGCACCTGAACTTTTAGTCGATTCATTTAAAGAACACCAGAAAATTGCTGCCGAAAAATTTAGTGATTCCGACTACCAAACATTATTGAAGCTCATGCAGGCATCGTCGCGCCATGCTATTGGAACTTGTTGGGCGGTTCAGGATCCACAAAAAACAATATTGGCTGCTGCATTTTTCATCAAAACGGGAAAACGATATTTATATTTAAAAGGATTTTCGAGTCCAGAAGGAAGAAAACAAGGTGCCATGCATTATCTTTTCGATCAATTTATCCGCGAAAATTCTTCACAAGATATTGATTTAGATTTCGGAGGCTCATCGGTGAAAAGTATCGCCCAATTTTTCCAAAGTTTTGGAAGCGTTGATTGTGTATATTTACGACTTCAGATCAACCGGCTGCCCAAGGCGCTACGTTGGTTAAAGCGTTAAATATGTCGAGAATAGCATTAATTTCAGGATCAACAGGAGGACTTGGTTCCGCGCTAGCTAGAAAAATGGCAAAGGCAGGATATCGACTCGCGTTGCATTACTTCCAGCATGTTGAAGAAGCTAAAGCATTGCAGAAAGAACTTGGTGGAGAAGAAAACCATCATCAACTTTTTCAAGCGGATTTAAGAAAAGAAGAAGATGTCATTAGCATGATGAATTCCATCCGCAGAAATATGGGATCGGTAGAAGTACTCGTCAACAATGCAGGTATACCTTTCAGCGGATTAAGTTGGAAACAAAGTTTAGAAAGTTGGCAAGAAGTATTCAATGTAAACACAACGGCTGCATGGATGCTCAGCAAACATTGCATTCCGCAGATGCGCACCTATGAAACAGGACGCATCATTTATATCTCTTCTGTCGTTGCACATCGACCTTTAGCTGGAACATCTGCCTACGCCGCGTCTAAATCAGCGTTGGAAGGTCTCACTAGAGCACAAGCTGTCGAGTTAGCACACTTCAACATCACGGTGAACTGCATTGCGCCCGGATACTTCGACGCAGGGATGATACACTCGGTAGACGAACCTCTACAAGAAAAAATCAAGAGTGCTACTCCCGCATCCAGATTAGGTCACGCCGACGAATTAGCAGCAGCAACATTGTATTTATGCAGTGAAGAAGCATCATTTACAACAGGACAAATCATTCATATAAACGGAGGCTTATACATCTAAAATTATGGTACATTTATTAAGCGAAGGAAATTCTATCATCAACCAATTTATTGCTGAACTCAGAAATGTAGACGTGCAAAAAGATCGTATGCGTTTCCGTAGAAACTTAGAACGCATTGGAGAAATTGCTGCTTTAGAAATTTCAAAAAAACTTCCGTATCATATGGTGGAAGTGGTTACTCCCTTAGGAATTGCTAATATTTCACTGATGTCGGAGCAACCCATTGTTGGAACCATTTTAAGAGCTGGATTACCTTTACATCAAGGTATCTTAAATTATTTTGATCAGGCCGATAATGCATTTATTTCTGCTTACAGAAAACATCATAAAGATGGATCGTTCGATATTCATTTAGATTATATCAGCAGTCCTCCTATTGTTAATCGCATTCTAATCATAGCAGATCCGATGCTAGCCACTGGATCATCCATGGTTACAACGTACCGTGCCATCGCCGAAAGAGGTAAGCCTAAGCATACGCATATTGTGGCCGCGGTGGCGAGCACACAAGGTGTTGAGTATTTGAAAAAAAATATGCCAGCTGAAGTTGATATTTGGGTTGGCGTTATTGATGACGAGTTAACCGCACAAGCTTATATTGTTCCAGGCTTAGGTGATGCTGGTGATTTGGCTTATGGAGAAAAAGAATAATGAGCATCTCTCAAAACTCTGGATACTTCGTTTTACCTCGTCTGCGTGGTTTTGAGAATTGCCCTACTATTACCTCATCACTTTTCAATTGAATTTACAGAGATAGCCAAGAAGGAATAAAAATAGATGATCGAGTTCTGGAAAATCGTTCAAGTCATACTTTTAAGCAGCGTAAAATTCGTAGCGGGTCCAGCTTTTGCCTATTACAATAAACAGCATGAATTCACATTACCCGAGACGGTAATATACTGTGTGATTGGTGGAATGTTAGGGGTGGTTGTCTTTTCGTATCTCTCAAAACCCTTCTTTAGATTGGAGCATTGGCTCTTTAGAAAATACAGAAAATGGCGACAAAAACCAAGAATTTTCTCAAAGCCCAAAGTAGATTTAGATGGAAATTTCATTGTGAATTACGAGTATCTTGACAAAGACGAGAAGCGAAAAGTTTTCACCAAAAAAAACCGACGCATCGTGCGAATTTGGAAAAAATATGGACTCATGGGAATTGCCATCGTTACTCCCATCTTCCTTTCCATTCCCATTGGAACCATCATTGCAAATAGTTTAGAAGAAAGAAAAAAGAAAATTCTACTATACATGTTCTTCTCTATACTTTTTTGGTCGGTCGCCATGATCACTGTATTTGAATTACTCCACGTAGCCAGTATAAAAGATTTACAAGAGCAAGTTATTCCATGAGCCAAAAATACAGTCACCTCTACTTCGATTTAGACCACACCTTGTGGGATACCGATCGCAATGCGGAAGAAAGTTTGAGTGAGATATTTGATGAATTAAAACTCGCCCAAAAAGGCGTTCCCGACTTTGATACTTTTCACGTCCAATACAAACAACATAACGAACGATTGTGGGGATTGTATTCGGATAACAAAGTGGGCAAAGATGCGGTTCGACTTCATCGCTTTGTTCATACTTTGCAAGATTTCGATATTCATGACGATGCTATTGCCAATTCATTGGCTGATGCTTTTGTGATGCGAACACCGCACAAACAATATTTAATTCCAGGAACCATTGAATTATTAGATGCACTTCATACCAAATTTTCATTGAACATTATTACCAATGGATTCAAAGAAGCACAACATGTGAAGATGAATTCATCGGGATTAAAAAAATATTTTGATACGGTATTTGTCTCTGAAGAAGTGGGTGTACACAAACCGGACCCTAAAATTTTTCATCATGCCGTAGAACATTCGGGCGCTAAAAATATTTCACACTGTATGATGATTGGAGATACTTATCAAACCGATGTTTACGGTGCCTTAAATGCGGGAATGACGGCGGTTCACTTTGCACCACATGGGAATGAGAAGCATAAAGAACCGGTGATTACGATTCGGAGTTTGATGGAGCTGCTGGAATATGTTTGATGTTAGATTTTAGATTTTAGATTTTAGATGTTAGATTTTAGATGTTAGATTTTAGATTTTAGATGTTAGATGTTAGTTGTTAGTTGTTAGTTGTTAGATGTTGGATGTTAGATGTTGGATTGTTAGCTGCTGGCTTCTTTGTTAAAGCCTAAAATATTATTTAGACCCCGCGCCCACCGCGCCTCCGCCGCGTTCCCCGCGTTTAAACTGTCAGTTCTAATTGCACTTGTATTTCATTATTTTTCCTTGCATTTTATCCTTTTCGTTTACCAAAGAAACTATATAAACTCCTGATGCAATTTTATTCATTATTATTTCCCCCGCAAAATACCCACCACTTAATTAATTCTTTCAATTTTATATAAATTAATGACATAAAAAAAGCCTCCCGACTAGGAGGCTTTTCAATATTTTGATTAACGATTAATGCTTGTGAGTTGCATCGCCTTTGCGAGATAATTTATCGACTTAAAACTTTGCGTCCCGATAGCGTTCGACAGAGCTCTCGCCGAAGTCTATCGGGATTGCGCCTTAGCGAGAAAAATTAGCGAAGAGAACCTTTGCGGCTTTGCGCCTTAGCGAGAAAAATTAGCGAAGAGAATTTGGCAAAGAGAAAAGATGTATTCGAATTCAATTAGATTTTAGAAAACCTATAGTTCAAGCCTCTCCCTAGCCCTCTCCAGGGGAGAGGGAATTAAAAAATTACTATAATCAGATAAATTTGTATTTAACCATTGAAATCATTACAAGAAAATTTAGCGAAAAAAAAACGATTGCACTTTTTTACCTAAGATTAATTCTATCTATGTTCAATTAAAAATTGAGTATAAAAAAAACCTCCCGTTTAGGAGGCTTTTAAATATTTTGATTAACGATTAATGCTTGTGAGTTGCATCGCCTTTCTCTTCTGCTTTCGCATCGGTGTGACCACCTTTTTGACAGCAAGAAGATTTTCCAGCAGCAGACTTTTCGCCCTTTTCTTTATCAGAGCAAGCTTTAGCATCTTTTGATTTCTTAGAGCAACAAGAAGCTGCAGGTTTTGCAGCTGGCTTTTCTTTTGCAATTTCGCTTTGTTGAACATCAGTTGCAACAGCTGCTTTTTCAGATTGAACTGCAGTTTGTGCAAGAGCAGAGCTAAATGAACATACGGTCACAAAAGCGGCTGCAAGTAGGAATTTTTTCATATTTATTTTTGGATTATGTTTTTCTATACGCAATGATACGGCTTTTAGATACTATTTATTGCATTTTATGAAAGATTTTATGCAGTTCCGCTATAAAATTCATAAAATAAACAGAACATCTCTACATTTGGAGCATGACAACGAGGGAAAATATTCGAATCGCCATTTCCGCTATTCGAGGTCAAATGCTTAGAACCGTTTTAACTATCCTCATAATAGCTTTCGGAATTATGGCTTTGGTGGGCATTTTAACCTCTATAGATGCTCTGAAAGGATCCATCAGCAGTAGCTTCTCAAGCATGGGGTCTAATTCATTTACCATTCGCAATTCGGGGATGAATATCCACATGGGTGGTAAATCGAAAAGGGCCAAAAGACATCGTAAAATAACTTATTATCAAGCACTTGAGTTTTCAGAACGTTTTAAATACCCTTCTCAAATTTCGGTTTCCACCATGGCGGATCAAATTGGGGTTATTAAATATGAAAGTACGAAGTCGAACCCTAACATCACCGTGATGGGTGTTGATGCTAATTACCTCGACGTTTCTGGTTATACCTTGGCAACGGGAAGAAATTTAACGGGACATGATTTAGAGGAAGGATTGCATGTTTGCTTATTGGGAAAGGAACTCGTCGACAAACTATTTATCGCGAATTCTATCGACAATCCTATCGACAAAATAGTGAGTGTAGGTCCGGCCAAATACAGAGTGGTTGGGACACTTGGTGAAAAAGGCTCCAGCATGGGATTTGGAGGCGATAAAGTTTGTTTAATTCCGCTTTCCAATGCAAAACAGGATTACGGCTCTGAGTACTCCACCTACTCCATCACGGTAAAGCTCAACCAGATTACCGACTTAGAACCAGCAATAGGAGAAGCCACCAGCATGATGCGGAATGTGCGTAAAGATCGAATCGGTCAAGAAGATAGTTTTGAAATTACGCAGAGTGATAGTCTGGCCGGAATGGTGATTGATTCGATGAGTACGGTTACTTTGTCGGCTACTATTATAGGTATCATTACGCTCTTAGGCGCTTCCATTGGACTGATGAATATTATGCTGGTGAGTGTGACTGAAAGAACGAGAGAAATTGGAATTAGAAAATCATTAGGTGCTACTCGAAAAACCATCCGAAAACAATTTTTAACGGAAGCCATTGTAATTTGTCAGTTAGGTGGAATAACGGGAGTTATTTTAGGTGTTCTCATCGGAAACTTAATTTCTATGGCGGTGGGAGGAGCATTTATTATTCCGTGGGATTGGATTGCATTAGGTTTTAGTGTTTGCTTTGTTGTGGGATTAGCTGCAGGAATTTATCCGGCGATTAAAGCATCGAACCTCGACCCAATTGAGGCGTTGCGTTATGAGTAATTTGTAGGTTACTTATTTAGCTTACTTGGAGCGATTGCTCGGGAAGAAACGTCGCAGGCTTCGCAAGAAATTTTGCGAAGCTTTTTAAACTCAGATTGCAAATTTAACGCAGCGAACGCCACGAAGCCGCTGCGGACGCTGCGTTTAAGTCAAAAATACTTTTCATTAGAAAATCACTTCGCTACTGAATAATTCCTGAAGCTAGAAGCTAGAAGCTATAAGTCAGAAACAATTCGAAACCAATGACTTATAGGCAAACAAAAACTTGATTGCTAAAAACGCGCATTAACTCGAGAAAAAGGTTGCCGAAGTAACTGAATTTAGTATCTTTGCAGTCCTTAAAAAAGGAAAAAAACCAGTTATAATGAAAAAAAATTATGAAACCGTAATCGTCCTTACTCCGGTATTACTGCAGGAGCAAGTTGATGAAGCGGTTGCTAAACATCGTAAATTCCTCACCGACAGCGGTGCCATAATTGTTCATGAGAACAATTGGGGATTACGCAAACTGGCTTACCCGATTCAAAAGAAGAACACAGGGTTCTACTTTTTATTTGAGTTCCAAGCTGAACCTACGTTAGTAGCAAAGTTGGAAGTTGAGTACAAACGGGATGAGCGTATTATGCGTTTTCTTACAATTGCTCTAGACAAGCATGCCGTTGGTTACAACGAGAGAAAACGTAAAAACGCAACCCAAAAGAAACAAGAAGAAGCAGTATCTTAAAAAAAACCTAAACATGTCGACACATTCAAACGCTAGCGGAAACATCCGCTTTCTAAATCCACCGGCAGTGGAGGTAAACAAAAAGAAATACTGCCGCTTCAAGAAAATGGGCATCAAGTACATTGACTACAAGGATGCAACATTTTTAACTAAATTCGTAAATGAGCAAGGGAAATTACTTCCCCGCCGCCTTACTGGTACTTCTTTGAAGTTCCAACGTAAAGTGGGTCAAGCTGTAAAGCGTGCACGTCACCTGAGCTTGATGCCGTATGTAACTGATCTTTTAAAATAAGCTGAACCATGGAAATAATTCTCAAACAAGACATTAAGAACCTTGGTTACACTGACGATATCGTAAAAGTTCGTAACGGGTACGGTCGTAATTACTTAATTCCAAACGGACTTGCTGTAATTGCCAACGAAACAAATCGCAAAGTACATGCTGAAGTAGTTAAGCAACGTGCTCACAAATTCAACAAGCTCCGCATGGATGCTGATAAATTAGCAGCTGCATTAGCAAGTGTTACACTTTCTATTGGTGCTAAGGTGGGTGAAAACGGAAAACTATTCGGTTCCATTACTTCACAGCAGATTGTAGATAAACTCAAAAACATGGGTTATGAAATCGACAAGAAGAACGTAGTAATGCCAACAGATCACATTAAACAAACCGGCACTTACACTGCTGAAATTATCATTCTTCGCGACATTCGTGCGAAGTTAAACTTCGACGTTGTTGAAGGGTAATCGATGATAAATTAAAATGAAGAAGGCAGAGGAGTTCTCTGCCTTCTTTGTTAAAAGTAATTTCAAATCAACAAACATAAAATTTACTTCGTATGGCAAATACAGGAGATGTATCAGTAGGAACCGTTTTACGATTTAACGGTGAACTTTGTCAAGTAGTAGAATGGCAACATCGCACACCGGGAAACTTACGCGCCTTCTACCAAGGTAAAATGCGTAATCTTAAAACTGGCAAAACACTTGAAAATCGTTTTCGCTCAGGTGAAGAAGTTGAAATTGCAAGAGTGGATTATAAAACCATGGAATACCTTTACAGCGACGGTGAAAATCTGATCTGCATGGACCATGAAACGTATGAGCAAGTTCCCGTTCCACAAGAATTATTTGGAAACTCTTTCAAGTTTTTAAAAGAAGGTATGGAAGTGAAAGTATCGTTCGAAGCCGATGAAGTGATTTTAGCTGAACCGCCCACCTTTGTTGAGTTGGCGATCTCCTATTGCGAGCCTGGATTAAAAGGCGACACTGCAACCAACACCTTAAAGCCTGCAACGCTTGAAAACGGCGCTGTAGTGAACGTTCCCCTCTTCGTGAATGATACCGACAGAGTGAAGGTTGATACGCGCACTGGAGAGTACGTAGAGCGTGTGAAGTAGTCCGGATGAGAAATCGTAAAAACGATTACCAAACGAGGCTGAGCCAAAATGTAGAAATCGTAAAAACGATTATACAACAGAATTAAACAACAAAACCCTTATCCGCATTAGCATAGTTATGTTAATGCGGATTTTTTTATTGATATCGTTTGGCAATGATTTGCGAGATCGATCATGTAGAGAGAAATTGTGTTGCGAAACAATTTAATATGATTTGAAATGATGGAAATGATTTGCGACCATCTATTAAGATGCGACCCCTACAGGGTCGGGTTACGGATGAAATAATTATTCTATTAAGATGCGACCCCGCTGGGGTCGGATTACGAATGAAAAATATTTATTCTATTAAGATGCGACACCGCTGGGGTTGGATTACGAAATGAAAATATTTATTCTATTAAGATGCGACCCCGCTGGGGTCGGATTACAAATGAAAAATATTTATTCTATTAAGATGCGACCCCGCTGGGGTCGGATTACAAATGAAAAATATTTATTCTATTAAGATGCGACCCCGCTGGGGTCGGATTACGAATGAAAAATGATTTAACAATTAGATTAAATTGGATTTTGGAATGACAAAGGCTGTATCCATGAAATTGGTACATCCAATTTAAAATCTAAATTATTTTAATCGAATCAAAACACCTTTACGCTTGACAACGTTTTTGTAATCCCATTGGATATCTTTTGCTTTGCGAAGCCACGATTTTAGGTCTTTTAATTTGATTTCATTAATGGAGGTATAAAGCATCGAAGCGTCTTTGAATTTGCCCGAGCCAGGCTGCAATTTATCATCCTCAAAACTAGCACCACTCCAAAAGAGCAAACGAATTCCACCCTTCAATTTACTGTAGCCCACAACTGGATTTTCTTCCAAGAACCAAACCGGATGCGCATGCCAAATTTTGCTTTCTGCCTCGGGCAAGTATTGATTGATGATTCCTTCTAAGGTGATGCAGATTTCCTGCTCCTCTTTTGCAAGTGATGCATTGTACGCTTCAATGGTTGATTTCATTTCTATGATAAGCTATAGTTAGAAATGTGAAGTTAAATAAAAAATTGAACACAGAAATACTAAAGATCTGAGCTGAAAAAAGATGTATTCAAATCCATTTATAAGCATGTTGAATCGGATAAAAGATGGGTTGAATGGGTTAAAACCCATTCGAATTGATCATCAAAAATTAAAATCGAAATATCAATTGGAATCAGATTAAAACCCATCTGAATTGATCATCAAAAATTAAAATCGAAATATCAATTGGAATCAGATTAAAACCCATTCGAATTGATCATCAAAAATTAAATCGAAATATCAATTGGAATCAGATTAAAACCCATTCGAATTAATTATAAAAAATTAAAATCAAAAAATCAATTAAAAATAGATTAAAACCCATTCGAATTAATCATCAAAAATTAAAATCGAAATATCAATTGGAATCAGATTAAAATCTATCCCAATAGTTTGAATAAAATTATAATATCAATTGGAATGGGTTTAAACCCATTCCAATTTAGGAAGAATATTTTTCAAAACCATGTTTGACAATTAAATCATCCTCCTCCTCTTGAAATGTTTTCTTCCGATGATGTTCCTCTTGATTCTTAATATAATTCCTCACTCTTTCAATACTGGATTCCGATACCGATACAGCATAGTATTCATCTTGCCATTCAAATTTGTATTTGGTGAGTCCATGTTTATTAATCCAAAATGACGATTCACCTTTGATTAATTTCATGACATCCATAATGGTTTGATCCATTATTAATGAAACCAAGCAATGACAATGGTCGGAATAGCCATTCACAAAATCGATGAAGATTCCTTTCTTTTTGGCATTATCGTGCATGTGAGTCCAGACTTTCAATCTTAATTCTTTTGAATCTAAATAAGGAACTCGGTTTTTTGTACTCCACACAAAATGGATGTAAACTTTTATAAAGGGCATCTATTTAAAATTTATTATTTGTATAAAGTTATTTAGTTTGCAAGTAAATTCTTTGAAATTATCTTTAGAACTACTTAAACTTGGTTACTAAAAAAATGGACTCAAGGAAACCAGTACAAAATTATTTAAATTTTCAATACAACCGTTTTGTGAAAATAAGGGGATTTATAATTGCATTTTAAGCGTTTGCTGCAAATAAGGGAATTTATATTTGCACTTAAAGCAATTACTGAAAATAAAATCAGCTAAAGGGCTCTGCTTTCGGAGATGGAATAGATTGAATGAGACGAAATAATTGCTCTGTATCCGCTACATCGGTCATATAAAATTTGCCATCAGCCGACTGCATTTTCAGTTGACTACAATTTGTAGCCAACTGGCTACCTTCCGCCTTAAGTCTAGTTTTTAAAACACTCCAATATTTTCTTGGATTAGGACTATCTGTAAGGATAGCAACCACATCAACAATGGATATAAACCATTTCTCTTCCTATTCATTCCATACTGAACGAACTTGCTTTTCTTCGAATAATTTAATAGCAGTGTCTTTGGACATATGTAGTTAACTAAACGTTCACAATAATTTTATTTTTTATTCCCCCAAGTCGTAAAGTTAGTAAACCAAATGATCGCTTGGATATCTAAGTAGGTCGTGTAGTTTTGAACTAATGTTTTTTTCTAATCCTTGTTCCTTATAAATCTCTCGACACTGGAAATCTTTATTTTCTTATCTAAAGCGATGTTGTTCACGAACCGTGAACAAGCAAATAAATTGAACAAACAATAAAATAAGCAAGTGATTCCGATCAATTAAATCGTAATCAATTATTTATATTAATCCTCAAACAATAATAAGCTCATTTTATACTGAAGCTAAATCTCATAATTCTTAGAATAGAGTTTTGCCACCACCACCTAATCAAAGTACGAATAATAATACCAATGCTCCTTTACCTTGATCCATTTGATGATGGGACTACCGTTGGGTGCTACTTTAGGTGTTGCTAATTGGAGGCTATCGGTGTACGTTAGACCGTATCCATAACCTAAATTATAATACAAACTGAAATGATAATTTCCTTTGCCATACTCCATGGATGAAATACTCATATTCTCCATATTGGTAAGCAAGGTGCTATCCTCTCCGTTCTTTTGAAAGTACTGCACAAAATTCAATAATTCCTTTTCATTCTCCTCTACAAAACTGGTAACCTCATATTCCCTTTTGATGGATGAATTGAAATACAAAACAAGTACATTAACAACAATAAATCCGAAAGTATAAAAAGGTTTCATCTTGAGTCGACGACCCATGGCCGGCGCTAATAAAAGAAATAAAACAAAAAATAATAAAAACACAATAGGAAATAGATAATGATATTCAAACGGTATATTTTGTCTTAAGGAAAAACCAAACAAAACCATGATGTATAAAATTAGAAGGGGCGAGAAAATGAGAAGGGTTTTTAAAGAAAATTTCTCGGTGGGGTTAGGGGGATTTTTCATGGGATGATGGTTTGAGGAATTAATTCAAATTACTTTTCTATATCGACCTCTTATTTTGCTAAAGTACACTTATTTAAATAAATTAATAAAATTACGCCACCATTCCCGTCACAAATACCTCTACGTACTCTTTCATTTTATTGATGATCCTCTCCCCTATTTCTCGCGCTTGCAAAATACTTGGTCTATTGCCTAAGCATTTTAATACTTCATCTCTTAACGGAGTTTGACCACTGAAGATGTAGGTTTCGATAAGGGCGTTAAATTGTTCTTTGTCGAGATTCTCCACTTCGCAAATTTTGGCGAGTGCTAATACTTTTTGTTCTTGCCAATATTTTTCAAATTCATCTTGGATGTTGTCGGCATCGTCAATGTGCGGAATATTTTCTTCAATGAACTTTTCGATCAGCTCGCGTTTGCTTCTGAGTTCTACTTCGCCTCCCAACAAATCCATGATAGCCTTTTTTTGCTTCTGTGCTTCGCTGGTTTTAGCTAGTTTTAATTTTGCTAATAGTTTAATGATGTAAGCAACGTTGATCAGATCACGGTGAATGAGTTCCAATTCAAAATCGATGTCTTCGAGAATGGAAGTTTTTTGCTTGGATTGGTCTTGCCTTACCTTGTCGTATAAGTCGAGGTATTTGCTCTTGTAGTTCTCAAAGGTTTGTTCATCGATACCTAAACTTTCCCAATTGAAATCGGTGTATGAAGCCAATACATTCTTTACGCGTAATAGAGCACGGAAGCCTTGCACAAATGCCAACTCTTCTTCTTCGGATATTAACTCTTCTACACTCTGCCAAGTAGGCGCTATCGTTAACAAATTTTTTAATGCTTCACTAAATTTGCTTGCAATGGATTCATAAGATGGTAAAATAATTTCTTCAATCGCTTCTTTGTTTGAAAAAAGTGTGATGGCCGTATCGGTAGCTGCCTTTAAGTTGCGGAAGCATAAAATATTTCCTTGCGATTTCTGTTCACCCAATATGCGGTTAGTGCGAGAATACGCTTGAATTAATCCGTGGTACTTTAAGTTTTTATCTACGTAAAGTGTATTTACTTTCTTCGCATCAAAACCCGTGAGTAACATGTTTACGACTAAAACTAAATCCAGACGATCTTTTTCATCGTTGAAACTTTCTTTCTCACGCTCTTTTAAGCGCTTGCTGATGTCTTTAAAGTAATTCTCAAAAGCCTGACTATCCTTTGTGGAAAATGCAGTTTCATATTGTTTATTGTAGTCGCCAATGAACTCTTCTAGTTTATCGCGGGTATGGCTCGGTTTGTAATAGGCTACTGGATCTGCAGCCATCGACCACTCTTCATCATCAGGTAATGAATCGTTTGCAGCCTCGTCCTCTTCGTTGGTGCCAAAGGTGAAGATTGTGGCAATGCGTAAGTCATGTTCTCCCGCCAACTTCTTTCTTCTAAAAATCTCGTAATATTTAATTAGCGTATCAATGCTAGTAGTAGCAAAGAGCGCCGAGTATTCTTTGTTAAATGTTTTTTGCCCGTGGTAGGCAATGATGTAATCGGCAATTTTCTCTAGGCGCTTAGTATCATTCAATACTTCAGCTCTGTCAATATCCTCAACATCGATATCAATAAAAGTATTACCTTTCTGTTTGTATTTACCAACGTACTCAATACCAAAGCGCAACACATTCTGATCACGGATAGCATCGGTGATTACGTATTTATGTAAGCAGGTGCCAAATAAATCTTTGGTAGTGCGCTTTCCCAATTCGTTTTTATTGGCGTTGTCGGCAAAGATGGGTGTGCCCGTGAAGCCGAACAACTGACTCTTATGAAAATAGTTTGTGATCCGCTCGCGTGTATCACCAAATTGACTACGATGACACTCATCAAAAATGAAAACAATTTTCTTGTCTTTTAAATGCTCTAGTTTGTTTTCATAATGCGCTTTGGTGATGGCATTGTTCAGTTTTTGAATGGTGGTGAGCACCAGTTTTGTATCGTCGGTTAGTTGTTTGACCAATGATCGAGTATCATTCGTTACATCTACACTATCCTTTTTGAAACTGTTGAACTCCTGCATGGTTTGGTAATCCAAATCTTTGCGATCGACCACAAATACTACTTTGTGCACTTGAGGCAAATCCATAATGATTTGACTAGCCTTAAAAGACGTTAATGTTTTTCCCGAACCCGTGGTATGCCAAATGTAACCGTTATCATTGCCGCTCTCAACTTGTTTGATGATAGCCTCGGTAGCAAAGTACTGATACGGCCGCAGCACCATCATATTTTTAAAAGTTTCATTCATCACCACATAGTGCGCAATGAATTTACCCAAATGATTTGTGTTTAGAAACGAAGATGCAAATGCACTTAACTCGGTCGTGTTTCGATTGTTTTCATCGGCCCAGAAGAAAGTTTGTTTTACAGATTGCAGGCGATTGTTGGCAAGGTACTTTGTATTTACGCCATTGCTGATGACAAACAATTGCACATACTGAAACAACCCATGATTACTCCAGAAAGAATGGCGCTGATACCGATTAATTTGATTGAATGCTTCCTTAATTTCAATACCACTTCGCTTGAGTTCTATTTGCACCAAAGGCAAACCATTAACCAATAGCGTTACATCATACCGATTGAGAAATGAACCTTGCTGCTGAACCTGATTAGTGACCTGATAAAAATTGGTAGTCCAATCTTCATTGTTGAAGAAACGTACATAAAATGAAGTGTTGTCTTCTTTAGCTAGATGAAAACGATCTCGGAGTGTTTTTGCTTTTTCAAAAACATTGCCTTTGGCTAAATGATTTAAAATGGCATCAAATTCTTTGACTGTAAATGTTGTTTTATTAAAGGATTCTAATTGTGTTTTTAGATTAGAAACAAAAGCATCGCCATCATGAATTTTCACAGATTCATAACCCAAACCAACCAATTGATTGATCAAATTATTTTCCAGCAATAATTCAGATTGGGTTACCATCAGGAATGAAATTATCTTTTTCCAATTATAAGGATTATTGATAATATAATTTCGGATGCGTTCCATCGATTTCTCATCACGAATTACATGATCATGAAAACGGGGTTGCCATGCGAAATGGGGATGTGTTTTATGTATTTCAATAGTGCATCGTCCTTTATACCATCGTAAGATACGCGAAATATTTTCGTGCAGCATCGGATTTTTGGCGCCGGTGATGCCGCCTGGTACGGGCGGGGGCGTGGCCGGCGATTGTAGAGACGCGATTAATCGCGTCTTTTCTATGTTTTACGATTCGCATGATGGAGACGCGATGAATTGCGTCTCTACCGTTTCCGGTGATTGTTAGGGGGATTGTTCTGGCGATTGTAGAGACGCGATTAATCGCGTCTTTCTATGTTTGACGATTCGCATGATGGAGACGCGATGAATCGCGTCTCTACCGTTTCCGGCGATTGTTCGGGCGATTGTTCGGGCGATTGTAGAGACGCGATTAATCGCGTCTCTGTGTTTTCGTCGATAAATCGCGTTTGTATCGGTTCCTGTGATTCGGATTGCGATTCGGATGATGGAGACGCGATTAATCGCGTCTGTACCGTTTCCGTGGCTGGCATTTCGGATGATGGAGACGCGATAAATCGCGTCTCTACGTTTTCGTCGATAAATCGCGTTTGTATCGGTTCCTGTGATTCGGTTGGAGTGATGGAGACGCGATTAATCGCGTCTCTACGTTATTCGCCGACGACATTCCCACCGCGCCCCCCATTTCGTTTTTATCGATAATCAAAATCCCATGCATATGATTGGGCATAATCACAAAAACATCCAATTGCGCAAACGGGAATTGGGTGGGAATTTCCATCCAAAATTTTTCGGCCAATTTCCCAATTTCATTCAAATGCATTTCATCATTTTTAATTTCACCAAAATAATGTTCCTTATTATGGGTGCAAATGGTAATAAAATACGCAGCATTATGACCATAATCCCAATGTGGGAGACGGGCAGATGGTATGCGATATTTGTTTTGAAATTTTTCCATCAAAT
>JADKFA010000016.1 GCA_016717725.1 Bacteroidota bacterium
TCGACTAAAGAAATGATAAAATTTTCGGGATGGAATTCTCTATCTAAAAAATTCTTAGCAGAGCAAACAGAGCACATTGACTTGTTTAAATTGATTAACGACTACCACCAGCTAATTGAAAAATTTTATCATTGGTTTATTGGTCGTCAAATGGAAATACATAAGGATGATATCGAAAAAGTAGACGAGCATAAAAACAGAATTAGAAAGTTAGAAATTTCTAATTTTTTAACACAATTCATAAAGCAAACAAAGACAGTTAATGAGTTTGAGGATGAAATTTTCCAATATTTTCCTGACGAGGAATTAGAAGAAATAAAAAGTTCTATTACGTCTGCGGAGAAAGTAGAAAAAATTTTGCGACTATTGAATAAAGTGAATATTATAGAAAAAGAAATGGAGGATAAAATTAGGACAAGTTATATTACATTGGAATAAGTAAAATATTTGTAATTATGTGGTCATCAAAAGGTGGAGTGTCGTACTATGCTGATACCAATGTGCAAGATTGACATTCAATCACCTGAGTAAAAATTGGTACTTATTTACACCACATAGTTAACCATTTTAAAGTTATAAACAAACTTAAAAACAAAAAAATAGAATTATGTATTTACATATTGACTTTATAAATCCACAAAAGAACGTGGCGAGAACTGAAGACCTAGACAAAATTCGGTTTAATATCGAATTAATAGCACCTTTTAAAGAAAGAATAAAAGATCTTAAAAAGACTAAGGAAAGCGCATTTTCCTGTATGACAATAGTTGGACGTTGGATAGTTATTTATAAGACTAACGTTTTAAATGACCACAACACAACACTAAAATTTATCGATTTTCGTATTAACGTGGATGAATTGAATGAAGACTTTTCGGAAAATACAATTAAAGGAGTTAAACAAATTCAAACTGAATATAACAATGAATTTATACCCTCTTTGGACAATGTTGAATTAACATTTGCAGAAACCCATGAAGAAATTATAAAAGAAAATCTCTTTTTCACAGACCAAGATGTTTTGGTAGTCCGTAAGGCAAAAAAACTTGGCGTATTAGAGATTATTGGCAACCTTAAAGTCGAAGACGGTTTGAAAGTTGCATTTGTCGATGAGAAAGAATCATTAAATGATAAAGAAATAGTTAATCGATATGCTTTTATAAATTTCGGCGAGCATCACGAAAATAAGAAACATGAAAATGGGCTTGCCTATTTAAAAATTTTTGACTTTTCAAATAACTTTGACATTATAAACGATTTTCAACTAGCGATTGAGAACTTAGGCGTAAAGTTCGACAGAGCATTATTCGTTGACAAATTTGGTCCAGAAAAATTAAACTAATTAAATTATTCTCTATGGAAAGTATTAAACAAAAGACATGCCCAACATGTGGCCAGAAAGCTCATAATTTTGAACGAGAGGAATTTAACGATTGCGTTCCACCGATAGATGTATTGAAGTTTGGACAATATATAATCAACTCTGAATATCGAAAGACATTATTCAAAGGGTATCCCTTATACACAGCAGAAGAAATTGTAGGTTCGTTTCTAGGGCACAACAACAATTTCCCTAGTCAAGACGATTGGTATGAAGAACAAAATGAGAATTCTGATGTGGAATAACTTTAATTAAATTCTATTGCGAACTTTACGGTTCGTTGTAAAATTTAACTTGACGACCGGTCATTGAGTTATTTAGCATTTGGGAAAATTTATAATTTCAGAAGAAAGATAATACGCAAAGTTATATACTATCAGCACAAAAGAAATTATTATAAAAAGTTGCGGGTTTTGTATTGCGTTCAATATCAGCACTAATCTCAACACAAAATGAATTAATTCGCTCGGCTATTTCAAAACAAATACTAACTTTGAATATTCGGATGTAAATCTGCAGGATCTAATCTAAAACAACTGTATTACCGAAACTTATAACAAACATGGAGTTAGCGGTAATGCTAAGACGACAAAGCAACTATGAGCCATCATTTTCCAAAAATTAAATTGAATGAAGACGGACTTTTTGGTCCGACTTTAGAGAAGCATTTTTATAAACCTATCTCTTATCACAATAAAACAGCTGCTACCAATAAGCATAAATCGACTTGGATATTAAAACAAAATGAGCAGTTTGAAGTGTTTAGAGTTTCAGATGAGAGCAACTGGTTCTGCAAGAACAGAAATGGTTTATTCTCAATAATGGACAATGGAGATATTGTAATGGGGTCAAATGAAGAACGATTATCTTTCTTTCCCAATCCTGTTAACAAGACGGACCCATATCACGGCTTCCCAATTGACAGTGGAGAATATGAACTAAGCATTGAATTGGTTGACAGATGGCTTGAAAATAAAATCATTGATGATAGGCTTCATATTAAAATTTTAAAAGGACAGATATGAAGACAATTAAATTTTCAATAAAAGTTAAAGCAATAGATAGTTATATCTATGGTGGGCATTTATTTCTAATCTTGAAGGACGGCAGAATTGCCTTTACTGAACTTAGCAAGGTTATTAGAAAGTTAGTTGACAACTACTCTAATTTCGAAAATTTGATACGACTTTCATTTCAAAGAAATGATTATTTAAGCAATGAGCAAGGACTTATGATTTTAGGCGTTGGGGAACTTAAAAATGTTCTAATGAAATTGTGGGAAAGAGCAACAAATGAAATTGAATTTTCAATTGATTTCGATTTAGACGACTTTGAAATAATTTCCGAAGTTCCTTCTATGCCTGTTCTTGATATGCGACTTTATGCAATGAGAATGTATCTAGGATGTAAAGAAGGACTTTATGAAATAAACCTTAATCCGCAAGATAATTATCATTTTTGAAGCCATGTAAACCAGATTTAAGATTTGACGCAAAAATAACTCACCTTAATGCAAAATCAGGTGAAGTAATAATTTCCGCAAATAGTGAAGGTTTATTTCACGCAGTTTTTAAATGAAAAAAATAGACTTGAAGTCATAACTAAACCTGTTGCAAAAAAATCAATACGAACAGGATGGTCAAGTTATGATGTTATTAATTATGAAGAGCATAATAATTTTAACTATTTTGTAAATGAAACAGCAATTATTGACAATAAGCCAAAGTATTCAAAATTTGACGAACAATCTGAAAGAAGAAGAATTACAGAATTTGGTAAATCTAAATACGGAATGGCCCAACTTATGGAGCATTCAAATTTAAGAGCAGAAGATGTAAGTTATTGTTTTAACAGTTCTACTAAAGGCTTCTTCTTCACTAAGGATGGACAATTTATTAATATCAATTTAAATAAAGAGAATAAGCAAGACTTATATTTTACTTCAAGAAATCATTTACTGCCAAACCTTGAAAAATCAAAAAAACTATTTACTAGACCCGTTTCAAGCTCAATAGTCCCGAAAGGTTGTGTAATTGAGTATTTTGACAAGGTGGTTCTATATCATAATAATAAAGCAAAAATTATTGAGAATAGCCCTTCAATTAATGTTAGGTCTTATCCAAGTTCAATTAGATACAAAAACTTAATTACAATAACCAAAGATGAAGAAATTTCGATTCATTCAATTTATCCATTTAACGAAACACCAATTAAACTGACATTTGACAACTTTGACTTTGAAAATATATTTGACGAATAGGAGAAGTACTATCGCAATGATACTTAAAGTGAGAATTGAATTGTTAGATTTTAACAGATTTCATATTTGAAAAATCTTGATAAATCCATTCATTAACCTTTATTATTGCATGCTCTTTGGCGATTCAACCACACTTCTTCAATTTTTTTTTACAAACACTGTGTATCCAGAAAATTATTGTATTAGCTAAAATTCGATCTTATTGAATAAAACTGACCTTGTAATTGTAACAACTCATTAAAAAATGGAAGAGGTAACAAATATTATAGTTAAATTTCTAAATAGTAAATCCCACTTCACGCCAATTAGACGCATCTTAGATATAGTTTTTATTGTAAGTATTTCATCTTATATCTTTTGAATCTTACTCAGGCAAATATGAATGGTTAAATTATAACGACTACAAAGGAATTTTAGATTTTTTTTTAAAGGGGTATTATAATTCCTTTGACTATGTATTTAATAGTCTATTATGCAACATCATTTATTTCTTCAAACATCTTTCCTGCTATAATTTTAAAAAAGTCACTCAAGTATCAAGATAAAATTAAAAGAGTCAACTTGAAATTAGAGAGTGTTGAATCAAATGAACTCACAAATGAAAAATTACTTACTGTACAAAATATTAAAAACAACTTCTCGATTCCAAATAGTTTTCTTGATCTATACGAATATATCTCTATGTCATTAAAAGGGAGGATTAGTTTTGAAAAATTTATATTTGAAATCAATGGTGATAGAAATGAAATTCAATCAACATTAAATCTTCTATTCAGGGCTTTAATAGCTATAATAATATATTTTATTAAACTTCCAATAATAGGTATAGGTTTATTCATTTTTCTTATAATTACAATTATTATATTGATAATTGTGTTCATGTGCGGGCTTTTAATATTAAAAACATTACCATACTTGATACATAAGATAAAATTTGAAATGGATAATTTGCTAGAATTACGAAAGAATAATCCACAAACTGAATAAGTAAGTTCCAAAAGATTGTGCGCAGTCAAAACACTAGACAATCCACAGGAAGGGTTGGTGTCGCGTTGCAAAGATTATACGACGTGCTATACTAAACCCAGACAGGAATTGTACATCCAAATCCAGCTTGCTACTATTGAATGGAATCAAAGGAATTTATTTTCCTCTTTTTTTACAAATGTCCCGTGTCGCAAAAGAATGTCTGTCCGACATCTCGACAAAAAACCATTGTAGTATAAGAGTATTTTCTCTAGTAGTAAGTTTAAAAATATGTTCATAGCGGTCTGTGGAGAGATTTTCAGGAACAAAAATAGACACTACTAAAAGATTGGCATTTCCTTTTAACAGGGCTATCGACACTGTCGATTGGAACGATAAATGCTAATTAGAGAAATCAGGGGAGACTAACAATAATTATTACTCCATAGACCGCTGTGTGCATTTTGCCACAGCGGTATTTATTATTATTTTATAAATCATACAATATGCAACTAATGAACATCTGCGCGAAAAAGAGTTACGAAGTTAACGGAGAAGAAAAGATTACTTGGTATAAGATTGGAGTATTAAAAATAACAGATAACAACAGAATGTATCTTCGACTATTTATGCATCCACAAACTGAGTTTTCGGTTTTTGAAAATAAAGCAGGTATACAAGATTAAGAAAAATAATATAAATGAAGTACGCAAATACTACGAGCGTTCCTAACTACATTTTCGATTCTCTACTGCCTCACCTTTCCATTGCAGAAATAAAAGTGCTAATGATTATTATACGGCAAACAATCGGTTGGAAAGATGTAAAAAGTACTGACGGCAGAAAATGCCGTGACTGGATTTCATCCATTCAGTTACAAAACAAAACAGGTTGTTCGAGACGTGCAATAAGTACTGCAATAAACCATCTTGTTAGCAAGGGGCTTATTGTAGTGAGTGGATTTGATAACTCTACGCTATCGAATCCCGAAGAAAGAAAAGGGAAGTCGAGATTATATTTTCAACTTAAAAGCACCTCCTTTAGAACTGTGGAAAACAAGGGGAAAATAACTGAAATATCCAATGAAAACTTTGAGACTAATGCAAAAAATGCACAATACTTGTGCAATGAAATCACAAAGCTTGGGCAACATTTGCACATAACAAAAGAAACCCATACAAAATAAACTATTACTAATAATTACTTTCTTGGAAAGTCATTGAATGCAATGAAAACTTTTCCGTTTACAAAATCACATATAAAACATTTCAAATATGAAATGAAAAAAGCAGGAGGTTTTTATGAATTGATGTATAAGAAGGAGGCCATTATTCTGAGGAGAGGGCTAAAAATAGTTGCAATAAAGTACGATATAGACGCATACAAAATGAAATATATCAAAGGAATCTATAACGAACTCAAACCCTTCTATGATTGTGAAATTCCAATTCTATTTTGGCTTGAACTATTTACTGCTCAGTTTACACATCTACGGAAGTTCAAGTAAATAAAAAATTCGATTGTAAATATTTTCGACTCGCTGTGATTTGTATGGCAGACTTTTGTAGCTTCTTAAACAATCAATATTAAGATGTCTTCCTCTCCTATCCACAAAATGTTGGCAAAGCAACACTAAATAATCATACCGATATGCGATCTTATCTTTTTCACTCAGCCAGCTAAACAATTTTACCGATTCATATACACTTGCACACCAAACTATTTTTTCCAACTTTCCACTAGTCCCTATAAAATGACTTTGCCATTCATTCTGTGTACAATTCAACTTTCCGGCTTTCACTAACTCAGAATGTAAAAGGTTACATTTTTCCGTTGACACTTGCCAGCCAAAACTTGCTGTTACATTTATAGGATTTGATGATTTCAATTTTTCATCTGTGGGAAAATAAATTTGAAATACGGCTTCGAATCCATACTGCATAACTTGCGGGTGATTATTGCAAATTATTCTTTTCATTTGA
Source organism: Bacteroidota bacterium (assembly GCA_016717725.1). Lineage (GTDB taxonomy): Bacteria > Bacteroidota > Bacteroidia > AKYH767-A > OLB10 > JAJTFW01. Next base: position 6,590 of record JADKFA010000016.1, read on the forward strand.
TCTATTCGATTAGTAAGTTCATTGATATGCTCAGATGATTCCCAGTCATGAGGCATAATACCTTTCATACTATTTTGGATACGCGTAACATCATAAACCAAACTACTCATTTGAAAGGGGCAGAATTGAATAGTGATTTTCTCATTTAAAATTTCAATTTCATTTTGAATTTTCTGAATCGGTCTCATGGCATATTGGGGTTTTTGGTTGTCGGTTATCCACAGCCAACCCTTACACATCCATGCTTTAATTAAACTAGGATTTGTTCTCAAATCCCAAACAGAATGTTTCAGCATTCCGTTAATTAAAGCCATCCGTCCGAAGGGTGGCTTTTTCAAATATAAAAACAAATTGTAACAAACTCACTATCAATGAATTTTCAAAATTTTTGAAAAATTCTTAAAATTTTACACTATAATTATCATCAATTATGTTAACGATATAAATCAAACTCATTTAGTTATGAATGAAAAAGCTACTAAGAAAATTCAAGTTGAATTTCAAAATAAAAAGAAATTGAGTGAGGAAATTGATATTGCACTTAATTGGCTTGAATCACAAGAGTTGACACCTGAAGAAATTGCAAAAAAAATAAGATTGGAAAAGAAGAACTATCGTTTTAGTAAAGCCGACTTATCAACAACTAGAAATTTAAAAGATAAGAATAAAATTACAGTTGCATTTTATTCTAAAGAGAAACTACAAAATATTTTACAACAACTAAAACTATTTATTGAAAATGAATATAAATTTACATGGAATGAATCATTGAGAAATTATGAAGATGTAAATAAAAAATTCATTAAAACGCTTCCTGAAAATCATCTTGATATTAATTGGAAGGCGAAAGCCAGTAAATTACAAGGAACATGGAAAGGGATTTCATTTAAATGGGTATGAATCAGGAACTAGTGATGATGTTTATCTGAATATTTTTACAATAAAAGTGTACTCGGATTTAATAGTAGAATGTAACACAGAGCACACACACTCTATGACAGGGAAAATTGATAACATAGTTGATGATATTATCGGATTAGATTTATTTAGCAACAATGAATATTCAAATAAAATTGAAAGAAAAATATCAATCATGGTTAATATAGGGCACTATAAAAGACTATAGTAAGCTAAACCTTTTGCAACTTGCATATCTTGATTCAGGGTCTCATGACATACGCTTCGGAATTGCCATTTTAATTAGGTCTGATATTAAATATGAAGATTATAGTCCGAAAAGAGTTACAATCGAAAAGGTAATGAATGAAATTTCAGAAATAGAAAAATTAAGAATCCGTACATTGAAAATGAAATAAAAAAGATAGTAAAACTACAATATAATTTACCAAGCGAATCTACTGATAAGCTTTAACAGGAGCATCTACCCCCGATCCCCTACCATCACAACAAAAATTTATTCTTTCGGTTGGTTTTCATGAACATCCCAAGCAGTCGGGTAAGACTTAACAGGTAATTCATTTTTCAGACAAGGTTTAACTATTAAAACTCTTTTATCATTAGTCTCATACAACACTTCGTTTTTTTGAAAATTCAAAATGAAAGTGAATAAAACTCATACCGAATGGGAGTGTAGTATTGCTATACTTATCCATAATTACAGAAATTTCATTGAGCATTTTTGCTTCAGCTTCTGTAATTCCTAAGTTTTTCATTTTTATGGCTTGTTATATTGATACCTAAAAGTATTCAAACCCCACAAATAAAATGCGAATAATCTTATAATTTTCAACAAACTTTTTTTGATAAATACAGCTCTAGCTTTGTTATCTAATCTCTGCAAAAATGGAAAGGATTGTAGCTGGTGATATTCATAATGAAGAACTATCACAAAATAAGGACAGCATCGAGAAGAAAATTGTAATAACAATTATTCGAGACCCAGATTTAGAAACCGAAAGGAGCCGAAGTTCAAATGATAAATCTGAAAGATCGTCCACAATTAAAAAGGAGAGCGGGTATAATTTCCCTAGAAGATTATGAAAATTTATGATCGTATTTATTCATCGGAAGCACAAAAGCATCTAGGCTATCGTGACCAGCGTAGTTTTGTTAGATGGTGTATCCAAAATAATGTAGGGGTTTTATGTGACCCAGGTTCAAATAAAAGATATGTATTAAGAAATGAATTCGAACACGCCAAAAACAGGGAGGCGATCAGATACCTTCTAACTAAATACGGGAAACAAGAATTCCATAGCATACTTTCATCACAAATGAAATTATTTTCTGAACTTAAATCAGCAACAAGACATGAATCTTCACCTATAACAACATACAAACCATCAGCACACCACGAATCTGAATTCCTTGCAAGGTTGCGTAAAATTAAATACAAGATATAATCTTTCAGATGTCTAAACCTCTACAAATACCTAAAGGTAAAAAACTCAAAGGACTGATCGTATTCTGTAATCATTGCAAACAAAATGTAGAGGACATTTGTAAAGAATCAAAAAAGAAAATAAAAGATTGTGCATTCGGAAAACAACATGTATTTAAAGTAATTGCTCATGTAAGCGGTTCTAAAAATCAAAGGAAAACAAAATCACTTTCAACTATAAATATTGATGAAGCAATAATGGAAGCCATAAGATTTCAACAAGAGGTTAAGGAGTGTAAAAGAGATGATAATTTGCAAACTGGCATATCTACTTTTGAGAAAAGAGAGGGAGGGCAATCAGAAATCAACAAGGACATACCCGTTTTACTAATTGAATGTATTGCAAAGTATGTTTCTGTATTACGAGGTGAAAATGTACCAGAGCATTTAAAAGTTAATCGAAGTGAAGATTATCTTAAAGACATTGAACGACATTTTGAGCGGTTGATCGTATGTCTTGAAACTAAAAAAATAAATACAGAAACGCTACAATTACAGAATGTAAATGATTCTATAGTAGGGTTGGTATACGAGTACTTATTACAAGATAAACAATACAGCAACCGAACTTTTAATAAATCGATTACGATTTATTCGTCATTGTTTCGATGGTTTAATGAAGAATACAATACACAAATACGGAATCCATTTAATAAGGTTAAGAGAAAGAAAACACATCATACACCAAAAGCTATCACAAAAGAACAATACGAACAAATCTTAAATCAGATAACACCTGAAAATGGGATTCGTCACTATGAAAAGGGAGTAAAGAAAACTAGAAATTTGTTCCAACCCTGGCTGAAAGACGCCATTCGTTTGGGCGCATATTCAGGCAGGCGAAGGGAGGAATTACTCACCATGAAATATTCGGACATCATCGAAGATAAGGATGGTGTTTTTTTAATTAAAGTTGAAGACATTAAAGTAAATCGAATTCAAAAACGTGAAGGAACAGAGGAAAAGAAATACAATTACGTTCCAGTAACACCACAACTTATGGAATTGTTAAATGAACTTGGATTTGAAAAACATAAAGGGACAGATACATTTTTAATTGCACCAGACCTCAAATCAAATCGCAATAAGGTAATGGTGGATTCTCTTACTAGAGGATTCTCACATTATGCAGACCAAGTAGCACCAGAGGAGAATATAACATTTAAGAGCATAAGAAAGACCTACGCCTCACAAATGCAAATTGCAACAAATGGAAACGCAAGACAAATTACAGGGCATAGCTCAGATGCAGTTTTAAAAGACCATTATATAGACCCCCAATTAATTGCTAAAATGTCCCGAGAATTTGAAATTTTTCCCTCAGATTCAAATAGAGAATCTGAATTAGAAAAGGTAAGAAGTGATCAACAGGAAAATAAAAAAGGAAAAGAATTAAACCGATAAAAACAAAATAACCCCACCCAAAAAATGCTAAAAATTGAAAAATTCCCCACTCCATTCGCACTCCGTCTCTATTTATTCATGGTATTAAAACAAAAAAGGAGCAATGTCGAAACATAACTCCTTCTTTATCAGTGTACCCGAGACGGGAGTCGAACCCGTACAGCTGTAAGGCCACAGGATTTTAAGTCCTGCGTGTCTACCAATTCCACCACCCGGGCAAAAGTTCCAATATGTTTTTATTGGAGGTGCAAAAGTAATCGATTTATCAATTACTTAATCAAAAAAATAGCCTCCGAATTTGGAGGCTTATTCTTTTGGAGCGAAAGACGAGATTCGAACTCGCGACCCCGACCTTGGCAAGGTCGTGCTCTACCAACTGAGCTACTTTCGCTTACTATTTTGATTTTGCTCTACCTCCCGATAGCTATCGGGATGAGCTACTTTCGCTTACTATTTTGATTTTGCTCTACCTCCCGATAGCTATCGGGATGAGCTACTTTCGCTTACTATTTTGATTTTGCTCTACCTCCCGATAGCTATCGGGATGAGCTACTTTCGCTTACTATTTTGATTTTGCTCTACCTCCCGATAGCTATCGGGATGAGCTACTTCGCTTACTATTTTGATTTTGCTCTACCTCCCGATAGCTATCGGGATGAGCTACTTCGCTTACTATTTTGATTTTGCTCTACCTCCCGCTGCGCCGTCGGCAAGCCTTTGGCGGCCGATGGATAGCTATCGGGATGAGCTACTTTCGCTTATACTACCCTTATTTGACTACTTGAACGAAATTCCACAAGGAAGTTTCACAAGGGGATGCAAAAATAAGGTTTAATTCGGGTAGAAATCAAATGATCAGGCATTTAATTTCACTTTCTCTCTCGAAATCAGCTTTTTAATTTCACTAAGCTTCATTAATGCCTCCACAGGAGTAAGGGTATTGATGTCGGTTTTGAGGATTTCGTCACGGATTTGCTCCAAAACAGGATCATCGAGCTGGAAAAAGCTTAGCTGCAATTCGTCTTTTTGTTGCTCATGTGCCGCTACTTTTATTAATTCGCTATGACTATGCGTTGCTTCCAGTGTTTCGAGCATTTGTTGTGCCCGTTTGAGAACTTGTGCTGGCATCCCCGCCATTTTGGCAACGTGGATTCCAAAACTGTGCTCGCTACCTCCAGGCACCAACTTCCTTAAAAACAAAATTTGGTTTCCACTTTCACGAATGGCGACATTATAATTTTTGATGCGTGAAAATTCTTCAGCCATTTCATTTAACTCATGGTAGTGAGTTGCGAATAATGTTTTAGCTCTCGATTGAGGATGCTCATGCAAGAATTCTGCAATAGCCCATGCGATAGCAATACCATCATACGTACTTGTTCCTCTTCCAATCTCATCTAACAAGACCAAACTTCGATTTGAAATATTATGTAAAATGCTCGATGTTTCATTCATCTCCACCATGAAAGTAGATTCCCCTTGCGATAAATTATCGGAAGCTCCTACACGAGTGAATATTTTATCGACAATACCGATTTCCGCTTTTTGTGCTGGAACAAAACAACCCGACTGTGCCATCATCACAATTAAAGCCGTTTGACGCAACACAGCTGATTTACCCGACATATTCGGACCCGTAATCATGATGATCTGTTGCTTTTCATTGTCGAGAAAAACATCGTTGGGTACATAGTTTTCACCTAAAGGCAAAAGTTGCTCTAAAACGGGGTGTCGACCGCCTTCAATTTTCAAACTCAACGAATCGTTCATGGAAGGCTTCACGTAGCCATTTTTATTAGCTACCGTAGCATAACTACATAAACAATCGAGGCGAGCTAATTCACCTGCATTTTGTTGTAGGGCGGGTATATAATCGAGAAGATATTCCAGCAACTCTGCATACAATTTTTCTTCGATGGTTTGCATTTTACCTTCCGCACCTAAGATTTTCTCCTCGTAAATTTTTAGTTCTTCGGTGATGTAACGCTCAGCATTGGTTAAAGTTTGCTTGCGTGTCCATTCTGTGGGAACTTTACTTTTATGCGAATTACTTACTTCAATATAATATCCAAAAACGTTATTGAATGCAATTTTTAAGTTTGTGATTCCAGTTTTCTCAATCTCTCGACGTTGAATTCCGAGCAAATAATCTTTTCCTTCAAAAGCTAATTTCTTAAGTTCATCGAGCTCGGCATGATAACCAGTTTTAAAAGTTCCACCCTTGGTGAGAACCGCAGGTGCTTCTTCCGATAATGCTTTTTCAAGATGTGAGATTAACTCATTACAGGGTTGGAGTCGATCGGCAATGGCTAAAAATCCTTTTTGTTTGGCACCTTTTAATTCTTCCTTGATGGGATCAATAAGCAATAAAGATTTTTTCAATTGCAATGCTTCACGTGGACCCAATTTGCGAATTGCGATGCGAGAGGCTAAACGCTCGAGATCACCAATACTTTTTAATAAGGATTGAATCCCATCTAACAAATCAGAGTTTTTCGTTAACTCCTCAACGTTATCATGTCGCTCATTAATTGCTACAAGTTCTTTCAACGGAAGTAGTAACCATCTTCGCATCATCCGTCCACCCATTGGTGAAACAGTTTGATCTAAGACATCCAACAAAGTTTTTGCATTTTCATGCGGAGAACTTACTAACTCCAAATTGCGAATCGTAAATCGATCGAGCCAAACGTAACGATCTTCTTCTAATCGAGAAATTGCCGCAATATGAACTAATGCTTCTTGTCGCGTTTGTTGCAAATAATACAAAGCGGCACCAGCAGCAATAATTCCGTTTTGCATTTCATCAACACCAAAACCTTTTAGCGAAGTTGTTTGAAAATGTTTTGCTAAAGTTTCTTTGGCAAATAAAGTTTGAAACGCCCAATCATCTAAAGTAAAAGTATAAAAACGATTTCCATACTTCTTTTCAAAAGATTCTTTTTCTTGACGAGAAATCAATATTTCACTGGGCTGAAAAGTTTGTAACAGTTTATCGATATAATCCAATCGGCCTTCTGCCAAAAAAAATTCACCGGTACTTGCATCAATAAAGGCTAGACCGAGTTGCCCATCTGTTCGAGAAGAATAATACGCCGCTAAAAAATTATTCGATTTATGCTCTAAAATTTTATCACTGAATGTTACTCCAGGAGTAACCAATTCAGTGACGCCACGCTTCACAATTTTCTTTGTTGTTTTTGGATCTTCTAACTGATCACAGATGGCAACACGCATTCCGGCGCGAACCAGTTTAGGTAAGTACGTTTCCAGAGAATGATGAGGAAACCCTGCGAGCTCCATATCGGCTGCGGCGCCGTTACTTCTTTTTGTAAGTACAATTCCTAAAGCTTTAGAGGCGCGAATGGCATCTTGACCAAAGGTTTCATAAAAATCGCCAACACGAAAAAGCAAGAGAGCATCAGGGTATTTCGCCTTGATCTCATTGTACTGTTTCATGAGGGGAGTATCTTCTTTCACTTCGATGTTTAACTTTGTGCTAAGATATCCATTCCCGTGCAAAAGTTAAAGAACGAAGAACTCGGTCGACCCGACCTCATTGCTTATCAACAGATAAAGAAATTACCAATTATCATTGTATTGGATAATGTACGCAGCGCCTTAAATGTTGGCTCTGTTTTCAGGAGTTCTGATGCCTTCAGAGTAGAGAAAATCATACTTTGTGGAATAACAGCTCAACCTCCTCATAAAGAGGTTCTCAAGACGGCTATTGGAGCTACAGAGTCGGTGCAATGGGAATATTTTGAAGAAACAAAAGAAGCCGTGAAGCATCTCAAGAGCGAAAAAGTAAAAGTGTATGCCATTGAGCAGGCCAGCAACAGCATCGACTTAAGAGATTTTATTCCAGCTGAGCGTACAGCCGTCATTTTTGGACATGAGATGGATGGGGTAGCTCAAGATGTAATTAACTTATGTGATGGATGCATTGAGATACATCAAGAAGGAACCAAACACAGTTTAAATGTATCCGTTTGTGCTGGAATCGTTTGCTGGGAGCTACATAAAAAATTGACATCTTTGTAAATTGAAAAAATCGAAAGAGTGCATCATTTTAGGAATTGATCCGGGTACGGTAGCCATGGGTTATGGAATTATTTCAGTGAAAGGAAATCAGATTCAACTCATCTCTGCAGGTGTATTACATCTCAACAAAAAGGACGATCATTTTATACGGCTCAAGGAGATTTTTGAAACGGTATCTCAACTCATCGAAACCCATCACCCTGATGAATTTGCCATTGAAGAACCTTTCTTTGGAAAAAATGTTCAATCGATGTTAAAATTAGGAAGAGCACAAGGGATGGCCATAGCGGCGGCGCTTTCTAGAAAGCTACCTGTGTTTGGTTATTCTCCTCGACTCATCAAACAATCCATTACTGGAAAAGGAAGTTCATCGAAAGAACAAGTATCCATCATGCTGCAGCGACTTTTAAAATTTGAGGAGCAACCCAAGTTATTGGATGCAACCGATGCGTTAGGCGTAGCAATCTGTCATCATTTCCAAACCGGAAAAAAGATGATCGTCAGCGATTCAAGTATTAAAAATTCGAGTCCAATTAAAAAAGGCAACCGAAATTATTCAGGATGGGATGCGTTTGTGACTGATCATCCGGAAAGACTTAAGTGAATTGCAAATTGGCAGGTTGGTGGATTGGTGAATTGCTGCGCTCTGAATCTTATTTAGAACCCGTAGCGATCGTTGCACAGCCGTTGCGAACACTGCGTTTAAACTGAAAAATTTAAATTTGAACTTTATTTATAATGCATCAACAATTTTCTTAGCTGTTGCTTTTAATTGCTCCTGAGAAACCGTCATTTTAGGCTGAGAAAAATTAATATCCCCTACTCTATTCAACGGCACAAGATGAATATGCGCATGTGGCACTTCTAATCCGATAACGGCGATGCCTATCCGCTTGCAAGGAATTGATTTTTCGATGGCAGGAGCCACATATTGCGCAAAAGCCCATAATTCTTTGAACTCTGCAGGTGACATATCAAAAATATAATCTATTTCCTTTTTAGGAACTACCAACACGTGTCCCTCCACCAAAGGCATCACATCTAAAAAAGCAAGAAAGTTTTCATTCTCTGCAATTTTATGAGATGGTATTTCGCCAGCAATTATTTTTGAGAAGATGGAAGCCATGATGATAATAATTTTGGCTAAAGTTAATAAATCTTCTCGAAAAGATACCAATCTTTAATCTCCATCTCTCATGATCCCAAACCACTTTACCACTTTTTCACCGAGCATTCCAGCATCAACATGAATTATATAAACACCACTAGATACGGTTTTATAACTTTCATTTTTTAAATCCCAATCCAAGGTAGAAGCCAAATTAAAATCATTTCCAGCAATAACGGCTTCTCCATCGGTCACATCGGAAGGAACATCACGTTTGAACTAGCGCACTAAAGTTCCATTGATCGTGTAAATTGAAACGGTACACTTACTAGGCAGATTGGTAATTCGAACTCGGTTGTTCGCTTGATCTATTCTTGTACTTTCATAAGTGGAATACGCATAATAAGGATTAGGAACAACGTGAATAAAATCCAATGCGCTCTTCGCCAATTCCGTTTGACCAGTGCTTGCAACTTCCGATTGAGTAACTTCAAACTCATACAAAGGATTGCTATTATTCACAGCAGTAGCTCCGATAGAATTGAATATTTTGTAATCTTTAACAACACGTAAACGAATCTTCACATCCGATTCTAACACCGAATAGCTAGCATTTAATAGTGGAAGACTTGTCCAAATGCAATCCTTAAATGCGTTTCGTTTGCCTACCATAGTATTTAAGGATAACATCGAATTTAAACTAACACCATGATCATAGATAGTAACATCATTTGGATTAATTCCATTTTTATTAAAGATGTAGATGTAATGCATTCCTCCAAATGCTAAACGACCATTCGCATCATATCCTTCATTCGATGTTGGATTCCACAACATATCGGTGCTATTTTCATTTAATAGGGATGTATTTTCTCCAAACACGATATTCAATCGTTCACCTGTTTCAAGATTGATAGCGTAACCGGGGAACCAACCCATGCCTTGATCGGAAATAAAGTCAGCATCATTTGGATCAGAAGAAATTAATCCATCACCAACATTTCCATTTTTATCTACCGACGCTTGTTTGCGTTTATCAAACTTTTTTGCGCCTCCGATATTTGGCATATTGTCTTCTCCTGTTTCTACCACAACACATCGCGACCACTTACTTTTATCATTTGTTAAAACAACATCAACACTTGCTAAATAATTCCAGCGAGATGCTCCTTCTATTGATGATGTATTTAATTTGGGAGAACCAATAGAAAGGCGCGCAGCTATTTTGTATGGAGACCATGTCCCGCCGATAACGTTTTCATAATCTTGTTTAGCATCGCCTAAGTCTGTATCTTCTTCACCAGAAAGAATCCAATTCTTTTCAGCAGATAAATCTGAATCAGCAACACCACCTAACCAAGGTGCAGAAATGTTCGAGTATGTTTTTGTAGCTTCTAAAAAACCATTGCCAAGGTTTCCATCACCTGGCTCTTGCCCATTTACTTTGTAGATAGTGAAAGCTAATTTATTATTCTCGACAAGCTGCTCATATTTTGTTCCAATTTCAAAGAAACTACTATCAATTAAATTGTCACTTGGATGATCTTTGATGAAATAACGAGAATTCGTTTCCACTCCATTAAACTGAACACGAAACCCACCGCCTTTCAAGCGAATTGGATCATAAGTGGTAACATGAATAGGTCCACGACCTGGTTGGTAAACTGGATTTAAGGCACGATGATCGGAACTATTTAAAATTTCATTTACCGATTCATCGGTAAGATCCAATACGTTCCCTCCGTTACCTGTTCCTTCAATTCGTTTTATTTTAAATCCATCTCCAAACTTTAGATTCGTCACCATTCCACCATTATTCACTACTTGCTTATGTGGAATTGCAGAATACACCTTTACATTTTTTCTTCCCTGCAAATACGGTTCAGCTTGTGAGGATGCTATATTAGGTGTGATTGGATTAAACGAATTAAAATTATTACTTGCATAAGAAATCACCATAAAATAATAAGGCCTGTAATTGACAATGGGTTTTAATGAAAACAAATCTTGGGTTATCATAAAATTATGTTTGATCCCCTCATTTACTTCATCGGTTTTCATTTCGGGAACATAGGCATTGAGAAATGCTTCATACTTAAAATTGATGAGTTGTTTAATACTATCATTTAAATCCACTTGTGCAATCAGTTTTGCTTTTGATACATCATTCAAATCCGAATCGGTTACATCAGGATTCAACACTTGATAAATTCTGTAACCTTGAAATTTATATTTTCTTTCTTCTACTGATAATGTATCATAAGAAACAATCGACCCATTATTGAAAACAGGAATTACGCCGGGAGTACTTTTATCAAACAAATTAAACAATTCAAATTCTGCATTACGCGTATGCTCCAGACTTAAAATAATTTGTTGATCCATTTCGCGTATTGCTAAATCCGGAGCTTTTGGACCATCAATGGTTTGAAAACAACGATTAAATAATTGCTGAGCATACACATCCGCACGTTTCATTTTTGCAACAGAGGCTGCAGGTCCACCCGTACTTGCACGAGCCCATATTACTCCAGTAGAAATATAATTCACAGCGCCGGGAGCTAATGTGAATGCACCTACCGATTGTAACCAACGCATATCGGAAGGTTGAATACTTGCAGTTTCCATCGTCCAAGGCGTATAAAATTTTGGATCCGAATTTCCAGGAAACATGTAATCACAAGGAGTAGTAGTAGCTCCAGGTCCCGTACCACGTCCACTTCCACCATAAGTAATCGGTACTTCATCTAACCATCGACCTCTTAGATACCCATAATAATCATCCGCAAAATTTGGATTTGAGGTTGGAGTATTATTTGAACTTTCGTAATAAACAAAATGCGACATGGTTATTTCCTCACCGTATTCATCAACTCGACCATCCTTATTATTATCAATGCTATCATTTGGATCCGCCAATGGTCCTTGCAAAAAATCAATTCCAACAGCAGGAGGATTTAATCCATACCCGCCGCCGCCATCATCATCAGGATCTCCATTATAGGTAAATCCAAGTCCTAATCCCACATCACAGCCTACGTAATCATCAGAAGCATTGCCCAGGTCGGAATCAGTCCATAAACCAAAATATGTTGAATCCAAACCACTACTTGAACGATTAATAATTTGATACTTATAAAAAGTCATAAAGTCTAATTCATCTTCTGTATCAAAAGCGAAAGCTTGCGCTCTAATTTCAAGTCCGATGGGCTGACTGTTAGTTTCTGTTTTAATATTTCCTACATCATTAAACACCCACCACACACATTGATCACCGAATAGATAATCGTTACAAATTGGATCACCTGAAGTTGCATCAAATGGATAATCATTGTCTAATTTAAAATAGGGATAATCACCTTCTGTATAATTATAAACACCGTTGTTATTTGCATCGAAAAATGGAGCAAGGTTTGGAAGTTCACCGTTTGCAACATTTCCATTGCCGGGCCATGTTTCAATATCGGGAGTTGTGGTTCCATCTAAAAGAAAATTCTGAATGTCTGATTTTTTAATATTCCAAAGCTTATTAAATTCAAAGCAGCGTTGATCAGTAATCGAAGTGGATCCGTTATTTGGATCTTTTGAGATGGGACCTCCCCAGAAATCATTTGCACCAACTTGTCGATAAGTTTGTGCAGCTACTAACAATTGATTATTTTGATCATATCCTCCAATCCAAATAGCGCCACAATAAAGAGAATTCCTTCCCGATCCCTTTGGGACTTCATAGTATGAAGTTTGTCCGATTGGATCCCACCACAAATCACCCGCATTCAAAATACGCGCTCGCACTTGATTAATATTCAGATCGACTTGTGCTGTTGTAACAGGACAATTCATAGCTACTTTTGATTCTATTTTAACTTTCGAAATTGGCTTTCCATTTACCTTAGCAAAGAGTGCAGCATCGCTTGCAAAAAACGAAAGAAATAATAATACAATATATTTATTTTTCATAATAAGAATTTAAATAAAGTAACACTCATTCATCCATTAACTCAAAATACGAAATGATTTATGAATTAAAAGTAGAGAAAAATAAATAGTAAGCAATCCCTTAAACGATTCAGATTGTAATCTAAATATCATTTTTTCACTTCCACTTCAATCTTACAGTAAAACAGATCGAGAAAAATTTGGAACGAGCTATCAATTCAAACTGAAAAATCGAGAGGAGAAATTAAAAAAAGAGGCAATCATCCTCACTTATTAAATAAATCGCCCTGAATAAAACGGGGATTTTTCCAATTTTATTCAGGGCGAGAAGTAATAACAGACAAAATTCAAATTGGTGAATTTAGCTATGCGTCCCAATTTATTTAAGAGTCCTAATTCGCTAAAGAAATATCCAACACTTCAAACTTCACTACTCCTCCGGGAGTACTGATATCTGCAATTTCGCCTACTTTTTTACCTAGCAAACCGTGTCCAATAGGAGAAGAAACTGAAATTTTTCCAGACTTCAAATCAGCTTCTGTTTCTGCTACTAAAACATAAGACATTTCAGCATTATTTTTCAGATTTTTTATTTTCACTTTGCACATAACAGAAACCTGCGAGGTGTCGATTTTGGTTTCATCAATGATACGAACGCTAGCAACGATAGCTTCCATTTTAGATATTTTCAACTCTAAAAGACCTTGAGCATCTTTCGCAGCATCATATTCAGCATTTTCTGATAGATCACCTTTGTCCCTAGCTTCTGCAATTTGCTTGGAAATATTTGGACGATCAATAGATTTCAAATGATGCAATTCTTCTTGGAGCCTTTTCAAGCCTTCTTCGGTGAGATAAGTGATGTTTGACATAACAAATAGTACTAATAGTAATGTATAAATAACGCGGAAGACCTCTCCTTCAACAGGAGAGGCCTTCCGCAAATGTTGAATTAATGACTAGAGATTAAATCGAGCTCCGATTGTATGAGTACCATCGAAGGTATCCGTAGCACGGTAACCGTAATCTATGCCAAATGATTTTCCAGATTTGCCAAGGGGAACTTGAACTGATACACCAGCACTAAAACCGATTAATGCCGCAATCTCTTCATCGAAGATAGCATTCTTATCTTTCTTATCGACAGTATATCCAAGACGAACCATGAACAATTGACGGAATCCATATTCTGCGCCCATTCCAATTTGATCACGAATGAAAGAATTAGAAGTAAAAGAGGCTGCAGGAGTAATGCGATGATCTTCGTTTAGTTTGATATCGTAAGAAACACCAATAGCTACTAAAGAAGGCATTTCGAAACGCTCCACTCTTTGTTGTTGAAGTACATTGATATTGGCACCAGCATTGTCATTTCTATATGACAAACCTTCCCCATCAAACTTCATTGGTGTACCTACGTTACGAAGAGAAATTCCGAATTTCAAATTATCCTTCGCTTCATTAAATCCTGTGATGTATTGAATACCGGCATCTACAACAACGCCTTGAGCTTTCACATCATTTATAGATTCAGAGATCATACGGATACTCATTCCACCATAAATACTATTACTAAACTCCTTAGCATAGCTAAATCCTATAGTTAAGAATTGTGGAGCAAATGTACCAATACCACCATCAGGCTGAGCTTCTGTTGTACGATCGATTTCACCAAATTTCATAGAAGAAACATTGATTCCCATGGAACCAGATTCGCCAACTTTCTGAGCGACACCAAAAGAAGAGATTTTGATATCAGAACCTTTCAGCCAGTCTGTTTGAGCGAATACAATTTCAGTTCCTTTATTATGTCCCATTCCTGCAACATTTAAACCGAGAGCTTCAACACCACGCACTAGGGCGATGTTACATCCTCCCCAACCAGCGGTACGAGCCCAAGGGTTGATGAGTAATTCATTCGCACCAGCTTGCCCGGCACGATCTTCATTTCCAGCAAATGCAGGTACCCCATAAAGGCTCATTGCAGCAGAGAAGATGGATATATATTTTATAAGTTTTTTCATACTAGATCAGGATTATTTTTTACCAATGAATAATTAGAAGGAATCAAGGTCAATAGGTCTCATTATTCCAAACCATTTCACCACTTTTTCACCGAGTGCTCCAGCATCTACATGAATAATATAAACACCACTGGCAACTGTTATTCCACTTGTATTTTTCAAATCCCAATCGAGAGTTGTAGCCAAGTTGAAATCTTGTCCTTCTTCAATCGCTAATCCGTCAGTCACATCAGAAGGAACGTCGCGTTTAAACTGTCGAATTAAAGTTCCATTTACGGTATAGATAGTCACCGTACATTTACTTGGCAAGTTGGTAACACGAACTCTATTATCCAACTGATCCACTCTTGTTCTTTCATAGGTTGAATAGGCATAGTATGGATTAGGAACCACACGGATATAATCCAATGCGTTCTTCGCTAATTCAGTTTGACCTGTGCTTGCAACTTCCGATTGAGAAACTTCAAATTCATACAAAGGATTGCTATTATTTACAGCAGTTGCTCCAATAGAATTAAAGATTTTGTAATCTTTAGCAACGCGCAAACGAATTTTCACATCTGATTCTAAGACCGAATATCCTTCATTTAATAATGGTAAGCTTGTCCAAATACAATCCTTAAATGCATTACGTTTTCCTACGACAGAATTCAATGATAACATCGTATTTAAACCTGCTCCGTTATCATAAATTGGAACGTCGTTTACTGTAATTCCATTTTTGTTAAAGATGTATATGTAATGCATACCTCCATTAGATAATCGACCATTCGAATCTAATCCTCCATTCGAAGAAGGGTTAAATAGCATATCTCTACTATTCTGAGCCAAATCAAGAGAAGAATTTTCTCCGAACACTATATTCAATCGTTCACCAGTTTCTACATTAATTGCATACCCTGGAAACCAGCCCATTCCTTGATCCGAAATAAAGTCTGCATCGTTTGGATCAGAAGAAATCACTCCATCACCTACATTTCCGTTCTTATCTACAGAAGCATGTTTACGCTTATCGAACTTTTTCGCAGCACCTATATTTGGCATGGTATCTTCTCCTGTTTCTACCACTACACAACGTGTCCATTTGCTCTTTTCACTTGTTAAGACTACATCAACACTCGCTAAATAATTCCATTTAGCTAATGCTTCAATTGCACCTATATTTAATTTTGGTAAACCGATGTTAGCTCTCGAAGTTAATTTAAAGGGAGCCCATGTTCCACCAATGATGCCTTCATAATCTTGTTTATCATCGCCTAAGTCACCAACCTCTTCTCCTGCAAGAATCCAATTCCTTTCTACAGTTGAGTTATCAGAATCAGCAATTCCACCTAACCATGGTTTAGATGCATTAGTGTATGTTTTTGTAGCTTCTAAGAAACCATTGCCGACAGCACCATCACCAGGTTCTAATCCAGTAATTTTAAAAATATTGAAAGCTAATTTATTGTTTTCTAACAACTGCTCATATTTGCTACTGAACGGCGAAAAGCAACGATCAATCATAATCTCACATGTTCCAGTACCACCAGTATAAGTTCCAGTTGCTCCAACTGTTTTTACAAAGAACTCATTTGGATTTAAAGTAAATCCTTCAACCAAGAAGAAATTTTTGTTTATACCACTAGTAGATGTAATCCCACCAACGTTATCAAGCAACACATACATTCCTTTTTCAATATTTCCTAAAGATGCGGTTGTAATTATTAATGTATCCTTATCATCAGCGCCGCCTTGAGAGATGTTGATATTTGATACGGTTAACACGGTAGGAGATTGATTCAATATTCCATAAAACCCGTCATTATCTACTCCATCAAACATCACCTTAAACCCACCACCTTTTAAACGTAGTGGATCATAGGTAGTAACATCTATGGGACCACGACCTGGTTGGTATACTGGATTCAAGGCACGATTATCAGCACTATTTAAAATTTCAGTTACCGTTTCATCAGTAAGATCCAACACATTTCCCCCGTTACCGGTTCCTTCAATACGTTTAATCTTAAACCCATCTCCAAAACTCACATTTGCAATCATTCCACCATTATTCACTACTTGTTTATGTGGAATTGCAGAATATACTTTTACATTCTTTCTACCTTGCAAATAAGGTTCAGGTTGAGAATTCGCTGTATTTGGAGATAATGGATCAAAGTCACGGAAGTTATTACTTGCATAAGAGATCACTAAGAAATAATAAGGAGAATAATTAGCAAGCGGCTTCAACGTAAACATATCTTGTGTAATGATGAAATTATGATTAATTCCTCCATTCACCTCTTCTGCTTTCAGAGTAGGTACGTATGCATTCAATGCATTATCAAAAGTAAAGTTCACCAATTGTTTCACATCATCTTTCAAATCAATTTGAGCCATTAACTTTGCTTTTGCAGGATCATTGATATCGGAAACAGAAACATTTCTATCACTTACTTGGTATACCTTATAGCCTTGGAATTTAAAACTACGTTCATCTGTAGTTAGTGTATCAAAGGTTACAGTAGAATCATTCACTTGTACTGCAACTACTCCTGGGATGTTTTTATCAAACTGAGAATACGCTTCTACTTTGTCATTACGAGTATTCTCGATACTTAAAATAATTTGACGATCCATTTCACGAATAGCTAAGTTTGGTGCATCGGGTCCATCCAATACAGCAAAGCAGTTATTAAATAAACGCTGAGCCAAATCATCGGCACGCTTAATCACACTTACAGAAGCTAAAGGACCTCCTGTGGCGGCACGACCCCAAACAACACCAGTTGTAATGTAATTCACAGCTCCTGGTTGCAAGGTAAAGATACCTGCTGATTGTAACCAACGCATATCTGTTGGTAGTAAACTTGCGGTTACCATGGTCCAAGGAGTAGCGAAATTAGGATCCGTTGTACCAGGGAACATAAACTCACATGGAGTTGTGGTTGCTCCAGTTCCAGCACCACGACCATCTCCACCATAGGTTACGGTTTGTCCATCAAGCCAAGAACCACTTAAATATTGATAATAATCATCCGAAACATCAGGATTTCCATTAGCTGCACCATTAGTATTAGTATAATAAACGAAACGCGACATGGTAATTTGCTCACCGGGTTCATCTAATTGACCATCGCGATTATTATCAATTCCATCAGCAGTATCAGCAAGTGGTCCTTGGAAAAAATCGATTCCTACTGCAGGAGGATTCAATCCATAACCACCACCACCATCATCATCTGGATCACCATTATAGCAATAGCCAAGACCTAAACCAACATCACAACCTACATAGTCATCCGATGCATTTCCTAAGTCTGGATCACACCAAACTCCAAAATAAGTTGAGTCTAAAGTATTACTTGAACGATTAATGATTTGATACTTGTAAAAAGTCATAAAGTTAATATCATTCGAAGTGCTGAATGCAAAAGCTTGTGCTCTAATTTCAAGGCCAATAGGGTTGCTGTTTGTTTCAGTTTTAAGACCTCCTACATCATTAAACACCCACCAAATACTTTCATCACCAAATAAATAATCATTACAAATGGTTTCGCCAGTATTTGGATCTGTTGGATAATCTCCATCCAATTTGAAAAAAGGATAATCCCCATCTTCATAATTATAGGTACCATCATTATTTGCATCAAAATAAGGAGCTAAATTGGGCAATTCACCATTAGCAACATTTCCATTTCCAGGCCATGTTTCTATATCTGTTGTAGTAGTTCCATCTGCAATAAAATTTTCAACGTCTTCACGCTTGATCGACCAAAATCTATCAAATTCAATACATCGTGGATCAGCAATACCTACTGCACCCGTATTTACATCTTTAGAAATAGGACCTCCCCAGAAATCATTACCTCCAGCTTGGCGATAGGTTTGAGCAGCAACAAATAATTGATTGCTTTGATCATAACCACCAATCCAAAGTGCTCCAGAGTAGATTGAATTTTTATTTGATCCAATGGGAACTTCATAATAAGGTGTTTGTCCAATTGGATCCCACCATAAGTCACCACCCACTAAAACACGTGCTCTCACTTGATTCACATCAAGATCGATTTGTGCAGTAGTGTTTGGGCAAGTCGCTGCGACCTTTGCTACATTATTTGGCGTAGCGGCCAATCGATTGGCACCGACATTCATTTTGGCGAACGAAGATGCAGACCAGACCAAGGCCAGAACTAGGCTGAAGGAGATCTTATATTTAATCATTTTCATAACGTTAATTTCAGGTTTTAAGGTTCAAATTAAAAATCGAAACGAAGACCGAGACGAGTACGACGTGGTAAACTGTAATTGTCAGGATTCTGAATTCGGATATTATACTGATCGATGAAAGCTTGTGGGTCAACCTGTGCGTTTGCCATTTGCTGTCCGTCTGGAGAATTAATAAATCCATCATCTTTTGCATTACCTGTAGCACGATAAACGCCAGTAACATTTTGTGTATTCAACACATTTTGTACTAATATGTAGACATTTAAAGTTGCCGTCTTTTTATCAGACAATTTTAAGTTGATGTCTTTTTCTAATCTTGCATCAATACGGAACTGCCATGGAGTACGAGCTCCATTAATAATTCCCTCAACAGCACGTTGCCCATTATCCTGCCATCCGATTGCTGCACCTTCTTGAGTTGCTTTCAACTGTCTTGTGTATGGAGTTCCTGAATTAGTTTTGAAAACTACGTTAGCTCCTGTGTTTTGTAAGATTGGCTTACCCCATAATAGAGGACCATTGTAAGCACTTCCTTCTCCATAACGATAATCAAGTGAAACAGTAATAGCGTGACGTGTATCGAAATCTAATGGAACGATAAAACGAACATTAGGTTGATCGGTATCGGTTAACTCTAAGTTAGTAGTCGCACCTGAACCAGTACCATCAGCAAACTGCAATGTATAATTTGCCATCATACGGATATTTCCAGTTCTACGTAAATCATAAATTAAAGACATTCCTTTTACAGTTCCAAAATCAATATTTCCATAAGAAGTATAAGTATTTGGATAAGCAAAATTTATTTTAGTTGCTTGAATCATGTTTTTCAATTCACGATAGAAAGCAGAAATAGTAAATGCGGAACTCTTACTTACCACTTGCTTAAATCCAATTTCATAATCAGTAGTTCGCTCAGGAAGTAAACCTGCATTATTGATCAATCCATCAGGATTACGTTGTAATGCCAAATACTCCATAGGGTCATTACGTAAATTTGAAGATGGACGTTGAGTTAATACATCATAATGTGCAAAGAATTGAGCTTGGTCAGTAATTGAGAAACTAAATGCAACACGAGGCATGATCACAATTTGTGGCTCATAATCTTTAAATACTGCATCTACATTCCAATCTTCACCAGCAAACGTACCTGCTCCACTTTTTTCTGCAGGAACAATTGTTCCGAAAGAAGATTGTTGAGCAATTAAATCAGGATTCGAAACAATTTGACCATTTGCATCATACCACACAGCTCCATCACGATAACCGATAACAGAAGTGAGATCATTTGCGGACTCAATGTACGGAACGAAATCATCGCCAATGTTGTCTGGCTTATTTGCAATTGCTACAGGATAATTTCCTACATTATATGCATCCATCAAAAGGAACTGATCCTTTAATTGTTTTTGATTTGCATCAAAACGATCGATACGCAAACCGATATTGAAGTTCAAATTATCAATAGCGAAGTTATCTTGAATGTATGCGGACATGTAAGTTGGTCGGAAAGCATCGATTTCACGAGTAAAGACACCGTTTTCTTTTTTAGTGAAGAAATCTTTGAATGAAGCTTTTCCGGTATAATTTTCACCCTTATAATCATACCCATAATAAAAACCAAGTAAGTTCGTATTGATTAACTCATCTGGGGTGAACATTCCAATGTCTAATTGATCAGGTGACAATGCATCAAAATCAACATATTCATTGTTTGCATAACCTAAACTACTTCTAATGTTTTCATAGAATCCATTAATAACATTTCCAGTTTCAGGATCAATGTTTGGAGTATAACCCATACCATAATCCTTTGTAATAATTCCAGTTACGAAATCGGTATCTGAACTTATGAAATTACTCAAATCTTCTAACAATAAGTTAAAATTTGCTTGGTTTCGTCCAGTAGTCCATAATCCACGTGGTGCTAAACTATATGCGCGATCAACACGTTGTTCAAATTCAAACCCAACTTGAATAGCATGCTTTTTTATATCTGCATTACCACTAAATACAAAACGGTATTGATCATTGTTTGAATCTTGATAAAGGTTACGTTGGTTACCCATTGCTTCCCAAATTGCCATAACACTTCGAACACCATCACCGTTTCTAACTCCTCCTGGACCAAGAATTGCATTCAGGTTATTAAAAGGTATGCTACTTGAATTAGCAGACATGAAATCATAAGCAGTAACATTATAAGCCTCTGTTAATGGATTTATACCAGCTGGTGTATAAGTGAAATTGTCTTGGTATTGAGGTCCAAAGTAAAAGAAACTTGGATCTTCTCCTAGGTCTATTCTTGGGTCTCTTTGCCCAAATGTTTTCACACGATTTGAATTAAACTTACCAAACCAACCATAATTCCAGAAATTGTTCTTGTGGTCAGGATCTTGATTCGTTTGTTGGTTCTTATTATATTCCGCTTGGAATGTAAAATATACATTTTTGAATGCGGAAGAATTAGCACCTTCTTCTGATTTATAGGTAGAAGCAATTCGCTGTGTTACACGCGCAAAAATTCGATAGTCTGTATCCTTAATATTAGGATTTTCTTCGAAATTTAATGCTGCTCGATTAATTGCAAAACTAGTTCTGTCATTAACATTAAATGACCCGCCTAAAGTAATAGTTGTATTATCTACAGGTTGGAAATCAAGTTTCGCTGTGAAACGATAACCTAATTGTTCAACATTGTTTTTATTATCAACTTTTTCGAAATCATCTGCTTTAAATAAAGCTGCAACACTATTGGATCCTGCACCGCCTGATGTCAAAAATGGAATAATTGGACTTGCTTTATATCTATTATAAACATCATCCTTTAATTGATACATACCAAATGCAGAAGGATCAGGATCTTTATCCAATTGAAGTTCGCCACTTACAAAAAAACCAAGCAAAGCTTTACTTGTTCCATTCTCTAATTTCCTCATTAAAATTGGTCCTGATAAGTTACCAGAAACAAGGTTATAGCCATATGCATCCAATACTTCTGAAGTTACCAATTCGATACCACCAGAAAATTGTTTAGACGGTCCACGTGTTGTGATACTGATGATACCACCCGTAGCATCTCCGTATTGAGCAGGTGTTCCACCAACGATTGTAGTTACTTGCTCTACACCAGATTGAGGAAGACGATTTGATCCTCGAATACGAATACCATCTACATAGTAATCGGTACCATCTGAACGTGATCCTCTCACATTCACATCATCACCATCATCTTTTTGGAAAATACCAGCAGATTGAGCAGCAACTGAACGAACATCTCTTGTTGGAGCTGCTTCAATTTCATCACGAGTCATCGTAGCTCCTACAGAAGTATTACCTTTATCAATCAAAGGCACTTTGTAGGCAATGATTTCAACTTCCTTCGTTTCAACCACTTTTTTTCCTACGGATAAATCCTGGAAAGTGATTTTGTCATTGGATACCAAAACTCCTGTAATTACTAAGTCGGTGTAACCAACATAAGTAACTTTAAGAGTATAAGCTCCGGGTTGCAATGGCTTGATGGTATACTCACCATCAAAATCCGATTGGGCACCACCAACTTGAGTACCATTCATTTCTGCTACAACCGATGCGAATGGCAATGGTTCTTTTGTAGCCTTGTCTAGAATTTTACCTCGAATTGCACCAGTTTGGGCCATAGAGCCTGCAGTTGCAACCAGAAGAAATACTAGTGTTAAGTAGACATTCCTTATCATAGAGTTAGGTTTATTATCAATTTCAGAGTTAATGTTAGGTTAATTTTGGTAGGGGTTAAAAATAGAAACAATTAAATAGAATTTCAAAATGCTTGTGTCATCATTTTATAGTTTTCAACATTTTAGTTCATCGAAAATGCTGGTGCTTTAATAACTCATTGATTACCATTGCGCGCTTCCAGTCAACAGTTCCATTTCTTATTTGGTAAGAAAGTTCCTGAGCAAACTCATTTGCTCCAGTTTCATCAATTTCATCGAGTATTTGGACTTGAGAAACCATTATTTCATCATTTTTTAAGCTGTTTTTTCGCTGATTTTCGATTTCAGTAATCTTTATCTTTTCTGGTTTTGGAATTACTGAACTTCTTAAGTTTTTTCCTTTTTCCTGATGTTTAATCTTTTTACGCTCTCTCTCATCGGTAATTACTGTTTCTAGTTGACCTTCAAAAGGTTTCGTCCAGGATTCAGGTAATATGCTTTTTTCATCCTTTTGCTTCCCTTTAGCACTCAGCAGTTTAGAAAACAACCAAATGATTCCGATGACTATATATACGAGCACTTTAAATTCCATAGGTCCAAATTAAACACTTTTCAACACAATAAGTGTCATGCTGGCATCAGACCGATCTGTTTTTTACATTTGCATTGCGAAACGAAAGAAAAGAGGATACTAAAATTTCGGTCGGATCTTTCCTAAAGATTCATAATTTGCATCATTCTAAATGAGAGAGCGGCTCGCGTAAAATCGCGGGCATTCTTTTCTTTACTAAAAGTAACATGAGATTAAAATCACTCGAAATTAAAGGCTTTAAAAGCTTTGGAGATAAAGTTATTATTCACTTTGATGAAGGCGTCACGTCGATTGTAGGTCCGAATGGATCTGGAAAATCGAATGTTGTTGATTCCATCCGCTGGGTATTAGGCGAACAAAAAACACGTCTACTCCGCAGTGAAAAAATGGAAAACATTATTTTCAACGGAACAAAAAATCGGAAACCCGCTAACTTAGCAGAGGTAAGTATGTCTTTTGATAATAACAAAGGAATTTTACCTACTGAATATTCAACAGTTACTATTACTCGTCGACTTTATCGCTCTGGAGAATCAGAGTATTTATTGAATGGAGTTACGTGTCGATTAAAAGACATTAACGATTTGTTTTTAGATACGGGTATTGGTCCCGATTCGTATGCCATCATCGAATTAAATATGGTGGATGATATTTTAAAGGATCGAAATAATACCATCAAAACATTATTAGAAGAAGCTGCCGGAATTTCAAAATATAAAATTAGAAAACGTCAAACTTTTCAAAAATTAGAAGAAACTGACGCGGATTTAAATCGCGTTAATGATTTACTTTTCGAAATTGAAAAAAGTTTAAAGCAATTAGAAAGTCAAGCTAAGAAAACCGATCGCTATTATCGTTTAAGAGAGGAATATCGTACCTTAAGTACGCAACTTGCACTTTACAGTATTCGCCATCATAGCAAAGCGATGGTGGATTTACAACAGCGCGAAAAAGATCAACATCAATCCAAATCCGAACTACATGAGAACTTAGAAAAGCTTGAAGTGAAAATTCAAGAAATGAAAGTTCAATCGCTGGAAAAGGAAAAGCAATATCAAGCTGTTCAAAAAGCGTTGAATGAAAAATTGTTGGAAATTACGCGTTTTGAAAACGAAGAAAAATCGCGAAGTCAGAAGTTGAATTTTTTAGTAGAAAAGCAAAAGCAACTTCAAGATCAAAATGAGCAAGACGACAAATCGTTAATTGAAATACAAGCTCAGCTTGAAGAATTGCAAAGTGAAAAAATTCGCGAAGAAGAACATCTCAAACAGCTTGAAGAAAGTGTAGCTCGTCAACGTGAAGAATCGGATCAGAGCAAGAAAAACTATGAAGCTTCTCAAATAAGTATCCGTGAATTAAATCAGCAGACGTACCAGTTACGTACCATGATAAATGAGTACGAAACAAAGCAGGCTGTAAATCACACCCGATATAATTCTATTCTTGAAGAAGCAAAACGTTCTACTGAACAACAAGCTGAATTGATTTCAAAATTAGAATCTTTGGAAAAAGAAATTCAACAACTACTTCCATCCAAAGAAGAAGCCGATGAACAGTTGCGAAAACAAAAGCAACATAAAATTGAAAACGAAGAAAATTTAAAACTTTCGGAAACGCGCTTAAAAGAATTAAATCAAATTTTACAAGCAGAATCTAGAAAGTTAGATGCGCGTCATAACGAATACCAACTCACCAAAAATTTGTTGGAGCAGATGGAAGGTTATCCCGAATCGATTCGCTACTTGAAAAAGAATCACGATCGTTTTAAGCAAGCTCCACTATTGAGTGAAATTATTGTTTGTGAAGAAGGGTATAAAGTAGCTGTTGAAAATTTCCTCGACCCTTATTTAAATCATTTTGTGGTGGACACCATGCAAGATGCATGGGCTGCACTTCAAACGTTAAATGAATCGGCAAAAGGAAGAGCACATTTCTTTGTGTTGGAATCATTGCAGAAATTCCAAAAGCCATCGCAACAAATTTTAGAAGGCTGCACCAATGCGTTATCCACTATTGAATCCAATGCAAAATACGATTCACTTTTTCAATTTCTATTAGGTCATGTTCAAATACTGGATAAAGATCGTTCACTGCATGATTATCCTATTATAGATGATCAAACCTCGGTGATCATTTCACAAAGTGGAAATTTCCTTCGACAGAAATATACTATTGGTGGTGGATCTATTGGACTATTTGATGGAAAGCGAACTGGCAAATTCAGAAACCTAGAAAAATTAGCGGAAGAGTTAAAACAGCAAGAACTCATCATTGAACAATATCGTGATCAAGTAAAACATGCAGAGCAAGAGTTGGCTGATTTAAAGGTTGTCATTCAGCAAACACAACAAGCCATCAGCACTCAGGAGAATGAATTTGTTCGATTAAACGGGCAAGTGAACACGATCCAAAGCAATCGTGATTTTGTAAATAATAATATTTCTCAGCTCAAACGAAATAGCGATCGTTTAGAAGAAGATGCGAATACGATTAAAAGATTACTCGATGAAGAAGCTAATAATCCTGAATTCTCTCCTGTAATTTTAAAAGAACGCTTAGAGAATTTTGTACAGCAACTTAATTTGCAACAAGAGCAAACCGTTCAGTTGCAGCATGAGTCGAATGAGAAGTCGCAATTGTTTAATCAACAAAACATCGTTTTACTTCAACAACAAAACAGAATTCAGAATATTATTCGTGATGTAGGCTATAAAACTAATCAATCGGATACACTTCGAAAAAATAAGGAGCAATACGCACTTGATTTAGAAAATGTAAAAACGCAAACCGATTCATTGATTGGCGGACTCGAAAATAACAGCGAAGCTTTCCAGTTGATGTTGCAAGAGAAAATAAATTTTGAAGAAGCGCATAAAGAGACAGAAGTGGAATATACGAGTGCTCGAAACCAAATTGAAGCAGAAGAAAAACGCTTACATGATCTTCGAAGAACGAAGGACAATGCCGACTCTCAACTACAGTTGGTTCACGACGAATTAAATGAACTTAAACTACAGATGCATTCTTTGAAAGAGCGTTTAAATATAGAGTTCAACATAGACATCCAAGAATTATCTGAGCAAGAGCCGGATCCTAATTTCAACGAAGAAGAAATGCGTCCTCGTGCGGAGCAATTACGTAAACGTGTTGGAGAATTTGGCCCTATCAATCCGATGGCGCTTGAGCAATACAAAGAAATTAAAGAGCGATATGATTTCATCATTGCTGAAAAAACGGATTTATTGAATGCGAAAGAGGCTCTTCTAAAAACCATCAATGAAATTGATGAGACAGCAAGAACCGTATTTATGGATGCGTTTACACAAGTAAGAACAAATTTCATTCGAGTATTCCGTTCCTTATTTACCGATGATGATAATTGTGATTTAGTATTAGCAGATCCCAGCAATCCATTGGAATGTGATATACAAATTATCGCTCAGCCAAAAGGAAAAAAACCATTGAGTATTCATCAATTATCTGGTGGAGAAAAAACACTTACCGCAACGGCTCTCCTCTTTGGAATTTACTTATTAAAGCCAGCTCCATTCTGTATCTTCGATGAGGTTGATGCTCCATTAGATGATAATAATATCGACAAGTTCAATAATATCATCAAGACCTTCAGTGAAGAATCACAATTCATTATTATCACTCATAATAAGAAGACGATGGCTGCGACCGACATTATGTACGGTATTACGATGGCTGAACCGGGTGTGACGACAGTTGTTCCAGTAGATATGCGCGAATACGCGGATTAATAATTAAGTCCCGATAGCTATCGGATAGGCGTCAAGCTAAAATTAAAGGTTTAGCAACAATTTTGAAGTTGGTTTTGATCTCGAAGTCTCGCGACTAACATCCAATTTGTAGAGACGCCATTAATGGCGTCTCTACAGAATTCACCCCCCCTTAATAGAGCCCGCCTTCCATAAAATTGGATGAAATCCAATTTTATGGAATTAAAAAACCAATCAATAATTTATTTTAGATGCATGACAAGGCAAATATTTATTAAAGAAAACTATAATTTTTAAGAGTGAAAAGGCTGTTAATTTTTCCTAAAAAATTACTTCTTAGCCTGACGCCTATGCGATAGCTATCGGGATAAGAATTAAAAAACCCAATGGCTTTCAACTAAAAGATATTGAGTTTTTTAATACCCTAGATTAAGCAATAGAAAAAATCTATTGCTTAACTGATGTAGAAATCGCGAAATGCGATTACACATCAGGAAGATCGACATATGAGTGACCAAAATCACTGATGTAGAAATCGCGAAATGCGATTACACATCAGGATAAATGCAGAAAAAAATATTGTTTTTTTCTGCATTTATTTATTTTCTGGACGTCTACGTGGAAAAATTTTACGCCACAAAGAAGTTTTTTTGTCAAATGAATCGACGTGCTTATAGCGACGTTTATTTTTCTTCCAACGCTTCTTTGTTTCTTTCGCTTGAATTTTTGCATGGCGCTTCTTCCCTATCTCTACCGCCTTTCTTTGTTTTTTAATTTGCTCTTGCTTCGCTTTTTCTGCTTGCTTCTGTTTCTTTTTTGCACTGGCATCGGTCTGTGTGAATGCCACAGCAAATGGAATTAGAAGTAAAAGAAGGAGAAGTTTGAGTTTTTTCATCAATAGGATAACGCAAAAGTAAAAGAATCATATGTATAAAAACTAAAAAACCCTGCCTTCTATGACAGGGTTTTCAAAGATATTGGTAGAAAGAGACCTTATCGTGCTTGAGGCGCACCAGGTACTCGGAATTTCGCTGTATTTTGTTGTCCATTGATAGTATAACTCACAGAATACATATAAATTGGATAATCCAAATTATAGTCAACTGTAAAACTACCATCGATCAATGGAATTTCTGTTTGTGTTACTTTCTTAGTTGTTTCAATGGCAATAATGGTAATGTCGGCAGTGGCAGGAGCTTCCGTTAAAGCGCTTCCATCGGATGTGCATGGAAAAAATTTCAAAGTAGTTCCGTTCGTTACTACTTCGAAGTTTACTTGTTCTTCACCACCCATAATGTAACCACCACGTTTGCCCTTAGCAACACCGTCGGTAGATTGAGCGTTAAGTCCCATAGGAACTATAAATATAAGACTGAGAATAAGGGTAAATAAGTG
The DNA here is from genome assembly GCA_016717725.1 of Bacteroidota bacterium. Classification (GTDB taxonomy): domain Bacteria; phylum Bacteroidota; class Bacteroidia; order AKYH767-A; family OLB10; genus JAJTFW01. The sequence continues at coordinate 35,153 of JADKFA010000016.1, forward strand.
CTTTTTCATGATGTTGGTTTCTTTTTGCAGTTCAAATATATAAATAATTCTACTAAAAATACAAATACTTATCTTAGCAGACCATGAAAAATTACGTGAAAGGCCATCTTTGTTGGGTTATCCTCGTTGGAATACTGACTATTAGCCCATCCTGCAAGAAAAACAAAGACCAGATTCCGAATGTGGCTGTTGATGAATACATCAACCTAAACCTACCTGATTACATTAACTTAAACGCCATAAACAACTGGGTATATTATAATTACGCTGGAAACAAGGGAATTATTATCATTCGAACCTCCCCAACTGAGTTCAATGCTTACGAGCGAACATGCACTTATGATCCATCCGTCTCATCAGCTTATGTCAAAGGAATTCCAAATGATATCTTTTGTGTGGATTCTACTTGTGGAAGCAAATTCAGCTTAATTGATGGGTCGGTGGTTACTGGACCTGCGTCTCAACCATTGTTACAATATAACACATCATTGATGTCGAATAATATTTTACACATTTACAACTAGTTTTTAAAAATTATAAAGTAATCGATAGAGTAAAGTTCATTTGAAGTTCAATTGCAAAAAATTTATCAAAAAATTGCAATACTAGCTATCGTGACAAAGAGTTTTCGCTGACGACATACACCGCTAAATTTTATCGCAAAGCCCGAAGCGTACAGTTGTAATGAATAAAAAACAATACTAAAAAATTGAATTGGTTTATTCTTTTCCATTAACCCTCTCAAAAAAATCCAATGCATAAAAAAAGGCCCTTCTTTCGAAAGGCCTTTTCAGTTTATGATTACATCTTAGTAACGGTAAGTATCCGACTTATACGGACCAGCAACAGTTACACCAATATACTTCGCTTGCTCAGGAGTTAACTCTTCAATTTCAACACCCACTTTTGATAAGTGTAAACGAGCTACTTTCTCATCTAAATGTTTAGGTAAAGTATACACCTCATTTTTATATTTACCAGTGTTTGTCCATAATTCCAACTGAGCCAAAGTTTGGTTCGTGAAAGAATTAGACATTACAAAGCTTGGATGCCCCATGGCACATCCTAAGTTTACTAAGCGACCTTCGGCAAGGATAATAATATCTTTTCCGTCGATTGTGTATTTGTCCACTTGAGGTTTGATGGTTTCTTTAGTATGACCATAGTTCTTGTTCAACCAAGCCATATCGATTTCATTATCGAAGTGACCGATATTACAAACTACTGCATTATGTTTCATGGCACGGAAATGAGCTTCAGAAATGATATTATAGTTTCCAGTTGCTGTAACCACGATATCGGCTTCTTTCACTGCATTGATCATCTTCTTCACTTCATAACCTTCCATTGCTGCTTGTAATGCGCAGATGGGATCAATTTCTGTGACGATGGTACGAACTTTAGCATCTTTCAACGACTCAGCAGAACCTTTACCAACATCACCAAAACCAGCTACAACAGCAACCTTTCCAGCAAGCATTAAGTCAGTAGCACGACGCAAAGCATCCACTAAAGACTCACGACAACCATACTTATTATCGAACTTCGACTTGGTAACAGAATCGTTGATGTTGATAGCAGGTAGCGCTAATGTTCCGTTTTTCATACGCTCATAAAGACGATGAACACCCGTAGTTGTCTCTTCAGAAATCCCTTTGATACCAGCAATCAACTCTGGGAAACGATCCAATACCATATTGGTTAAATCACCACCATCATCTAAAATCATATTTAATGGTTGACGTTCTTCACCGAAAAATAAAGTTTGTTCTATACACCAATCAAATTCCTCTTCATTCATCCCTTTCCAAGCATAAACAGAGATTCCAGCAGCAGCAATAGCAGCAGCAGCGTGATCTTGTGTCGAGAAAATATTACAAGAAGACCAAGTTACCTCAGCTCCTAATTCAACTAATGTTTCGATTAAAACAGCGGTTTGAATAGTCATGTGAAGGCAACCTGCAATACGTGCATTCTTCAATGGTTTCTTAGTTCCGTATTCTTCACGAAGAGCCATTAATCCTGGCATTTCGGCCTCGGCAAGTTTAATTTCTTTGCGGCCCCATTCAGCTAAAGACATATCTTTAACTTTGTACTTAACATACTGTGCTGTTTGCGTCTTCATAATTTGTTTGAAATTTTGTGCAAAGGTACTGTTATCCACTTAAGAAACAATACCATTAATTGTTAGAATATTAGATCCTATGCCTTTGTACTTCAACTCTCTTCAGACACCGGGTGCCCGAATTTGGGTTTGGCATTTAAGTGAAACGGAAAACACACTCAAAAAGTTCATTTCTGAAGAAGATTTTATTCCTATTTCCAACCATTATCCTCATCCACAAAGAAGGCTTCAAAAGATCGCTATTAGTATACTTCTACATCATTTAGGTGACGGTCAAATAGTTAACTTGTTGTATAATGATGAAGGAAAACCTTTTCCTCAAGAGATTCCAGGGCATATTTCAATTTCTCATTCTAAAAATTACGTTGGTTTACTTTATCATCCCTTAATTTCTTGTGGGTTAGATTTGGAAGAAGTGGATGAGAGAGTATTAAGAATTGGCCCTCGATTTATTAATGATCAGGAATATAATTGGATTGACAAGGACAATTTAATGCGGGATTCGGGATTAATTTGGAGTGTGAAAGAATGTTTGTTTAAAAATATTGGAGGGGGTGGAATTTTATTTAAAGAACATTTAAAAGTTGAACCACCTCTTTTAGTTTCAATTCATAACGGAGCTGGTAAGGCTAGTTATGATGGACCAATGGGTAAAAAAATGTTTAAATATCAATATGAATATTTGGATGGAGTACTTATGGTTCATACTATTGCAATTGAGTAATTCAATAATTAAGGTGATTGAGTAATTGACTACAAATAAAAACGAATTATGATTTATCAGAAAATTGTAGAAGCAAAACATGAAGGCCGTCGATTACTCGCCGTTTTAATTGATCCTGACAAAGCACAAAGTAAACATCTCGACAAATTATGTTCTAACTGTAATGAAGTGGGAGTCGATTTTTATTTTGTGGGCGGGAGTTTAATTACGACGGGTGATTTAGCGCATACCATTCAATCCATCAAGAAAAGAAGTGATATTCCCATTGTCATTTTTCCAGGTAATCATCAGCAAGTAGATGAATATGCAGATGCTATTTTGTTGCTTTCATTAATTTCAGGAAGAAATCCCGATTTACTCATTGGACAACATGTGATGGCTGCGCAACGCTTAAAGGCTGCTGAAATAGAAATTATTCCAACCGGCTATTTGTTAATTGACGGAGGCAACATGACAGCGGTACAATATGTAAGTGGCACTGCTCCTATTCCCGTTGGCAAAACGGATATTGCTGCATACACGGCTCTAGCTGGAGAACAGCTTGGATTAAAATTAATTTTTGCTGAAGCAGGTTCGGGTGCAAAAAATTCAGTGCCTGTAGAGATGATTAAAGCCATCAAAAGAGAAATAAATATTCCGCTAATTGTTGGTGGAGGTGTTCGCTCCGTAGAAAATGCGGAAGAACTATATGCAGCTGGTGTAGACGTGGTGGTAGTAGGAAATAGTTTAGAGCAAAATCCTGATCTTATTTTTGAAATTGCAGCGAGTAGAAATAAATTAAGTTAGATCTTTAATATCGAACCAAGATAGGATTATTGATGGGTTCAGCATTAGATTTATTGATAATAACTGGGACAACAAGGAAGTTTGTTTGCTCAACTCGTACGATAGAACGGTACAGTGGAGTCCAGCAACTGAAATTTATAAGCTAATAGAATCCGCATCAATAATAGATTGGATTACATTTAACCAATAGAAAAGTATAATATTAATTAACGAATAAATTATCTGTATTTACAAATATAATTTCTAAGGATTCATTTTTGTATTTATCTTTATAGTCATTCATTACCTTGATAAGATCCCTTGAGTATCTACTTGTTATTCTTGACCAATAGATAATTATAAAAATATCTGATTTTTTATCAATAGATTTTCCCTCTTTACCAATAGGTACAATTTTTTCAAGTTCTATATCTAAATTAAAAGTGGTGTCATATTTTCCAAAATCTTTCATATCTGGTGGGAAAGTGTCAAATGATTTGAAATGATTCCAATCTAGTTTAAAAATACTAGGAAAATCACAGTTTGCTAAAGAAATATATGACTCCCTTGAACTATTGAATAATCGCATCTGAAGAGGCTGAGTAATATGTTTAGCTAAAGACGAATCTCTATTTTTAGTACTTCTTGCTGCTTTCATGTAACTCAAAGTATCTATTTTATAGTATTCAGGCCCTGCTACATTAAATTTAGCTGCCCAATTAATAATCTCTTCATCGGTCAAATACTTCGCGTCTTTTATTCCCAAAATAAAAGAACATGAAGATATTTCAATGCAAACAATAAATAAAATGCTAAAAAGGTAAAATTTTTTTTCCCATCCTATATATTATACTTTTATTTTTTATTTTTAAAATTATAGCTCAATGAAATCAAAACTTGTTTTTGAATTTACATAATTAAAAACTATGCTTGAGAAAAATATTTCTCAAGCATAGTTCATGTGATCAAATCCTATTCTACTTCTAACAAATATTTTTTCACAAATAAAATGGTAGAATAGAATTGGAAATCAGAGTTTGTTTTCTTTCTAAAACCATGACCTTCATCTTTAGCTTCAAGATACCACACAGGAACATTATTCGCTTTGAGTGCAGCCGCCATTTGCGATGCCTCGGTACGAGGAACACGTGGATCGTTTCCACCTTGAACGATAAACATAGGAATTTTTATTTTTCCTACATTATTAAGCGGTGAGATTTTCTCTAAAAATTCATACATCTTTGGATCCTGTTCATCTCCATATTCCACACGACGTAAATCACGGCGATAGCTTTCTGTATTTTTCAAGAAAGTAGTAAAGCTTGAAATTCCAACAATATCATTCGAACATTTAATTCGATCACTATAATGCACTGCACAAGCCAAGGCCATATAACCGCCATAACTTCCACCCATTGTCATTACACGTGATGCATCTAAATCAGGCTGCTGTGCAATCCAATCTAACAATGCACCGATATCTTTCACCGAATTTTCTCTAAGATATCCATTATCCATCTTCACAAAAGATTTTCCATATCCTGTACTTCCACGAACATTTGGATAGATGATAGCAACTCCTAATTCATTCAGATAATAATTGTTTCTCCCTTGAAATCCGGGTGTGGATTGTCCTTCAGGTCCACCGTGAATCATAATGATAACAGGACGTTTTCCAGTGAATTTCACAGCAGGCTTATAATGGAATCCAGAAATTTCTGTCCCATCAAAACTTTTCCATTTGATCAACTTCGCATCATTTAATTGTGATGCTACGAGACCACCCAATTCACTTTCTGTCCAGCGTTCTGTTTTTCTCGTTTTAATATTGAAGGAATAAATATCACTTGATGATGCAGCCGTTGAATAATTATACGCTATGTCTTCACCGTTTTCATGCCATTCAAATCCACCAACAGACCCTTGAGGTATTTCTTTGATGGCTTCATATTGATTGGTGAGCGTATTCAACATATAAACTTTAGAAAGACCAGCTTCATTGGTTGAAAAAATCATTTTGGTTCCATCGGGAGATAAATCATAGTCGGAAACATTCCAAGGAATTGATTTGGTTATGGGCGTAATTTTCTTTGTTGCCAAATCCATCTTCGCTAAATAATTAAACTCATTGTCAAGGTCGGTGCTTAGGTAGATGGATTTACCATCCTTACTAAAAACGGCACCACCAAAAACCAAAGGATCTTTTGACTCAGGAGAAATTTTTGTTTTACTTCCTGAAGCAATATCTACCAACCATAATTTACTTTCGTTCACAGAAACATATTCACCCAAAATAAAACTTTTGTCATCGGGTGACCAATCGTTCACGCCCCAACCACCGCCTGTAAGTTCAAGCACCAATTTATCTTTTTGTGGTTGCAGAGGATCCATCAAATAAACATCACGATCGGCTCCATTTCGACGTGTAGAACCATATAATAACTTATCGCCCTTTGTACTCCAATTCATACCACCATTTTGAGAGCGACCTCCATCGGAAAGTAATGTGATTTTACCATCGATCATGTCGTAGCGATACAACTGTCCAAATTCATTTCCTCCCGCATCGCGTGAAAAAATAAAATATTTCCCTTCATTGGGTTCGAAGGTAGCACCACCCACGGGTTCATCAAAAAAAGTTATTTGCGTTCGGGCACCCATCGGCATTTTTAAATAATGCAATTGATTAGTATTCCCAAAACGAGTACTCATGATCATTTCCTTTTTCTTTGGATGCCACTCTGAAAATCCAGCGGAACGCACATTGGTATACACATTCAATTCCTTCACTAAACTGGTAGGAATAGGTGATAAACCTTCAACGATCAAATTTTCTGTAGGCTGTAGAAATTGGGAATCTGCCTTTTGTGCGCAAACCCATTGGCTGAAGCACAAAAGCATACCTGACAATAGTATCTTTTTCATGATTGATTTAGATTATATGCGATATTACTCAAAATAAAAATCATTAAAAGATAAAATCGACAAATACTGCTTCGGTCACGACCAACGAAGTACATAGCACCCCTAAACACTTTAATTAGTCAACAGTAATTTAATAAACTAATGATTTGATTTTCTTTCTACTTATCACACCACCAGAACAATTCACGACACTGATTCAATCAAAACCTACGCAGTACTCGATATTAATCTCATTCGACCAACCAAGAAGTTTTCATCTATTTAAATTGCAATACTATCCTCTTTTCGGATTTGATTGGCGTTTTTAAAGTACTTCATCTTAAACCTCCGACTAAAATAAGCAGGATCTTTAAATCCAATTCCATGTGCTATTTCCTGAACATTATCCTTTGTAGTACGAAGCAAATAATGCGCTCTCTCTAATCGTTGATTCTCGATATAATCCTGAAGATTTGTATTGGTCATTGTTTTAAAAAACTGCCCAACATAATCCTTCGAAACGTATGCTAATGCGGCAATTTTTTGATTAGAGAGGTCTCCTCCCAAATTAGTTTGAATGTATTGAATAATATTTACGAGTCGCTTATCAAGTAAAAAACTAATTTTCTCAAAGTTATTTCTGTAGGTCGGATTACTTTCTAAGAAACGACAAATTTGCACAACAATTTCTTCGGTGAAATTTCTTTGGAGACGATCTTTTCCTAACCGCCTATTTTCTTCTTCATCAATTAAAGATTCCATTAAAAAATTTAATTCTTCAGAATAAGGTATCACGATACATGGGAGTTCCAGAATGGAAAAGAATGGAATCGCACCATAAATATGAACATCAAAACCTGTAATAGAAAAAATATCTTTCGATTCATCATACCCTTCTGATAGTAATCGGCTTTTTATAAATTGTTCACGATGTTCTGGAGAGCTGAAACCTTCCTTTTCAAAGATGGGATATTTTGCACTTTTTCCATGTCGAAAGAAAATGGGAGAACCCACTGGCATAAAATAAAAATCGCCAGGATTTATAGGTGTAAAATCACGTTCACCATAAAACGAACCTGACTTTACTTGCACCAAAATATTTCTTGGTTCAATAGATCCATTTAATTCAGATGGCTTCATTACTTCTCTCAAAGCTGATCGATAATACTTCACCTGAAGTGATTCAATTATCCTACTAAAAGATTCATCTGGAGCCATTAGAAATAGATATTTCTTAAACAAATTTAACTTTCATTTCCATGTAAAGCAATCGAAAATGGCAAAATACAATTCTTAGAATAATACAATTTTACAACTCACTGATTAACAATGCATTTATTTGAAATAATTTGGATCTTATTCAAATAAGACAAAAGAAGGAAAGTAGCTCTAAAACACATTAAACATCGCGTAACCTCTATTAGGCAAACAAACCTATTTTTGCGAACGCCACAACTCGGCAACCGAAATTCCATCTCACACCATCATGTTAAAAACACTAGAAATAATTGGTTTTTTATCGGGAATATTTGGTGTTTGGTTGACCATGAAAAAAAATAAATGGTGTTTTCCAATTGGGTTGATCAATGTTATTGTTTCACTCTATCTTTTTTTAAAGCAAGGTTTATACGCGGATAGTCTACAACAAATAGTTTACATTTTTCTTCTGTTGTATGGATGGTTTACTTGGAACACATCAAAAAGCAAACCTCAACCCACTCTCTTGATCAGCAGATTAAATAACAAAGGAATTATTTTTTCCATTCTCCTAATCGTGTTAACAACACTAATGCTTGGGACAACTCTTGCTAAATATACAGATGCTAAATTACCCTTTCTCGATAGTTTTGCTACATCCTGCGCATTCCTTGCACAATACTTTATTGCTCGAAAAAAAATAGAGACTTGGATTCTTTGGATGATTGTCAATGTAATTTACATAGGTATTTACTTGAATAATGAAATGTATTTATACGTTGGTTTATTTAGTATTTATGGTATACTAACTGTGATGGGTTGGAAGTCTTGGAAAATAGAATTAAAAAATCCACATGCAGAAGCTTCCTAATAAAAAGCAAATCGTTATCGGTATTGTCGGTCCAGAAAGTACTGGAAAATCCACGTTGGCTCAGGCGCTTTCTAAACATTTTCAGTTGCATTATGTTCCTGAAATGGCGCGTGAATATTTAAACCAATTGGGCAGACCATATCAAGAAGAGGACTTAAAAAAAATTGCCAAAACTCAGCAAGAAGAAGAATTAAAATATCGAAATTCAAACCAATATCTAGTGATTTGTGACACCACACTCCTAGTGATAAAAGTCTGGAGTGAATATAAATATCATCGATGTGACGAATGGATTCTTAAAGCTGAAAGTGAATGTTCTTACGACCTTTTACTCCTCACTGATATTGATTTACCTTGGGTTGATGATCCAATGAGAGAACATCCAATGGAAAGAAAAGAACTATTTTCAATATACTATCGCGCACTCATCCAAAAAAAGGAACCATTTAAGTTAATTTTCGGAAATGAAAAAGAACGATTTGATAAGGCAATACAAGCCATTAAAATGTTAAATACAAACAGTTCCTTTTGAATATTTGCCATTTTTTTATTGAATAACAGCCCTTTTAACCAATTACATTATAAATCGGCTCAATTTTGACCCGATAATTCCAGTTTTTACGAGAGGATTCAGGTAGGATGACTACCTTCGCAGTCGAAAATTAAATGATGCAAAATCCCAAAATGAAAATCTGTAATACCATCCTTGATGCCATTGGCAATACCCCTTTGGTTCGCTTAAACAATGTTACTTCCGAAGTAAAAGCTACCGTATTAGCAAAAGTAGAAACTTTTAATCCTGGCAACTCTATCAAGGACCGCATGGCTTTAAAAATGATTGAAGATGCTGAAGCAGCAGGTTTACTTAAACCAGGAGGTACCATCATAGAAGGAACAAGTGGAAATACGGGGATGGGATTAGCCATTGCCGGAATCATCAAAGGATACAAATGTATTTTTACAACAACGGATAAACAATCAAAAGAAAAAGTAGATGCGTTGAGAGCTTATGGTGCTGAGGTAATTGTTTGTCCAACGAATGTTGAACCTGAAGATCCACGTTCTTATTATTCTGTTGCGGCACGATTAAAAAAAGAAGTACCAAATAGCTATCATCCTAACCAATACGACAACCTTTCAAATCGTCAAGCACATTATGAGCAAACTGGTCCAGAAATTTGGGAGCAGACTGATGGTAAAATCACGCATCTTGTAGTTGGAGCTGGTACAGGTGGAACGGTTACTGGAACGGGAATGTATCTAAAAGAAAAAAATCCAAACATTAAAATTTGGGCAATTGACACCTACGGCTCTGCATTAAAAAAATACCATGAAACGGGTGTGATTGAAAACTCAGAAATTTATCCGTACGTAACGGAAGGTATCGGAGAAGATTTTATTCCTGAAAACTACGACTTCAAAATTATTGATCACTTCGAAAAAGTTACGGATAAAGATGCTGCCATCTATACACGTGAAATTTGCAGGAAAGAAGGTATCTGGGTTGGTAATTCTGCTGGATCAGCTATCGCAGGAATCATTCAGTTGAAAGATCAATTAAAAGCGGACGATGTAGTGGTTGTTATTTTTCATGATCATGGCTCTCGTTATATTGGTAAAATGTTCAACGACGATTGGATGCGCAAGATGGGTTACCTTGACAAAGCAGGAATGACAGCACAAGACATAGTCTCCTCTAGAAAAAATGTAGAGATGACTACAATCGATAAAAATGAAACCGTAAGCAATGCTTTAAAGCTGATGATGGAAAATCATTACAGCCAACTTCCGGTAACATCCGATGGAAGAATTGTAGGATCCATTTTTGAAAACAAAGTGATGAACTTGCTTTTGCAATCGCCCGATAAAAAAGATGTTCGCATAGAAGAAATCATGAGTGCAGCACTTCCCTTTGTAGATATAACGACTCCCATCGAAACGATTTCTAAAATGGTTTGCGGAGATTATGAAGCCATCTTAGCAAAAGATTTCAAGCGCGATATGAATTACATTATCACCCGTTCCGATATTGCGGAATTGATGGTGAAGTAATACCTGTTAGCACCCATTAACACTTTTCTTTTCTGACCTTTAATATATCCAACATTGATAGAAGACAACGCCATTCAATCCACTGATATGCTTGGCAATCTCATTCAATTAAGAAAACCAGCGCAGCGAATTGTGTCGCTTGTTCCGTCGCAAACTGAATTGCTTTTTGATTTAGGGTTAAACAAAGAGGTAGTAGGTATTACCAAATTTTGCATTCATCCTGCATCATGGTTTCAGGAAAAAAAAATAGTTGGTGGAACAAAAAATATTCACTTAGATGTTATTCGCGAACTAAAACCCGATTTAATTATTGCGAATAAAGAAGAAAACGTTGAAGAAGCCATTCTCGAATTGCAAAAAGAATTTCCAGTCTGGATTAGTGATGTGAATACTATTCCAGAAGCTTGTTATATGATTAGTGAAATTGGTAAGTTATGCGATCGAACTTCGCTTGCCCAAAATTTCATCTCCAAAATCAATCAAAACTTTGAATCACTATCGAAAGCTTCTGCCCTTTTAGGTAAAAGAGCAGTTTATTATATTTGGAAAAATCCATGGCTCACAGCAGGACATCATACTTTTATTCATTCGATGCTGGAGGCTTGCGGGCTTCAAAATGAATCTAAGGATATGCGTTACCCTGAATTTCCTCCCGACCAATTGAATAAACTAGCAGTTGATTATATTTTTCTGTCCTCTGAACCTTACCCTTTTAGAGAGGAAGACAAAGAATATTTATCCCAATTCATCGACAAAAACAAGATTATTTTTGTGGATGGCACCTATTTTAGCTGGTATGGCACAAGGCTGATAAATGCTCCTTCTTACTTTAAACAGCTTACTTTCTCTTGAAATTTTATACAAACATTCGTTTCATGTATTTTTGTGATGTGATCAAAAAGCATCCCTCAACTTTATTCATCTTTTTAATGATGTGTTTCAGCTTGGTGCTAAGTCCTACGCATGCACAAAAAGTAGGCTTAGTCTTTAGTGGTGGCGGCGTACGAGGCATGGCGCATTTAGGTGTATTGAAGGCATTAGAAGAAGAAAAGATTCCCATCGATTATATCACTGGCACATCAGCAGGCGCTTTAGTGGGAAGTATGTATGCTATTGGAATGACTCCATTGCAAATTGAGCGCGTTTTGATCAGCAGCGATTTTATTAAATGGGCGGGCGGGATCTATGACGAAGAAAACACCTACTATTTCTTGAAAGATCCTAACGATGCATCGTGGGCTTCCATCAAGTTGATGATTGACTCAATACTTAAAACACAACTTCCTAGTAATATTGTTAATCCGGCAGGAATTGATTTTAGTTTAATGGAAACCATGGCTGCACCATCCGCATTGGCAAATTATAATTTCGACAGCTTGTTGATCCCTTTTCGATGTGTAGCAGCAGACATCACTGCAAAAAAAGCGGTGACATTCAGAGATGGCGACCTTGCTTTAGCGGTGAGAGCAAGCATGGCGTTTCCATTTTATTTCTCACCCATTCTTCAAGGTAAAAACATCCTGTATGATGGGGGGATTTATAATAATTTCCCTACCGACATCATGCTTAAGGATTTTCAACCAGATATTATTTTAGGGGTTAGTGTTGCAGGACTCCCTGAATTTCCATCTGAAGGAAATTTTTTAAGTCAATTAAAAACCATGATTGCCCAGAACACCGCGTATACGGTACCTCGCGAAATTGACCTTTTAATTGAACCACAACTAGACGACATAGGAACGTTTGAGTTTAACAGTGTCCGTCATGCCATCGACAGTGGATACGCTGCGACAAAACGTATGATTCCAAAAATTAAAGCTTCTATTTCTCGTACTTTAAATTTAGACAGTTTAAATATGCGAAGAAATTATTTCCAAAACAGCATGTTTCAGATTAGTATAGACAATATTTATGTTGAAGGAGTAACTCAAGATCAAAGTAATTATATCCGCTCTGTTTTAAATCCGAAGAATGAATGCATGAGTATTAATCAGCTTCGTAAAAACTGGTTTCAATTAGTTGCTGATGAAAATATACGATACTTATTTCCACGATTGGTATTTAATCCAGCGAGTGGAAATTATGATTTGAATCTTGACGTAAGAAAAAGTCGAGGCATCAAATTAGATTTTGGTGGATTGGTTTCGTCGAAGCCTATAAATACGGGTTTTGTCAGTGTTCAACGGAATTTTTGGGGATTGCAGAGTGTCAAACTCCTTGGTAATTTCTACTTTGGCAAACTATATAACTCAGCACATTTCAATTTGCGATTTTATGTGCCGGGGAGTTTTCCTTTTTATTTAGAGCCTTCAGTAACCGTTAGTCAATTTGATTATTATAAGAGTAGCACAGCTTTCTTTGCCGATGTAAAACCATCCTTTTTGGTTCAATATGAAAGAAACTATAGTTTAAACTTAGGCATACCCGTAAAAAATAAAGGAAAGGTTATTGGTGGTTTTAACTTATACCGAAATAACGATCGTTATTACCTTACTCGACAATTTAGTGAGAATGACACTGCTGATCAAACTTCGCTAGAAGGCTTAAGTGCTTATTTATTATTTGAAAGAAATTCATTGAATAGAAAATTCTATGCGGACGAAGGTACTTTTTTTGAATTCAGAGCACGCTACACTTCAGCAGAGGAATATACACGACCTGGAAACACCAAAATACTTGCCGACACTATTAAAGATAATCACCAGTGGTTTCAACTTCTAATGAAGTATGAAAACTATTTTAAAACTGTAAATTGGTACACCGCTGGTATTTATATGGAAATGAATTTTAGCGGCATGCCCTTTCTCTCAAATTACATCAGTACAAAATCGCAGATGCCCGCATTTCAACCAATACCCGAAATGCAAACTTTGTTTCTAGAAACCTATCGCGCCAACAATTATGTAGGCGTTGGATTGAGAAATATATTTAATGTTACCAAAGACTTTGATGTGCGATTAGAAGGTTACTTCTATCAACCTTTCCAAGAAGTATTACAGAATACAAAATACAAAGCCACTTATGGTGATGCATTTAACAAGAGATATCTGATTGGAACTGTAAATGCAGTTTATCAAAGCCCTATAGGTCCAATAAGTCTAGCGTTGAATTATATGGAAGAAAGACAAAAGCCTCTTTCCGTTATTTTTCATATTGGATACTTCCTCTTCAATAGAAAATCTATTCAATAATTAGTTTTCCTTGCTCTTTTCTTTATTTCTAAAATAGATAACGATCGGAACACCACTCAACGGGAAATTTTCGCGCATTTTGTTTTCGATATAACGCTTGTATGAGGTACCAATATACTGAGGTAAATTCGAAAAGAATGCAAACGTTGGTGAAATTCCTGGAAGCTGTGTGATGTATTTTATACTGATACTTTTTCCTTTTACTGCTGGAGGTGGATAATGATCAACAAAAGGCAACATGATTTTATTCAATTTAGAGGTAGAAATTTTAGACGTTTTATTTTTATAAACTTCCAAGGCTATTTCAAGTGCTTTGTGCAATCTTTGTTTTGTTGTTGCAGATGTGAACACGATGGGCACATCCGTAAATGGAGAAATGCGCGCACGGATCGCTTCCTCTACTTTCTTGGTAGTTAAGGTATCCTTCTCCACCAAATCCCACTTATTCACGAGAATCACCACGCCCTTCCTATTTCTTTCGCAGAGCGAAAATATATTTAAATCCTGAGCAGTGATTCCTTGTGTTGCATCAATCATAAACAAACATACATCGGCTTCTTCAATAGCACGGACCGAACGCATCACCGAATAAAACTCAATATCTTCACGTACATTTTTTTTCCGTCGTAAACCTGCAGTATCAATTAAAAAAAAATCAAATCCAAAACTGTTAAAACGTTTATAAATGGTATCACGAGTAGTTCCCGAAATATCGGTTACAATACTTCTTTCTTCTCCGATCAACGAATTTAACAAGGATGATTTTCCAACATTTGGCTGACCGATGATGGCTATACGTGGAAGTTCTGGTTCAATAACATCCTCTGGATAAAAGGCTGCTACCATCTCATCCAATAGTTCACCCGTACCACCGCCGCTCATTGCCGAAAGTCCGAAAGGTTCACCCAATCCCAAAGCATGAAACTCATGAACATCATGAATACGTGCTGATGAATCCACTTTATTGGCAACTAAAAATATTTTTTTCTTTGATTTACGTAATAAGTTTCCAACCTCTTTGTCCATATCCGTAAGTCCAACAGCAACATCTACAACAAATAAAATAATATTTGCTTCGTCAATAGCTAATTGCACTTGCTTCCGAATTTCCTTTTCGAAAATATCTTCAGACCCGATAATATAACCGCCCGTATCAATCACTGAATACGTGCGACCGATCCATTCTGCTTTTCCATAATGGCGATCACGTGTAACACCTGAACTCTCGTCCACAATTGCTTTACGCGACTCTGTCAAACGATTAAATAGCGTTGATTTTCCTACATTGGGGCGACCCACAATGGCAACAATATTAGCCATGGCTATACTTTATTTTAATACTTTATTCGTATCCGAAACGTTTCAACATTTTATCGTTGTCGCGCCAATCATCCGCTACTTTCACGGTGAATTCGATATACACTTTTTTATTGATGAATTCTTCAATTAATTTTCTAGAGTCGGTGCCTAACTTTTTCATAGCGGCTCCACCCTTTCCCAATAAAATTCCTTTTTGTGATTCGCGAGCGCAATAAATGATTACACGAATGCGATCAATTTCTGGACTCTCTTTATATTCTTCCACGAAAACTTCTACTGAGTATGGAATTTCTTTTTGGAACTGTTGTAATATTCTTCCGCGGATAATTTCAGTAACAAAAAATCGAACATTTCGATCGCTGATATCTTCGTCTTTATCAAAATAGGCTGGACCTTCGGGCAGCGCACTCACAATTTTTTCTTGCAATAATTCTACTTGAAATTTATGCAATGCTGAAATAGGAAGTACGATGGCAGGATTCAACACTTTTTTCCAATGCTCTACAGCTTCCATCACTTCTTCTTGGTTTCCTGTATCCACTTTATTGATTAAAACATACAAGGGAACCAATAAGCCTTGAAGTTTAAACAAAAGATCATCGGAAATAGTACGATCTTTCAATTCGGTTACATAAAGCACCAAATCAGCATCGGTCAATGTCTCATCCACCGCGTGCAGCATCCTTTCGTGCAACTTATAGGCAGGCTTCATAATTCCGGGAGTATCCGAAAAAACGATTTGATAATCGTCGCCATTCAAAATAGCCTTAATACGGTGACGTGTGGTTTGAGCCTTGGGCGTAACTACAGATAAGTCTTGGCCCATCAATGCGTTAAGTAAAGTACTCTTACCTACATTGGGCTTTCCAATAATGTTTACGAAACCTGATTTATGCGACATGGGGGGCAAAGATAAGAAATTGAGGCATGAGGAATAAATAATCATTTGATTATGTTTATTTTAGCAAATCAAATCAACAACCACATGAAAAAAAACTTTCTTCTTCCCTTGATAATCATGGTAGTAGTATCAAGCAATAATGTACATGGCCAAAATTCATGGTCTAAAACCTATCAAATACCTTCTTCATTGGGAGAAGAATTAAATGATATGTCTAGTTTACCTGGAAATGGATTTATTGGTGTGGGTTCTATCGCGACTGACACTATAGGAAATCACGACATTTTACTCTTGAGATGTGATCAAGGAGGAAACCTAGTTTGGTCCAAACAATTTAACGGAGGAAGTAATGAAGTAGGCGAATCCATCGATCTTTTTCCGACAGGAGGATTTGTAATTGCTTCTACCAAATCAAACACTACTCAATCATCCGCTGAAGTGTTAATTACTCGGACAGATAGTATTGGAAATATTTTATGGACACAAAATTTTACTGCGAATGGATATGATGTAGTGAAACAAGTAGGTGTACTCAGTGATGGGAAAATTATTGTTGCAGGATCCACTATATTTTGTCAAAAATGCATTCACCTGCGGATTTGGAATGTTGTTAGACAGTAACGGAGTAATAATATGGAGTCGTTCATTCGAAAAAGAATCAAATAATGAATTTCTTGATGTAATCAACACTTCCGACGGTGGGTTTTTATTTTCAGGATCTACATTCGATATTTTTTCCGGACAAAATGGATGGGCAGTTAAAACAGATTCTATGGGTGTACTAACTTGGTCCAATGCCTTTGATTCCCCTTCACTTGATATTTTTTATAAAGCCACCGAAAATACTAATCTGCAAAATTATGCTTTTGCTGGAGAGACCACCGTTGATGCCCTATCCAATTCGGATGCATTGTTAGTAGTTTGTGATTATACAGGAGCTTATTTGATTGGAGGATCTGCTGGTGGAGCTGAGAATGATAGAGCCACTGGAATTCATTCTGGACCGTTCAGCAATTTTATTATGACTGGCCAAACCGATATTGACACTTTATTTCAGACCTATGCACAAGGACTTTCATTAGAGGTAGATATATCAACAGGAAATATTAATAATGCTGTAACCATTGGTGATCGCGTATCAAATACAGTTATAAAAAGTTCAGCGGTTGACAATCAAGGAATGATTTTACTGGGTGGATTTGGAAATCAATTTAGCGGAAATAAGAATCAAACTTTTGCTATTCAAAAAAATAGTGTTCCCAATACAGTTTGCTTTGAAGATGGATTTAATCAACTAACCACCACACTTGGCTACACAGATAATTTCCTAGCAGATACTGCAAGCATTGTTTTTAGTTACATGAGTTTGGGATTGAATATTATTCCTATTACGCCAATAGATTCCATCGTTTGCGGAACTACATCCCTAAACGAAAATACGAATCAGTCAGTTGTTACATTATATCCAAATCCGTCGAGCGGAAAATTCCAACTTAGTGGACTTAATGGAAATAATGTTTTAATCAATGTGTATGACAATATGGGGAGAATGGTATGTTCGAAAAGTAACATCACCTCCGATACAATCATTAACATAACGAATCAATCCACTGGAATTTATTTAATTCAAATTACTGGAACCAATTTCAATCAAACTATTCGGTTTACGTTAATCAATGATTAAACTCTTATAATTCCGAGCATAGCTGCAAAAAATCTTTGTGCCCTTTGCGCCTCTGCGCCTTTGCGAGAAAATTTAGCGAGAAGAACTCTGCGCCCTGCGCCTCGAGAAAATTAGCGTCAAATAGTTGCTGCGTAGCTCTCAGCAAGTTTTCTCGCAAAGGCGCAAAGGCGCTAAGGCTGCGCTCAGCAAAATTTACTCGATACGCAAAGTTGTAAACAATTAAAAATAATTCACCAATCCGAAGTGGATTTTTGCGGCTTTGAATTCGATGGGATTATTTTGTTGACTTCCGAGTGCATAATTGAAAGAAAAAATTCCGAGTTTGGTGTCGAACGTAATACCAGCACCAAATCCGTAAGGCGTATCACTCAATATTGTTTCACGTCCTTTATTCTCGAACCAGGCTTGATTGAAGAAAAGCAAGAGGTAAGAATTCGTTTCTAAAATAAATCGATATTCTATTTTCCCTATTCCATAGGTTGAGGCTAACAAAGAAGCTTCATCAAACCCACGTAATGTTTTGAGACCACCGAAGCGATACATCTCATTGCTAAAAATATTTTCACTTTCCAACCATGCACCCATCCCACCAATATTGATTACACTTCGATTAAAAACGGGAATATAAAAATCAAAAATTATTTCAGCCTTGTACTGCGTGTTTTTTAAGTTGATACTATCATAGACTGCTTTGTTGATTTTCGAATTCCTTTTAATCTCTCGTAATCCAGCCCCTCCGTTAACATCAACAGAAAATCCTTTTCTCGGATTGAGTCTGTAATCGAGTTGTTGAAATTGGAATCCTAATCCGAAAGTATTGGTCCCCACATCTGCAAAAGGAGGCAAGGTAGTTACATTCTCATAGCCCTTGGTAGAAATCAAACTACTCGTCTTTCTTCCTAGAAAAAATCGAACCGAATTATTTCCACTTAAGAAATATCGAAATCCAATTTGTCGATTTAATTCGAGGAAGATGGAATCTCTTTTAAACAAAGTCAATTCACCTTCTACACCCACAGGTAATGAAAATAAAAATGGGTATGAAAATTTCACTTTTAAATCTTGTGATCTTGGCAACGGATTACTCCAATTCAAGTCGAACAACTCTGCTCTTCCAAAAGAATTTAACAAACGCAATCGAACATCACCCGTAAGAAAAACTTTTCCGGGATTAGTATTGTCGGGTTGTACACCGATGACACCATTAAACTGACTTGCTTTTTTCTCTTGTAGATACAATACAGGACGCGCCCCATCTTTTGTAAATTCAATTTCAAAGGATCTCGCTTCTGATAAAAACGGAATTTCTTTTAGTCTTGTCGAAACTTTTCGTAAGATGGATTCATCGAAAACAGTACCAGGTTGAATCCTTAAATAATTATACAAGTAAGCCGCTGATATTTTTACAGTCCCTTTGATCAGTGCAGTATCTAAGAGAACTAAATTTCCTTTGTCGACTACTAAACTCGCTTTCAATTTACCTTGATCAACCACAATACTATCCAACTTTACCAAAGCAAAAGGATATCCATTGTTAGTACTGAAATTTAAAATATTACTCGTTGTCTTTGCATAAATAGCTGGAGAAAATATTTTATTCGGATATAATCGTCCACCGTTCGATAATAAATAATCATCTTCTTGAGGAGAACGAATTTCTATTATTTTGTAGATTGGGCCTACATACCACCAAGCAACTTTTCCATTCAAATTACTTACACTATCCAGCCGCGCTTCTAAATAACCCGACTCTTGAAATCCCATTAAACTTTTTCGCAATTGATTTACGATTGTTAATGAATCCTTGCTATTTTTTGATGATTTAGCATACGTTGAAAATGCTTTCTCCAATACATTCTTTTGATCCATTTCCATGGATTGAAAAGACAAAATAGATTGAGCCGATCCATCTGCAAAAAACAAAAGCATAAAGACAACGATGAAAAAATACTTTTTCAAATTACACATCGGCATAAAAACAGATTGCAACCTCATCGCTATTTCTCCGAATTAAGATTCCATTGAATTGGTGATTTTCCAATCGACAACAAATAATCATTCGTCTTCGAAAAATGTTTGCAGTTTTTAAATCCACCACGCGCTAAGGGAGAAGGATGTGGCGCTTCTAATACTAAATGTTTTGAGCGATCTATTTTTTGTCCTTTCTTCTGAGCATAATTTCCCCAAAGCAAAAAGACAACTCCATTCAATTCATCCGAAATTTTTTGAATGATCGCATCGGTAAACTGCTCCCATCCTTTCCCTTGATGAGAACCTGCTTCGTGAGCTCTTACCGTTAAAGTCGCGTTTAATAATAGAACTCCTTGTTGAGCCCACGACTCCAGATTTCCATTGGCTGGGATTTCATAGCCGAGGTCTTCCTTTAATTCCTTAAAAACATTGACGAGAGAAGGTGGTTTTCGAATCCCATCTGCCACCGAAAAACACAATCCATTCGCCTGACCCTCACCATGATAAGGATCTTGGCCAAGAATTACCACTTTAATTTTGTTAAAAGGTGTTTCATTAAAAGCTGCAAATATTTGATCCTTAGGAGGAAAAATCGCCTGTTCATGATCAAATTCCTCCTTTAAAAATCGAATTAAAGAAATGTAATATTCTTTAGAAGATTCCTCGAGAAAAGTACTTTCCCATGTCTTTTCAACCAAAAATGCTTTCATATTTAGAGAAAGTGATGGAGAAACAGGAGTTGTCATGTGTCGAAATTAGCTTCTTTAACGAAATTCTCCGAAAAAAAATGTGGAAACCATTAAAAATCAAAAAAATGAATAATAAATACCAAATCAAGCGCAATTGCGTTTTATTAACCATTCAGTAGTATAAGATTTTAAAATAATTACCGAGATTAGCATAAAAATTAGTTTATTTTGCAGAACAATTGATAATACGAAATAGAAATGCGTCAAAAATTAGCCTTCCTCATCCTTGGTGTCCTCTTTATTGCAGTAGCATCATGCAAGACAAAAGAAAGATGTCCTGCTTACGGTCAACATATTAAGGCACAAGAGCAGCGTCCATCTTAGAATTTAACGCTCCTGTTTGAGGTTTTTTCGATCTCATTCTAATTATTCTTTTATCCTTTTCCAGCTATTTTTTTTTGCATAGTCTGATTTAGCTTTTTTTATAAACTACTATTCCCTTTCTCTCCCACTCTCCCCTCGACAAGCTGCCATCGACAGGCTGCCCTCGACAAGCTCAGGCAACTCAGGCAACTCAGGGAGCACTTCGCTCTCTCCAATGTCATTTTGTTAATGAATTTTGACCCAGAATGGGTCAAATGTTTATAGAGAAATGTGGTTTGTTGTTGTTCGACCCCTTCGGGGTCGTATGTTTATTATTCGGTCTTTTTTCTATAAACATGTGATGCCTTCGGCATCTTGCAGATTAGCTTTATGACAGGGCGTTTGCCCCTAAAGTACTCCGCTACACTGCGACTTCAGGGCAAGCCCTCTCCCTCCCCCGCCTTCCCCAATGTCATTATGCTGATGAATATTGACCCAGAATGGGTCTAATGTTTATAGAGAATATGTTGTATGTTGTTGTTCGACCCCTTCGGGGTCGTATGTTTATTATTCGGTCTTTTCTCTATAAACATGTGATGCCTTCGGCATCTTGCAGATTAGCTTTACGACATTGCGCTAGCCATCTCCCATGAAGTACTCCGCTACACTTCGACTTCAGGGCAAGCCCTCTCCCTCTCCCGCCTTCCCCAATGGCATTATGTTAATAAATATTGACCCAGAATGGGTCAAATGTTTATAGAGAATATGTTGTATGTTGTTGTACGACCCCTTCGGGGTCGTATATTTATTATTCGGTCTTTTTCTATAAACATGTGATGCCTTCGGCATCTTACTGCTTAGCTTTACGGCATTGCGCTTGCCCCTGAAGTACTCACTTCGACTTCAGGGCAAGCCTCCCTCTCCCCCTTGAAGTATATAGCCCAATGGGTCTGTTCCGACCTTCAGGGCAAGCCTTCTCCTTGAAGCACTACACTTTGTTCCGACTTTCAGGGCATGCCTCTCCTTCTCCGATAGCTACTTCAGGGCACTCCCTCTCCCCTCCCGATCTCCTACTCTCCGATTCTCCCACTCTCCGACTCCAACTTGTTTCGCTCTATGGCATTGCCTACTTTTGCCCCACTGAATACAATCAGTAAATAATAATTACATCTTAATTTTTGTTTCGTCAACCAACATAATTCAAGGAAAAACAAAATGTTTTACTTGTCTTTGTCAGGTTTGATCATGAAGCAAAAGATCTAGATTACGAGTTTGAAAATACAAGATGGAATTAGAAGTTGAAAAGCAAGAGATCAAACGGTTTTTGAGTTTAAAAGACCATGACCAGCTGGAGGTTTTCCTAGAAGGCTGGTCTGCGCAGGATCTTGCTATGCTCATTCAAGATCTTGAACCTGCTGATCAAGCGATGATTTTTTCGGCTGTTGATCGAGAACAAGCTTATGAAACTTTTGAATTATTAGATTTAAATGATCAGGTTGTTTTAATTGGTGTTTTGCGAAATCGTCAACTTCAGTTAATTCTGAATGATATGTCGGCGGATAATCGAACCGCTTTACTGGAACAATTAGAAACCGATCAACTTAATAAACTTCTTACACTCCTAACTCAAAAAGAAAGAAGAGTTGCACTTTCCCTTTTAGGATATCCTGAAGATTCCATCGGTCGTTTGATGACGCCTGATTACGTGACGGTAAAAAGTAATTGGACGGTACGTGAAGCATTGGATCATATTCGCAAAGTGGGAGAGAAAAGTGAGACCCTAGATGTGATTTACATTGTGGATGATACTGGATATCTCATTGATGATATTCGCTTAGGTGAAATATTATTAGCAGAAGATCATATTTTAATTCATGATATTTTAGATGGATCCTTCTCTTCTTTACTTGTAACCGATGATGAAGAGGTTGCGGTAAGAGCTTTCTCGAATACCACTCGAGTAGCGATGCCCGTAACGGATGCCGGAGGATTGCTTTTAGGAATCATCACCGTCGATGACATCTTAGACCTTGCTAAAAAAGAAGACACAGAAGATATTCAAAAATTAGGTGCGGTAGAAGCACTCGAAGATCCGTACATGGATGTAGGCATTGCAGAGATGTTGCGCAAACGTGCTCCTTGGTTGGTTGTGCTTTTTGTTGGAGAACTCTTCACGGCTTCTGCGATGGGATTCTTTGAACATGAAATTGCAAAAGCAGTTGTACTTGCTTTATTTATTCCGTTGATTGTTTCTAGTGGTGGGAACAGCGGATCACAAGCATCTACGTTGATTATTCGTGCACTTGCCTTAGGTGAAATTAAAATTAGCGATTGGTGGCGAATCATGAAGCGTGAAATTATTACGGGCATCATGCTCGGATTAATTCTCGGGGTATTAGGATTTGCTCGTGTAGGCGCATGGAATTTCTTTACGGGCATGTATGGTGAACATTGGTTTGCGATTGGCTCTACCATTGGATTTTCGCTCATGCTCGTGGTGTTATGGGGTTCGGTGATGGGATCGATGATGCCATTACTCTTAAAACATTTAGGTGCCGATCCTGCAACATCATCTGCACCTTTCATTGCAACATTGGTTGACGTTACTGGACTCATCATTTACTTTAGTATTGCTGCAGCTTTATTAAAAGGATCGTTGTTATAAATTTTGTGAAGATGTAATACTTACTGCATGACAAAATCCATTCTTCTTATCGACACCTTGCATCCTCAGTTTATAAAGACGATTGAAGGGGCTGGCATTTCCATTCGAGAAGGATATCATTTAAGTAAGGAAGAAGTTCTACAGGAAATTCACAATTATCAAGGCATCGCTATTCGAAGTCGGTTTGCGATTGATGCGGATTTTCTCGAGAAAGCTAAAACAATAAAGTGCATTGGTCGAGCCGGAGCGGGAATGGAAAATATTGATTTGATCGCTGCACAAAAAGCAAATATCATTTGCGTAAATGCACCCGAAGGAAATCGCACTGCTGTTGGAGAACATGCCTTGGGAATGTTGTTGATGCTATTCAATAACCTGCTTCGTGCCGACAAAGAAGTACGACAAGGATTTTGGAGAAGAGAAGAAAACAGAGGTGTTGAATTAGCAGGTAAAACTGTTGGCATTATTGGTTTTGGGCAGATGGGCAAATCGTTTGCGGAAAAATTGCGCGGCTTTGATGTTAAAATTTTAGCGTTAGATCCTTACATAAAAATCGACAAAAATGAATTTCCGTATGTAGAACAATGTACCGAACAAGTTTTTTTTAGTGAATGTGATGTAGTGAGTTTGCATATTCCACTCACATCAGAAACGAAGTATTTGGTAAATGTAGATTGGATTCAACGTTTCGCTAAGCCCATTTGGTTCATCAATACAGCAAGAGGAAAAAATGTAGATACCCAGGCTTTGGTAGATGGACTTAAAAGCGGAAAAATAATTGGCGCTGCTTTAGATGTACTCGAATACGAAACACTCAGCTTCGAACACATCGACAAAGATAATTTACCCGCGCCCTTCCAAGAACTTTGTGCGATGGATCAAGTAGTACTGTCTCCACATATTGCAGGATGGACACATGAGTCGAATGAAAAGATTGCGAGAATTTTGGCGGAGAAGATGATAGAGGTTTTAATTTGACGGGAAATTTAAACCTGCCTGCAGCAGGCAGGCGCAGCGTTAGCAACGGTAAGCTACGGACGCAGCGGATAAATTCAACAGTGTAATACATTAGTAAATCTATGAGGGCATCACCAATTTTCTTTATATTATTAATATTACTTAGTCCTTGTATTTATTCACAAGGACTAAGTAATTATTGGATAACTGGCTATGGTTTACAAACACAACCTCCAGCAGGTAATACGAATTTAGATTTTGCTCTAGGAAGTCCAAATATTTATTTTCAACAGCGGAATTTGAATTTTGAGCGAACTTCAATTTCGATAACAGATTTTTCTGGAAATTTAATTTTTTATAGTAATGGATTTACTATTTGTAATGCAATGAGTGATACCATGATAAATGGTAAAGGATTTGATTCGTCTTATATTTTTACTAATTACTATTTTGGTCAACCAGCAGTTCAAACCATGTTGGTAATTCCTCAGCCAGCGAATGAAACTCGTTTTTATAATATCTTTCATGTTACGATAGATTCAACATGGAATAATGGAGTTTTTGTTTTCGAAAATGCATTAAAACTAAGGCATACTATCATAGATATGACATTAGACAGTGGTCGTGGAGCTGTTATTCAGCGTGAATTACCACTTATGTACGACACCCTTTCTGCTGGACAGGTACAAGGAGTTAAACACGCCAATGGACGCGATTGGTGGGTTCTAATTCCACGTTATGCAGGTGGTGTCTTTTATTCATTTTTAGTAACACCCGATACCATTATCGGCCCCATGGTTCAACAGTTAGGTCCAAGTTTAATAGGTGCTTCTATTCGCCAAGTAATATTCAGTCCAGATGGAAATAAATATGCCTTTGTCGACCATCGCAATCATTTATTAATTTACGATTTTGATAGATGTACTGGTGTACTGAGTAATGCTATTCAAATTCCAGTTTTAGATAGTATGATTGCACGAGGTGTTGCCTTTAGTCCAAATAGTCGTTATTTATACATGAGTAGTACTATCTTTTGTATCAATTTGATACCTGGGCAACAAATATTGCAGCATCTCAAATTACGGTTGCTGAGTGGGATACTTTTTACAGTCCACAACCACCGCTTGCTACCACATTTTATTTACCGACGTTAGCGGATGATGGTAAAATATATATTAATTCAAGCAATAGCGTTGATAGAATGCATATCATCAATTTTCCCGATAGCGGGGGTCTAGCCTGTGATGTTTGTCAACATTGTTTAATTCTTCCATCCTTAAATGCTTTTACCATGCCCAATTATCCTAATTATTTTTTAGGTGCTGAAACAGGAAGTCTATGTGATACTTTGACATCAGTAAATGAAAACAATAATTTCGCTATTTCATTAACCATAAAACCTAATCCTGCTCGGGATTATTTTTGGATGGATTATAATCTACCTTCTAACCAACATGCAATTTTAAACATCTATAATATTTTAGGAGAAAAAATATTTCATCGAACATTATACTCCTATTTTAATACCGTTAAAGTTGAATGTGAAGCATTGCCCTCCGGAATGTACATTGCCACTGTAATACAAAACAACAAACTTGTTGGATCAGCAAAGTTTATAAAAGAGTAATTGTAAGATCGAAAGTGGTAGTGTAGTTACTTTGAAATCGTGACTGAAACCTATCATTGATGGTAAGCGAAAAATCGCACATTGAAGTGAGTACGTCAATATAAAAATTAGACTATTGCGGAGAGCGAAGAAAAAGCTTGAAGCCTGAAGCTTGAAGCTAGCAGCTACTTCCCCGGTTCCAAAATCAACCTTCCACTTCGATTGGATTCGATTTCGGCGCGATTCATTTTTTGTTTGCGTAGTTTATTTGAATTATACAGACTGCTTTGATCGTTGTAATATCGGCTCATTACATTCCCTGATTGTCCTGTGGGTAACACACTTTTTGAACCTTCCACATCGGCCATATCTAAAACAATGCGCATGGCAGGACCGTACTTCACACGGTAAACACCGTCGGGATTCAAATCAAATCCCATTTGATTGATGACTTCTTGTCCGCCCGGAACGGGGAACGGTCCTACATTAAACATTAAATTAAATGGCTTCTTCATACCGATGGGATGTTTATGTTCTAACATATGCACTCGCCCCCACTCCCAGCTGTCGGTATTACTTCCTAACTGCTTAACGAGATCAGTAACGGTTTTATCAAATGCTTTTTCAAAAATAATATTGCGAGATTCTTTTACATCACGTGTATTCACATCGTTCCACCAAACGGATGAATCATTTCCAACAAAGGACAAAATGCTATTCTTTAATGCATGCGTTGATAATAATAATTTAAAATTCTCTGCACCTAACTCATCTTCCATGGCCATTTGCAAAACATAATACAACAACTTATAATAAATGGTTGGAGCTTGTGTGCGCAACTGATGTTCACCATCCCACATCAATAAAATTTTAGCAGCATTCATATGAGCAGGACTTTTCTGCTTTACGTCAGAGCGAATAGAATTCAAAATGATGGTTGCCACTTTTGGGGTAGATGGAGAACGAACATCCATACTTATTCTTTGTAAATCTTCCAACGAAAAAATATTTTTTCTCTTCAAACAATTTATTTATTCGAATCGCTCTATCGTCGGGAGTATAATAACCTGGATAAAATCCTTGACCAGGCATGGTGTCGGGTTGATTATTGGCGCTGTACACAAAACCCGAAGGTGGATTAACGGATTGTGGATTCATAGAGAAATCTAAATATCCAGATGGATCCAAACTATACTTCGTTCCATCTAACAACAGAACAGGATTAACTGAAGCTGCACGTTTCATTAATCGTCCAGCAGCCCACCATGCAATATTCCCTTCACGATCGCCATACATCACATTCAATCCAGGAGAAATTAATTGCGAAACGCCATGCTGAAATTCACCTAAGTTTTTAGCATGATTCATTTCATAGGTCACTTGCATCAAATTATTCGAAAACTTCAAATGGGTCCACCAGATTGAAACTGCATTACTAGTTACTTGCTTCCATTCAGGCATCACATCATCCATTAAGGGCCCATGACGGCTACTCCTCACCGTTAGTGTGACATCTTCCTCATCCTTTACCTTAATGATTTTATTTACTTTACTGAGTGACTTCCAACTACCATCCGACCAATACAAAGAGGAATCACCGGGTTTCAATCTTTCTGAATAAAAATCAAGATCATCATTCTCCAACATGGTTAATCCCCAAACCATTTCTCGTGTATGTCCGATCGCAGCAAAAGGAAATCCAGCTAAGAAATTTCCATAAAAACTAAATCCAGGATACTCCAAATGTGCTTCATACCAAACGGAAGGTTGAGAAAATCCAATATGTGTATCATTTCCAAACAATACTTTTCCCGACTGTGATTTTTTAGGTGACACTATCCATGCATTACTTCCGGTAAAAGGGGAGATGGGAACTTTATCGAGAATAGTATTTACAGTGTTTAACGCACTCACTTTATTATTACGAATCGAATCGATAGGCATTCTCAAAGAATCCGAAACATAAGAAATGCAAGGAATAGTTATTGAACTATCTAGATGTGAAGTGATCATATCTCTAAAATACGATGCCCCCAATTTCCTTTCAATAAAAGTCATGATTGGATCTGTTCGAAAAGCCATGGCAAAATTGAACGCCATGTACTCGGTAGAGAGATACATGTCCTTAATTGTAAATTCCTTTTTATCAATCCCGAGCATCACAAATTCAACGGGAGTACTTCCAGTTACAATAAATTGATTTACTCCTTTCAAATAGGCATTCGCTGCTTTTTGGTAAGGAAGAGAATCGCTCGACATAAACTTTTTTACTGCATCTTCGGCATGTTCTTCAAAACCCAAGGTTTTAAAAAACGCATCTACTTTAATAAAATCTGCTCCTAATATTTCTGACAGTTGTCCTGACACTACACGCTTGGTCATTTCCATCTGAAAAAGACGATCTTGCGCATGCACAAAACCCAAAGCAAAATAAGCATCTTCTTCGCTTTCCGCATAAATATGAGGAACGCCATAATAGTCATAGATCACCTCCACTTCATTGATGAGTCCACGCATCTTGACACTTCCACTATAATGAGGCTTTTGCGAAGCCAAATAAATTAATATAGCAACGACTCCTAATAGTATTAATACGATGACCCCGTAAAATATTTTGCGCATTCTCTTCATGAATGACACAAATTTACGATAATACCAATTACAATTATAATCTAGTTCAATAAGTTAATCCTATAATGCCGACCTACAAGGACTTGCATCGTACTTCGACGGCTAATGCCAAAGAAGTATTTTAATCGATTGAACTATGTAAAAGTAGCGTCGGTATAAGCAAACTATCATTGCTTGATAAATTGAATTTTTTTCAAATAAATCCACAAAAAAGCCGAGTGCTGTAGGAAAACAACACTCGGCTCTACAATATTAATTTTAATTTGCAATAACCAACTTCTCTGTTTTCACACCTTCAGAAGTAGAAATGGTTCCTGTATAAATACCTTTTGGAAGTGAACTTAGATCCAATAAAGTTACCAAACCATTACCATTTTTTGACATAGATTTCACATCAACAATTTTACCTGTCATGTCCGCGATGGTTACAAGCACATCACCTCTATATTCACCAGAAATACTGAGATTAAACAATCCTGCAGAAGGATTAGGATAAAAACGAACGACATCACTCAAGGAATTTTCAGTTAAAGATTGTGTATTCGTAATAGTAAAGTTGGCATTAGATATATCGAAGAATACATTACCAGCACCTCTAACCATAACACGTGCTGTAGTATTGCTAATACTCGGTACAGTTACTGTAGCCACTCCTGTATTTGGCACACCAGTAGCCAATGTTGTAGGGTATGTATAACCACCATCCGTTGACAAGAATATATCAACATTCGTAGCACTTATTGGCGCCACGTCTGTACCAACAACATTCCATGTCACATTTTCTTGAGTTCCACCCACCCATGTTATGTTAGTATTAGGAGCAGTAACAATAAATGGAGCACCAGTATTAATTACATTTAAGGTAACCAATACTTCTTCATAAGTTACTCCACCACCGCCAAGTTTATTATCTCTAACTGTTAAACGAAATTGCAAATCACGAGCATACGTTGGTAAACGTTCACCCAATGAAGTTGTACCGGTTACAATTGCCGAAAGTTTAGGAAAATAACGAATAGGAGACGTAGAAGGAATCATTGAACGAAAAAGAGGAGCATTGCCACTTGGAGCACTTGGACTACCAGCAGGTCCTAAATCATATTCTTCCCAACTGTATTTGATAGGATCTCCATCTGGATCATTCGCTACTCCCTCTAATAAAAATGGAGTTTGATAAGGTATTGCATGGTCACCTCCTATGGAAGTAATTATGGGAGCATTGTTTCCTGTTGCTGTAGAAACAGGGCATGTTGAACCAACAGCCAAAGTTGTATAATCGAGAATCTCATCGAAACTGGCAGTATGAAAAAAAGCATCACTAAAATTTTGCGTGTTATGTGAACCACAAATTCCTGCATAAGCCATAATAGTAGTTCCACTACCCGGTTCAAATGCTGTTGAAAAATTTCCGTTACCAGAACATGAACTAATATTACTATTAAAAGTATGATTACCTCCAAACTGATGTCCCATTTCATGTGCGACATAATCAATATTGAAAGGATCATTGATGGGAGAAGGCGATCCAGTTACTCCGCGCGCCTTTGACATTGAACTACAAATAACGCCCAAACCAGCGATACCTCCACCGCCAGTACTAAATACGTGTCCAATATCATAATTATTATTTCCTATACGAGCTGCAACTGTTGATTGATTTTGTCCTAACATAGTACTTCCATTGTTATTAGTAAAGGGATCAGTCGCAGAATTTAAAAAAATCAAAGTATCATTATTGGGGACTAACACTAGACGTACAGAAACTTCTTGTTCATATACTCCAGTAACTCTATTTAAACTTGTAACAATTGCCGACAAAACTCCAGGTGTTGTTCCTCCATGATAGGTTGAATATTCACCGGTACACGAAATAGCGGTACGATATGTACGCAAGGTATTTCCAGCGCTACGTGCTACATTATTTGTACCACCACCTTGTTGTACATTTGCTCGTATTTCAGCTGAATTCATTTGATTTTCTTTAGTACTTGGATCAAATCCGCATGCAGCGATTTGGCTAGAGCTAAGCGCATCAGATTTCCAGTATACTAAATAAAATTCATTAGTAGACATGTTATAAGGATCGATATAAACAGTGCCTTGCTCAGAAAAAATCATCCCATGAAATCCCCACAATGTTACATCCAAATAAATTACGGAAGAAGGATCTTCAACACCTTGTCCCGACCAGGTTTTAATTCCAGGATATTTATTTTGTAGAGCTTGAGGAATAATTGGAGTTGCTTTTATTCGATAACTTTTAAATGTACCGTCTGGAAAAGGAACTTCAATTAGCGTTCCAGAAGAAGAAGATGTTTCATCTGGAGAAGTATATAATAAATTGGTAAACTTTGAAATATCTAATTTATAATGCAAACAATTTTTTGTTCTGATACTTGCATCATTTAAAGAAGATAATTCAGAAAGAGGTGTTTCTTTCCAAAGACTTTGATTTGCACTAAATCCAATATGACCAAGACTAAGGAACAGGAATAGTGATAATAATTTTTTCATAGTAATTATTGGGTTGTTTTGTTTGATTTGATTGTTTTGATTGGAGTAATACCGTGCCTACCATTATTTAGTTCAACAAAAGCTATGATTAACCTCTTGATCATCATAATATAATTTGTACTATTTCACAGTAAACCATGATAAAACAAAAGTACAGAGATTTAGTATGAAATTTCATGTTTAATTGATGAAAATGCCCCTATATGTTCTTGTCATATAGGGGCGTTCATTATTGATCCAACTTACTGTTTTACAAAACGATAACTTCTAGATATCTCAGTATTCCTTAATTGAATTGTGTATAATCCCCCTGCGAGGTTTTCTAAATCAACAGGCAATACGTTCAAACCAATTTGAGCAGGAATGGAAGCTCTTGTCTGGATTAAACGACCTGCTAAATCAAATATTGAAAGTTGAAGGGGTTCATTTGAATTATAATCGAATACCAGCGAAGTAGAAGGCTCGTTCAATAAATAGAGAATTTCAAATTTTAAATCTTTGCCGAAACGAACAGGGATATAATCTGAAATCACATTCACTATTCCATCAAAATCCACTTGAGAGAGACGGTAATAATTTATACCTTCCTTAGGAAAAAGGTCCCAAGTTTCGTAGCTCAGCAGTTGGTTGCTATTACCAGCAGCAGGAACTTTTGCAATTTGAATATGTTCATTAAAATCCAATGTTCGTTCTACAAAATAATGATCGGATGATTCTTCGGAAAGAGTGGACCACGTCAACTGCACTTTTTCATCCACTCCCTTTGCATCAAAAGCGATTAACTCAACAGGAAGAGGCTGGCTATTGATCGAAATAGCCCAAGGATTACTATTCCCTATTGGACCTGGGTTAGCAAAATAGGGAGCTCCTTGCGCTGGAAGAACTGGCCAATCAAAACCATTAACTCGAACAGAATCATAAACCGCAGCTACTTGACCATAGAATTGAGTATAATTCAATGTTGTAAATGGAATTTGTAATCGAATCCATGCATTATTAACTCCTCCTCCTTGTGCTTGGCTTCTCCAAGGTTGAGCACGTCCTTGCTGAAAGGCACTCATTCCTGCAGCACGTTCTGTTGGGGTAAATCGAAAAACTAAATCAGCTACTGGATTGGTTCCTGTTTTAGATAGCATCCAAAATCGATCAACCGTTGCTGGTGCATTATTAGCTGAAGTTGTTGCATTATTAATATGCGTTACTCCAGGAGGCCAAGGTAAATTAGCAGGAGCATTGTAAGTAGCAATACTAAGATTTCCCAAATCACCAGAAGAATGTTGAAATGAAAAAGGAATATAAAGCGGTGCAGCTATGGCTCCATTACCAAATGGAACAACTCGTAGACCATTAGTAGTTCCAATATTTTTCCAATTCACCAAAGAAATAGCATTTTCGCTAATGATAAATCCTGCGGTTCTCGTAATAGGTCCTACAGGATTTGCAGTACTCGAATTCGAAGCAAGACCATTATTAATATCAATGGAATTTAAATTTAATCGCAACTGACCTAGCGTAAGTGTCAACGTATCATCAACGGCCACATTTCGTAAAAGCGTGACAAATTGAGAGGAGGCTGTCTTACTTATTTGTAGTTCATGGAAAGTGGTGTTCACAGATCCACCAATATTTTGTGCCAAGGCCCCAATGAACTTAACCAATGAATTCCCCGACAAAAAAGAATTATTATTATTCCAATCTGATCCAGCAAAATTCATAATGGTTTTTCTATTTGCAAATAATGGAGCATAGCTAAAATCAGTGATTCCATTATTATTAAACAATCCAGTTAAGGTAACTACTGTAGTATCTGAGTACAGATTCGAGCTATTATTTAGATTACCTGTTATGGTTAAATTAGCAAAACTCGACCAGAATTTAGAACCTACATTATTATTTAAATCAACACCAATAGTACCATTCATCACTTTTTGAGGACGGCGGAATCTAAATCCGATGTTAGGTCTTAATGTAGATGGAACTTGACCGAAATTGGAAATTACACTTGGCGACAGAGACGTTAAACTACAACCATTAGTAGCAATGTTTGTAGAACCAATCCACAACATTGATTTACGAGGTGCAGTACTTGATAAGTACATAAAATCATTTCCTCCAGGTGTACCAGCAGTCATATCATAACAAATTTGCAATAAAATATTACTCACACCATCCCATCTAAAATTAGCTGCAGGAAGTTTCAACAAACCAGAAGTGGCATTATAAGCTGTATAGACAGCATTGGTTGGTGTGCCGATAATGAGTGCTGCATTTGAATAAACAGGTGTTACCCCAAGTAAAGGATCATTAGATACAAACTGATCTTGAGCAGCGGGAAGTTGAGCATAAGAAATTGCAAAATTTTGATAGGCTGCTGTACTTCCTCTCAAATAAAATGACAAATAAATGGAATCAATTAAATCATTGGGGAGCATTCCCGCAGCTTGCAATTCTGACACCGTATAAATTACTTGCAAAATATTATCAGGCGTTGATCCACCTCTGAATGCTTGAAGTAAACCAGAAGTCGTGATGGAACTTCCAAAGGTATAAATATCAGCACTCGAAGAATTAATCGAAATACGACCATTATTATGAATGCTTTGTGCAATATTCATTGCTACTGTTGTATCCGTTAAAATCGTAACAGAATCAGTAGCTGCAATTGTTAAATTTTTGGACAACATGGTATCACCAACTGCAACGACTGGAAAAAAGTAAGAAGCTGCAGGTCTACCAGAAGCTACCAATGAAATTAATGCATCATCAACCAAAGTAGGAACACGACCACACCAATTCGTGGGATCATTCCAATCATTTGTAAATCCTAGCCATGTCGTAGGTTGGATGGTGATTGATACAGCCGTTGAATTAGCGGTTATTCCAGAATTTGTACAGACAACCACACAGCGATACCATTCAGATTGTGTGGCATTAAAACTATATATTTTATTTGTTGCTCCTACAATATTTGTCCAAGGACCTACAGCGGAAGGCCCACTTTGCCATTGAAAAGTTAACCCTCCGAAAACAGTAGCTGCATTTGGATTTAAAGATAAATTAATCAAAGTTCCCGAACAAGCTGTTGTTGCTGAAGAGAATGCCGTAAATGGACCAGGTGTTCCAGAACAAGCTGGTGGTGTGAATGGATTAATTGTAATTAAATAATCTTCCGTTTCACCAGAACCAAAAGTAATACATGCGCTAGTTGCACCATTAGGATTTCCGCTAAAACGAGAACGTATACGCATACCCGTTAGTCCGGTTCCAGATGTTCCTGGGATCGTAATTGGAATTGTTGCTGTACTTCCCGGTGGATTACTTACTGCAATTTGCTGCCATTCTGTAGGTTCATAAACACCGTTAAAATTATAGTCGATCCAAACTGAGATGATACTATTTATTATTCCACTGGTGGTAACACTAATATTGTAGGTTTGGTTTTGTGTAACCGTGGTAGTTGTTGTTCCAGAGGCAGGGTAAACATTATAAGCTAAAGAAATATTACTCGAACATCCTGTAGAATTATTCAATGTGTTAAAGGTAACATTAGACGTCCACATATTATTGCAATTGGGAATATGGACTGGAATGCAATAACATTGAGTTGAAGTATTCAAAGTAACCAATACGGGATTCGTATATAAAGTAGTGGCTCCGCAAGTTATTCTACAACGATACCATGTAGTGGCTACTTCAGTAGTAGCAAATGGAAAAGTAGTTGCTCCAGCAATGTTTGTCCAAGGGCCAACCGCCGCTGGACCACTCTGCCATTGCCATGTCATTCCAGAACCTAAGGTAACTGTACCTGTTATATCCAATTTAAAAACTTGAGTTGGACAAACATTCGTAAGCGAAGTAGTGGCAGATCCTGCATTAGTTAATCCACAAGGAACACCTGGAACAATATTAATATTATAATCTTCGGTTTCACCCCAAGTATATGTTCCGCATGGAGGATTTGTATTATTTCCACCCTCCCTTAACACAACGCGCATTCGAGTGATTCCAGTAAATGAAGAAAATGGAATGGTAATACTTCCGGTTACTGAAGTGGTAATTGGCGATGCGCTAGTAGGACCTGTTGGACCTCCACTAAAAACTCGCTCTGTAGTAGCATTAAATACTCCATCTTGATTATAATCTATAAACACATTAAAATATGCTGCAAAAAAGAAATTGCCAGAAGTAATTTGCCTTAGTGTTATCGGATAACTGATACCTTGAGTATAATTCTGTACAGGTACAACCGCAGTAAAATTTGAATAAGTATTAAAAGACGTTGGATTATTAGTAGTTGTACCGATAGCAGCAGGGTTCGTCATGGCACCAAATACTACTTGGCCAATATCAGTATCTACACTGGAAGTAGCATTGGATCCACAATAGCAAACAGTTGGAGAATTTAGATTCACAGTAGCTACTGAGGAATTTGTAATCGGTCCTCCACTACATCTTATTTGACATTGATACCATGTGGTTGCAATTTGTCCGGGACTAGAATAAATTGCTTGAGTTGCCCCTGGTATGGCAACAAATGGACCACCTGCTCCTACTGTAGATGACATCCATTGAAAAGTATATCCACTGTTAAAAGGAGGATACAATCCCGACAAACTTACCGAGTATGGAATACTTGCGCATACAGAAGCTGGAAAAGGAATTGCTGTGATTCCAGCAGGAACGCTTGCACAAGGTGTTGCTAAATTATAATAGAGTTGAACATCGGGACGAAACGTTGTAACAAAACCGTTTCCTGCAGGGGGTGTATTATCCGCTCCCCAATATTGAAATCCATTAAATCCTGTATTACTCCTTGAAAATATTTTACCATTGAATGCTTCACCACCAGCACCACCAAAATTAGATTCGACAATAACTTCAAGGTTAGTTCCACCACCATTAAAATAAAATGGACTGGTCAGAAAAATAGTTACCCATGTATTAGGCAAGAAAGTAGCTGAACTCACCGTACCGTTAAAACACAATGTAGCCGCACCTGAAACGGTAGCATAGGTTGCTGGTGTTAATCCGGCAGGACCTGCAACTTCACGCAGCAAAACCCGAACAGGAGTATTTGGTGTAGGATTATTATAACTATTAAGAAAAAAAGCAACTCTTGAAATAATAATTCCATTGGGAACTGCCGCCGCGGTTAATTCAGCCGCGGATAATTGAATTTGGCCACGGTCATATCCCCAGTAAGTTCCTAGTGGACGGTAATTATAGGCAGCACCTGGTGCAGGTCCTGTTCCACCTCCAGGCACATTAACAAGAACTTGCCCTTGAGCTAATTGCAAGTGAAATAAAAGCACGAGTAGCAGCGAGCCACTTCGCGAAAGCTTGATGAGTGAGCGATAAAAGTAAAGCATAGGTAGTATTGTTTAGGAAGGTATAAAGGTATATAAAGAGAAGATTTAAATAACAACTATTTACGTAAATATTTAAACGGTTAAAGCTCTTTTTAATATCTTTGACCCAAACACTGGGGTGCCCACTAGGGCTGAGATCACACCCATACGACCTGATTCGGTTAGTACCGACGGAGGAAGTGTAGCGATTTCGCTTTTCTGCGTACCCTATTAAAACGAAATCACAATGCAATTCAAAACTCTATTCACACTCTGTCTCCTTCTAGCTATCTCCCATTTTTGTCATGGGCAATCAAAATTATCAGGCATTGTTACTAATGAAAACCATATTGGGCTTCCAGGAGTTATTTTACATATTGAACAATCTCAATATACAATAACATCTGAAAAATCTGGAAACTTTGCATTTTACAAACTTAAAGATGGACTTATCAAAGTTCAATGCAGGCTTTTAGGCTATAATGACACCATCATCCAAGTAAATATGGCAGGTGAAACAACTTTTAATATTCAATTAAGCACTAAACCATTTTTGACCGATGAAGTCGTGGTGAAATCGACTCGAACTGGATCTCTTTCTGCAATGGCAAATCAAACACTGAGCAAAGAAGAAATTGAAAAATTAAATACAGGTCAAGATTTACCATACTTACTTCAACTCTTACCTAGTGCTGTAGTAACATCAGATGCTGGAAATGGAATTGGATATACTGGAATTCGAATTCGAGGAAGCGATGCTACTCGCGTAAATGTAACCATCAATGGTATTCCTTTAAACGATGCAGAATCACAAGGTGTATACTGGGTGAATCTTCCCGACTTCGCTAGCTCAACACAAAATATTGAAGTCACTCGAGGGGCAGGTGTAAGTACCAATGGAAGTGGAGCCTTTGGTGGAACCATTAATATTTTATCGCAACAATTGAGCGACACAGCCTTTTTGCAAACATCAAATGCATTCGGAAAATTTAATACGCTAAAAAATAATATTTCATTTGGGACAGGTCTATTAAAAAATCATTTTTCCATGGAGGGTCGACTTTCTAAACTAGTAAGCGACGGCTATATGGATCGAGGTAAATCGGATTTAAAATCGTTTTATCTCAGTACTGCCTATCGCGACAATAAAAATTTAATTCGGTTAAATATTTTTTCAGGAAAGGAAATCACCTATCAAAGTTGGAATGGAATTCCGGAAAGCAGATTAAATGATGATGTAAAAGGCATGATGGATTACATCGATCGAAACGGATTGAGTGAAGAAGAAGCGAATAATTTATTAACCAGTGGTCGCACTTATAATTATTACACCTACAAAAATCAGAACGATAATTACCAGCAAGATCATTATCAACTTTTAGCAAGTAGAAATATTGGCAAGTCGTGGCTAGCAAATATTGGTTTACATGCTACTAAAGGGAAGGGATATTATGAAGAATATAAATCAAATCAAGAATTAGCGAGTTACAATATCTCAACTGCAAGTTCTGCTGATTCACTCATCACACATTCAGATTTAGTGAGAAGAAGATGGCTCGACAACTGGTTTTATGGAATTACTTGGAGCGTTAATGGAAATATTACGGAGAAATTAAAATTGAATATTGGCGGAGCTGCCAATCGCTATGACGGAAAACATTTTGGAGAAGTGATTTGGGCTCGAAATGCAGGCAGCGCTGAGTTGACCGATAAATACTATGAAAATAAAGCAACGAAAGATGATATCAATTCTTACATCAAAGCCGACATCCAATTATCAAAACAAATTAACATCTATGGAGATTTACAGTTTCGTCATGTAAACTACTCTTTCTTGGGCCCCAATGAATTTGGAAGTTTTTTCCAACAAGAAGTGAAACACAATTTTTTCAATCCTAAAGCAGGAATTACCTATCAGCCCAATACTAATATTCAAATTTATGCTTCAGCTAGCGTAGCTCAAAAAGAACCCAGCAGAAGTGATTACATCGAGACATCAAACTTTTCTCGTCCCAACCCCGAGAAAATGATCGACTATGAAACTGGAGTAAAATGGTCGGGAAGAACAATAAGTGCAAGTGTCAATCTTTATTATATGGATTATACCGATCAATTAATTCTAACTGGAAAAGTGAATGATGTTGGAAGCTATACGCGAAGCAACATCAAAGAAAGTTATCGCATGGGTATCGAATTAGAAGCGGCTGTTCAAGTACACAAAAAATTAGTGCTTCAAGGGAATTTTACTTTAAGTGAAAATAAAATTCCGACTTTCACTGAATTCGTTGACGCCTATGATGTGAATTTCGATTATCTCGGACAGGAAAAAATAAAATACAACAAAACAACCATTGCATTTTCTCCATCCATGATCGCTTCTGGAGCACTTCACTACAGTCCTACAATAAACAGTGAAATTAGTTTTATCACTAAATATGTTTCACAACAATATTTAGACAATACAGAAAGCAAGGAAAGTGAAATCCCAGCTTACTTCGTTGGAGATATTCGATTATCGTACAACATCGTTAAACCGAATGTACCAAGAATTAAATTTAATATTTTGCTTAATAATATATTTAGCTCCTTGTATGTTTCCAATGGATATACGTATGGTTATATTTATGATAATTCAAGAATACGAGAAAACTTCTACTATCCGCAAGCTGAATTTAATTTAATGGGACAAATTATGTTAACGTTTTAATCACTATTACCAGAAAACAAATTCATCACGTCACTTAATTGATGTGCGTCATCAATGGATAAATGATTATGTCTG
Organism: Bacteroidota bacterium; assembly: GCA_016717725.1. Lineage (GTDB taxonomy): Bacteria > Bacteroidota > Bacteroidia > AKYH767-A > OLB10 > JAJTFW01. Next base: position 74,413 of record JADKFA010000016.1, read on the forward strand.
CATTTAACGGTTGCATTAATTAATTCTACTCCTGCCTTTTTCCTTTCATTTCGGAAGATGGATGTAAAGGATACTTCAAAAACCAAGGTTGGTTTAATATTCCGCACCGGTCCAAATTTCTCGATTGTATTTTGCTTAACAAACTCATGTATAAAGAGTCGATCTTCTTCAATCATCAATTCGGCAACTCTAGCAATGGGAAGCCAGATAGAATTATGCTGTACTCCAAAAGTGTATTCTTCACCACCTCGATCGCTACTATAAATTCCTAACTTTACGTACAGCAAAGTGAGTAACAAGGTATGCGAATCATTTTTCTTTAAATACTTTTTCGGTTGGATGGATGAATCTTTTAAAGTATTTTTTGAAAATATCTCCATACCAATACTTCCTTTTAAGCGATGTTTAGTTTGATAATTATCCAATTGATCCCAAGTGGTGAAATCAATCGCTTCATTCCAAAAGCACAGCGAGTTGGGATCATCCAGAAGCTCGAAAAATAAATCTTGTGCTGATTTTTCCAATTTTTCAATGTTGAATGCATCCACTTTCCTTTGAATAAACTCCGAAACAAAAAATCGAATTGGAAAATCAGTCATCACTTTTGTGGTCACTTGCTTTTTACTTTCACGCTGTTGAAGTATGACTTTATCCGCCCCGTCTTTATCCCAGCCGACAATAGTTCCACTAGCAATACAACCATCAGGAAGGGCGAGGAATATACTTTCTATCTCTGGAAATCGATTGAATAATAACTTTTGTTTCTGTCCCCACACAAAGATTTCGCCATTCATTTTTACAACTTGAACTTCGAGCCCATCCATCGCCCATCTTGCTTTAAAAGCAGTTGAGTCTAATAATGATTTCAAATCATCCGACCAATCCTGAAACTCATAAAATAACTCAGGCAAAGTCCATCTTTCGCTTTCAAGAAGGGGTTTACGCAAATCACTTAAAGTCGATTCCAACGGAATCCATTTAGAAAGTCGAAGACCGATAACCCCTTTTTCAATTCCTTTCCACAATGTGAAAGCTTCAACCAATTCATCGAAAGAAATTTTAAACTTAAAAACGCCACAAAGCAACTGATTAAAAACAATTCTCTTCTCAGAATTTAAAACCGACCAATAGTCGAGAATTGCCTTCTGTCGATCATCTACATTCATTTTTTTTATCGATTCTAAAAGCAAAAAAACATCGTTCAAACTTTTATGTTCATTGCTTTTAGGAGAAGGAATAATCAAAGAAACTGTATCTAAGTAATTATTCCCATGAGAAAGGCATTCGTCAAACATCCATGAATTAATATCCGCTAAGTCACATGCTAATAATTTTAACTCTTCTTTCTTTATTTCTGCCTTTAACTTTACACCCATCATAATGGAGCAAACAATTGCACCTTCTGTTTCACTCACGCTTCCTAAATAATTCGCAATAGCTTCTACTCTTCGTTGTCTGCGAATTTCTTGTTCAAGAGCTAGATATAAATTGGCGAAATTCTTCATTCTTCACTTTCCATATGTGAGTTAAACAATGTCTCCAATTCATATGCATCCTTGCCTTGCTCTCTCAACCACTTCACATAGGGCTTTGTAAATCCATGTGTAATAAAAACTTGTTCTGCTTCACTGGAATCAATTGCTTTATTCAATCCTTGCCAATCGGCATGGTCGCTGAGTGTAAATCCACGCTCCGCCGACATTTGATACTTCCCTCCTCTGAAATTCATCCAACCGGATGCAAAAGCGATAGAACAAGGATGAAACATCTCTAGCATAACTTGTGCAGAATTAGGGGGAACAATTAACAAAGCATTTCGGTAATTCGATACCGTTAGATCCTTATGCCAAATCAAATCGGCGGGAAGGTCGGGAGTAAAGTTCCGTACTGCAGCATTCATCGCACCTACCACCGGATGCACAATCACCTGCCCAATTTCCTGATCCAGATGCATTAAAATACGTTGCGCTTTCCCTAAACTATAGGCCATGATCACAGAAACAATTCCATCGGCAGCATTTTGCTTCCACCAACTATTAATTTCACTATACACTTCACCTTGTTCTTTCCACCTATAAATAGGAAGTCCGAAAGTTGATTCCGAAATAAACGAATGGCATTTCACTGACTCAAAAGGACTACAAACACCGTCATCTTCTAATTTATAGTCTCCTGAAATCACCCAAACTTCTCCTTTATATTCTACTCGAATTTGAGACGAACCGGGAACGTGTCCTGCAGGATGAAATGAAATTTGAACGCCATTACAATGGATACCCTCACCATATTTCACACCTTGAGAATTGATTTTTCCTAAACGCAGATCCAATAATGGTATACAGTGTTCGTGTGCAACATATAATCCATTTCCACTGCGTGCATGATCCGAATGAGCATGTGTAATCAAAGCCTTCGGAACCGACTTCCATGGATCGATGTATACATCTGCTTGCGCACAATAAAGTCCTTGTTTTGTTAATTCAATGAGAGCCATAATTTCAACCGCTACGGAAAGTTAAAAAAGCAATCTATACTATTTACATTAAAACTCACAATAAAATGATTCACAGTGACCAATTATTTACCTTGACGATGACACAATCAAAATTACAACGTACTTATAAAATACTAATTTGATTTCAACAAAACAGCGAGTTCTTCAAACATTTGCCAACTCAATGCTTCTGCTCTTAAATCGAGATAAGGAATATGCGAGAAATCAGCAGGTAAAATAGGACGCAAAGCATTACGCAACGTCTTTCTGCGTTGGTTAAATCCAACTTTAACCACAGTTGTAAACCAAGATTGATCCACGCGCATGGTCATACGATCGTTGCGTTTCATTCTTAAAATGGCCGACTTCACACGCGGTGGTGGAGTAAATAAATGTTGATCGACCGTAAATAAATATTCAATATCAAACCAAGGTTGCAACAACACGCTTAAAATTCCATAGTCACGATTTCCAGGAGGAGAAGCAATACGTTCAGCAACTTCCTTTTGAAACATTCCCACCATCAGTGGCACTTTATTCTTGAATTCTAATATGCGAAATAATATTTGCGTAGAAATATTATAAGGAAAATTACCAATGATTGCAAACTGATTCTCGAACAACTCGTCTAAATTCATCTGCAAAAAATCACCTTCTATCAATCGATCCTTCAATTCTGGAAAATGCAAATTCAAATAAGGAATAGAATCACGATCAAGCTCTACGGCATAGGTAGTATATGCCTTATTTGGTAGCAAATACTTAGTAAGCACTCCCATTCCCGGACCAATCTCTAACACATCGGTAACACCGTCTGGTAACTCTAAAGCATCAACAATCGCCTGAGCGGTATCCTCATCATTCAAAAAATGCTGACCTAAAAATTTCTTGGCTCTTACATCGCCCGGCTTCCACGTCATACTACTTCCAATAAAGTGCGAAATGCAGTAAATTTTCCTCCGTAATTTTTCGCGGCATCTTCTTGTAATGCTGGTGCAAACTCATCACGGTATCGTTCGTAACTCTCCATGTCGTGACAAGTATATTGAATTGCGTAAGTGAATCCACCAACTTCTTCCGCTAATACCCGACAAATACGTGCTTCAAAAAATATTCCCACCTTCAATACATCTGGAACATGCTTCTCTTTCATCCACTTCAACCACTCCACCGAAACATCTTCGTCAATACTTACCGTTACATTGTAGATAATCATTTTTCTAAACTTCATTTGTGATGATTGTTACAACCATCAACTCAATTAATTAATTTTATCTCCGCGCAATGCTCTGAATCGTTTTCTTGCATCTACTACGAAAAGACTTCCTGGATATTTTGTGAGCAATGTTTCATACAACACTTTTGCTTTTTCTTTATCGTCTAATTTATTTTCATTGATATCTGCCAATTGAAATAGGGCATCATCCGCTAAAATATCTTCAGGATACTTATCAATAATATCTTGTAAATAGATAAGCGCTTCTGTAAATCTACCTTTCGATTTTAAGATTTGCGCTTTCTTAAACCATGCTTCATCGGTGAGTGAATGATTGGGAAATCCATTGATCAAACTGTCCAACACCATTAAGGAAAGACTATCTTTATTTTGAAAATCTAACAAGTCAGCTCTAGAATAAACAATCATCGCAGCATTGGATGTATCTAAATTTGTGTTGTCGGTAATCAACAATGCCAATGACAACGCATCATTAGAAATTAACTGACTCGTGGCTGCTTTCAATACATTAAGTTGATCCTTTGCCCAATCAAACTCACCCAAGTAATATGACAATCTTGAATTACGAAACTTTGCCTCGCGACCTAAAATATCATTCTTAAAATCCTTATCTACCTGACCATACAAGAGTGCAGCATCCCAAACCAATCCATCAAAAACATAAATATCGGCTAACTCCAATTTACATTCTGCTTTAAACTGCGATTTCAAATTAGGCAACTCAATCGTTTCATTTAATAAATCGATTGCAGTATCCGTATTAAATAAATAAAATGCTTCTAGGTGAGCATATCCACGAATGAGCGGAGCCGTCGCTACATTTTTCCCTAACTCGCTTAAAGTTGTTATATAATCTTGTTTGAGACGGAGCAAATCTGCTTGCGTATAATTTCCAGAAGTAGTAACTCGCTCATTCACCGCATTGATCAATTCCATGCGCGCTGTTGTGTAATTAATATTCAACGATCCTTTTTCAACTACATACTGAAAACATTTTTCAGCAGTTAAAAAATCTTTATTACTTACGGCTGTCCTACCTAAATTCAATAGGCGATCGCCATTTTCAGCAAGACGCTTATCCAATCCTTTTGCTTGAATAAATGCCGATTCAAAATCTTTTTCTTGCAAAAACAACCATAGCAAGAGCTCACTATACTTCGATTCATTTGGATATTTTTGAATACTCCTCAACAAACTTTGACGCACTAAATCACTCATATTCCCACTCAAATCATTCGCAATTTTATTTTGCAAGATGGTTTGAATATTGGGAAGATAACCCGGATTAAAATCAATCATGGTAATATACTCATTCACCATCTCAGTGAATTTCCCCAATTGACCGTATGCTTCAGCTAACTCAAATGAAAATGGATAAGCACCTTTTAATAATTTTCTTCCTTCTAAATAAGTGGCAACTGCATAATCGAACATCTGATTTTTTGTAAATGCATTTCCCAACACATTCACTTGATTAATATCGGGCTTCAAATTATTGATTGCCTCTTCATACACCTTCTTTGCATCATTATTCTTTCCCTCTACATCATAAAGCAAACCTAAATCGAGGCGAATAGAAGGATCTTGTGGAAATTTTTTCTGATGCTTTCGAATTAATTTTTCTGCTTTATCAAAATCCTTCAATTCAATTAAACACTTAGAATATCCCGAATAAGCAGTAAGCGGATCCTGATCATAAAATTTTTCAAAGTAAACAACCGCTTTATCAAACTCTCCTGTACTAAAATATTGATTAGCTAACTCAGCATTCGATTGTCCGGGCTGCGCAAATACTACTTGCGATCCGAGCGCAATAAAGAGAATTAAAAATATAAGTATTTTTTTCATTTAATAATATCAAATCCAGTATACGGAACTAAAGCAGCAGGGATACGAATTCCGTCCTTACTCTGATTATTTTCTAATAAAGATGCCACGATACGAGGTAACGCTAAGGCAGAGCCATTTAGTGTATGTGCTAATACAGGCTTCTCATTTCCTTCACGATAACGTAATTTTAATCGATTTGCTTGGAAAGATTCAAAGTTAGATACAGAACTCACCTCTAACCATCTTTTTTGTGCTCCACTCCACACTTCCATATCATAGGTTAATGCCGATGCAAAACTCATATCGCCACCACATAATTTCAAGGTTCGATAAGGAAGCTCGAGTAGATCCAACAAACTACAAACATAGGTTCTCATCTCTTCTAAAATTTTATAACTAGAGTCGGGATGAGCAATTTGAACAATTTCAACTTTATCGAATTGATGCAAGCGATTCAATCCACGAACATGCGCACCATACGATCCTGCTTCTCTGCGAAAACAAGGTGTGTAAGCCGTGCACTTAATGGGCATCTCTTCTGCTTTAACAATGGTATCACGAAAAATATTGGTTACTGGAACTTCTGCAGTCGGAATTAAATATAAATTATCAGCCGTTACATGATACATTTGCCCTTCTTTATCGGGAAGTTGTCCGGTACCAAAACCAGATTCTTCATTGATTAAAATGGGAGGTTGAATTTCATAATAACCCGCTTTGGTTGCTTGATCGAGAAAGAAATTGATCAATGCTCTTTGCAATTTTGCTCCTTGACCTTTGTAAACGGGAAATCCAGCACCTGCAATTTTATTTCCTAATTCAAAATCGATAATATCATACTTCACTGTCAATTCCCAATGTGGCAATGCATCCTCATCGAGCTTTGGCATATTTTTCTCATTCAAGAAAACGACTTCATTCTCTTCAGGTGTTTTACCAGGAGGAACAGAGGGAGATGGAATATTTGGAAGAACAACCAAAGCACTTTTTAAATCCTCTTCAAGCTTTGCCAATTTCTCCTCGTATCCTTTAGCCAATTCTTTAATGGCAGTACTGCGATTACGCATATCATCAGCTTCCGCTTTCTTTCCCGATTTAAACAACTCGCCAATTTGCTTAGCCAAGGTATTTTGCTCTGACAAAAGCAATTCTACTTCCGTTTGAACCTTTCTTTTTTCTTGATCAAGAGTAATAATTTCATCTATAGCTGCTGCTGCATCTATATTTTTAATGGCTAATCTGTTGATTACATCCTGCTTGTTTTCACGGATATACGCTAACTGAATCATAAACTTTTTCGAATGAAGTGCAAATGTAGCCGTTTTTCATCGTTCTTATCACCTAATTTTGGCGTATGACTTCAGAAATTATTCAATCAAGTGATTTCTTAAAAAAATTCGCATCTCCTCAAGGTGCTATAGGAATAATTATGGGTACAGGGCTGCATCAGCTGGCTAAATCCATCAAGATCAGAGAGGCTATTGATTATTCAAAGATCCCTCATTTTCCGACGAGCACGGTGGAATCGCATAAAGGTAAACTCCTTTTCGGGACCATTGAAGGAAAAGAAGTGATCGCTATGCAAGGACGCTTTCATTTTTATGAAGGTTATTCCATGCAACAAATCACTCTGCCTGTGCGAGTTATGAAACAATTGGGCGTTAACACTTTGTTGGTGTCCAATGCTGCGGGAGCCTTAAACCCATCTTACCAAAAAAGGAGAATTGATGCTCATTGAAGATCATATTCACCTGCAAAGCACGAATCCACTAATTGGGAAAAATGACGAGGAGATGGGTCCAAGGTTTCCTGATATGAGTGCACCCTATGATGTCCACCTAAGAGCAGATATCAAGAAAATAGCAGCAGAAAATTCGATACGATTGCAAGAGGGCGTTTATGTTTCTGTAGATGGACCTATGCTGGAAACAAGAGCGGAGTATCGATATTTGAGAACCATAGGCGCCGATGCGGTCGGCATGAGTACAACGCCCGAAATTATTGTTGCTCGACACATGAATATGCGCTGTATTGGTATCTCCGTGTTGACCGATGTATGTGATCCCGATCATTTGTCACCGGTTACATTAGAAGAAATTATTGCTATTGCGGAAAGTGCTGATCCCATCTTGAGTAAAATAGTAAGTCGATTAATTGCAATATTATGAACGAATATTTCAAGACCTGCGCCATCCTCTTTTTTACAGGAATAAAAACAGGGATTCATCCAGCTTTAATGTTCAATGAATCAACACAACTTGCTATTCAAGAATTAATTTCTCTTCACAATTTAAATTTTGAAATTTTACAGGCTGATGGAATTCAAGTTGCCAATGATTGGCCTAATAGTAACTTGCATTCAACAGAAATTGAAAACTATTTATGCGCTGCGTATTCAAAAAAATTCAACGAAGGATATAGAAAAGTAATTGGCGTTTTTTCGTTGCCATCACTATTGTCTACAAAACATATCGAAGAAGCGATGCTCAGCATTCGACCCTTGGATTTTTGTGTGGGTCCGGATACACATGGAGGAATTTATTTACTAGGCATGAATACTTACGAAGAAAAATTAATTCTTCATCAGCCATGGCTCGCCACAACCATCAGTAAATCAATCATTCGCGAAATCGGAAATCAAAAAAAAATAACTTATAAATTACCAACGCTGGGAATCTAGTTCATTAATAGAGTGAAAATAGATTTCTTTGCACTATAATTCAATCAAGAAAAGATGTTAACCTTGCTCCAACAATTTGAAGATAAGAAGCCTGAAATAATTTACGAATGGAATGATCCGCAATCGGAAGCCTTCGGATGGATCGTAATCAATTCTTTACGTGGTGGTGCTGCTGGTGGTGGAACTCGTATGCGAAAAGGTTTAGATCGACGTGAGGTGGAATCATTAGCAAAAACCATGGAAATTAAATTCACGGTAGCAGGTCCGCCCATCGGAGGAGCAAAATCTGGAATTAATTTCGATCCCCGTGATCCACGAAAAGAAGAAGTTTTGAAACGTTGGTTCAAAGCTGCTATGCCCTTACTAAAAAATTATTATGGTACAGGCGGCGATCTTTTTGTAGATGAAATTCACGAAGTAATTCCCATTACTGCTGAGCTTGGATTATTACATCCGCAAGAAGGTGTGGTGAATGGTCATTTCAAAAGTGAAGGAACAGAACGATCAGAAAGAATTCAAAAACTGCAAAAAGGTGTTAGTTTGATGGTGGATGATGCTCGTTATGTTCCTGCAGGTTCATCTTACACCATTGCTGATATGATTACGGGTTATGGCGTTGCTCAATCGGTAATTCATTTTTACAAGTTACAAGGAGATGATATTAAAGGGAAAAAGTATTGGTACAAGGATGGGGAAATGTAGGAGCAGCAGCAGGTTATTATCTCTCCCAAGCCGGTGGATTACTCACAGGAATTGTAGATCGTAGTGGTGGCGTTTTAAATGAAAATGGATTTACGCATGATGAAGTCATCAGCCTTTTTCATTCACGAACAAAAAATATGTTTGAAGGATTTACCAAGGTAGATGATATTCAAGAATCATTTTGGAAACAGAAAGCTGATGTATTTATTCCTGCTGCCGCTTCCCGTTTAGTTACTCTTGATCAAGCCAGTGATTTGTATGATGGTGGATTAAAAGTAATTGCTTGTGGAGCGAATGTTCCCTTTGCAGATACTGAAATTTTCTTTGGACCGATAAGTCGATTTGCGGATCATCATATGAGTGTGATCCCCGATTTTATTTCCAACTGCGGAATGGCGAGAGTGTTTGCTTATTTGATGAGTAATCCGAAAGAAGTAACTGCTGAAGGAATCTTTACCGACGTTGCCAAAACTATTCATCAAGCCTTTGACAATATCTACAAAATCAATCAAGGCAAAAAAGATATAACGGCTAGCGGATACGAAATTGCATTGAAGCAATTATTATAAAATAGAATTTTGTAAGATGGATGAAAATTGGTTAAACCAGGTATATTTTGAGAATGATGTTCGCAGCTACCTGTTGTTTTTCACCATCATTCTTTCTGGTATCATTTTAAAAGATTTGTTTCTTTCCATCTATCCGGACTTATTTACCGCGCCATAAAAAAACGTGTAGCGGGAGTAGATGTAAAAATGCTTCGCCATTTACTTCGCAAGCCATTTGGGTTATTTATTATTATTACTCAGTGTATACCTTGCTTGCAAGCAACTACATTATCCTGAAAGCTGGCATCTTCCATCAGAAGAAAAATTTGGAATACGACTTATTATCTGGAGAGCATTTCAATTGTCCATTTTCATTTCGATTACATGGATCGTTTTACGTTGTATCGATTTCTTTGGTATTGTATTGGCGCATCGCGTTGGAATACAAGATTCCAAAAACGACAATAAACTAATTCCCTTCATGCGAGAAGCCATCAAAATAATAGTAATTATTTTGAGTTTCTTTGTCATCCTCGGTACCATCTTCGAGGTGAATGTTGCCTCGCTCATTGCTGGTTTGGGTATCGGAGGTTTTGCATTAGTCCTTGCAGCGAAAGAAAGCATTGAAAATTTATTGGCATCCTTCACCATCTTTTTAGACAAACCATTTTCTACAGGTGATTTAGTAAAAGCGGGAAGTGTAAAAGGGGCTGTAGAAAAAATTGGATTTAGAAGCACACAAATCCGTACTCTTGACAGAACCATCTTTTCCATTCCCAACAAAAAAATGATTGATTCGGATGTAGAAAATGTGAGTCAGCGCAACATGATTCGAGCAAGCTTCACTTTGCTCATCCGTTTTGATACGCCAACTATAAAAATTGAAAAATTCAAGCAAGAAATTCTTTCCCTTCTTAGGAATCTTGATTATGTTTCCAATACCACACCACCCTATATTCATATTGAAAATTTCTCCATCCAAGGTATAGAGATGAAATTTATTTTCTTCATTGAATCCATTGATTTTACTTATTTCAGTGAAAAAAGAGAGTTCATCTTTCTAAAAATATTAGATACGGCCCAACAAGAAGAGATCAAATTGGGAATTCGGGATATTCAGTATTAGAACTACTTAAAAGCCCCCTTCTCCATATCATCTCATTCACTCATTTCATTCTATTCTCATTCATTAGTTACTCCCCCTTATTGAGACTGACCTACGCTCCTCAATATCTCACTCCCTCTACTAACAATACCACGTGAATTATTAATTCCATGGGTTAACGAGTATATTCAAATAAATTACTATTTTTAAAATCAAATTAGAGAACAATCGCCATTTTATATGAATTACGCTGAAGCCGAAAAATTTGTGTTGGATTATCTCCATAAAAACTTGGCGACAACCATTCATTACCATCATGTATTTCATACCGAAAATGTAATTAAATCTTCGGAACGGCTTTGTTTGCTTGAAAAACTGGATGAAGAATCATCACTATTGATTAAAACAGCAGCTCTTTTTCACGACACAGGATTTGTAACACAATACGAAAAGAATGAACCGGTGGGTGCTGCATTCGCAGAAAAACATTTGCCCACTTTTGGATACGACACTACACAGATCGAAATAATCAAAGATCTCATTTTAGCTACCGACACATCGAAACAACCACAAGGACTCTTTCATAAAATTATTCGGGATGCCGACTTAGATTATATTGGAAGAGCCGATTTTTTTTCCATTTCACAATTACTCCGACAAGAATTATTAGAACACGGGAAAGCCATTAAATTAGTGGAATGGTACGCTTTGGAAAAAGAATTTTTGGAGAACCATGTTTATTTTACGGATGCTGCCTATGCCCTTCGTAACAAAGGAAAATTAAATAACCTCGAAGAAATAAAAGCACTCTTAAGAGAGTCGTCCGGAAATCATGGCTTGATTGACATGACGGATATGAATGCTCAAATACTGGGCGAAGATCGTAAGCATTTAGTTTCTCTTCTTGGCAGAACAAGTTTATTCAAGTCCGCCGACTTAAAACTTCTTGAGCATATTGCAAAGGTTGTAGATCGCATTCATCTAAAAGAAAACGAACCCTTATTCAAAAAAGGGGATGCTGGAGAAAGTATGTACATTATTGAATCGGGAACGCTTCGAGTACATGATGGATCCATCATATTTGCAGTATTGAAAGTTGGAGAATATTTTATGAAGCTTCTATCATCGATAATTCCTCGTACCGCATCAGTTTCAGCAGCATCAGATGCAATCATTTTACGAATTGGAGAAAAAGATTTCTTTAGTTTACTGGGATCGCATCCTTCCATGAATCGAATGTTGATGAAAGAACTCATCAACCGACTCCGCAATCAAAATAATGCGGTGGTAGATGAATATAAAAGTCGAGAGCAGAAATTAACAGAGTTAGTTGAATTACGCACTCGTCAAATTGTGGAAGAAAAGAAAAACGTAGAGCAAAAATCAAGAGAGTTAGAACTTGCGTTAAAAGAATTACAAGAGACACAACGTTTATTGATCCATCACGAAAAGATGGCATCACTCGGACAATTAACATCAGGTATTGCCCATGAATTAATGAACCCGTTGAATTTCGTTAATAATTTTTCAGCAGTATCTTTGAATTACTACAGGAAGTTTCTGACCTCACCACCGACGAAGAAGCTAAGGAATTATGCACGGATCTTATTGGCAACCTCGAACGAATCTCCATGCATGGCATTAGAGCGAGTGAAATTGTAAAAAGTATGTCGGAGCATTCCACAAACTATGGAAAAGAACGCGAAGAAGTAAATATTAACGTTCTTATCGAAGACGCGCTTAAAGCTTCTCG
>JADKFA010000017.1 GCA_016717725.1 Bacteroidota bacterium
GAGTTAATGATTCGATGATCCTTGCCTATCAATTCCTCCTTGCTATACTTTGAAATTTTACAAAAATTGTCGTTCGCATAACTTATAATTCCCTTATGATCGGTAATGGCTACAATACAAGATTCCTCGAGCGCATATTTATAATCTAATGCTTCTTTCAGATTTCTTAATAACGAAGCTTCATCTAAAGATTGGTTTTTCATTTGATCAAGATTTACTTTTCAAAATTTTAAAAATTATCAATGATACTTCTTTGCATCTATTACAATTTATGATTCATTATTATGTGAGTTTTTTTACTTATATTTCTGAGCACGACACTGGCATCAGATAAAACACCTTCCTTTATCATTTGATATCTAACCCTAAGTACAAGGCATAAAACTATATGAAAATCACATTACTCCAAAAAAATATATCAAATTATCTTCATATTTGAAATTTACACAAATCAAATCTAAATTATATAATCTTCAAATTATCTAAACAACTAGCATCATACATGAAAAATAATTAATATTCATTGAAAGTAAAGATTTATCTTGTTTATCTATCTAAATGTTATCCTATACCTTTTGTATTGAATTAATCTTGTTATGCTTCGATATCTTAGGATTATTAATCGTTTAAGACAGAAACAAACTAATAAGTTAGCTACCAATTCAAAATGGTATCTTGGTGCAAAAGACTTGACCTTCATACACCTACTCTAGTTTCTCGCTCAAAAACTTAGAAGTGATGGACCTCTTTTCCTTTATTAAATCTTCTGGAAGTCCTTGAAAGATGATTTCTCCTCCTTGATTTCCTCCTTCTGGCCCCATATCGATGATCCAATCGGCGCATTTAATGACTTCTAAATTATGCTCGATAACAATGAGTGTGTTTCCGTTTTTAACGAGGGCGTTGAAGGCTGCCAATAGTTTGCGGATATCATGAAAATGCAAACCATTGGAGGCTCGTCGAAAATGAACAGTGTATTGGTAGCAAAATTTCCTTTGCCTAAGAAACTAGCTAATTTGATTCGCTGTGCTTCTCCTCCATAATGTGGAAGAACTTTGTCCAAGACGGATATACCGGAGTCCAACATCCCGCTAAAGGTTGAATCTTATTGCTAATTTTTTGATGTAAACTTTTATACTTACTTCGGTCCTTCGTACTCAGCAAAAAAATTCTAAGGTTTCATCTACCGTCAGATTAAGAATATCAAAAATATTATTTCCACGATATTCAATTTCTAAAATCTCCGACTTAAAACGTTTCCCTTTGCAATGCTCACATTTGAGGTGAATATTAGCCATGAATTGCATCTCCACGGTGATCATTCCTTCCCCTTGACAAACTTCACATCGTCCACCCTCCACATTGAATGAAAAGTGGGAAGGCTTCAAGCCTCGTGTTCTGGCTAAAGGCAAATCGGAATAAAGTGTTCTGATTTCATCATACGCTTTAATGTGGTTACTGGATTCGACCTTGACGATTTACCAATTGGGTTTTGATCGATCATCTCTGCTCCGATGATATCACCGTAATGTCCTAACAAATGATCGAAGTTTCCAGTGCTTTCATTGTAACCTCCGAGCAACTTCTTGATGGCTGGATATAATATTTTCTTTACTAACGATGTTTTCCCTGATCCACTCACACCCGTCACCACCGTCATAATGCCCATTGGAAACTTCACATTCACATTTTGAAGGTTGTTCTCACGAGCTCCTTTTATTTCGATGTATTTCTTCCAGCGACGGCGTTGTGCGGGCACTTCAATTTCTTCCTGCTTGTTTAGATACTGAGCCGTCAAACTCTCTTTATCTTTTAGTAGCTCTGAAAATGTTCCCTGAAAGACCATCTCTCCGCCATGCGTACCTGCCATGGGACCAATGTCGATAAGTTGATCGGCAGCCCGCATAATTTCCTCGTCGTGCTCTACAATGATAACGGTATTCCCAACTTCTTGCAATGCTTTCAATACCGTGATGAGACGTTGAGTGTCGCGAGGATGCAATCCAATACTGGGTTCATCTAAAATATACATGGATCCCACAAAGGTACTTCCCAAGGAGGTTGCCAAATTGATCCGTTGCGATTCACCTCCACTGAGTGAATTACTCAAACGATTTAAGGTAAGATAACCAAGGCCCACATCATCCAGAAACTGCAAACGACTTAAGATTTCTGTTAAAATTCTTTTGCTACGGCTGCATCTGCTTCATTCAATTGAATGGTTTTTAAAAAATGCTAAGCAATCTTTCACAGGCATCAAAACGATATCCGTTACTGATCGACCTGTTATCTTAATAAAGTTCGCATCGGCTCTTAGTCTGGTTCCTAAACATTCGGGACATAAGGTTTTCCCTCGAAAACGAGATAACATCACTCGATACTGAATTTTGAATGTTTGTTCTTCTAATGTTTTAAAAAAGTGATTTAGTCCTTTAAAAAACGCATTCCCTTTCAGAGTACTTCCTTTTGAGATGGACTCAATTCGTAGTATGGTTTATGAACTGGAAAATCAAATTTATAAGCCGCCATGATGAGCTTATCGTTCCAGGTTTCATCTTTTCACCTTTCCAACAAACGATGGCGCCATCATACACCGATAAACTTTTATCAGGAATAACGAGATCTTCGTCAATGCCAATCACAGATCCAAAACCTTCACAGCGTTTGCAAGCTCCAAAGGGATTGTTAAAACTAAAAAGGTGAACACTGGGTTCTTCGAACGTGATTCCATCCAACTCAAATTTATTAGAGAAATCGTATTCGATAGTTGAGCCATCTTCATCTAATTGAAAAACCCTACAGATTCCGTCTCCCTCGTTAAATGCAGTTTGTACTGAATCCGACATTCGCGCCAACAAATCCTCATCGGGCTCTGGATTCATGGCAATTCGATCAACAAGCAGGAAGAAGCCTGGTACGATCTCATGCTCCACCATTTCGGGACCTTCTACTTCAACTTTTTTCTTTGATGATTTTTTAGCCGTCGTTTTTTTTTTGCTGCTTTTTTGATGGGTTTAACAGCTACTTCCACTTCCACCTCTTCGGAAAGAAATTCTTCAATATCTTTCGTTTGCCCATCTACCAACAACCTGGTAAATCCCTTTTGCAAAAAAGAATTAAGGTCTTCAGATAAATCTCGCCCCACCGTTTTAAGCAATGGAGTGGTAATTAAATATCTTCCTTCTCTAAAATTGACGATGAAGTCGACCACATCAGCCACATTATGCTTTTTCACCTGCTCTCCGGAAATGGGTGAAAAGGTTTTTCCAATTCGTGCGAAAAGCAATTTGATGTAATCATAAATTTCGGTGCTTATACCTACTGTTGATCGTGGGTTACGAGAATTCACTTTTTGTTGAATAGCTACAGCTGGCGAAATACCCAAAATATAATCCACTTGGGGCTTATCCATTCTGCCAATAAATTGTCGGGCGTAGGAAGAAAGACTCTCCACATAGCGCCGTTGACCTTCTGCATACAGTGTATCGAAAGCTAGTGAAGATTTTCCAGAACCACTTAGTCCTGTAATTACTACAAATTTATTTCGAGGAATGGCGACATCGATATGCTTCAAATTATGCATGGCCGCGCCCTTGATAATGATAAAATTTCGCGGATCGAGGGAGCTAATGTCGGGACTTTTGAATGGCATCTTGGCTAAGTACTTTAATAAGAAATGGAGTGCGAAATTAGTGTTTTAGCCACAAACTTTATTAGATGTTGGATGCTCGATGCTCGATGTTGGATGCTCGATGCTCGATACTCGATGCTGGATGCTGGATGCTTGATGCTTATAACGAATTTAGAATCCAGAATCGAGTATCAAGAATCGAGCATCCAGAAGCTATTTCTTCCACTTAATGGTACAACCGATGGCTTTTGTCATAGGGGTAGTAACTTCTTGACCAGCTAAAATTTGGTCGACAGCCGTTTCAACATATTTCTTGGTTACGGCTTCGGGCTCGTCGGTATTATCGTCGATGGCACCGATGTACTTCAATATCAAATTTGATTTTTGCTTTTCAACGATGAACACGTGTGGGGTTCGGGCGGCTCCGAATTGGTGGGCTATTTCTTGAGTGCTATCGTAGAGATAATTGAAATTGAATTTTTTCTCGGCAGCTCTCTTGATCATCTCTTCATAAGAATCTTCGGGCTCTATATCCTTATTGTTAGAATTAATGGCAACAACGGGAAATCCTTTCGCTTTATATTTTGCTTGAAGTGCAATAATTCGATCCTCATAAGCTACTGAAAATGGACAATGATTGCAGGTGAAAACGATGATAAAGCCTTTTGCCTCCTTATAACTGGCTAGGGAAACCATTTCGCCACTGGTACTTTTGAGATTGAAGTCGGATACATCATCTCCAACTTGATACCCTTTCTTATCGGAAGTAAACGAGACGAGGAATAGACATGTAGTCACTAATACTATCGCTGCTAATTTTTTCATGGTAAGTATGTGTTTATTATTTTTTTCAATTCAGGATAAGTCAACTGACCTTCGTGGAAATGACGATTTTCGGCATTGGGTGTTAGAAGCAATGTGGCGGGAATAGATCCTTGCCAACTCGGGTCCACGATGTTAATCCAGGCATCGTAATCGGGTTCATCGAGCAGAAAAACATCACTCATCATCTTCCTTTTATTCACAAATGGGACTAGCTTCGATTCAAAATCTCTCTTAAAGTCGAGGCTCAAGTAAATGAACCTAACCTTTTTGTTTTCAAGCTCTTGTTCAATTCGAAGAAACTCTTGCATCTCCTCCACACAAGGCTTACACCACGTAGCCCAAAAATTCAAAACGAGCAACGAATCCGATTGATTATTAAGGATAGTAAGGAGCTGATCCAATTTTATCACTTCCCTCTTTTGTGCTGATAAAGACATTGGGGTGGTTATCAAGAAAAAGAATAGAAAGATTCGTTGAAGTAAGTTCATACTTCAAAAGAACGGAATTAAATGGAAAAAGATTTTAAAAAGAGATTAATTAATTTGAAAATTCGCTAATTTGAAAATTTGAAGATGAGGTAAATTGAAGAGGTGACAAAGTGGACTAAACTATGTTTCCACCGCAAAGAACGGAAATTAAGAGAGCGATGACTCGCGTCATTTCTCGATAGAAATCGGAACCATTAAGGCAATGCCACACAACACTATCGCGAAGCCTCGCGACAACAATTCACCAATTTACCTATCCACCATCGCGAAGCCTCGCGACACCAATTCACCAATCCACCAATCCACCTCCCGATAGCTATCGGGATCACCAATTCACCTCCCGATAGCTATCGGGATTGCCTCCCGATAATTATCGGGATTGCAATTCTTTTAACATTTAGATAACTACAATTCCTGTAACATCAATGCATCTTTGTTCATCTCATCCATATTAAATGCAAAAAAAGAACGTTTCATCTTTACTAAAAATTCAAAAAATTACAAAAATTAGACAAAATTGAAACCTTCATTAAAAAATAATATTCCTTAAAATCAACATATTAGCATTTTAAAGGTACTATGTGTTGCAAAGTACCTTTTCGTTTATGTACATTTGCAGAGTCGAAAAAAAGATAAACAAACTCATCTCAATTCAAAGGAGATTTTAAAATTAAAGCCATGAAAACAAACCTCAACCCCCGTGCAGTGTTTCTGTTCTTACTTCTTTCATCAGCTACCTATCAAGTGCAAGCTGCCATCACTTCTGATGAGAAAATAGTAAAAGCGGCTCGTTTCGAAAATACTTGGATCCCATCGATCCAATTAAAAGAAGTGGAAATATCAGCAAGTCGTACAGAAGGTACAATTGTTGAAGCTACTTCGTATGAAGGATCACTTATTCCATCCATTCAAATGAACGAAGTAACTATCAATGCTTCAGGAATATATAATGATGGAGATATTCAAAAAGTTGGATTCGTAGAACCGACTAGAGCTCAGTACCTAACCGAAGTGGTTTTGTATAAAGGTGAATACATTCCCCTCATTCCACTTAAGGAAGTGAATGTTGAAGCTGAAGCAATTCGAACAAGTTTTAATGTTCAGGAGGTAAACTCTACTGAAAAAGTAAAAGAAGGAACATTACAGGTTAATGCTCGACATACGTTCAATGTATTGATTGAATTCATCATCTCCAAGAGCATGGAAATTGTAGGCATTTTGTTCCTACTAATACTGGAGAATAAAACTTAAAGACCACCTCTACATAGAGGTTCAAAGATTACATTATTTAAAACAACCCTTTAACGAGAAGAGAAATCGAATTGTTAAAGGGTTTTTTGGTTTTTATAAAGATTTGATTCAAATAAAAATTTATACCCGAATGATGAGAGAGCCATCGTATAGTTTTACAAATTAATCTCCCATCTAATTTTTATTTGTACTTTTAACCTATGAAAAATATATTTCTTTTTTTACTCTTTTTTCACAGCCTTACAAAAATATGCTTTGCTCAGTACCATGATGCCAATTGGGTTATTTCTAGTGGATACGGATCCATAAATAATAACACTTTAATTAATTTTCCAACAGGAGGTCAAAGTCCTCAAGTATCTTTAACAAATGGTTATATTCCATTTAATTATACCAATGCTAATATTTCAGATCAAAATGGGAATTTACTTTTTATCACTAATGGGATAAATATTTATAATCGTTTGTTTCAACCAATTCTAGGCGGGATTGTTCAGACTACGTATACAACAATGAATTCTTCTACTGGCTTAAACCGAACACATCAATACATTTTCTTACCGTGGCCAGATGATACAAACAAGTTTGTTTTATTTTATTGCGTACCCGAACTTCAGATAGTCTCTTCTGGACCATGCGCCAATGGGTGGGGGTGGCTTTCTACCCATCTCTATTATACTGTTCTTGACAAAACTTTGAATGGCGGCTTGGGGGGGATTGTATCAGCCAATAGTATTGCCCTTGTTGATACCTTAGTGCATGCAACTGGATTGTCTGCTGTAAAACATGCAAATGGGAGAGATTGGTGGCTATTAGTTAAGGAAAATTGCAATAATTCATTTAAAAGATTAATGTTTTCTCCTATTGGTGTCCAGAATGTAGGTGTGCAAAATATAGGTCCCCAGATGAGTCAGTTTGATTTTGCTATTTCTAATTTCTCACCTGATGGAACTACTTACTATCAAATTCGAAATGATTATAATTTAATATTGTATAAGTTTGATAGATGTTCGGGTCTTTTTTTTGATCCTTTGCCGATTAATTCAGGATCGTTTATTGAAGGCTATAGTTCATTTTCACCAAATTCAAGATTTTTGTATAGAGGTGGAAGCTTTAATCCTCCTGAATTAACATTACAGTATGACCTAAGTTTATATTATCAACCAGGGGTGTGCTGAGTAGTAGGCAAATAGTAAATCCGCCTATTGATAGTAGTTGCTGTAATGGAATATCTACACCTCTTTCTACTAGCACTGCTTGTTTTCCTGAACTAGCACCCAACGGTAAAATATATTTCGGACATTGTTATTTATGTAATTTGTCAGTAATTAATTCCCCCGATAGCTTAGACACACTTTGTAATATGGAGTTTAATACGTTTTACTTACCTTCACCTAATGCTGGCTTACCTCCTTATCACCCAAACTACCGTTTAGGTCCACTTGTTGGTAGTGTGTGCGATACTTTAAGTGTTGGAGTTGAAGAATGGCAATCAAGTCATGTATTAATATTTCCCAACCCAACACAACACTCAATAAATGTTAGATTAGGGAGAACCTGCGAAGAAATACAATGTAAATTTTATAACATGCAAGGTCAATTGCTTTTTCAAGAAAAAAGAAATTTCGGAAATGCATTCACATTGGACTTCCCTAAACTTTCAAAAGGGCTTTACTTATTGGAGATACTTTGCAATGAAGGACGTGTAGTGAAAAAAGTGGTGGTTGGTTAAAAGAATAGAACCCTATTTTTTGGGGATTTTTTATTAAAGTTTTATGCTGCTTTAATAAATAAAGCGCAGGTTGCTCCCGAGTATTTGTGTGACCACGATGGGGTCAGGATAATAAAAATAAATTTCGTTTCTATTGAGGTTTGACCTATTTGAGGTCAATGTTAATTACGAATTTAATCAAACCTGAAGGCGAAATGATTATAGAAAACAGGTTTATCCAAAAACAAAAGCCCTGAAAGGGTGACATTATTGGCTGTTAAAAATTGCCAATCAATATTATTTGAATCAACATGAATCTAGTTTTCAAATATATTTTCGTTGGTAATCCGATCACAACATCGCGGCTTTATCATATCACCCCTTCGGGGTTTTGGGTGGTGGGATGCCGATTCGTCTTCTATAATCATGTCATCCCTTCGGGATTTGTTTGCGACATAAATGAATTGGCCTATTAGTTAGCATCTCACGCTTTCTTGCGGCTTGAAGCTTGCAGCTTGTAGCTTGTCAATATCACTTACGAAAAACAATGTTTACAGAAATTTCAAGTCCCCAAATAAGCCAACTCTTCCGACTCATAAATCTTTTGATTGTTGAGGGAATTGGAAATACTGATCATGGCTTTGGCGACTTTAAAATCGTGGATGGGCTTATATTTTCTTAGTTTTCCGACCATCAAAAAAGAGAAAAGAACCATGAAGAATTGGGCAAAACGCTCCCCAAAACGAAACTCATGTCGAGGACCTAAGAGTAAAGAAGGACGAACAAAAGCGAGTTTTTGAAAACTGTATCCCTTGATTAGATCTCTTTCCATTTCACCCTTCGTCTTCAAATAAAAATTATTAGATAATGGATCAGCACCCAAAGAAGAGATGACAATAAACTTATTGATTCTAGCTTTTTCTGCCATAGCTGCTAAATCGAGCGGAATTTGATAATCTACCTTTCTAAAAGCTTCCTGAGAGCCAGCCTTTTTGATGGTGGTTCCGATACAGCAAAAGAGCGTATGAGCATCTTTTACCATAGGAATATACTGGTCCAAATGATTGAAATCGGTAATGATACATTGTACCTTTTTTTGTTTCCATTCGACCTCTTTTCGAGAAAGTACCCAAATTTTGTGAACTGATACATCAGCTACCAATAAATCCATCAACCTACTACCGATTAATCCAGAAGCACCAACTACTACTATCTCTTTTAATTTATTATTGTGCATTTATGACTGAAGAGAGTAATTGTTTAGCATACAAAATTACAACGCTTTACTATGTAAATTGTTATTGATTTCTCTTTTTGATTAGAATAGAAACATCCAAGTATCCATCTTATTTATGAACAAAATGCCTCTAAAATGACAAGTATAAATTACTAAAATCTTACACCAGAAACATTGTTTAAGTATTTAAAAATTAACTTATTACAAATTAATCTACCGAATTTTAACTTGATTTAAATCCATCAGCGTAAAAACAGAGGAATAGTGAATGAGGTTACAGGATAAAAGCCCTACCTTTGCATCAAGATTCGACTGTATGGAGGAAGATGATGACGAAATGGAAAACATGGATGAGCGAAGTGAGCATATCCAGCAATCCATAGAGAAATACGAGAAAATGCGAGAGAAGCAGGAACGTTACTTTTTTGACGTTGATGCACTAGTGAAAATAATAGATCATTTTATAGAGCGACTTGAATTTGAAAAGGCGCTTGAAGTGACGAAGTATGCCTTTTACGTTACATCCTCACTCGGTAAACTTTACTTTAAAAGAAGCCCATCTCCTTGCCTTAATGGGCAATGAAAAGGTGCACTTACCCTCTTGGAAAAGGTAGAACATGTAAATCCATTTGATATTGAAATTCATTTGTTGAGAGGGAATATTTACAACGCCCTTGAAAAATACCCGAGTGCCCTCGCAAGTTTTCGCAAGGCATTAGAAATGGCCGATGAACAAAAAGATGATATTTATTTGAGTCTGGCAATTACGTATCAAAACATGTCGGAATACAGTCGCGCTGTTGATTACTACAAACTTTGTTTACTTGCCAATCCATCGAACGAAGTAGCCATGGAAGAAATGGTACTGAGTTTGGAATTTAGCAAACGCATTCCTGAAGGCATTGAATTTTACAAGCTTCTCATTGACGAACATCCTTACGGATATATGCTTTGGTATTACCTCGGTGATTTATACACCAAGCAAGGTTCTTTTGAAGATGCGATTACCGCTTATGATTATACCTTGCTCATTAAAGAAGACTTTGCTCCTGCCCTCTTGGACATGGCACAAGCTTTATCCTTTTTAGAAAAATTCACTGAAGCCATCGAAAAATATAAAACTGCTTTTGAGTATTGTAAGCCCGATGCCTTTACCTATTACAATATTGGTGAATGTTACGAGAATTTACATGAGTTTGAAACCGCCCGCACTTACTATAAAAAAGCGGTTAAACTCTCCGCTGAAATGTCGCAAGCTTGGTTTGGTATTGGCGTCACCTTCGAGGAAGAAGATCGTTGGTATGAAGCCATTCATTACATCAAAAAAGCCATTGAATTGGATGACCAAAACGGAGAGTATTGGTTAGGTTTGGGCGATTGTGAGTACCGGTTAAACAATTATGAAGAGGCCGAAGAGTGCTACCGAAAAGTAATTGATTTTGATCCTGAAAATGAAGATGGATGGATTTCCTATTCAGAGCTTCTTGCCGAGCTTAATCGACCATTTGAAGCTTCTGAAATTATTAACACTGCTCTTTTTTATCATCATGATAATCAGGAGTTAAGATATCGACAAGTGGTTTATCTTTATCAAGCAGGATACCAACAAGATGCATATATTCGTTTCGCTGAGACGATGGAAAAATACCCTGCTGGATTTGCTATTATATTTGAATTATTGCCTTCACTTGAATTCGACACTCATATTGGGGACATCATTAGAAATAACAGATAAATTTGAGGAACATGAACTTTGAATTATCACATATTCCGCACCGACATGTTAAACCACGCTTAGCGGGTTTAACCATGGTCATGGACAAAGGACTAAGTATTAGAGAATGTGAAAACCTGATTGATGGTAGTGGTGATTATATTGATATCATCAAACTCGGTTTTGGCAGTTCTTTAATCACTCCTAAACTTGAAAATAAATTAGCTTTTTTCAGAGAGGTGGGCATGCCTGTATATTTTGGCGGAACACTTTTCGAAGCTTTTGTAGTGAGGGGACAATTTGAAGATTACCTTCGCTTATTGGATAAGTTTAAGATGGAATACGCTGAAGTATCCGACGGATCCATCACCATGCCTCATCCTGAAAATGTCATTACATTGAGCGGTTGAGTAAACGTGTCACGGTTATTAGTGAAGTGGGATCCAAAGAAGAAGGAATCTTAATTCGCCCTAATAAGTGGATTGAAATGATGTTGGCCGAATTGCAAGCTGGAGCCTGGAAAGTGATTGCTGAAGCACGTGAAAGTGGTACGGTGGGTATTTATCGTCCTAATGGAAAAGCACATGTAGTGTTGATCAATAAAATTGTTGCGAAGGTGGCTCCAGAGAAGATCATTTGGGAAACGCCACAAAAATCACAACAAGCTTATTTCATCAAACTCTTTGGAGCAAATGTAAACTTAGGAAATATTTCTCCTCAGGAAGTAATTGCTTTAGAAACTTTGCGCCTTGGTTTACGAAGTGATACCTTCTTTCAATATTTGGATAAGTCGCTACATTCTCCAGTTGTAGAAGAACCAAATTTAACACCCAACAAGAAAACAGAATTAAAACCGATATGAAAGAAAAAACTGTATCCGAGCTAAAACAAATGCGTGAAGACGGTGTCGATTTTCAATTGATCGATGTTCGTGAAGAGCATGAGTTTGATATGTGTAATTTGGATGGGGATTTGATTCCACTAGGAAACCTTCTTACCGACATCGATAAAATTCGTAAAGACGTTCCTGTTATCGTTCATTGCAGAAGTGGATCCAGAAGTGCGGCTGCTATTAATGAGCTTGAAAAACGTTTTGGTTATGAAAATCTTTATAATTTAAAGGGAGGAATCATGGCTTATAGCAAAGAGATTGACCCTTCTATTATCGTTGCTTAATTCCAATTTATGCATTCTATTCTTGACTTTATACTCCATATCAACGACCATTTAGCAACCATGGTTACAGAATATGGTGTTGCTGTTTATGGCATCCTCTTTCTGATCATCTTTGTTGAAACTGGATTAATCGTGATGCCTTTTCTTCCAGGCGATTCTTTGCTTTTGCTGCTGGGGCCTTGTGTGCGAATGAAGCTACTGGATTAAATTTAGGAATTCTTATTGGACTTTTATCCGTTGCAGCCATACTCGGAGACAATGTAAATTATGCGGTAGGTCGGTTTTTAGGTGTTCGCGCAACCGAAGTTAAGTTTAGAGGAAAAAGAATTGTCAAGCAAAAATATTTAGATGATACGCATGCGTTTTTTGAAAAGCATGGTACCAAGGCGATCATCATGGCTCGCTTCATTCCTATTGTTAGAACCTTTACTCCTTTCGTTGCCGGTTTAGGCGAGATGAGTTATAAAACGAAATTTTTACCTTACGATATAGCAGGTGGTTTTTTATGGATCAGCAGTATGTCGATTTGCGGATATTTATTTGGACAAATGCCTTGGGTAAAAGAACATTTTGAATTGGTGGTGATCATGATCATTGTACTTTCTGTTCTTCCGATGGTCTTCAGTATTCTGAAAAGCAAATTTTCAAAAAGTTAATGCCTCGCTTTGCGCTGATTGGAAAAAAGCTAGGCCATTCCTGGTCGAAGCAATGGTTCACCCAAAAATTTTCAAATCCTAAGTGGGAAGGCTATGAATACATCAACCTAGAGACCGATTCCATTGCTGAAATTCGTGACCTAGTTCAAGAATATAAATTGGATGGGATGAACATTACCATTCCTTATAAACGTTCGGTTCTTCCTTTTTTAGATGGATGTACGGAGGAAGTAAAAAAAATTGGTGCCGTAAATACGGTTAAGGTTTTAGCGGATGGGAAATTAATGGGATACAACACAGATGTTTTTGGCTTTGAAAAATCCATCACTCCCCTCCTACAATCCCATCAAAACAAAGCATTAATATTAGGTAATGGCGGTGCTTCAAAAGCGGTGCAATTCATTTTGCAAAAATTAAATATTTCTTTTCAGATGGTATCCCGAACTTATGAGAGTGAGAATGAGAATGAGAATGAAAATGAGAGTGAGAGTGAGAATGAGAATGAGAATGTACTCGTTTATGCTGATTTAACCCCTTCATTCATTGCTGAACATACCCTCATCATCAATACGACTCCTTTAGGCATGCATCCTAATTTGGAAGGTTGTCCTGATATTCCTTTTGAAGGCATTGGGAAAGGAACATCTCCTATTCGATTTAATTTATAATCCGCTAGAAACATTGTTTCTAAAAAAAGCTAGGCTCCAAGGGCTCAAACAAAAAACGGAGAAGAGATGCTTCATTTACAAGCAGAAAGAGCCTTAGAGATTTGGACGGAGGAGCAATAAGATCTTCAATGTGCTCATCTAAATAAAAATAGTATGCTTATATTTGCCCTAAATCAACGAACCTATGCAACTCGATAACAGAAATAAGTTTTTAATCCTCTTCATCCTATTAGGAGCCGTTTCCCGTTTCTTTCCACATCCTTTAAACTTTACTCCGCTTGCTGCAATGGCTTTATTTGGTGGGACGTATTTAATAGAAAAAAAATGGGCGTTTTTAATTCCAATAACTTCCATATTTATCAGTGACATCATATTTGAAGTTTTTTTGGGAACTGGATTTTATCCTGATATGATTTTTGTTTATGCTAGTATGGCTCTCATCACTTGTTTAGGATTCTACCTTCGTGGCAAAGAACAACGTCAAACAATAATGGTAGCCTCCTTTAACGGGGTTCCCATTATCTTCTTCTTACTTACCAATTTCGGTACTTGGACCACAGGATACTATGGATACACTTCCACTGGATTGATGAATTGTTATGTAGCTGCTATTCCCTTCTTCAAAGGAACTTTGATAGGCGATTTATTTTACAATATTGTTTTCTTCGGAGGATTTGCTTGGCGAAATGGATGAAGCCGGTTTTGGTAAAAAGGGATAAGCGAAAACATATTTCAAACTTAGATACTTGGTTAAAGAGTAATAAAAATTTATTTAAAAATAAGCCTCGCAATGTTTATTGAGAGGCTTTTTTATCTAGAAAACATTACTTCTACTGTTTCACCATTTTCTTAGTCGCTATAACTTTACCATCGCAAACCAATGTGTAGTGATACAAACCTTTGCTTAACTCAGAAGAATAAACTTCCAATTCGCCTGCACCTCTTTCATTAATTATCGCAGTGTTGATAATTGCACCCGTTGTTGATGTAAAAATGATTTTTGCATCTCTTACTTCATCAGGGATTTGGAATGTAATTCGCGTACTCTCTGTGAAAGGATTTGGATCGTTTTGGTTTAAAATAATACTAGAAACATTGGATAAAGAAATCTTCTGGGAATTTTGTGGATTAATGTTAGGCAATGGTGTAGGATTTTGCAATGCATTTATCAACGAATCGATAGTTGCTTTTTGCTCGTTAACCGCAGCAACCAAAAGTGGAATTACGCCTATATAGTTCATGCCTAAACTATTAAATGCTGGATTTAGCAGTGTTCCCGCAGAATCATATTCGGCAGGGTAATTAAAGTCTTTTACAAGGTCTGGAGCAATGGCGGCTACGTCTTGTGCAATAAATCCATAGCGCGTTCCATAAGGCAAGTGAAGATTAGGATGGATTTGATGATTAAACGTATATATTGTTTTGGTGAAAATTGCGACAATAAACTAGATGCATTTTGAATTGCAACAATGTTGTCTTTTAAATTGGCATCTGAAAATTCATATATATCTCCTGATGCCCAAACTTCACCATTAAAGTAACCTGCTGCTCCACTACATGAGCCGATTGAACCACTGGTACCACCCGTACATGTTTGGTCAGGGGCAGAAGCCCAAACGCCAAAGTTATTTCCGGCAGAGCTGTTGGAATAAAAATATCCACCATAGGTATTAGTTGATCCACTTCCAGACATAAAGGCGGCAAAACCGTATTTTCTAATGGGTGTACATGCGCCATCATTCTGAGCATAAAAATTGTAAGCGTCGCTAACATTGGAAGTGCTGGTATTTCTACAACGTTGGTAAATACCTTGCATGATAACATTCGTATTTGAAGAAGTATTATCAATATTGCATTCGATTCCTATTGTTTGATGTCCATTTTCCGCATGAACATTAGCTCCAATTGCCCAGTTGGTTGAATTGGAAGTTTGAAGGATTTCATCGACTCTGAAACCGATATCATCACCACCAATGGAAATGTCAATATTGTCATAAACATCTAGATGAGCTGCAGGAGAATTTGTACTAACACCTACACGACCATAATTTAATCCACTACTAATCACCATGCGTTCATTCAGCGAACCTCCTCCTCCTGAATTTCCAGTTCCGAAGGCAATGTCATCATCTTCCCAATTATACATAGTCACACGTCCAGAATTGTCATTTAATATTCTAAATCCATCTGACGAACTGTAACCTGTTGAATTATTTGAAATTTGAAATGCAATAGTTGTTGAAGCAGTCACTTCGTGTAAGTGCAATCTACAACTTGGAGAAAATGAGCTATAATTCCCAATCCCTACATAACCGGCATCCGCACCTCCTTGTTCTCTAATTTCCATTGCACCTGTGGCGTTTCCTCCGGTTCCAGAGGCAAATCTCAAATGTCCTCTTGGAGCTTGAATGTAAAATGCATTTCCTCCAGTAAATGAAAGTAATCTTGCATAGTCACTTCCGTTTTTTTGCATTCTCCAATATGTGTCACTACCAGTGGGGACATCAGTTGTAAATACATCCTTTGAAAGGGCAGTTCCACTACCATTCGTTAAAATATGTAACCACGCTCCTGGAGAGGTAGTGCCAATACCAAGTTCGCCTGTTGTAGTAATCCTTGCTTTCTCTGTGTTATTTGTAATAAATGGTAAGGCATAATTAGTTGTAGTGCCAAGTTTTTCAATTGTCGTGACAGCATTACCTCCTAAAGCCCATTGGGCTACAATTTGACTACTGCACAATAGTGAAATCGCAATTGTTAAAATTAATTTCTCGTTTGTTTTCATAATTTTAATTTTTAAAGTTTTTGAAATATTATTGATTTAAATTTAGGATTCTCCATTTTAATAAAATAATTTCCTGCAGGTAAATTACTTATATTTAAAATTGAATCTTCCCTTTTTAAGTAGTGTGAAAATATTTGCCTCCCTATTAAATCATAAATAAAAAGCATTTGAGATTGCTTAACATTTTTTAAAAACAAGTGGCTAGTTGTTGGGTTTGGATATATTATAAATGGGTTTTCTTGTTGATTATTTATTGATAAAATGGTTTCACAAAATTGGAATCGGTAGATAAACATAAATCGTCCATAAAATAATAGGCACCTTGACCAGATGTGAATCAAAGGGTAAAATTGAGTCAGTATTTAAATTATCATAAAAATTGCCAAGGTATAAATATTCATATGCACTATCTGCAATAAATGAAAATTGAAAAAGGACCCAATTAGTTGTATCTGTTAAAACTGAATCAAAATTTCCAGTGGGATTATTGTTTGGAAAAAATGGATTTTGTTGAGATTCAAAATAATTTTTTGATAAAAATACTCCTATGTTATTGGAAAATATCGTATATTCTGTATTCCACTATAAGTAGCAGCAATATAACCCTGGAAATAATATTTGGTCCCAACAGACAACGCTTGATTTAACTGAACGCCTACATACTCCCTATAATTTGGTAGGGAACTATTCTGTATAATTGTATAAAATCCAACATAAGCTTGACCACTTCTTGCATTTTGATAACCGAAACCTCCACTAGGAACGTTTGCTTGATTGTTTGAACAAGAATTAAGATAATCTGGTGATTCAGCTGCAGGAAACCAATCGGTCAAAGCGTAAATTTGTTCTCCATACATTCCACTAAGATTAACAGGGCAATTTACTGTATCTTCAAACGAATTATTTGGAATTAAATTTATTTGTGAATTTACACTTAATGGCATAAACAATACAAGAAGTATTACTCTAAAGAAATTAAAATATCTTAAATTGTTTAACTTCTTCTTTATCGAGTTTATTTTTATCATCATTGCTTTATTTCTTTATCTATAATAGATTCCTAAATCAATATCCAATTGGAATTGTGTATGTGAAGTATAATTATATTTATCTGAGACTCTACCTGAGGCAAATTGAAAAAAACTAATAAAAGAGCAATCAAAGGTCTCATAAGAGAATAAATTAAAATACAAATCAAATGTAAATAAAGATTGGGATTTTCAAATATATTAAATGTAAAATTCATAATAAATTGATAATCATAAAGATAATAATTTTATTTTATGATTATAAGCAAGTTATTTTAGGTTAGAATCAAGTCTATATTTCTAACTTTGCTACCTGATTACAATTAGTGGAAAGGGCAAAAAATATGATTACGAAAGAACAAGTGCTAGAGGCGTTAAGCCATGTGGATGATCCAGATTTGAAAAAAGATTTGGTTACCTTAAACATGATTAAAGATGTTGAAGTGGATGGAAAAAAAGTGAGTTTCACCGTGGAGCTTACGACACCTGCTTGTCCGATGAAAGAATTTATCGCAAACGCTTGTCGCAATGCGATTATTCATATGGTGGATGAAGAAGCTGAAGTGAACATTAACATGACAGCGAGTGTTACCACCAAGCGTCCTTCAACACAAGAATTTTTACCGGGCGTTCGAAACATCATTGCCGTTGCATCTGGAAAAGGTGGCGTCGGGAAATCGACAGTAGCAGCCAATTTAGCAGTGGCTATGGCTCAAACGGGAGCCAAAGTAGGATTGATTGATGCTGATATTTTTGGTCCATCACAACCCATTATGTTCGGTGTTGAAAACGAACGCTTATTCATCAACGAAAGAAACGGAAGACAATATATGATCCCCGTTGAAAAATACGGTGTGAAATTATTATCCATTGGATTTTTAGCCGATCCTTCACAAGCTATTGTGTGGAGAGGTCCGATGGCATCAAAAGCATTACAACAGTTGTTCAACGATGCGGATTGGGGAGAATTAGATTATATGTTCATCGACTTACCTCCGGGCACAAGTGATATTCATTTAACCTTAGTAGGAACTGTTCCGGTAACCGGAGTAGTGATTGTTTCCACACCGCAGCTCGTTGCCTTAGCCGATGCAAAAAAAGGGATAGCGATGTTCCAGATGGAATCCATTAAAGTTCCCATATTAGGATTAGTAGAAAACATGGCTTACTTCACACCAAAGGAATTACCCAATAACAAATATTACATCTTTGGAAATGGAGGTTGTAAATTATTAGCAGAAGAACTGAATGTTCCATTTTTAGGAGAGATTCCGCTCGTACAAAGCATTTGTGAAGGCGGAGATATGGGTACTCCTATTGTTAACGATATGCAACACCCAGCAGCATTAGCATTCTTAACTTTAGCGGGTAACGTAGCGCAACAAGTAGCGATCCGAAATGCCAAGCAAGCTCCTCGCGAAGCTTCGCGAACACAAATTACAAACCCAGAAAACAACTAATGAACACGAATAAAAGTGAACTCATTTTACGAATTGAAGATACGCTTGCACAACTGCGACCTTACTTAGAAGCTGACAATGGAAATGTAAGTTTTGTAGAACTCACCGACGATCTCATTGTGAGAGTACGATTAGAAGGAGCCTGTAGCTCGTGTTCTATGAGTGCGATGACGTTGAAAGCGGGAATAGAACAATCTTTAATTAAAGCAGTTCCGGGGATTAAATCGGTGGAAGCAATTGCGTAGGCAATTGGTGGATTGGTGGATTGGTGGATTGGAGAGTCGGAGAATCGGAGATTGGGAGATTTTGGAGATTTTGGAGATTTGGTGTGCCGATAGCTATTAGGATGATAAATTGGGATTCCCGATAATATGTAATTCATAAATATACATCTGCATCACAACATTTTCAAATTTTCAAATTCATTAATTTTCAAATTAACTCGGGAAAGTGACCATCATTTTACAACCTTTTTCACTCGTAACGGTGGCGGCGCCTTTTAGTTGAACGAGTAATTTTTGAATCAAGCGGAAGCCGAATGTGTTTGACCTCTCCCAATCGAAGTTTTTCGGTAATCCCTTACCGTTATCACTTACCTCAGATAAAATAATCACCTTGCTTTTGAACGCTATAGAAATATCGCTAGTCAATTTCCCTGTGAATGCATGTCGACTACAGTTTGACAAAATCTCATTCACCATTAAACAAAAAGGCAATGCTTTATTCATTGGTAATAAAATATCGGAAACATTCAAACTCAAATTCAAGGAAATGCCTTTCTCATTTCCTTCCTCCATCATTTTTTTTATCGTTGCATTAAAGAAAGATTCTGTTCTTAAAAATTCAGATCCATTGTCTTTAGCTGAAAAAGATGCAATTGCTTAAGGGTTTGAATTCGGCTGGTGCTTTCGTTCGAAAACAAGTTGCGCATTTTCATCAGTAATAAACTGCTTTTGCAAGTATCATTTGCGTTACTAAATCCAAACTAGTTGCGATATCGTTTGGAATTTTTTTTCAATATATGCATTTGAGATTTACTCCTCTAGTTTTTCAGTTAAACGTATTTTTCACCCCACATCAGAAATCACACATCGATCCGGTTAATACGTGGTTAGTAGAATCATAAAGAGGAGTTGCATTTAAAGAAATCCAATTCACCTCATTACTTACATTTTTCACTCCTATTACTTCATTCTTCACCATTTCGTTCTTCTTCGTCACTCTATTGATTGGATATTCATCTTCAGTAAATTCCTTCCATCAGGATGAATCAAACATTTCCATTTTGCCTAATACCGCACACACTCCTACTCTTTGTCCTTCTTCAATACCTAATAATTTCTTTGCTGCTTCATTCGAATTAATATGAACTCCATCACTATCCGTAATAATCATTGCTTCACTCATCGTATCAAAAGCAGCTTTGTACTTAGCTTTATTTTCGGTCAACGTTGAATTCTCTTGTTTGCGCATTAATGCCAATCCAATAAGACGTGAAATACTTTCAATAAGTTCTACAACACCGCTATCCCAGGTTCTAGGTCCTTTACATTCATCCAACCCTAAAAATCCCCACCATTCTTTTCCTACAAAAATGGGGACGACAGCCATCGTTACAATGTCTTGAGCAGCCAAAATTTCTTGTTCCGCTTGAGGGAACTCAGAGATGCTACTTACAATGGATTCCCCTTTACTCAAGACATCAATCCATCTACCAAATCCAACTTCTTCATAAGAACAATTAATCATTAACTCATTATCAATTTGCGCAGGAAAAAGACCATCATTCCATTCTAGAATTTGAGTAAATCGCAACACTCCATCTTCTTCGATAGGATGGTTTTTAAAAATATACGCTCGATTCACATCTGAAGCAGCACCGATTTTTGGAAGAATTTTTTCAATAGTACTTTGAATAGCTGAATCAGTGAAAAACTCTTGTGACAACATCGTAATAGCTTCATTACAGAAACTATTTTGCTTATGTTATTGGTTACAAAAAGAGAGAGAGATTTCTACTTTTTACCTTTGCTTTTTATTACCGCACTATTATTATTACTACAGTGAAAGAGAAATATCAAAGGAGTTATTCTTATGATAAAGCGGGTGAACCATCCAGCAGAGCTATCTAATTTTACTTTAGTTTGAAACCAAATATAATTTCCTTCAGCATGTTTAATTCTAAGATCGTAATCAAAACCTTCATTCAAATTTTGAACAGTTTTCATCGTATCGAAAAACACAGTAGCATCATCTGGGTGAACTGCTTCCTTATACTTTAGATACAATTCTGTTGGAGAATATTCATCTTTCCAACCTAAAATGAAAAATACTTTGACCGATAACCTTCCGTTGTGAAATTAAATTCAGAAAACCAGATGCGCATGATCTAGAAGCGTAATCAGTAGTTTTGGCAGAACTACTAATGTTTAAATGGTTCTCAAATCAATGGATTAAGGAACGCACAGCGGTAAAATTAGACCATTGATCATTTATCCGCTTTAATCAGAACCAAATTGGGTTCTTAGCATTTTTATGTAAGCATACTTAAAGCTTTTTCCGGATTCGCCTTTTCACAATCAAACTTTGATTTAGCATTTAGATATAAATCACAAAAATTATTATCTAAAATATCGGCAATTTTTTTACCTATAATACTTTTTCTTTCCTTAAACAACAATGTTTCATCCTCTGCAAATACATCTAAAAAACATAAATCTCATCCTATGCCTGACGCACTTCATCCAGACATTTAATCGAGACTTCTATCTCCTTTGGTGCTTCTTCAACTTTAGTTCTTCTTTTATTTAATTAATGTCATAGATAGAACCGTAAGTAATAGTCCCATCACTGTTGCTGGCGATTAACGGATTGCAAGTTAAAACAACCGCGTTCAAGATTTCACATCCCGAACGCAATCGAAACTCTGTATTAAGTGGCTGTCGGGTATCGAGAGAGACTTTTAACTTTTCTTGAAAGATGAGTTTATCATCCTCTGCAATATTGGATACAATACTGGAATAAGAATCCATGACATTTGCATGCGAGCCTTCTGCCAATTCTACTCCTGCCCACACAAATTCAAACTTCCTGTTCCCATATCCATTTTTGTAGATCATACATCAGCCTAGTATAGGATATCAAGGATTCTTCCAACTTCACTTACTTTTAACATAAGCTTCATTTTCAAATGAAAACTTTTCAAGAATAACACTAGACACATTCACTGCTCGTTTAAACAAAGAAATTTCAAAATCAGATAATTCATGGATCTCTTTAAAATAAGCACCCAACGTACCTAAAACCATTCCTTCCTTACTCAAAATAGGAAAAGAATGACAAGCTTGAAAACCACAAACAGGTGATGTCACGATAAGGCTCCCAGCATTCAAAATCACGAATATTTGAAATATATAAACAATTTCCACATCAAATAGGCGTGAGCCACATGAGCCAACTAAAGAGATTCAGGGTGGAATTAGCTGGTATTTTATTAGTATAAGCTATCAGAAAGTGAAGAATTTGACTCACCTAACTCAAATTTCCAGCTTTCGGTCTCATTCTTTTAGTAACATAGCATGGCCGGATTAATCTTCTTCCCATTCCCCCATGGTAAATCAAAACTTTTTACAGGCTATTATATTCATTCTCAAGCTAATATAAAACTCTATTTAAAATAGATTCCTAAATACTCTCGATTATATTTCCGTTTTTGTCATAATAAAAGAAACAACATTCACTTCTTCCCGTTTACTAAAATTGGGTTTGCAGAAAATTTCAAAATGAAAAATATCTTCTTTTAAGATTGTTTAATTCAATTTTGTTTATTTACATGCAACCATTTTGAATTAAAAGATGCCCATTGCTCCTTAATTGAATCAGGAAGTTCGGGAAGAATATTCATTCCTGAGAAAATGTCAATATCAAGTAAGCCTTCAACAACATGAAGCACAATGACTGTTGAACTTGCTGTTTACCATTACCTTTTTATAAAAACAACCTCAAATGTACTTTCAATTACAGAATTCAATGAAGCTGTTTGATCGGAAATAAATTCTTTCACACTTTTAAATCCGAAGTATTCAAAATAACACCTTTAATTACTCACGGTCTTAAACTCACTAGTGACAATACAAACTACCGGTATTCCCGGATTTATCATATGAATTGGACTTCCATGCAAATCATAATATTCAGGATCATCGCGACGCTCGTTAGGATAACCTGGCCGCGTTTTGAATTACCTCCATTTCATTCCCAGTGAAAAAATCGTTCAACGTACTCAAGAAGACGCGGACTTTCGAACATAATCAAATATTTATTAAATATTATATGTCAATATGAACAAGATCAATATGGATAATGAGAGAATCTAAATCTAAGTTACAAAACTTGAAGTTAAATATTGCTTACTGATATTTACTTCATTGCTCCATGATACCGTTTCGGTTCAGTTCAAACTTCGCTATCATAGGCTTTAGATTTCATTTTATTAATTTGAAAAATATTAAAAAAAGCGGATTAGCTTTGTAGAAAAATCTATTTTATCAACAAGCATTTCTTCAGTACTTTGCAAAACCCTTCTTATGAACACACTTTCTTAATGACTTTACATCTCCTGTAGTGTTCTAATCATTGGACCTTCCTTCACCCCAGCACCTGTACACACCGGTTTCCCGCAAGTTGCCAAGTGCCAAAATAAAGTTTCGGCAATGCTCCTTATCCGGCCTTATAAAGCGCATCTCAAAAATCACCTTGCCTACTTCGATATAATTGTTGATAAAGGCCTTCTCTTTTTCCCCTTCAGGTAATTTTTAATTTCCGCCTATGTTACCATCTATCTCATAAACACCTTCCATGCCCCTGTGGCCTCTCCTTTTGGTAAATTTCAATAAGCTTTTTTTCGAATCATTTTCCCCATGAAAGTCCAGGTAGAATCCTTTTTCAAATCCCCTTAATAATTGCCTTTCCGCCAGCACTTTTCCCGATTCATAATAAGATAATCCTTTACCTTTTAATTGATCCTCCCAAAAAAACACTTCTGCCTTTAATTTTCCACTTTCCCATACCAAGTGCGAGAAGTACCCGATGGTTATATATTGTTGTCAGCTGATTTCAGAGCACAAGAGTATTATTTCAGTAATACTTTTTCCAAACACCTTGTTTAAGCCCTTTCCTTATCGCCGCGATTGATGGTATCTCCTTAAACACCTGAAGAGTACTCCCATTGACCCATTCCTTGAAGAGGCAAAATCAAAAACAAATTCCAACAATTATTTTATTCATGTTACAAAAATGCCAAGTCTTCTTGTTTATTTCTAGTTTTGGGTCAATTAATTTAGATAGACAGGATTTTGTACTTTACATCATCATAAACGCTAAAACTAAATTAATATTTTTGCTCCTATCCGATTAAAAGCAGAAGAATATATTTAAAACCACTCTCATCCTATTTTAATCCTTTCATTCTCTCTGGTGCTTAATGGACAATCATAGAGGTGGTGAAAGACAAAACAAAAGAAAGCCTTGCTTGGAATACCATAACCGTGAAAGGAGGGAAATATAGGAACTACTTTTGAAGTCTGGATGGTAAATTCAACTTTGGAAGGAATTTGCGTGACCTTTTTACCAATTGTATTAATTGTTTCCTATTTAGGATTTGACACAAAGAAATAACAGCAAATAGTTTAACAGAACCATTAACCATTCTTCTTGTTTCCAGCCAAAAAGCACTCAAAGAAGTTAGCGTAGTTGAGTCGTGAGGTTAACGGAAAAACAGCGAGAATCGGCTTTAACAGTGGAAGCCATGAGATATTATTGCATTCGACAAACTCCAGCCGCCAGCTTTTGCCAGTGGACTTGGGCGCATTAAAAGGAGTGGATGCGGCAGCGGCAGGATTTAGGATTTAAAGTAGTTAATACAAGAGGATTTAACAGCACCTCCCCGTACGTTCGTACAAATTATTGATGGAAGTAGATAACAAAGTCCGGGGTTAAATTTTTCATTAAACAATTTTTAGGTTGCTCTGAACGCTGGACCTCTGTAAGGTAATTTAGTAGTTGGAGCAGGTTCTGCTTTTTATGGACCCAATGCATTTTAACAGGGTTATTATTAGCATGACCCTCAGAGTCCATTTATGTAAAGCCAGGATTAGAGTTTAGCTACAAAACGGGTTCTAGGGTTTGCCAGAAACCGCCATACATTTGTTTTGTAGTACTAAAAAACAAAGAGGGCGAAGACAAAGTGGGCATGAAGATTCAACATCTGTTATTTCCCTGCTAACGATTGGGAAGCGGATAATCGTTCAACAACACCACAATCAAAATAATGTTAATAATCCAATTGGTTATATGATGCTGTGAATGTTTATGGAGACGAATATTATTCCGGGGAGATTTCAGTGGTGTTCAAAATTTTTCCGGGTGCAGGTGTTATTTATAGAACTGGTTATGCTGAAAGGACATAGTTGATTATAACACTCTAGATGGTGAAATTAAATTATGCTGTTCATTATAAAATTGCCAAAGAGACTGAATTAATTGCCAGTTCTAATTTTGGATGTGGTATTACGGTATATCAGGGAGACAAATAATTACGATTTTAAGACATTCGAATTTTTCAAAACCGCTTAGGAATTAAGAGAAAATAAATTTTTTGTTCGAGCTTGTATACGAACGAAGATGCAGGTAAATCATACGACGCTTTTTTCACTGCGTTACTCCTACAAAACTCAGTGAAAGACAATGCTGATTGGATCAAATGATATTTGTTCGAATTGAATAAAAGTTATACCAGGATAGACCCAACTATCAAGGTTATCCTGGCTCCAGTACAAACAGGCCCTCCTATGTCTCCAGAGCAATTCTCTCAATTTACCATACCCTGCTTATTTAGCATCAGTAAATCCTTTTCTACTAAATATTTACTATGACTCTTTGATTTTGTACCATGGGAATGCAGAAGTATTTGCAAAATGGAATCCGGACAACCCACCAAAATGAGGAACCAAACTTATTTGATTCCTGGCGGTGTCGCTTTCGATTCTGCCATACTAGCATCACTTCCCGCTTTAGAGACGATTCACCCAGGCGAAGTCGCGTTTTTGACAAATCTGCATTAGCACATATTCACGCAGAATACAAATTTGATATCGATAGCTTTCTATTCACAGCTGGCGCTAATTTCCGACAATACTGCAACTCCCGGAGACTGTTTTTCGAATACAAGTGGAGAAATCGAAAACTCCATCAGATAGAATTTATTTTGGAGTTGATAAAAAAATAATATAACTGATAAACTCAAGTCTAATTTAGCGATGCTGTGGATGAGAATCAAAACTTTGACTTTATCTTTTCTCACCCGCGCTATCATTATTTACAATCCTGATGAAAAAAAAACACATTAAGGTATC
>JADKFA010000018.1 GCA_016717725.1 Bacteroidota bacterium
TTTCGGTGACCTAAATCGATATAAAAATCGGTGATTTGTGGGGCTTTATTTCTCTCTTCCGGACTCATCAAATGAATCGGTTTTGAACCCATCACGCCAATTAAATCTTCCTTTCCATGAACAATCACACGTTGAGCGGTGAGTGTTTTAGGATCAAATCCTCCCAGTGTATGAAAACGTAAAAAACCTTTTTCATCAATATGGGTAACGATGAATCCAATTTCATCCATATGAGCCGCCGCCATGACTTTCATCTTGCTTTGCCCTTTCTTCACACCCGTCAAATTCCCCATTTTGTCGATGGAAACATCGTCACATAATGGCTTTATTTCTTTTAAAATAAGATCTCTTACTTTGGATTCATGTCCAGGAGCACCTGGCGTTTCACAAATTAATTTTAATAATGCTAAATTCATATTCCGGTAAATTTAAGAGTACTAAAATAGATTAAATTTATGAAAGGGTAAAGCAATGCTACTATAGATCTAGTAACATTATTTCCCGGATTTTTCTAAGAAAACAGATGATTCAAGCTTAAATCTTAGTCAGTTTTATGGTATTTGCTGTTGATCGCGAATGCAATGGAGTACTGGCAACATGAATGATATAATCACCTTCACTGATGAAATTCTTCTCCTCTAAATATTTTTTAGTGTCAGCAACGGTATCATCCGAACTTTCATATTTATCATAGTAAAATCCACGAATTCCCCATACCAAATTTAGGGTGTTGAGAATGGGAAGATTATCTGTGAAAACATAGATGGGGGTCTTGGGGCGTTGCGCTGCAATTTTGAATGCTGTCATTCCCGAGTGAGTCATGGTAACAATGGCGCTGGCATGAGTTTGCTTCGCCATTAAGGCAGCGATGTAACAAATGTTATCGGGGATGAAGTTCGGAGAATCTTTTGCAGGTGCATGCTCTCTGAAAAAGATCTCATCTTGATCCTCAATTTCCTTAATTATTTTTTGCATCGCTTCCACGGTGCCAACAGGAAAAACACCAACGGAAGTTTCTGCGCTAAGCATCAGCGCATCGGCACCATCAAATACTGCGTTTCCTACATCATTGGCTTCAGCACGCGTTGGACGATAACTGGTAATCATACTCTCCATCATTTGGGTAGCAATGATAACAGGCTTGGCGGCTTGATTGCATTTTTTTACGATGGATTTTTGAATCACAGGAACTTTTTCCATCGCCATTTCTACTCCTAAATCCCCTCGTGCAACCATGATACCATCACTTACTGCAATGATCTCATCAATATTTTTTACCGCTTCGGGTTTTTCAATTTTAGCGATGACCTTCGTTCTTGAATTATTTTCTTTAATAATGTTTTTTAATTCGATTACATCTTCGGGCTTTCGTACAAAGGAGAGTCCAATCCACTCTACATTATTGGCTAATGCAAACTCTAAATCTTTTCGATCTTTAGCAGTTAAACTGGGAAGCGAAATGATGGTGTTGGGTAGATTGACTCCTTTACGTGAAGAAAGTGGACCGCCATGTATCACTTTGGTTTTTACCCTTTCATCGGCTAAAATCTCAATTACTTTTAATTCAATTTTTCCATCATCCACCAAGACCCTGTCACCTACATTCACATCATTAAAAAAGTTTGGGTATTTAATAAATACTTCTTTGCTGGAGCCAGGAACTTCTCTGTGATTGAGAAGCAATTCATCTCCGTTTCTCAAAATAATGTCTTTCTCTTCCAAATCACCAATTCGAATTTTAGGTCCTTGAAGGTCGAAGAGAATTGCTACATGAGTCTTCAACTTTGCATTCAATTCACGAATGGTGGTGATGGCTTTTTGCATCAATTCATGATCACCGTGTGATCCATTGATTCGGCATACATCCATGCCGGCTAAAATCATTTTTTCTAAAATGGTTTCTTTCAAACTGGCAGGACCAATGGTTGCAATAATCTTAGTGCGCGTATATCTTTTAGATTTCATTTTACGGGTGGTAATTTTGGCAGCGTATCATCTGCTTCAAAAATGGGTTCTAGTATTAAAAAATTTTCTGCCGACTTTATCTCTGTCGGATCCAATTCTTGGGCGCTGCTTATTATTTTTATACTTAAAATATTCTTTAAAACCTGATCAACATCAGTGTATCGACTTACATTTTTAATAACAAAAAAGTAGTCGACTTGTTTTAATTCAGGAATAAATAAATTGTTTGGTGTTTTATTGGTGATTAAATAAATTTCTTCTTCATCCTCAGTCAAAAATAAAAAATAGGGAAAATGGCTGGTAGTTCCCTTCTTGCCCATCTTCATTTCCAAATCTAATTTTTTCTCCAGACTGTAGCCCAACGTATTATTCAACTCAGCGCAGAGTTTATAATCCCGATAAGCGCAATAAATGGCAATCACCACAAAATCAAAATCGGGTGTAAAATCCAGGGTATGGGTTTGTTTCTTAGCCACGCATCAAAAGTAAAGGCAAGAATTGGATTTTAGGACAATTTCTTCGTTTAATTTTTTTAGTATCGTAGTGATTGGGCTTCGGATGGGTTGAGCTTCTGGCTGCTAGCCTCTAGCTGCTAGATTTTTCTAGAATCGAAATAATTTCACTTCGAATATTTTTTTCATGAGACCCCGTGTCCCTTGCGCCTTCTTTGCGTTCCTAGCGGTTAAACTGAAATAATATAAGAGCTAGTATTTTAGAATCTTTGAATGCACTTTATCCTTCTCCGTAGTTAAAGAAACTATATAAACCCCACTCGCAATTCCATTCATCGCAATCTCCCCCGTAAAATACCCTCCCGCTATCACATCCACTTCCCTCTCATAAACCACTCTCCCCTCCACATCAAACAACCTTAACACCCCGCTCTTCCCCTTCAACTTCGTCGCATTCACATGAATCATATTCCACTCGGGATTGTACCAGGCTTGGAAAAACACATCCTCTTTTTGGTTGTTTTCGGTAAGGCCTACCGTTAATGTATCGCACGGACTACCCACCCAAGCTCCGAGTTCATAATCGGGATTGTTGGGCAAGGCATAATATGAACGCCCTGTACCCAAATTAAAACTGAAGGGCTGGAAGTCGCAGGCTGCACCTAATGAATCCGGATAATTTATCACACTTAAGTTATTATTTATAATTGTGAAGGCTGTTATGGTATCTGGATATGGCCAGAATAAACTTTCATCGGCAGCAGCCAAGTAAATTTTATTATCTGGGGCTAGTTTTAGGGCTTCAATTCCAATATCTGGATTTACAAATGAATCAATGACCACTTTGCTCGCGCTAATATTAGTGGCAGATAAATCGAATTGATATAAATGTGACGGCGCACTAGTTTGAGAATATTCACTTACGTATAGTTTAGTTCCATCTGGTGAAAATGCACATGAACTATAATGTTTATAAGGAAAGGTAGCAGCTTCTTGATCTATTGGAATTGTTGATGTAATTATACCAGTACAGCGGTCAAAATAACATAATTCAAGCATTCCCTTAATAGAAATATTTGCAAAACGTTCAGCAGTGGGATCAAATACTAAATGACCACCATTGGTAGTATGATTTAAACCTATTGATTGTTGAAATGGCCCATTAATACCATTCTCATTAACTAAGTAAATGAAAAATGTATTTGAAGGAGTTGTAAAAGTTGGCGCATACCAACGTTGAAAAATCAACCACCAGTCGCGCCCATTTCCGTGACGTACTGCCATCAAGGCATCAAAGGCTGGAAAATTATTTAACTGCACATTCTTTTGAATTACAATTCCAGAATCATTATTGGCTTTGTAATTAATTGTAGAGTAAAATAATCCAAAAGGACTACTCGATGTAACGGATCCAGTAAATAGATAAAAAATTGAATCGCTAGACGGCACTGGCAATAATAAACGATCATGATACCATCCACCACCATACATGAAATTCCCATTACTCATTTCTACATTGTACTTATTAATTACAACACCATTTACAGGAATAGTATTGCTTGATCTGAATGCATAAGCTAATAATTTGGATGTATCACTAATAGAACTGCTGCACCCTAAATCGTTCATTATGGATTTAAACATAACTGGTGATGCTGGGTTACTCCAGTTTATTCCTGCACTATCACCGAATGCCCAGAATTGATTTGTGAACTGACCTTGGCAATTCGAATTCAAAAAAAACAGAATGCAAACAAGAACGAACATTTTACTATTTATAATCTGTTTCAGCATAGTCAATTAGTTTTTTACAAATTTCACTGTTGAAATTTTATCTGCCGATTTTAAAGTTAAAAAGTAGAGTCCTTCATTCAAATCGGATATATCTATTTGCTGCTGAAAGTTTACATCTCTCAATCGTCGTCCATCCAATGCGTGAATCAGTAACCGAGCATTTTCGGTATTTGCATTTGTTTTTATTTTTAAGAGTTGATGACTAGGAACCGGATACACCTCAAATATGACATTGGATATGTTTTCAGTTGCAGTATTCCTTATTCTGGCTCCACTTAAAAGTTCATCATAAATTTCCAAATTCAGCATAACTCGAGCCATATTAACACCTGTCCCGCCAATGAGTGGATTCTGAATTGCTATTTCCATTAAAATACTTGAATCGGTAGAAGAAAAAACAGTATGAGGAGGAGGTTTCATAAAGTGAAGGTAGGTAAATAATTATTTCAGTAACATGAAAATTGGGCTTCGGATGGGGGATGCTAGATGCTAGATATTGGATGCTAGATTTTTTTCGAAGCATAAAAATTTCACTTCGAAAAGTATTAATTGAGACCCCCGCGCCTGCCCACCAAAACACAGTGACGGTGTGGACCGCCGCGTGACCGTGGCGTCGCCGCGTTTAAACGGTTAGTAATATACGAAGCTAGTACTTCAATATTTTTCCTTGAACTTTATCTTTCTCCGTAACCAAAGAAACAATATAAACCCCAGCTGTAATTCCATTCACCGCAATCTCCCCCGTAAAATACCCA
Source organism: Bacteroidota bacterium (assembly GCA_016717725.1). Taxonomy (GTDB): domain Bacteria; phylum Bacteroidota; class Bacteroidia; order AKYH767-A; family OLB10; genus JAJTFW01. Next base: position 4,967 of record JADKFA010000018.1, read on the forward strand.
CTCGCTATAACCTCCATTTTCCTCTCATAAACCACTCTCCCCTCCACATCAAACAACCTCAACATCCCGATCTTCCCTTTCAACTTCGCCGCATTCACATGAATCATATTCCACTCGGGATTGTACCATGCTTGAAAGAAGACATCTTCCTTTTCATCATTTTCGGTTATGCCTACCGTTAGTGTATCGCAGGGTGAGCCCACCCATGCGCCGAGTTCGTAATTGGGATTGTTGGGCAGGCCGTAGTACGAACGCCCTGTTCCTAAATTAAAACTGAACGGTTGAAAATCGCAGGCTGCGCCCAATGAATCGGGATAATTTATTACGCTTAAATTATTATTGATCGTAGTGTAAGCCGTTATGGTATCGGGATAAGGCCAGAATAAACTTTCATCGGCAGATGCCAAATAAATTTTACTATCTGGTGCTAGTTTAAGTGTGTTGATACCAATATCAGGATTTACAAATGAATCAATGACCGTTTTACTTGCACTAATATTAGCAGCATTTAAATCGAATTGATACAAATAGGATGGCGCACTCGTTTGTGAGTATTCACTTACATATAATTTACTTCCATCAAGAGAAAAAGCACAAGAAAAATAAATTGGATAAGGAAATGCAGTCACTTCCTGTTCTATGGGAACTATTGAAGTGATATTTCCTTCACACCGGTCAAAGTTGTATAATTCAATCATCCCTCTAATAGAAATATTTGCAAATTGACTACCTAATGAATTAAAACATAAATGTCCTAGATTAGTTGAGTGTGTACTGCCAATACTTTGAACATTAGCTTGACTTATTCCAGACGGAGTAATTGAATAAATAAAAAAATCATTTGTTGGCGTGAGCCCATTTGGCGCATACCAACGTTGAAAAATCAACCACCAGTCGCGCCCATTACCGTGTTGTACTGCCATCAGGGCATCAAAGGCAGGAAAATTATTTAACTGTACATTCTTTTGAATTACAATTCCAGAATCATTATTGGCTTTGTAATTAATTGTAGAGTAATAAAATCCATAAGGATTACTTTGAGTTACACCAATCCCAAACATATACAGGATTGAATCGTTACCTGGATCCGGAATAAATAAATTTACATGATACCATACTCCTCCATAATTATAATCACCATTTTGCATTAAAGTATTATACTTATTCCAAATACAAACATTTATAGGTAGTGTATTATTAAACAAACCTGCATAGCAAATCAATCCATTTGAATCTGAAATTGAAGCGGTCCCATTTCGACAATTTAAATTAGATATAAAATTTATTGGCAAACTACTTGAATTTGCCCAAGAAACACCAGCGCTATCACCAAATGCCCATACTTTATTGTTGAATTGAGCAAGACAATTAGTATTCAGAGAAAATAGACTGAAGACAAGCATGAATAATTTATTATTTATAATCAGTTTCGGCATATTTTAGTTTTTTACAAATTTCACAGTTGAAGTTTTATCTATTGATACTAAAGTTAACAAGTAGAATCCTTCATTTAAATCGGATATATCTATTTGCGGCTGAAAGTTTACTTCTCTCAATAGTCGTCCATCCAATGCGTGAATCATTAAATGAGCATTTTGGGTATTTGCATTTGTTTTTATTTTTAAAAGTTGATGACTAGGAACAGGATATACCTCAAATTTGATATCGGATGTGTTTTCGGTTGAAGTATTTCTAATTCTCTCTCCACTTAAAAGTTCATTATAAATTTCCAAATTCAACATAACTCGAGCCATTGTAACACCTGTGCCGCCAATGAGTGGATTCTGAATTGCTATTTCCATTAAAATACTTGAATCGGAAGAAGAAAAAACAGTATCATTTATTAATGCATTCAGATATATGATATAACATTCTTTCAAATTGTAATCAATAGCATTGGTATCATCAATTGCAGAGACTAATTCAAGACCTTGTTCATACAAACCATAATCTACTAACGAGCGAACGGAATCGAATATTTCAATATTTTCTTCTTGTATTGTTGCATAGAAGTCAGCAAATGATTCATCCGCTTCATCATCGAGGTCAAGAATCTCAGGATTGTTTTTTAATGTCAAATATAAATCAGAGCGATTTAACAAACGCATTTCTTGTTCATAATGCTCTGGATATCTTGCTGAATCACCAACTATATGTCCAAAAATGGCATTCCGTTCAATAGCTGTATAGGGAGGTTCATCCTCCAACCCAAACCTAAATAATGGTGGACATATACTATAACTGGATGGTGAAGATAGTGGAAATGGAAAAATTAATCCATTTAATGAAGTGGGCAAAAATTCATTATTGGTGGTTACTTGGTAATACCATTCAATTCCTGAAGATGTCAATACCCCTTCTACCCTCCTTATATTTGCTACCGAAGGAGAAGAATTAGAACGCGACCACCTATTGCTCAAAACAATGTTCTTTGGTAAACCTCTTCCTTGTACAGCTCCTATATCAGCATTATTTAAATATATTGCTGTATCATAATTAGCAAATGTGTTATTGAATAATGAATTCACTATGCAGGTTCCTGTAAAGTACATTCCTATACCTAACTTAGTAAGTGTACTATTTTCAATACAAAGATTGGTGCTTCGTGTTATGTCAAGCCCTTTGAGAAATTCGTTACTGCCAGTTGGGAAAATAGTACCAACATTAGATATAGTATTTAGATTGAGTCTGGCGTAATTTGATTCTGTTAGAGAAATTCCAATATTGTAATTTGATGGTGGAGTTAAGGAGTAATTATAATAAATTTTATTTTCGTTAATTTTCACTTTTTGCAAGTTAACTACTCTAATACCAATTCTTGGTTGCGAACTTCCATTTAATTGTCCAATTTCATTATCTGATATTTCAATATTTACAGCATCTACTGGAGAACTCGAAACGGCGGTAATCGCAGTCCCTGTAAAATTTTGAAAGTTAGTTTCAGCGTTATAGAATTTATTTCCATTTATTAATATATTTTTATTCTTGAAAAAATTTTCTATCCAAACTCCATAGGTATAATCATAAAATTTATTTTCTTGCTGAATTAAAATTTCTTTTCCGCCACTATTTAAAATTCTAATACAATACTCTAACAGTTGATTAGTTGAACCTCCTACCCCAAAAGTATTTCTTTCAATTCTATAACTCATTTCACCTAAGCCAGTGATTCCAGATACGGAATTAGAGAAATTACAACGTCCAGTTGAGGAGCCATTTCCAACTTGAATACTACGATCAGTAAAATCAAAATCAGATGAAGATAATAAACATCCCCCCTTTAGAGGCAAATTTGGATCATCCCAAATATCATGGAAATCACAATTTAATAATTTAATACTACTATTCTTACTAATAATTCCATATCGTGAGCCACTAAAAATATTTTTGGTTTGGTTTATTTCCCCAATATTTATTTCATCTACATCATCTAAAACTATTGCAGCAAATTTTCTTACTCCTAAATAAGGAGCAATTAGACCAGTGCCACTACTTTGAAAATTGCAACCTCTTATTTTATTCTTACCAACATTGCCCTTTTGATATACTATATTAATATCAGTATAATAATTATTAAAAGTGACACCAGTAATATTAAATAAAGATTCTCTTGTTAAATATACAGCTGTTTCTGCATTTTCAACAAAATTTACATTGCTAAAAATAACTTCGGGAGAGTTAATATTTCCTACTTTATCTAGTACAATTCCTCGCCACATATTACTGCCACAAGTTGTTAAAGTGCAATTCTCGAATACCAGTTTTCTTCCACCCATTACATTAAACCAAGCCATTTCACCTAAACTGATAGTTAGATTTTTCAAGGTCAAATCCATTCCGTCTACTTCAAGCCCTTGTGTATTTGGGTCGTTAATATCATGGCAAATTCTAAACTCACCGTCAATAAACAAGGTAGAGGTAAGTGGACTCGTCCCATCAATTGTCACACTTTCTTGGTCCCCACTTTGTTGATCATATACTACACTACATCCTGTACAATTTGTTGAACAACTAATGGCTAAACTCTCTGCATGATTATAATATTCTTTTGAATAAAATCGGTCGAAATTAGTTCAATTGGTTTAACAAAGGCATTAGTTGAAGGGCTACAACAAGATAGCACATTTACATTTATTGTTTGAGGAGGTAATGAACATTGATCATCTGTAATTGTTAATGTAAAAATGGCAACCCCGGGTGTAGTAAGATTACTAATTTGTATACTTTCACTTGTAGAATTATTTGACCAAAGATAAGTAGCAACTGTATTTGGATCGGCGTCCAAGAGACTATAATTTGGATTTAAATTAATGGTAGTACTAGAACAAATAGTAATATCATCCCCTAAAGTAAAAGGATGAACTGGAACAACTATTTCCACTTCAGCACTTTTCCAACATTGCCCGTCGGTAACATAAATTCCGTACGTGGTTGTACGTTCTGGTTCTACATCGATACTCCAACACATGGGGGAGGGAGAGTTTGAACAATCATTAGATACCACTCCTGAATCTGGTGTCCACAGAAATGAATAATCCTCTATATTGGATCCGCCATTACCCGCATTAAAACTTGCTTCAAGTGTGATTGCTGTTCCTCCGGGACAAAAATCAGTAGATGTAGCATTCAATACTAAATTAGAAATATCCTGATGAACGGTAATACTTATTGGATCACATGCTGAACAAGGGGTAATTGTAAAAACTTGAGAAGGATTTACGTTTCCAGCTAAAATTGGATAAATCCAACGATTCCCTATAACTTCTGGTTGACCAATTGTTAAAGAACAACCATTGCAGATTGGAGAATCATTGGTCAAAGTTTCATTGCTTTCAATTACAAGTGTAGTAGTACTTCCGCTGCAAATTTCATTATCTGTTAATCGTACATTTCTGACAGGATTATTACTTGCATCTTGATCAATAATAAGCAAAGCGAATGGGGGTATTTTTATCGCACTCGATGGGAAACCAATCCATGGATTATCATTAATTTCTAAATCTTCATATGTTTGCATGCCAGAAACAGGACCATCACCAAGAATTACTCTAGATTGGTTATACGCGCTTATAACTGTTGCATTTAAATTAAACGAAGTCTGATTTGGATAAATACCTGTAGTTAAGATATTATATGGATTACCAGACAAGTTTAAAACAATTGTTTTTAAAAAGCCATTGGAATCTTCAAAAGTCCAACCATAAACTTCATCATAATTATTATTCAATCCTAAAGGACCTGCACCAGAAAAATCGAGGGGCGTTGCTTTTGTAGCATGACGAATTACCGCGGCTACTCCATCAAGCGCAGTACCTAAAGCAGATTTTTCTGCTATTCGAGTTGGTTTTCCTGAATAATCTCCATGACATGTAACCTCGTCAAAAGCATCAATAGATTCAAATACATTCCCAAATTTTGCACCGGAAAGCATTGTATGGGAAATTATTTTAGTAATCTCGGGTGTCTCTAAATATTTTAAAGTAAGTGATGCAACTATTAAACCATGTGCCCAAGTGCCAGTCCGTTTGTCGTTATCGTCATCCAGATTGAACTCAGTTATCCAAATTTTCTTAGGGTTGTGGGTAGCGTTAAATTGTTGAATTTTCAAAAACTCCTTATCTTGTAAGTTTGAAATATGTTCAAATGATTGTAGTAAAAAGTTTTCTATACCACTTGCTGTTAAATTTCCATTGCAAGCAGTGTTGGCTGGAGGTATGCTAATATAATCATGCAGTGTTATTGCATCTACATTATTAGCTACTTTTAACCTTTCCAATACTTGATTTAACCATTCTCTTCTTCTTCCAGGACTACTATCATCAGCTATTGCTCCTACTACTGCAATTTCAGCATTTTGAAATACAGGAATATCATTTATATCATTCGCCCATAATAAAGCTTTGTCCATGTAATCATTTACAGAAGGAAATATTTCTTTGTAGAATTCATCATTTAAATAAAATTCATTGCCAAGTTCAATATAATTCAAAGAAATATTATTTTCATTGATACTATAGCATGAAGCTAACTCATGATGAAAAGTAGAAGTGAGCAAATTCATTGCAAGTATAGGTCGTCCAGCTATCTTTTCAAGGTTAACTTTTATAAATTCATAGCCGTTTCCTTCTCGTTTCATAGGTCTTACATAGTTTGGCTTATCATAAAACCAGTTAAAGGGCAAATCTCGCTCTACTAAAGGATAGTTATAACGCCAATCTGAATAATTACTTAAAGTCCCAGCGGGAACACGTATTAAAGTGACTTGTTTATCACTTACAAACTTCTTTGTGTGTGAGTTATCCCAATCATATATTTTTTTCCATGATTGAAGTGGTTCACCGGTAGCATCGGATTCGATTGTGTTATTCCCATTGTATCCGAAAAGATCTTCTGGCATTGCTCTTTCCTTAGCATTAATTAAAGTTGGAACTAATGTAATAATCGGTTGATCTTTTGCTAAAGTGATTTTTGAATAATTTGAAATTGCTGATAGGCTCCATAACGATCCGTAATAAGCACTTCCACTAATTGAAGATCGACCTTTATCAATCCATTTTATACCATTCCACGAAGCAACTGCTAGCCCTACTGTATCAAAGACACCACAACCTAAACTATCCCAAAACAATCTTACGCTAACATTAGAAGTACCCGTTACTCTTTTTAAATCCCAATATTGGCAAGTTGAAATATAAGTTAGGGTTGTATCTGAACTATCACTTTCATTATGAAATTCATTCTTATAAATAACACTAAAGGCATCAGTACTATTTGATGGTGCTGAGATTTCCAAAGGGTAGTGATGCCCATTATCCCCCACCGGAAAAACAAAAGCCGTATTCCCAATTTTCTTTACCGATCCATCCACAAAGCTGAGGTTACTTGCACCGGAAGTGGTGGCAGTTGCCTTCAAGGTGAGAAGCGAGTCCGTGTAAAGGATGCCGCTTTCAAATGTAATCGCCGAATCGATGAATACCTGCTGATTCAATTGAACTGCTCCGGAAGTTTTACTTATTTCCAATTTGCAAAAAAGATAGGGGTCAGTTCCGTCTAAGGCTTGGTTATTTTGGCCCGACAAAATGACTTTTCCGTTGTTGGTGTTAAAATAAATTTCGCTGCTGTTTATGGATGCATCTCCTTCAAACCATGTGTTGCCTGTGTAGGCCATTTGTATTTCATTGCTTTCCGGAACAAATATCACATTGTTATAAAAATGATCTCCTGTAATGTTCGCAAAGCGGAAGGCACTGTTGCCATCCTGATTGTCCAGCGTGACATTTCCGTAAAAAGCATTACCGCCGTAGCAATGACTATTCGAGGATGTTCGTATTTTGGTAAACGCGACATCACCTGTAAAAATCGAATTTTTCAAGAGTATGGAAGGTGCGGTAACTGTAACATCACCGTTAAAAGTACAGGAATCTATATTGATCACCAGCCCATCGTCTCCGATTAATTCATTCCCCTCCTGACTGCTTTGGTATATGCCCTTAAAGGTGATAATTCCATCGGTGAGTCCTCCTTCACCTGTTACCAGCGCCGCTTTGTCCAATAATTGAACGGAATGTGTGGCATTACCAATCGTCATTGAGGAACTTATTCCAGTGCATGTCAGCGAGACCAAATCATAAAAAACAGAAGCGCTACCATAGGAGATTTCCAGCGGCTGTTTGGAAGTATTTATAAATTCAACCCGGCTGTTGAAGGTATCCGGCAAAGCCTGCCCAAGTCGTAGAATAGAATTGGCGCTTTTTTTTATAAGTGTTGGAGCATTGAAAACACATCCCCCATCCCCATAACCATTAGAGGTGCCGTTATGCTCAAAACTCCCTTCTCCATCAAACACTCCACCGCTGAGCTCTAATTGTGCGGTGATGCAATCAATGGTACAATCAGTATTCGTTCCATCGAAGGTGACGAAATTGCCTCTGAGTTTTAATGTTCCGTTATAAATTTTACCTCCTGTGAGTGTAGCCGTATGGGTAACTTCCAACTCATAGCCGCCGATATTTATGGACCTGCCGCTGATAGTTAACTTATATATAGAAGTGTTAGCCGCAATAAGTATGGTATCGCTCCCACTCCCGATATTGACCGTATCGTTAGTGGAAGGTACTACACCGCCTGACCAGTTGGAAGCTGTCCCCCATTGGTTATTGGTAGCACCGTTCCAAGTGTAATTACCGGCTTCTGAAATTAAATTCATCGAAAGCAAGAGTACGGTTAAACAAAACCGAAATAATAAATTGTAGTGGGTTGTTTTCATAGTAAAATCAGGAATAAGAATGTATTAAATTACAGGAATTGCAAACAATAATTCACCTTTATAAAAGGCAATAGAACTCAAACTAATTCGTCACAAAAGCGAATACATCGCTCCAAACCCCATTACTTTTCACACGAACACTTCCAAATTGAACATCGCTGTAATCAAATTCACCCAATGCAAGGTTCAATTTAGTTCCCACACGATTCCAGGTGCAACCTGTAGGTAAACTTGTGGTTTGATCATAAACAAAACTATAATCAAACAAATTAAAAACACCATCACTACTTCCGAGTTTAATCTCGATAAACTCCACCTGATTGGTGTCAGCCAACGTGACAAACATTGTCCCCATCACTTTATTATTGACGGGTGCGGAAGTGATAACATAAGCGTCAAAATTGGATTGAGCTTTCAGAGGTATTCCTGAAAAAAGAATAAAGAGTAAGAGGAGTGTCTTTCTTCGTAAAACAATCAGATATTTATCCATAAAAATTAGATTTGGTTCAACGAATGTAAAAAAGATTTTCGGAAATGCATGGGGTTGGGTGAAAAAAGTTGAAATGATAACACAAAATAAACATTAGTTGGTGCAAAATAGTTTTTAGGCGTGAATCAAATTTGACTTCGCAGCAGTAGCAAGCTGCAAGCTACAATTTATTGAATAAGTTCAGTATTTTACCTTCATCGCGAAGCCTTTCTAGTAAACCTGTCTCCCGAGTGGAAAGATCAATCACTATCTAATTATTCATCTTCAAATTTTCAAATCGTCTTATTTTCAAATTAAACATTCGTATTTTCGCATCATGATTCTCGGAGACGAATATTTCATGCGTGCCGCATTGGCCGAAGCAAAGGAAGCATTACTTCAAGACGAAGTTCCCATTGGAGCAGTGATTGTTGCGAACGGACAAATCATCGCACGAGGACATAACATGGTTGAAAAATTAAATGATGTAACCGCACATGCCGAGATGATGGCGTTTACAGCTGCTGCCGAAAATTTAGGAGGAAAGTATTTAAAGGATTGTACATTGTACGTTACACTCGAGCCCTGCATCATGTGTGCAGGTGCTTCTTTTTGGACACAAATCACTCGAATTGTTTACGGTGCTTCCGATGAGAAACGTGGTTTTTTACAATTTTCATCTGCAAAAAAAATACTCCATCCTACAACTGAAGTGCAAGGTGGAGTACTGGAATCCGAATGCTCGGAATTATTGAAGTCGTATTTTAAATCGAAGCGTTAACACTGATTAAATATAGTTTTTCATCAGCCCAAAAGGTAAAGGATAATTAAACGTTAATCGCTTGAAGTACTTGCATGGTTAATGGCTTGTTTAAGAATTTGCGCACATACGGATTTTTGTTTGCACGATTCAAATCCTTGAAACTTTCAGAGGTAGAAAGCATCACCACTTTGATTTGCATGCGTTGGTCTTCCGGAAGTTTTTCAAAGGCTTCCAGAAATTGAAATCCATCCATTTGTGGCATCATGATATCTAAAAAGATAACATCAGGCCATTTGTCTTTGGATGTTGTCTTTAAAAAATCCATCGCCTCGGTGGCTTCTTGATAGATAATTACGTTCTCTGCAAATTCGTTTGTCTCGATGAGTTTTTTATTGATGAAATTGTCTAAGGAATTATCATCAATCAACATAGCTGTTGTGTACTTTGCCTTCCCGCTCTTCGTTTTCTTCGACGCACTTTCGTTTGTCATTGTCTGACTGCTCATAGTTTAAATTGGCTACTTTGTAATTTGTTTTGTTTAGTGGTTTAAGTGTATGGAAGGTTTCTAAAGGTTTAAAACGGATTCCTTGAGCAGTGGTTATCTGAAAAATGCAATTCCCTTACATCCATCTTGCAAAATGGCTTACAAATCTTACATCAGCCTAGCAAAATCCTTTGTTTTCAAAGTAAAACCATCTGCCAACATTTGAATGGAAATCTATAAAATAGGAACAGTCGGCCCTAGGCCAACTGCTCCATCCAAACCAACCAACAGCCTAACAGGGGTTAACCTGCCATCCGAAGCTTTTGTTGAACCACTTCCGGAACCATGCTTTCTACATGGTAACCGTAGAGGCCAATATATCCTGCTTCTGGGAAGGGGACCATATCAAACCAGATATTTAATCCGCTGAAAGCCACCTTACACCCGCTAGGATTTGTATCTTGTAGAGATCTAGTAATCTCGGGGTATGCATTGAGCACATTGTCGGGAATTTTACTTCCTTTTCGAACTTTCCACTCGCTAAGTAGAGGGAGGGCCGTTAAATTAGAATCCAATAATCGCATGTCATATCCTATGCGTATTACTGGAAAGGCATCCTGCATGTCATTTGTTGATTTGTTTTCTTTTTTCATTTTGTTGTGAATGATTACTCCACAATGATACCCCAAAGGTTACGCCCTATTGATGAATTTTACATAAAAACTTACAATGGGTTATGTGAATCGCTTGGGCCTTCGTACCTTTGTGGCTGATTTAAAAAAGATAATAAAATGCCATATCCAGAACAATTATGCGCTCCTATGCGCAATGAACTCACTAGCATTGGATTCGTTGAATTGAAAGATGCTCAGTCAGTAGATACATTGCTCCCTACTTCTAAAGGTGTTTCGCTGGTGGTGATGAATTCCGTATGCGGTTGTGCAGCCGGTGCAGCACGTCCAGGTGTACGTCTGTCATTAGCAAATGCAGAGGTAAAACCCGATCAATTATTCTGTGTTTTCGCAGGTCAAGATGTAGAAGCTACTGCACAGGTTCGCAAGTACTTAGCTCCTTTTCCTCCCTCTTCTCCCTGTATTGCTTTGTTTAAAGATGGTAAACTAGTGCATATGGTTGAACGTCACCATATTGAAGGACATTCAGCCGAAATGATTGCTGAGAATCTTATAGCTTCATTTGATGAGTTTTGTAGTGTAAAAGCGTAAACCAATCCTCAAAATCTTACAAAAAGACGATCCATTTAGGTCGTCTTTTTCACTCGATTTAGATGGATGTTTTGATAAATATGAGATTTGGTTTAGCTAGAAATCACTCACACTCCATCATTTTTTTTGAGAAGGGACATCGTCCTTCTTTCTGCAATGTCCCATAAATTAAATCTTTTACTTGATCACGGAGTGCGTTTGCATCATTTTCAGTTAATCCAACGGTTGAAATAGGAGGGTGGATCACGATTCTTGATATTCCAGGTCGTAATAAAAGTTTATGTCCTTTTCTGTCGGGGAAGATGCACCAATTGTCGAGGAAGGTAATGGGAACAATGGGCACCTGCATTTCTATAGCTAGCTTAAATGCACCGTTTTTGAAAGGTCCTAATTCAGGAGAGCAATCTGGAATGGTTGCCTCGGGGAAAATAGCCAAGCTGATCCCTTTCTGTAAATCTTTTCGAGCTCTCTTATAGGCCTTATGCGAATCTTTGATGCTACTTCGATCTACTGAAATATTCATGTTCTTGAAAAATATTTTGAAGAGCGGAACATTTCTTAGCTCTGCCTTGCCCATAAAATGAAAGTAATTTGGAAAGGCAATATTCGCAGTAAGAATATCGAGGTAAGAACTGTGATTAGGAGTAAGTATATACGCTTGCTTTGGATCAATCTTCCCCTCTTTGCGAATCGTGTAAAAAATTCCTGTAGAGAAAAGAATGCAATGCGCCCATACTTTTTTCAATCGGAATGCATACTTAAACCACTCTTCCCGACTCAATAAAATAAGAAAGATGGGGTATAATGGAAGGAAAATCAAGAGTCCGCTTAAGAAGAACCATCCACACCAGATTCTCCGTAAAAGGAATGAGATATTTTTCACTGTGCAAAGATACCAAAGTATTCTTCTTTTATTTTCACACCATGGTTCGGCTCTTCATAAAGCGTGGTTATAGTGGATGGGTTGCTTGGCTCCTGTCATTCACAAGAAGTGAAAGAGCAGTGCTTTGGGAAAGGAAATACCCTAAAATTTTTCGCTTTGTTATTTTGCGTTTTGATCCTCAGCATTTTCGGGGATTGCCGTTGTCGTTTCTACTAGTTGGATTTCTTTTAAATGCCTTTATTTTATCGAATGTTGCCGAGGAACTTTTAGAGCTTTCTCGACTTTCGGTCATTGATAAAGCATTGGCAAATTATTTTTTTACGCATAGGAATGAACAAGTTGCGCATGGAGTTTATTTTTTCACGCAAGTAGGGAGTTTTCCAAGTGTTGCCAGTGTCATGTTGATTTTTGCTGGATTAATGTTATGGAAAAAACGTTATCATGCTTTGATTTCATCGTTTGCAGCGTTGTTGGCGAGTACATTGACTGCCTATGCCGGTAAATGGTATTATCAACTTCCCCGACCTCAAGGCTTGGCTTGGTACGATGAGTTTTCTTATTCATTCCCCAGTGGACATGCTACCGTATCCATGGCTTTTTATGGCTTTTTATTTTATCTCCTGTTGATGTATGTAAACTCGGCTCGAATGAGGTATTTCATTTTTTGCCTCTCAATAATTTTTATTTTGGGGATGGGTTTTTCAAGAATCTATTTATGCGTTCATTACTTGAGTGATGTGCTCGGAGGATTTGCCATTGGATTTGTTTGGTTGATTTTTTCAATCGCCATACTCAGTTGGTTGGATTTTAGAAAGGAAATCGCCATTAAAAACTGAGAATCGCTTATCTTCGCAGTCTTATGGAAACTGTAGTTAGTGGTATTCGCAGCACCGGAAATCTGCATCTTGGAAATTATTTTGGAGCAATGAAAAATTTTCTGCGTATGCAAGAAGAAAATCAATGTTATTTCTTCATTGCCGATTATCATTCACTCACCACACATCCTAAGCCTCACGATTTGCGTCAAAATGTGCGTCAGGTTTTAGCGGAGTATTTAGCTTGCGGACTGGATCCCGAAAAATGCACACTCTACGTGCAGAGTGATGTTCCTGAAGTGGCCGAATTGTATTTGTTGTTAAATATGCATGCATACATGGGGGAGTTGGAGCGAGCAACTACATTCAAAGAAAAAGCAAGAAAGCAACCCGATAATATTAATGCTGGCTTATTGACGTATCCAGTTTTGATGGCAGCCGATATTTTATTGCATAAAGCATCTAAAGTTCCAGTAGGAAAAGATCAAGAACAACATTTAGAGATGACACGCCAATTTGGAAATCGTTTTAATCGCATGTATGAAGTCGATTATTTTCCCGAGCCTCAAGCGTTTAATTTCGGTGTTCAATTAGTAAAAGTTCCTGGCTTGGATGGTTCTGGGAAGATGGGTAAGTCGGAAGGGGAAGGTAATGCCGTTTTCCTTTTTGATACCGATGAAGCACTCAAGAAAAAAGTGATGCGTGCGGTTTCCGATGCAGGTCCTACTGAGCCAAATAGCACCAAGCCTGAAGCCATTCAAAATCTTTTTACCTTGATGGATTTAGTTTCTACTAAAGATACCTTGCAGTTTTTTGAAGATGCATTTAATAATTGCAGCATTCGTTACGGCGATATGAAAAAGCAATTAGCTGAAGACATGATCAAATTTATTTCTCCTATCCGAAGTCAGATCACCGAAATTTTAAAAGATGAATCGTTGCTGACAAATGTAATGAAAAGAGGAAAAGAAAAAGCCCAAGCCTCAGCTCGAAAAACGGTAAGCGAAGTAAGAGAAATTATGGGGATACGTTATTAGATGTTAGTTGTTGTTGGATGTTAGATATTAGATTATTTGAGGCATCGCGATAAGATTATTTTATCTTGAACAGAAATTTCTTAACTCAATGTGTAAAGAGTAGATTGGTATATTCTTTTTATGAAGAATCATTTTAAACCTACAACAATCTCTAACAGCTAGAAGCCAGTAGCTAGCAGCCTTCTAAGATTCTATTAAATGGGAGTAACGGCTTTAATAAATTTCACATTAATTTTTTCCATTAATGATTTACAGAATTCATAGTTTCTGTTGGTTACTGCGCTCCGAAAAATATTTATGTTTTGTAAGGAGATAAAGTAGTAGTCGCTTCTTAAATAATTACTGTCAATTTGTTTGTCGATGATCCCGTATTTCACTGCGCCGTTAATTAATTCAAATTTCGCAGTTTTGTTGAGATGCAATTCTAATTCGTTTCCTTTTCATAGTGGGAGGTTTGTATTCTTTGTACGACAAATTACGACCCACAGTTTTAATAAATGGTCTATATTCTCATTAAACTTACATTAAGTGATAATTTTTTATTCACAAGAACAGCTGAAATTCTTGAAAATAACGAGGGAAATTGTTGAATTCAACTCCTAAAGTGCTGGTAAAACAAAGGATTTTCTATAAAATCTTGCATTATTAAATCATTAATAAATTAAAGATTTCTCCCAAAAAATCACTCTGCTTTTTCTTTCATTCTCAAATACCTAATATAATCAGTGCTCTCAACGGCTGTAAATCCAACCAGGCGCAACATGGTAATTAATTGGCCACGGTGATAAGTACCATGATTCATCACATGCATAATGATTTCTTCCACTGAATTAAAATAGGAGGTGCCATCAATAGCTTTAAATTCAACTTGTCGTTGGTATTCTTCAGTTTTTAACTTTTCAAGGTAAGTAATAAACTCCACTGAGTTTTGCCTTAGTCCTTCTATGGCTTCATCTAAACTTCCTTTAAAAGAATGGCTAGGCCATGTGTTGGGTGATTCGCCATTTAAGCGAGCAAGCCATATAAATTGAGCATCCCATAAATGATACAATGTTTTTCGAATGCTGGGAAAGCTGCTCTTTAATTCTTCGTCAACTTTCGGTTCTGCTTTTTTTATCCAAGTACATATACGATCGTTTGCCCAAACATTGAATTTGCAAAGCTTAATTAAATGTGAATCCATCTCCTTTTTATTTGGATTAAAAATAGGAAAAAATATTAAGGGCAAAGTGTAGTTGTAGTAAAAATTTATAGATAATTAAAACCTATTTAAGCTCTTTAATAAATAAATATTTACTTTTCTTTTTCACTTCTATTATCTAAAATCGTTAGAATGATAATGGATCTATAAGAGATTTTATAAACTGCTGTAATATGTTTGTGTACTAAACCTAATCTGCAACCTTTATATTTTGAAGATGCTTTAAACGTTTTTGGAAATAAGCTAATCGTTTTTTCAAAATGTAAAAGCAAATCTAAAAAATCTTTGCATTCTTTTTCACTCCAGTTTTTAAGTAAATACGCAATAATTTTATCCGTTTGATCTTTAGACTCTCGAGTCCATTTTATTTCGTATTTATCGACCATAGGAAGTCCAAAAATCTTTACTAGAGAGGACTCTTTTATTTTCAGAGTCTGCTAATCCTCTTTGAAGTGATTGTGCTTGTTCTTCTGTTAAATTATCTGCCCAATCGCCTAATTCTGACGATTTTTTGAATTGTAATAAGGAGGCTAAAATAAGGTTGTCGTCCAACTTTGTTAACCATTCAATTAATTCAATTTTTATGCTTTCAGATTTCATCGGATATGATTTATTTAAAGACTCTAAAGTAATGAATTAAATTTATTTATATAGACATCTAAAGCTCTCTATTCAACAAAGGCATATCCAAAATTTTCTGGAGGTATTTTTCTTTAACCACTTGTTGCATGGCTGCTGCATGTTTTAGGTGATGCATGTCGGTTCCTAAGGCTCCAATGATGCCCATGTCGATGAGCTTCTCACCAATTTTCTTAGCATCTGGGCCATAATAACCGGCGAGGGAATTCATGTTCAATTGTAAGGTGACACCCATCTCATAAAACCTCATGTATTGCTCAGGAGTTCGATACCAAAATGGATAACGTTCAGGGTGTGCAAGAATAGGTTTGTAACCTAAAACCATAGCTCTGAAAAATACTTGCTCTACATTGTCGGGAGGATTGATATAGGAAACTTCAGTCAATAAATAATTATCGCCTATTGTGAGCAAGGGTTCTTCTTCCAATTTGCGAATAAATCCATCGTCAATATAATATTCGGCAGCCGCACTAATTTCTACTGGGATGTTTTCTGTTTTCAAAGCAGCACGTACTGCAGCTAATCCTTCGTTTATATTTTCGGGAGTGTTTCTGAAATAATCACTCATGATATGCGGTGTAGTGATTAATTTAGAATATCCCAATCCATGCAAAATCCGAATGAGCTCAATGCTTTCTTCAACAGTTTTTGCACCATCATCAATACCTGGTATCAAATGGGAATGCATGTCTGCATTTAATGCAGAAAGATTAATGGGTTCAATTTCCTGTGATCTAGAAAATTTATTGAGGAGAGATTTAAACATGAGCGAATGCTTTTCGGAACCACGCTACCGTTATATCTAAACCTTCGCGGCAGAGGTAGTTGGGCTCGTAGCCCAGCAAATTCTTTGCCATAGTTATGTCGGCTAATGAATTTTTTATATCTCCTTTTCGCTCGGGAGCATAGGATGGACTTTTATCGTTTCCAGATAATTCTCCAATGATTTTATAAAGCTTGTTGACCGAAACACTTTCACCTACAGCTACATTGTAAACTTTATTGAATGCCTCTGTATTGGTGGTAAATAATGCTCTTATGTTTGCTTGCACCGCATTTTCCACAAAGGTAAAATCGCGAGTCTGTTCTCCATCACCATAAATCACCGCGTCTTTTCCAAATAAGAGCGAATTCATAAACAAAGGAATCGCTGCTGCATAGGGCCCGTTGGGATCTTGATTCGGTCCAAAAACATTGAAATAACGCAATCCAATAATCTCCATTCCGTAATGCATCGCAAAAACCGAGGCATACAATTCATTCGTTAATTTGGAAACGGCATAGGGTGAAAGTGGCTTTCCTAAATTACTTTCTTTTTTTGGTGAGATAGTAGAATCACCATATACCGAACTTGAACTGGCATATACCACTCTATTTACACCTGCATCACGTGCTGCAAGGAGCATATTGAGAAATCCTGTTGTATTGGCATCGCTCGTGGCAATGGGATTTTTTATGGATCTAGGTACCGAACCTAAAGCGGCTTGATGTGTCAACAAATTCATTCCCTTGCAAGCTCGTTCACAATCGGCTGGATTAGTAATATCACCTTCCATGAATTCGAAGTTAGGAAGGCTTAAAAAAGGTTCCAGATTTCGTTGAAAGCCATTGCTGAGGTTATCCAACACTCTTACTTTGGCAGCTCCATGATGAATTAAATATTCAACAATGTTAGATCCAATAAAACCTGCCCCTCCGCTCACTAAAACATGTGCGTCCTTGATGGCATCTGAATGATAAACACGTGTGTATAAACTGGTCGCTGTCATAGAGTGAGGAACAAAAGTAATATAAAAAACTTTTAATTAGTGAGGAGAAGATGAAACGTCGATTTTCTCGACCGAATGAACTATTTATGGATTCAGTTCTTAAGTTCGAGATCTTATCGCAAATCGTATTGATTCTGATAATAATTTTGATATTCACCCGAAGTAACTTCGTCCATCCATTTTTTATTGGCAAGATACCAATCAACGGTTTTTTCTAGTCCCTCTTCAAACTGTAGCGATGGTTTCCATCCCAACTCTCTTTGTAACTTGGAAGAATCAATGGCATAGCGAAGGTCATGTCCTGCACGATCTTTTACATAAGTAATTAATTGTGCCGATGTGCCTTCCGGTCTACCTAATTTACGATCGAGAATCTTACATAATAATTGGATGAGATCAATGTTCTTCCACTCATTATGTCCGCCGATGTTATAGGTCTCGCCATTTTTTCCGTAGTGGTAAATGACATCAATAGCCACCGCATGATCTTCTACAAATAACCAATCGCGAATATTTTCTCCCTTGCCATAAACGGGTACGGGCTTGTTATTGCAAATATTGTTGATGGCTAAAGGAATTAATTTTTCTGGAAAATGAAAGGATCCATAATTGTTGGAACAATTCGAAATCACAACCGGTAATCCATAGGTGTCGTGATAGGCACGAACCATATGATCTGAACTTGCTTTGGAAGCAGAGTAGGGTGAGTGCGGATCATATTTTGTATCTTCTGTGAAGAATCCAGTTTCCCCTAAGGAGCCATATACTTCGTCGGTGCTGATGTGATAGAAACGTTTGTTTTCAAAATCTCCTCCCGACAGCAATCGGGACCAACTTTCACGAGCAGCATTTAACAAGTTTACCGTTCCCACAACGTTGGTCATGATGAACTCCATCGGATTACTAATGCTTCTGTCAACATGTGACTCAGCCGCTAAATGGATCACGCCATCGAAATGGTATGTGGAGAATAATTCTTGTAAAAAAGACGCATCACAAATATCCCCTTTTACAAATCGATAGTTTGCTGCATTTTCAATATCACGTAAGTTTGCCAAATTACCTGCGTAGGTAAGTTTGTCGAGATTGATGATGTTGTACTCCGGATAACTTTTAACAAAACGGCGTACCACATGAGAGCCAATGAAGCCGGCGCCACCCGTGATGAGAATATGTTTTTTATTCATGTCGGTTTTTATTGAGATGAATTTCTATTGAAAAATTTTGTTTGATGAATTCAATGATTTTTTAACGAAGAAGTGAATTTAAGATTGTATCTTTTGTGGAAATTATTTACTCGTCGCCATGGATTTTTTTTGCAGAACCTGCTCCCAAGCCCAAGCGGATGTAATCATGTTTTCCAAGGTATGCGTTGTTTTCCAACCCAATTCTGTGTTGGCATATTTTGTATCTGCATACACTTTTTCTACATCACCACTTCTTCGAGGTACACATTCGTAATTTACTTTTACTCCAGTAACCGCTTCAAATGTTTTGATGATTTCCAACACGGATAATCCATTTCCAGTACCTAAGTTAAAAAGCTCGTATTTGGCTTTTGTTTTGTCACTGAGCATTCTTTCGATGGCTACCACGTGAGCACGAGCTACGTCAACCACATGGATGTAATCACGAATGCAACTACCATCAGGAGTATTGTAATCGGTTCCGAAAACTTTCATTTGTGAACGCTTTCCTATTGCCGTTTGTGTTACAATGGGGAAAAGGTTTAGCGGGGGTCCAACAGGATATTCTCCAATCTTTGCAGAAGGATGTGCGCCCACTGGATTGAAATAACGGAGCGAAATAACTTGTAAGTCGTTTACCGACGAGGTGTCTCTTAGAATATCTTCGCCAATCTTTTTTGTGTTTGCATAGGGGCTCTGTGCTGGTTTTACTGCAGCAAATTGATCATTCGGTAAATAGTCGGGTGCACCATACACGGAACAGGAAGAGCAGAAAACGAAATTCTTGATTTTGTTTTCTTTGCAAATTTCAATTAAGTTTAAAAGTGAAACCAAATTGTTTCTATAGTATTCAATTGGTTTTTCTACACTCTCACCAACGGCTTTGAAAGCGGCAAAGTGGATGATGGCTTCTACTTTGTGAATACGTAAAAATTCTTGAACAGCACTTTTGTTGTTCAAATCAATATTGCCAAATCCAGGACGTACGCCTGTAATGGCTTCAATAGAATCGATTACTTCAGCATGTGAATTACTGAGATTGTCGATAATGAATACATCGTATCCTTGTTCGATTAATTCAACAACGGTATGTGATCCGATATATCCGGTTCCACCTGTAACGAGAATGCCTGGTTTTTTTGTCATGCCTGCTTTTTCGTACTTATACGAAGTAAAAGATATTTGGGTTCCTTATAAACTCCAATACTTTAACTCTTTTATCTTCCCGTTAAGGATTCCTTTTAAATCCACTATTAATGCCTCTGGCTTAGCCATTTTTTTGAAATCAGCTTCTACAAGAGTTTTATATTCTTTGTGATTTACGGCTACTACAATGGCATCGTAATCGTTTGCGGGTTGCTCCGTCAATTCAAATCCGTATTCTTCTTTTAACTCATCGCTGTTAGCACGCGGGTCAATTACATCCACATTCACACCATAGGATTTAAATTCGTTAATTACATCCGATACTTTTGAATTACGAATATCTTCTACATCTTCTTTAAAAGTAGCACCCATCACTAATACTTTGCATTTGTTAAGATCTTTGCCCATCGCAATTAACTTTTTTACAGTTTGTTTGGCTACATAAAATCCCATGCTGTCGTTTACATACCGCCCTGAATTAATTACCTGACTATGATAGCCTAACTCTTGCGCTTTATAGGTGAGGTAATACGGATCTACGCCAATGCAATGTCCGCCTACTAACCCTGGCATAAAGGGAAGGAAATTCCATTTTGTTCTGGATGCCTCGAGTACTTCATAGGTGTTTATTCCCATTTTATTGAAAATGATACTGAGCTCATTCATCAATGCAATGTTCACATCTCGTTGCGTGTTCTCAATGATCTTTGCCGCTTCTGCTACTTTGATGGTACTTGCTTTAAAAACACCAGCCGTCACCACAATCTTATAAATCTTAGCAATTTCTTCTAACGACTCAGCATCACATCCAGAAACTACTTTAGTAATTTTTGAAATCGTATGTTCTTTGTCACCCGGATTAATTCGTTCGGGAGAATATCCAACTTTGAAATCTTCTATGAACTTCAAGCCTGAAATTTCTTCTAAAACGGGAATGCAATCTTCTTCCGTGCATCCAGGATAAACCGTCGATTCATACACCACATAATCTCCTTTTTTTAGCGCTTTGCCAATTGAATTGGTTGCACCCAGCAAAGGTTTTAAGTCGGGAAGTTTATGCTCGTCGATAGGAGTAGGAACAGCCACAATAAAAAAGTTGGCTTCTCTTAGTTCGTCAATCGAATCGGTAAAGTGAATATCACATCCTTCAAAGCAACTGCTATCTAATTCACCACTGGGATCAATATTTTTACGCATCATTTCAACACGCTCTTTATTGATATCAAATCCAATGACAGCTACTTTTTTTGCAAATTCTAGAGCAATAGGAAGGCCTACGTAGCCCAATCCAATGACTGCTAATTTCTTTTTCTTATTTATTATATCGTTATACATTACTGTAGCGAATTTCCGGTTTATTTAATTTTCTTAATGAATAAATTCTTTCTATGATGTCTACTACTTTAAGTCCTTCCAATGCATTTGTTGTCATGATAGTTCGACCTTTTAAAGTATCAATAACATTTTCTATGATGTAATGATGATTAGCAGCTGAACCTTTGTATGTTCCGTAATCATTAGCTGGGTTTACGGGAGGTAAATTTGGCATTGTATATCCTTCAATATGACAATACTCAACTTCATTCATGTATTGTCCACCAATCTTCAAACTACCTTTACTTCCTATCACGGTAATGCTGCTTTCTAAATTGGTATCGTATACCGAAGTAGTATAATTTACAGAACCCATCCCGCCGTTTACAAATTTAAAATTTACGATTCCAGTATCTTCAAAAGCGGTTGTTTTTTGATGGTTGAAATCAGAAAACACGCCTTGTATATCGGTGATGTCACCAAACACCCAATACATAATGTCGATGAAATGGGAGAACTGAGTAAATAATGTGCCACCATCTAAATCACTTGTGCCTTTCCATCCACCTTTTTTGTAATAACGATCATCGCGATTCCAAAAACAATTTAGTTGCACTAGAAATATTTCGCCAATCAATCTTTTTTCAACGACACTTTTGAGCCATTCAGAGGGTGGAGAATATCTATTTTGCATCACCCCAAAAACAGTACGTGATACTTGAAGGGCTTTGTAAATTATTTGCTCACAATCAGCTTTTGAAAGCGCCATCGGTTTTTCGCAAACAACATGCTTACGATTTTCGAGAGCGATTAATGAGTGTTTTGCATGGAGTCCGTTCGGAGAACAGACGTTCACTACATCAATTTCAGGATGTGCTGCTAACATCTCTTCCGGTGAAAGATAAAAAGGTGTTTCGGACGATTCTCCTAATTTTAATTCGGTTTTAGGTTGCACATCGCAAATAGCAACCAATTCTGATTCTTCATTTCGACGAATCATTTCCGCATGACGCATTCCGATGTGTCCACATCCGATTACAGCGAACTTTATTTTTTTATCCTGGTAATTACTCATTCGTCTATTCGGCTTACACGATTTGCACTTAGTTTGTATCGTTGCTTACTCTCCGGACAGGTAGCTAAACCATCTGCATCGAATTTCAATGTATGACCATATTCACTCATCCAACCAATTTGCTTTGCGGGATTACCTACCACCAATGCATAGTCGGGAACATTTTTTGTTACAACCGCACCTGCACCAATAAAGGCAAATCGGCCAATGTCATGTCCACAAACAATAGTTGCGTTAGCCCCAATCGAGGCACCCTTCTTCACAACGGTTTTTGAATATTGATCGCGACGATTTATGGCGCTGCGCGGATTATTTACATTCGTAAAAACCATACTTGGGCCTAAAAAAACATCGTCTTCGCAAGTGACACCTGTATAGATAGAAACATTGTTTTGAATTTTAACATTGTTACCAATAATCACCTCAGGAGAGATCACAACGTTTTGGCCAATATTACAATTTTCTCCAATGGTACACTTGGGCATAATATGACTAAAGTGCCAAACCTTGGTTCCTTTTCCTATGATACAACCTTCATCAATAACTGCAGAAGGGTGAGCGCTATAATCCATTTAATTTATTCGGTCTTGATAGAGTAAAGATGGTTGATGAATCTTTCTCCTGTAATGAATAATTTCAATGTACTGATTAATTGGATTAATCAGTACATTGAAATTGGAGTGTCTAAATCGGTTCGTACAACAGAACTATGCGAATCGATGTTCTGTTTTATTTAATTCTTCGGCTGGTAAACTTTTGAAATAGTCATAAGTGATTTTTAATCCCACTTCGCGACTAATTTTTGGTTCCCATCCTAGAATTTCTTGTGCTTTCGTTATATCTGGACGACGTTGTTTCGGATCGTCTTGTGGTAATGGATGTGTAATTAATTTTTGATTTGTTCCAGTGAGTTTGATAATCTCTTCACCGAATTCACGAATCGTAATCTCTTGTGGATTTCCGATGTTTACCGGATAAGCATAGTCACTTAGTAACAATCTATAGATTCCTTCAATAAGATCATCTACGTAACAGAAAGATCGCGTTTGGGATCCATCTCCGAAAACCGTTAAGTCTTCACCACGTAATGCTTGACCAATGAACGCAGGTAATACACGTCCATCATTCAGTCGCATTCGAGGACCGTACGTATTAAATATACGAACGATTCGAGTTTCAACATTATGATAGGTATGGTAAGCCATGGTAATCGCTTCCTGAAAACGTTTTGCTTCGTCGTACACTCCACGCGGACCAATTGGATTTACATTTCCCCAATAGTTTTCAGTTTGTGGATGTACGGTTGGATCGCCATACACTTCACTCGTAGAAGCCACTAAAATTCGAGCATTTTTAACCCGAGCAAATCCTAATAAATTATGAGTTCCAAGGGATCCAACTTTTAAGGTTTGGATTGGAATTTTTAAATAATCAATCGGACTTGCAGGAGAAGCAAAATGAAGGATGTAATCAATTTGTCCAGGAACATAAACAAATTTACTGACGTCATGGTGATAAAATTCAAACTCTTTTAATTTAAAAAGATGTTCTATATTTTTTAAATCACCAGTGATGAGATTATCCATCCCAACCACATCATATCCTTCTTTAATAAATCGATCACATAAATGGGAGCCTAAGAATCCTGCTGCTCCAGTGATGAGAACCCTTTTTTTTGTTGACATACAAGTCGATATTTTTTTATTTATGAAAATGCTGGAATCTGTGGAGAAACAGTTTCTCTTCCCATGCTATTGTAATAGAATCCTAATTCAGCCATTCTTTGTAAATCGTATAAATTACGACCATCAAAAATTACTTTATCTTTCATGGATTCTTTTAATTTGTCAAAATCAGGAGTGCGGAAGAGTGCCCACTCGGTTGCAATCAATAATGCATCGGCATCTTGAACTGCTTCATATGGATCATTTGCATAATGAATTACTTCTCCAATAGTACGTTTCACATTATCCATGGCTTCTGGATCAAAAGCACTAATGGAAGCTCCTGCAGCAATTAAATCACGAATGATGTATAATGCTGGTGCCTCACGAATATCATCCGTATCTGGTTTGAAAGCCAATCCCCAAACCGCGAATTTTTTTCCTGCTAAATTTCCACCAAAATGTTGTTTTAATTTCTCAACAAGAACAGTTTTTTGAATTTCATTTACTTCCATCACTGATGAAAGAATTTTGAAGTCATATTTATAGTCTTGTGATGTACGATAAAGTGCTTGAACATCTTTTGGGAAGCAAGATCCACCATAGCCAATTCCAGCAAAAAGGAAACGCTTTCCAATTCGAGAATCAGAACCAATACCAATACGAATGGCATCAACATTAGCACCCACTTTTTCGCAAAGGTTCGAAACCTCATTCATGAAAGTGATTTTGGTAGCTAAAAATGCATTGGCAGCGTACTTTGTTAATTCAGCAGAACGTTCATCCATAAAATAAATTGGATTTCCTTGACGTACAAAAGGAGCATATAAATCACTCATTACTTTTTTAGCCATTTCACTACGTGTTCCAATAACAACGCGGTCAGGCTTCATGAAATCATCCACTGCATATCCTTCACGTAAGAATTCAGGATTAGAAATTACATCAAAGTGTACCGTACACGTTTTTGCAATCGCTTCACGCACTTTTTCTGCCGTCCCAACTGGAACTGTACTCTTATTAATGACAATTTTATAATCTCTTATTAAGCGACCTAATTGCGCTGATACACCCAGTACATAAGAAAGATCAGCTGATCCATCTTCACCTGGAGGTGTTGGAAGTGCTAAGAAAATAATAGTAGCATCTTTAACCGCTTCTTCCAAATTGGTAGTAAATTGTAGACGACCTTGTTTTATGTTTCTTTCAAAAAGTACATCTAAATGTGGTTCGTAAATTGGGATGATGCTATTACGCATTTTTTCCACTTTGTTAGCATCAATATCGACGCAAGTAACATGGTTTCCCATTTCTGCGAAACATGTTCCGGTAACTAATCCAACATATCCGGTACCAACTACTGCAATGTTCATATTTTTTAGTTTTTTATTATTTACCTAGTTTATACTTGAAATACTAATAAATGTTACAATTAGCGATTTACAAATTCTAAAACACTGGAAGTAATATGAGCTAGGTCTTCATTTGTTAATTCTGTATGCATAGGTAAAGAAATTACATGTGCGCAAAGGTCTTCTGTAACCGGAAAATCGCCATGTTTATATCTTGGATCGGTGTATGCTTTTTGCAAATGCAATGGTATTGGGTAATAAATCATGGATGGAACTCCCTTGCTTTCTAAGTGCTCTCTTAAAGCTGTTCTGGAAACACCTCTAAGTACAAGCGTGTATTGATGAAATACATGCGTTGAATGCTCTTGACGAGAAGGGATTTTTAATTTCGGATTTTTTCCAAAAGCCTGATCGTAATAGGCAGCAGCACGTTGACGAGCTTCGCAATATTCGTCTAAATGACGAAGTTTGATTCTTAATATGGCGGCCTGTATGGTATCTAATCGACTGTTCACACCAATATCATCATGATGATACTGAACAAATTGTCCATGGTTGGCAATAATTCGAATGCGTTGGGCTAATTCATCGTTTTGTGTAAAAATAGCACCTCCATCACCCATACATCCTAGATTTTTTGATGGGAAGAAAGAGGTTGTTCCAATGGTTCCAATGGTTCCTGCTTTCATTGTGGTTCCGTTCGATAAAGTATATTCAGCACCTATGGCTTGTGCAGTATCTTCAATAACATATAGATTACGAGCGTTGGCTATTTCCATCACACGTTGCATATTGCTACATTGTCCGAATAAATGTACGGGAACAATTGCCACCGTTTTTGGAGTGATCGCTCTCTCAATAGCATCGCAATCTATCGAGAATGTGTCGGGATCAACATCAACCAATACAGGTTTGAGTTGAAGCAATGCAATTACTTCCGCAGTGGCTACGTAGGTAAAGCTAGCCGTAATAATTTCATCCCCAGGCTTAAAATTTAGGGCCATCATTGCAATTTGTAAAGCATCCGTTCCATTCGCACAAGGAATCACATGTTTTACATCTAAATATTCTTCTAATTCCTTAGCAAAATGTTTAACATCTGGACCATTAATATATGCCGATGAAACCACTACATCGTGAATAGCAGTATCAATTTCATTTTGTATTTTTTTATATTGACTTACTAAGTCAACCATGGACATTTTTTTCATCGTTTCCATTGTTTTTCGTTTTTGATGATTACCTAAATAGATGTTTATGTTTCGGTCAGCGAAGATACTATTATTTGAAGTGAAATTAGGTATAGGCAATACTCTGTAAATTGTCTAAATTTGTTCGGTATGTTGAAGAACCCCAAAAATGCGATTCTATTGTCTGTTTTTCTGTTGTTTTCAGCAATTAATCCACTATCAGCTCAAGTGAGCGTGAAAGACTCATCTATTTCTATGGTGATGATTCGCCCTTCCTATGGATTGCAAATTCCTAGTGGAGATTTGGCTAAACGTTTCGGAATCAATCAGTCCGTTGGAATGGGGGTGACCTATAAAACGACTAAAGGATGGATGTTTTCTGCAGAAGGTGCCTTCATTTTCGGAACTAAAATTAATGAACCGAATCTGTTTACGGGATTAACTACCTCTGAAGGGACAATTATCGGTGCTGATGGATATTATGCCGATGTTCGCGTTTTCGAAAGAGGATATTATGCAACATTAGGCGTGGGAAGGTTGTTTCATGTAGCTAAACCCAACCCGAATTGTGGTTTGATTGTAGAAATGAGCATGGGTTTTATGCAACATAAAATATTAATTCAAGATAAAAAAAATGCTGTCCCCGCTCTTCAAGAGGATTATTTAAAAGGATATGATCGGTTGACGAATGGATTAGCTGTAAGGGAATTCGTTGGTTATTTATACGTTGGGAATCAGCGCCTTGTTAACTTTTTTGGTGGAGTGGAAGCGGTTCAAGGCTGGACCGCAAGCAGACGTGATTTCAATTTTGGATCTATGAACGCAAATAAGAAAGCAAGAATGGATTTATTATTCGGTGTTCGGGTTGGATGGATTATTCCTTTGTATAAAGAAGCTCCTGATAAATTTTATATTTATTAATCGAGATTTCTATTTGAATTTATATACGATATTCACCAAATAAATTCGAAGGAGATCCAGACAAATATCATCTTGTTTCACCCATTATTACTCTCCCATTAATACTCCCCCATTATTAGCTATAAAATTCTCGAGAAATGAAAGTGCTTTACTACTTATTGATTCAGTTATACGGATTATTAATTCGTATGGCCTCTTTATTTAGTAATAAAGCAAAGGAATGGGTTCATGGAAGAGTAGGTTGGAAGCAGAAATTAAAAGACGCCCTAAAGAATAATAGTAATCCAAGAATTTGGTTTCATTGCGCATCATTGGGTGAGTTTGAACAAGGCAGACCCGTATTGGAACAATTGAGAAAAGATTTCCCGAATCATTTTATTCTCCTTTCGTTTTTTTCGCCATCAGGATACGAGGCAAAAAAGAATGAAACCATTGCCGACTATGTTTGTTATATGCCTTTGGATGGACCACGAACCAGTAAAGCTTTCATCAATATTTTAAATCCATCATTGGTGTTTTTTGTTAAATATG
This sequence comes from Bacteroidota bacterium, assembly GCA_016717725.1. Lineage (GTDB taxonomy): Bacteria > Bacteroidota > Bacteroidia > AKYH767-A > OLB10 > JAJTFW01. Next base: position 32,896 of record JADKFA010000018.1, read on the forward strand.
AGTTTTGGTTTTTTTATGGAAAGGAATTGTTTCGACGTAAAATTTCATTCTATTGTCTCTCTGCTATCTTTCGTCCCGGACAAATTTATTTTAAGCCATGGGGAAAGTTTTTTAAAAAAATATTAACGCGATACACACATTTGTTTGTCCAAGATCAATCTTCGTTGGAGTTGTTGTATCGAAATAGTATTCCTTCGGTAACAGTATCGGGTGATACTCGCTTCGATCGAGTGTTGGAAATAAGTAGTCGGGAGGCATCCTTCCCATTGATTGAAAATTTTTGCAAGAATAAAGTCAGCTTCGTTGCAGGAAGTACATGGTCGGAGGACGAAAAAGTATTGGCCGCTTTTATGCAAGATCATCCAGAAGTTAAATTAGTTATTGCCCCACATGAAATAAGTGAAACCAGAATTAGAAGTATAGAGAGTCGATTTAAAGGGATAACGAAACGCTACTCAACACTTGAAAAGGATGTGGATGCGAATTGTAATGTACTTATCATTGATAGTATTGGAATGCTTTCACTTATTTATAGATACGGAAAGTACACTTATGTTGGTGGAGGATTTGGAAAAGGAGTACACAATATTTTAGAAGCCGCTGCGTATGGGAAACCCGTGTTTTTTGGTCCCCACCATTTGAAGTTTAAAGAAGCCAGAGATCTAAAGGCGATGGGCGGCGGGATAGGAATTAAGAATGGAAGTAATTTGTCGTCTGCTTTTGAATTGTTAGAAAAAGAAGAATCAAATTATCAAGTGCTCAGTTCTAAAAATAGAAAATATATTGAAGACAGGAAAGATACAACAGCTATTCTGATGAACTATTTGTCGATGAATTATATCAACAGGTAATATTTCTATAAAAATCAGTTACTTTTTATGTATTTATAATTACCTTTTATAACAGGATGATTTCCTTCGAGCCCCTCTTCATTTATAGATAAAGTAAAATCTCGAAAAAATATTTCAAATAAACTTTCATCGCTTTTAATTTGAAAATAATTATGATTTTTTGTTGATGGAATACTCAAAAGATGATCAGGACAAAACTCAAAAATAATTTGGAGGCTATCGAAAGTCTCCCCATCTAATACCGCTTCACCTTCCTGATTACAATTGGTATAAACCGTATCGTTTTCTATGAACCCAACCGCAATAAAGTAAGAACTCAAACTCGGATTAATATCAATAATTTTAACTGTAGTTTGCTTTCCTTTTTTTCGCGATGAACTTACTATAGACAATGGATTTTTCTTTGTTGAGTCTGAATTCAACACGACCGTTTTTTTATTGTCAGCTGAAAGTTCTTCTTTCCAAGTTCCAATTCCAGTACGATCTAATGCTCCACTCGAAAAGAAGAATTCAAATGTAAAATCATTCTTTAAATTAATACCCGAGGCTACCTCTGGAATGGATTCTAAATAATATTCGCCGCAAACATCACAATCCCTCAATACTTGCGCAAAGGTTGTCGTGAATGAAGTACAGAAAAATGCAAAGAGAAATAGAAATATTTTAGTTTTCATCGTAAGATGTACATTCGATAACTATCCAATTTTATCAATACAAATAACAATACAGTAAATCCCCAAAGTGATGATCCTCCATAGCTAAAGAAGGGTAATGGAATTCCAATCACGGGAGCTAAACCTATTGCCATGCCTACGTTAATCATTAAATGGAAAAATAAAATGGAAGCTACACCATAGGCATAAATTCGAGTATAGGTGGATCGTTGCCGTTCTGCAATAAATACAATTCGATACAGGAGTAAAGTGAATAGAATTAAAACAAATGCGGTTCCAACAAAGCCCCATTCTTCGCCAACTGTACAAAAAATAAAATCGGTGCTTTGCTCAGGAACAAAATCGTATTTGGTTTGGGTGCCTTGTAAAAATCCTTTGCCAGTAAGTCCACCCGAACCAATGGCAATTAAACTTTGATTTACATTATAACCTGCTCCTTTTGGGTCACTTCTTTTCCCTAATAATACTTCGATACGTTCGCGTTGATGGGTTTGCAGTATTTCATTAAATGCATAATCCACACTAAATACAATTCCGGTACAAAGCGCTGTGATGATCAGAATTACAATGATGTTATTTCTTGTTTTGCGCATCAACAAATACGCAACAAATCCTAATCCACCAATAATGCCAATTAATATTTTGTTAGGAACCATTAAAGCAAGAATAAATAATACACCTGCTAAGAATCCAAAGATGAGTACGTTTTGTGATAAGCCTTCTCTATACAATACAAAGATGAATGCAATGAAAACTAAAGCGGAACCAGTATCATTTTGTAAGAGTACCAGCGCCATGGGAAAGAGTATGATGAGTCCAGCTGTGATTTTGGTTTTCATATCTTCCATTCGGATCCCTAATGCGCTCAGGTATTTTGCCAAGGCCATGTTGGTGGCAAACTTCGCAAACTCCGAAGGTTGTAGTTTGAAACTTCCAATTTCGATCCATGAACGCGCACCTTGTACATCCCGTGCAATCACAAGTACAACCAGTAAGATCCCCATCGTGACGATGTAAATTGGAAAGGAGAAGGCTGCGTAAAACTTCCCATCAATAACTAAAATCGCTAAACCAATAACCAATGAGGTTCCAATCCACAACATTTGTCGCCCATAATTTTGGGTGAGATCGAAAATGTTTTTGTGCTCTTCATTGTAAACGGCTGCGTAAATATTTATCCATCCAAGTAATACAAGTACCAAATAAAACACGACTAACACCCAGTCAATATTTTCGAATATGGAATTTTGTTTGCGCATGAGTTTAGTTCAATCGAAAATTTTATTTTTTTTTCTTTTTATTTGTCAATAAGGCAACACTCGAATCTTTTTTATTCTTCGGCTTTACTTGAGTACTATCATTTACTTTTAATGCAGGGTTTTCGAGAGACTTATTTTGAAGAGGGAGTAAATATCCTTTCAACATTCGTTCTTCGAGGTCGTGTCGTTTGACAGAATCTTTTAAATATTTTTCCATCATTAAACTTGCAATTGGAGCCGCCCATGTGGCGCCAAATCCTGCGTTTTCAACCATTACAGCAATGGCAATTTTGGGATTATTTCTCGGGGCAAAGGCAACAAATAAACTATGATCTTTTCCATGAGGATTTTGAGCAGTTCCCGTCTTTCCACAAATTACGAGCGAATCGAATCTCGCAATTCGCGCAGTTCCAGCTTCAACAACGCGTTGCATTCCATCTTGTATGATGGTAAAGTTTTCTGCTGATACTTTTGTATAATGTCGTTCTCCTAAGTTTCTTGTTGTGTTCGGCTTCTTACCAATTTGTTTAATAACATGAGGCGTATAGTAATATCCTTTGTTGGCAATGATGCAAATAATATTGGCCATTTGCATGGGGTTAATTCCTAACTCACCCTGACCAATACCCAATGAATAAATGGTGGAGGCTTTCCAATGTCCCTTTCCGTAGTACTTATCATAAAATTCAACAGAAGGAATGAGCCCTTTTAACTCATGAGGCATATCTACGCCAATCTTTTTTCCTACACCAAAGCTCATCTGGTATTCTCTCCATAACCGATACCCATTTTCACTAGATCCATATTTTCTATTGTCGACAAAAGATCTGAACGTATTACAGAAATAGGGATTACACGAATATTGAATAGCACCTTCTAAGGCGACAGGAGGATGGGAGTGACACTTCACACTTTTGCTTCCCACAACAAAGGAATGTGGGAATGATGTGTTAATGTTGATGATTCCTTCTTGTAATGCTGCTAGTGCATTCGTCAATTTAAAAGTTGAACCCGGTGGATAATAGGCTTGCATGGCTCGGTTGAACAATGGCTTATTCGGATCTCTTAATAAGTATCCGTAATTCTTCGAGCGAACTCTTCCTACTAATAAATTGGGATCATAGGATGGAGAAGAAATCATAGCTAAAATTTCTCCTGTTTGTGGTTCAATGGCAACTACAGATCCAATTTTATTTTGCAGAAGTTGTTCTCCATACGATTGTAAGTCGGCATCTAATGTTGCTACCAAGTTTTGTCCTGCAATAGCAATGGTATCATAAATCCCTCCTTTGTAACTTCCCTTTTCTCTATTAAATACATCCACCATCACAATACGAACACCTCGCCGACCTCTAAGTTCTAACTCATAGCTCTGTTCAATTCCACTGATTCCAATATAATCACCAATTCGGTAATAAGGATTCTTTGCGATTAACTCATCATTTACCTCACCTATATATCCTAAAACGTGAGCTGCAGTGTTGTTAGGATATTTTCTAAGCGTTCGTGGCTGAACATAAAATCCTTGAAATTTATAAAGCTTCTCTTGAAATGTTGCGAAAGACTCTGCAGAAATTTGTTTTTCAAATGTACTTGCCTTCATTCGGGAAAATGAAGTAGCTTTTTTCATTTTATCAATGAAGGACTCTTTGCTAATATCTAATAATTTGCAAAACTCAAGCGTGTCTATTTCTTTCACTTGCTTGGGAATTACCATCAAATCATAAACCGCTTGATTGAATGCTACAATTTTTCCTTTACGGTCATAAATCATACCTCGAGCTGGATAGTCAGTGATGTATCGTAATACATTATTCGTGGCCGACACCGAATAGCTTTCATTGATTACCTGTACATAAAATAATCGAATCAAGAAGATTATCACCACGGAAGTGATGATACCTAAAAAAACGATTCTTTGACTTGATCCTGGATTATACATGGTTTGTGATGAAGAGTAGCGGGTAGATGTGTCAACAAAAACTTTTACTTTTTATTGTCCCATCAATGTATTCTTTGAATGGATATGTTCTATACTGAGTTAGCAGTAATTGCCAAGGATCAATTCGAACTCTTCGGTTTGGCGGTGAGGTACTGTGCAATAATGATTAAGAGCAAAGTTAATATACTACTTAATGCGATTCTGGTGAGGGTGTCGAAAAATTCAGAGAAACGAAAAACTTCAATGAAGAATAGGAATAAATGATGTACAAATACTAATAAGGATGCATAGGTTATATACCAAGGGAATCCCAGCTTTTTAATAGATGGCTCAACCTCTATGTCATACCCATCACGAGGAGCAATGATTTTTAACCAATAAGGACGTAAATACATCATAAATAAACAAGCCGAAGCATGCATGCCCGGTGTGTTTTGAAACATGTCGATGGTAATTCCAGTGAGGAATGCAATAGGCAACAATAATAGCTTGGGCATATTTACGGGCAACGACAATAGAAACAAAATATAAAGGAAAGGATTGATGAATGTGCCCAGTTGGATATTATTCAGAATCAAAATTTGCAAACTGATCAAAAGTAAGAAACGGAAGAGGTGACGTAGAATAACTAAAATCATTGCTCGTCCTCCTTTGCTTTATTGAGTTCTTCTAATGAACTCTGCTCTTGCTTCATCAAATTTCTAACTACATAAACATGACTCAGTCCATTGAAGTTCATTGCCAGCTTTACTTTAATCTTATAGAAAGGCGATCCAGGTTCTACTTGAAAATCGACAACGCGTCCAATAAAAATTCCTGAAGGATAGGTAGAGGAAAATGCAGTTGTCACTATGGAGTCTCCTTTTAGAATAGGAACCGTTTTGTCAATTTCATTCAGATACATGTAATTTGGATCATCACCATCCCATTTCAAGGATCCAAAGAATTTGTTGCGCTTAATCATAACCGACGAGCTGCTTTCTTTGTGAAGCAATGACATCACCGTACAATAATGTTCTGAAACATGATTTACAATTCCAACAATTCCTTTCGGACCTATTACACCCATCTCCGGTTTCACCCCTTGCAAACTACCTTTATTAAGTGTAATGAAATTATTACGATGATGCAATGAGTTGTTGATCACATTGGCAGTGATGTACTCGTATTGTTGTAAATTGATAGTGTCTTTTACAGGAGAATAAACCGAATCGAGCTCGTATTTATTTTCTGTGAGCTTGGCTCTTAATCTTGCGTTTTCTTCCGCTAAGCTGGTGTTGTTGTCGCGAAGATGGATGTACTCTTTAACATAATTCACTACTTCCATCGTATTCGTCACCACCTGATTGGTCGCATTCAATACCGAAGCTTGCTGAAATCGATTATTCTTAGCAATAAGATAGAAACAAAATATTTGCAGCAGGACAAAAAATAAAATAAAGTTATTTCGCCATATAAGCTGGAAGAGTAACCTCATGTCTGCAGTTTATTCAACGTGTTGGATTATCAATAAAGGAATTTCCCTTATCAATTAATGTTGAAGGAATTTGTATCGATGAATATTTTTTAATGCAATGCCGGTACCACGTACTACAGCGCGAAGTGGATCTTCGGCTACATGTACCGGTAGTTTTGTTTTCATGGAAATTCTTTTATCAAGTCCACGAAGCAAAGCTCCACCACCTGTTAAATAAATTCCAGTACGGAAAATATCCGCCGATAATTCAGGAGGAGTAATTTCTAATGCTTTTAAAATAGCTTCTTCAATTTTACTGATGGATTTATCCAGCGCATGTGCAATTTCTGGATAACTCACTGTAATTTCTTTTGGAATACCCGTCATCAAATCGCGACCATGTACAGCAAAATCAGGAGGAGCATTATCCAATTCAGGAAGCGCAGATCCTACTTCAATTTTAATTCGCTCTGCAGTACGCTCTCCAATGAAAATATTATGTTGACGACGCATGTAATCCCAAATATCGGTGGTGAATGCATCTCCCGCCACACGAATACTTTGATCGCATACGATACCACCCAATGCGATTACCGCAATTTCAGAAGTACCACCACCAATATCAATGATCATATTTCCCATCGGCTCTTCTACATCGATACCAATACCGATTGCAGCAGCCATTGGTTCATGAATTAAATAAACTTCTTTAGCACCCGCATGTTCTGCAGAGTCACGAACTGCACGTTTTTCAACCTCAGTAATTCCAGATGGAATACAAATGACCATTCTTAATGAAGGCGTAAAAACTTTACTTCCTGAGCTGATCATTCGAATCATACCCTTGATCATTTGCTCGGCAGCTTCAAAATCTGCAATCACACCATCCTTCAATGGTCGAACCGTCTTGATGTTTTCATGTGTCTTACCATGCATCATCATTGCCTGTTTTCCAACAGCGATAATTCTACCAGTAGTTCTGTCGATGGCTACGATTGAAGGTTCATCAACCACAACTTTATCGTTGTGAATAATGAGTGTATTTGCTGTCCCTAAATCGATGGCTATCTCCTGTGTGAGGAAATCAAAGAGTCCCATACTTACGCGCTTCTTTTAGTTGATTAATTAAGATTGCTAAATCTTCGAATTGTTTTGTGAACCCGAAATTTAGCACTACTCTTTACTGTTGCAAGGTAATTTTATCGTGTATGCAAAATTGGAAAGAAAAACTGAATTATGAACTCATTAATGTTTAAAATGACGAACACCTGTAATCACCATCGAAATACCGAGTTCGTTGGCTTTGTCGACTGATTCTTGGTCGCGCATCGATCCTCCAGGTTGTATCACCGATGTGATGCCTGCTTGATGTGCTATTTCTACACAATCAGGAAATGGAAAAAATGCATCCGATGCCATCACCGCTCCCTCTAGTGGGAAGCCAAAATGTTCTGCTTTGGCAATGGCTTGTTTTAATGCATCTACTCGAGAAGTTTGACCTACTCCGCTCGCTAATAATTGTCCATTTTTTGCGAGTACAATTGCATTACTCTTGCTATGCTTTACAATTTTGTTGGCAAAGAGTAAATCATTTATTTCTGATGCCGATGCTTCTTTCAGTGTTACGTTTTTTAGATGGGAACTCGTTTCAGTAATTTGATCCGCTTCTTGTTCTAAAACCCCATTCATCGCACTTCTGAAAATAGTTTTTGGAGCGATGAATGCATTGGTTTTCAATATCATTCTATTCTTTTTCGATTGAAGAACATGCAGGGCTTCTTCTGTAAATCCGGGTGCTAAGAGCACTTCAAAAAACAGCGAATTCATGGCTTCTGCAACTTCTAAAGTGATCTCTCGATTGGCAACCAAAATTCCACCAAATGCAGAAACCGGATCTCCAGCAAATGCTTTTTCCCAAGCGGTGAGCAAATTTGAATCTGAAGCTAGACCACATGCGTTATTATGTTTGATGACCGCAACACTGGGTTCCGAAAAATCTCGAATTAAGGCAATCGCTGCATCAACATCCAATAAATTATTGTAACTAAGCTCTTTGCCGTGAAGTTGAGTAAAGACTTCGGCCATGTTTCCGTGGAACATCGCTTTCTGATGTGGATTTTCTCCATAACGAAGTGCGCGACTTTCCCAGTTTTTAGGCATTTGAACTTGATCATCCATCAATTTCCCATGCGTAAACCAAGAATTAATGGCGCCGTCATAATGGCTACTGACACCAAAAGCTTTCTGAGCTTGGTTTCTTCTGATTTCTAAAGATGTATTACCATTATGGTTTTCAATTACATCTATTAATATGGAATAGTCATTAACAGATGGAATTATTAAGACGTCATTGAAATTTTTAGCAGCACCTCTAATTAAACTTATTCCTCCAATGTCAATCTTTTCGATAATATCTTCTGCAGATCCACCTGCTTTCACCGTTTCTTCGAAGGGATATAAATCAACCACTACTAAATCAATAAAGGGTAGTTGATGCTTTTTCATTTCCTCTTGATGGACTTGGTCGTTTCTTTTTGCCAAGATTCCTCCAAAAACACCGGGATGAAGTGTTTTTACTCTTCCTCCAAGGATGGAAGGATAGCCAGTAATATCTTCCACCGGAATTACTGGAATTCCTCTTTCTTTAATAAAATCAAAAGTTCCACCCGTTGCATAGATTATAACTCCAAGTCGATGCAAGCCATCCACAATTTTATCGAGTCCATCTTTATGATATACAGAGAGTAAGGCAGAGCGCAATTGAATTTCCATGGTTTCGGAGGATAAATGAGGGTGCAAAAGTAGGGTTTAGTGTTAATACCTATTAGATTATTTGAAAAAGAAGGGATTTTTCCTTTGTTATTTTAAATGGGAGCAAACTATTTGCATTTGCATTTTGTTATTTGACATTTAAACCTATCTTTAACTAAAATTTTCAAGATATGTACCGATATATTCAAAAATATTGGATTTGTTGCATCAGGTTTTTTGTGGCTTCCAGGGGGGGGGGGCAGTTTAATTGAATATTATTTAGCTGTTGTTTGTAGCTCGGGTTGCTTTTCTCTTCAACCCCCAATTGCATTTCTTTAACAATAGTTTTATTCATCTTTAAATAATATATCATGAAATCTAATTTTAAATTACTCGTTATTTTAATTCTAATATTAATGTATCCATTTCAAATCGTCTTAGCACAATTTACCAATCCTATATTGCCCGACCAAGCTTTTTCAGCGGGAAACGTTTATGGGCGAAATACAGGTTGTGATATTTTGGATTATGGTGATGTTTATCGCGTGAGTGTTTGGGAGCCATCAAGCACTACTCAATCTTTTGGTTGGGTAGTAACTTCAGGAGTCACTCAATATATGGGAACATTACCATTTACTGCAACCGGAGAAATAATTGATCCAGATGTTTGCTTGTTAATTCATCCCAGCACCCTTGGAATTTATGCTGCTGTGGTGTATTATGATATGACAAACACAGAGTGGGATCTGGAATTTTATGAATGGGATGCCACATCTGCACAGTTTGTGTCCGCATCAATCTTTTATCAATTAGCTGTTGGTTCATTTGGAACAGCCATAAATATTGATGAGAATAAAAGTTCTGATAGCGAATTCGCCATTATTTGGGATGATGTCGATGACGTTATACATACTACGGTAGGAGATATGGGATCATTAGTTCTTTATAATGATTTGCAATTGACTTCAGGAACGCATCCGGATGTTAGTATGTTCTACGATAACTCAAATGATGTTGTGCACACGACTTATATTGACGGAAATGGCGATTTGCAAATAGTGGATTATGATTTTGCAGATTTGGTGGCAGGTAATGCGACATCGCCTACTACAATACTTTCTCAAGGCCCCCAAAATGGTGGTGTTTATACCTATCCAAGAATTGCCTGTCCATTAGCTTCTGGAGGAAGTGTTACAGACTGGACGGTTGTTGTTGAGGAAGCGGATGTTTCGAATAGCCTATATTATATTGTCGGTTATAACAATGCGACTGCAAATACTCAGATAATTTACAATGATGGAAACTCTCCATCACCCGCAGATTTAACGTTGGTGCCTAATTATTACGTATCGGTTTGTTATGATAATAATTATCCATCCGATGGAATTTGGGTGGGTTGGCAATTTGACGACACTTCTTTTCCATATCAATATAATGGAGTTTACTCAGGTATAATAGACGAGGCGGGTTATCCCTTAGTTGTAAAGTGCGATGAGTTTGCAGTTCCTATTGGAACCCCTGATTATTTGCAGGTTCCAACTTCTATTACAGCGAACAATGGTGATTTTTCCGGATTTCTTTCTCTCGCTGGCCGAAATGGAGTTGATGAATTATTTCTTACCTATCAGAACATCATTATCAACGGTTCAAATGTGGATGATATAAACTTTAAAACGATTACAGGTGCAAGTGGAATTTCAACATTACGAACAAGTGGTTCAACTGCTAATTCATACGAAGCCTTTGATCAATTGAATGAGGATGCTCCATTGGAATTGGAAATTTTAAGTATGGAGGGGAAATTACTGTATAAAAAGCAAATATTAAAGCAAGATATTCAAAATAAACTTTCAGAATTTTCGAAGTATTTTTCGTCTTCTATTTATATTGTGAGGTTAACTTCTTTTGAAACAGGTAAAGTTTATCGCTACAAAACACTTCTCGGTCAATAAATTCATAACTAACTAAAGGGGTAGGATAAAACCTCCCCTTTTTAACAATTTGTAAAATGAAAACTAATTGCATTCATATTCGTACCATAGTATATATAGTGACTCTTGTTGTAATTTTGTTTTTTCCTTTAAAAGTTTTTAGTCAAAACTTCTCCTTTATTGGTGATAGATCTTTTGGTACTATAGGAGGTGAACAAGAACCTTTGATTCTAAATTATAACAATAATATAATTATAGCTGGTCACACTTCATATACAGGAATTGATGGAGATAAAACCGAAATGTCATGCGCAACCTTACCATCTGACTTTGATGTATGGATGTTAATGGTTGACTATAATTTCAATATTATTTGGGATAAAACTATTGGAGGGCTTAGTAGGGATGAGATTCACGGATTAGTAATAGATAAAAATAAGGCAATCGTGTTTTCAGGGGAAACACAGAGTGATTCCTCCTGCAACATTAGTACTCTTACGCGAGGAAATTCTGATCTCTGGTTTTGTATGATTGATAGTAGTGGGAATAAAATTATCGATAAAAGATATGGGTCAAATGGTGCTGATTTCGCTGGTAAATCGACGAGATGTAGTAATAATGATTTTTTAATTTTTGGTGGAAGCAGTGGAGGAATAAGTGGTGATAAATCAACACCTGGTTTTGGAGGTAGCGATTTATGGTTGGTCCGAACAGATTCATTGGGAAATAAACTATGGGATAACACATATGGCGGATCCTCAAACGAACCCGTGAATTTTATTTCAGATTATTTTATTTATGAGACAAATTCTTCTGAAATTATTTTAGGAGGTCGAACTGCAAGTTCTATAAGCGGTACCGTCACTTCTATAGGTTATGGACAAGGCGATGCTTGGATACAAAAGTCAGATTCCAATGGGGCTCCCATTTGGGATAAAATATTTGGTGGGACAAGTGATGACCGTTTTGGTAAAATTCTTCATACAACTAATGGATATTTGTTGTTAGGCACTTCAAATTCTAAAGTTGGGGGAACTATATTAGATTCAGGTCTGTTCGATTATGATGTTTGGATAGTGAAAATTGACACATTAGGCAATCAATTTTGGGAAAAGAGATATGGAGGAATTGGTATCGATTTCGGAATTGACATTCAAGAAGCACCTGATGGAGGATTTTGGGTACTCGGTGAAACGAATGGTCCGGCAGGATATGATATTTCAGAACCTTCCTATGGAAATAGAGATTACTGGATTTTCAAAATTGATTCTGCAGGCAATAAAATCTGGGATAAACGTTTTGGTGGTCCAGGAATTGATAAGCCAAGTAGTTTTATCATAATGCCTGATAGCTCAATTTTTATTTGTGGCCATGCTGCTGCAGGAATCTCAGCTGTAAAAGCGGACTCAGGTAAGGGAGGTGATGATTATTGGATTGTACATTTTAATTACTACAATAATACCACGGGAATAAACTCAACGAATGCTGCCCAAGGAATCACTGTATCACCTAATCCAACACAAAGTATAATAAATTTAAAAGGATTGCCGATGGGTCAGTATGAAGCAGTTTTATTTGGAGTGGATGGTCGTGTCATTAAACAATCTCTTTTGCAAGGTGGAAATGATGTGAGTTATTCACTTGATGATGTAAGTCCAGGCATGTATTTACTTCGATTTAATGGAGAAAAGTTTACTGCAACGATTAAGGTGATGAAGGAGTGATGGAATCTGACTCGCTTTAGTTTTATTTCTTTAATTGTAGTTCATTATTTGCAATTGATCTAATTTGTTTTCATGTAGTTTTATTAACTACGTCTATATGTCATTGGGTTGACTGACATTAGTCATTTTCTATCTTTTTGGTAGATGGTAGCTTCGTACGCTAATAAAATGTACTATGCCCATCTACCAACAAGTTGGAATTATCCCCCCCAAACGCCACACTGTATTTCGTCAGCCGAACGGAAATTTATACCACGAAGAACTTTTTGGAACAGAAGGTTTTTCGGGGATGTCGTCACTCGTGTATCATTTGTATCCACCCACGATGGTGAAGGAAAGAGGGGAGCCCTATTCGGTTCGACCAAAAATTGCAATTGAAGATAATTTGCAAGCGCGTTCGTATTTAGGATTTAACCTGAAAGCGAAAGATGATTATTTAGAAAGTAGAGTTGTGCTTTTTGTAAACGATGATCTTACGATCGGTTTGGCAGCACCGAAAAAAAGTATGACCGATTATTTTTACAAGAATGGCGATGCCGATGAATTAATTTTTGTACACCGAGGGTCGGGTACTCTGTCGACGATGTATGGATCAATCGATTTTGGGTATGGTGATTACTTGGTGATTCCTCGCGGTACAGTTTATCAGATGCGTTTTGATACGGAAGATAATCGATTGCAAATTACTGAGTCGTTTAGCCCGATTGAAACACCGCCTCGTTACCGAAATCAATACGGTCAGTTTATGGAGAATTCTCCATTTTGTGAGCGTGATTTTCGACTTCCTAAAAATTTGGAAACACATGATGAGATTGGCGATTTCTTAATTAAAATTAAAAAACGCGGATTGATGTATCCTTATACCTATCACAATCATCCATTCGATGTAATTGGATATGATGGATGTTCGTATCCTTATGCGATGTCGATTTTTAATTTTGAACCCATCACCGGACGCATTCACATGCCACCGCCCATCCATCAACATTTTCAAGGACGAAATTTTGTGATTTGTTCTTTCGTACCACGTTTGTACGATTATCATCCGCAAGCCATTCCTGCTCCTTACCATCATAGTAATATTGATAGCGATGAATTATTGTATTATGTAGATGGTGATTTTATGAGTAGAAACGACATCAATCAAGGACAATTCACTTTGCATCCTGGTGGAATTCCACATGGTCCGCACCCCGGAGCTATTGAGCGAAGTATTGGCAAGAAAGAGACCAATGAGTTGGCTGTGATGATTGATCCATTTAATCCTGTAAAAATCACAAAAGCTGCGTTGCAGTTGGAGGTAGAAGACTATTACCACAGTTGGATGGATCATAATGTGGAGGCCTAGCCGAAAAATAAAAAATAGATTTAGTAAAATTAAATAGTAAGTAACTTCAATAAAACAAAAAATGGATAATCTCACACAAGTAAAAAACTATACATACACAGGAGAGAAGATTTTTGATAAAGCGCAAGATTTTCTTCCTATCAACGGAACCGATTATGTAGAACTTTATGTTGGTAACGCTAAGCAAGCCGCTCATTTCTACAAAACCGCTTTGGGCTTTGAAGATTTAGCCTATGCTGGCTTAGAAACAGGAGTGCGCGACAGAACATCCTATGTATTGAAGCAAGGGAAAATTCGTATCATGCTCACTTCTCCTTTTGATCCAGAATCGGAAATTGCGCATCATATTCGCCTACATGGTGATGGAGTAAAAGTCATTGCGTTGTGGGTTGACGATGCCTATGATGCATATGAACAAACCATAAAAAGAGGAGCAACCTCGTACTTAAAACCCGAGACGATAAAAGACGAACAAGGTGAAATACGTCGTTCGGGAATTCATACTTATGGTGATACTGTCCATCTTTTTATAGAGCGAAAAAATTACAAAGGTGATTTTCTACCAGGTTATGAAAAATGGGACAGTGGTTACCATCCCACTTCCGTTGGACTCAAATACATTGATCACATGGTGGGAAATGTGAATTTAGGAGCCATGAACGAATGGGCTAAATTTTATGCTGATGTGATGGGTTTTGCGAACCTCATTACGTTTGATGATAAAGACATCAGCACCGATTATACAGCGCTTATGAGCAAAGTGATGACTAACGGTAATGGCTATATCAAATTCCCCATCAACGAACCAGCCGAAGGAAAAAAGAAATCCCAGATCGAAGAATACCTCGATTTTTACAAAGGTCCAGGTTGCCAACACATCGCTGTAGCTACGGATGATATCGTCTTCACTATTTCTGAAATGAAAAAGCGTGGAATCGATTTTCTCTATGTACCCGGATCATATTATGATACCGTTGGTGAGCGAGTGGGAGTGATTGAAGAAGATATGAATGAACTCAAGAAATGGGGCATCATGGTGGATCGTGATGAAGAAGGATATCTCTTGCAAATTTTCACAAAACCAATTGAAGATCGTCCAACGCTCTTCTTAGAAATCATTCAACGCAAAGGAGCGAAGTCATTCGGCAAAGGAAACTTCAAAGCCTTATTTGAATCCATCGAAGCAGAACAAGAACGTCGAGGTACTTTATAAATTGGAAACCCCCGCGACCGTTGCGCCTCCGTTGCGTTCCCCGCGGTTAAACGGTAAATATTATTGGATCTAGAATTATGATACTTGTGAAATCACTCTATCATTTGTGCCTTCCTGCTCCATTTTGTTTAAAAGAGAAACAATATTAGAATCGTAATTTACTAAAAAGAGCTGACCACTGATCAGCTCTTTTTTTTATGCTATTTTTTTTATCTATTGAACATCCGCTGTACTTCGAATAAGAATTTGTGCATTCGTATTTGGAGGAGTAACTGTCCCAGTAAAGTCACTTAATATTCCAGTGATACTAACCGTACCAGAAGGAACTGTTGTTCCTGAAAAAGTGGCTGCAGAAGCTGTGTACATCGTCATCACTCCTGATGCATCGTTAATTTGAATCGACCCTGAATAAATTGTTCCACCGCTGATGGTAGCATTTGTGATTTGCAAGAGCGAACCTTCCCATGAATCAGTGCCTGCCATGTTTGCTAAAATTTGTGCTACGGTAACAACTTGTGGTGTCACTGATTTTCCTGTAGCGAGTACTACTCCATTTGCTAGAGGAACATTAGGTGTAGAAGTTCCTAATTGCAACAATCCACTAAACTCACCTAAACTTTGACCTGCGATATTGATAGATAATGAATCGCCAATATTGAAGGTGTGATTCGCTGCAAAACGAACGCAAATTCCACCTGTGGCATCTTGAATAAATAAATTTTTCGAGTTTAAGTTCGATGTGTTTCTGTCGCTTGTTACTACTCCTAAAATGTAAACATTACTACTTACGGCTGTCGTAGATCCAGAAAATAAATTTCTCACATCACTAATGTTTATTAGTGTTGCAGGACCTCCTGCGCCATTGCATCGCAGACTATCCATTTTTGCATCAAACTCATCACGAAGGATCATTTGTTTGTCAGAACTGTAGATGGAGAAAATTCCTTTTAACGTACCTTTTCCTGTAGGCGTCTTCTTCGTTGCGAAGTTTGAATATCCACTAGTACGAACAATCACTGAACCTCCATTGCAATCATTCACAATTCTGTTTATTGATTGAAATAAAACAGCATCTGCATAAGCTTGATTCGTATCGGCTGGATCAAATTCACAATTTTGAATTTCTACAAAACGATTCTGCCATTTGTCAGTATTGGATAAGTCAAGGATGGTCACTTTCGCAGGCTGCGGATTTAAATTATACATCCCACCAATAATGTGATTATCGACTAAGCTAAAAGGGATGGGCGCTGCTTCAGGGAAGGTTCCCGTATTGTCAACATATCCACCTAATTGAATTAAATTTCCATAATCACCCATCACCATACCTTTCAATTTAATGAATACACGACGGCCAACAGGATATTTTGTATGAAATTCAGTTTGATCCAAACGAATGGCGATTCCTGCCGTGGCATCTTCAATCACCATGGTCTTGTAAAAATTGCCAGATTTATCATCAGCCGTAATAACACCAGAAATAATCCAATCGTTATTAATAGTAACTACTTTATTGAAGACAATGATGCTGTCACGATAAATTTTCTTAAGTGAATCAATTGTCATGTTCACTGTTAAATTCGGATCGGCACCATTTAATGGTGGCTCATCGAAATCATCTTCGCGACATGAAACGAAATTGATGCTAATCATTGCCATCAAGGCAAGAACTAGTAATTTTTTGGAAGTGTGGAGGAGATTATTCATTTGTTTAGGTGTTTTTAAATTAATTAAATCTAACAATAACCGAAGCAAAATAATTGCGACCGAAACCATAGTAATAACGTGGAGGGAATTTATTTGGGTTTTTCTCAGCATAGTCAAAACGCAATTGCTCAAATCCAGTTTGAACAATATCTTGATTGTCGAGAATATTAGATACTCCGATATTGAATAATAAGAATGCGTTTCTCTTGAAGCCTTTGAAAATATCACTTACTCTCCATGATTTGGTTCCGAAGAAATCAAGTGTAAATTGTCCATCTGACTTTTGTTGATCGATGATGTCTTCACGCAAAGTTCCATCTGCCAATAATTCAACTCCGCTTACTGTTCTGCGTGCCGGATTGAAATCGGTGTAGTTATTGCCGAAATAATTGGCTGATAAAATAGCAGTCCAGAATTTCTTCGAGCGATAAGTGATACCTACCATGCCTGCATGTTGAGGACCGTTGGCAAAGAAGAAGTTTTTAGAGTAGATGGTTTCATCTACAGCTAAAACAGTAGCATTGTTATCCTGTGTGATGGTTGCCTTCATGCGGTCAGTGTAATAGTATTGTCCAATAGCAGCGGCAACATTTGTGCTCCAGCCTTGACCTAACGTTACTTCAGTTCCAAACTCTAAACCAGTATGATTACGATCAATATTGCTTAAAGTATAGTTCACAAATGTTCTAAAGTCGTCATGCCAAAAGTTTACAGCATTGTAACCATCGTTCATTTGAGTATAGTAAAGCGTTGCTCTGATTTTTACTTTTGGAGCTCTTAAAATATATCCACCTTCAATGGAAGTAATTTTTTCTTCTACCAAATTTGCTATAGCATCATTTCGTGTTCGAGGAGAAACATAAACGTTTTCAAAGAGTGGAGCACGCGTTTCGTATGCACCATTTAAGAAGAAGTAGTTTCTGCCATTCAACTTATAGGTGACACCGCCTTTTGTTCCGTACGTACTAAAGTTTTCTTTTTTTGAATCTCCAAAGGAACTATTCGCAAATATTCCGTTTCTGTATTTTCCAGTTCTGTAAAATTCAGTAGAAGCTACGTGGAAGGCAGCAAAGAAATCAACTCGGTTAAATTTAAACTGAGCTTGTGCCCATCCCATGTTTTTGGTCACGGTTGAGACATAGTAATAACCAAATTTATCTCCCTCATATAAAATACGATTTGGCGTTTCTAAATTGTTTTGTAGTGCTTCGCTCGAATCTGGAAAGTCTTGCTCTGCCCATTGATTTAAATCAACATAAAATTCGCCACCCAAAAGATCTCCAACACGTTTGTAATTTTCTGATTTTTGACTTTGAGCCATTACTCCAGCACTCAACACAACATGATCGCTGATTACTTGATTGTAGTTCATGGCAAAGGTGAGTCGCTTATTTTCCGTGACACGCTCTTCAATGATATAACGTGAACGCTTTCCTGTAACATTGTTTCCAATAATTCCTCCAGCATCCACAATGGTTTCATTGGAATGCATATTAACATTGTAAATATTTTCCCAATCAACCTGACGATAGTTCTCATCGGTCTGCCATAAATAAGTTGCTTGCGCTTTTAAATCGGGATCGGTGATGTAACTTGGTAAACGACGGTAGTAATCAGGGCGAGGATCAGTAGCGTTGAACCAATCAAATCCGCTTAAACTAGTCATTCCATATTGATAGCCAATCGAAGTTTCTAATTCCGCTTTCGGATTTATTTTCCATTCGTGACTCAAAATAGTTAACGGTTGTTGTTGACGTGCATGACGTGCATTGCGCACTTTTCCATTTTGATATCCCCAGTTGGGATTGTAATAATTAGAACCTGCTAAATCGTATGCTTCTTGAATAGCAGGGTTAGCGCGACCATTTAATGTGTTTGCACCTAAATGTGTTAAACTTAACGAATGATTGTTTCCAAAACGTTTTTCAATAGATCCATACCACGACCATCCATCTGTAAAAGTTCCGGGTACATAATTCTCATCCCCCCAACGACGCGATACAGAGGCAGCAAAAGCCCATCCTCCTGCCAATAATCCAGAACCATAAGAAGCCATCAATCGATTATTGTAAGTGCGATTTGAATTTGCATAACTCAATGAAAATTGTTTACGCTGTTTTGATGCACGAGAATCAATACTAAATGATCCATCTAAACTTCCATACGTATAATTAGAAGGATTCAATCCAAAAGTAGATTCACGACTACGTGTTACATCATTCAATCCAGACCACGATCCAAATAAAGTTCGGCTGCTTGAAAGATCTTCAGCAGGAATTCCATTCATCAATGTTAAGTTTTCATTATCATATCCACGATTTCTAAATCGACCTGCACTAAAATTAAATGCAGCTGCACTTGCAAACGGATCACGACTTGCTGATAAAACACCAGCTACACTTGGAGAAGAACCTTCGCGCGTATCACTATCGCTCAGCGTAATGGTAGGTAAGTCTTGAGAGTTGGATTGTGAATTTTCAGCATGAATGGCCGAGACAGGACCCAAGTCTAATGGAGTAGCATTAACCTCTACTTCACGAATAGTTTTATCATATCCTTCTGATGTAATCTCTAAAGAATACTTTCCAAAAGGCACATTCTTAAATTCAAAAGCTCCCAGAGTAGATGTTTGTGTTGTAAGAGTGGTATTTCCGATTAATGAAACTTGAGCATCAATCAAAGGAGATCGAGTATCATTATCCTGTAAGATCCCTTTCACTATACCCGTCTGCGCGAAGGCTGAGAAAGGAAGTAAAAAGATGAGCCATAATAAGAGTGAAGGTATGCGCATATAATTTGTATTCTAGAGAATTAGGGAGGGCAAAAGTACTTAATACAATCGTGAGATTTGTTAATTTAGGTGATTAGACATTTATTTTTTTATTAAATTATTAAGAATAGTCATTTCATACATGCATTTCTTAGTTTTGTGTTCTATAAAATGAAAAAACTCGCCTCTATCTCCGTCTCTATTTGGCTGCTTTTGGCAGTTGGATCCTCTGCAAATGCTCAGGAAAAACAATATTCTGTGTCTGTTGTTGGATTCTATAATCTTGAAAATCTGTTTGATACGATTAATCAGCCGGATGTAAATGATGAAGAGTTTACACCTGACGGAGCTAATCTATATACTCCTGTAGTTTATAAAGATAAGCTAATGAAGCTTGAGCAAGTTTTAAGCGATATTGGCACTGACTTTACACCAGATGGTCTTTCTGTTTTTGGAGTCGCTGAAATTGAGAATGAATCTGTATTAAAGGATTTAGCGAATCAACCAAAGCTTAAACCTCGTAACTATCAGATTGTTCATTACAATAGTCCCGATCTGAGAGGTATCGACGTAGGGTTAATGTACAATCCTAAGTATTTTAAAGTCGTTTATTCTCAAAGTCTTAACGTACCCCTGAAAGAGGCTGATGGTACACCTCGACTTACTCGAGATGTGTTATATGTATATGGTTTGTTTTTGGGCGAACCCATGCATTTTTTTGTGAATCACTGGCCTTCTCGCAGAGGTGGTGAAGAGGCTTCTGCTCCCGGACGTGCCTTAGCAGCTCAAGTAGCTAGAACATGTATCGATTCCATCATGAAGGATAATCCGAATGCAAAAGTGATTTTAATGGGTGATTTGAATGATGATCCTGTGAGTCCATCGGTTGTAAAAGTGCTGAAGTCAAGTGGCGAAAAGGAAAAAATTAAACCAAGTGAATTGTATAATCCTTGGGTGAGTTATTACAAAGAGGGTATTGGTACTTTAGCATATAATGATGCATGGAATTTGTTTGATCAAATCATCGTTTCAGAGGCATTTCTTCCTAAAAGTCAAAAAGGTTTTTTCTTGCACAAAGCGTTAATTTATAAGAAGGAATTTATGATTCAAGATTCTGGTAGGTATAAAGGATATCCTAAGCGTACTTATGAATTCTCAGTGTATTTGGGAGGGTATTCGGATCATTTTCCAACGTATCTAGTACTTCTAAAGGATAAATAAAGGAGTGTTGTTGATGGATTTAATTCTAGTTCGACATGCTAAGTCCTTGCACGAGGAATATATCTCCAGAGATATAGAACGTCATCTTTTTGAACGTGGATATTCCGATGCATCGCTCTCAGCCGATTGGTGCATCGTAAAAAAAATAAAACCAGATTTTATCTTGAGTAGTCCTGCTATTCGCGCTTATAGTACCGCTCTTATTTTTGCAAATAAATTTGGGTATTCACCCGAGAAAATACAGCTGAAAAATGCAATTTATGAAGCTACCTATCTAAGTTTATTATTGGTCCTTGAAGAATCTATGAAAAAGGAAGGTACGTATATGCTTTTTGGGCATAATCCCGGACTTACTGATCTCATCAATTTTTTATGTGGTCCCATTTGTGTGAATTTACCTACATCCGCATTGGTACATATTCGATTGAATAAAGAGGTTGATAGGAGATGGTCTGAAGGGGCTGCAGAGGTTATTCAGAAGTTTTCTGGGCATAAATCATTTTAGTTTATCCCAAGCAGGACGACGAATTCATTGATAAATCAATGAATTGTCGGGATTAACCCTGACATTGATTTTGTAACAATTCTTATTTTCATTTTAACAATATTTTCTGAATCATTGTTTCAAAATCAATCGTCAGCCCGTAGGGCTAAAAAGTCTAACGACTTTTTAGGGTTTATTTAACATTAACTTTATATTGGATTGACGAATTAGTCTTTCCTTTGCAAATTCGTATGAAATAATAATTACTTCATATTGACATAATATTTAAACTACCTTCTATCATGGAAAAATTAAGTAGAAAGCAAATCGAATCACAATTAATTCAGGAAATTACTTCTTTTTTGTTGAAGACAAATGTAAAGGCTGCGCAGAAAATTGAAAAGCAAATAAAAGCCGCTTCTAAAGATTTAGTAAAAAAACTTTCTAAAAAAATTGAACATGCCGAAGCAAAAGCTACTCAATTGGCAAAGAAACAAGCTGAGGTTTTAAAGAAGGCGACAACTCCATCTGCAAAAAAGAAAGCGCCCAAGAAAGCTTCCAAAAAGGTAGCTAAGAAGGCAGTTAAGAAAAACAAAGTGGCTACTAATTCTAAGGTAGTAAGTAGAAAGAATATTAAATTGCCAACAGCACGTAAACGTAAGTCATAGTACACTTTTATGAAAGGGAAGCAACTTTTATTAGTAAATCGCGACATTAGCTGGTTATCATTTAATGATCGTGTTTTGCAGGAAGCGAACGACCCTTCTGTTCCTTTGTTGGAGCGCATGAAATTTTTGGGTATTGTTTCTAATAATAGAGATGAATTTTTTAGAGTGCGCATCGCCACCATCAAAAGGATGGCGCGACTGGGAAAGCAAGGCGCGCTAATTATGGGTGAAGACCCTGTTGCATTGTTGGATTCTATTCAAGAAGTAATTATTCGTCAACAAGAAGAGTTTGATAATAGTTATGGAAACTTGTTGCGCGAATTGGAATTGGCAGGTATCTTTATTGTGAATGAAAAGCAATTAAAGCCCGATCAAAGTGATTTTACAAGGCAATATTTTAGAGAGCAAGTACTTCCAACCTTGGTTCCTATTTTACTCGATAATGTGACCGAGTTTCCGTATCTGCGCGATAAAAGTATTTATTTTTTGGTGATCATGCATCACAAAAATGGGAAAGATCGATATGCCTTGGTGGAAATTCCTACGCATATTCTTCCTCGATTTATTGTTATTCCGAAGGAGAATAAATATATTATTTTGATTGATGATATTATTCGATATTCATTAGATGATTTGTTTTTTAGTTTTGAATATGAACGCATCAGCGCCTATACCATTAAACTTACTCGCGATGCGGAATTGGATATTGAGAATGATGTAATCAAGAGTTTAATTAAGAAAGTTTCAGAGAGTGTAAAGAGAAGAAAGAAGGGACAGCCTGTCCGACTTATTTACGATGAGGAAATGCCTGAATCGGCAATTACTTATTTGATGAAACGTATTAAGTTTGGTAAAGGCGATCAACCTATTCCTGCCGGACGTTATCACAACTTTGTTGATTTTATTAAGTTCCCCTCACTCAATAAACCCGAACTGTTTTCGAAGAAAGTTCAGCCGCTTTCTCATCCCGAATTGCTTCCTCGACATAGTGTTTTGAAAGTAATTAAAGAAAAGGATATTTTGCTTTCGTTTCCATATCAAAGTTATCATCATATCATCGATGTTTTGCGCGAAGCTTCTATGGATCCGAAAGTGCTTAGCATTGAGATTACTTTATACCGACTCAGCGAAGATTCCCATGTTGTGAATGCGTTGATTAACTCTATCCGTAATGGTAAACAAGTGACTGTAGTGGTGGAGTTGCAAGCGCGCTTTGATGAAGAGAATAATATCAAATGGACAAATCGTTTAAACGAGGAAGGTGCCAAAGTAATTTATGGTGTTCCTGGATTGAAAATGCATAGTAAGCTTTTCCTGATTCGTAGGATGGAGCATAACAAAGAAGTATTGTATGCCCATATTGGTACAGGTAATTTTAATGAAGTAACGGCTAAACTTTATTGTGATCATAGTTTACTCACCGCCGATAAAAGAATTACAGAGGAAGTTGGGAAGGTGTTCAAATTTTATAACGACAATTATAAAACGGGTTCTTATAAGCATCTTCTTGTATCCCCATTTTTTACTAGAAAAAAATTGCTTCTTTTTATTCAAACAGAGATTGATAATATAAAGAAGAAAAAGGAAGCCTGGATGTTCTTAAAGATGAATAGTCTGACGGACCCAGAATTGATTAAAAAATTGTACGAAGCCAGTCAGGCAGGAGTAAAGATCCGCATGATTATTCGAGGAATCTGCTCTCTCGTTCCTGGACAAAAAGGCATGAGCGAAAATATTGAAGTGATCAGTATTGTTGACAAATATTTGGAGCATGCTCGTGTTTTTATTTTTGCAAATGATGACGATCCTCGATTTTATTTGGCTTCCTTCGATTGGATGACGAGAAATATTGATTTTCGTTCGGAGGTAGGGGTTCCTATATATGATAAAATTTTGCAGCAACAATTGCTCGATATTATGGAATTGCAATGGAGCGATAATTCCAAGGCACGTTATATCGACGTTAGTCAAAGTAATCGATACAAAAGAATTGATTTGAAAAATAAGGTGCGTGCTCAAGATGCTATTTATAAATACCTTGCACCTAATGAAAAATTAATTAGCCGTGCTATTCCTGTTTTATAGTAAATATCCTTATTTTTCAAGTCTGAATAATTCCTAAGAAATCTTGAGATTCGCTTCCATTGATATTGGTTCTAATGCAGTACGACTGTTGCTCTGTAATGTTTACGAGGGAGACGACGAGCCTGTGTTTAAGAAAGCAGAGTTGGTACGTATGCCTATCCGTCTCGGAGAAGATGTTTTCCGTACTGGAAGAATATCGGAAGAGAAGAAGTTGAAGCTCGCCAAATGTATGAAGGCCTATAAGTTGTTGATGGATGTTTTTGGCGCCATCGATTACAGAGCTTGTGCTACGGCCGCCATGCGTGAAGCCTCTAACTCCGCGGAGGTGATCCGTTATGTGAAGCAGGAAAGTGGAATTACAATTGATGTGATCGACGGAAAAACCGAAGCGCATATCATTTATTCAAATCATATCGCCGAGCATTTATCAATGGATGAGTCGTACTTGTACATTGATGTGGGTGGTGGAAGTACAGAGCTGACGTTGTTTTCGAAGGGAAGAACCATCGCAGCTCAATCTTTTAATGTGGGAACTATCCGACTTCTACACAACCAAGTAGAAAAAGAAGTTTGGAATTATTTTAAAGATTGGATAAAGTATAATTGTAGAGATTATCATCCGCTCACTGCCATTGGTTCAGGTGGAAATATTAATAAGATCAATAGAATGGTGGATCGGAAGGAGAAGAAGTCGCTTTCATATCAAAAAATTCTAGAGACGTATTACTTATTAAAAGAGTTCACCATCGAAGAAAGAATCACAAAGTTGGGATTGAATCCAGATCGTGCCGATGTGATTGTTCCCGCCGCAAAAATATTTTTGACGGTGTTGGAAGAGGCGGATATCGATAAAATTGTGGTCCCTCAAATTGGTTTGTCGGATGGGATCATCCATCTTTTGTATGAAAAGCATTCGGTTGCTTAATTGAATTAGTAGAAACCTTTTTAATTTTTATTTCCAATTCTAGCTTATCTCTTTCTCTTGTTATTTCATCTGTTAATTCCTTATTTCGTTCACCATAATTTATTTTGCAAGTATATTATTGAAATTAATCCATTAAATTTTAAATCGCTTCGTCGTAGAGGCAGGTCATACCTGCCTCTACGACGAAGCGATATTTATAGAGAGAGAAATTTTGTTGAGACAAGGCATGCCTTGTCTCAACATTTGCGTAGATATTACTTACAGGGATACACGTGCACTTAAAATAATTTCGTGCATCATATTTTATTTTTTGCAAGGATATTATTGAAATTATTCCATTAAATTTTCAATCACGTCGTCGTAGAGGAAGGTCATACCTGTATCTATGATGATGTGATATTAATAGAGAGAAAACTTGTTGACACAAGGCATGCCTTGTCTCAACAAGATCGTTAGCAAATAGATTGCGATCCCTCAGGATGATTTAATTATTCAGTAATCCATATTTAGCTACTGTTTTATTTTTATCTGCGCAAAGGATTATAAAAAGTCCTCGCGTTTTTACTTTCTACCTTTAATAGAAGGCGATAATGTGTCCAGCTCAATTCTCCACGCAGTGCGTGGAGAATCTTAAAAGTATTGAAGAACTGTCTCATATACCATAAGTTACTGTTGTTAAAACCTCTACCAAATTCAGCATTTAGCCTTTTAGCCAGTTTTTCAATCAATTCTTTTCCGTATTCCGCTTTTCGTTCACCACTCTGTTCATTTTCTACGATCAATTTCCCGATATGCCAATAGGTTTGAACCATGGTAAAATTGACGGCTCGAAAGGCATTGCTCTTGCCGTTTTCAATGATTAGTTTAATTTCTGAGTAGAGGGTATCTACACTTTTTAAAGGTGTTTTATTCTTCATAATTTTAAAATGGGTTTAATAAAATAGTTTACAAAATCAATACAAATTTAACCACTTAAAACTAAATAGGCAAAAAGCTGAAATAACTAGGCGGCGTTGTTTTCAAAAGCACGAATAGATTTCAGTTCCGACATTTTAGCTTTTCTTTCTTCTTCTAAATCGTAATCGTCTTGAAGTCCAAGCCAAAATTTAGGAGAGTTACCAAAATAAATAGAAAGTCTCAATGCAGTATCTGCTGTAATTCGGCGATTGAACTTGAGAATTTCACTTATCCTTGTTTGTGGAATTGAAATTTCTTTCGCTAAGCGATAAGCGCTAATGCCGAATGGCGTCAAAAATTCTTCTTGTAGAATTTCGCCTGGGTGAATATTTCTAAGAGTAGCCATGATATTGTTATTTATGATAGTCAATTATTTCAACTTCTGATGCATTTCCATTATTCCATTTAAAGATGATTCTCCATTGATCATTTATTCTTATGGAATGATATTCACGTAGCGTACCTTTTAGTTTTTCCAATTTGTTTGAAGGCGGAATTTTAAGATCGACTATGTTTTGAGAGTTGTTCAACATTCTCAATTTTCGTCTTGCAATTTCCTGAAGTCCAACAGCAGGCTTTTTTACACGAGATCCTTCCCAAATCTTTTGAGTGTCTTTTGAACCAAAGGAAATAATCATGCTTCCGTTTTACGTTACTTACGCCAAAGGTAAGTAGTTAATTATTAAAAATCAAGGAAAAATTAAGAAAGTATACCGCCTAACATTAAATTTCGGATCACTAAACGTTTACTAAATTTTCGACTTCCTCAATAATTTTCACTTCCATCAACGGATGAATAAAATATTTATGTTTTGTTTGTAGATCAAAACACTCAAAGTTTTTGCGCAGTTGATGTCCCTTAATAAATTGTTGTCCGTTACGTGTAGTGAAGGATGATTTAAAAGGGATTTCATCTAAATGAATCCATTCATCGTTGTAGGTATTGTGTACATGCAAGGCTTTCATCAAATTCACATCACCACAACTGCTAGCGGCCGGATTTCGCATATAGCCAACAACAGCTTTTGCAATTTCTTCGGGAAATATTTTTCGCTCTAAAAACCCATACATCAAATGTTGAAATTCTCTTTTCCATTCCATGCCGTGCGGAGCTACTGAATTTCCAAAGCGTAAAAAGCAAGTGAGATGGGCTACTTCGTGCGTGAATGTAATTAAGAAAGCGTAAGGGTTTAAGTCGTGGTTGATGGTGATGGTATGACTCTTTCCCTCGTGCGGAGGACGGTAATCGCCCAGTTTGGTTTGCCGGCTTTTCTTGATGCGAACTCGAATTCTATATTTTTGAATCCAATCAAAACAAGTATCCACCGCATCGGCCGGAATGTATTTCCCAAGCGCTTTTCTTAAATCTTCTGCTGTTACTGCCTTCGCCATAATCTATCTTCAGCAAATTTAGGAAATTGGGATAAATCTTAGGCATTAGCCAAAGATTTACACCACTCGCTATACATTTTATGGAATATTTAATAGCATTTCATATTCTTTAATGGGAATTTACATTTCTAATTAGGTGAAAAATAGAATCTTTCATTATATTTGAGTATTATCTTAATTCTTTATCCAATGCGACCTTTGCTCGTTTTCTTTGTAATGCTTTTCAATATGCCTTTGTTGAAGGCTCAACTCAACCTTGTACCTAATCCGAGTTTTGAGGATACTGTAAGTTGCCCTCTAGGTTTAGATAATATGCAAGAAGTATTAGGATGGACTTCTTTTGGAAATAGTGCTGACTATTTTAACGGATGTAGTATTTCAATGAATGTACCAAATACTCCTTTTGGTTTTCAATCATCTCATTCTGGCAATGCGTTTTGCGGTGTAATTAATTATTGGAAAGGAAATTCGTTTTTAACTAATAATTATAGAGAGTTTATTGGTGTCCAATTAGTGAATTCATTACAAGTTGGAACTAAGTATTATTTTTCATTTTATGCTGTATCAGCACAAAGTAATTCGATTGGTTATTTTAGTAATAACATAGGATTAAGATTTTTTACTAATTCATATAGTAAAACCAATCCTGCTCCGTTAGATAATTTCGCTCATATAAAATTGGATACTTTATTAACGGATACAGTGAATTGGCTTAAAATAAGTGGGTCTTTCATTGCGGATTCTAGTTACCAGTATGTATCAATTGGAAACTTTTATGATTATTTAAATACTGACACTTTAGTTTATTTAACTTTTCCTCAGTGTGCATATAGTTATATCGACGATGTCTGCGTCTCCACCGATTCACTATACAACGAAACTTGGACAGGTTTACAAAATATCGAGCCCAGCGAAGTACAAATCTTTCCTAACCCTGTACAGGATTATTTCCAATTTAAATCTATTCATAAAATAGACGAAATTATAATTTATGACAGTCGAGGTAGATGGATAAAGAGTGAGTTGGTTAATTCAACCGAAGGAAGAATTAACATGGGTTCAATTTCAGATGGGATTTATGTTGCCTTATTCAGAAAAGAAAAATCTATTTCAGTTCATAAATTCTTAAAGTTTTAAATTGTTCAATACAATTGAAGAAAGTTTCCTTTCAATTACTTCAATAATTGATAAGCCAAAAAACTACTCAGCCAAGCTAAAGCCGACATATACCCAAATTGTAAAATAGGCCATTTCCACGATCCGGTTTCGCGTTTTACCACCGCCATAGTACTCATACATTGCATGGCAAAAGCATAAAACAACATCAACGACCATCCCACAGCGGCCGTATACCGAGGTTCACCTGTTTCTTTATTTACTTCTTTGCGCATCTTTTCTTTTACGGTCTTGGTGTCGGCGTCATTTTGTCCTACGCTGTAGATGGTACTCATGGTACCCACAAATACTTCGCGCGCTGCAAACGAGGTAACTAAGGCTATTCCAATTTTCCAATCAAATCCTAGAGGTCGAATAACGGGTTCAATAAAATGTCCGAGCTTACCTGCATAGGATGCTTCTAACATTTTGGATTGAATTACATACAGCTCGGCTTGTTTGCTTTCTCCGGCTTCGTTCAATACTGTTGCTTGTTTTTCGAGTTGGTCAAATGTACTTCCCGGACCTCGGGACGATAGAAACCAAAGCACAATGCTGATGGCAATGATAATTTTTCCAGCATCAAAAAGAAAAATTCTTACTTTCTCCGTGATGGAATATAAAATATTTTTCCAGCGTGGCATTCGGTAAACCGGAATCTCCATGATGAAATACGCTTTTTCTTTTTGCTTGATAAAATTCTTAAAAAGAGTTGCCGATGCTAATGCTGCTAAAAATCCAATCAGGTAAAGCGACATCATCACCATACCTTGTAATCCAATGAAACCAAAAATGAGTTTTTGTGGAACCACCAATGCAATAAGCAAGGTATAAACCGGAAGTCGCGCCGAGCAACTCATCAATGGAAGCACGAAGATGGTAATCAATCTTTCCTTCCAACTCCCAATGGTACGTGTGGCTAAGATGGCAGGAACCGCGCAAGCTGATCCGCTAATCAGTGGAATGACCGAGCGACCATTCAATCCAAATTTGCGCATGAGTTTGTCCATCAAAAAACTGACACGCGCCATATAGCCCGTGTCTTCCAGTATGGCTATGAACATAAACAAGAATGCAATTTGTGGAATAAAGATAACGATACCACCCACGCCTGCTAAAATTCCATCTACAAATAAATCATTCAAAACTCCTGCAGGCAACGCTTCTCTTACAACATCACTGATGTTGGCGAAAGTTTCATCAATAAAATTCATTGGGAATTCTGCCAACGTAAAAATGGCTTGGAAGATTAAAAACAAAATGAAAAGGAAAATAACAAATCCCCAAATAGGATGCATCAAGAAGCGGTCGATATGTTGAGAGTTCGATTGCTTCCTCTTGCTTTCTCCTTTGGTTACGGAATGATGTAATACATCTTGTATGACTTTATATCGTTCTAGTGTTTCATGCGATTTCAGATTTTCTAAATCGACACTGTCCATTGCAACAAAGGAAATGGCTTTTTCATTTTGCTCTTTTGTAAAATGAAAATCTTCAATCGATTCAATATGATGTGCAATTTGTAATGCCGTATAATTACTCTTTAAATGGAGAATATCTTTTAATCCATTTAATAATTTAGGAGCAAGATTGGAAGTTTCAAAAATATCATTGATCGGAATTGGAATTGAACTCAACAATACCTGTTTCAATTCTTCAATGCCTTCTTCATTGCGCGCATTGATGGGAATAACACGAACGCCCAATCTTCTTTCTAACTCATCCAGCTTAATGGTGATCAATTGTTTCTTCACCATGTCCATCATGTTTAATGCGAGTACACATGGAATTTTTAGATCGATGATTTGACTGGCTAAAAATAAACTTCGTTTTAGATTCGTTCCATCTACCAGTAACACAACCATGTCAGGATGACTTTCGTTGAGCGGATCACATAACACTTCAAAGGGAATTCTTTCGTCGGGCGACTTCGGATATAAACTATAGGTGCCCGGTAAATCTATAATTTCAAAAGAGGTAGGTTCGCCTGTATTTGAATTATAAAATCGGCAATGCCCAATTTTTTTTTCAACGGTAACACCTGGAAAGTTCGCTACTTTTTGATTGAGTCCGGTGAGTACATTAAAAAGTGAACTCTTGCCGCTGTTTGGATTTCCGGCGAGTGCAACTTTAACATAACGCTTAGGGCTATCCGAAGTTATTGGATAAGATGGAGACAAAACAAAATACTACACAAGTGGTTTAACAACGATTGATTCCGCTTCTTCCATACGAATTCCAAGCGTAGCCCCATTTAAAAGGATGGCCATGGGGCAACCAAAAGGTGCAAAACGATCGATGGTGATTGTCTCGCCTGGTAAGCATCCCATTTCTAAAAGCTTTTGTTTTATCACTTCATCATTGAATGAATCAATGATTGCACTTTCTCCTTTCAATAAATTTGATAATCTCCTAGTTCCAACTTGCATAACCACTGTTGTTTAGAATCATTCTAAATACGATGCTAAGATATAAATCCCCTTCTATTATCAAACTATTAAAAATCATATCTTTTGTAAAGTATTGAATAGTAAACCTATGAATGATATGATTCTTATCAACTAGGCAGTGTTTTCCCCGCTTTGTTCCCCTTTTCCATACTCCAATTGGGGCAATGGCACTTTTTATTCTGTGTTTTGCAAGCACTCAACCCCATCGAAAAAAGGAGAATAAACAAGAGAAATAGCCTGCTCTTTGATTTCATTTCTCAAAGATAAGAAGATTGGGAGAAAATATCAGTGAGTTTTTTTGGGATAAGGGGGAGATGTATAATCCATATCTTTATAATGTGAAAAATAATTTTTGTCTATTGCTATTTTTAGTGACCCTGTCATTTAACTGCCCGGCTCAATTCACCGACCGTGTATGGTGTTTTGGTGATTCAGTAAAAATGGAATTTAATGGAGGAGGAGTGAATATAAATAATCCATCCGGAATATTTACAGAAAAACCAGCTTCATCTATTTGTGATTCTGCTGGTAATTTATTATTTTATGTTGGAACCTATTCAAATCAACCTACATTATGGAACTCGTATGTTGGAGCAGTGTTCGATAGTAATGATCAAATAATTCTAAATGGTGATAGTTTAGATATCGAAATTGTTGGCAATGATGGAACAATTATCTTACCATTAGCTAAAGACGATTCGAGTTTTCTTGTTGTTCACCATCGTAAATCGCAGTCTTTAAGTAATTTCTACTATTTATGGAGCAAGGTTATTGATTCCAGTGGGGTATTCAAAGTCATTTCAAAAAATAATTTATTAGCAAATGTTAGCTCTGCTACTAAATTAAATGCAGTTAAACACGGCAATGGAAAGGATTGGTGGCTAGTAACACATACAATAGAGGCTGATACATTTTACATTTATTTAATTGATTCAAATGGAATTCAAGCTCCATTAAAACAAGCAATTGGTTCATATTATTCTATTAATTTTCCACTCCCTGGTGTTAACGGAGAAATGGTATTTTCTAAATTTGGTAATTATTTAGCAGCTGTTGGAACAGAAATATTAGATGTCTTCAATTTTGATAGATGTAGTGGACAATTAAGTAATTATCAAAATTTAATGACTCTACCATTTAGCAGTCCAGATAAAGTGTATTGGTCATGTTCATTTTCTCCAAACGAAAGATATTTTTATGCTTCGGACTTAGTCGGACCTAGTCAACCTGTGATTAATGTTCAGCACACTTTGCAGTTTGACATGCAGGCTGCATCTGTTGTGAGTTCCAGGTGTACTGTTTTCAGTATAAACAGTGAATATGTGACATGGCAACATCAATTGGGACCTGATGGAAAAATATATATGGCTCGAGGTAATCCAGCATTTCCTACTGTTGTGACAGATACTGGATCTACCTATTTAGCAGTTATAGAAAACCCAAATGATTCTTGCCCGGGCTTAATATTTAATTTGTATGGTCAGAGTTTAGGAGGCAGAAGAAGTCTTGCGAGCTTACCCAATAACCCTAATTATGAATTGGGGCGATTAGAACCCAATGGGTGTGCAACCGCAATAATTGAAAATTCATCCTCTCTACCGCCTTGGATAGTTTACCCAAATCCAGCTAATGAAATAATAAATATTCAATCCAATAGTTTAGGTGGATTGACAGGAAACTTGCGTTTAATTTCTTTTACTGGTCAAGAATTGTTTAGCACAAATTTAAAAGGCACAATGAAATTTAATATTCCTACTGCACAATTTTTCAGTGGGTTGTATTTGTTTATTTTTGAAAGCCAAGGAAAAAGATGGAATCAGCGGGTTGTTATTGAATAATATTTTCATTTAAAACATACTTGAAACGAAATGCGAATGAACACGAAATGCGAAATAGATGTTTTAAACATTAAGGCAAGAAATTAATCATAAAAAATCTTAATAATCATAATAAATCTGCGCCTGCCTGCTGGAGCTTTAGCGAAGGTCGGGCCCATTGTATAATAAAGTGCGATATTTAAAATATAACAGAAATTTTCTTGAAGCTTGATTTAAAAATGAAAATAAATTACAAACACTCCATCCATTTTTTCTTGATAGTCTATCTTGCTCTGCACGGTTGCAAAAGCGGAAGTACTAACAATATCGACCATCCAATAAAAGACACCATCATCACTTCCTTCGATGTGAAAAGTAATTTTATTCTGGATTCACTTTTTTTCGATTCACTCACAATTACACTTCCAGAACTTGCCACGTATACCGAACAAGCCCGCCGCTTTTACTCGAATCGTGATTGGAGCTATGCTTGGTTTAAGGAAGATGGATTGCGTGAGCATGTCGGATTCTTGTTTCAGTTTTTGCAAAGTGCTCGATTGGAAGGTATCAAAGATTCACTCTCAATTTTCCCAGCTCTTTCAGAACGACTTAGTATTTATTCGGTGAAAGATTCACTCTTGCAACCTGATCGAACGTTGGAGTCGATGTTAACGATTTCCTTTTTTTGGTATACCGATAAATCCTGGACAGGTTTGCCCGAAGAAAAATCAAAGGCGATGTCGTGGTTTTTACCGCGTATGCATATTGATAAGGAAGAATGGCTCGACTCTGCACTCGTACATTCTCCCGATGGAAGTTTATTGTCGAAGGCCGTATTTCGTCAGTATTATTGGTTGCGAAAACAGTTGGTGCAATACGATAGTTTGTCGAAAGCCGAGTCTTGGATTCCTGTTGCCTATCCCAATAAAAGTTTGCGTTATGGCGATGCCGATAGTCTTTTAATTGCTATTTCTAAAAGTTTGTATTTACATGGCGATTTGGAATCGGCAGATTCATCCACTGTTTACGATTCTTCCTTGTACTCAGGTGTCGTTCGTTTTCAAAAGCGGCACGGACTTACTCCCGATGGTGTGCTTGGCAAAAAGTTTTACGAAGCGCTCAATGTCCCTGTAGAAGATCGTATCGAACAAATTTTAATAAACATGGAACGAAGCCGCTGGATGCCTTCCGATTATCCGCAACGTTATTTGATTGTGAACATCCCCGATTTTAATTTGTATGCTTACGATAAGGGCATTCAAATTTGGAACATGAATGTAGTAGTTGGAAAAGAAATTCATGAAACGGTTTCGTTTTCAGGTGAGATGAAAAATGTGGTATTTAATCCGTATTGGGTGGTTCCTACAGGAATATTGTATAATGAAATTATACCTGGAGTAATAAAAAAATCTAATTATTTAAGTAAACATAATATGGAGATGGTTGATGAATCAGGAAAAGTGATTTCAAGTTCTTCAGTAGACTGGAAAAGGTATACTAAGAGCGGTTTTCCCTATACCATTCGACAAAAGCCTGGAACTTCAAATTCATTGGGGAAGGTAAAATTTTTATTTCCTAATTCACATAGTATTTATTTGCACGATACTCCTTCTCGTTCCTTGTTTAAGGAGGAGAAACGTGCATTTAGTCATGGTTGCATTCGATTGAGTGATCCAGAAAAATTAGCCAACTATGTATTGGAACCCGAGGGCTGGACACCCGAACGAGTAAAAAAAGCCTTACTTCCAGGAAAGGAATCGTGGGTGAAGCTCGAGAATAAACTGCCTGTGTATATTGTTTATTTTACTGCTTGGGTAGAGAACGACGGACAATTGCATTTCCGTAATGATGTGTATCACCGTGATGAGAAGTTGAAGAATGAATTGATTCCACCTGCTGTTGTGGATAGTGCTTCTTTTACAGTTCAGTAGTTCCGCTACTCATCCAAGTAAGGAAGTAGAGCAAACTAAAAAGGATGATGAATCCACCGATACAAATTAATACTGGAAGAAGTAAGGAAATCAGAAGACTTAATGCAGTGTGCGGTATCTTCATAAAATTCACTAGAAACAAAACCAATCCCAAGAGCATACTTGCTTTGAGTGGTTGAAGGATATATAGTCGAATGAACCGCATAGTATTAATACGGAAAATTAGAGGATTTGTTATCGGGAAATATCATTTTTTTGTAATTATTGCGGCTTTACGATAAAAATTAGCGCCTTAAAACTTAGCGCCTTCGCGCCTTTGCGAGAAACTTTAGCGAAGAAAAACTTAGCGCCTTAGCGCCTTCGCGAGAAAAATTAGCGAAGAGAAACTGTCGAAGAGAAAAGCATTAGTCGTTTGCGATTAAATTATTGCAAGCATATTGTTCAAGCCTCTCCCTAGCCCTCTCCAAAGGAGAGGGAATTAAATAATTATTTTTATTTGATAAAATTTGAATTAAGCAATAGAAATCTTTGCGAGAAATTTCTACTCGCAAAACAAATCACTAAACTGAAAACTCTTCCCATCAAACAACCCTTTATCACTCAATTTTAATTGAGGAATTACCAGCAACGCCATAAACGATAAACTCATATACGGCGCTCTGAGTTTCGATCCCAATTCCTTCGCTTTTTTATCGATGGTCGAGTATGCCTTTCCAATACTTTCGCAATCTAAATCACTCATCAGTCCCGCCACCGGAAGCGCGATGGTATGAATTTCTTCTCCATCCACTAAACTTAATCCTCCCGTTTTTTCAATAATTAAATTCACCGCTTTAGAAATCGAAATATCATCTACCCCCACCACAATAATATTATGGGAATCGTGCGCAACACTGGAAGCAATAGCTCCTTTTTTTAATCCGAAGTTTTTGATGAACGCAATGGCAGGTGGTTGTTTGGAATAACGATTTACGACCGCAATTTTTAAAATATCGTTTGCAATGTCAGTAACCACTTCTCCATTTATTTCTGTAACATCAACTTTTGTTTCACCCGTGATGAGTTGCCCATCGTAAACCTCAATAACACGAATTTTATTTCCTTTTTTGAGAATGAAATCTTGAGGTTGGGTAGGAGTAGTGCTAAAGTGATTTACAATTTTATGTTTCTTGGGAGGTAAAATGCTCTTTCTATTTTCGGCAACACAAATACCATCAATAAAAGTTTTGGCAACATTGAATTCTATCAGATCATCGCAAACGATAAAGTCGGCAGCATCACCCACACGGAGTTGACCAACATTTAATTTATAATGTTCGATCGGATGAATGCATGCAGCGTAAAGCACATCAAATAAATCGTAGCCTAATGCAATTGATTTTTTCACCAACAAATTGATATGCCCCAACAGTAATTCGTCGGGATGTTTATCATCACTACAAAACATGCATTCACGCGGATTTGATTTTAATAAAGGATGTAAAGCTTCATAGTTCCGCGCCGCCGATCCTTCTCGAATGAGAATTTTCATTCCGTATTGAATTTTCTCCAGCGCTTCTTCCAATGTAAAACATTCGTGGTCGGTGCTGATGCCAGCATCGATGTAATTTTTTGCATCGGCTCCGCGTAAACCTGGTGCATGTCCGTCAATCGGTTTATTGTATTTTTTTGTGATCGCAATTTTTTCCATCACCTCGGAATCTTTAAAAAGTACACCTGGGTAATTCATCATCTCACTTAAATACTTGATGTCGTCGCGCTGAATTAAGGTTTCAATATCCGTTGCATCGAGCATAGCTCCTGCAGTTTCAAATGTAGTAGCCGGCACACAAGAAGGTGCACCAAAGTTAAATTTAAGCAATGCGTCTTTTGCATTTTCTAGCATATAGTAAACGCCATCTAAACCGAGCACATTCGCAATTTCATGCGGATCACTTATAGTAGCAACAGTGCCATGGGTTAAAGCAATGCGAGCAAATTCATAGGGGACAAGCATGGAACTTTCAATGTGTATGTGAGCATCAATAAACCCTGGGAGGATGTATTGTTTTTCTGTCACCGGCTGCTCTTCAAAAGAATAAATTTTTCCATCCTTAATGGTTAAAACACCCTCCGTAATTTTTCTCTCTTGGATATTTACCCATATTCCAGCTATCGTTGTAGTCATGCGCAAAGGTCAGTATAATTTTAGTTTTATTGGTATATTGTTGACAGTCAAACAGAATTGTTTTGCTGGAACAGTAATTAACCCAAAAAAGTCATTAGACTTTCGGATGTTTGAAGCAATAATTCAAATGTTGTTTAGCGAATGAAAAAGCCCGGCCTGACAATTCATTGATTTATCAATGAATTTGTCGCCCCTGGGGGCACAATTGTCATTTTTAAAGACAATTGTGGGATAATAAAGGAAAAATTGAATTTTCTGATATTTATACATATTTTTGTTAAACATTCAATTATTAATTTATTTAAATGAAAACAGGTAAAGTAAAATTCTTCAATGAGGCCAAGGGATATGGTTTTATTTTAGATGATGAGTCAAACAAAGAAATCTTTGTACATCACAGTGGAATTATTGACAAAGTTCGCGAGAACGACAATGTAACTTACGAACTCATCGAAGGTCGTAAAGGTCAGAATGCTGTCAACGTCAAGAAGGCAGATTAATCAGCCTCGAGAAAAAACGTTTAAATCCCGCTTTCGAGCGGGATTTTTCTTTTTGCACTTGTTGATTACTGTTGAATATACTTTCCATCTTTTCGATTTATTCTTTTTGCTTGCTTATTTTTGTTGAGTATGAATCCCCATAGTTTTCTGAATACGAAGATTGAATTCCTGAAAGGAGTTGGCCCATTAAAAGCCGATGTGCTTAGGAAGGAATTGGGTATTTCTGTATTTGGTGATCTCGTTAAGCATTACCCTTTTCGCTATATCGATCGTTCGAAATTTCATCCCATAGCTTCCTTGAATGAGGATATGTCCTATGTGCAAGTGAAGGGAACCATCTCCAACATTAAAGTTTTTGGTGCCAAGCGCGCAACAAGGATGTCGGCGATTTTAAGTGATGGTACCGGACAAATGGAGCTGGTATGGTTTCAGGGCATAAAGTGGATGAAGGATGTATTGCGTCCTCAAGTGGAATTTATTGCATTTGGAAAACCTACTGTCTTTAACGGGAAGTTTAATATGGTGCATCCCGATCTGGAGGAATCATCGAAAGC
This sequence comes from Bacteroidota bacterium, assembly GCA_016717725.1. Lineage (GTDB taxonomy): Bacteria > Bacteroidota > Bacteroidia > AKYH767-A > OLB10 > JAJTFW01. The sequence continues at coordinate 70,828 of JADKFA010000018.1, forward strand.
CGAAAAAGTGATTGGACCTTCGTTAGTTGGCGTGTATAGTACGACCGAAAAATGCAAAGTAAAAGGCCTAGATGGTAAAGCGATTCAGAAGTTGATGAAAACTCTTCTTTCGCATCCTGGATTTGCAGTGGAAGAAAGATTAACTCCAGAATTGATTTCTCATTTTAAGTTGATGGATCGACCATCGGCGATAAAGAATATCCATCTGCCTGCAGATGAACAGAGATTAGCTGCAGCGGAATATCGATTGAAGTTTGAAGAATTATTTTTTATTCAGTTGCGTTTGCTGCGTGCTAAATGGAATCGTCAGCAATCGGTGAAAGGAAAACCCATCGGCACCATTGGCGATTTATTGAATGGCTATTATAAAAATTATCTACCTTTTGAATTAACGAATGCGCAGAAAAGAGTGTTGAAGGAAATTCGTCAGGATATGGGAAGTGGTAAACAAATGAATCGTTTGTTGCAGGGAGATGTGGGGAGCGGCAAAACGATGGTGGCCTTACTGAGCATGTTGATGGTGCTCGACAATGGATTGCAAGCTTGCATGATGGCACCCACTGAGATTTTAGCGAATCAACATTTTCAATATGTAACGGAAGCTTTGCAGGAGATGGATGTTCGCGTAGGACTCTTAACAGGTAGCACCAAAACAGCGCATCGAAAATTTTTGTTGGAAGAATTAAAAGAGGGGCGTTTGCAAATTATCATCGGCACACATGCTTTAATTGAAGATCGTGTTCAATTTCAAAATTTGGGATTAGTAATCATCGATGAACAACATCGCTTTGGTGTAGAGCAGCGCGGAAAGTTGTGGATGAAGGATGATTTTGTTCCGCATGTTTTGGTGATGACCGCAACACCCATCCCGAGAACACTTGCTATGACTTTGTATGGCGACTTGGATAGTTCGGTCATTGATGAACTACCTCCAGGACGAAAACCCATTCGAACTATTCACCGCAATGAATCGAATAGACTCGCAGTTTTTGGATTTATCAGAGATGAAATTGCAAAAGGTCGGCAAATTTATATTGTGTATCCGCTGATTGAAGAATCGGAAAAATTAGATTATACTAATTTGATGGAAGGCTATGATACCATCTGCAAAGAATTTCCATTACCAACCTATCAGGTGAGTATTATGAATGGAAGGATGAAGGCAGTCGATAAAGATTTTGAGATGGCGCGATTCAAAAACGGACAAACACATATCATGGTCGCCACAACGGTGATTGAAGTAGGCGTAAATGTTCCCAATGCATCCGTAATGATTATTGAAAGTGCAGAACGTTTTGGATTGTCGCAGTTGCATCAATTACGTGGTAGAGTAGGGCGTGGTGCCGAGCAAAGTTTTTGCGTGTTGATGACCAGTGAAAAATTAGGCAACGACGCTCGATTACGTATGCGCACCATGGTGGAAACTAACGATGGATTTAAAATTGCAGAAGTGGATTTAGAATTACGTGGCCCAGGCGATTTAGCAGGAAAGCAACAAAGTGGAATCGTCAATTTACAAATCGCGAACCTCGCAAAAGATCAGCGCATCCTTGAATTAGCGCGACATGCAGCAACGGATATATTGAATAAAGATGAAAAACTCATCCTCCCCCAAAACCAACTCCTCGTCGAACAACTTAGTCTTTTAGAAGAAGCCGACGCTAACTTAAGTCGGGTTAGTTAATAATTTCCGTTTAATAAGTTACTTATATTTAAACGCAGCGTAAGCAACGTCAAGCAGCGTTAGCAGCGAATTTGTATTTTCGCAACTTTCGCATTTTCGTGCATGCCTACCAAAGCTTTAGCATAGGTAGGTTTATTCGTATTTCGCGTCTCTTATAAATTCTTTTTAAACGCAGCGTCAGCAACGTTAAGCAGCGTTAGCAGCGGTAAACAGCGGTTTAGCGAATTCGTAGATTCGTTCCCGATAGCTATCGGGATCGTAAATTCGTATCGATTCGTAACCTGCTTGCTGCAGGCAAGTTCGTAACCAAAAAATTATCCCGAAGTTATATCTTACTTATCAAGCACACCGCATAAGCCGCTATCCCTTCCTCTCGCCCCACGTACCCCATCTTCTCGTTGGTAGTAGCTTTGATGCTGATATCGTCGTTCTCCACCTTTAAAATAGGTGCTAGGATGTTAATCATTTCATCAATGTACGGTTTGATTTTTGGTTTTTCTAAAACGAGCGAAACATCTACGTTTCCGATGGTATATCCTTTCTCTGAAATTAAATCAACCACTCGTGCCAATAAAATTTTACTGTCGATGCCTTTAAATTCGGCGGAAGTATCGGGAAAATAAAAACCAATATCTTTTAATCCTGCAGCACCTAAAAGCGCATCGCAAATCGCATGTATAAGTGCATCTGCATCCGAATGACCTAGGGCACCTTTGGAATGTGGAACTTTTACGCCACCAATATAAAAGTCGCGACCTTCTTGCAGCTGGTGGACATCAAATCCAAATCCAACTTTAATTTTCATAATTTATTTTGAATTGAGAATTTATTCTCCAGATTCTTCTTTGGTGGCTTTATCACCATTGAAATCAAAAGTAAGAGTGAAGTGCAATGTGTTTTCAAGTGGATTTCTTTGATCGGTTGGGATCAAATAAGCCAAATCGATTCCAAATACATTGTAACGTAAACCAGCTCCTAAAGTGAAGTATTTTCTATTTCCTTTGTACTTGTTCTCGTTGAAATATCCTGCACGGAAAGCAAATTGTTTGTCGTACCAATACTCCATACCAAACGCAATATTCACTTCTCTTAACTCTTCTTTGCCACCGTCAGGAGCATCGTTAAAAGATTGGAAAATTCCTTGTGCAACACTTACATCAGGATCTTGTCCGTAAAGAATAATATTTTCTGCACTGTTGGCTGTATCTTGTGTGTAGATGGGCGGAGTAGGAACTAATAATTTGTTGAAATCTAACATGAATGCAAGATCATTGTATTCATTTAGTTTTAGTCTCAACCCTGGACCTAAACGAAGATTCGTAGGGATAAAGTTTTTTACACCTGTTTCTGTGTAAGAAATTTTTGCACCAATATTGGAGATGTTTAAACCACTGGTAAAAATCGCATCTTTTCCACCCACTTCAATTTCTTTTTGAAAGAATACCGAAACGTCAGCAGCGACTGTATTGCCTGCTTTTGAATCTTGGCCTTCCACTTGTGTTCCACCTGTTAAGTTAGAATGAACATAGCGTAAAGCAATACCTCCCGAGAAAAATTCGCTCAGTTTACGAGAGTAAGCTACATCTATTGCAAATTCATTGGGTTTAAAATCACGAATGGTATTTCCATTATTATCGGTAAACGTAATATTTCCTAAAGAGAAATAACGAAGTGACATTCCAATGGCTTGTTCACCTTTCAGCTTTGAGTATCCTGAAAGATAAGCGATGAACATATCGTTCACTAAATTTCTGAGCCATGGAGTATAAGAAACACCAAAGGCCATTTTATTTTCTGCAAAGGCAAGTTTAGCAGGATTCCAATGGATGCTATTTACATCAGCAGAAGACGATACACCTAAATCACCCATGCCACCGGCACGAGCGTCAGGAGAAATCAATAAAAAAGGAACAGCCGTTGTAATGGTATTGATCTGTCCTAATAAATTAGTGTTTTGACCAGATACATTTAACGCTGATAACAGTAAAAATACTGGTATGAAGCTAGATTTTTTAAGAAATTTATTCATCGTTTTTGTTTTTCTCCTTTCAGATTCAATGTATTATGTCCATTGTTCGTTAAGATCGATGGCAAATATAACGAAAAGAAGAAGGATTTTGTTTCGTTTTGAGGCTTACCTAAGTAAAACTAATTTTTCTGTTTTTTGAGCCGATTCACCTTCGGCGGTTCTGATAATCAATCGATACACATAAACTCCTTTGGCCAATTGATCGCCAAAATCGTCCTTGCCATCCCAAGAAATAGCAACATTTCTAAACCCTTCACATACTTGATAGGCATCAATAGTCTTTACTAGTTTACCACTTACTGTATAGATATGTACTTGAATAGCCATTCCTGTACAGGGACGATTATGTTCGAACATGAATTGAGTGTAAGTGGTAAAGGGGTTGGGGTAATTAAGGACATGGTCTAAAGCCAATCCAGCCGAAGAACTCACCACAAATTCCGTTGTGGATTCAGAAGAATTGTTGTTGATGTCCCAAGCTTTGAAGAGTACACTATGTAAGCCTTCTGACAAAGTATTCAAAGGAAATAATACTTTTCCTTTTTGATAGGAGTCTAAATCCGATTCATAATAATCATTGAGAACAAATAACTGTTGTGGCTTACCGTCAATTTGAACGGTGATGTCATGTCCAATTCCATTGCCTACCGTATTGATTCCACTCGAGTCAAAGAGAATGGCGTATACGTTAGGTGCAGAATTGGTCATGCTACCGAAAATGAAATTCTCGTCATTCATATATAACTTAATTTGCGGGCCATCATTATCATTAAGTGCATTGCTTGAGATTCCACCGATGTAAAAATTTTCATTATATCCATGTGCATCTTCTCCACCACTATTTGCATAATAACTCAATCTGCCCTTTCCATATTGTATGGATATATCTTTTGGAACAATAAAAGAACAAGTGAAAAGGCCGTTTACAACACTTGCTTTTCCTTTGTATAATATGTTTTTTCTCAAATTGAAACTGTCAGGTAAACTAATATCAGTACCTGTTGCATCATTTACTTGGTTGTATATTTTCCCTGATTTATCATAAATGGTTGGGTAAACAACGCCGTTAAAACCAGTCAATACATTTCCATTTACATCAGTGACTTTTCCTTGCACTGTTATCTTACTTAATGCTGAAATAGTGTCAACCGCATTTCCAGTTGAAGATTCAGTAATGGATTCTGTAGTGATAAGATGTTTTGGATAAGCTAGTCGTAATGCAGGGTCGCCTAATAAGGTAACATTTCTGTTTGATGGATTGTCTCTTTTTGAAAGTCGAATGATATCGCCTACACGGGGCATTTCTCCATTGATGGGTTGAAAGAAGTGAACCATCATGTCGGAGTTGATGAGTTCGTTGTCGATGGCAAAGGCTAAGCGTACTGTTGTAAATAAACAGATTCCTCCGCCTGTTGAATTGAGTAACACAAATTCACCTGCTGATGTTCTCAGTGGATCATCGTATCGACTAAACTCACAAGTGGCGGTAACGAAAGCAGGCATGTTGTTTACGTTTTGCCAATTGTTAATCATATCATTGTTTAAAATAGTTTCTGCCGCCCATCCCAACTCACCACCATGGCCTGTGTAATTCATTATTAAAGCCCCTTTTTCAACACGTTTGGTAATGGCATCATTCACCTCGGGATAACGTTGTCCACCGGGTGTAGAAATTTGCTGATAAGAATCTGAATATATTTTATCTACATTATATACGGGTTTGTTTTGTTGAACAATAGCAGCAATGCGTTCACTTTGTCGTTGATGTAGATTTCGATCTTGATCATCTGCAATAAAACATAACATATTTCTCCAATCACCAAGTCGACTACTATTTGATCCTGCACATAAATTCTGATCATTGGTTAAGCCTGGTGTCGAGTAGGTAATTACTTTATTTACCATATCTTTTGCTTCCTCCAAAGTGCGCACGGGCAATCTACCTACACCAACATCTGCCAACTCCGAGTTAATTAACTGTCCCTCGTTGGGGTCGAGCATTGCATAGAAATCATCGGACGTATAAGATATTAATTGTGAAATGGAATTTTCACTTTGATAGCAAGGTATATAATTAGTATTGTTGCTAATTCGATATTTTGGATCAAATGAACCATCTCCCATCAATAAAACATATCGTGGTAGTTCAGAGGGTGAAGTAGCTTTTTCATAAAACATGCGAATGAAATCGCGCAATGCACTTACATCTTGTGCACCACTTGAAAATTCATTGTAGATTTGATTCGTAGTGACAACAACACTGCTTAAATTATCATAATCAGTATGAAATTTTGCAATCCTTTCAGCTTCACTTAAGAAATTGGGATGTGTGATAATCAAGTACTCAGCTTGAGGTAGTCCATGTAAATTTTGATTGGAAATCTTGGTAGCATTTGCGGGGTACTTCGCTTCACTGTTATTGAAAATAATATACTCAACACTTTCATTTGGGGCGATGGATTGAATGAATTCAATTTGACTTCCATTCGTGGTAAATTGTTGAGATTTTACCTCATTATGATTTTTTAAACACCAAATTTTTAAACCGAACGATGTATTATTAATGGTGTATTTACGATTCACACCAATATTATTCGTGTCTCGATCCCTAAAAATAACTCCATTTCCTGAAAAGGTTAAACCTCTCGTAACATTTAAAGCGATAAAGTCGAGCCACCCTGTTGAGGTAGCATTGTAAGGCAGATAATTGTAATCTAAATTAATTGTTGAACCAGCAGCTACAAAGTTGGAATTTTGTACCGAGGCACGTGCAAAATCATCGGTATAACTTGTACCTACGTTGATAACATTATGCGAAAGTATAGTTGCATTGTTATAGATCACATTAAAATTACTCGTTGCAAAAAACGAAGTAGCCGTTCTGGAAAGTACACTCGACTTGAGTTTGGCCGTTCCAGGAATTAAGTAAGGAAAATTAAAACTAAATCGCTGGTTTAATACTAAATCAAATGTTTCTCCATACCATTCTTTTCCTGACTTTGTAAAATTTTTGAAATCATTTTCATAAAAAGCTACCTCTGTAAAACTAGTTACGTTTACTTCGTTTCCAGTACTCGTTAAATTTGGTTGATTTTGAATTCGCTTTCCTGGATTCGAGTTGTCGATAGTGATGAAATAATACGTCGTGTCACTATAATAATTCTTGGTATGTACATATTGTTTTTCTGAAGTGTTATAACTCCAACGATCTGGACCTTGTCCATAAAAAAGAAAATAATCCAATCCATTGAATACACCATCTTGGTTTTGATCTATCATTTCAATTGCACATTCCTGCAGGTCATCTAGCCTGGGTGCGCTATTTAGTTGTGGTAACATCCCGCCACCATTTCCATACAATCGGATATTGGAAAGGTAAGTCCAGAAACGTCGATCCCGACATTATTCAAAAATTCATAGTCAACTTTGTAAATTCCATCGTTTAAAACAGCAATCCGGTACCAATCACCGTTCGATAAAACCGAATTTGTAGCAAAAGAAGAGGTAGAAAGGGCTTTTTTTCCTGATTGAGCTGGACCTTTTGTAATATTTAATTGAAAGGAAACCAGCTTTTCAATCTTTCCAGAACTTGAGTTTTTCCGAAATGGAAGGATGTAAATAAGGCTTTTACTTTGCTTTTTTTCGGATGCCTCAATGATGGAAATTTTAGGAGTATCTCCTGTAATTTCTTTCGCTAGGTTGCTTTCTAATGTATTCAATGTAGCATAGGAAGCATCCACTATATCAATATTTAAAACATTGCCATCTAATTGTTTATGATAAAAAGGAAGATGACTTTCTTCCAATAAATAGTGAGCACCAGTAAATCCTAATCGATATTCGCCCTCTTGCACAGTTTGAACTTCTGACCAATTAATTATGGTTTTTTCTACTTTCTGACTGTAGGTCTCCAAGGGTAGAATTCCTACTAAAATAGTAGCCAAGATGCATGTAATTCTTTCGTTGAAGAACCTGAAATTCAACTTTTCCGCCTTACTTCGTAAGGAATGTTTGTCTTTGATCATTTAATATTCTTAAAAAAATTAAATTTGTGCTGTATCTAACAACGGATTTTGCATCTTTGATGTTTGGTATGTGGCCCATTAGGAACGCCTACCAAAAACAATTATTGCAGAACTCATGCGTTGAAATCGAAACAAAAATAGATTTCTTCGTATAAATATTCGTAAAAGATTTGAATATGTTTAAACGCGTCCTCTTGTGTATCATGTTTGCAACTTGCCTTTCGGCTGATGCACAGGATCCTCAATTCACTCAGTTCTATGCGAACCCGCTTTATTTGAATCCTGCTTTTGCGGGGTCAACTCGTTGTCCGCGAATTAGTATCAACTATAGAAATCAATGGCCAGCCCTAAAGGAAACGTATATTACCTCAAGTGCTAGCTACGATCAGCATTTTGAAGGTATTAATGGAGGTATCGGTTTGATGTTCTTAAATGATAAAGCAGGTGAGGGTGTGTTTGTTACGAATAACATCAGTGGAATGTATGCTTATCAGTTAAATGTGAATCGTAAGTTTTCAATGCGATTCGGACTTCAAGCTACCTATGTTCAAAAGCGTCTCGACTTCAGTAAGTTAACCTTTGGAGATATGATCGATCCGCGTTATGGTTTCGTTTATAATACCCAAGAAGTTCGTCCAACAGAAACAAGAAATTATATGGATTTTAGTGCGGGTGTATTAGCTTATACGAACACCGTTTATGGTGGATTCGCGGTAAATCATTTAACAGAACCTGATGAAGCTTTCATTGTAAAAGGAACTTCAAAATTACCTCGTAAATACACAGCTCACTTTGGTGCTATGTTACCAGTGGGAGATTCTTATGGACGTGGTTCTCGTGGAAGAGTGAATCGTGATGAAGGAACTTTTATTTCTCCTAATGTATTGTATCAACAACAAGGATCATTCAATCAAATTAATATCGGTATGTATATCCTCCATTCTCCAATTGTGGGTGGATTATGGTATCGTGGTAATTTCGGCAACAAAAATTTCTTGTCGAGCGACAGTTTTATTGCATTAATTGGATTGCAAAAAGGAGTCTTTAAATTTGGGTATAGTTATGACGTAACTGTTTCAGCCTTAAGTAATGCAACCGGTGGTTCGCATGAGCTTAGTGTTGGATTTCAGTTCGAATGCAGACCTAAGAAGAAGAGATTCCGTGCAATAAGTTGCCCTAGTTTTTAGTTATTTCGCATATTTGTCATCCCAAACATAAAAGACACATGAAGATCAAGAATCAATTGCTTCCCCTCCTTGGACTGGCGACGATGGTTTTTTCAGCTTGTAATAACTACGACAAATCCGGCTCAACAGGATGGAATTATAATGATGAGCGTAATGGTGGATTTGAAGTCGTTCCTTACTTAGAGCAAGAAACCGGACCAGGATTAGTACTCATTGAAGGGGGAACCTTTGTTATGGGTCGTACCGAACAAGATGTAATTCAGGATTGGGATAATATGCCTCGTCGTGTAACGGTTTCTTCTTATTATTTAGATGAAACAGAGGTTTCTAATACGTATTGGTTAGAATATCTTTATTGGTTAGGACGCGTTTTCGCAACTGACTACCCTGAAGTTCAACGTAAAGCTTTACCCGATACGCTCGTTTGGCGTGATCGTTTAGCTTTTAATGAGCCTTATGTAGAATTATACCTTCGTCATCCTGCCTTTCAAGATTATCCTGTAGTAGGTGTAAATTGGTTGCAGTGTAACGACTTTTGCGCTTGGCGTACCGATCGTGTGAATGAGCAAATTTTAATTCGTGAAGGAATCCTTCGCGTTAATCCAGCTCAAGTAAATGAAGATAATTTTAATACCGATGCCTATTTTGCTGGTCAATATGAAGGTCTTGTAAAGAGCCCTCTCGAAGATTTGAATCCAAATATCGATACTCGTAAAGTAAGAATGGAAGATGGTATTCTTTTACCAAGATATCGCCTCCCAACAGAAGCGGAGTGGGAGTTTGCATCTTTAGCATTAATAGGAAATACTGTTTTTGAAAACGTGAATGAACGTAAACTTTATCCATGGAGCGGACACGGTGTTCGTAATTCTGAAGATAAATGGCAAGGTGAAATGTTAGCTAACTTTAAGCGTGGCCGAGGTGATAATATGGGAGTATCCGGTAAGTTGAATGATAATGCCGATATCACATCTCCTGTTTATTCTTATGTACCTAACGATTATGGTTTGTATAATATGGGTGGTAACGTAGCTGAGTGGGTAATGGATGTGTTTCGTCCTTTATCTCATGAAGATAAAACTGATTTCCGTTCTTTCCGTGGTAATGTGTATGAAACACAAGTTACGGATGAAGAAGGATCCATTGCTGAGAAAGATACATTGGGTCGCATCATGCAGCGCCAAGTAACCGAGCAAGAAGCTTCTACTCGTAGAAATTATCAAAAAGCAGATAACATCAATTATATTGATGGAGATGAGCCTGATTATGCAACGTATAATAGCGGGAGTGCTACTTTAGTAGATGACAGAGCTCGTGTTATCAAAGGTGGATCATGGAAAGATCGCGCATATTATTTGACTCCAGGTTCTCGTCGCTTTTTGGATCAAGAACAATCTACTGATTGGTTAGGATTCCGCTGTGCTATGGCACGCGTAGGTAGCCCAATTGGGTTAGGTGGTAAGAAAACAAGTAAGCGATAAGCTAAAGAAATAAATGAAAAGAGGCTTCCCAAATTGGTGAGCCTCTTTTTTTATGTCCTAAGTTCTTGAACGTTGCTTGTTGAATAATTTAATGATTCTAGTAATTTCTTCTAGAGAATTCAATTTTTTTTCCAATAAGTTTGCAAGCTAGAATCATGTCGAAGTATTACCTCTTGAAAATTCAAGGCAAAGCTAAAATTCCTGATTATGTTCAACTGAGAGATGAACAATTCACGCTGCTGGCATATTTTCGATTAGATCGGCCAGAAAAAGCGTTGGCAAAAATAGGCTTGGAAGCAGAAGAAACTCGGTTACTTGAATTTTTGGGTAGTATTCCTTTCGGAAAAGTTACTGAATGGAATTTGTAAATTCAACAATTAAATAGAAGATAAAGAAATGTCGGATACAATTATTGATCTTAGAAATGTAAATGTGTTTCACAAGAAAAATCTTTTGTTGAACAATGTGAATTTAAATGTTCAGCGAGGTGAATTTGTGTACCTCATCGGGAAAACTGGAACAGGAAAAAGTTCAATCATGAGTTTGCTTTATGGAGAATTACCCATGCCTCAAGGTGAAGGATATGTAGCCGGATTTGAATTGCATAATTTGAAGATGGGTGACATCCCAAAATTGAGAAGGAAGCTCGGTATTATTTTTCAGGATTTTCAACTGTTAACCGACCGATCCGCTAAGGAGAATTTGATGTTTTATTTGAAAGCAACGGGGTGGAGCGACAAGAAAAAAATGGAAGAAAGGGTGAGTGAGGTTTTAGGAAAAGTAGGATTAAGTACTAAAGGATTTAAAATGCCGTATGAGTTATCCGGCGGAGAACAACAAAGATTAGTGATCGCACGCGCACTGCTTAATGACCCCGATTTAATTTTAGCCGATGAACCCACTGGAAATCTCGATCCTGAAACTAGCAATGAAATCATGAATTTACTTTTTGATATCAGTAGAAATAGTAGAGCCGTGGTGATGGTAACGCATAACTATGGTTTGATGGAAAAATTCCCTTCTAGAGTAGTAAAAGTTGATGCAGGGGTTTTAGGTCCGCATTCGTAAACAAAAATTTATTTCTTGTAAATCTGATCCACTAGCATTTTAGCATTGGATACGTTATCGTAGTTTTTGGATAGTATTATTTTGCGTTTTTCAATTTCCTCATTCGTAAATGGTAAGGCAAAAAGTGAATTCGCTTTCTCTGCAAAATCAGGAATGTCGTTTGCAAAGGTGCAAGTGCTGTCCAATGAAGTTCCGCTTAGCATCATCGAATTGGCCAAAACAAATCGACCTGAAAAAATTGCATGAAGTAATTTTAGCTTTATTCCGCTCTCTTGAAAACTAGGGAGCAAGTGCACGTGAGCTTCCGAAATTAATGTTTCCATTTTTTCATCCGATGGATTTTCAACAAGAGAAACTTGCGAGTGTTGACTAATCTTCTTCCGAAGCAGCGTACTGCATCGACTCCCCGCAATAATTAAAGGATGATTTAATAGGGGTGAAATATTTTCTACTAACCAGATTGCCGCTTTTTCATTTTCTGCAACCGCCAAGTTTCCATGGTATAAACTATAGCTACCTTTACCTGAATTCGATTCTACATGGTCATAGTGATGAAAGGGTGGAAGTAAAAAGGCGTTCCCCCATTTTTTCTGAAAATAATTTCTGTCATTGGAGGAGATGGCTCCAATTTGCTGAGCGTTTTTTATTTTCTTTTCGTAGTATTTTAGTTTTACAGATTCAGAAATTAAATACAGTTTTCGAAGAAGGTTTTTTTCTGCTTTATATAGATAACGATAATATTCGTGTTCGATATTATGTGCTCGTACAATTTTTTATTCGATTTTGTAATGATGGATGCGATAGAAAGTGAGTAGTGTGTAATCCTTCAAATAAGATGGGATGATCGTCTGCTAATAAACGATGAAGTAAGTCAGGATGATTTCGAGTGGTTACAATAAAAGGTTCGTGACTCATTATTTTTAATGGAGAGGTGCTTCGAGGGTAATAATATACCTCTTTGCAAAAAATATTTAATTTTTCATTTTCTTTTCTTCCATAGGTAAAACAGTGTAAAGTGATTTCTATACCGAGCTTATGTAAATGTTTGATTTTGTTAAAAACATCTATTACTCCACCATAATCTGCTGGTAAAGGCACATCAAATGAAATGATATGAAGTTGTTTATTTAACAATGGAAGAAAAAATGCTTAGTAGTTTACTTTTTTCATGATCCCAATTCAATTCTTGAGAAGCCACTTTCAAATTCTTTTGCCACGTGAGGCGCATCTCTTTATTGTCAATCATTTTGTTCATCAACGTAGCAAGGTTTTTTACATTGTGGTCTGGACTTATGCATCCAATGTTATAATCCTTCTACTATTTTTTTATTTCTGGCAAATCACTGGCTAAGATGGGAACACCTGCCTGAATGTAATCGAAAATTTTATTGGGTAAACTAAATCGATAGTTGAGATTTGAGTTTTTGTCGAGACTCAATCCTAAATCCGCACAAAGTGTATAAAGGAAGAGTTCAGATGGAGATTTTTTTGGTTCAAATTTTACTTTTTCATTGAGTTGTAATTCTACCACCATTAATTTTAATGCTGGAATTACATCTCCGCTTCCAACAATAAGTAAAATAGCATTATCGACATATTGCATCGCTTGAACCGCTTCTTCTGCCCCTCGCTGAATATTTATTCCTGCCCCTTGTAAAATAATAATGGCTTTGTCGCTTGGTAAACGCAATTCTCTTTTAATGATGTCAAGGTCGGTTCGAATTTGAAACTTAACTTCCGGCATGTTTCGAATTACTTTGAATTTTACTTTGTATTCGTCTTCATACAATTGAGCAATACTCGAATTTACCGTATAGGCATATTTGATTTTAGGAATTATATACGATTCAATTCTTTTCCAAATTGCCTGAACTCTGGGTCGCTGGGTGAGTTCTGGAACTCCAGTAAAATATTCGTGACTATCGTAAACAAGGGGTATTCCTTTGATTTTTGAAATTAAAAAATTAGCAGGTAATGTGTCTAAATCATTACTGAGAAGGATGTCGGCTTGATTCCATAAGAGGTACCAAAACAATCGTAAATTGTAATTAAAATAGAATAAAGGCCCTTTGTTAAACCAAAGTTTGAAGCGCGTTATTCGAAACCGCTTTCCTTTCATTTCAATAGAATCTGGGAGCACACGTCCAATCAACATCACTTGATAACCAGCCTCTTTTAAAGTTCCTGCGGCACGTTGAACCCTTTGGTCGGTTACTAAATCGGATGTTACACTTATGATTATTCTATCAGCCACAATGGCGAAGGTAATTCTTCTCTAGCTGAATTCTTTTTATTGATTGCTCTAATTAATGATAATTCATTGATTGACAAAGTTTCACGTTTTATTATTGGGATAACGAATTTCTTTAGATTCCCTATTCCTTGAAGAATTCAGTAGGTTGTCTTCTTTTTTGAACGCTTTGCGAAGTTCAATCTAAAGTACAATTTTGCCTTAACTGCAAACATTCAGAGAGGTTCCTTGAGTTTAGAAATGCTTGTGGATTGAATGATTTCAAACTCATTTACTAATTACTTTAAATAGGTGTCGTATAAAAATTTGATATTTAATGAGATGTGTCTATGCTATCTCTATTTTAAATCCTTTTATAAATTGTTTCGTATGCACGCATCTGCTATATTTGCCCGCTCTATAAATTAATATATTATATCAATGCAAAGTAAAGGTGCTATTAAACTATTTGCCATCGTTTTGGCTCTGGTTTGCCTCTATCAACTCTCATTTACCCTAGTTACACGTGGGGTGGAGGAAGATGCAAGAGAGTATGCGAATAACGATCCTATAAAAGAGAAAGAATATCTCGATTCGATTGGTCCTAAAGGTGTTTACAACATCGGAGTAAAGGATTATACCTATCGTGAGTGTAAGGAAAGAGAAATCAATCTCGGTCTCGACTTAAAAGGTGGAATGAACGTAACGTTGGAAGTATCCGTAATGGATCTGGTTCGTTCAATGGCCGGTCAAAATAGTGAAGATCCTACCTTCAAGAAAGCAATTGACCGTGCTGCTGAATTACAACGTAATAGCAACAAGGATTTCGTTACGCTATTCGGACAAGCTTTTACTGAAATTGATCCAAATGCTAGCCTTGCAGCAGTTTTTGCGAATATCGAGAATCAGGATAAGATTAAATTTAATTCAACCAATGATCAAGTTTTGAAAGTATTAAAGGAAGAATCTGATGCAGCCATCAGTCGTTCATTTAATATTCTTCGTACTCGTATCGATAAGTTCGGTGTGTCTCAACCTAATATTCAACAATTAGGTTCAGGACGAATCTTGGTGGAATTACCAGGAGTGAAGGAACCAGATCGTGTGCGTAAACTCCTTCAAGGTACGGCGAAGTTGGAATTCTGGGAAACTTACACCTTTGGTGAAGTAGCTCCAGGATTAGTTGCCGTGAATACGATGCTTGCGAATGAAAACAAGAAAGATTCGTTGTTAGGAAATTTAACTTCAGTTAAAGATTCTAGTGCAACTGCAAGTACTACTCCTGACGATACAACGTTAGCTTCAACAACAACTCCAGATACAGCTAAAACTTCTTTGGTTGATAAAATGGGAAAAGATTCTACCACTGCTAAAGATACTGCCGGTGGTAAAACATTTGAAGAATTTGCTCGTGAAAACCCATTGTTTGCTGTGTTATTCCCATCCGATGGACAAGTACGTACACAGGAAGAAAAGAATATTGTAGATAAGCAATGTGTCATCGGTTATTCTTTAATTAAGGATACGGCTAAAGTGAATCGTATTTTAGAACGCGATGATGTAAAAGCAGCATTGCCAAAAAATCTTCGCTTATTATGGACTGTTAAACCTCGTTCTGCCGAAACTCAATCACTCGAGTTAATCGGTATTAAGAGTGCCGGTCGTGATGGAAAAGCTCCTTTAGATGGTGCTGCAATTTCTGATGCTCGTCAGGATTTCGGTCAATTCAATAGCCAACCTGAAATTAGTATGAGAATGAATCCAGATGGTGCTAAAGTTTGGAAGCGTCTTACTGGTGAAAATGTCGGAAAGTCAATTGCAATTGTTCTTGATGATTACGTTTATAGTTTCCCGAATGTGCAAGGTGAAATTGCTGGAGGAAGCTCAAGTATCACAGGTAACTTTGAGATTAATGAAGCAAAAGATTTAGCAAATATTTTAAAGGCTGGTAAACTTCCAGCTCCTGCACGTATCGTTGAGGAAGCAGTAGTTGGACCATCTTTAGGAGCAGAAGCGATTCAAAATGGATTACTTTCCTTTTTGGTAGCCTTAGGTATAGTATTCTTCTTTATGGCATTCTATTACAGTAAAGCAGGTATTGTTGCCGATATTACTTTAATATGTAATATGTTCTTCATTATGGGTGTACTTGCTTCTTTAGGTGCTGTACTTACCCTTCCAGGTATCGCAGGTATCGTGTTAATCATAGCGCTTTCTGTAGATGCAAACATTCTTATTTTTGAAAGAGTACGTGAGGAATTGCGTTTAGGTAAAGGATTGCGTTTAGCTATTGCTGATGGTTATAAGCATGCATTCTCTTCTATCATCGACTCCAATGTGACCACATTATTATTAGGTATCATCCTTTATTCATTCGGTAGTGGACCCGTTCAAGGTTTCGCAACTACGTTAATTATAGGTATCCTTTGTTCATTGTTCTCTGCCATCTTCATTAGCCGATTAATGTTCGAGTACTTATTGGATAAGAATAAGGATATTCCTTTCTGGACAAATGCAACGAAGGATCCATATAAAAATATTAACCTTCCATTCGTTGAGAATCGTAAGAAGTATTATATCATCTCTGGAATTGTAATTGCTGCTGGAATTTTTTCTATCGGCATGAAAGGATTTAATTTCGGAGTGGATTTCGACGGAGGTCGTACGTTTGTTGTTCAGTTTGACAATGCTACTTCCACGCAAGCTATTCGTGAATCATTAGCAACTCCATTTGGTGAAGCGCCAGATGTAAAAACTTTCGGAACCGATAATCGCTATAAAATAACTACCGATTATTTGATTGAAGAAAATACAGCTGAAGCACAAGCAGCTGTTACAAAAGCATTGTACGAAGGATTGAAAGGTCAGTTTTCAGGAATTGATCAAGCTAAATTCCAAGAAACAAAAATTATAAACTCTCAGAAAGTAGGACCAACTGTCGCAGATGATATTAAGTCTTCGGCATTGTTCTCTGTCATCTTTGGATGTGCACTGATGTTTTTATACATCCTAGTTCGCTTCAAAAAATGGCAGTATGGTTTAGGTGCTACCGTAGCTTTGTTGCATGATGTATTATTGATTCTATCCATCTTCTCCATCTTTAACGGAATTCTTCCTTTCACACTTGAAATCAATCAAGACTTCATCGCGGCATTGTTAACCGTAATGGGTTATTCAATGACGGATACTGTGGTGGTCTTTGATAGGATTCGAGAGTACTTGGGAATTCATCCAAACACCGATAAGAAAGTGGTTATTAATAATGCATTGAATTCGACATTGAGCCGAACAATGAATACATCGTTAGCTACTTTCTTCGTATTACTTGCCATCTTCATCTTTGGTGGTGATGTGATTCGTGGATTTATCTTTGCAT
>JADKFA010000019.1 GCA_016717725.1 Bacteroidota bacterium
ACCCGTGTTGCCGATACGGCTATTAATTTGCAAATGTTTAAAGCAGAAGAAAAAGATATTTTGCTGCGCCATAAACATCTTGGAAATATTCCGATTCCAATTGTAATGGGTGATCCTTATCGATTAAGTCAAGTATTATTAAACCTTTTGAATAATGCAATTAAGTTCACGAATTACGGAGACGTTCTACTTACTCATCAAGTGATCGCAGAAGACAGTGAGCATGTTGAAATTAAGTTTACTGTTCAGGATACTGGAATTGGAATTCCACTCACTCATCAAGGAAAAATATTTGAAAGTTTTACTCAGATTAATGCAGATGGTAGTAAACATAACGGAGTCGGTTTGGGATTGACAATCTCAAAAAATCTTATAGAAAAACAAGGTGGAAGAATTTGGGTGGAAAGCAAAGAGAACATAGGAAGCTCCTTTAATTTTAGTATTAAATACAAGAAAGCAAAATTGAATGTGGAACCCCATATCATGTCTGCTGTTGAGTTGCAAGATTTAGGTACGTTGAATATTTTGTTGGCTGAAGATAATAAGGTGAATGTATTTATTACAGAATCCATGTTAACTGATTGGGGATTTCATGTGGATGTTGCAAGTAATGGTGAAGAAGTGTTGCAGTTGATGGAAACAAATAATTATGATTTGGTATTGATGGATATTCAAATGCCAATCATGGATGGATTAGAAGCAACAAAGAAAATTCGCGAGATGAGAGATCCTGCTAAGTCTCGAGTTCCTGTAATAGCATTGACGGCTAATACAGGCCGACAAGCTCATAAACAATTGATGTCATTAGGTATGAATGATTGGGTGGTTAAGCCATTTAAAGAGGAAACGTTGTACCGGAAGTTGGCAATGCATATCAGTGGTAAGGATTGGATATCAGAATCAATGAAGAAAAGAAAATTCCCTGTCCGCAAGAAACCAACTGTTTTAACCGAGGAATTATTGTACGATTTGTCTTCACTAAAAAGTGATCATCCTTCAAATAGAGCGTTCTTGATTAAAATGCTTTCCCTCTTTATTGAGACTATTCCTGTCGCTGTTGAGAATATGTTTGTGTTCTTTGAAAAAAATCAATTAGATCAGGTCAGTAAAGTAGCTCATAAAATTAAACCTTCAATTGATGGAGCTGGAATAGTAATTTTGAAAGATTGTATTCGTAATGTTGAAGGTTTTAGTGAGAAGAAGAGAAATGTTGTTCAATTGAAAGCGGATTTGGAGCTTATACAAAAAGTGATTGGTGAAGTGGTAGTTGCTTTCAAAATCGAAATTGAAAAATTAAAGGAGGTCGAAAATTAATTTTATGGTGATGAGTTTATTTTTTGGATGATGTCCTTAGTAGATTGTTCCCAATTGAAATTTTTTCGAACAAAATCATACGCTGCATCGGTTAGTAGATCGTATTTTTCTTTATCTGTTAACAGTAGGTGTATGTAACGACTATATTCTTCAGGAGTGTCAGCAACAAAAACTTCCTTTTCATGAGTGGCTCCTAATGCGTTATTGGCCATGGTGGAGATAACACAAGGAATTTTCATGGCCATCGCCTGTAGTATTTTATTTTGCAATCCAATGCTAATCAACATCGGTGCAATCATTATTTTAGATGTGTAAAAGCTGTCTCGAATATCTTCCATCCACCCACTAACCGTAATTCCATCATTGGCTAAATTTCGAATTTTGACGGAAGGAGATGCACCTGCAATTAGAAAAGTAAGTGAAGGATGCGTTTTTTTTATTTCTGGTAAAAGTTCTTCTACCGTATATAGTGCACTTGCAATATTAGGTGGATAGGACATATTACCATTGAAAAGTAAATCGTATTTCTTCTCGGTTTCCTTTGGTTTGAAATAATCAAAATCAACACCATTCGGAATTACTTGAATTTCCGAATGCAGAGGATGGGGAATTAAATCGCGATCTTGTTCTGAAATGATAATTTTATGTTGGAATAAATTAAAAACTTCGTGTTCATATTTTACTAATCGTTTCCATTCAAAATACGCTGGAATGCGCATCCACCACACCCCTTGATTCTTGATGCGCTCCATTCCTTTGGAAAACGCATCCATGTAATCCAGAATTTTATACTTGATATTTAATTTTCGACCATATTCAGCCATTCGAATTAAGTGACAATACAAAACAGTTGCATTGCACTCCTTCGCAAACTGTTGAATTTGATCTGATATTTTTTGGTCGAAAAAATAAGCAACTTGAAAAGGAGTTTTCTTTAATCGTAGCAAATTGAAAATAGATCTATTTTTTGAAATGACACCTGTACGAATATGCAAACAATACGGAGAAAGTGCTTCTATCCATTTGGATTTAGGTTCTTCTTCATTCACTGCGAATAAACAGATGTCATAATACTTGCTTAGCTCTTTGATTAAATAATAAGCCCTTAATTTATCGCCTTTTTCCAATGGAAAAGGAAAACGAGAGGTGAGAAATAAGAGTTTTTGCTTGTTCAAGTTACTGTAGAATCTTTATTTAAATTTTGAATGGAAAATTTGATTTTATTTTTCTTCGGTTATCGATTTAATTTTCCCATTTCCCGTAACATTGCTTTTGATACTCGGTACACCCGCATAAATCACATCTCCACTTCCAACAATGCTGATGTCTAATTTATCTTTTACAGTGAGATAAGCTTTTCCTGAACCATTGATGTCGATATCACAAGTATTCGCAGCTAAGTCCTGTGCATTAATATCACCCGATCCGTTAATTTCAATATTCAGCTTTTGTACGGCTCCACTAATGTTCATCTCTCCAGAGCCGTTAATTTTAGATTTAATTTCTTTGGCATTTAAATTCGTTTGAATTTTTCCAGATCCATTAATGACAAAATTCACTTTCGGTGTAGAATACTGATTAAGGATATCTATGTTGCCTGATCCGTTCAATTCAATTCCTTTTAAAGAGGTGCAGGTGATGAGTATTTCAATGGGTTTATCACTCTTAAGAATTCGATTCGATTGAATGATGAGTCTTTGATTTTTGCTTTTTAGCTCGATGTTTTCAACGATGTTTTCTTGGGCCACTATAGTTAATGAATTCGAATCGGTAACTACAATGGTTACATGTGCTGGAATATTTAAAACAAGGTTGTTGAAGCTTTTTATGCTTCTGGATTCTTTGATCAGTTCCCCCTCTCCCGTTATAGGTCGTTGACAACTGCTGTGAAACAATCCTATGAATAGGAATAGTTTAAGGAATAGACTTTTGGATGCTTTCATGGTTGATTTTAGCGAAGGTATTGCACTTTGATTGATTTGACAAGAGTATATTTGTAGAAAGAATGGAAATGATGGAATTAACGGATTTTAAACATAAAACACGGATTCAAATTCGATTTAAAGATATTGATAAGCTAGGACATGTGAATAATGCGAATCATATCACGTATCTTGAATTATCCCGTGTAAATTATTTGAATGATGTTTTTAAACAATTGATTGATTGGAGCAAAGAAGGAATTATATTGGCTCGTATAGAAGTGGATTATAAACACCCAATTTATTTAGAGGATGAGGTCTGGGTCCACTCACGAGTAAGTAAAATTGGGAACTCGAGTTACGATATGGAGTATGTTATTGTTTGTATGGTTGATGGGTTACCACGGGTTGCTGCAATAGGTAAATCAGTGCAAGTATGTTTTAATTATGAAACGAATAAAACGATGAAAATGCCTGACGTGTGGAAAAATTACATGTTAAATTTTGAAGGTAATATCCTATTGGGATGATATTATAATTTAAGTTTTTGAGCATAGTTATCGGTCATCTTTTTATTGAAACGCAAATCATTGTATGCCCCTTGGTCTTCAATATAGAAGAGGTCATATCCTCTTTTTTTTAACCAAATTAATTCAGGTTCGTCAATATAATGTCTGATGATGAGTGAATCATTGGGATTATTTTTAGATAATACTTGCAATGTTGCATTCCACCAACCCGAAATTAATATTGTTTTTTGACGAATGCTTGAAGTACGATTAATAATTTTTTCTGCAAATAAAATCTGTTGTTTTCGCTTGCTTTGATCGGCTAATACTAAACCTTGGAAGGGATCGATTGCCACCTTGATTTCTGCAATGTTTAAAAGTAGAGCAAAATCACTACGAGATGAACCCCTGTTATCTTCCGCTAAATTTACACCTAGAAAGAGACAAGAGAAGGTGAAAATTAATGTTAAGTTTCTGATCGATTTCTCATCAGTAAAAAGGGCTAATCCTAAAATTAAGAATGGACAAATGGGGATGATGAATGCTGCTTTAAGAGGCACATTGATGAAAGCAATTGTATAAAGTAGAATTGTAATAGCGCAAACTGTAATTAAAGGAATACTAATATTTTTCCCCTCATAAATTACAGGGATTACCTCTTTTCTTTTTATAATAATTTTAACGATGTAATATGCAATGGCGAAGCACCCTGCAATTCCCCACACAGCAATACTTCCTTTGTATGCATTTTTTAAAAAGTTGGGTATGGGAAAGTGTTCATAGTAGGTAAAAAATCCAAGTCCATATTGGTAAATAACCGGACTCATAACAAGAAAAGATCCAACTAATGTTGCTACAATAAAGTACAAATTGTTTTTAATGCGTGAATTTTCATCGCTTAAATTCCAAAGTAAAATAGAGTAGGGCAGGAGCATAGCTCCTGAAGTAATTCTGCAACCTACTCCTAAAGCAAGCATGCTTGCCGCCAAAAGAATCTGTTTTTTGCTAATGAAATAGCCACTGAGTAAAATAAAACTCATCGCCCAAGTATAATCCATCGCATTGCTGCTGTTTATGAAAACGATGGGCGTGAATGCAAGGGCAGCTGCACACCAATACGCATTTTTTATACTGAGGTTCCTGAGCATTGCAACAAAGGCAATGATACCCAAGGTGCTAATGATTGCCGTCAGTAAATTATAAAATAGTGGACCCCTCTTCCAACAACTAGAATAAATTAGTTCTTGTACCGGGTGTCCTGGTAAACGCGAAACTTCATAAATGCCAGTTGTGCCGATGCGTTCTGCAACTAAATGCATTGCCCAAGCATCTTCTTCACTTCCAAATCCATCAAACAAAAATGGAACTCTTGTTAAAAAAATAAAGAGCCCAAAGAGAATGAGATTTCGAAATTGGTTGGTCATTTCATGGGTTGCTCCAGAAGTTTAAGTGCTTTCTGAAGGGTAGCATCTCTCTCATGAAGAATCGGATACATACCTTCATTTTTCCAAAGTAAACGCGCTATATATGCCTTGAGTTGAACTTGCAATAATGGTAACGACTTTCGTAGATCCTTTTCGTTTTTTACAACACCTTTTTTCTCTGCATAAGTGATAAACTCTTGGATGAAAGTAGCGTCCGTGATAAACTGTTTTTTGAATTCTTCAGCGCTTTTATAATTCATCAATTTAACTCTATTGTGATCAACATAATCATATGCAAATTGATTTACGCTTCCACTTGCAAAAAGTCGATTGATGTATTCGCTATTGTAAAGTGTATCTAATGGAACGAAAACATCGGGAGTTATTCCACCACCTCCATATACTGTTTTTCCAGATGGTGTTTTGAAGATGATCGTATCCTTTTGATGAATGCTGTCTTGATGGAGTAATTCGCCTGTCTTGAGTCGATCATACAACTCATCTTCATAGGCTGAAAATCCGTGGTCGTATGCTTTCTGAATACTCCTGCCTGTGGGCGTATAATAACGAGCAATGGTTAATCGGATAGCACTTCCATCGGGCAAAAGTGTTTGTTCTTGTACTAATCCCTTTCCAAAGGAACGTCGCCCAACAAGGGTTCCTCGATCCCAATCTTGAATAGCACCCGATACAATTTCTGCTGCAGAGGCAGATCCCTCGTCAATCAAAATTATAAGTTTTCCTTGTTCAAAAAGTCCGTCGTGAGAAGTGAAGTATTCTGTTTTTGGTCTAGATTTCCCCTCGGTATAAACAATTAATTTTTTTCCTCCAATAAATTCATCGGAGATGGAAGTAGCAGCATCTAAAAATCCACCTGGGTTGCCTCTTAGATCCAGAATCAAATTTCGTAGTCCCTCTTTTTTGAGGCGTTGCATGGCAAGAATAAATTCATCGTACGTAGTGGCGCTAAAGCGAGAAATTTTAATGTATCCCGTTTGTGGCGTAATCATGTATGTAAATTCCAAACTGTTGATGGGTATTTTTCCTCTTACAATTTTATAGTCGATTAATTTAGTTTGCCCTCTACGAAAAATGGATACGTTAACAATTGATCCTCCTGCGCCACGGAGCGTTTTCATCACCATCTCGTTAGTAATATTAATTCCTGCAACTAATACACTATCTACTTTTACAATTCGATCACCGGGTTGTATGCCCAAGCTTTCACTGGGTCCGCCTGATAGAGCCGAAACAACCATGATGGTGTCTTCCTGAATGTGAAATTCAATTCCAATCCCTTCAAAATTTCCTTCTAATGGTTCGTTAGCCGCTTGCAATTCTTCCTTTGGGATGTATGCAGAGTGTGGATCTAATTGCTCTAAAAGTTTAACAATGGTTTCATTGGTGAGCTTTTCTCTATTGATGGTATCCACATACTCTTGTTGGATATAATCCAAAATGGAATTGATCTTGTTTTCAGATGAAATTTTTGGTGCCGTAGTTAAAGAACTTCCAACGTAAATTCCTCCTGCTAATGCTAATCCCACAATAATGGGAATTGCAAACATTTTATTCGAACTACTTTCGTTCATATTATTTTTTATCTTCTTTAGGGAAGTGAAACACTTCTACTCCAAAACGACGTAAAAAATCAACTCCTTCTTCAACTACAATACCTTTGTATGCAGCATAACTGTCTCTGAAAATTACTTTTTTTATTCCAGTAGTGTAAATTATTCTGGCACAAGGAAGACAAGGTGCTAAGGTGACGTAGAGTGTTGCATCTTCTAATGTGATTTGATTCTTTGCTGCGTAAAGTATTGCATTCGCTTCTGCATGTAATGCCAATGAACAGCCACCTTTGCGGTCGCGTGCACACCCTTCAACAGGCCATTCTTCATCACAATTATGTGTACCAGCGGGTGGACCATTATATCCTAATGATATAATTCGCGTGTCTTTTGATATAACAGCCCCTACTTTCATCTTCACACAGTGCGATTTCGTCGCAAGGTTTTGTGCTAAATCCATGTAAAGCTCGTCAAAACTAATCTTACTCATTTGGCAAAGATAATAGGGTTTGGGATATGTTTTAAGAGTTGGAGAAGAGTATTCTCAATGCTTAATTATGAATGACTTGTGAAAAATTAAGTTGAGTATTATCGCTATGGATTGTAATCCAAGTGAGCACTAGATTTGTTTCAAATGTTGCAACATCATTCTCCTTTGATGCTTTTTACAACTTCCGATAAATATATTTTAATGCCAATAGCAAAAATGGGAGAGTTCATTTTCGCATCAATTTCTTTGTTATTGATGAGCATTACTCGATATCCTATGCCTGCGGTAAGTCCAACCCATTTCAACACTTTATATTGTGCGTTTACACCTAACTGTGACGCCACTACGCCTTTCTTAAATATTCTTCTTTTACTATCATTTTTATCAAAGTATTGAAAATAACTTTGACCATAACCAATTTGAAGTGGTGTGCTGATTTGCCAGTTTCCTTTGCTATAATGAATATACTCGGCCATCACGGGAAAGTACCTAAAGAAGAGCTGAGCTTTAACCGTGTCATTTTTTGCGTAGGCAAGCTCTTCATCAGGTAATACTTTCTGCTCCACAATATCAGAACTGATGAAATTATACCCCACTCCAAATCGCCATTTTTCGTCAAGCTTAACGCCTCCCTTGAATCCCCAAACATCAGCACTTTTATCTCCAATAAAAGAATAGTAACTATCAAAAACTAAGAATGGACTGAGCGATCGTTTCTCGCTGTTGGATTGACCATTTGCGAAAGTGCAGAATAAACAGATAGGAAGAAGTAACAGGGCTCTTAACATTCAAGTGAGGTGCGGTAGTGTCGTATTTTTAGGCAAAGATAAAAAAGAGGATGCCATGTAAGAGTAGATTTCCATCCACAAGAAGAAGATATTGCTTGTTCGTACTTTGCTCATGTAGATTTAATATTCCTAGGATACTAAGTATTCCGCTGGTAATGGATGCGATAAGGAGTGAATTTGAAGACTGATGACAAGTATAGAAATAGACTAACGCTACAGAAAGCAACAATAGTATGATGGCCACCCCTTTTGTTTTTCTAAAGCCATGTTGAATGGGAAAAGTGACAATTTTTCTCCGACTGTCTTTTTTTATGTCTCTTAAGTCAATGCTTATACTCAAGGCAAAAAGAAAAAGAAAGCGTTGTAGAAAAAGCAAGATTGAATCGGAATTCTCCAATAGAATTGGTGAGGTTACGAGCGCCCAAGCTAATGCAATGGAGAAGTTTTTTAATAAATACACGGACCTCAGACCTTCGAAGGTCCCACTTTTTGTAGTAAATTGAGTGTAATAGATAATGCTTAGAATGGATGCCAATCCATATTGTAAGAGTTGGAAAAAGGGGAAGGATAACTTCAATAATAAAATCAAAACCAAAATGAAGGCAATCTTTAAAATGATTTTACTTTCATTGATTTTAAATTTCGTGTTTGTAAAATTAATTTCAGGATTTGAATTGGCTAGATAATATCCAATAAAAGTCCCTGTAAAAATAAAGAGGAAGTGAAAAGCAGAAAAGTCTTTAGAGGTAGTTGCCATCAATGCGCTTGATGTAGCCATTAAAAATGGATAATAAAATCTATGTTGATGAATATATATCAATTGTGCGCCATTGGAATTTTATTGATTTAATTTTTAATGATTGTCTATTCCATAAATAATAAGGCCAGTTAAACCCACACCTAAACTAATATATCCCCACTTTAAGCTTTGTTGAATCTTTGTGTTCCTTGCCGATTTTTTATACCCAAATTGGAAAGCTTCGTTGTTCGCAATATTCTGATCGAAATTTTCAGGCAACTTCATTTTTTTAGGATTGAATCGCCCTAAAACAATACTGTATATCATTGGAACAGGAATCGCATAAAATGAAAGTAAGCTGGATCCTAAGCCAACCACTGCTGATGAAATACTCGCTCCTCTTGCTTTATAATATTCGCTAGCCACTTGCTCGCCTTGTATGTACAATTTCGCTTCCTCAATGGTAAAGTCTAAGGAATCGGCGGGTGTGTAAATAATTTTTTCTTCTTGCCCTTCGGTTTGAATTGAAAACACATCGTAACGATCCACCGTTCTCATTTTCTTTCGTTTGTCATTAATTTTTTTAAAAGACACAAACTCATCTCCTAATTGATAAGTTTCAATGGGAATGTATTTACCGTTTAAAAGCAAAATCCGTTGTTGTGCTTGTATGTTTTTTGGGAAAAAGTAAAGAAGTAATAGGAGCAGAAGGGTCAGTTTGTTCATAGAGTTCAAAGCTATGAAATTGGGAGTAGTTATTCCCAACATTTCTCTATTTATGGAAAATCGATTATATCTTTTTCGATTTATTGTTCTATTCTGTCTTGTTGTAATTGATGCGTATTCTATTTTAAAAATGATATAAATCAACAGTATATAAATATAAAATGCTGATAAATAGAGAGATGATATATATACCCAGCCGTGTACCAATCCACTCAGTTTCTTAACTTTGTGTTCAAGAAAATAAGCATATGTCACAATATAAATTTACCGATCGCCACATCGGTCCAGATAATCAGGAAACGAAGGATATGTTGAAAAAGGTAGGGGTTGCTTCTATAGAGGAACTTATCAAGAAGACGATTCCTGCCGATATTCGGTTAAAGAATGAATTAAATCTACCTGAAGCTTCCGATGAGTCGAGTTATCTACGTGACCTACGAACCATGGCTGCCAAGAATAAAATTTTTAGAACGTATATTGGTTTAGGTTACCACAATACGATTATTCCCGGAGTAATTCAACGCACCATTTTTGAAAATCCAGGTTGGTATACGGCTTATACACCTTATCAAGCGGAAATTGCTCAAGGTCGATTGGAAGCGTTGTTGAATTTCCAAACCATGGTTTGTGATTTAACAGGAATGGAGTTGGCGAATGCTTCTTTGTTGGATGAGTCGACGGCTGCTGCTGAAGGAATGACGATGTTGTTTGCAACACGTTCTAAAGAGCAAGAGAAAATGAATTGTGCTAAATTTTTTGTAAGTGAAGATACGTTCCCTCAAACGATAGATGTTCTTAAAACAAGAGCAACTCCACTGGGAATTGAATTGGTTTTTGGAAAAACTTCAGACTTTACTTTTGGTAATGATTTTTACGGTGCGATGTTGCAATACCCTGGAAAGGAAGGAAATGTTACTGACCATTCCGACTTCACTGAAAAATGTAAAGCGAATAATATTCGTGTTGTTGTTGCTGCTGATATTATGTCGCTCGTACTTTTAACTCCTCCAGGAGAGTGGGGTGCTGATGTGGTAGTAGGTTCTACTCAACGTTTTGGTGTGCCGATGGGTTTTGGCGGACCACATGCTGCGTATTTTGCAACGAAGGAATTGTACAAACGTGATATTCCCGGACGAATCATCGGTTTAAGTATCGATGCTGCCGGAAAGCCTGCTTTACGTATGGCATTACAAACGCGCGAACAACATATTAAACGCGATAAAGCAACATCCAATATTTGTACTGCGCAAGTTTTGTTAGCGGTAATGGCATCCATGTATGCGGTGTACCATGGTCCTCGTGGATTAAAAGCAATTGCTCAAACTATCCATCTTCGTGCTGCTGCTTTAGCGGCTGGTGTGAAGAAGCAAGGATATACTGTTGTTCACGATCAGTTTTTTGATACAGTTGCGATTGATGCCGGCGATAAAATGCAAGCGATTCAAAAGTTAGCGGAAGATGCAAATATGAATTTCCGCTGTGAAACTTCGGGACGCATCATCATTAATTTTGATGAGACTACCTTGCATGATGACGTTACGGAAATCATTTATATTTTCGCAAAGGCTGCTGGATTCGATTATAAAAGAAATGGGGCCGATCCTACTTTGAAGCCAATCATCAGTGATGATTTAACTTTAGCTCGTAAAACGCCTTACTTAACCAATATCGTTTTTAATAAGTACCGCAGCGAAACGGATATGATGCGTTATATCCGTTTGTTGGAAAGCAAGGATCTCTCTTTGAATTATTCGATGATTGCTTTAGGTTCATGTACGATGAAGCTAAATGCGACCAGTGAAATGATGCCATTGAGTTGGCCGCTGTGGAATAGCATTCATCCATTCGCACCCGCAAACCAACGCGAAGGATATACACAAATGCTAACGGAGTTGGAAAGTTATTTATGTGAGATCACTGGTTTTGCTGCCGTATCTCTTCAACCCAATTCTGGAGCGCAAGGTGAGTATGCAGGATTGATGGCTATTCGCAATTATTTAATCGCCAACGGTCAAGGACATCGTAATATCGTTTTAATTCCTTCTAGTGCACACGGTACAAATCCAGCAACCGCAGTCATGGCAGGTTGGAAAATTGTTGTTGTAAAATGCGATGCCAATGGAAATATTGATTTGAACGATATGCGCGAGAAAGCTGTGTTGCATAAAGATCATTTAGCAGCTGCTATGGTTACGTATCCAAGTACGCACGGTGTGTATGAAGAAGGTATTCGTGAGTTAACGAAAATCATTCACGACAACGGTGGACAAGTGTACATGGATGGCGCGAACATGAATGCTCAAGTGGGATTAACAAGTCCGGGTATGATTGGCGCCGATGTATGTCACTTGAATTTACATAAAACATTTGCTATTCCGCACGGTGGTGGTGGACCTGGCATGGGACCTATCGGAGTTGCTGCTCACTTAGCACCGCATCTTTCCAATCATTCTGTGGTAAATGTTAATGATGTTCGTCAAGGCACTGCCGTTAGTGCGGCTCCTTGGGGATCGGCATTAATTTTATTAATCAGCTATGGTTATATCCGTATGTTGGGAAGAGATGGTGTTCGAATGGCTACTGAGTATGCAATTTTCAATGCGAACTACATGAAAGCAAGATTGGAAGAGCATTACCCTATTTTATACAAAGGAAAAAATGGATTTGTTGCGCATGAAATGATTTTGGATTGCAGAACATTTAAACAAACTGCGGGAATTGAAGTAACCGATATTGCAAAACGATTAATCGATTATGGATTCCATGCACCAACGGTTGCATTCCCTGTGGCAGGAACCTTAATGGTTGAACCTACCGAAAGCGAATCAAAAGATGAGTTAGATCGTTTCTGCGATGCCATGATTGCCATCCGTGAAGAAATTCGCGCTATAGAAGATGGACGCGCCGACAGAGTCAATAACGTATTGGTGAATGCACCGCATACTGCCGAAGAAGTTACTGCTGATGAATGGTTGCATCCTTATAGCCGCACCGAAGCTGCATGGCCAGCATCGTGGGTAAAAGGAAATAAGTTTTGGTCTTCTGTGAAGCGTGTCGACAATGCTTACGGTGACCGCAATCTTGTTTGCTCCTGCCCCGACATCAGCACCTACGAAACCGAGGAAGTAAGCTAGTTGTATTCCCTAAATTACTTTAGGGTTGATTGTTTCATCTTTTAGCAAAACCTTTATGTCAAAATGAAAAGGATATATTATTTTTTATGTTTTGCATTTGTGTTTACTTTAATCGGTAATGGGACTTCTGTGTATGGGCAGTTTACCAATAATTTCTGGGTGTTTGGAGATAGTACAGGCATAAATTGGAATACTCCAACAACCCCATCATTTTTTGTATCAAATGTAAAAGCACGAGGGTCGAGTGCCACAATATCTAACTCAAATCAATTGTTGGTATACAGTGCATTGTATAACAACGTTATTCCAAATAATGGCTATTTATGGAATAAGTATAATAGTCCAATTTCAAATGGCGATCATATTAATTTTGGAGGGTGGTATCACGATCACTTATTTATTCCCAATTCGATAAATGATTCACTTATATATTTTTTTAGTCAAAATGTTACATCTTCGGGTCCTTTTGGATTATTTTATTCGACTATCAATTTCAAAGCCAATAATGATTCTGGAATTGTCATTCAAAAGAATGTACAGTTAAATAATTTTCCTGTCTTTGATGCTTTGATGGCTGTACGACATGGCAATGGACGAGACTGGTGGTTAATTTTTCAACGTTGGTATGCCCCAAACGCACTAACACCAACAAATGATTTTTATATTTATTTGATATCACCTTTAGGGATTAGTAATCCAGTTTTGCAAAATATTGGAGCAACTCATACTACTGGAGGCGGACAATTATGTTTTAATTTTGATGGCAACCAGTTTGCTAATGTTTCATGGAGAGGCCTTATAGAGTTGTACAACTTTGACCGTTGCACCGGAAATATAACTTCTACAATACCCATAGAACAGGAAGCTACATCATTTCCTTTTCCATATTATAATTCGTGTGCATACTCACCCGATGGAACTAAATTATATGTTCTAGAGTATTCACAAACCAGCGCTCCGTCATATCTATTTCAATTCGATTTAAATGCTTCCAATATATTTTCAAGTAAAACAGTCATTGATTCTTTTACTAACCCTGATATTGGTATTGGCACTCTCAAATTAGCACCCGACAATAAAATTTACTTAGCCGCTGCGGATGAAAATTTCTTTGTGACCTATCCGGATACAATGTTCACCACCATTAACTCTAACCTAAGCGTCATCAACCAACCCGATTCTCTCGGTCTCGCCTGCGATTTTCAACCGTTTAGTTTTTACTTAGGTGGCGCAAGAACTTATTATGGTTTACCCAACAATCCCGATTACGAGTTGGGCGCATGGGCAGGGAGTCCGTGTGATACACTAACGGTGAGCCTCTCCCCCAACCCCTCTCCAGAGGAGAGGGGAGTTATTATGCAAGCATGGTTTAATCCTGAGTGGAATATGATTCATGTGAATGCGTCGAAGTTGAAAGGGAAGAGCGGGGTGTTGAGGTTGTTTGATGTGGAGGGGAGAGTGGTTTATGAGAGGGAAGTGGATGTGATGAGTGGTGGGTATTTTACTGGGGAAATAAATATGAATGGTGTGGCTAGTGGGGTTTATATAGTTTCGATCGTGACAGAGAAAGATAAAGTTCAAAGTAAAGTAATGAAATACTAGAAGGTTACGAATTACGAATCGATACGAATGTACGAATTACGAATACACGAAAACGCAAATACCCGAATTTGAAACTTAAAGCATTAAGGAAATAAGATTGATCATAAAAAATCATAATCATCATAATAAATCTGCGGCCCATCTAGTATAATTAATGCGGCAAAACATTATCGAAGAATAACTAAATTTGAAACGAAGCATTGATTAATCTAAAATCTATCATCTAAAATCTAACATCTAAAATCTAACATCCAAAAAAATGAAATGGCTCGGTAGAGAACGAAGTGGAAATGTAGACGATCGTCGCGGAATGTCGCGGCCGGCGGCTGGACTTGGTATTGGCGGAATTATTGTCGTTGTAATTTATATGTTTTTGGGAGGAGATTCGGCGGAGTTGGCGAATATACTGCAACAACAACAAACAAGCAATGCACCAAATACAGCCATTGATCCCAACGATGAAGATGCCGTTTTTGTATCGGTTGTATTGAAAGATACCGAAGATGTTTGGGAGAAAATTTTTCGCGAGCAGTTTGGAAAGGAATATCGTAAACCTACCTTAGTGTTGTTTGACGGTGCAGTGGAATCGGCTTGCGGATTTCAACAATCAGCAACGGGACCTTTCTATTGCCCTACCGATGAAAAATTATACATCGATCTTTCTTTTTATCGATTGTTGAAAGAGCGCTTCAATGCACCCGGCGATTTTGCCATGGCGTATGTGGTAGCGCATGAAGTAGGACATCATGTGCAACATTTATTAGGTACATCGGATCAAGTCCATCAACAACGACAACAGCTCAGCGAAAAAGATGGAAACAAACTTTCGGTAATGCTCGAATTGCAAGCTGATTTTTATGCAGGTCTATGGGCGCACCACGCCGATGCGATGAAAGGAATATTAGAACCAGGAGATATAGAAGAAGCCCTCACCGCTGCGAGCGCCATTGGCGATGATAAACTGCAACAACAAAGTGGAGGCAGTGTAGTGCCCGATGCCTTTACACATGGTACTTCCGAGCAACGCATGTATTGGTTCAATAAAGGCTACACCACAGGATCCCTCGAGCAAGGTGATACTTTTAGAGAGTTGTAAATTATTTTATTTATTAAAGAATTGACTTAACGGTAGAATATTTAATCCAAACAGTGATGCATATCCGGCCTAAAGTTAATCCGCGAAAATCCTATTTATCCGCATCATCCGCGCCTGCCTGCCGGCAGGCAGGTTCAATGTTATGAATATTATAAACAAAAAATAATCATAAAAAAAATCATAATAGATCATAATAAATCTGCGGCTAGAAAACATAGTTGCTCCAATAAATTATATAGCATCGAAATTTTCTAGAATCAAGCATCGAGCATCGAGCATCTACAATTTAATTTCGAAGCGAAAAGTAATTTTTTCCAAGAAATTAAATCAAAGCAAAATCAAAAATGGAAAAATATAAAATCCCCGGCCAAACACGCATCGGTCACGTGCACCTAAAAGTTTCGGATCTTCAAAAGTCCCTCGATTTCTATTGCGGATTATTGGGTTTTGAAATTACTACACTCTATGGAGAACAAGCTGCGTTTATTTCAGCTGGTGGATACCATCATCACATCGGTCTCAATACTTGGCAAAGCAAGGGCGCAGGTCCAGCCGCTCGAAATGCTGTCGGACTTTTTCACACCGCCATTTTATATCCAACACGAAAAGATTTAGCCATCATCTTTGATCGACTTCGGCAAGCAAGTTATCCATTAACTGGAGCTGCAGATCATTTAGTTTCCGAAGCACTCTATCTCGACGATCCCGACGGAAACGGTGTAGAACTGTATTGGGATAAACCCAAAGAACAATGGAAATACAATCCCGATGGCACCATCATCATGGATACCCTTCGTCTCGATTTGCAGGATTTGCTTAAAGAAATTTAAAATAGTGCTTAGTCCTACTATCGGTACGCACAGCTGCGCTACGACAAATTTTCTCTAGAAGGCTGCGCTATGCTAAAGTTTCTCGCAAAGGCGCAAAGGCGCAAAGCCCTGCTTTCTGGTAGGCATGCACGAAGCCCGCAAAGGCTACGCGTTGATGGAGAAACCTCTAGTGCACTCAAGTGATCTCTTGTTTCTCTAGTGTTAAAAAGAGGATCATTATACAAACGATAATTATTATTTACCGACATCTTCTAGCAGCCAGCAGCAAGAAGCAAGCAGCCAAAATCTCTACTCTAAAATAATCATCACAAGAAAGATAATCAAAAGAGAAACGTAATTTTGATAAAGAAAAACCTTGAATTATTTAGCTCATCTATATCTTTCCGGAAGTAACGATCAAATCAAAATCGGGAACTTCATCGCCGATCACGTAAAAGGATCGGTCATTGAAAACTATTCCGGCGATGTACTTGCAGGAATTCATTTCCATCGATTGATCGACGCATTCACCGATCAACATCCAATCGTTTCCATTTCCAACGCTCGCCTCCGCCCTGATTTTCGGAAATACGCTCCCGTTATCTCCGATGTTTTTTTCGATCATTTTTTAGCTCGCAATTGGAATCAATATCATCATTTGTCGCTCGAAGAATTTGCACAAAACAGTTATGCATTGATGCGCGCTAACGAACAATTACTTCCCGCCCGAGCTTTGCATATGCTTAATTATATGGAGTCGCAAAACTGGTTGGTACATTATGCATCGATAGAGGGAATTGAAAAAGCGTTAACCGGATTATCCAAAAGAACCCGCTTCATTTCAAACATGGACAAAGCGCACCTCTTCTTACAAGAGCATTACCACGATTTTGAAAATGATTTCGAACTATTTTTTAAGGATATAAGATTGTATGTTTCCGCTTTGGCTGAAATGAAATGAAATAAAAAAATAATTCAAAACGTCTTACTAAAAACTTGAAACGCTTTTAATAATCTTAATTACTTTTCGTTCTCCACCATAAATCGCTTCTAAAATATACACGCCTTGATTCCATCCGCGCACGTCAATAGAAAGGGAGTTGTAAGCACCGAGAGTAGGACCTGGAAAATAATTTTGTGACATCGGAAAATTTCCTTGAAACTGTGTTCGACCATACGCATTAAAAACATTTATGCTCATATAACCATTCTTATTCATGAAGGCTTTTATGTTGATGGTGTTTTCACTGGCATCAATCACCGTGGGATTTAAATCAATATCAAAAGCTCCGCAAATACCACTGTAGAATCCACAAAATAAGAATCCATATTTATTCAACGCAGTACAATCGTTCCGATAGGTTTTTCCATCACAAGCACAAACAGGATTATAATCACCCGTACATGTAAAAAAAATATTTTCCTGCTTTGTTGAATCTTTACAAGGATTACAAAATTGAAATTGTGCCATGGCATCCATCCCGAAAAAAAGGAGAAACAGGCAAATCAAACTTAATCTATTATATTTATCCGACTTACTCATCTCATACAAAGTTAACCCATTTATAGTCTATACGAAACGATTTAAGGGTGTTTTTAGTCTGCACCTACGGGAATTCATCCGTTTTATGGGTAAAAATCAAGGTTTTTAATATTTATCACCCCTTAATCCCATCGATTTCCGCATCACAACAGCTATCGGGATCGCGTATCGGCGAATCAGCGTATTCGTAAGCTTCTTGCTGCAGGCAAGTTCGTATCTGCGTATCTGCGTATCAATTCGTAACCCATCGTACATTCGTATCGATTCGTAATTCGTAACCCCAATCGTATCGATTCGTAATTCCTATATTTACTCTCCAACCAACATCGCCGCCGCGTACTCCCTATTCAACCTCGCAATATTAGTAACCGAAATTCCCTTCGGACATTCTGCTTCGCATGCTTCCGTGTTGGTACATGCACCGAATCCAGCTTCATCATGTACTTTCAACATATCAATCACGCGCTTTTTCGCTTCTACACGACCTTGTGGTAACAAAGCATATTGAGAAACTTTTGCAGATAGGAATAACATCGCCGAACTATTTTTACAAGCAGCCACACATGCTCCGCAACCAATACAGGCTGCCGAGTTGAATGCTTCATCCGCATTTACTTTTGAAACAGGAATGCTATTCGCATCGGGAGTGCTTCCGGTATTTACAGAAACAAATCCACCCGCTTGTTGTATCTTTTCGAAAGCTTGTCGATCAACAATCAAGTCGCGAATAACAGGAAATGCCGCTGCTCTCCACGGTTCAATGATGATGGTTTCTCCATCCGCAAAACTGCGCATGTGTAATTGACAAGCAGTAACGCCTTTCACTGGTCCATGTGCGCGACCGTTGATGTACATGCTGCACATTCCGCAGATGCCCTCGCGGCAATCATGGTCAAAAGCGATCGGATCCGTTCCCGCTTTGGTCAAATCTTCATTTACTACATCTAACATCTCCAAAAAAGACATGTCAGGACTTACTCCTTTTGCTGCATAGGTTTCGAAACGTCCGCTTTCTTTTGCGTTTTTTTGTCTCCAAACTTTTAACGTAAGATTCATATTTCCACTCATAGGATTTTTATTTTTTTCCCGTTATGATGAACAGGAGTAAGGTTCAATTTATTTTATTTGTAAGAGCGTTGAGTAAGTTTAACACTTTCAAACACTAAATCTTCTTTGTGTAATTCTTCTGGCTGGTTGTCGCCTTTGTATTCCCATGCAGCCACATATGCATAGCCTTCATCATCACGACGCGCTTCGTTTTCTGGTGTTTGATATTCTTCACGGAAATGTCCACCACAACTTTCATTGCGATTTAAAGCATCCACCATCATCAACTCGCCTAACTCTAAATAATCAGCAACACGTCCAGCTTTTTCTAAATTCTGATTTAACTCTTGTTCTCCTCCAGGTACCAATAAATTTTCCCAGAATTCAGCGCGAAGTTTTTTAATTTTTTCAATTCCTGCAGTTAATCCTTCCGCAGTACGACCCATTCCACAATGATTCCACATTAAAAGTCCTAACTCACGATGAAACTCATGAACGGTTTTCTTTCCTTTTATGTTGAGGAGTTTTTGCAAACGATCTTTTACTTTTTGCTCTGCATCCATAAATTCCGGACTATCATTCGCAATAGGAGTACGTTCCACATCCGATAAATAATCGCCAATGGTGTAAGGTAATACGAAGTATCCATCTGCCAAACCTTGCATCAATGCCGAAGCACCTAAGCGATTTGCACCATGATCACTAAAATTCGCTTCACCACAGGCATACAATCCTGGAACCGTTGTCATCAAATTATAATCAACCCAAAGTCCGCCCATGGTATAATGCACCGCTGGATAAATCATCATCGGCGTTTTGTATGGATTCTCACCTGTGATTTGCTTATACATATCAAACAAGTTTCCGTATTTCGCTTCCACTGCTTTTTCACCAGTACGTTTAATGACATCACTGAAGTCGAGGTACACCGCTAATCCAGTATTTCCAACACCAAATCCTTTATCACACATATCTTTCGCTGCACGGGATGCAATATCACGCGGAACTAAATTTCCAAAGGATGGATAGCGTCTTTCTAAATAATAATCTCTTTCTCCTTCTGGAATATCAACGGGCTTGCGTGTATCTCCTTTTTGCTTAGGCACCCAAATACGTCCGTCGTTACGCAACGACTCCGACATCAAGGTTAATTTACTTTGATGATCGCCAGAAACTGGAATGCATGTAGGATGAATTTGTGTGAAGCAAGGGTTACCAAAGTAAGCTCCTTTTTTATGTGCTCTCCAAATGGCAGTTGCATTGGATCCACGCGCATACGTTGTCAAATAAAATACATTTCCATATCCACCCGTTAGAACGATTGTCGAGTAATCCACCATATTCACGAGCAAAAGGAACACCTTGCGCCACGCATTGATCGATGATGTTTACACTTACTTGTGCTAAACGATGCACGTTTGCTTCACGCGCTCTGTAATCACCGCCTTTCACGGTATCGTAAAACAAACGGTAAACGCTATCACCATCGTTGCGATAATTTTTTGCTGCATTAATTCCTCCTTGCGCGGCAATACTGTGCGCACGACGTGGTGAATCTTGAAAGCAAAATGTTTTTACGTTGTATCCTAGTTCAGCAAGAGAAGCTGCTGCAGAAGCACCCGCTAAACCTGTTCCTACAATGATCACATCGTACTTACGTTTGTTCGCAGGATTAACTAATTTGCATTTGAACTTATGATTGTCCCACTTTTCAGAAAGGGGTCCTGCTGGTATTTTTGAATCGAGTTTCATTCGATGAAGGTCTTTAATTAACGAGTTAAGAAATAAATGGGCATGGCAGCAAATAAGGCGGGAATGATAATCGCAAATACAAATGTTCCAATGCCCTTAATAAGTCCTTGGTAATTTTTTCCACGAAGGCTCAACGTTTGAAATGCACTTTGGAAGCCGTGAAGTAAATGATAAGAAAGTCCTAACATGCTAATTACATAAAAGGCAACTACGAGCGGATCTTTAAAAGCAGTTTCAACAACACCATAAAGATTTTTACAGATTATAATTTTGTTTCCCATATAATCCATGGTAGCAGGTTTCAAATGTTGTGCCTTAGCATCCGCAGCGGTAATCACTTCTTCTTTCAAAATATTATCGGTGGTGGCTTCCACTACGTATGTCTTCCAATCCATCTCCCCAAACTTGTATTCATACCAAAAGTGGATAAGATGCGTCGCGATAAAGATGAGAAGGATGGTTCCTAAGATCCCCATATTGCGAGAAGCCCAAGTAGTGCCCGTATTATTTTTCTTCCCTTCGTATTTTACAGGACGAGCCTTCATGTTCTTTGCTAACAGATAAAATCCATTAATAGCGTGAATAATGATGGTCGCATAAAGTAGGTAGGAGATAATTTTGATAGGAGGAAAAGTGGTCATGAAAACCGTGTATTGGTTAAATGCCAAGCCTCCATCGTCTTTAAATAAAGCTAAATTGCCTGATACATGGACGATTAGGAAAAGACTTAGGAAGAGCCCCGTCAAGGCCATCAACCACTTTTTCCCTACGGATGAGTTGAGAAACTCAAATAAATTTGTCATAATTCTTAGATATTCTAGGATAATAGAAGCAAAATTAGAGCGAATAGTCGCTTTAGATGCTGCAAATTTAATTGTAATTTGTTTTGATGGGCTTCCGTGTCCCATTTTTTTATTGAGTTTTTAATGGAGGGCATTGACCAAGGCTAAAAATTCTTTTTTAAACAGGTCTTGTTTGATGAATATCATAATTGTAATTTTACAAATCATAGTAAACAATTTAGTAATGAGAATGTTTAGTAAGAAAGAGGTATTGATTATATTTGCATTCTCCAAATAATTAAAATAAATTTTTACTTAAAAACCAATCTACACATGAAATATACATCTATAGACTCTCAGCTTTTTGTTGAGAACCGACAACGATTCATCTCTAAACTAAAGCCAAAGTCAATCGCATTTTTGAATGCCAATGATGAAATGCCTCGAAATGGTGATGCCAATTACCTCTATCGTCAAAATTCCGATCTGTTTTACCTCAGTGGGATCGATCAAGAACAAACAATTTTGGTTTTATTTCCTGATGCACCCCTCCCTCGCTATAGGGAGATTTTGTTTGTAAGAAAAACGAATGAGCATATTGCTATTTGGGAAGGACATAAATATACAAAGGATGAGGCGCGTGCTGCATCAGGAATTCAAAGTGTTTACTGGTTGGATGATTATAATAGTATAATCCCAATGCTGATGAATCATTGCGAAAATATTTATGTAAATATGAACGAGAATGATCGTTTCTCCTCCGAAGTACCTTATCGTGATTTGCGTTTTGCTCAAGGTATGAAAGCGATCTATACGGGTCATCATTTCGAACGACTCGGTCCTCTATTGGCTTCTCTTCGCGCTATCAAGCACGACATCGAAATTAAATTGATGCAAAGAGCAATGGATATTACTGAAAAGGCATTTCGTAGAGTGTTGCGTTATGTGAAGCCTGGTGTGATGGAGTATGAAATTGAAGCTGAAATTATTCATGAATTCATTCGTAAGCGTGCAAACGGTCATGCGTATAATCCTATCATCGCCTCAGGTCCTAGTGCTTGTGTTTTGCATTATAATGAAAATAACAGGGAGTGTAAAGCGGGAGATGTTATCTTGATGGATTTCGGTGCAGAGTATGCTAATTACGCTGCTGATTTAACAAGATGTGTTCCTGTAAGTGGCGAGTTTACACAACGTCAACGCGATGTGTATAATGCCGTTTTAAGAGTGATGAAAGGCGCTACTAAAATGTTGGTTCCAGGAAATACCATCGAGAAGTATCATGTGGAAGTTGGATTGTTGATGGAAGCTGAATTGCTCGATTTAGGACTGATTTCTAAGAGTGATATTAAAACCAAAATCCAGAATTGCCCGCCTATAAAAAGTATTTTATGCATGGCACCTCGCATTTCCTCGGACTTGATGTGCACGATATTGGCAATCGCTACGAACCGATGCAACCTGGTATGGTTTTCACTTGCGAACCTGGTATTTATATCCCCGAAGAAGGTCTAGGTATTCGATTGGAAAATGATATTTTAGTTACCTCAAAAGATCCAGTAGATTTAATGGCTTCTATCCCTGTAGAAATTGAAGATATAGAAGAATTAATGAGAGAAGCCGCCGAAGCTCGATCTGTATCGCATAAATAATTTCTTTATTGCTTTAATAATAGACTGAGCGAAGAAGAGTTCAATCTTAGAAGTGCGCTCGCCTAGAAGGCACCAAGGCCTGCTGGCAGGCAGACGCGAAGTCTGCGCTATGATAAATTTTCTCGCAGAGGCGCAAAGGCGCGAAGGCTGTGCTATGATAAATTTTCTCGCAGAGGCACAGAGGCGCGAAGGCTGCGCTATGATAAATTTTCTCGCAGAGGCGCAAAGGCGCGAAGGCTGCGCTATGATAAATTTTCTCGCAGAGGCACAGAGGCTCGAAGGCT
Source organism: Bacteroidota bacterium (assembly GCA_016717725.1). Lineage (GTDB taxonomy): Bacteria > Bacteroidota > Bacteroidia > AKYH767-A > OLB10 > JAJTFW01. The sequence goes on from JADKFA010000019.1 coordinate 23,185, forward strand.
GCGCTATGATAAATTTTCTCGCAGAGGCGCAAAGGCAAAAGGCTGCACTATGATATTTTTTCTCGCAGAGGCCAGAGGCGCGAAGGCTGCGATAAAACAAAATGGGCAAAGCCCAGAAGCGTGCGAAGCTCTGCTTCTGGGCTTTACGACCAAACCTTTGTCCCCTCTGTACAATTCTTACACATCTCAATTTCGTTTCGTGAACGAAGCACCGAAGCTCGAAATTCTTGGTAGTTGGAATTCTGCCATAATTCAGCAAAGGGTTGCTCTTTTAGACTTCCCATATTGTACATGGCATCTTTATCAAAGCAGCAAGGCACCACTCTTCCGTCCCAAGTAATCACGCAGCTATGCCATAACTTCCAGCAATGATTTAAAAGTTGGTTTTTTATTTTATAAGTGCCGTCTTTTTGTTTTTTATAACGAGCATACTTTTCATTCTCGGGAATTAAATCATTTCCTTTTTCAAAATCGTAAACCTGAGCTGTTTTTAATCCAACTTCATCTACTCCCAATTCTTTGGCGAGCTGATGTACTTCTGCAATTTGATGTTCGTTGGGCTTCACTACTAAAAATTGAAAAATAATATGTGGAGTGGAAGAGCCCAATTCTTTTTTCCATTTTACGATGTTCTTTGTGCCCTCAATTACTTTTTCGAGTTTGCCTCCAATTCGATATTGCTCATATACTTCTTGCGTAGTTCCATCAATGGAAATGATCAATCGATCGAGACCAGATTCAATCGTCTTCTTTGCATTTTCATCTGTGAGATAATGTGCATTGGTGGAAGTAGCCGTGTAAATTCCTTTGCTTGAAGCATACTTTACCAACTCTAAGAATTTTGGATTTAAATAAGGTTCTCCCTGAAAATAAAAGATTAAATACCACAAAGTATCTTTTACTTCATCGATCACTTTTTTGAAAAAATTTTCATCTAACATCCCCGTTGGACGAGAGAAAGCACGTAATCCACTCGGACATTCCGGACAGCGTAAATTACAAGATGTGGTAGGTTCAAACGATAAAACAATCGGCATTCCCCATTGAACTGGTTTGCCCATCCATTTTGAATAATAGTAGCTGGCTACTACTTTACTCGCATTCATTATTCTGCTGGGCTTCGACTTGAAAAGGAAATTAAGTCCGTCACGTAAATTCTTGTTCATCGGCGATAAAGTTAAGGATGAATCAGCTAGGATCTGTAAAATAATCGAGAAGTATAATTGATTTGTTGCATTTACTCTTTTTCTTTAGATGGATTTATCACTAGAATTTAGATAAATATGCAAATCTTGACTGCTATAATTAGTTATTATTTTTCGCCTTTTGACCTTCTTGCCAATGTGAATTTTGATACTTTTACCACGACTTATGTTTACCTGGCTCGCTCGAATTATTTTGCGCAACCGTCTATTATTCATTGTATTAATAGGTGTGACAACTCTTTTTATGGGGTACAAAGCGACTACGATCCAACTTTCATATGATTTTGCCAGAATCCTACCTGAAACAGATGAGGACTTTAAAGCCTATGAATCGTTTAAAGGCCGTTTTGGTGAAGATGGAAGTGTCATGGTGCTGGGAGTGGAAGACAAGAATTTCTACACGCTGAAAAAATTTGGAGATTGGTATCGATTGGGTGAAGAGATTAAATCGATGGATGGTATCGAGGAAGTAGTCTCCTTGGCTCGCTTGTATAATGTAATCAAGAATGATTCGGCGCGTAAATTCGAGATGAAACCCATCGTTGCGCACGAACCCATTTCTCAAACGGAAGTTGATAGTATCAAAACAGAAATTGAAAAGTTACCTTTTTATGATGGATTTATCCGGAACTCTCAAACAGGAGCTACCGTGATGGCTATCACTTTCGATAAAAGTAAACTCAATACAAAGAATAGAATTAGTGTCGTTAACCAAATCAAGGAGAAAGCTGAAGCATTTGGTTTGAGTAATAAGTTGGATGTGCACATTAGCGGACTTCCTTACATCCGAACTGCAATTACCAGTAAGGTGGTTGAAGAAATGAAACTGTTTATGTTGTTGGCGGTGTTGGTCACTGCCATTGTACTCTTTATTTTTTTTAGAAATTTTCAAGTTCTTTTTTTCTCACTTATTGTTGTGTTCGTTAGTGTAATTTGGTCGATAGGAATTATTGCTTTGCTCGGATATAAAATCACCATTTTAAGTGGATTGATTCCTCCTCTCATTATTGTCATCGGTAGTCCAAGTGCTATTCTACTGTTGAATAAATATCAAGTGGAGTACAGTCGGCACAATTCCCAGGCAAAGGCATTGGCTCGAATGGTTCAACGAATTGGATTAACAACATTTTTAGCAAATGTTACAACGTCAATAGGATTCTTTGTTTTCTATTTTACGCACAGTAGAATTTTAATGGAGTTTGGATTAGTTGCTGCAATTAACGTGATGGCCACTTGGCTAATTTCGTTGATCTTAATCCCAATCGTATATAGTTATTTAGCTCCTCCCGATGTTAAACATCTAAAACATTTACAAGCTCCTCGACTAAATAAATTATTGTCGAATGTCGATAAATGGGTGCATTTGCATCCTAAATATATTTATGTGAGTGTGAGTGTTATTATGCTGATTAGTTTTTATGGAATTTCTAAAATTTCAACCAATGGATTTGTAGTAGATGATCTTCCCAAAAAGGATCCTGTTTATTTGGATATGAAATTTTTTGAAAATAATTTTAAAGGAGTTCTTCCACTCGAGTTTTCAATTAATACACTGGAACCAGGTGGTGCTTTAAAACAAACTACACTGCAAAAAATAAATCGATTGCAGAAAATGTTATATCAATATCCTATCTTTTCAAAACCTCTTTCAGTGGTGGATGGTATTAAATTTTCTTATCAAGCGTATCATGATAATGATCCGCGCTTTCATATTTTACCCGGGACCATTCAACTCGCCGAAATGTCGAGTTTCGCTGGTGATATGAATGGGAAAGGACAAGCATTCAAAAGTTTTATCGATAGTAATCGTCAAATTACTAGAGTGAGTGTTCAAATGGCAGATATCGGCTCGCTTAAGATGGAAAAGATGTTGAACGATTTACGCCCACGTGTCGATTCTATATTTCCAACGGATAAATATGAAACAATCATTACTGGGAATAGCCTTATTTTCTTGAAAGGGAATAATTATATGTTCAAGAATTTGATGGAAAGTATTCTCTTGGCTATCGTGCTTATCTCAATTATTATGGTTACCCTTTTTATGTCGATTCGAATGATTTTAATTTCGATTGTACCAAGTCTCATCCCGTTAATTATTACTGCTGGACTGATGGGATTTTTTCATATTTCTTTGAAGCCATCTACAATTTTAATTTTCAGTATAGCATTTGGAATGGCATCTGACCAAACCATTTATTTCCTGACAAAGTACCGTCATGAAATGCGAACCAATCCCGTCATGAGTATTTCGAATGCGGTAACCATGACAATTCGAGAAACTGGAGTAAGTATGGTTTACACTTCCGTAATTTTATTTTTCGGATTTTTTATCTTTAGTGCCAGTGGCTTTGGAGGAACTTCTTCTCTTGGGAAATTACTTAGTATTACGTTGTTGGTAGCTATGGTAGCGAATATTATTGTATTGCCTGCTTTTTTACTGAGCCTAGAGCGCCGACTTACCACCAAAGCTTTTTTAGCCGAACCGTTTTTTGAAACCAACGATGAAGAAGAAGATATTGATCGCGAAAGCCTATCCATTCGAAAAGATCAACAAGAGGATGAGCTAAGTTAGTAAATTTTGGAAAAAATGTAGTTTTGGTTTAGCTGTTGACACTAGTGGGGGTTTGAAATTTATCCAACTTTTTTTTATTATTTTCGTATGATAGTTTTACTAGATATTATTGACCTATGAAAGGAATTATATTAGCCGGCGGCTCTGGAACACGATTGCATCCTTTAACTATAGCAGTGAGTAAACAACTCATGCCTGTATATGATAAGCCGATGATTTATTATCCGCTTAGCGTATTAATGATGGCGGGAATAAGTGAAATTTTAATCATCACAACTCCTCACGATCAAGTCATGTTTAAAAAGTTACTTGGCGATGGAAAAGAATTGGGTTGTAATTTTCAATATGCTATTCAATCCGAACCAAATGGATTGGCGCAAGCATTTGTGATTGGTGAATCATTTATCGGAAATGATAATGTTGCTTTGATATTAGGTGATAATATATTTTATGGAACTGGGCTCGAACAATTGTTGCAGGAAAATAGTAATCCGAGTGGTGGAGTGGTTTTCGCTTATCATGTTAGTGATCCAGAAAGGTATGGCGTGGTTGAGTTTGATAAGAATAATAAAGCACTCAGTATTGAAGAAAAACCCACTTCTCCAAAGTCAAATTATGCCGTGCCCGGACTCTATTTTTATGATAATGATGTCATCGAAATTGCCAAATCATTAAAGCCAAGTCCACGCGGTGAATATGAAATTACTGATGTCAATAAACATTATCTGGAAGCAGGAAAATTAAAAGTTGGAATTCTTGATAAAGGTACTGCATGGCTCGATACGGGAACCTTTGAATCTCTAATGCAAGCTGCCCAGTTTGTTCAAGTGATTGAAGAACGTCAAGGGTTGAAGATAGGTTGTATTGAAGAAATTGCTTGTAGAATGGGCTTTATTGATAAATCTCAGCTTAAAAAGTTGGCGCTTCCGCTGATTAAAAGTGGTTATGGAAAATATCTTTTAGCTTTTTCAGAAGAAATGTAAAGTACTTACCTCGTTTGCTTAGTCCTTGACCTTCAGAATTGACTCACTTACCAAATAATTGAAAATCGTATTTTAGGTTGTGGACGTTGATGTTTTTTTTATTTAAATTTTACTGATTTCACTATAAAATTCACTAATTTCGTATTTGATAAGTGTGGGTACGCGATGCTCCATTTATTTAATACACAACCCAAATTCAATAGTTTACAAATAGCATACTTTCATGCAAAGAAAAATACTTGTCACAGGTGGCGCAGGATTCGTAGCAAGTAGCCTTGCTCAACGTCTCGCTGATAACCCCGATAATTATGTTGTTATCGTCGATAATTTGTTAACTGGCGATATCCTAAAATTACCAATCTCTATTCATGATAATGTTCGATTTATTAAGGCTGATGTAAATAGCTTTAATGATATATCATCCATTTTTGCATCTTTTCTTTTGATTATGTATTTCATTACGCAGCATTGGTAGGAGTAAAACGTACACTCGCAAATCCAGTTATGGTTTTATCAGACTTGAATGGAATAAAGAACGTATTAGATTTATGTAAAAATACAGGTGTTAAACGTGTTTATTATTCTTCAAGTTCTGAAGTGTATGGTGAGCCTGTTGAATTTCCTCAAAATGAACATACCACGCCACTGAATTCTCGATTGCCTTATGCTATTGTAAAGAATGTTGGTGAAGCTTATCTACGAGCTTATTTTCAAGAATTCGGTTTAGAATATACCATCTTCCGTTTCTTTAATACTTACGGTCCTAAGCAAAGTACCGACTTTGTAATGTCGAAATTCTTGGAAGCCGCTTTAGCAAATAAGGATATCACCATTTATGGAGACGGGAGTCAAACAAGAACGTTCTGTTATATTGATGATAATATTGAAGCTTGCCTCAATGCGTTTTATCAAAATCTAATCGTTAACGATGTAGCCAATATTGGATCCGATTATGAGATCACCATGCTCGATCTTGCAGATAAAATTATTAGGATTACAAAATCTTCTTCCAACATTGTTTTTCTTCCCGCATTGAAAGAAGGCGATATGACGCGTCGTTGCCCCGACATTTCATTGATGAAGGAATTACTTCAAAGAAAATTAACTCCGCTGGAAGTAGGTATTCAACGCCTCATCGATACTAAGCATTCCATTACTGCATAATGACTGAACCTGTTGAACAACTTCAGAAGGAAGTAGAATTTCAACTGAGTCAACTCGATTTTCCTCAACAACCTGAATCGCTCTATGATCCTCTGCGATACATGCTTTCGTTGGGAGGAAAAAGAATTCGACCCATTTTAGTTTTATTAGCCAATGATTTGTTTGCTGGAAAGAGGGAAAATGCTATGCCTGCCGCACTAGCCGTAGAAGTGTTTCATAATTTCACACTTCTGCATGATGATATTATGGATAAGGCACCTCTACGAAGAGGAAAGCCGACAGTTCATCAAAAATGGAATTCCAATATAGCAATTCTCTCCGGCGATGCAATGTTCGTGAAATCTTGTCAGCTAATTATGCAAACGCCAAATTCGGCTATGCCTGCCGTTATGAATCTGTTTTTGAAAACAGCACTCGAAGTTTGCGAAGGACAACAATATGATATGGATTTCGAAAGCAGGAAGGATATTACCGTGGAGGAGTATCTCGAAATGATTAAACTAAAAACGGCTGTTCTGGTGGGAGCGTGTCTTGGAATTGGAGCTCAAATCGCAGAGGCAAGTGAGGAAGAAGTAAAACATATTTATGATTTTGGTGTAAATCTCGGAATCGCTTTTCAACTACAAGATGATATTTTAGATGTGTATGGCAATGAACAAAAATTCGGCAAGCAAGTGGGTGGAGATATCATAGCCAACAAAAAAACATTTTTATTACTCTCCGCATTAAAAAATGCTTCTGATCAAACAGCAGTCGAATTGCAAAAATGGTTGGAATATGATGGCACTGATAATGCATCTAAAGTAAATGCAGTAAAAAATATTTACGAAATACTTTATGTAAAAGAATGCGCAGAAAAGAAGATGGATGAACTTTATGCGGAAGCACTTTCTCATCTCGACGCCCTGCCCATCAACCAAGAACGAACCGCTGCATTACGAAAACTTTCGTCTATGCTCATGCTCCGCGAAAGCTGAGATGTTAATTAAGAATTAAGAATTCAGAATTCAGAATTTAATTTCAGTCTCGAAAGCGATCAATCCAACAACCAACATCTAAAAGCTAGAAGCCATTTCCGGTCTTCCTAGCTCACGCAAATGTTTTATATGCGCTCCAATTGCAGAAAGTACCGTTGGATATTCAATGTACTTCACATTAAACTCCTGACAAGTTTCCTTTACTAATTTGCTGATCGCAGGGTAATGAATATGTGAAACTCGAGGAAACAAATGATGCTCCACCTGAAAATTTAATCCACCCATAAACCAACTTACAATTTTGTTTTTCGTTGCAAAGTTTGCAGTAGTATGTACTTGATGTAATGCCCATTCTTCTTCTATTTTATTAGAATCAGGATCAGGAATTGGGAATTGACAATCACCCACAACGTGCGCTAACTGAAACACAACTGCAATGGTTAATCCAGTTACAAACAAGATAACGCTGTAACCGACAATCGTTGCAATCCATCCTTTTAAAAATACTGGCAGACCAATAAACAGCGCTAGGTAACTTAATTTGGTAATCCAGAATCCAAAATGTTCTGAAAGTTTCATTTTACGAATTGGCGTTGGACCAATCTTACGTGTAAAGTACTTATGAAAATCCATCCAAAAAATCCACATGAAGTAAGTGGCTCCGTAAAGTAGAAACCAGTACACATGTTGGAAACGATGAAACCAATATCTTTCTTGTTGCTCATTAACACGCATGAATGGCTTTACATCAATATCATCATCTACACCTTCAATATTCGTGAATGTATGATGTACAATATTGTGTTTTACTTTCCACATAAAACTTGAACCGCCCATTAGATTCAATGAGTACGACATTATTTTATTAACGCGTTTGTTAGTAGAATAGGAGTCGTGCGCTCCATCGTGCATTACATTGAAACCAATACTCGCAAAAGTTAATCCCATGAGAGCACAAAAAACAATCGACAACCATACTGGTAGAGTAGCAAATACCAATACTGAGTAAACTAGGATGGCTATTGAAACTAATATAATGGTTTTGGTAAATAGCTTTATATTTCCAGTTGGCTTAATTTTTTCCTCTTTGAAATAATTATCAATGCGCTCACGCAATGCATCGAAGAAAGGACTGGTTCTGTTGTTGAAGGTTATCTTTGACATATTCGAGTACAAAAATACTTACAAGTGACCATATAAACCTGGTGTATTAAATGAATTCACAATTATTTATTGATAATCAATTAGATAGCAATAATGATGTTCGTCATTTCAGCTCTCTTTATTCAGTTAATCCATGATTATTAAAGCCTCTAGCTTCACCCTGAGCAAAGTCGAAGGGTGCTTCTAGGTTCTATCTCTTAGCTTCTATACGCGAAGCCTCGCGACCAAAACCTGTCTCGCAGAACTGCGGTCGCGAAGCCTCGCGACTAACATCCAAAATCTAACATCCAAAATCTAACATCCAACATCTAACATCCAACATCCAACATCTAACATCCAACATCCAACATCTAACATCCTACCACTACACCTCAAATTTCACTAAAAACAATCTCTTCTTCGTCACTGCAGGTACAATAAAAGTATTTTCGTCTACTTGCTTTCCGGCTCTTGGTAAAATGGAAATGCTATCACTCTTTTTACTAATTTTTTTTACTTTTCATTTCTCCTTTTGGATCAATTGAATTTCCAGTGATTTCATTGCTTCTGCCAATGTCATTATTGAATACAATGGTTAATTCTTCAGGAGTTAAGATGGTATTAAAGGATGAATATAAACCTTCATCATCCATCGAAGTTTGCTCTTTTCTGATCAACTGACTCCAATGAATACTTCCATCTGCATTTACAGAGAGTGTGAGTATGTTGTCAAAGTGAAATTCAATTCTTCGATTAAATGTTTGTGTGAAGTAATCGTAAAAATTATATTCGCTGAGATAGGCAGCTTCTGCAATAATAATCGCTCCACCATCATTTCTAGGAATTACATTTCGAATGGGATAACTTATTAAGCTAGCTCCCGTACCCGTATTTCTTTGTCCGATGAATTTTAATTGGGCTTCATTGTTTAATTTACCACTATTAATTTTTAATTCATTACCACCATTTAATCCAAGTGTTGCATAGAGTAAACTCGCTCCAGCAAATGAAGTTTGGTCAGAGTAGAATCCAGTTACAATGGCTTGGTTATTGATTTTATCAATGACCAATGCCGCTTCATTCATGTATTGATCTACTCGATTGAAATCATATTCTTTCATTTTGTTTGCGACCTTATTTACATGAAAAATTTTATACTGTCGCAATCTGTTTTTCTTGCTTTCTGAAACTTCTTTTGTAAAACCAAGAAATAATAAGTCTTCCGAATTGCTGATTGCAAATTCGCTCAACTCCGCATTTTTTGCTGAATAATTTATTTCCGATTTAAATTGGTACGATACCTTGAAAGAATCATTCACACAGGCATAATGAATTTGAATGTTTCCATTTCCAGATTCTTCCATGGCAACGCCCATAAATCGGCGATTAGGTGAAATAACCAAACGCGGTTTAGAGAGATCAGATGATTTTTGAATGGTACTCGAGTATATTTTCAAGCCACTAACTTCCGTTTCTCCTTTTGAATTTAAAACACTCATGAAAAGTTGAATCTCCCCACTCGAACGCGTTTGCATACTGGAAATGATTACCGGTTTTTCGTTGAAGAATCCAATGCTTTCTAAAGAACCACCTGAGGGAATTGCGTCAACGGTTTTTCTCCACTTCGGTTGTAGGTTATATCCAAAATAGCTAAGTTCATATTTCCTCGTTCGTAATCCAAAGCGATCTCTACTCGTTTCTAAGGACAGGTTGCTCATTAAAATATATACACCTTCTTCGTCTTGTCCAATAACTTTCGCATAGTCGAAACCGTTATTGTCGATGTTGTCTGCAGAAATTAGAATGGTCTGCGCCCAACTCATGGTAGATAGACTAAATAAAAATAGGAGAAGGAAATATTTCAAGATTGATTTCATATTCATCTTTAAGAATGCTCAACTAAAAATGGATTGTTTACTTTTTCAAATTCAATACTGGTTTCTGGTCCATGACCTGGATAAACAATAGTTTTCCCTGGTAATGTGAATAGTTTTTCTTTTATACTTAGAAGTAATGTTTCTGTGTCTCCTCCCGGTAAATCAGTTCGACCTATACTCTGTGAAAATAATACATCTCCGCCAATTAATACATCGCTTTCTTTATGCCAAAAACAAATGCTTCCCGGACTATGTCCTGGTACATGAATCATATTAAGTTGACAATTTCCAAATTTTATGGTAGAGCCTTCTTTTAAATTTGTAATAGGCGTAGGGGAGGCCTCCATAAATATTCCGTAAACCTGACCGTACTGCAAACACGCTGCAAGTAATTTTTCTTCTAACTCGTGAATCTGGGGTTGAAGATGAAATGCGTCTCCCACAAATTTATTCCCCAATACATGGTCAATATGGCAATGTGTATTGAGTAAGTGAACAGGCTTTAACTTTTGTGAGTGTATAAAATTGAAAAGTTCTTCTTTCTCTTCAGGATCATAACAACCAGGATCAATGATAACGCATTCCAATGTTTCATCATATAAAATATATGTATTTTCCTGAAACGGATTAAAGGTGAAGCGTGCAATTTTCATCATGATAATTTACTCTTTTTTGGTTTGTACCCTGATTTCGAAAGTATAGATTGCGCATCTTTTTCCATAAATAATTGTAATAAATTGGTCTTTGGATGCTCTTGCATATACGATCGAATAATCTGCCACCCAATGAATGCTCCAAGACGCGCAGGCGACTCTTTAGGAAATCCATTGGTGCTATTTCCATCGTGAATATACTTCAAATAAACTTTTGGATTGATGTTGTACAGTAAATCTTGTTCAATAAAGAATGACCAGATTTGCTCCTCATTTTCATTCGCCCAACTAAGTTGAGCAGGGGAATATCCTAATTTAATAGTATCGGGAGTTTCAGGAGAGAGTACATCCATGGCATATAAAATCTTACCTTGAAAAAGCATCTGTGCTAAACAATTTTTTTGCGAGCTATCATCTAAAAATTCGCTTTCGAGCCATCCTTTCATCATGTCATTCACAATGTATTCAGGCTCCAGTTTTTTCATCATGTACATGGGTAACTGAAGACTTGGATAGTATTTATAATTCTGCCCCAAATAAAAATGTAACCCAACGCCTAATGTACTATCCATGGTCATGATGTTACTACTAAATGGGGAAATGTAAGTCATAATAGCAGGAATTTTCTTTCCTGGAAACGCAATCTTATATCGTTCAAATGCTAAGGTTAATTCTTTTTCTAACCATGCTAGATCACCAAACTCGTTTTGGCAATCCATAAATATTTCATGGATGTATTGGTCTTTTAAGTATTGATTAAGGTTATTCGCAATTTCAACATCCAACGGTTTTCTCTTGCTCGGTGGAACGATGGCGGCCAATTGTACACACCAAAGCTCAAAAAAATCTCCGTATTTCAACCGTAACTCTCTGATTTTAGCAGTGTCGACAGCTTGATCCTTTGACATTAATTCAGCTTCGAAACGAATGATTTTTAAAGGTGGGATTTCTTCAGTAATCTCAATAGGCTCAGGACGTTTTTCGTCTTTTCCATTTTGTCCACAACCATAAGTCAATAATATCATGGTGAAAAAATAGAATCCTAGTTTGATTTTGTTTATCATTGTACTACTAATCTAAAGGTTATGCGCAAACTTATATTAATTTTAATTATTGGCTTCTTTTTACCTGTCTTAACGAAGGCACAAGATCAGAAATTTCATTTCGGTTTTAAAATCACACCCAGTATGGCGTGGATTAAGCCCGATCAAAAAAGTATTGAACGCGTAGGGTATCGACTTGGTTTTAACTACGGTGCTCAAACGGAATTTCGCCTTTCCGATAATTATGCTATTGTAACAGGTGCGCAAGTGGCTTACCGCAGTGGTAAGTTGAGTTTTGATGCAGGCAAAGATAGTCTTGGAAACAATCTTTCGGATCCTACTGTTATTTATAAAGTTCAATATGTTGAAATTCCTATCTGTTTGAAGATGTTGACGAATCAATTTAACAAAATTCGTTATTATGGCCAATTTGGTTTCGGAACTGGAATGCGCATTAGGGCTCTGAAAGAAACCGAAGTAGAAGATAAAATTGATGCAAAAAAGGATATCAATTTCCTAAATGTGAGTATGATTATTGGTGCTGGAGTAGAATATGAAATTAGCGGTTCAACGGTCGCTTTTGGTGGAATTGAGTTTAATAACGGATTTGTTGATATTATTGATGGCAATACTGGAAAAGCATTTTCAAATTTCCTTGGATTGAATGTCGGTATATTGTTCTGATAACGAGTAGTTACCAAAATACAGGGTTGTGGTCTTAAGGATTCACAACCTTTTTTATGCCCTTTCTATTTACGTACCTTTGCCCCAATGAAAATTGCGCTCTCTCAGCTGAATTTCCGTATCGGTAATTTTACTTATAATACGTCGCGAATAGTAGATGAAATTGAAAAGGCCGAAAAGGACGAAGTCGATCTTCTCGTTTTTGCGGAATTAGCCGTTTGTGGGTATCCACCTCTCGATTTTCTGGATTATTCCCATTTTATTGATCGGTGTAGAGAAAGCATCTTAATTATTGCAGAACGTTGTAATAAAGTAACAGTAATCATTGGCGCCCCTGCATTTAATGCAGATCCAAAGGGTAAGAATCTTTTAATTCAGCTTATGTTTTGGCGGATAGAAAAATACAGCAAATCGTTCATAAGACGCTGCTCCCAACTTATGATGTCTTTGATGAGTATCGCTGGTTTGAATCGAATCGTGAATTTAAATGTATCGAAGTAAAGGGAGTTCGTATAGCCCTCACCGTATGTGAAGATCTTTGGAATATCGATGAGGATCCTCTCTATACTTTTTGGCCGATGAAGGAATTGATTCAACAGAATCCACAACTGATGATCAATATCGCCGCCTCTCCATTTTCAGACCAACACGCTGAAAATCGAAAGGCAATTTTAATAAAGAATGTAAAAGAATATCATCTCCCACTTTTATATGTAAATCATGTAGGCGCTCAAACCGATTTGTTGTTTGATGGTGGTTCGATGTTGATTGACTCGAATGGAAATGTTCAACATGAACTTCTCTATTTTCAGGAAGATTATGTTGCTTGTGAATTTAATGCAGTAACACAAAAATTTTCAAATCTAAATAATGAGATTCCTACATCCATTCCCTCTGAAAGAATAGAAAGAATTTATCAAGGATTGGTGATGGGTGTACGCGATTATTTTGAAAAGATGGGTTTTGTAAAAGCAATCCTCGGACTCAGTGGTGGTATTGATTCTGCATTGGTATTGGCTCTCGCCTGTGAAGCATTGGGTGCAAAAAATGTGCATGCTGTTTTAATGCCCTCCGAATTTTCTAGTGATCATTCTATAGATGATTCAGTGATGATGGCGGAGAAGATAGGATGTACGCATGAAATTATGCCTATCATCCCTATGTACGATTCGTTTTTAAATGCGCTGAAAGCAGATTTTGATGGTACTCCCTTTAATGTGGCTGAAGAAAATATTCAAGCGCGTATCCGTGGATTAATTTTGATGGCCCTTTCCAATAAGTTTGGTTATATTCTCTTAAATACAAGTAATAAAAGTGAACTCGCTGTTGGTTATGGAACGTTGTATGGCGATATGTGTGGAGGCTTGTCTGTCATTGGTGATCTTTATAAGATGGATGTGTATGCACTATCAAAATTTGTGAATCGAGATCATGAAATCATTCCGAATTCAATCCTCACAAAAGCACCTTCTGCAGAGTTACGCCCCGATCAGTTCGATAGCGACTCCCTTCCTCCTTACGAAGTGTTAGATGCTATTTTACATCGTTACATAGAGGAACAAAAAGGTCCCGACAAAATTATTAAAGAAGGTTTCGACGAAGCTCTCGTTTACCGCATTTTGAAAATGGTAAATAATAATGAATGGAAAAGATTTCAATTCGCTCCCGTCTTACGCGTTACCTCAAAAGCATTTGGTAGAGGAAGGAGAATGCCGCTCGTTGCTAAATACTTAGGGTAGAGTAGGAGTCCCGATAGCTATCGGGACGGAGAGTAGGAGAATAGGAGAATCGGAGAGTGGGAGAGAAGCACTGTGAGAGTGAAAGAATTTTCGAATCCATCATTCAAATAATCCACCTATCCACCAATCCACCAATCCACCATCCCGATAGCTATCGGGACACCAATTTACCAATTTACCAATTTACCATCCCGATAGCTATCGGGACACCAACTCACCAATTCCTTATCCTATCACCCAGGTTTCTCTTCCTTTCAAAATGGAATCTAAATCGGCTTTCTTCTTGCTTTTTGCTAATTCAATTTGTGCCTTCAACCCATCTTCGTAACACGAACGATCAGCAGAATAAAATACACCGAAAGGACGTGGTAAATGATCAACTCCATCTTCTGGACGATCAAAGAAGCGAGATAAAATTCCGGCTTTAGTCAAATCTTTTTCATCGTGAATCCAAAGATCGTTTGCTGAATTACCATTTGCATTTAAGTCTACAATCACAGGCTTAAATCCTTCGAGTTTAATTCCCTTATCAGCATTTTGTCCGAAGATTAATGGCTTGTCTTGCTCAATAAAAATGGTTTCTGCTTTCTTGCTTCCTTTATCTGTGAAAATTTCAAATGCTCCGTCATTAAAAACATTGCAGTTCTGATAAATTTCTAAAAAGGAAGTTCCCTTATGTCCATGTGAACGCTTTAACATTTCTTTCAAATGTACTGGATCACGGTCCATAGAACGAGCTACAAAAGTACCATTCGCACCTAGAGCTAAAGCAATCGGATTGAAAGGATGATCAATTGATCCCATCGGTGTCGACTTCGTCACTTTTCCTTCGTGTGAAGTAGGTGAATATTGTCCCTTCGTTAATCCATAAATTTCATTGTTGAATAAAAGCAAATTGATATCGAAGTTTCTTCTCAATAAATGAATGAAGTGATTTCCACCAATTGATAATGAATCCCCATCACCACTCACCATCCAAATGCTTAACTCTGGACGAACACATTTTAATCCACTCACAATGGCAGCAGCACGACCATGGATACTATGCATTCCATATGTTTCCATGTAATAAGGGAAACGAGAAGAACATCCAATCCCAGATATAAAAACAATATCTTCTCTCGGAATTCCTAAGTCGGGAACTACAGTTTGTACTTGTTTGAGGATGGAATAATCTCCACAACCCGGACACCAACGTACTTCTTGGTCGGTCACAAGTTCTTTACTCGTAAATTTTGTCTCTTCTGCTGATGTGGTGGTTGCTGACATAGCTATGGGGAATATTTTAATTCGTTGGATTAATGAAAAGTATAATTTATTTTTTCGCTAGTTCTTCAATCTTCGCAAAAATTTCTGTAGTAGAAAACGGCATCCCTTTGATTTTATTCAAACCGATTGCAGGAACCATGAACTTGTCACGAATGATAGAACATAACTGACCCGTATTCATCTCTGGAATTAAGATGGTGTCGAAGTTGTAAAGAATCTCCCCTAAGTTTTTCGGGAAAGGATGAAGGTGGCGAATTTGAGCATGACTCACATCCATTCCTTTTTCTCTGGCTTCTTTCACCGCGGCCTTGATAGCACCATGTGTAGATCCCCATCCTAAAACAAGAATTTTCCCTTTCTCGGCGCCATTGTCAATAGTCTGCAATGGAATGTAATCGGCAATTTTATTTACCTTGGCTTCACGCATACGTACCATGAATTCATGATTTTCTGGATCATAACTGATGTTTCCAGTTTCATGCGCTTTTTCTAATCCACCAATACGATGTTCTAAACCTTTCACTCCAGGAATGGCCCATGGTCTTGAAAGTTTTTCATCGCGCTTATAGGGAAGGAAACCACCTTCTGGAACTTCAGTAATGAAGTTTCCTTTGAATTCTTTTAAGTCAGATGCTTGTGGGTATCTCCAAGGTTCCGATCCATTCGCAATGTATCCGTCACTTAAGAAAATTACTGGAGTCATAAATTCAATGGCAATTCTACATGCTTCGTAAACTGCAGAAAAACAATCGGCAGGTGATGTAGCACAAATTACTGGAATAGGTGCCTCTCCATTTCTTCCATACATTGCTTGGAACAAATCACTCTGCTCGGTCTTAGTAGGTAAACCAGTAGAGGGTCCACCGCGCTGAACATTTACAATAATCATGGGCAACTCTAACATCATTCCTAATCCCATCGCCTCACCTTTTAAAGCGATACCAGGACCTGAAGATGTTGTTACCGCCAGCTTTCCTCCAAATGCGGCACCTATCACCGAGCAAATAGCTGCAATTTCATCTTCCGCTTGGTATGTAGTTACTCCAAAATGCTTGTATTTTGACAGATCATGTAGTATATCTGTCGCAGGAGTAATAGGATAGGAACCTAAGAATAAATCTAAACCACATTTTTGTGATGCAGCAATAAGTCCTAATGCAGTTGCCTGGTTACCCATAATGTTTCGGTACGTCCCAGGAGTCATTGGTGCTGGATTTACAATGTATCGATCAGCAATGGTTTCGCTGGTCTCACCAAAATTGTATCCTGCCTTTAAAACTTTAAGATTTGCATCGAGTACATCAGGCTTCTTACCAAATTTTTCATTTAGGAAGTTCTCTGTATAATCTAGTTCGCGATTGTACATCCAATAAAGGAATCCTAAAACGAACATGTTTTTTGCACGATCAATTTCTTTAATGCCCATTCCTGATTCCGTTAAAGCAGCACGAGTCATCTTAGTCACATCAATGGTGATGAGTTTAAATCCTTCTAGAGATCCATCTGTAATCGGATTAATCCCATCAGCATAATTGGCCAATCTTAAGTTTTTTGGATCAAATCCATCAGAATTTGCAATGATGGTTCCGCCCTTGCGTAAATGGCGAAGGTTGGCTTTTAATGCCGCAGCATTCATGGCTACCAAAACATCACACTCATCTCCAGGTGTGAAAATGTTGACGGATCCGAAGTGTAACTGATAACCAGAAACTCCTGGAATGGTGCCCTGTGGGGCGCGAATCTCAGCTGGGAAATCGGGGAATGTACTTAAATCATTACCCAGCATCGCAGCTGTATTTGTAAATTGTGTCCCAGTAAGTTGCATTCCATCTCCAGAGTCTCCTGCAAATTTGATGATTACTCGGTCTAGTACTTTTTGATTATCGGCCATATTGATTGTTGAATCACTTTAAGAAGGTGCAAAAATACGAGATTTTAACGTTATTTAATTAACTTTTGTAAACTCTTTGTTTTTTGATGTGGTTTTGAAATTGTTGCTATTCAGATATTTACAATATCATTGAGAGAAATATCATAAAACTCGGATTTTTTTATTGACAAAGAGAGCTAGCCCTATTTATTCGAAGTGTGAGAAACTAAAATTTTGACTTTTTGAGACAATAAAAAAGTTGAGACAAGGCATGCCTTGTCTCAACAAGTTTTCACTCTCTATAAATATCACGTCGTCGTAGAGGCAGGTTGTACCTGCCTCTACCACGACGTGATTGAAATTTAATGGATTAATTTCAATCTATTTGCAAAAAATAAATTATACCAATTGGATTTGGTATTATAGTGAATGAAATTATTTTAAACTCGACTATATTGATTGCACCTGTATCCCTCAAAGTAGTATCTAAGTTATAATAAATCATATTCTTATTACTTATTCAGCAGACCCTATATAGGGAGAGAGCAATCACTATTTCAAATTAAAAAGAAGGGGAAGTTATAATGAAGTGATAAAAAACCCTGACTTACGGGTCAGGGTAAATTTTGATAAGTTCTGATCTTATAGGGTCAGCAACCTTTTCTATCGATCCCAACTTACGGGTCAGGACTTTTTTTAATTCCCGACTTACGGGTCAGGTTTTTGTTTTTTAATTCCCGACTTACGGGTCAGGTTTTTGTTTTTTAATTCCCGACTTACGGGTCAGGTTTTTGTTTTTTAATTCCCGACTTATGGGTCAGGTTTTTGTTTTTTAATTCCCGACTTACGGGTCAGGTTTTTGTTTTTTAATTCCCAACTTACGGGTCAGGTTTTTGTTTTTTGATTCCCGACTTACGGGTCAGGTTTTTGTTTTTTAATTCCCGACTTACGGGTCAGGATTTTGTTTTTTTGATTCCCAACTTACGGGTCAGGATTTTGTTTTTTAATTCCCAACTTACGGGTCAGGGTTAATATTTTTTTCGTCTTACGGGACGATTTTGTTTCAGACTAAAAGAACTAATTACTTTTTGATAATTTCAATATCCGTGCCAAAGATTCTAGGGAAGGATTTTTCGATTCTCTAATTTAATAACGGGTGACATAACGTTCCTAGTATTTGATTTTAATAGATTTTGATAATCTGATACTTAGATGACATGTTGGGATGGGTTCCAGGGATCCGGCCTAGCCCCCATCCTTCACATGGACTTTTGATGTACTATGAGAATCGGTCCATAAAATCGCTTAATGCACGTACACTACTATCGAAAGAGAAATGATTGAACAATTGGAAGTATTTGTGACGATCGACTGTATACTGATAAGCGAACTTTGCCAATTCTAATTTGCTCGATTCAAAGCTCAATAAATTAATGAGCTCAACAACTTGCCCTGTTGTCATCATTTCATGGTCTTTGATAGCTTGTTTTGCAATGACCATTTTAGTGCTTTCGAAATTTTGATTGTCTATAGTATTTAATAGCGCATTAAATTCAGCAGGCGACATCAGATGATGTTGTGACTGATATCCGATTGGAGTAGGATTGAAGGGGGCGTAAGGATTACAAATTGGATCAACAGGAACAGGCACAAAGTTCGGAATGACTTGGTTGATCCGAATAGTATTGTTTTGAGTTAACATGGCTCGAACTTCAGAACCTGCTGGAACATCTATAAATCCATTATAAAGTAATCTTTTGTAGTTGTGATTATAATGAGATGGTTGTTGGATGGTCCAGATTTTTAATCGATACCTTCCAGCTTCTAAATTGTTAATCTTTTTAACGGGTCCTGGATTGTTTACGAATTGATTGTCTAACTGAACCAAGACGGGAGCATTGTCAAATTTCCTAATGTGGAGGTCTGACAAGCGGTGATCTGCATTTGCATTTAATGATAAGATGCAAGCGATTACTAGAGTAGAGATCATGTTTTTCATTTTGTGTCCTCCTAATGTTTTAATAAATTTAAAAAGCGAGTTTCAAGGCTTGTGCCAAAATGCTCATTAAAAAAGAAATCCCCGATTATGGGGATTACAAACGGAAATGAAGATTTTATTTCAAAAGATCAAAATTGAAATTCAATTGAATGTAATTTAAAGGAATCTAGAATTCCTTTAATCGTTCGTCTTCTTACGACTAAAAAAGGATTCCGTAATCTGACTATAAATAACCAAGGCAAAGGTCACCACTACTATCGCTATCGAAACATTCATCATATCTTTCTGTCTTTGTTGGATGCAAAATTATACTAAAAAAGACAGTTTGATTTTAAATAAAAGTTAAATGATTTAACAAGTAATTGTTGATTTTATAAAGACTACGCAAACTCCAATTCTTTTTTCACTTTTTTAATAGTTGTTTTCGAATGACCATTCTTTAATGGAGTTCCATTTTCAATGGCTAACTTTTTCAGTTTGTTTTCTTTTCTTTTTTGGCGCTCTCGTTCTAAAATAATTTCACGTGTACCATCAAGGTATCTCCAGTAATCATCACCATAATGTACAAAAACTTCTTGGCCAGGTTGAATCGTACGAGTAGCAACAATGAATACTTTCTGTACGCCATCTCTGCGCTTAATTTCGTATTGCGCGTTGTTTTTTAATCCTTCTACACGTCCAACACCTCTTGCATCATTGGCATATCGCCCAAAAGCCCAGGGTGTAAAATAAGCATCTACACAACGATTCTTAGTCATAAAAAAGGCATAACCTTCATGACCTTCTTTTGAACGTTTTTCACATTCAGCCCAAGTCACAATTTCACCTTCATATTCACATACGATGTCGCCGCGCTTAAATTCAACGAGAGCAAAGAGGCCTTTGCCGGCATTAGGAAGTTGACTGATATTAATTTTTACTACTCCATTGGAGTCGACTAGAGCACCTTTTGCCTTTTTAGAAATTTTCATAAGGCTGCAAAGATAGTATGTCTAAGTCATTAAAAGTATAATTGATATAAAATCAATTAAGATTTAGTAATGATAAAATGGGGGGATGATTGAATAAGCAATCAACCCATTTAAAATGTGAGATTAAGAATTGGTATTCTTTGCTCTTACATCAAGATATTGTTGCCATACTACAACCAATACGCCTAAAACAATAATTAGAATGGATACAGTTTTCATTTTTTTATATTTTTTGATATAACTCAAAGTTCGGTCGACAAAGTACTTTTAGCCCCTTATTTTTGGCAAATAGGCGATGAAATGGGGCGAAAAACCCTTGAACATTGACTATTTACAGGTTTTTGTAAGTCTCAATTTTAATTAATTGAGTAAAAAATGAATCGGATTTGGTATTAGTTACAATCTAGAAAATAGCTCCATGAATCCATCTTTACGTTGACGAGCTACCGTAATAGTAGATTTGTCGCTCATCACCAAGTATCCCCCACCATCTTTCACAAATTTTTCAATATGGTTCAAATTAACGAGATGAGATTGATGAACTCTATAAAAAGGTTGCGCTTCAAGGGAGCTTTCAATTTGCTTTAATGTTTTGGTAATGCAAATATTTTCACCAGTCACCAAATGAACAAAACTATAATTGCTGTCACTTTCAACCCTTACAATTTGATCCACATTTATAAATGAAATGCCGTCTTGAGTAGGGAGAGCAATTTTTTTGTTCGATTTTAATTGTTCTTTAAACAGATTTAATAAAATTTCAATTTTTTCATTTGAGTACTTGTTATCTTTATTCTTTAATTTTTCAACCGCGTGAATTAAATCACTTTTTTCTATGGGTTTCAACAAATAGTCAATTGCATTTTCTTTGAAAGCGTGTACAGCAAATTGGTTGTAAGCGGTAGTGAATATAACTTCAAATTCAAATGGTTTGAGAATATTGAGCATTTCAAACGCATTCATCCCCGGCATTTCAATATCAAGAAAGATTACATCAGGATGAAGATCTCTTATTTTCTCAATGGCTTCTTCTGGTTGATGACATTCACATAGTATAGAAATGGTAGGACAATAGGTTTCAATTTGCCAACGAAGTACTTCGGTGCAACTGGTTTCATCATCAATAAGAATAGCTTTTAACATTGTTCTTAAGCGGCTAATGTGGATAATTCAAATTCTACTCGGGTTCCAGTTGCTTTCATTTCGGAATCGTAAAGATCTACAATTTTAATGTTGTTGTCCTTTTTATTTAATGCATTAATTCGATCTGCTGTAATTTGCATTCCAAAGGATTTGCCTTTTTCATGAAGTCCCGTATTTTGTTCGTTGGCAGATTCCCTGCCAACACCATTATCTTCAATGGCAACGTATAAAACATCAGCATTTTTGGCCTTAATGTCAATCGTAATTTGCCCTCTTCCTTGTTTCTTCATCAAGCCATGCCAAATAGCATTTTCAACAAAGGGCTGTAAAATTAGTGGTGGAATTTGAGAAGTTTCTGTGTTGATGGATTCATCAATTCGTACTTGAAAGTCAAACTTGTTGTCAAAGCGAAGAAGTTCAAGATCGACATAAAGCTGAATGGCCTCTATTTCTTTTTCTAGTGGAATAACTTTTAACTTGGAATTTTCTAGTATGGAGCGAATTAGTTTTGAAAATTTGATAAGGTATTCACTTGCGGTTTCTTTACTGTTTCGAATAATATATCGATTAATGGAATTAAGTGCATTAAATATAAAGTGTGGATTCATTTGAGAGCGTAAAGCTTCCAATTTCATTTGGATAAGTTGATTTTGGAGTTGATATTTTTCTTTGTCGTTTTTGCGATGGGTATTAATTCGATAGTTATTGAATCCAAGGATAATGAATAGGAGGAGTATGATAAATCCAGAAAGCATTATTTTAGTAGAATATTTTTGTTGTATAATTTCTTTTTCAATCAGCAATTTTTCTTGTTCTGCAATAATAATTTTTCGATCCTTCGCTTCTGTTTCAAGCTCTTTGAGTGCCAATAATTCTTTTTGTTGATTTAATTTTAATTCTTGAATTTGTTGGTTTTGATTCAGTAAATCTATTTCTTGTTGTTTTTGTTTTGCTAAGTGTAGGTTCCCTAAAATTTCTGCTTTTTGTTTTTCTAATTGAAGTTTTTGAATTTGTTTGTCGCTATTTAACTTAGCAATTTCATTTTCCTTTTTTTTCGTTTCGTATTTTGAAAGTAATTCGCCAAGTGATTCGTTTTTTATTATTTCATTAATGCTATCTTTAACGGTAAGTGAAAGTTGGTATTCTGAAATAGCTTGGTCGAGCTGTTTTAAGTGAACAAGCGCCTCCGCTTTTGCTTGGAATCCTTCGGATAAAGCTTCTTTGTCATTTGTGTTTTTAATTTCAGCAATAGCTTTCTCTGCGTAATTTAAAGCGAGTTCATGCTCTTTTTTCTTGATGAGGAAGGTGGAGTAATTCAAGTAAATTCTACCTAAAAAACGGTACTTTTTCGCTTCGGCAAACTGAATACTTTTTTCAAAGTAAACTTGGGCAGTATCTAGCTCTCCTTTTACTGTGAAAAGTGTTGCTAAATTGGAATAAACAGAAACAGCCTCCGTAAAATTCTTTTGTGTGTTCATTATTGAATCACATTTAAAGTAGGCAACGAAGGCCCTTTCATAATTTTTATTTATTTGATAGAAGTTCCCAAGATTTGAATAGAGTTCTGCTAATATGGTTTGTTGATGTATTAAACTAAAATCTTCTGTTTTTCGATAGTAGATTAATGCATTTTCCGTATCTCCTATTCTTTGATATCCTTTGGCTAATCGTAAATAAACTGAACTTAACGTTGAAGTAATTTTATTTTTGTCGGCAATCTCTGCTGCTTGTAATGCATAATATATTGAATTATTAAAATCAAAAAGCTTCTCATATAAATTGGATAATGCTAAGTATGTTCTATACGATTCAAAAGGAATGTTTATGATATTACATAATGCTATGGCTTTTTCTAATAGGATTTTCGATTCATCTAATTGTCCTCTCATTTCTAAGTATTGCCCTTTCATTCGATAGGAGCGAATTTGAAATTGAAGGTTTTTTGCCTTTTGTGCATAGAGTAAGCAGCTGTCAATGTATCCAAAAATCGTTTCAATGGGAACCGTATAATTCCAAACAACAGCTTTTGAATAGTAAAGTTCAGCTAGTATATGTGGATTTTTACTCTTTGAAGCGATTGCTTCCATGGATTGAAGAAAAACTTTCGAATCGGTTTTACTATTTGTGGCAAAATATATTATTTT
The DNA here is from genome assembly GCA_016717725.1 of Bacteroidota bacterium. Classification (GTDB taxonomy): domain Bacteria; phylum Bacteroidota; class Bacteroidia; order AKYH767-A; family OLB10; genus JAJTFW01. The sequence continues at coordinate 46,624 of JADKFA010000019.1, forward strand.
TTTACCAAGCTCAGCTACTTTTAAACTGTCATTTATTTTGGCTGCAAGTATATTTTGTAATGTATCATTCCAGTTCACGGTTTGTGAGAAAGCAATGGTGTGGACTTGAAAAAAAAGACACAGGAATGCAAATTTTAGTATTCTGCTTATACTCATAATGGTAAGGTATTGGTGAATCAAATATAAAAAATTGAGCGAGATGAAGCGCAATCTAATGGTTGATTTTACTTGTACCCAAGTAAGAAGGTCTATTTTTTTATGAATAGACCTTCTTGGGTTGATTTGATTTAATGATTTACAATGAATTTTGAATTCGCATTTCCGTCTGCACTTTTAATTAGGATAACATAAATGCCTGGTGTTAATGATTGAATGTTTAATGTGGCAATTTTGAATTCTCCTGTTTCTGATGTGTTAGTGGGAGTCAACGGGATAATCCTGCCTGAAATATCGGTAACCTGAAAAGTAGTTTCAGAGATGGATTGTTGACATTGAAAGTTAATATTGATCAGTTTTGTTGCAGGGTTTGGATAAACTCTTTCGATTTTTATAGCTTGTTTTTGCTCATTGATAGCCTCCTTAGTTGTAGCTGTTGCCGTTGGGGAAGTTCGTAAATTATAAGCTGCTTCATTGCATCCATCAATGAAAGCAGAAAATAAACAGCTTTGTACTGCAGTAAATCCTGGTTTCAGCGTAATTCCACCTGGACCAGAAGTAAATGCTGCCGATTGAGTAGCCAATAGAGTTGTAGTGCAACTGTTATCTGTAGACAAAGAATTTATTCCTCTGTAGAAGGTTCCATTAACTAAATTACCACAGCTCATTACTTTATTCCAGTCGGGATCAGCAGTAGCAACACCTACTGCATACCATGCTTTGCCAACTTGTAGCATATTATTGGAACACCATCCATATAAATCTTCAGCTGCTCTTAATGAACCCTCCCTGGAATCAATATATCCAGATGCTGCAGTTAAATAGTTATCCATGTTGCGATAGGTAATATCTCGTGCCGCACTTAGTCCTATGCCTGTTACATTATAAGCCTCTCCCTTGTCATTAGTACCCGCTCCACCCATAACAAGAAGATAGAACCAATAATTTTGAACTCCACTATTTGTATGTACCCCCGCGTAGTCGTAGGGGTCGGAAGTAGGTTGCCAGAAAGTTCCCATATAGGTGTCGGGCTGAAATTCGTCATTTGGATCGGACATGTTTCGAATAGGAGCCGCTCTGTCCGTTCCCATAGTCCAATCTGGTAAGGCATTTCCTTTCGCAAAAGCTTCAATACATTCACCAAATATATCGGCGAAGGATTCATCTAATGCACCTGGTTCTGCATTATAATTATAACCAACGCTCCATTGGTGAACTCCATGTGTGAATTCATGCCCTACAATGTCATAGGTATTCCAATCGTCGTTTGCACTGGTCGTACCGCCGGCTCCAAAAGTAAAATGATGAGTGACAGAATTCCAATTTGCATTTTCTGCACTCGGTAACCACAATCCTCCTGTAACTTCACTGAAGGCATCGAGTTGTGCGTTGGCGCCATCATAACTTAATCGCGAATGTGTGTTTTTGAAATAATCATAGGATTTGTGAATGCCATAGTAAGTAGTTACTCCTGCACGTTGATTGTACCCGTTTACACCATCTGCATCGGCCCAAATTCCATCCGCATCTCCGTAATTGTATAAAATAATTGGATCACCTCTCAAGGAGCGCATGATTGCTTCACTCGGACAATGCGATTCAAGTAACCAGGCATTGTTTGGGAATCCGTAGAATCCAGCATTGAAGTTTTTACTACCATATTAAGTAGTATTTTCTGTATTGTTGTTGCAATTGGTAGTTAATGGAATCTGAATAATGATCTCACCAGAAACTGCATCAATGTAAACTTCTTTTGATTCATACATTGGCAATACAATCATCCGAAAGGAATATGCCAATGTTAAATTTTCATTGGTAAAGGATCCATCCCAATTTTTTCTACAAATAACAAGTTCACCAATTGGTTTCTGTAAATCTTTTGGGTCCTTAATTAATTCGTTTAATGAAGTAGCCTCGGTTTCAATTTCCCAAATGAATGTTTCGGCGTTGATTGAATTTTTAGCAGTTGTAAATGCTAGTTCCGTCGATATTTTTGGATCAATATTTATTTTAAGTTGCTCAGCGATGTTGCCATTCATGCTTTTCAAATAATTCCCATTATGGTGAAGTATCGACTCAGCACCAATAATTTTTATACCCTTATGATATTGCTGATATCTAAAATGTGTATATCCAATTTCATCTGTTTTCATTCGGATCTGTTCCATATGGTCAAGTACGGTTAATCCAAACATTTCGGGATGTTCTGTAAACAAAGTTTGTGGATTAAGCAAATTGCTTTCTTTAAAGTCAATCCAGCCCTTGGTTGTAACAGGTTTAGCCACTTGCTCAAAGAATGTCCGTTCGCTTTTTTGAGCAATGGTGATATTTCCTACTGCCAAAAGGATAGCGAGACCTATCAACTTTCGTATTCGAGTTATTAATTTCTTTTTCATTGTGTTTAATTTTTAGAGTTTTTAAGAACACAATTACTTATTTCAATTTGGCTTCTAGTTCTTCAAGTCTTTGATTGAGTTGGAGGATGTATAAATTGGCTTCTTCCAATTTTTTCACAAGAAGAGTTTGCATTTCACCCACTTCCATTCCGCCTTTTTCTTGCATTTCTGTTGCAGATGGAATGCCTGGTAGATGGTTGTTATCGCTGATATAATTTTCAAGTTGTTTTAAAGGCATCAATTGATAATCACTTTCGAAAACGTAATCAGGCCAGTTGGCTGTGAGAAGTACTTTTAACTCCTCACAAATAATTTTTCCTGTTACTGATAACTTGTATCCTGTTGCAGCTTGTGTTCCTCCAATGCATACTTTGGCAGATGCATTTTGATCTTGTAGTACAACAGTACCTGTATTGGAAGCTGATCGGATGTACCAATCGCCCGTGGTTCCAAAATGAATCCAACTGATATTTGGACCTTTACTTGTGTTTAGAAATTTTGTTGTTGCTATTGTGGTTCCCGTTTGCTGAACACTAAACTTGCTATCTGCAATTGTTGTTGTTCCTATACCCACAGAGCCACCTGTATATGTATTTTGTAAAAAGTATCCAGCCCAACTGGTAGTCCCACCTGTAGCCGAACCATATACACCGTAATTTGTAGTAGCACCACTAGCAGATCCAGATAGCCCATAATTTGTAGTTCCTGAACCAATGGAAGTACCAAAAATTCCAACCCCAACGGGTGAATTTGGAGAGGTGGTAGTGGTTCCATATACTCCATAATTGGATGAACCTTCAGCCGCCGATCCGAAAATACCATAATTAGCACCGCCCACACCGGCTCCATTTCCATAGAGTCCAAAGGCACTACCTGTTCCAGGGTTATTAGCAGTTGAATAACCTCCATAAGTAGAAGAAGTGGAAGAAAAGAGGTTGTTGGAGTTGATGGTTCTTGTATGTGTGGATGATTTGACATCGAACCTATAAATGGGTGTGTTTAATCCTAACCCTAATCGACCCGATTGATCAAGAACCATTCTTTGATTGTTATTCGTTTTAAATTTAAGTGATTGTGAATCGGTGGTTCCTAAAAAATTAGAGCTCGTAGTTCCTGCATTTCCAGATAACCCCCATTGTGCACTAGCATAATGTGATGTTATAATCAATGAGACCATAATCATCAATTGTAATTTGTTTTTCATTGTATTGGTTTTATTATTTTACCTCAAATGAATCAATAATATCTGTTTGTTAAGTACCTTTTTGCGTATTGTGCTCTATTTTCTAGTAATCGGTAAGATTCATCAAGTATTAGGAAAAGACGTTTACATTGAAAGGTATCCAATTTTTGAAAGTGGTAGGCTAGAAATGGAAAACGGAATGGACGGAAAGTGAAAGTGAAAGTACTTTGTTTTAATCCCACAATTGTCATTAGAATTGGCAATTGTGCCCCGACGTTTCGGTTGGGATCGGAAACCCGAAGGGGTCGGGATTAACCCTGACATTGATTTTAAAGCAATTCTTACTTTCGTTTTAACTTTATGATCTTTGTTATTGCTTCAAAATCAATCGTCAGCTCGTAGAGCAAAATAGTCTAATGACTTTTTTGGGTTAATTTGATGGTTGAGGTTCGTTTTCCATCATTCGATCCAATAAACGAATGGCTTCTTTTACGCTTCCAATGTTTACTAAAGTCAAGCTTAATTTACCTTTGTCTTCTTTCATTTTACATGCACGTGGATGTAATTGAACGAATCTTAAAATGGATGAAAACAATGGACTTTGGAAATAAGCCGACTTTTGATTGGAAATAAAATAGGCTTTTAAAGTTCTGTTCTTTAAAAGAATTTTTTCAAACCCTAATTTTTTAGCTTGCCAACGTAGTCGTATCGTATCCATTAAAACAAATACTTGTTGTGGTACAGGTCCAAATCGATCTTTTAAATGCTCTGCAAATTGAATTAATTTTTCTTCGGTTTCAATTTCATCTAATTCTTTATAGAGATGAAGTCGCTCCGCAATATTCTGAATGTATTCTTCAGGTATGCGCATCTCCATATCAGAATCAATCTGACAGTCTCTTACAAAAATTTGATTTTCTTCATGAGGAAATAAATGGGTAAAGTCTGAATCTTTTAATTCTTGAATGGCCTCATCTAATATTTTATGGTACATTTCAAAACCAATGTCTGAGATGAATCCACTTTGTTCACCTCCTAACATATTTCCCGCGCCACGAATATCCAAATCTTTCATTGCAACGTTGAAGCCGCTGCCTAAATCTGCATGTTCTTCAATGGCTTTTAAACGCTGCCTAGCTTCCGATGTGAGTACGGTTAATGGCGGTGCCAGCAAATAGCAAAATGCTTTTTTATTTGATCTTCCTACGCGTCCACGCATTTGATGTAAATCACTTAATCCAAAGTAATGGGCGTTGTTTATGATGATGGTATTGGCGTTACTGATGTCTAACCCCGACTCAATAATGGTAGTTGCTATGAGTACATCCGAATCGCCTTCAATAAAGTTTACTAATACTTCTTCTAGTTTGCTCCCATCCATCTGCCCATGTCCTACACTTGTTCTTACATCTGGACAAAGTCTCCGAATCATCGTTTCAATATCATGTATGTCTTGAACGCGATTATGCACAAAGAATACTTGACCGCCTCTCGAAATTTCTAGATTAATGGCTTCTTTAATAAGGTGCTCATTGAAAACATGCACCTCGGTAGTAACAGGGTGTCGATTGGGCGGCGGCGTATTAATGATGCTTAAATCACGAGCCCCCATCAATGAAAACTGAAGTGTTCTTGGTATAGGCGTAGCCGTTAGTGTGAGTGTGTCTACATTAACACGAATGGATTTTAATTTTTCTTTCGCCGCAACCCCAAACTTTTGTTCTTCATCGATGATCATCAATCCAAGGTCTTTGAAGATTACATCTTTACTGAGTATTCGATGCGTGCCAATGATAATATCAATTTTTCCTTCTGCTAATCTTTTCAATGTATTCGTTTGTTGCATCGTACTCTTAAAGCGATTTAAATAATCGATGGTGCAAGGAAACTCTTTTAGCCTTTCAGAAAAAGTTCTAAAGTGTTGTAATGCCAAAATGGTGGTTGGAACCAATATAGCTACTTGTTTCCCATCACAAATAGCTTTGAATGCTGAGCGAATGGCAATTTCTGTTTTTCCAAAGCCTACATCTCCGCAAATTAATCGATCCATCGGAAAATCTTTTTCCATGTCTCGTTTTACATCATTGGTTGATTTGCTTTGATCAGGAGTATCTTCATACATAAAAGAAACTTCTAGCTCAGTTTGCAAGTAGGAATCTTTTGTAAAAGCAAAACCTTTTTGTGCTTTACGTTTTGCGTAAAGCTCAATTAGTTCTTTGGCAATATCTTTTACTTTTTTCTTGGTTTTTTGCTTTAACGTAGACCATGCCGAACTTCCTAGTTTATTGAGAGAAGGAGTCTCCCCTTCTTTACTGGAATACCGAGCAATTCGGTGTAGTGAATGTATGCTGATATAGAGTATATCGTTGTCTTTATAAACTAATCTTATTGCTTCCTGTTGTTTGCCATTAGCATCGATGGTCTCTAGTCCGGCAAAACGTCCAACTCCATGATCAATATGAGTTATAAAGTCTCCTGGTTTAAGACTGTATAATTCTTTTAAGGTGATAGCCTCACTTTTACTGTAATTCTTTTTAAGACGAAAACGATGGTACCGATTAAAAATTTGATGATCAGTATAGCAAATTATTTTTATGTCGTCATGAATGAATCCTTGGTGAAGCGCAGTATGTATCGTATGAAACTTTAATTCTAACCCTTTGTTTTCATCGGATCGTGGAAGATCTTCGAAGATGGAATATAATCTTTCAGATTGTTTTGCCGATTCTGAAAATAGGAAATTGGTATATGCTTTTTTCTGATTGGCGAATAGATCGTCTAATAGCAAACCAAAATTTTTGTTGAAATGCGGTTGTGGCTTTGTAGAATAAGTTATTAGCTCTTCTGGTTGATAGTACGGTTTGTTGCCAAGTTCAACAATGATATGTTTTTCTAATTTTTCTTTAAACAATTCAGGTGAATCGAATAAATCATCTACTCTTCTTACCGCTTGCTCATCATCTATCTTTATTTCATTTCCATATTTTCCTAAGACCATCTCTATGGATGCTTGAATAGATGTCAATGAATATTGAAGATCTTTAGTATAAATAATGGTATTGTCAGGGAGAAAATCGAAAAAGGATTCGTGCTCTTCAGTGATTAACCCCGACTGAATATTGGGTATCAAAGTTACAAATCCCATGTTTTGCTCACTCAGTTGAGAGGATGGATCAAAACTTCTTATAGATTCTATTTTATCCCCATTTAATTCAATTCTAAATGGAAGCTCATGCGCAAAGGAATAGATATCGATGATTCCACCTCGAATGGAATATTGTCCCGGCTCAAAAACGAAATCAATTCGCTCAAATGAATTTTCTTGAAGAAATTCCATGAGAAAATCAATGGTGAACTTTTCACCTACTTTTATATCCAGTGTATTTCGTTCGAGAGTTTTTTTAGTAATTACTCGTTCTAAAGCAGCTTCAGCATCGGTAACAATAATGAAATGATCTCTTGTCTTGTTGATGCGTGTCAATACTTCCGCACGTTGCAGAATATTGCCATTGTCAGGGAGATCGATTTGATAGGGCTTCTTGTAGGAAGATGGATAGAGTACCGCTCTTCCAACTCCTAAAATATTTTCTAAATCGTTTTGAAAATAGGCGGCTTCTTCTCTGTCACCAAAAATAAATAAGGCAGGATGTCGATGTTCTTTAAAAAATGCTGCTAAGAGTAAAGCATCTGAAGAACCCGATAAACCCGCTAGGTGTATACGATTGCATTCACTTTTAAGCAACAGTTTTTCAAGCCGACGTGTCTGCGGCTGATCTAGAATTTTCTGTAATACACTATTTAAATCCAATCTTTATTGTACTAGGGTGTTGTCTATTTCGCTTTTAGTCAAAAGCAGGACAACTCGCTTTTCTCTTTTTTCTTTTTCCGCTTTTGTGATTTCCACTCTTGTTTCCGCTTTTTCCCGAATCCTTGTCGTTGAATGGAGAATAGAGTAGTGAGAGACCAGCAAATACATAGGTGTCATTGTTCTTGGGATTACCTCTTCCGAATCCTTTGCGAGGGTAACCTGTTGCCAGATTACTAGCCATTTCAACAGCTAATGCGCCTAAAGGGGTACCTGCTAATTCCATTGAATCTGCGTAATTGTTACTAAGGTCATCGAAATAATCGGTAAGCGTATAATGATTTACAATTTCCAATCGTAAAGCAAAAGCATTCGTTAACTTAAATTCGACACCGATACCATAGGGAAATGAAAAACTATACTCTTTGTAGGGAGAATCATATCCTCCGTTTTGAATATTTTGACCTTCTGTACCCAACTGACGAAGTTCAATTTCATTGCCATTAAGAATAGCAACAGGGTTGTGGTGAAAATAAGAAACACCACCTACTAAATAAGGTGCTACTTTTCGGGTGCGACCATCGTTATATCCTAAAAGTCGATACTCGACGTCAAGCGACGTATACCAAATATCATTTCTAAAATGTAAGTCTCTTTGTAAATTAAAATCTTGAATGGCCAAGGAATCTGCACCCACAACTTTTGCGGAAGCATAAGATCCAGTGATATAAACTCGTTGACTTGCTTTGTAAAGCAAACCCGCTTTCCAATAGTGTGAAAATAATTTTTTATGTGTTAAAAGCCGATCGTTCATATCGCCATAATACCACGTGGTTCCCCCACCAGCAAAAAATCCCCATCTTGATTGTGCTTGTAATCCTGTAGAAAGTCCACAAAAAAGTAAAATAATAATTAATTTTTCTCGCATATTTCTCTATAATTCTATTACGAATGAGTTAGTATTGTTCCTGTCATTTCAATGGGAGGAGTAATACCCATCAAGGATAATATCGTTGGTGCGACATCTGCTAATCGGCCATTGTTAATTTTTTTATTCTTATCGTTTGACACTAAAACGCATGGAACAGGATTGGTAGTATGTGCCGTATTCGGTGTACCATCTGCATTTATCATCTTGTCTGCATTGCCATGATCCGCAATAATGATGAAAATATAATCTTTTTCTAAACCAGCTTTTACTACTTCACTCAAACATGAATCTACGGTTTCTACTGCTTTAATAGCTGCTTTGAAATTTCCAGTATGTCCAACCATATCAGCATTCGCATAGTTTAAACAAATAAAGTCTGTTTTGTTTTCTTGAATGACCTTAATCACCTCTTGAGTAACTTGGTTCGCACTCATCTCGGGCTGTAAATCGTACGTAGCTACTTTCGGTGATGGCACCATGATTCTTTGTTCTCCTTGAAAGGCTTCTTCTCTTCCCCCATTGAAGAAAAAAGTAACGTGCGGATATTTTTCAGTCTCAGCTATACGTAATTGTGTACGATGATTTGTTTCTAAAATTTCACCAAGGGTTTTTGTTAAGTTGTCTTTCTCATAGATAACTCGAATGTTCTGATATGAATCATCATATCGAGTCATGGTAACATAGTGTAGTGGAATTTTTTTCATTGAAAATTCTGGCAAATCCATCTGAGTAAGAACTTGCGTAATTTCTCTACATCGGTCGGTACGGAAATTAAAACAAATAACAACATCATTGTCTTTTATAGAACCAATCGCATCATTATTGGAATCAATAACAATAATCGGTTGTATAAATTCATCCGTAATATTTACATCGTAGGAAGCAAGTAAACCTGCTTTCCAATCAAGCTGTGGATTCCCTTTTCCATGGACTAAAGCATCGTAAGCAATTTTTACTCGCTCCCATCTTTTGTCACGGTCCATGGCATAGTAACGTCCTGTAATGCTTGCTATTTTTCCAGTGGTTGCATCAAGATGAGATTGTAATTCGTTTAGATAGTTTATTCCACCTTTTGGATCAGTATCTCTACCATCTGTGAAAGCATGAATAAATACCTTTTTTAACCCATATTCGTTGGCAAGTGTACAAAGATGTTTAAGGTGATTAATATGCGAATGTACCCCTCCATCCGATACAAGTCCCATCAAATGCAGAGCAACATTATTTTCTTTAGCATTTTTAAATGCTTCTAAAAGGATGGGTTGTTGATCCAGCGTTCTTTCTCGTACCGCTTTGTTAATGTTGGCTAACTCTTGCCAAACAATTCTTCCAGCTCCTAAATTAAGATGTCCAACTTCTGAATTTCCCATCTGCCCTTCTGGTAATCCTACATCTTCACCTGAAGTAAGAAGTTGTGAATTTGGATATTCTTTCAATAGATGATCCATAAAGGGGGTATGCGCTTGAGAAATAGCATTGCTGCTACTTTTAGGTGCTATTCCCCATCCATCTAATATAATTAAAGCCGTTTTTTGCATGTAATTACTAATACTATTTAACCAAATGCAAAGTTATTCAAAATACGGTGTATTGCATAGATTATCTAACATAAAAGCATCAAAATCATAAGTGGAATTTTTATATGCTTTGTGGATACTACTGAAACAGTAACATTTAATGTTGCCAAAATAGTTGCCAAAGCATTATGCGATGGTATTCTTAATTTCCAGCAGGAAATTTAATTTCAAATATAGAACCTTGGGGGTAGTTGTCTCTAACTTTTATTACTCCTTTGTGAAGGGTAACAATATGTTGAACAATGAATAATCCTAATCCTGTCCCTTTAGTTCTTCGAGTATCTTCATTTCCAACTCGATAAAATTTTTCGAAGATTCTTTGTTTTTCGTTCTCTGGAATGCCATTCCCTTGATCTATAACGTGAACCATTACATGCTCGTGAGAAGTACTTAGTATAATTTCAATTTTGCTCCCTTCTGGGGAGTATTTCTCGGCATTTTCAATGAGATTGAAAAATAATGAACTTAACGCTAATTTGTCTCCGAGAAGTTTAATGCCAGGAGGAATATGTTTAATAATGGTATGCTCGTGGTCTTTTCTTAAAATATATTCTTCAATAAGAGATTCTAAAAACTGAGAAAAATCAAGTTGCTCGAAATAGAACTCGAAATTATCACTCTCAAGCCGTGCAGCGAAAAGAGCGTTTTCAACAAGATTGTGAATTCTTTCTGTTTCAATTAATGATCTTCTGATGATGGTTTGTTGCTGAGTTCGTTCAAGTTCTCTTTTCTGTAGCGTTTGTAAATTCAGCTTTACCGCTGCTAAAGGGGATTTAAACTCATGTGTAATGGATAATAAAAAATTTTTCTGTTGTCGAGCCAGATCGAATTCTTTTCTAAACGCTTCTTTAGTTTTATAAATACCAAAAACGAGTAACCCAAGGAAAACGGATCCTTCTCCGAGAACCATCAACATCCTTTTATTTAATTCTTTATTGAAGATTAACTTTTCCGCTTGAATAGCTTCTTGGTTTAGATGACTTAGGTCAGAAATTTCTATTCGATATTGTATCACCTCTTTGTTAAGATCAATTAACATATACGCCCACCATGAAAATTGGAGTAAGATATACGCAACAAGAATATAAAAGAGAAGAAGAGGTCGAGCCATGCTTTGCATAATACAAAGGTAAAGCTATAAAATTTAACCCAAATTGTACTTTAGTAAAATTTAGGTATAAGTCAAAAACTACTAATGGAGTTTATGTAATCGATTAAACCAGGGGTTAATCGTCAATTTGAGTGTTGGTCGTATTTCCGTCCACCGTTTTGATGGGTATCCAAGTGCCTTGTGGACTCAAAAACTCAATGGTGTAGTTGTCAATACCCGTTGCCCACTGTTCATATTTATTCCAGTTTAGGTAGACTCTGTGATCTTTCCATTTGCCTTCTAAAACGATGGATTTTCCAATATTACTCTCTTTTCCATCGATGCTGCAATCATTTACAACAATTACTTTGTATGTATAACTTTGTTGTTGAACATCAACATCCGAATCAATAAAGAAGGTAATAGTTGATGGAGTAGTGCTAACTAAGCTAAAGTTAATTTTATCAGTGCTGCGATATATTTTGTATTCTAATACACGATTTGGAAAAAGAGTAGGTGCCATCCATTCAGTCAGAATGTTTGAATTGTCAATGACGGTGGATCGAACAAGATTACTTTACTAATTCAATAAAACATTTACTGACCATATTGCAGAAGTGTCGCTCAAGGAATTGAAAGGATTTCCGCAAAGATCTAACGCTTCTACTTTGTATTCGTATTGAAAGGGACAAGTAATGGTTGAATCAATATAGTTTAAGGTGTTGCCCGAAACATTACTGAGTAGAACAGGACTACCACTAGGTCTCTCTGTTCTGTATAAATTATAGGATCCCACGGTGCATCCTCCATAAGATGTCCAATTGATAAATAGGATCAATCCATTTTTGCTAGTGCTAATGTCGATGGTGGTATGTGGAGTGGAACTCGTTAATGGTAATTCATAACCACAATGATCGATGGTTTGGAGTAGGTAGGTGTAAGTATTACTTTTAGTATTTAAACCATTGTCAGTATAATTACTGGTAAGTGCCGTTGACTGAAGAACTGGATTGTTGTCAGTATATATTAAGTCCCATGCAGATGTTACTCCATTTAATCTGTATAGTTTATAGGCGACAATGTCCGTTTCAATTCCGTTGAACCAAATGATGTTTACTCGATCATCACTTAATACACTTACTGACGCTAGTTGATTTGCTACTGGAGGAATGGTGTCAAAGATTTCTAAGAAATCTGGTTCATTTAACGTATCTGCACAACCATTGTTGTTGGTGACAATTAATGAAACATTATATAGTCCAGGACTAGTACATAGAAGAGATGGATTTATTTGGTTCGATGTGGTGAATCCAAAATCCCAAGAATAAGATGGTTGCAGTGTGTCAGTTAGAGTTGTAGTATAATTAACTAAATCGTTGAAGCAAGCCTGTTGATAGTTTTGTATTGAAGAAATAACAGGCGTTAATAAAGCAGTGACACCGGGATTGAAATGAAAGGTATCCGTACATCCAAAATTATTGATGGCAATCATAGTCGGATTATAATTTCCTGCAATGTTATAAGTATAACTTGGATCACTCAATGGACTAGTAATTCCATCTCCAAAATTCCAGAAATAAGTTAATCCACCTATTGAAGAATTTGTAAACTGAACGGAAAGTGGTGTACATCCTGTATTAATGTCTACAGATGCATTGGCAGAGGGTGATGGATTTACCGTAATATTTTGTAGGGCAGTATCGCTGCATCCATTCGCGTTCGTTATGATTAACTCAATGGAATAATTGCCCGCTGAAATATTTTGTGGTGAAAAAATATTTCCATTGCCCGTGATCCCATTGCTGCATGTCCAGTTGTAATTTGGATTTTGTGTGCTTTGTGATCCATCTGTAAATTGAAAGTTAGCCGGATCACATCCTACTGTATCACTCGAAAGAATGATGGCTTCTGGTGTTTGTAAAACATCAATTCCAGAGTTAAATTGGAAGGTATCTCTGCACCCATAGGAAGTGATAGCAACTAGTTGTGGATTAAATAATCCACTTTGTAAATAAGTATGTGAAGGATTTAAAGCAGTACTTGTATTTCCATCTCCAAAAGTCCAAGCAAATTGAATAGCACCTTGAGAGTTATTAATAAATCCTGTGCTGAAACTGTTGCATCCTACCGAATCCGTCACACTTGCCGACGCAATAGGTGATGGATGTATTAGCAATTGGACAGGATAAACATAAGAAGACGTACATCCAATGGAATCTCGTGTAATTAATGAAACGGTATAACTTCCAGTGTCGGGATAAATATGATTGGGATGACGTAACGAATCAATAGCTCCATCACCAAAGTCCCAACTCCATTGACTGGCGTTGATGGATGAGTCGGTGAATGCAATATTTTCTCCCTGACAACCACTCAAGGTTGATATTCCAAATAATGTTAAAGTACCAGGAATAGAAATATAATCGGGTTTAAAAATGGTATCAATACAGCCGAAACTATTAGTCGCAATAAGAGTTATTGAATAGGTACCAGGAATATAATAAATATGTTGAGGGTTTATATTCGATGATGTACCACCATCTCCAAAAAGCCAACTAAATTGTGTAGCGTCATTGGTAGTATTTACAAAACTAATTTGTGTTGGTGAACATCCTGCCAATGAAGGAGAGAAGAAATCAGCAACGGGTGTTGAAACATGAACCATGTCGTTGTAAACAATAGTATCAAAACATCCACCAGGAAACTCAGTAATTAATGTGACAGTATAGAAACCATTTGCGTTGTATGTATGAGATGGATGTTGTGCCGAAGAAGTTCCGCCATCACCAAATTGCCAATTCCAACTGATGGCACCATTTGATAAATCTGTGAAATTTGTTGTGAGTGGTAAGCAACCAATAGCCACATCAACAGTAGCCCCCGCAGCATAGTATGGGAAGGGAACTAGCTTGGCAGAATCAATGCATCCATTATTATCCGTTATAAAAAGTACAATAGAGTCTGTTGGGTCACTTAAATAGGTATAAACTGGATTTTGTGTTTGGGCACTATCTCCATTTCCAAAATACCAATTCCATTGTACTGCCGAAGTTGAACTTTGATTGTTAAAGTTGACTGTAACCGGCATACATTGTCCACTTGTAGTAAAAGTAAATGCTGCATTTGGATCAGCAACTGTCATGTAATTTGTGAATACTGTACTTACCGAACAAGAATTAATAATTGTCGTTAATGTAATTGAATAGACTCCACCTTGATGATAAGTATGTGTTGGATCACTGTCTGTACTCGTTGTTCCATCTCCAAAATCCCATATATAACTACTTGCATTTTGTGAAGTATTTTGGAAGGTGATGGGAATATGAATACAAGCTACATTCGGAGCAGTAAAGGATGGAATGGGATTATTAACAACTACAGGTTGTGCTAAATTAAAGGTGTCTAAACAGCCTAATGTGTCTTGAGTAATTACAGTTACTTGATAACTTCCAGCAGTGGCATAGGTATGTGATGGTTGTAGTTGATTGGAATTACTTCCATCTCCAAAAGAACCACGTAGCCGCAGTGAAGGCTGGTAAATTAGTAAGTGTAAAATCTACACTAGATCCTAAACATAAATCATACGTGGAAGCTTGTGTTGGATTCGCATATCCAAGCGTTATGGTTTCACTAATGGAGGTCATACAACCTTCTCCCACTGTAATGTTTAATGTGATTATATAGGTTCCACTTTGTGTATAGGTGTGAGTAGGATTTGCTAATGTAGACGTGCCACCATCTCCAAAATCCCAATTATACGCGGTTATATTTAAAGTTTGCGTAGAAAAATTAAGTACATAAGGTTTGCATGAACTGCCATAGGTGATATCAATAGGTCGAGGAATGTATGGAATAACTTTTACAATAGCGTATGGATTGAATGTTTGCGTGCAACCACCAGCCATCGCAGTTTGTAATGTCACAGTATAAATACCAGGTGTTGTATAAATGGTACTTGGTGATTGTGAAGTGGAGCTGCTTCCATTTCCAAAATTCCAGTTCCATGAATTGCTACCTATTGTAGGATCTGTAAATGCAATTGGATTGTCTTGACAAACAAATAAAGTATCAGGAACCGTATAAGGTGTAATTCCACTTACGACCTCAATGTGATTTGATTTATAGACGGTGTCAATACATCCAAAGGAATTAGTAACAACAAGCCACACAGTGTAAACTCCAATTGTGTTGTAAGTATGCGTTGGATTGAGTACTGTTGAGGTGGTACCATCGCCAAAACTCCAAAGATATCCTGTTATATTTATTGGATTTCCTGTATGTGTGAATTGAACCGTCATGCCAGGGCAACCAATTCTAGGCGTCGCGGTGAAGGCTGCTGTTGGTGCAAAGACTCTTACGAGTTGGTTTTTTGTTACTGCTAATTGACAACCATAAGCAGAAGTAGCGGTGAGTGTAACTGAAAAATATCCACCTTGATTGTAAGTTGTTGAAGGATTTGTGAGATAAGAGGAATCACCATTGCCGAATTTCCATGAATAGGAAGTAGCACCTACTGTTAAGTTTACAAATTGTGCTGTGTAAGGAGCACAACCACTATCCTGAACTACGGTGAAATTAACAAAAGGCATTCCATCAACATGAACTATGTTAGAAACAGTTACGCTGCCATTGCATCCACTTGCAGTAGTTACCGTTAGTGAAACAGAATAATTTCCAACTGCATTATAAGAATGAATGGGATTACCTAAAGTAGAGGTAGTGCCATCACCAAAATCCCATAACCAAGAAGTTGAATTGGGAACCGTGCAGTCAAATTGAATAGTTACATTTCCACAACCACCACTATCACTCATTGTAAAAGAGGGAATGAGTGAGTTTCCAATGGTGATGTTATTGGAGGAATAAGCCGTATCAATGCAACCGTTGTTAGAGGTTACAATGAGTCGAATAGGGTAAGATCCCGGAGCAGCATATTGATGCGAAGGATTTTGGACTGATGAAGTATTACCATCACCAAAATTCCAGTCCCAATTGGAAATATTGCTCGCCGTTCCCGTAAATTGAAAAATGGTATTTACATCACACGATGAATATTGGTTTGCACTTATTTGTGCTAAGGGAGATGGGTTTATCGTAATGTAATTGCTTTTAATTTCTATGTCTTGACACCCGTATATATTTGTAGCAATTAATTTTATATTATAAGTGCCTGGTGTATTGTATTGGTGATTTGTGCTGGTTGCATTGGAAGAGCTACCATCACCAAAGTCCCAGATATACGAAGAAGCACCCGTTGAAGTATTCGTAAAAGTAATGGACTCAGAGGAGCAGACAGAGAATGGAGATGCAGTAAAATTAGCAACAGGATCACCTAGAATAGTGATTACTCCCGTGGCAGTATCTTTTCCACCAGTGGCAGAAGTGGCAATTAATACAACGGTGTAGGTTCCAGCATTAATATAAGACGAGGAAGGATGTTGTAAACTTGAATTGTTTCCATTTCCTAATGTCCACTGATAACTGATCGCTCCCGAAGAAGTATTCGTAAAATTAATAAGTAAAGGTGCGCAGCCACTATCCTGACTCGTTGTAAACGAAGCTACGGGCACTTGGGCCCGTAGCATTGTTGTTGTCAACAAAAGAAATAGGCCTAAGTAATTTTTTAAAAATTCTTTTGCCAGTCTATTCATATCATTTCTTAACCACTGTTTGGCAAATTGGTTTTAATAGTTATTTTATTTTTTTCTTTATTTATTTTCTTCTTCACCTTGTGCGAAGTTTTCAAAATTGCTGGCTTGATTGATTACAGATCCAACTGAACTGTAAAGTTGCGTACCTTCTTTTGTAATTTTCTTTACACGATAGTAAGCAAACCCAGCTGGTGGAGCCTGATCAATCCATGAATAGTATAATTCTATTTCAGCGCCGATACCTTCTTTAATACCTGCTGATTTGAATTCTCTTCCATCGGTAGATCTTTCAATAATGTAAACGCAATCTTCAGATTCATTTTTAGAAGTCCAACTCACAAAAACTTTCCCGCTGTTGTAAACAGTGTTGTAGTTGTGAATATTTACTTCAGGCTGACTGCCAGCTAAACTCATGGGCGCACTATTTTGCATAGTGCCTTGCGCCACTCCTGTACCTGCTACAGCCATCAATAAAATAAATACAATGGTTTCTATCAAGAATAAGAACTTGAAAGCAGAACCTTTTTGCTCATCGCGATTATAATAACGTTTGGGCTTGTTGTACATCATCATTCTGTTTTCGCGAATGGTTTTGTAGAAATCTTCGTTGTGTGCTTGGTGATTCATCATATTTTAATATTTTGATCAGTGTCAATTTACATGCATCTATACGTTGAAGTAGGGGGTATAGGTTACATTTCTGTCATTTGTAAGAAATTAGTAGATATTTACCTTTTTTTTGACCAAAAACGTCCATAATAGAAATTGACTATCAATGTTTTTGGCGCAAACTTACCTTTCGGTTTACGTCTTCCTATGGTCGTAGGTTTCAAAAATTCGAACCATAATACAGGTTTATTTGACTTTTTATAGGCTATAACCTTTCTATGATCACTTGCGTATTAAGAAGGACAAACAAGAAATGTAATCTTATTAATTAACCCAACACATGGAAATTTTAAGCAAGACGATTAAAAAGCTAACCGAAGATGAGTACCAACAGCTATTGCAGGAAGTCTCTGGGAAGAAGAAGAACAAGCCCTTTTTAGTACTTGAAACTACGCGCGAACGTGAAGTGGAGGATAGTGAAATGATGGAAATTTTGCAAGTAAACCCAAGTGCGTATTATACACTGAAGTCGAGACTTAATTCCAAAATCGCATCCATACTAAGTAAGAAAGTTCAGAATCCCATTCAAACATTAATGGATGAGGTATCACGCGTACCAGCACATCTATTTGGAAATAATCGCGAATTTTCTGTTCGTGCGTTAAAAGAATTGGAAAAGCAACTCATCGAGTATGATTTGAATGCAGAGTTGATTTTAGTGTACAAAACATTAGCACAATTGCATCTTCACTCAGAAGAATTCGACAGCTATGAAACGAAGTTTAATAAGCATGTTGCTTTTTCGTTAGCCGTATCAAAAGCAGAAGGACTATTTTTTCGATTCATAAAAAAGCTTGGTGTTTATCAGTTGAACGGACAAGAATCGGATCTAGAAGAAGTGATCATGATGAAGCGTGAATTAAGTAATATTTGCGAGCTCTATGAATCACATCGATTATATGTATTATATAATATTGCTCATATTTATTATTTATGTATAGTGCCACACAAGCAAGATGGATTAAAATCGCGCGAGCTGGAAGTGGAAGCGGTATTACAACGAATGACGCAAATTTTCGAAAGCTATCCGATGGATACTTTTTATCAGAATATTAAATGCATTCCTGATCTGTTGTATTTTGAATATTACATCCGTACAGGTAATATTGTTCGTGCCGATTATTATATCCAACGCGTACATCAAAATTTACCAGACTTAACAGAAAAACACATGATGAATTTTTTCGTCGTGCAGTTTTTGAAGTCAAAGGTGATGAAGTATCAAATTGATGGTAACCTCGAGCATCTTCAGTATTATTCTGATCAACTTGAAAAGTATAGTGACATTAATGTGGAAGAAGCTTATCATTATATTAGCACAAAACGTTTTTTAGCAATTGTTAAGTTTTATCAGCACGATTATCATGGCTCGGCAAGGAAAATTAATGAGTTGAGAAATCAAATGTCGTTAAAGCATTATTTGTTTACTGATATCGATGCTAAGTTATTTCAAGCGTTGCAATATTGTATTTTGGGTGATGATAGCTTATGCATGCAAATCATTTCTAGTTTGAAGCGACAAATCAGAGAACAGGATGCAGAGTATGAATCCGCACGTTATATGATGAAGCTCTTGAAAACAGCATTAAAACCTGCCGACTATAGACGTAAGGTAAAACGCATCGCTGAAATGTGGACCGAGTTCAATTCATTGAATAATGGAACGTATCAAGTGTTGTCCTATGTTAAAGTAGATGATACTGTCATTCGTAAAATGAGTAATCCCATTAAAGATTAATCGCTAAGATTTACATATTATGTACTGCATAGGTCGTGACCGAAGCAGAAACAAAAACGGCCGCATAAATTATGCAGCCGTTTTTATTTTGTATAAAGGTTTATAAACTTATTGCGTCGAGATACTTTTCACTCAAGGGCTTGTTCACATACTTAAATACATATGAGTTTGTAGAAGCCCGATTGATATCATCAGGAGAAATGGAAGATGATAAAACTACAATCTTTGAAAAAGTTTTGATGGCTTCAGCAATTTCTTCGTATTCCACTAAAAAGGCAAAGCCATCTTTAATGGGCATGTTTAAATCTAAAAAAATAATTTCAGGATAATCTTGCTCATTAGAAAGATTCTTTAAAAAATCTAAAGCTACGTCTGCAGAATTTTTAACAATCACCTCAGAAGAAAAACCACTGGAGGTGATCATTCGCTCATTGATGAAATTATCAATTTCATTATCGTCAATCAGCAAGACTTTTCGATAGCGACTATTTTTCATCCTTTTTTTTCTTCAAGCGTTTTGTGGTGATGGGCGGAATCGAACCGTCGACACAAGGATTTTCAGTCCTTTGCTCTACCAACTGAGCTACATCACCTTCTAGGAGCGTGCAAAAGTAAGACATTTTTGCAAAAAACAAGGTCATTCTACCTGTCTTTCTATTATTCTTTGAAGATTATATAAATCAGGTAGATAGAATCTGATTCTGCACTTTCCTTTAGATTTTTCTTCTTTTTAAGTTTTTAAAAATGACTTTTTTAATAGTTTCTATATTTCTAGACCTACTTAATCAACCCAAATCTTCTATTTGCACTCTTTATCTTAATATTGCTGTATGAATCTGGCTATCGACATTGGCAATACATCGGTGAAATATGGTGTTTTTAGTCAAAACAAATTATTAACTTCTGGTGTTATAAAAGGCAGTGATTTTTCTAAACTGAAGGAAATCTTAGCTTCCCAAAAAATCGTAAATATTGTTTATGCTACAGTGACAGAAATTCCACATGAGTTAAAAGCTATTTTGAATGACTTTTCTTCTGTGATTGCACTGCAAACGGATACTCCATTACCTTTTCAAAACAAGTATTTAACTCCTGAGACGTTAGGTAAGGATCGATTGGCAAATGTTTGCGGAGCCTTGTCCCTTTTCCCTGGAAGAAATGTCTTAGTAATTGATGTGGGTACTTGCATAAAGTATGATATTATTACATTCGATGGCCTATACGTGGGTGGAGGCATATCACCAGGTATGAGAATGAGATTCAAAGCATTAAATGATCAAACAGCTCAACTGCCATTGGTTTCTCCTCAATTGGAACCTCGACTTATTGGACGAAATACGGAAGAGTCTATTCTTTCAGGCGTTATGAATGGAATGATGTCGGAATTAAATGATATTAATTGGCAATACAGGAATTTATATCTGCGTTTAGAAACCATTCTTACTGGGGGTGATTCGAATTTCTTTTTAAATCAATTCAGATCTCGCATCTTTGCGGCCCCGCATCTTACTTTACTGGGTTTAAATTATATTGTATCGAATCTTCCTCATGAATAGAAATAAATTATTGATAGTTAGCTTGTTGGTTTTAGCATTGCCACTATTAGGGTCAGCACAAACAAGTAGCGTTTCACCTTATTCTCGATTCGGTCCCGGCGATTTACTTTTTAAAGGGTTTGCTCATCAAAGAGGAATGGGCGGAACTTCAATTGCAGAAACAAATGTTGCTCGCCTCAATTTCTCTAATCCCGCTTCCTATGCTTACGACTCCTTGATGGTTTTTGAGATTGGCCTCAGCGGAGAAAGAATATGGCTCGATCAAGGTGATTTATCGAGCAAGAAATGGAATGCTAAACTGGAATATTTGGTGATTGGTCTTCCTTTAGTTCGTAATAAAATGGGATTAGCTTTTGGCTTCATTCCTTTTAGTGGAACGGGCTACGAAATTGAATCATCAACCACACTTGATTCTTCTAATGTATTGTCAACTTCTTATAAAGGAGCCGGAGGATATAATCGGTATTTCATTGGTACAGGATTAAAGCTCACTCCTAAATTGGCATTGGGAATTAACGCTTCCTATTTATTCGGTTCTTTAGAGCAAAGTCGAATAGCAAAGTATTCGAACACCGATTATTTTGGAACTAGAATTAAGGACAATACTTCCATTGGCGATTTTATGTTTGATGCAGGTTTGAATTTTAAAACACCTCTCAAAAAGGGGTACACATTGAGCCTGGGTGCAACAGCAAGTATATCTCAACAATTGAAAGCGAATCGAACATTATTATGGGAAAATTTTAAATTAAACTCGCTTGGTGTTGACTTTTCTCGAGATACCATCGAATATAAAGAAAAAGAACAAGGTGAAATTGTACTTCCCTTGTCATTAGGTTTTGGAATGCAACTCGCAAAAGATGAAAAATGGTTGATTCAATCCGATATTCGTTATACGGAGTGGAGTTCTTATGAATCTTTTAAGGGAAAAGATAGCTTGAAAAACACGTTTCGCGTGTCTCTTGGTGGTCAATTTATGCGCGATCCCCGTGGTACCAGTTTTGGACAAAGAGTTCAGTATCGAGCAGGGGTCTATTACGGTACTTCATTCCTGAATATTCGCAATAATTCTCTCGTGGATCAAGGAATTAGTATTGGTTTCGGATTGCCTATTCGAAAAGCTTATCAATCGATGGTTAATATTGCTATTGAAGCTGGGCAGATGGGCACCTTGGATGATAATTTAATTCGAGAGCGATATATAAGAGCTGTAATAGGACTCACTTTTAATGAAGTTTGGTTCCAAAAACGTCGTTTTGATTAATGAGATCTCAGCCTAATTTTATTCAATTTTTCAAAGGTAGAGTTGGCAAATCACTTTTTTTATTAGTTTTAGGTGTTCAACTGGTATCTTGTGAAAATGATCAAGCTGAAATTAAGCGTGTAACTAATATCTCGAAAGAACCCATTGAACATATCAAAGGATTAGAAATATTATACAGCGATTCTGGATTGGTAAGGGTGAAAGTGAATTCCCCCGAACTTAAAAAATTGGTTTTCCCAGAGCCAATTACAGAGATGCCCGCAGGGATTCACATCCAATTTTATGATGAGTCAAGAAATGTAACATCGGAATTAAGAGCTAAATATGCTATCCATTATGAAAATGATAGCAAGTGGGAAGCTCAAAAGGACGTGGTTGTTATCAATGAAAAAGGGGATCAGTTAAATACAGAGAAATTAGTGTGGAATGAGAGGGAAGAGAAGTTGACGAGCGATGAACATGTTAAAATTACTACGGCAGAAGAAATTATTTATGGGAAAGGATTTGAAGCTAATCAAGATTTTAGCAGGTACAAAATATTTAATGTGAAGGGAAGAATAACAGTTAAAAAGTAAGTGTTCACTATGTTGAAGGTGTTAGAATATTCTTGGCTTTTTATAATGCTTTTGGGAGCCTCCTTTGGTTCCTATAAGTGTGTGGCCGAAAATATTTCTTCCGCTATATGGTTTTTTATTCTAGCTGCTGTGGCTTGCGTTTTTTGGATCGTTCGCAGAAACCAAAGAATTCGGATTCAGAAAAAGAATCGGTAAATCTTGTCTTTTGCGGTCATTTTTACCCCTAAATCAAATATTCTTTCCATTTCAAAATATATTGCTGGATTTCAGCCATTTACTTTTGAATATCTGTGAAATAAGTTTTTAGCCTTCAAGAAAGCTTCGTATATTCGCAGCCTTAAATTAGAAATAATAGAGTTATGGCAGTAATTGAAAAAATCAGAGGCAAAGCTAATTTATTGTTAGTTTTTGTGGGCTTTAGCCTTGTAGCATTCATTTTAGGAGATTTTTTCTCGTCTAATAGTGGAATGAGTAGCAGCGATGCTAATATCGGTGAAATAGACGGTAAGAAGATCAATGTAATGGACTTTGAAGAGAAGGTTCAGGTACAATTGAATAATTATAAACTACAAAGTAATTCTGAAAACGTAGATCAGAACACGACGGAACAAATTCGTGAGCAGACATGGAATCAGTTGATCAATGAAATGGTCTTGACACCTCAGTATGAGAAGTTGGGGATAACTTGTTCACCAAAGGAGCTCTTGGATATGGTTCAAGGGAAAAACCCTCATCCTCAAGTTAAGCAAGCATTTACTGATCCTAAAACTGGAGTGTTTAATCCAGCTAACGTATCCAATTTTTTGAAGAATATGGATAATGATCAAACGGGTAAAACACGCCAACAATGGGTTGTTTTTGAAAAGGCTATTCGTGAAGAACGTATTCAACAAAAATATTATAACCTCATCAAACAAGGTTTGTACATTTCAAAGGCAGAGGCTAAAGATGATTTCTTCAATAGAACGAAAACAGCTTCTGTTCGATATGTAACTTTAAATTATGCGTCTATTGCGGATACTACTATCGCAGTGACCGATGCAGAATTGAAAACATTGTACAATGCTACAATGAAGAAGTACAAGCAAGAAGCATCTGCAAATATTGATTATGTAACGTTTGAAGTTTATCCAAGTGATGTGGATCGTCAAGCAGCTATGTTTGCAATTAATAAATTAACAGAAGAATTTAAAGTAACCGAAAATGATTCAATGTTCGTTGCATTGAATAGTGACTCTCCTTTTAATCCTGCATTCAACAAAAAAGGATCGTTACCATTGAATATCGATTCAATTATGTTCTCTTCTCCTGTTGGATTTGTAATGGGACCATATCTAGAGAATAATGTCTATAAATTGGCTAAGGTTTCTGCTGTGAAAATGCTTCCCGATTCAGTGAAAGCATCGCACATCTTGTTAAAGATGGATCCCGCTAAGAAGGATGCAATTTTAGCAACTGCCGATAGTATTAAAACAGCATTGAAAGGTGGAGCTAACTTTGCTATTCTTGCTTTTCAATATTCTACAGATGAAGGTTCGAAAATTAAAGGTGGTGACTTAGGATGGTTTTCTCCAGGGATGATGGTTGCTGAATTTAATGATGCTTGTTTTAATGGAGCAAAAGGTGATTATACAATTGTAGAATCTCAATTTGGAATTCATATTATTCATATCGTTGATCAAGGTAAGCAAGCTCGCCAATTGCGTATTGCTTATGTCGACAAGAAAATTGAACCAAGTTCTAAAACCTATCAAGCGGTATATTCTAAAGCAAATGGATTTGCATCTAAAAATGCAAAAGGAGATGTTTTTGAAAAATCAATCACGGAGGAGAAACTTACTAAAATGTCTGAACCAAATATTTTTGAGAACGCACGTCAAGTAGGTGCTATGGAAAATTCTCGTGAATTGGTTCGTTGGGCATTCACGGCTAAGATTGGCGAAGTCTCTAAAGCATTTGAATTCGGAAATCGTTTCGTAGTGGCTAAGTTGAATGAAAGAAAGGAAAAAGGTTATAGCACTCTTGAACAAATAAAAGATCAACTTACTGCTGAAGTACGTCGTGATAAGAAGGCAACTATGTTAATTGAAAAATTAAATAAGGGTGGCCAAAATTTAGATGCTGTTGCATCTGCTAACGGACAAACAGTTCAGACTGCAGATAATGTCTCTTTCGCATCTCCTGTTTTCCCAAGTAGTGGTATGGAGCCGTACGTAGTAGGATATTTAATGAATAGTAAAGCGGGTCAAGTTTCTGCTCCAATAAAAGGAGCAAGCGGTGTATTCGTTGCACAAGTGGTTTCTTTCGCGGATGTAAAAGAGCCATCCGATTTAGCTGCTGAAGCAAAGCAACAATTAGGTTCACAATTGCAAAATCGTTCGCAGTATGAAACGTACAACGCTTTGCGTGAAAAAGCGGGAATCGTAGATAGAAGATCAAAATTCTATTAAGATTAATCACTCTATAGAAAGGCTGGGAAGTATTCTCAGCCTTTTTTTTTGTTCCTTTTTATATGATTAAGCAGCTGGAGATATTAGAAGTTTCGTGCTGCAAGAAGCAATGCAACCGAAAAACTTTGCGCTGCATGCCTGCAGGTTTTTGCGAAATATTTTAGCGACGATTTAAGCGAAGAAAAAAGTCAAAACTCGAGTAAGATTGATTTGAAGTCAACCTATATTTCAAGCCTCTCCCACGATGTCATTAAGTTAAGGGATTTTGACCCAGAATGGGTCCTATGTTTATAGAGAAAATGAGGTTTGTTGTTGTTCGACCCCGACGGGGTCGTATATTTTTTGTGGTCTTTTTTTCTATAAACATGTGATACCTTCGGCATCTTGATGTTTAACTTAATGGCATTGGCCTCTCCCCTCCCGACACCTCGGGATCTCTCCAAAGAGAGGGAGTATATATTGTTTTATAAGCTGCATTGGTATAAATTGTAATTTAGCAGTATGTCATTTATAGTTGAGTCAATAGCCTATGAACCTCAAGAAAATTGTTCGAGCAAGCAAATGCTTAAATTGTGAAACTCCTTTAAATATTGAGTCGGATAATTTTTGTCCAACCTGTGGACAAGTAAATAATACAAAGAAAGAAACCGCTATAGGATTAGTCAAGGAATTGGTGGAGGAGTTTCTACATCTGGATTCTAAAGTGATTAAAAGTTTAGTGCCATTGTTGTTTAAGCCAGGATTTTTAACTGTGGATTATATCAATGGTAAAAGAGCTCGTTATTTTCATCCTGTGCGCATGTTTTTGATAGTAACGGTAATCATGTTTATCGTTGCCGGTTTTTCAAACACGAAGGAAGATGAGATTTCGAAAAATAAAAAACAGGCTGAAGCTTCCGATACTAGCAAGGTGAATAGTGATGCGGTGAAGTTGGAAAATGATTCTATTTATTCATTCAACACCGAAACACTTGAGTTTGAAAAGGAGGAGAAAAATAGTTCAGGCATTGACAATGCAAATTTTTATTGGGCGTTTGGTTCCGTGAAAATACAGCGCGACACCCTGCAGCATTATTTGGATCAAGGGATAACAGATCCTTCTGCACTGATGGATACTTTTAAAATTGAAAAAACTTTTTTTAATACCATTTTTTTTAGTCAAGCTATTAAGTCGCAATTGGCGGGAAAAGATAAAATAATAGACTACTATAAACACAAATTACCCTGGTTGCTTTTTTCGCTAATGCCCGTATTTGCGTTTGTCTTGTACTTGTTTTACATCCGACGAAAAATTTTCTTTGTGGATCATCTCATTTATGCTTTTCATTTGCATACTGCCACCTTTGTTGTCATCATCCTACAAGACTTAATCACTTGGTTGAGTCCATTAAATTCAGATGTATTGAGTTATTACATCCCCATATATTATTTCATCTCGTTGAAGAAAGTATATGGTCAATCCATCCCCAAAACAATTTTTAAAGGAATTGGAATTGGTGTATTTTATTTTATACTTGGGTTGTTAGTCCTTTTATTAGTAGCAGGACTTTTGTTTTTGATGATTTAATACCACAATTGTCATTAGAAATGCTAGATGTGCCCCGTTGTTTTGGTCGGGATCGGAAACCTGCTAAGGAAAAAGTCTAATGACTTTTATGATCTTGAAGTACAAGAATCATTTGCAGTATAATTCGTGAAGAAATTAATTGCACTTGTTGAGACAAGGCATGCCTTGTCTCAACAAGTTTACTCTCCCTATAAATATCACGTCGTCGTAGAGGCAGGTCATACCTGCCTCTACGACGACGTGATTGAAAATTTAATGGATTAATTACAATAATATTCTTGCAAAAAATAAATATTGTGCTCGGAATTATTTTAAACTCGACTATTTTGATTTCACGTATATCCCTGAGATTAATATCTAAATTATATTAAATCAAATATTTATTACTTGTTTAGTAGACTTTAATCACTTCCAAAGGTTTTTCTGCTCGAGCTTGATCTTTCCTTTGAAGAATATTTTTGTGCTCTGTTCAAATGAGGTCGTGTAATCTGAAATGTAGAAGAGGTGTTTTTTTGCTTTCTTAGGATTAAGCAAATTCTTGTTTTCTAAAACATCTTTTACATGCTGAGCAACGATACTTGCAGAATCAAAAATGGTGATACGACCTTTATAATATTGTTCAATCTCCGGACGAATTAAAGGGTAATGTGTACATCCTAAAATAAGGCTGTCAATTTTCTTTAATTTAGGACGAGATAGGTAATCGTTGATGATGGTTTTGGAAATTTTATTATTGAAAAATCCTTCTTCAATCATGGGAGCTAATAGGGGGGTAGCTAATGAAGTGACCGTTACTTTTTTTGATTTAGCTATAATTTTTTTTGGATAAACATCCGACTTCACAGTAGCTTTCGTTCCTATAATGCCAACATGTTTTGATGAAGTTTCATCGCAAACAAAATTTACGACGGGATCAATTACATTAATCACAATGGCGCTCTTTCCTACATGTTTTTTCACTTCGTCAAAGGCCACCGACGAAATACTATTGCAAGCAATCACAATGGCTTTACAGTTATGCTTTATGAGGAAGTCAGCAATCACCACCGACCACTTTTTAATAGCTTCTGGCGACTTATCTCCATAAGGGAGATGGGCTGTATCACCAAAATAAATTAACGACTCATTGGGCATGAGTTTATGAATGGCATCAGCAACCGTAAGGCCACCAATTCCCGAATCAAAAATTCCGAGTGGACGAGAAGCTTTTGCTTGGAGTGTAGGCATAGTCAAAAGTAAAAATTATTTTCGCATGAAGGTAAATAAATGCAATTCGTTTTTATTTGGTGGCTTTGCCCAATAAAAAAGTCCATGGAATGTTCCATGGACTTTTTTATTATTTTGATTGAGTCGGTTATTTCAATCCAAGTTTTGTTTTCACCATTGGTAAAACATCGTCAGATTCTTGAGCAAATAATAAGGTTCCTGCACTTGCATCAAAAATGTAAGAGAACTTATTCTCCTTAGCAATTGAATTGATGGCTTCTTCTGCTTTTTTTAAGATTGGAGTGTACAACTCTTCCTTCTTTTTTTGCATTGAGCTTTGTGCCGACTCTTGAAACGATTGAATGCGCTCTTCAAGATCACTGATCTCTTTTAATTTCGCATCACGAATGGGATCTGCCATCGACGCTTCTTTTGATTTGAAATCAGTGATTTTTCCCTGATATTCAGCAGTCATGGTTTTTAATTGATTTTCTAATGAGGCTCCAAACTTTTGTAATGTGGAATCTGCTAATTTGGTTTCTGGCATTAAACTAATCAACTGCGTTGAATTAATATGTCCAAATTTTAGAGTGCTTTGAGCTTGAGTTTGTACAGCTAAACTCAATAGAATGCCAAAACAAATGGCAACGATTCTTGTCATGATATTAGATTTATTTATGTGTTTTTAGTTTTATTATTTACGTTCTTCAGATCCGCCACCTTTTCCTTCGCTGAGGTGGAGTAGGAGAAGGGCTTCCTCCTCTTTAGTTTCACCACCTTTCGCATCACCTTTTGTTCCGGCTTTGTAGCCCATCGATTCTAAAATATCGTCACTCTTATCGTATTTAGGGTTGGTGTAAAGCATTACTAAATCGCCCGACTTATCAAAAATCACAGCGTAACTTTGATCCGTAGCCATTTTCTTAACAGCATTGAAAATTTTATCTTGAATAGGTTTGATTAACTCTTGCTTCTTTTTGAATAACTCACCTTCGTAACCAAATTTTTGCTTTTGATATTCTTTCACCTCTTTTTCTTTGTTCGTGATTTCTTGTTCACGTTTACGACGCATTTCTTCGGTTAAAAGAATTTGTTCTGCTTGATAGTCTTTGTAAAGCTTATCAATCACCGTATATTTTGCTTCAATGTCTTTTTGCCACGCTATACTGAGTTGATCTAATTGTTGATGTGCAGCTTTATATTCAGAAATATTATCTAAAATATATTGTGAATCGATATACGCATATTTCTGTGCGAAAATGGAGGTACTAGCAAACATTCCAATAAAGAATGTACATGCAATGATTAGCTTTTTCATAAGTTTTGGGATTTTTTTAAGTATCCGTCTTTTGCAAATTATCGTGCCAAATTTACCTCTTTTTATCGTAGATACCAAAGATACTCGATAGTGATGGTTAAGGTAAAGTATTGTTGGTCAAATTATTGGTCTAGACTTTATTCTTTATTATTTCAGATTTTGACAAATCTCTTTCAAATTCTTTATGCTTTCTTCACCTTAGAGCAAGTTAAGCAGAATGTTCTGAGGTTATTTCAAAAGTAAAGCTGCTTACCTTTTTAGAACTGTTGTCCAATGGTGAAATGGAATTGCCCTTTGTTCACACCTGGATTTCCTTCAATTTCATCAAATCCATAACCCCAATCCAGACCTAATAATCCGAACATAGGAAGGAAAATTCTAACTCCAACACCAGCCGAACGTTTTAGATTTAATGGGTTGAAGTTTCTTGTCCCTAACCAATTGTTTCCCGCTTCTAAGAATGCCAAGGTATAAATGGTTGCAGATGGGTTTAACGAAACAGGGAATCGTAACTCGAAGGTGTTTTTGTTATAGGCAGTACCACCAACCGTGCTACCATTAATACGAGGCGTTACTGTATTGTTATTGTACCCACGTAAAGCAATAATTTCACGTCCATCTAAAGCAAACCCTGAAAGACCATCTCCACCTAAATAGAAACGTTCGAAAGGAGATTGTCCAATATCTTTATTGTAATATCCTAAAATTCCAATTTGTGTTCTCGAGAATAATACAAATTTTGTCCCTAAGCTTTTATACCAAGATCCACTAAATTTCCATTTGTGATATTCAATCCATTTGTATTTTTCTTTGGCATCGGCCGTAGTATAGTCCGTGCTTTTGTCGATTAAACTAAACGGTGGTGTTAGTTGTAAAGTGAATGATAGTTGTGATCCACTACGAATCCAAATAAATCCATCTACCGAATTACGTGAAAAGGTTTGCTCGAAGTTTAAGTTGTTAGAGTATCCATCGCTGAATAAAAAGGTTCCTTCCCAATTATCTAGAGAGTAACGTTGGAACGTTAATTCATTGTACGACTGGAAAAAATCATCAGGCCATTTTAAACGTTTTCCTAATCCAACAGAAGCACCACTAATTTTTAATACGGAACGATCATCATTTCCTTTTGGTAAACCATCCGTTTGTATGGAGTGAAATACAGAAACACTTAAGGAGTTTGGCTTTTTACCACCAAGCCATGGTTCGGTGAATGACGCATTGTAACTTTGGAAGTATCTACCATTCGATTGAAAGCGAATACTCAGTTTTTGTCCATCGCCAGTAGGTAGCGGAGACCAAGTACCTTTTTTAGCAATGTTTCTTGCAGAAAAATTATTAAACGATATTCCTAATGTACCTACTACACCAGCGCCACCGCCCCAACCACCTGATAATTCAAGTTGATCGGAAGGACGTTCTTCAACGATGTATTCAATATCTACAGTGCCATCTGCAGCATTTGGACGCGGAGTAACATTTAATTTCTCTTGATCAAAATAGCCGAGCTGTGCTAATACTTGTTGTGTACGAATAATGTCGGAACGATTAAATAACTGCCCAGGTTTGGTGCGAATCTCTCGCATGATCACCTTGTCATTGGTTTTTGAATTTCCTTTCACCGTAACACGATTCACCGTGGCTTGCTTGCCCTCGTAAATTCGCATTTCAATATCGATGGAGTCATTCTCAACTAAAATTTCTACTGGTGTAACTTGAAAAAACAAGTACCCATCATCCATATACAATGAACTAATGTCTCTGCTACTTTGACTAATGAATAAGCCTTCATCTAATTTTGCTTGACTAAAAATTTCACCCTTCTTAATTCCTAACATCTGATCGAGTTGGGAAGTTGGATATTTTGTATTTCCTATCCAAGTGATGTTTCTAAAATAATATTTTGGACCTTCATCAATCCACACATCAATATTTACAGTGCGATCACTGAATTTATATACGCTGTCTTTCGTGATTGATACATCTCTAAATCCTTTTGCAGCATAAGTAGCAATTACTTTTTCTTTATCCTTTTCAAAAGCTTCTTCATTAAACTTTGAGGAGTTAAAAATTTTATACCAGCCTTTTTCTTTGCTGCCCTTCATTTTTCTTCTAAGCTTCTTCGATTCAAATTGAGTGTTTCCATGAAAAGTAACTTTGTTAATCTTCACTCTTTTTTTATTGGAGACACTAATGCGCATCAACTCTTGATTGGGTCCGCCAACGGTATCTTTTTCAGTCTTAATAGCTGTCTCTACAAATAAAAACCCTTTTTCTACATAATAATCTTTGACTTGATTTTTTGTAATCTGAATTAAATTTTCGGTGATTACTTTTCCTTTTACAAGCTGAAGTTTATCGCGCAATTTATCAGCTTCGTTCTTGCTGATTCCACTAAAAGCAAATTTGGAAAGTCGGGGACGCTCACTTAATTCAAAATTCAAGAAAATACGATCTCCACTAATTTTAGTGGCGGTCACTTTAATATCAGAAAGCAATCCTTGTTTCCATAAATTTTCAATGGCAGTAGCAATTTTGTCACCTGGAATTTTGAATCTTTCTCCAATATTTAATCCAGTCAGCGTTATCAAAACGCCTTCGTCTAAATATCGAATACCACTAATGGTGATACCCCCTAATTCATATTCTTTCGGTTGAGCAAAATTAATTTGCTGATCATCCGATCCAATGGATTCAACCTGTGCGTTAGATGTGTTCGCAAAGAAAGTTAAGATGGAAATTACAAGTACTAATATTCTACGCATGTTCAGATTTCAGTTGTTCTGATGTTTTTCCAAAGCGACGTTCACGTTGTTGGAAGTCGATAATGGCTTTATAAAAATCTTCACGACGAAAATCTGGCCACAACTTTTCTGTAAAGTACAGTTCAGCATAGGCGATTTGCCATAATAAGTAGTTGCTGATTCTTAATTCACCGCTCGTACGAATTAATAATTCAGGGTCGGGCCAGGCAGCAGTGTTCAGCTGATTACTTATTAATTCTTCGTTGATATTTTTTGGATCTATTTCCCCTGATTTCACTTTTTCGGCGATTTTTTGCATCGCCGTAGTGATTTCCCAGCGCGAGCTATAGCTCAACGCAAGTACAAGGGTCATTCGTGTATTGTTCGCCGTTTTGTCAATACATTTTTTCAAATTAGCAGCAACTTTCGGGGGTAAGCTATCTGTATTGCCAATGGTGGCTAAGCGAATATTGTTCTCCATCAATTTCGGTGTTTCCTTGGTGATGGTTTGAACTAAAAGATGCATTAATGCATCAATTTCTAATTTTGGACGATTCCAGTTTTCTGTACTAAAAGCATAAACAGTTAGTACTTCAATACCTAGTTCTGCAGCTCCTTCAACAGTGTCTCTAACAGCAAGAACCCCATTTTGGTGACCAAAAATGCGCATTTTCCCCTGCTGTTTAGCCCATCTTCCATTACCATCCATAATGATGGCAACGTGACGTGGTAAACGTTGAATATCTATCTGCTCTTTTAGTGACATATTTCGGCTCGCAAATGTAGTAAATGCATTGGCGTTCTCGACCAATTAAAAAGATTAACTCGATGTTAACGTCTTTACCAGAGTTTTATGCGAAAAGGTTGACATGCATCGATGTATTTTTTGCTCAGTGTATAGGTTATTTGTACCCCTGTAAAAACATAAAAATCACGGCGCTGTGTGTCGCCACGTTGTCGGCCAATATTTCCGCCAGGTGCTTGATTGAGAGATCGATCACTTAGTAATGCCGCCGTTTTTCCATATTCTACTAAAATGGATTTTGGATCTGCATAAACAGTACTTACATCGTCTAAATAATCGGTATAGGTTTGTCGTACTCCCGACTCAAGCGTTAATCCAAATCGTCGACCAATTTTGAATTTAAATCCTCCACCAAAGGTGAATGCTAAATTTGTGCGCTTGTAAGGATTTTTATTTGAAGCATCTGTTCCCTGACCTTCAGTACCTATAGGCTGCAATTCGATCCATTCATCGTTAATTTTTGCTTTAGGATTAAAATGAAAAACTGAAATTCCGCAGAGTAAATAGGGGCTAAATGTGGAATTTGGATTTGCTGTTTGATAAGGGAAAAAATTGAATTCAAACTGTCCTGATAATTCAATGATATGCGATCTGAAATTCAAATTTCTGTTTTGACTGTAGAAATCGTCAGCCTTGCTATCATCCGCTTTAACATGTCCGTATAATAACCCAGCTTTGAATGCCCAATGGTTACTGTATGAACGCCGATAAATGGCACTGATGCCAGGTTCGAAAAAACGAGTATCATACATGGTTTTGTCCAAATCACCTCTGTAACCCATCACTCCAACCATAATACCTAGTTCTCTTGATTGAGAATGGGAAATGAAAGGGAATGCCAGAATAATAAGGAAGAGGGAGACTAGTGGCCTCATTGTGTTTTTCAAAACGTGAATTTGTGTTGAGTATTGTTGAGATTTTTCATTCAACAAACAGTACTTCTTCTATGATATTAGAATATCGGGAAGTTGGTACGACCAGTACGAATCTTATAATGCAAACTGATGATGGCAAACATATAAGCATCTTTATCACGAGGATCGCCGCGTTGCTGACCAACGGCAGTCGATTCTTGATTAGGGTTAGGATTAGAAAAATATTCTGCAATAGGACCATTCGCTTGAGAAATAGCTGCAGGATCATAATATGTTTTACTTACATCATCGATATAATCAGTAAAGGTTTTTCTAAGTCCAAATTCAAATCCAACACCCCAACGGCGGTTGAAGAAATATCGACCACCTACCCCGAAAGGGATACAAATTTGAGTTCTTTTGTATTTATCACGTGCAGGTGAAATTCCTTGCCCTTCTGTTCCTAAAGGTTGAAGTTCATACCATTTGTCGTTGAATTCACCTTTTGGATTGAAGTGAAATACGCCGATTCCAATAAAACCGTAGAGCGAACCTTCAAAAGTATTTGAGCGACGTACACCTCTTAAACGGTAAATCCCTCCTTCTTTTTGACTAAGAAGAGCCGCTTCAAAATTTACGTTGAACTCGTAAATATTCGATTTAAAATTTATACTTCTTGTACTTCTAAAATACTCCTTGGTAAGTTTATCATCGCCCTTCACATGGCCATAAGTTAAATGCGAGTGAATGGATAATGCTGGACTTAATTTGTAACGCATTCCAACAGTCAGGGCTGGTCGTGTTAAACTCAACTCTAAATCTTTGAAACCATTGGTTCCAATTGCATTCGCACCTCCTAGGTCACCTAAGAAATTACTTGCTCCAATTCCAAAACTCCATTCGTAACGATATGCTTTCCAACGTGCACGCAATCTTTGAGCTTCGCTCATGGAGCTAAACAGAATCAAGAACGTAAAGCAAAGTAGTATATGTTTCTTCATATGAATTTTTATGGCCTTTGCACAAAAGTAATATTTTCCACTATATAAATGGTTGTAAATATTTACGTTTTGGCGAGTAGATTAGTTTCTGGTGTCGAGACCCCAGTTTAGTTTTTTTCGAAGTGTGTTTAAGAAGTTAGTACTACCCAGTCGAACTAGGCTCATGGTGAAGTCTTCTCTTCTGACTGCCAATGAGATAGCAGAATCGATGGTGACCGATCGGGAATCGAGGGAAGCCAAAAAGTACTGACTTCGACCTTCAACTTCCAGTGAGATTACATTTTTATCGGAGACCACAATTGGGCGAACATTTAGGTTGTGAGGAGCGATGGGCGTTATCACGAAGTTGCCAGAGTAAGGTGCAACGATGGGTCCGCCACAGCTTAATGAATATCCTGTCGAACCCGTTGGCGTAGCAATGATGAGTCCATCTGCCCAATACGAATTCAAATATTCACCATTGAGGTAGGTGTTGATCGTAATCATACTCGAACTGTCCTTTTGTGGATGGTCAATTCGTTGAGTGCATAATTCACACCCCCAAATAAATTTCGGTTGGATTCTAATCGCAATAAGCTTCTTTTATCAATGGTATAATGTCCTTTCATTAGCGCTTCGAGAGCTCCTGAAATATCTTCAGTTCCCACGCCCGTTAAAAAGCCTAATCGTCCTAAGTTGATTCCCATCACCGGAATATTACTGTCTTGAACTAAGGTTAAGGTATCCAAAATAGTCCCATCTCCCCTAAACTTAATAAAAAGTCGATATGTCCTCTTATTTCAGAGCCAGAATTAAAAGGGGTGTTGGGTGGAATATCGCTTCCCAAAGGTTTAATACGATGCAAAAAAGGCTGATAAATATAAAGTTCGCACTGATGCCTTTGTAATTCCTTTAATAATTCTCGAATCAACGGAAAATTTTCGGTGTCGACTTGGCGAGCATACAATGCGATTTTCATTGATACGAAAATAGGTAGGATTTTTCTATTTCCGAAAAGAAATGTGAAATTGGTGGCTATGCGATTAGATGTTGTTTTT
>JADKFA010000020.1:0-20000 GCA_016717725.1 Bacteroidota bacterium
GAAATTATACCATTTATACATAATAGGTAGTCCAATTATTTAAACATAAATGGCAGTAAATTTCGATCAATAAATTTCAATAAAAGGTAATATTATTCGGAACGGTGCGGAGGTCGTCCAGGCAACAGCGCGAACCGATTTTTGCTGTACCGATGAAGTAAATAGATAGCACAAAAGATTGTTCAATGGTTGCGAAAGAAAATAGAAAGCAGAAACTGCAAAAATGGGTTGGTGTTGGGTGGCGTGCTTTCTTTGGTTACTTTCTTTTCACGTAAAAGAAAGTAACAAGTAAAATATGACTAGAATCTGAATTAAAAAACTAAAATTTATATGACAGATAATCCGTGAACTAGATCCTTATTTGTGAAATTTATAATTTAATTCAAGTCGGTGGTACTGAAATAAACTTATTAAAAAAAGTAAAATTATTTGGACTATTAAATAGTTGTAAATGGTATAAGGTTATGCATAGTACTTCGAAGGTTTATTTTATAAGTATAATCATTAATGTAATTGAGATCTGTAATAATTTATATTTCTATTAAATGACCGAAGCAGTAATTTTTTTTTATCGATTATTCTTTTTCTACAATACTTGCGTTAATTGCATTAGCATTTACCGCTGGTTTCATCGATTCTATTGTTGGGGGCGGAGGGTTTATTCAACTTCCTGCATTGCTTGTTAATTTTCCTAATACCGATTTACCCACCTTGATGGGAACGAATAAAATTGCAGGATTTTCGGGCACTTCGGTGGCGGCGTATCAATATGCGAGAAGAATAAAATTCAATTATAAACTCTTATTTTTCATTTCATTTTTCACCTTGATCTTTTCCTATTTAGGAGCGAAAACGGTGAGTTATATTCATTCCGAATCACTAAAGCCAATCATCTTAGTCATCTTAATTGTGATGGCTATTTACACATTCATCAAGAAAGATTTAGGATTGATTCGCAAAGCCGAATTATCGTCCAACAAGCAAATGTTATTTGGAGCTGTGATGGCTTTGCTTGAAATCGCCCTATTAATGGCTGCCTGTAATGTGGCTGGAAGCTTACTAGGAACCCGCCTCGCATTCAAAAAAGGCAATGGCTTCGTTCGGATTTTATTTTTGGTCATCGTGTCGCTCCTTATCCTTCGCTACGCCTACGATATTTTCTGGAAAGCGCCTAAAAAACGGTCATTTTTATGTATTAATATTAAATTATCTACCGAGCTACAGAATAGCTTGCATCGTATTGATTTTTCCTTACTTTTATAGTAAATTCTTCAAAATGAGAAACATTTGTAAAGTCACCTTTCTACTCTTATTTCTTTTTGATATATCCTTCTCCCAAGAAATCGAATGGCAGAATACGATTGGGGGAGTGTCATGGATAATTTAAAATTCATTGATCAAACAATGACGGAGGGTATATTTTGGGTGGGATTTTTCAAATATATCCGGTGATAAAACAGAAGTAAGCATTGGTGGATGATTATTGGATCGTTAAAATCAATTCAATGGGAATAATCAATGGCAAAATACGATTGGGTGGAAGTGATCTGATTATTTATTCAATTCAACAGACCACTGATGGTGGTTATATTTTAGGTGGATATTCTGATTCTAATATTTCCGGAGATAAGACGGAAAATTGTTTAGGACTTATGACTACTGGATTGTTAAAACTGATTCATTGGGAAATATTCAATGGCAAAATACGATTGGTGGGAGTTTAAGTGATAATTTATACTCAATTCAACAGACCTCCGACGGGGGCTATATTTTGGGTGGACGTTCCAATTCAAATATTTCCGGTGATAAAACGGAAAATAGCAATGGGTTTGATGATTACTGGATCGTAAAAGTGGATTCACTGGGAGTCATCCAATGGCAGAATACGATAGGGGGAAGTATTATTGATTATTTGTACTCTATTCAACAAACTACCGATGGGGGCTATATTTTAGGTGGATATTCCTGTTCCAATATTTCCGGAGATAAGACCGAAAATTGTTTGGAGGTATGATTATTGGATCATTAAAGTCGATTCCCAGGGAAATATCCAATGGCAGAAAACAATTGGAGGCGATTTAGGCGATGTGTTATATGCTATTCAACAAACCAATGATGAGGTTATATTTTGGGTGGACGTTCCAATTCAAATATTTCTGGAAATAAGACTGAAATTAATTTGGGGGCGTATGATTATTGGATTGTAAAAACTGATTCGATTGGGAGTATTCAATGGCAAAATACGATTGGGGGTGGTTTAAGTGAAGCGTTCAATTCAATTCAACAAACTAAAGATGGTGGATATATTTTAGGTGGGTATTCATTGTCTAATGTTTCCGGTGATAAGGCGGAAAATAGCAATAGTAATTGGGATTATTGGATTGTAAAATGGATTCATTAGGAAACATTCAATGGCAGAATACGATTGGTGGGTTGATTATGATGTTTATGCTCTGTTTCATCAAACTCAAGATGGTGGATTATTTTAGGTGGATATTCATAATCAAATATTTCATGAGATAAGACTGAAAATTGTTTAGGAAATGGTGATTTTTGGATCGTAAAACTAACTGATAAATACAATTTAATTAAAGGAAAATTTTTGCAGATTTAAACAGCAATGGTGTTCAAGATAGTAGGGAACCCTCATTGCCAGCAAGAAAGATCACCGAGCAAAATACAGGTCGATTTGCTTTTAGTGATCAAAATGGGAATTATATTCAGTTGTTCTCGATTCAGGAAATTTCACCGTATCACCTCAATCAATAAACTGGTTTACCCCTTCACCAATATCTCAAACAGCAAATTTTACTGGAATCCACCAAACCGATTCCCTCAACGTTTCAAACAGGAAGCATTATTGTCACCGTAAACGTAAACCTCGGACTCCCTATCGGCACACTCATCAACAGCAGCGCGCATATTGAACCTTATTTAACAGATGATAATCCAAGTTGTAACAACAGCAATTGGGAAGTGTACACAACAGGTTCGTTTGATCCGAATGATATTTTGGTGAGTGAAGATACACTCACTACGACTCAACTCAGCAATGCTCCTTGGCTGGAGTACATCATCCGTTTTCAAAACACAGGTAACGACACAGCATTCACGGTAAAAATTATAAATCCAATTGATACCAACAAACTTAATATTTCTTCCATCGAATTTGTTAACGCATCGCATCCTGTCAATCTAAACTGGATCAACTACCAGCGCAACATGGAATTTAAATTTGAAAATATTTTGTTACCTGATAGCAACACCAACGAACCGCTCTCGCATGGTTTTGTTCATTATCGCATCCAACCCAAAACAAATTTAAGCGCAGGAGATTCCATCACCAACTTCGCAGCCATTTATTTCGATTTTAACGAACCCGTCATCACCAACACCGCAAAAACAATTATTGTTTTACCTACAGGCTTGGCATCTGCATCACCCACAAGAGGCAAATTGCATGTCTTCCCAAATCCCACAGAAAACACATTAAACATCTCCGGCATCCAACTCGAAAACGGAAAAGCACAATTACGATTAACGGATATTTACGGCAAACTTATCTTAGAAAAAACGATAACATCAATAACAACAACACTAGAAACAAATAATCTCTCTTCGGGAATTTATTTGATTCAGTCGGGGGAGTTGAGAGCTACGTTTGTGAAACAATAATTATAAATCTTGAAAATTAAAATCATGAAAAATTTAAATAAAAGTCTCACTTTTTAAATTGATTCTGATTTTTGTATGACATTATTTCAAACTATTCCTTTGCCCAAGAAATCGAATGGCAGAATACGATTGGGGGAGTAATGTGATGATTTGATGTCGATTGACCAAACCACAGATGGAGGGTTTATTTTAGGAGGGAAATCTGTTTCAAATATTTCTGGAGATAAAACAGAAGTCAACTTAGGGGCTTATGATTTCTGGATTGTAAAAACAGATTCTCTTGGGAATATCGAATGGCAGAATACCATAGGTGGAAATAGTGAAGATCATTTAAATTCCATTCAGCAAACTACTGATGGAGGATATATATTAGGAGGATATTCTAGTCAAGCATTTCTGGAGATAAAACTGAAAATTGTTTAGGTATTTCTGACTATTGGATTGTAAAAACAGATTCTGTTGGAAACATTCTGTGGCAAAATACAATTGGAGGAGGTAAATGATGATATTTATCCAATTCTGCAAACTTCAGATGGGGGTTATATTTTAGGAGGGATGTCCTACTCAAATATTTCCGGGGATAAAACAGAAAATAGTATAGGAGGTATTGATTATTGGATCGTAAAAACAGATTGATTAGGCAATATTCAATGGCAAAATACAATAGGAAGTGGAATGATGATATTTTTAATTCTATTCAGCAAACCAGAGATGGAGGTTATATATTAGGAGGAGATTCTGCATCTAATATTTCAGGAGATAAAACAGAAAATAGTTTAGGAGGTTATGATTATTGGATTGTTAAAATTGATGCTATCGGTAATATTCAATGGGAAAATACAATGGTGGAGATCAAAATGATGATTTAATCTATTCAACAAACTATTGATGGTGGGTATATTTTAGGTGGATATTCTAGTTCAAATATTTCTGGTGATAAGACACAAAATAGTTTTGCAGGTTGGCTGATTATTGGATCTAAAAAAACTGATGTCTGGGGAAATATTCAATGGCAAAATACAATTGGAGGGAATGATGATGATGATTTGACTTGTATTGAGCAAACAGCTGATGGAGGATATCTTTTAGTCGGCTTTTCCAATCAAATATTTCTGGAGATAAGAGTGAAAATCTTTGGACTTTGGGATAGATTATTGGGTGGTAAAAACTGATACTTTAGGAAAAATTCAATGGCAAAATACGATTGGAGGAGAGTGTATGAAAGATTATATTCCATTGAACAAACAATTGATGGAGGGC
The DNA here is from genome assembly GCA_016717725.1 of Bacteroidota bacterium. Classification (GTDB taxonomy): domain Bacteria; phylum Bacteroidota; class Bacteroidia; order AKYH767-A; family OLB10; genus JAJTFW01. The sequence continues at coordinate 4,936 of JADKFA010000020.1, forward strand.
CTTTGTATTAGGTGGAGTTCTAATTCTAATATTTCAGGAGATAAAACTGAAAATAGTTTAGGGAGTTACGATTTTTGGATTGTAAAATTGACCGATAAATACAATTTAATTACAGGAAAATTGTTTGCTGATTTAAACAACAATGGGATTCAAGACAATGGTGAACTACCATTGTCATCAAAGAAAATTGTAGAACAAAATTCACATCGTTTTAATTACAGTGATCAAAATGGAAACTATAAACTTTTAGTAATTGATACCGGAAATTTTACAGTGTCACCGCAATCAGTAAATTGGTTTAGTCCAGTTCCTTAACCAATGCAGCATCATTCACAGGAATAAATCAAACAGATTCCCTCAACGATTTCGCATTTCAACCGCAAGGAACATTTGAAGATGTTTGTATAACGATTACGCCTATGGGAAATTTCCGCAGTGGCTTCACAGCAAGTTACATGATTAACTATGGAAATTATGGTAACACCACGGTGTCTCCCACTGTTTATTTTTATCCATATAACAATGTAACTTATCAGTCGGCAACGCTTGCACCAAGTAGCGTAACACTTGATTCTATAGTTTGGAATTTACCTGCATTAACACCGTTTCAAACAGGAAGCATTATTGTAACTGTTAACGTAAACCTCGGACTTCCTATCGGCACACTCATCAACAGCAGCGCGCATATTGAACCTTATTTGACCGATGATAATCCAAGTTGCAACAACAGCAATTGGGAAGTGTACACAACAGGTTCTTTTGATCCGAACGATATTTTGGTGAGTGAAGATACTCTCACTACTACGCAACTTAGCAATGCACCTTGGTTAGATTATATTATCCGCTTTCAAAACACAGGAAACGATACAGCATTCACTGTAAAAATTTTAAATCCGATTGATACCAATAAACTCAATATCTCTTCCATCGAATTTGTAAATGCATCGCATCCCGTCAACCTAAACTGGATCAACTACCAGCGTAACATGGAATTTAAATTTGAAAATATTTTGTTAGTCGACAGCAACACCAACGAACCCCTCTCGCATGGCTTTGTGCATTACCGCATCCAACCCAAAACAAATTTAAATGCTGGAGATTCCATCACCAATTTCGCAGCCATTTACTTCGACTTCAACGAACCCGTCATCACCAACACCGCAAAAACAAGTATTGTTTTACCAACAGGCTTGGCATCTGCAACACCCGCACGTGGCAAATTGCATGTCTTCCCCAATCCAACCGAAAACACATTAAACATCTCCGGCATCCATCTCGAAAACGGAAAAGCGCAATTGCGTTTAACAGATATTTACGGTAAACTCATCTTCGAAAAAATGATAACATCAATTACAACAACACTTGAAACAAATAATCTCAGCTCGGGAATTTATTTGATTCAGTCGGGAGGATTGAGAGCGACGTTTGTGAAACAGTAATTTCGATAGACAAGATTCAAACTACAGCGAAGCACATTAATCGTAGCGAAAGCCTCGCGCGCCTCCTGCTTGAAGCAGGACCAACACAAAAAATCTAACATCCAACATCTAACATCAAAAAAAAGACCGATCATTGATCGGTCTTTTTTTTAAACGGTTGCTTTCGCCTTATGTTTCTCTATCTGTTCCTTCATCCAATCGGTAGTTACCGATCCCGGACGCTCTAACGGATGTCCTAAGGCACGATCCCAAAGTAAACTGGTCAATACACCAATGGCTCTGGAGACGCCAAACAACACCGTGTAGAAATCATGTTCTGTTAAACCGTAGTGAATTAATAAAACACCGCTGTGCGCATCAACGTTAGGCCATGGATTTTTAATTTTTCCTGTTGCCTTTAAAATTTCTGGAACAACTTCATACAACATTTGTACGATTTTGAATAACTCATCATCGGCTAAATGCTTTTGTGCAAATTCTTGTTGCGCAATATAACGTGGATCTGTTTTGCGTAATACCGCATGTCCATAACCAGGAACCACACGACCTTCGGCTAACGTTTTTTCTACGTATTCTTTGATCTGCTCTTTGTTTGGCATTTCACCAGCGTAGTATTCACGTAGATCTTTAATCCAACGAACTACTTCCTGATTCGCTAATCCATGTAGAGGGCCTGCTAAACCATTCATTCCAGCCGAAAGAGAATAATAAGCATCACTCAAAGCGGATCCAACGAGATGTGTAGTATGTGCACTTACGTTTCCACCTTCGTGGTCAACGTGGATGGTTAGGTAAAGACGCATCAACGCCTTCATACCATCATCGTCAAAACCTAACATATGTGCGAAGTTTGCACCCCAATCCAGTTTTGGATCTGGTTCAATATGCTCTCCATCTTTATAAGTTCTTCTATAAATGTAGGCTGCTATTCTTGGAAGACGTGCGATGCAATTCATCACATCTTCAAACATCGGATCCCAATAATCTTTTTTGTTGATTCCTTTTCGGTACGCAGCCGCAAAATTACTTTCCGTTTGCATAGCTAATATAGCTAAGCTAAACTGAGTCATCGGATGCGTTCCTTTTGGTAGCATATCCAACATATCAAAAACATGCTTAGGAACATGACTGCGACGAGCCCATGCATTACTTACTTCACGAGCATCTTCTTCGGTTGGTAAATCACCAGTAAGCAATAAATAGAAAATGCCCTCAGGTAAATTTTCTCCGCCCGATCCGCGTGGAAGCAAAGCTCTTAATTCCGGAATGGAATACCCTCTAAATCGAATTCCTTCTTCAGGGTCTAGCTTAGACGTCTCGGTAACCATACCGATCATTCCTTTCATGCCTCCGTAAACTTGGTCAATTGTATAAGTTCCCAGCTCTATGTGGCCGTGTTCTTTCACCATTGCTTTTACTTCTGCAGCAAGTGGGAGTGCTTTTTCAGCGAATTTTTCTTTTAAACGATCCATTATTTACTATTAATCCAAAGATTGTTTTGTGTGAGCGAAGTTACTGAAGATGTAAACAATCAACAAACACTTTTGTTAGCTATTATATTGTTGGTAATTATTAATTAATGTTGGAACAGCTATTTTATAACTAACCGACCTTTTTTCTCTATGTTTTGAGTTTAAATCCAGACTTACAATCAAATAAATGGCTGCAATGATAAAGATGGAGATGATCACTACCCAAGTTACCACCTCAACCATTTTCTTGGCTTTCTTCTTAGGACTAGACTTACGCTTGATGCGTACTCTTTTCCTGATTTTAACCCTTCTTTTACGTCTGCGATGAGTCCCACTCAGATGTTCTTCAACTAAATGACCTTCGTCTGGATGATCATCATCATCAACGTCCTCGTATTCCTCTTCCTCCTCATATTCATCATTCTCATGATCTTCAGAGTTGGGATCTAATTCTTCGTCTTTCTTAGTACTCATAAATTGAAAAGATTATTAAATTCATTAACGTATATACTTGAAATTTCTTGCGTTAAAAACAGCGCTACTCCCTAAATCCGATTCTATTCGAAGCAATTGATTGTATTTAGCAATCCTGTCTGAACGAGAGGCAGAGCCGGTTTTTATTTGTCCTGTATTTAATGCTACTGCTAAATCAGCAATGGTAGAATCTTCGGTTTCTCCACTACGGTGACTCATCACAGCAGTATAACTATTTTCTTTTGCCAATGAAACTGCATCGATCGTTTCAGAAAGTGTTCCAATTTGATTCACTTTTACTAAGATGGAATTTGCTGTCTGCGAATCGATTCCTTTTTGAAGACGTTTTGAATTGGTAACAAATAAATCATCTCCTACCAATTGAATTTTATCGCCCATCTGGACTGTCATTTCTTTCCAGCCTTTCCAGTCGTCTTCCGCTAACCCATCTTCAATAGAAATGATAGGATACTTCTTGCACCAGTCAGCCCAGAAACTAACCATCTCGGAAGAAGTTAATTTATCGCCTGTCGATTTTTTGAAGATGTACATTCCGCTCTTCTCATCCTACAATTCTGTGCTTGCGGCATCCATGGCTATTAAAATATCTTTCCCAGGAGAATACCCCGCTTTTTCTATTGCTTGTAACACCAACTGGATCGCTTCTTCATTCGATTGTAAGTTGGGAGCAAATCCACCTTCATCACCTACATTGGTACTAAATCCTTTTCCTTTCAATACCGATTTTAAAGCATGAAAAACCTCTGTGCCCATCCGAAGTGATTCTGCAAATGAATCGGCACCAGTAGGCATCACCATGAATTCTTGAAAGTCGATTTTATTGTCAGCATGGGCTCCACCATTCAAGATGTTCATCATAGGTAATGGCAATGTGCATGCATTCACTCCACCAACATATCGATAAAGAGACATCCCCGCCTCAGCAGCAGCGCATTTGGCTATAGCAAGAGATACTCCTAAAATAGCATTTGCTCCTAAAGCAGATTTATTAGGGGTGTTGTCGAGCTTAATCATCGCCTCATCAATGGCACGTTGGTCAAAAACCGACATCCCTTTGATTTCTTCAAAAATGGCAGTTCCAACATTATTAACCGCCTTCAAAACACCTTTTCCAAGGTAGCGATTTTTGTCTCCATCTCTTAATTCGGCAGCTTCATGTTTTCCTGTGCTTGCTCCTGATGGAACAGCAGCTCGTCCAGAATAGCCGTTTTGTGTAAATGCTTCTACTTCAATCGTAGGATTACCCCTAGAATCAAGGATTTCGCGGGCTTGTAAGGCAACAATTAAACTCATTAATGTATCGTTTTGTTAAAGTAATGCGTAAAAATATAAAATAAGAGCCCTAATTCATCTGGATTTCGGTAAAAAATCATAAATCTGCCTTAACTTCGCAAAGCATGTTTAAAAAAGGTCAACCCTTCCTTCTCATCCTCCTTATGTTACAGTTAGTTCTGGGAGCTACAGCCTGGATGCATTCGGGTCATTTGTGTAAAATGGATGATGGTTGCTCCGAAGCATCACAAGCGACCTGTTGCATGGAAGACGAGGCAATTCCTTTGGAGCATAGCCCATTTTTAAATGAAATTTTAAATGCAAACAATGCTGAAGAAAATTGCTGCTTTGAAATAAATACCTATTTCAATATCCCGCTCTATAGAATTTTTAAAACGGAATTACCTTCTGACCATTCAACCATTGCTTTTTTAGGAAATTTATCAGTTGATGTTGCTGGATTCTATCCATCACAAAAAGATAATTTTTGTCAACAAATTTTTGCAGAGTCAGCATCGCCGCCTGCTGAAAAACTGTTGCTTTATAGTGTATTTAGAATATAATTTTATTTTTATTTAGATGAAGGATCTCATCCTTTTTTATTTCTATTTAAAAATAATCTCATGAAAAAAATACTATTTATATTTATAAGTTGCCTCTGCTTGCAATCAAGTTTTGGCCAATCCATTTCCATCAGCGGAACCGTTGTTGATGGAAGTACTGGGCAATCGTTGCCTCTCGTTACTATTCTTATTTTAGATACCAATATTGTCTTTTTAGCAGATGAAAAAGGCAAGTTTTCCATTGATGGAATTAATCAACTTCCAGTTCAACTTCTTTTTACTTATGTTGGATTTATTTCAGATACCATCGTTGTAAATGAACCCAATAAAGAATTGAAAATTCGATTGTTTGCATCGAATGAACTTCGCGAAGCTGAAATCGTGGCTCGAAAACAAAGTACAGAAATTTCTACGCTTAACCCTCAAAATATTGAACTCTTGAATGAGAAGGAAATTTTGAAAGCGGCTTGCTGCAATCTCAGCGAAAGTTTCGAAACCAATCCATCGGTTGACGTTAATTATACTGATGCGGTGACGGGAGCAAAAGAAATTCAACTCCTCGGACTTTCTGGAATTTACACACAGATGTTAGGAGAGGCCATTCCAACGCTGCGTGGATTAGCAACACCCTATGGATTGATGTACATTCCGGGAACATGGATGGAATCTATTCAAATTTCGAAGGGTGCCGGATCCGTTGCGAATGGATATGAGGGAATCACCGGACAAATTAACGTTGAATTTAAAAGCCGCTTCTCGATCAACCCCTCTTGCATTTAAATGTGTATGGAGATGCGTTTGGTAGAGCAGAAATCAATTCCATTTATACCATGCCGCTCAAGCACGATTGGAATTATATGTTGATGATTCATGCCAGTGGATTGAATAAAAAGAACGATCATAATAATGATGATTTCATCGATATGCCCTTGTTTCGTCAACTTAATGTTTACAATCGATTCCATTTCCAATATGGAAATAAAGCAGAAGGTCAATTCGGATTGAAAGCGTTAACCGAAGAAAGAACAGGAGGAAATGTAAACTTTAACGAAAACCAAGATAAAGGAACTACGAATGCATATGGATTTCGAGTAGAGTCAAAAAGAATGGAAGCATATTCTAAAACTGGATTTCTTTTTCCAGACAATCCAGGTACTTCTATCGGAATACAACTATCCGGAACTATTCACGACCAACGAGCTTATTTTGGATTACAAACTTACGATGGACGTCAAACTTCATTCTATAATAATAACATTTTTGTGAGCACGCTGGGTGAAGGTCATACCTTTAAAACGGGAATTGATTTTAAGTATGATTATTATGAAGAGTCTATCAATCACAGAGATTTTTCTTCTAGGGTGGATAGTATTTTTACAAGAGTCGAAGCAGTTCCCGGAGCCTATTTTGAATATACTTACGGGAAAGATTGTGATAAATTCGGTGCCATCTTAGGCTCAAGAATCGATTATCATAATTTATATGGATGGTTATACACACCAAGAGCACATCTTAAGTATAATTTTCTTCCTGAACTCATTTTACGATTATCGGCCGGTAGAGGATATCGAGCTGCAAATACTTATGCTGATAATCTTGGAATCTTTGTCAGTTCTAAAAAATTAGAAGTACTCGAAACCCCTCAAATTGAAGATGCTTGGAATGGAGGTGTGAATCTAACCTCGAGTTTCAGGCTTTGGCAAAGAGAAGGAAGTTTGATGGTAGATGCATACCATACATACTTCGTTAATCAATGGATTTCCGATCAATATTCAAGTAGTACTTCTGTCTATTATTATAATTTGAGAGGAACTTCGTATGCCAGTAGTTTGCAAGGTACACTAACGTATGAGCCTATACTAAGATTGGTTTTAAAAGCAGCATGGAGATTTAACGATGTGAAAACAGATTATCTTGCATTGCCCGATGTTTCTAAACCTTTAGTTTCAAAACATAAAGCGCTCTTTAATGCAGCTTTTAGCGATCGAGATGAAAAGTGGAGGTTTGATGCTACGTTACAGTGGGAGGGAACCAAGCCTTTGCCTCAAGCAGCAGGACATCTTCATCAAAGCCCTGATTCCGAGCCTCAAATATCAAAATCACCCGATTATTTTCAGTTGATGGGACAAATAACTCGTATCTTTAAAATATGGGAAGTATATCTCGGCGGTGAAAACTTATTGAATTATACCCAACATCATGTCATCCTCGGAAATGATAATCCATTTGGAGATGATTTTGATGCCACACAAATTTGGGGACCAGTAATGGGATTACGAGTGTATGCGGGTATCCGACTTAACATTAATTCTAAAAATCATGAATAAAATAAAAATTATAGTTTCATTTCTATTTCTGTTTTGTACAACTATCCTCTTCGCACAAACCGATACGCTTAGAGTACAAACAAGTGCAGAGTGTGGAACATGCAAGAAAAAGCTGGAAAAAGAATTGCTCTTCGAAAAAGGAGTGAGGTCCGTAAACTTAAATCTCAATAACAAAGTAATAACTGTTGTTTATTCTGCGGAAAAAACAAATGCGGATAAAATTCGTCTTGCCATTTCCAAAATTGGCTATGCCGCCGACTCAATTCCAGCAGATAAAAAAGCCTACGATCGACTTCCCGATTGTTGTAAGAAAGATGGAATGAAATAATTTTTATATTTCATTCTTAGCTAAAAAAATCGTCCTAGAACCTTTGCGTCCCGATAGCTATCCATCGGCCGCCAAAGGCTTGCCGACGGCGCTGCGGGATCGCGCCTTTGCGAGCTAAAAAGCATCCAATAAACTTTGCGCCTGCCTCCCAAGGGAGGGCTCGGCGTCCCGATAGCTATCGGGATTGCGAGAAAAATTAGCGAGAAGAATTTTGCGCCTCTACGAGAAAAATTAGCTTAGCGCAAGCCTTTGCGGCTCTGCGCCTTTGCGAGAAATTTTAGCGACGCGTAGCCTCGGCGGATGATTCTATACTTCTGCTTTAGCCGCAAAATTCATCACATCTTCTTTCGTGATGGTTTTATCACAAAGAATAATGAGTCGCTCTACCACATTGCGTAATTCACGAATGTTTCCTGTCCAGTTAATTTGTTTTAATGCCTCCAAGGCATCTTTCGTAAATTCTTTTCTCGGCATCTTATAGTCATCACAAATCTGCTCTAAAAAGTAGTTTGCAATTAATGGAATATCATCTTGTCTTTCATTTAGCGACGGTACATGTATAAGAATTACACTTAATCGGTGATATAAATCTTCACGAAAAGCATTTCTTTCAATTTCTTGTTTTAAATCTTTATTCGTGGCTGCAATCACACGAACATTTACCGTGATTTCTTTTTCGCCACCCACGCGTGTAATTTTATTCTCTTGCAATGCTCTTAATACTTTCGCTTGCGCCGATAAACTCATGTCGCCAATCTCATCCAAAAATAAAGTACCATTATGCGCTTGCTCAAATTTTCCTATTCTTTGTTTTACGGCAGAAGTAAAAGCGCCTTTTTCATGTCCAAATAATTCACTTTCGATTAATTCGGAGGGAATGGCAGCACAATTCACTTCCACCAAAGGAGAATCATTTCTGTTACTTTGTTCATGAATGGATCTAGCAACTAATTCTTTCCCAGTTCCATTTTCTCCTGTCACTAAAATTCTTGCATCGGTTGGCGCTACTCGAACAATCATTTCTTTAATCTTTTTGATGGGCGCCGATTCCCCAATCATTTCATTGTTCTTATTGATCTTTCTCTTTAGTGTTTTGGTTTCTTTTACTAAGGAGGTTCTATCTAATGCATTTCGTAACGTAATAAGAATACGATTGAGATCGAGTGGTTTTGGAATAAAATCATAAGCTCCCTTTTTAATTGCTTCTACAGCCGTTTCAATGGTTCCATGACCTGAAATCATGATGATGGGAGTATCAATATTCATTTCCGTGGTTTTATCAAGAAACTCAGTTCCATCCATCCTGGGCATTTTAATGTCGCAAAAAATGATGTCAAACTTATCCACCTCTAGCTTTTTTAATCCATCAATTCCATCACATGCATCCTGAACTTCATGCTTTTCATACTCTAAAATTTCTTTTAGTGAATTGCGGATGCTTTTTTCGTCATCAATTACTAGTATTTTAGCCATTTAGATTGATAATTTTAATACTGATTTTTCCAAGACTCATTTTGAGTCGTGTAATACTCCTTCTTTTAATGCAAATTTACTTAAGTAGAGCGATTTAATTTTTGTTGATCGAAGCACAAAAGTAAGTAATAGAGTTGCAAGCACAATCATATCTGCCCTCATTCTCAATAATCCCGGAATCATTAACCTTTCTTTATAAGTGGATTTTAAGAGCTGGGAATGAACTGATTTGTACTCGGAAATATTGAATTTGTAATTCGTTTTTCGCCCTAATGTTTCTTCCTTTTTCTTAAGGATGATGGAAGCAAATGTATCGAATGGGGTGAAAAATTTCAAGAAGGCGAGCAGCGCCCAAACGAAAACTTTTTTTCCAAAATATTTTATCTTTTGAGCAAAGAATAAATTCAGTACTCCCACCTCCAATGTCCATAATCAGTTGGCATTGATCGTCTAACAATTTACTTGCTTTAACGCCCTGATATATATATACGGCTTCTTGATTACCGTCAATAAGTTTAATGTTAAAACCTGTCGCCTTTTTTATTTTCCTAAGTAGCGTAGGACTATTGTGTGCATCCCGCAGCGCTGCGGTACCTATAATTTTAATTTCCTGAACTGCGTATTTATCAGTGAGAAGTTTGTATTCTATTAGAGCATTTAAAGCTCTTAGCTGAGATTTTTCTCCAATAATTCTATCTTTTATTCCTTCGGATCCGAGTTTAACTACTCGCTTGGTTCTCAAAATATAATGGACTCCACCTTCCAATCGATCGGCGATTAGTAGATTGAATGTATTCGTGCCACAATCAATTACAGCAATTCGTTTTTTGTGCATTAACCCTTATAAAATAGCCATTTAGCAAGTTCTTTGTAATTTACTTTCTTTCCATAAAGCAAGATTCCTGTTCTATATATTCTTCCAGCCAACCATGTTGCACCAATGAATCCTGCAATTAGTAATCCTATTGAAAGCGCAAGCTCCCAAGGAGGTACACCAAAAGCAATTCGCACCATCATCACTACGGGTGATGTCAATGGAAAGATGGAAAACCAAAAACCTAATTGACTATCGGGATTTTGAACTATGCTTTGGGCTACAATAAAAGCAAGAATGAGAGGTATAGTAACAGGAAGCATAAATTGCTGCGTTTCAGTTTCATTGTCAACCGCGGCACCAATAGCAGCAAATAATGCACTATATAATAAGTACCCTCCGAGGAAATAAATGAAAAAGCAAGTAATAATTAGCGGGAAATTGATAGACGAAAGTTGACTAAAAACCTTCGTAATTGCATCTTCTTTAACCTTAGGGGTAGCACCCAATTCTTCCAACGCACGTTGATCTAAGTTATTTATTTTCATCGTTTGAGCAACGACTTTGGCATCTGTTTGCGGGTCAATAATTACTTTACTAGCAATCGTAGTGATGGTCAGCGTAAGAATAATCCAAAGTAAAAACTGGGTGAGACCTACTAATGCAATTCCAATAATTTTACCCATCATTAATTCGAAGGGTTTTACAGAGGAAATAATGACTTCAACAATTCGATTGGTTTTCTCTTCAATAACTCCTCTCATTACTTGCACACCATATAAAAAGATGAACAAATAAATAAGAAAGCCACAAATAAATCCAACAATGGTGGCAAGTTCAGCCGAATTCTCTTCGCCTTTTAAACTGAGCGTTTTTAAATTGACTGTTGTCTCAATAGAAGACAATGTTTTTTGGTCGATTCCTTCTGCTTTAAGTTTATCTTGTTCAATTTGTTTTTCAAGAGAATTTTCAATGTAATTTGTTACCGAGAGATTAGCTTGTTTTTCAGTAAAAAGCATAGCCCCACCTGGATTTTTAACCATGTCGTCCTGCAAGTAGAGGATTCCATAAAACTTTTCAGGATCAAATGCTCTTTTTGCACTGTCGAGAGAAATTTTTGAGTTCACAAATAAAACCGTTTCGCTACTTGGTAACATCGTTGTAAAGATCTCAGGACGTTGGTCAATAACCATGATTTTATTAATCTTATCATCGGAGTATTTTGCAATCAGAATCGGAACAATAGCAATTGCCGCCATCAAAATCGGACCTAGAATTGTCATTACAATAAAGGACTTCTTCTTTACTCGGGTAACATATTCTCTTTGTAGAATTAAAAGTATTTTATTCATGGATAGTTTGAATTTCGTTGTTAGTAACACTTTGTATAAAAATATCATTCATAGTTGGAACCAGTTCTTTAAAGCTATGAATGGTTACATTATTTATTAGTCCTTGAAGGAGGGCATTTGTGTTGATGTCTCCTTTTACTTTTATTAAAGCTTTCATCCAATCACCAAAGGGTTCATTTTCGATCAATTCGAAGTCGCCCCACATACTATTTGCTAAACCAATATTGGTTCCTTCATACTCTATAGCATAAACATTACTCTTATAGAGTTTTCGAACTTCCTTCACGGGACCTTCTAATAATTTTCTCGACTTATTTATTAGAGCAATGTGAGTACAAAGTTCCTCAACCGATTCCATTCTATGTGTGGAAAGTGCTATTGTAGTACCTTTCTTTCTTAATTCGATAAGTTCATCTTTTATAAGATTAGCATTGATGGGATCAAATCCGGTAAAAGGCTCATCTAATATAAGAAGCTTAGGTTCGTGCACGACAGTAACAATAAACTGCACTTTTTGCTGCATTCCTTTTGAGAGTTCTTCAACTTTTTTCTTCCACCAGTCTTTAATTTCAAATTTTTCGAACCAATATTTAAGTTTAATAACGGCATCGGCTCTACTCAAACCTTTCAATTGAGCTAAATAAAGTACTTGTTCACCCACTTCCATCTTTCTATAAAGACCTCTTTCTTCTGGTAAATATCCAATTTGAGCGGTATGTTGAGGGCTCAAAGGCTTTCCGTCAAACAAAATTTGGCCAGAATCGGGGGCGGTAATTTGATTAATGATACGAATCAGGGAAGTTTTGCCGGCGCCATTTGGGCCAAGAAGTCCAAAAACGGACCCTTTGTTAATGGTAATGGAGACGTTTTCCAGCGCGACATGCTTGTCGTAGGCTTTAGAAACATTTCGAACTTCAAGAATATTGGGCATAGAAAGTAGATTTTTTAAGTGGGTACTAAAATATAATTCCTTCTTCACATAGGATTATTTTAAAAAAATTAAACGCAAAAAATATTATTTTAGGCAGAAAACGACGTTTTGGAAGGGTACTGGGCGGCTGAAAAAGTTGTAAAAGGGGTAAATTTGCAAATAATGTTGGTGTAATTTAAACATTATGTCTTACAAAATCAATAACATATGAGTAGATGCAAGAAATAAGCGCAGAAATATTTGACAAAGACAAAAGTCGTAGTAATTTTGCCCTCCCGTTTGCGGGTTATTGCAAGCCTCGGTTTAAAAGTTCTAAAAAAAGTTGAGAAAAGATTTGGTGGGATGAAAAAGAGTTAATACTTTTGCACCCCCAATTACGGGAAAATAGTTCTAAATTTAATTGAATCAACTAAGTAATAAAAATGGCGAATGCGTCATTTGTTGAATCAACGTTCTTTGAAGGATTGGAAGGAAATAACAAGCACTTCACGAGCTAAGTCTCGTGATGAGTAGAAATCTGAGCACAGAATATTCTGACGTATGTTGGAATTAAAACAATTATTTACAATGGAGAGTTTGATCCTGGCTCAGGATTAACGCTAGCGGCAGGCCTAATACATGCAAGTCGAACGGGATTTCGGGTAGCAATATCTGAATGAGAGTGGCGCACGGGTGCGTAACGCGTATGCAATCTACCTTTAACTGGGGAATAGCCCTCCGAAAGGAGGATTAACACCGCATAATACTATGATGGGGCATCTCAATGTAGTCAAAACTCAGGTGGTTAAAGATGAGCATGCGTCCGATTAGCTAGTTGGTGAGGTAATGGCTCACCAAGGCGACGATCGGTAGGGGGTCTGAGAGGATGATCCCCCACACTGGTACTGAGACACGGACCAGACTCCTACGGGAGGCAGCAGTAAGGAATATTGGACAATGGGCGCAAGCCTGATCCAGCTATGCCGCGTGAAGGATGACGGCCCTATGGGTTGTAAACTTCTTTTAGCAGGGAAAAAACCCCTCGATGCGTTGAGGGCTGATGGTACCTGCAGAATAAGGATCGGCTAACTCCGTGCCAGCAGCCGCGGTAATACGGAGGATCCAAGCGTTATCCGGATTTATTGGGTTTAAAGGGTGCGTAGGCGGATAAATAAGTCAGTGGTGAAAGCCTGCAGCTTAACTGTAGAATTGCCATTGATACTGTTTATCTTGAATGTAGTTGAGGTGGGCGGAATATGACATGTAGTGGTGAAATACTTAGATATGTCATAGAACACCGATTGCGAAGGCAGCTCACTAAGCTATGATTGACGCTGAGGCACGAAAGCGTGGGGAGCAAACAGGATTAGATACCCTGGTAGTCCACGCCCTAAACTATGATCACTCGATGTTGGCGATACACAGTCAGCGTCTAAGGGAAACCATTAAGTGATCCACCTGGGGAGTACGACCGCAAGGTTGAAACTCAAAGGAATTGACGGGGGCCCGCACAAGCGGAGGAGCATGTGGTTTAATTCGATGATACGCGAGGAACCTTACCTGGGCTTGAAAGTTAGTGAATCTCGCAGAAACGCGAGAGACCGAAAGGACACGAAACTAGGTGCTGCATGGCTGTCGTCAGCTCGTGCCGTGAGGTGTTGGGTTAAGTCCCGCAACGAGCGCAACCCCTATCATTAGTTGCCATCAGGTTATGCTGGGGACTCTAATGAGACTGCCTGCGCAAGCAGTGAGGAAGGTGGGGACGACGTCAAGTCATCACGGCCCTTACGTCCAGGGCTACACACGTGCTACAATGGATGAGACAACGGGCTGCTACACAGTAATGTGATGCTAATCTCTAAACTCATTCTCAGTTCGGATTGAGGTCTGCAACTCGACCTCATGAAGCTGGATTCGCTAGTAATCGCGTATCAGCAATGACGCGGTGAATACGTTCCCGGGCCTTGTACACACCGCCCGTCAAGCCATGGGAGTTGGGGGTACCTGAAGTCGATAACCGTAAGGAGTCGCCTAGGGTAAAACCGATGACTAGGGCTAAGTCGTAACAAGGTAGCCGTACCGGAAGGTGCGGCTGGAATACCTCCTTTATAGAGCAGATTTTAAACAGTTTGTTATTTCCTCCATCACCTTCTCTTAATGAAGGAATTCCCAAAACGAGTTTGAGTAGGCCTCGAGAGACTGAGGCTACGAAAAAGCTATAATCCATAGTCCCGTAGCTCAGCCTGGTTAGAGCACTACACTGATAATGTAGGGGTCAGCAGTTCAAATCTGCTCGGGACTACAAAAAAATCGTATTTGGGGAATTAGCTCAGCTGGCTAGAGCACCTGCCTTGCACGCAGGGGGTCAACGGTTCGAATCCGTTATTCTCCACCAAAATTGGGTTTAACACCGGTCAAACGGTTCGTCGCGATACTTCGCGACCGTTATTCTCCACCAAATGTACTCTTACGCTTCCGCAAGAGAGTACAAATTTCCGATAAAAAGGAAACATTAAGTTCTTTGACATATTGAAAGAAAATACACTTGACATTCTGATGATTCAGATGTCAACGAGAAAGTTATTAAGGGCGCATGGAGGATGCCTTGGCTCTTGAAGGC
>JADKFA010000020.1:25000-56813 GCA_016717725.1 Bacteroidota bacterium
AGGGAGCCCAAGTATGGATTTATTTTTAAACGCAGATATTGGAAGAGCTACCTTAACTCTAATGTTGCAAAGAATAAATAATAAATGGTTTGGTGGTGAAAATTATGTTGCACCGAGTTACCCAGCTCCTCCCAATACATTGAAGTTTGGTGTGCTTTGGAAGTTGTATAATTGATTTTTTTTAATTCACTTTTTTAAAAGTGACTAATTTTTCTTGACAATGCGTTCTACTAATTCCGCAAGTCGTTTTGAATAACCACTTTCATTATCATACCAGCCAACTATTTTTACCATGAATCCATCATTAAGTACTGAGGTGAGTTGCGAATCAAAAACACAACTATGATTATTGCCAATGATATCGTTTGAAACGATGGGGTCTTCGGTGTATTCAATGATTCCTTTAAAGCACCTTTAGCAGCGTCTTGAAAGAGTTTGTTTATTTCTTCAACGCTTGCTCTTTTGTTGACAATGCAAGTGATGTCAGTCATGGAGCCATCAATCACAGGTACACGAATTCCAGCACCTCCAATTTTTCCATTTAAGTGTGGAAATACATCGGAGATTGCTTTGGCTGCACCTGTAGTTGTTGGAATAATGGAGTTGGCTGCAGCGCGTGCTCTTCGCAAATCTTTATGTGGAGCGTCGTGAAGATTTTGATCGCCAGTGTACGCATGAACAGTTGTGATGTAGGCCGCTTCAATTCCAAATGCTTGATCCAAAATTTCAATCATAGGTGCTGCATTGTTGGTCGTACAGGATGCATTTGAAATAATAGTTTCATCTCCAGTGATCAAGTTTTCATTTACACCTAATACAATGGTTTTTATATCGCCTTTGGCGGGTGCAGAAATAATGACGCGTCTTGCTCCTGCCGATAGATGAAGGGATGCTTTTTCTGGCGTGGTGAAATGTCCAGTCGATTCTAAAACTACATCGACGCTGAGCGATTTCCATGGAAGTTGACTTGGATCCTTTTCTGCAAAAACTGGAATTCTTTTTCCATTGATTGAAATAGCATTTTCTTCAGCTATTATTTCTCCATTAAATTGACGGTGTACCGAATCGTATTTTAAAAGATGAGCCAATGTCCTAGTGTCGGTTAAATCATTGATAGCAACCAACTCGATTTGTGGATGTTTTTCAAGTTTCCTTAAAAATGTTCTTCCAATTCTTCCAAATCCATTTATGGCTAATCGTATCATTCGTTTTTATCTTAAGAAGGTTGCTTTGAATTTTTAGTTCTATTATATCGTCGACTATTCAAAGATACTATTATTTATGACGGTCATTTTGAGTTAGTGGGTAAGTCTTTGTCGGAGTAAATATTTCTGATTCAAATTGCCTAACGTATTTCCTAAGATGAATATTACGATACTTTGTTAAACTTTTCACTAAGGTAGATTAAAATAAAAAAAGGAAGGTTGTCCATCTGCAATAAGTTCAACGCTACAAGAAATTACTATTTATCTTAAATGAAATTAATGCTCTAATAAAAATAATTAGTCTAAAACATATGTTTTTCTGCATGATAGGAAGAACGAACTAAGGGGCCGCTTTCTACATACTTAAATCCTTTTTCTAATCCGATCTTTTTGTAGGATGCAAAAACATCGGGGTGTATGTATTCCGCAACGGGCAAATGGGATCGAGTGGGTTGAAGGTATTGTCCTAATGTTAATATGTGAACTCCTGCCTCTAACAAATCATCCATCGTTTCTAATACCTCATGTTCCAATTCTCCAAGTCCTAACATCACTCCTGATTTGGTTCTGATTCCCGCACTGCTAATCATCTTTAACGCTTCTAATGATCGATCGTATTTGGCTTGTATTCGCACTTGGCGGGTTAATCGACGAACGGTTTCTAAATTATGTGAAATAATTTCAGGTGCTTCATCAATCACGCGCTGCAAATTTTCCCATTTGCCTTGAAAGTCAGGTACTAGGGTTTCCAACGTAGTGCCAGGACTTTGTTCACGGATAGTACGAATGGTTTCTGCCCATATTATCGATCCCCCATCTTTTAAATCATCGCGATCTACAGAGGTAATTACACAGTGTTTTACTCCCATCAACTTCACGGACTGTGCTACCCGCATGGGTTCATCTGTTTCCACATCTTTAGGTCGTCCAGTAGCTACAGCACAAAATGCACAAGAGCGAGTGCAGATATTTCCTAAAATCATAAACGTAGCAGTTCCGCACCCCAGCATTCACCCATGTTTGGGCAATTGCCACTGAACAAATGGTATGAAGTTTATTTACCGTCACCAATTCCCTCACCTTTCTGTATTCTTCTCCAATGGGAAGTTTTACTTTGAGCCATTCTGGTTTCTTAGCTCGCTCAATAGGTGTAGGGGTTGTATTTATATCGCTCATTAATTTAAATTGATTGCTACCATTTTCGTCCATACATCAACGTTAGGTAGAATGATAAGAAAATCTGTTTGTTTTCAGTATAAGCCATGATGGGAATTTCTTTTGGATAAAAATCAGCAACGACTCCCACCTCTAAGGCTTTCACATCTTCAAAGAATGGAGCATATTCAAAGTTAACTCCTAATTTTACGTAGCCACCTGGTCTAAAAAATAAACGATCGATTCCTTCAGTGAATGGTGCTCGTCCATAAATATTGTCGACGTAATGTTCGCTTGGATTGTATCGTTGGATACTTAAATCGAATTGTCCTAACGTACCCGTTGGTTCTAAGATTTGAAGAAAGACAGGTTTTAATACTCCCATGGAAAGCCCACCAGAATAAATCGCTCGGATCTCAACACCATTCCGATCGCCTTTACTAAAGAATGTTTTTTGTCGACCTACACCTAAACGAAGAATGGTGAAGTTGTTTAGTTTTCCATAAACATAGGAGCGTGCATTGTCAAAACTTTGATTAACGGACTTCACCTCTTTCGGATGTTTCATGCTCACATAATCCCCTTCAAACATCAATTTTTTATATCCTGTAAGATTGAATGATCTTCTGAATTGAATTCCCCATCCTGCACTGTGAAACTGAATTCCAGCAGTTGCCTCATGCTTCATCAAATAAGGTTTTTCCTCTACAAACTCATTGGGATTCACTTGAGCCTTAACCACTCCCACGGTAAGTGCAAATAAAAATAACAGTTTTATCCTGAGAAATTTCATTCCTACAAATATACAATGATTTTATGCTTTCTATCTAACGATTGAATTTTAGCTTTATTTTTACAACATGGCTACAATTAAGACAAAGTATGAAGGAAATCTTAGAACATTTTCTACTCATCTCGCTTCAGGAAGTGATATCATGACAGATGCGCCTTTAGACAACCATGGAAAAGGGGAAGCATTTTCTCCAACTGATTTAGTGTCAGCCTCTTTAGGAGCTTGCATGTTAACCGTTATGGGTATTGCTGCTAAAGCTCATGACATCGATTTCAATAACATAAACATGGAAATCACTAAGATCATGGCCTTAAATCCTCGTCGAATTGCTGAAATTGCTATTGTGTTCTATTTTAATGGAAAAGAGTACAATGACCATCAAAAATTAATTCTGGAGAAAGCTGCACGAACTTGTCCTGTTGCGATGAGCCTTCATCCGGATTTAAAGCAATCGATTGTTTTCAATTGGTAAAGAGTAAGATTTTTTTTAGCGAACGAATAAATTAAAATTCAAATTCAAATTAGTCAAATCTCAATACTTTAATAGGATGAATTCCTGAAATAATTTTGGCAGGAATAATCATCACAAATAGACCCGTCAATAATACAACTCCATTAATTAAAAATATTCCTGGAATAGTAAAATTGATCGGAACTTGTGATAAGTAATAATCTTCCTCAGGTAAGGTAACCATTCCCGTTTTCATTTGTAAAATAGCCAGACTACATGCAATAATATTTCCAACAAGCAATCCTTTTAGTAAGATGTAAAAGGCTACTGATCCAAAAACACTTCCAATGAATTTGTCGTTGGCACCAATTGATTTTAATATTCCAATTTCTTTGGTGTTTTCCATGATTAATACCAGCAAAGTAGAAATCATAGTAATTCAAAAACCTCGTAGCCTCCCACTTCTTTGTTTTGCCAATTATTTACTTGTTGCAATAATCGAATGTCACAAAGCAAGTACAAGTTATCAAACTCTTCACTTAATCCTGTATTGTAAATTCCTTCAACTTTTAATTTTCTCACTTTTCGATCCTCCTGAATAAAAAATACAAGGAAAGTGTCACCAGTTTTTAGTTTTAATTTTTTTGCCAGATTTTGAGACAGTAATACAGCGGTATTGCTCGTGCTATCGTTTAATGCTGGTATAGTTCCCTCAACTAATTTTTCTTTAAAAAAAGTACGATCAAATTGGGCATCTATCCCTTTTAAAACCACACCTTGTATTTCATCTTTGGTTTTTAATAATCCTGCTTTTAAAATAAATGGTTGAACATGTCTAATGCCAGGAATTGATTTAATTTCCCGAATACTCCGTTCATCTAACTTAACAGGGTCTTCTTCAAAAGAATCGTTATTATTAAATGCACTAATTCGATAGTCTGCAACAAATCCTGTTACTTTTCTTGTAATTTCGTTTCTGAAACCTGTAACCACCATCACCGATATCAACATCGCCACAATACCCAAAATAATTCCGATCACAGCAATACGTATGACGGGTTTTGTTGTGGTACTTTGAATTCCTTCCGAGCGAATCAGACGTTTAGCATAAAAAGAGATGAGTTGGTAAGATGACATGTTTGAATAGTGCGACTAAGTTAAATTTAAATTACAATATGAGGATCTTAAAAAAAAGAAAAGATAGTAAGTTTCTTGATTCAAGGCAGTTTGATTCATGGTTGCGAGGTTTCGCATTCGTGTTATTCTGTCTGCAGCTCTCTTCTTGTGCTGGTCAAGAGCAAAGTAGGAGTCGAAATAGTAATACCAAATTAGTCCTTGGTGCTGACCGTACCAATATGTATTTACCTCTTTTAAAAGGTAAGAGGGTGGGTGTTATAGCCAATCCTACCTCTGTTGTAAACAAAATTCATTTAGTAGATACCTTGTTATCAATGAAAGTGCATATTGAGTGTGTATATGCTCCTGAGCATGGATTTCGGGTGAAGCAGAAGCAGGAGAAACAGTTTTAGCAGGCGTTGATAGCAAAACAGGTGTAAAAGTTTATTCTTTATATGGAGAACATAAAAAACCATCTGCAGAAAGTTTAAAGGACATTGATGTGCTTGTTTTTGATATTCAAGATGTAGGAGCACGTTTTTATACTTATATAAATACATTGCAATATGTGATGGAAGCCGCTGCTACATTCAATTTACCTTTAATTGTTTTGGATCGGCCAAATCCTCATGGCAATTATTTTGACGGACCTATATTGGATACATTGGAAAGATCATTCGTTGGTTTGCAGCAAATTCCTATTGTACATGGATTGACCATAGGTGAATATGCAAAAATGTTGAATGGTGAATTTTGGTTAGCCGATTCTTTGCAATGTGATTTGAAAGTGATTTCGATGTTGAATTGGGACCGAAATAAAATATACAGTTTGCCAATTCCTCCTTCCCCAAATTTACCTAACGATAGGGCTATACGTCTTTATCCATCATTGTGTTTGTTTGAAGGGACTAATATTAGCTTAGGTCGTGGAACAGATCTGCCATTTCAATGCTATGGATTTCCTAACAATCCAAATGGAAACTTCGAGTTTACTCCTCGTAGCATTCCAGGAAAGGCAAAGCATCCCCCATTGGAGAATGTGCTCTGTAAAGGGTATGATTTGTCAAAATCAGATTTGAATCTCCCTCCTCAAAGAGTTGAATTGAAGTGGCTATATGATGCTTGGAATTCTTACCCTGATAAATCAAAATTCTTCCTTCCTTTTTTCGATAAGCTCGCTGGGAATCATATTCTAAAACAGCAAATAAGTGCTGAGTGGTCGGAAGAAAAAATAAGAGCATCATGGGAGGGAGGATTGAAAAAATATTCATTGATTAGAGCGAAGTATTTAATGTATCCTTAAAGTAACAAAAGCCACAGGATTTTCCTGTGGCTTTTGTAGAGCGATGTTTAATTAATTGTTATGTTACTTCACAGTAAATCTAAAGTTACTCCTTTGCGTTCCTTGTTGTAGAACAAGTATATAAGCTCCTTTTGCATAACTATTAACTGGTATTTCAGAAACATTGTCACCTGAATGAGCAAATCGAACTTGCTGCATTATTTCTCTTCCTGACATATCACATACTTTAACTTGGTAATCTGAATCATCATTTGAAATAAATGAATAGTACAACATATCACTAGTTGGATTAGGGTATGCATTTAAGTTTACACTGTTTCCGTCAATGATTTTTGATCTAATATCGGTTGTAGTAAATATTACAGGTGCCGACCAGTCTCCTGCAGCTCCTCCGCATTTACCTTTTACTTCCACGTAGTAAGTGTTATTCGCAAGAAGCGCATTAATTTTATAGCTTCCATTTTGAGTAGTTGCATTGAATACAATGTTTCTAACTCCTCCGTTCGTAATATGAACTACACGGATTTTTATGGTATCCATGGGGCTTAAATTTGTCCAATAAACGGTTGCTGTTGATGCAGAAATTTGACCAATTGTTACGGTTCCAATGTTTCCACAAGTATCTCTAGTTGTAAAGTATTCAATTTGAGAATAAGGACTTGTGTATCCATTGCATAGTGTTCTTACTTGCCATTCATAAGTAGTGTTTGGATTTAAGTTAGTCATGTTGGCAGATGTTGGATTGCTTAATCCACTAAATTTTCTGTATTGGTAAGTATTCCCGCCTACTGGACGATATTTTACAGTGATCGAATCAGCAGTAGTATTGTACCAAGTTGCAGTTGCTCTTGAAGTGCTTATGTTAGCCGTACTTAAATGTTGAGGTGTAGATCCACAAAATAAAGGTGTGCCTAATGTCTTGAAACTGCTAGTTAAACTCACAGTAGTTCCAGTAGGACATATACTTTCAACAGTCCAGAAGTAGGATGTTCCAGGTTGCAAATTATTAATTCTGCAGGTTGAAATGTTTCCGGCAATTTCCTTAGAGATTATAGTGGTAGAACCATTTTGCCAGTAACGAATTATAAATTTTTCTGCTGTAATTGATGGATTCCATCCTAACATTGCAGTCGTGTCACTAAGGTTATAAGCCGTAAGCATATCTGGTCGTGTACAACTTGTTGGAATTACATTTTGTGATTGTAATGAAGTTGCACCAGAAGTGCATCCAAAAGCATTAGTTGCTGTTACATTTACAAGTTGTGCTGATGTTAAATTTACACTTGACGATGTTGAACCAGTTGACCAATTATAAGTAACTGCAGAAGGTTCAAAAGCATTTAATTGAAATGCTGTATTTGGGAAGTAAGTAATAGAGATCCAAGGATTCATTGGTTTGGTAAAACTTTAACCGTAATAGAATCTTTGCCAGTCACTAATCCATTGCTGCTTCTAGCGTATACAACATAAGTTCCACCTTGACTTACTGTAATGGTGGCAGAAGTTTGTCCTCCTGGAACCCATATATAATTGGCGCCACCTGTTGCTGTAAGTTGTAAATTCCCTCCAGCGCAGAATTCAGGAGCACTTGTTGTTGAAATTACTATCGGATTAACCGTGTTGTTCATTGTGATGTTCACTGCTGAACTCGTTGACGTACATCCTGAACCGTTAGTAACGGTAACAGTATACGAACCTGCACTGTTTACTGTGATACTAGATGTGGTTTGTCCTCCAGGTTGCCATACATAGGATCCTCCTCCTGAAGCTACTAAATTCGTAGTTTGCCCCTGATTTAATGTTGTGGAGCCATTAACAGTAACCGTAGATGTGGGAGTTGCAGCAACAGTTACATTGATATTATTTGAAGTAGCTGTGCAGCCATTTGATCCAGTTGCCACCACACTATAAGTTCCTGTTGAATTCGCGGTTATTTACTTTGGCCTTACCCATAGCTTTCCCTGTGCTGTTAAATTCATCCCTGGCAAAAGTTGTGTTTCCACTAGCGTTAATGTTGGTATTTGGATTGGCGGCAACCGTTACATTGATACTATTTGATGATGCGGTGCAACCATTCGATCCTGTTGCTACTACACTATAAGTTCCCGTTGTATTGATTGAGATTCCATTTCCTGTTTGTCCATTTGACCATGCATAACTTGAACCGCCTGTTGCTGTTAAATTCACATTTCCTCCTTGACAAAAAGTAGTGCTTCCAGTTGCGCTAATAGAAGCGTTTGGGTTTGCATTAACCGTAACAGGTATTGTTTGTGAAGTAGCGCTACAAGCACCATTCGCTGATACAACTACACTATAATTACCGGAGGTGGAAACAGTGATTTGTCGGCTTGTACTACCGTTTGACCAACTATAAGTGTAGCCAGTTGCCGCACTAAGTATTACATTGCTTCCTTGACAAAAAGTGGTAGACCCACTTGGTGTTACCGTTGCGTTTGCAGCTGTAGTTACTGTGATATTTACAGGGGAAGAGTTAGCGCTACATCCACCTGCTCCCGTAACAATTACAGAATATGAACCAGCATTATTTACTTGGATGGTTTGCGTTGTTGCACCATTAGACCATAAATAGGAACTTCCAGCAGACGATGTAAGGTTTGTGCTTTGTCCTTGACAAATGGTGTTGCTCGTTGTTGTAATGTTTGCTGTGGGTGCTGAATTTACAGTTACTTGAATAGGTGCAGATACTGATGCACATCCCGTTCCGTTATTCACAGCTACGGAATAAGATCCGCTTTGAGAAACAGTAATGGCTTGTGTTGTTTGACCATTCGACCAAGAGTAAGAAGTTCCGGCAGCAGCTGTTAGCGTCACACTGCCACCTTGACAAAAATTTGTTGCACCAGAGGTACTAACATTTGCTACCGAAGTGCCACAAGCAGTTTGATTTGAATTTAAATTCAAACTGCTATTTGTACTAAGTAATATTTTGTCAATTTCAATGTTTGAGTTAGTCGCTAATAATGAAATAACATGTTCCTGATTTGATAAATTTGAATAAGCGATCGCCTGACCTGAGCAAGCATCTAAACTATACCATGCCCATGCAGTATTAGTAATGCATCCAAGACTTTTTGATGTTTGACCAGCTACATTTACGCTAATGGCTCCTCCCGTTGCATTTTTACTTCTTGCACGAACCCATACGTAATAATTTTGACTTGAACGTGGAGTGAAATTGTATTCGACCGCAGTTGGTGTGCTAGTAAATGAAATATAAGAAGTAAATGATCTATAATCTCCAGGCGCTGTTCCTGATGGAACTTCTGTCTTTATTTTAGCAATGGTGTTGTTGTTGTCAAATACTTCAGCTTCAAATTGAAAATCTTTTGACCATCTTTCAGGATGCTCATACTGATGCCATGTATCTAATTGATAAAATGCTTTTGCACCTGATACAGTAGCATCATAAATGTAAACAGAACCTTGTCTTCTGAATTCAATATTTAAAGAGTCGTTGCCTAATTTAAATTTTCCGAATGAAGACATTGGTGCGTTGTTGATCGTATTTGCATCTACCATTTGTGCAGCCGTGATCACATATTTTTCTGCTCCATTTAATTTACGTACAGAAACTAATTGATTGGTGTTTCCAGTATAATAAAGATATTTTGGATTGTTAGGTTGTAATGTAGTACTCGTTAAAAAGTAGCGAGGTACATCTCCAGTTAATAAAGTGCTATTTTTTAAGATGGATTCGTATCTTGATGTAATTGCTTGTGCATAAACAGGCATAACGGTTTGCCATCCCCAATTCTTTGAATCAGGATAAGGTGCTGCTAAACTAAAGTATCCCGCATAGAAAAATTCAGACCCCCAATTGGAAAGAATTTTTAACATGGCTAAGTATTGTGCGGGACGAACATTTACTGTTTCGTCAATATTCCAACCAGCACTGATAAACGGAGACATTAAATCATCTCCATTTTGAAGTTCGTAATATTTGCAATCTGCAAACCAACCTAAGCCATGCCATGCACTTGACCATGCTTTCTAGTTGCTAGGCCAACGAGGATAGAAATCACCCGTTGGATAATATTTACCATTAATTTGAGTATTGATAGTTCTAGCTTGATTCCAAACCGGACGATAGTCAGTTTGACCATCCAATGCATAATGTGTAAAAATAGTACCAGGACTTGCGCTCATAAATTGATCGCGATATAATTTTGTTTGATACGCATATTTATTTCCGCGATAATCATTAACAGATAAACCTGAAGAAACATAGTCAGTATTAATTGCTGGATCTGTTGTGAGAGCCACTCCATTTTTACTTACTAAAGGAATAGCTTCTCCATTTTCATTTAAAATGGTTAATGGTCGCCCTAAAGCAGCAACTAAGTTTTGCAAATATCCTTTTTGTTTTTGTCCATCTGCAATAATAGAAGCGGCAGGTGCCATTGGTGACCAAATTTTACTAGTACCTACAGATCCGTTAGTACCTAAATATTGTCCTGCACTGTTACGTATATAGTGATTGTCGGTAAGTGTTGATTTGCTAATGTTCCCCCCAATTTGTGGCCAGAAACTAATTGCAGATGTTTTATAACTTGGATTTCTTTTTGCAATAGCTGTTAAAGCAGCTGAAAGTACATTATTAGTATCAGCATAATTTGCAGGTGTAGAATAAGAACCAATATTTGAGTTAACTAAGAAGTAGTAATTCCAATTCTTATAGAATTCTGTTACATTCACCTTAGCATTCGCAATCATTTGTTGATTGTTAACACCAGGTTGTTGTTGTCCTGAAAAATATTCGATCCCGAACCAAATGAAGTTGCGATTCATTGTATGTCCGGGTTGAAAACGAGGAAGTGGATAAGATAATAATTGTTGTTGGGCATTTAAATTACCTGTTGCGTATTCCAACGGGTCAACCGTTTGAGCATTCGTCATGCTTAACGCAAATAATAATGGAAGTAGTAATAATTTTTTCATCGCTCTTTTTTTGTTTTTTGTTTTTTGGCACACGGTTTGCAATTGCAGTTCGATTTTTCTTGCTCGCTTGCGCATGATGCAATTTATCCTATCCTTTAAGAGGTAATAGGTAATATGTGCTTTTTTCTTATCGATGTAAGAAAGCACTGTATTGATGATAAAAAGAAACCTTTTTTATCAGATAATTGAATTGAAAGGGGCTGTTTAAAGGGGTATTTTTGAAATACTGTGAAAAATAAAATGTAAGACTCTTGTAGAAAAAGTAGTGTTATTTTTAATTGATGAACTTAACAGATGAAAAATTGACTTCTATTTCAAATGAAAAAACCCTGTTGCCAGGGCTTTTTCATTTGGCTTTACTGTTTTTTTACTGTTTTATCTTGAAGATACTATTTTAATTCGTTGAATAGTGTTAGGTGAACTAACTTCTAAGACGTAAACTCCGCCTGCTAGATGGCTTGTTGAATAGTCAATGGTTGATTCCCCACTATTCATATGACTTTTATCTAGAATTAAACCGAGCAGCTTTCCAGAAATATCAAATAGTTTAATTGTTACAGGAGCTTCTTCGGAAAGTTCAAAAGCAATTTTCACGAAATCACTGAATGGATTTGGGTATACATTTAAGTTTAAATCTGACATCAGTGTTTCACCTTCGCGGCATGGAGTAGTTACTGTATAAGGTATGGAGAAGGTTCCACAAGATCCTAGTTGCGCTCTCATTTTGTAAACTCCTGCAGTGGTTGCTTTAAAGGTCTTACTTGGTCCAGTATACACAACAACATTATTCTTGTACCAAACATAGGTAGTCGCAGTTGAATTTGTTACTGTGAACGTAACACTTCCACCGGAGCAGAAAGAAAGTGGTCCACTTGGAGTCACCGTAAATGTTGCAATGGGGCTTACAGTAACAGCAGTTGGATTAGAGGTTGCAGAACATCCACCAGTTTGTGAAACTGCAACCGTATAGTTTCCATTTAAAGATGCGGTAATAGTTTTAGTAGTTGCTCCATTCGACCACAAATAGCTAATACCTGTGCTTGCGGTCAATTGAACACTTCCTCCTTGACAGAAACTAGTAGAACCCGCAGCTGTAATTGTAGGAGTTGTAGCTGATCCCGTTCCAACGGTTACACTAACGGATGTTGATGTAGCAAAGCACCCTCCTGATTGAGTAACACGAACATTATAAGAACCTGATGCTGAAACAGTGATTGAAGAAGTAGTTGCACCATTCGACCATAAGTACGAAGTACCACTACTTGCTGTTAAAACAACATTACCTCCCGAACAAAATGTAAGTGGTCCACTTGCAGTAATGGTAGGAGTAGGAGCGCTTCCAACAGTTACAGTAGTATTTGTCGATGTTGCTGAGCAACCACCCGTTTGTGTTACTCTAACATTGTATGAGCCACCTGTTGAAACATTAATTGAAGATGTGGTAGCACCATTTGACCATAGATAAGCCGATCCCGAACTAGCATTTAATGTTACAGATCCTCCCGAACAAATGGTTGTTGAACCACTCGCAGTAATAGTAGGTGTTGGTGCACTACCAACAGTTAGCGTTGTTGCTACTGATGTAGCAGAACATCCACCTGTTTGAGTTACACGTACAGTATAACTTCCTGCACTTCCCGTTGTTATTGCTTTTGTAGTTGCACCATTCGACCATAAATAAGCTATTCCTGTGGTTGCTGTTAAGGTAACTTGATTTCCAGTACATAAATTAGTACTTCCCGAATTTGTAATGGTAGGTATTGCTGCAGATCCAACAGTAGTTGAAGTAACAGCGGATGTTGCAGAGCAACCTCCAGATTGTGTAACTCGAACAGTGTAATTTCCAGTTGCACTTACTGTTATTGAATTTGTAGTTGCACCATTCGACCAAAGATACCCCGTGCCCGTACTTGAAGTTAAAACAACATTACCTCCCGTGCAGAAAGTTAATGGTCCGCTAGCAGAAATCGTTGGAGTAGGAGCCGCACCCACCGTAACAGGAGTTGCTGTTGAAGTAGAAGAACATCCATTACTTTGAGTTACTGAAACAATATAATTACTTGCTGTAGTTGCAGAAATTGATTTTGTGGTTGCACCATTCGACCATAAATAGGTTGATCCAGTATTAGCAGTTAGTGTAACACTTCCACCGCTACAAAGTGTGGTACTTCCACTTGCTGTAATTGTTGATGGTGTAATTGCGTTAACAGTTACTGTTACTGCATTGGCAACCGTTGTACAACCATTGGTTCCTGTTACAGTTACAACATAGGAACCTGCAGTAGAAGCAGAGATAGTTTTAGTAGTAGCACCATTCGACCATAAGTAAGTTCCACTCGTTGCACTTGAAGAAAGACTGATAGAATTTCCTTGACAAATACTGAGTAATCCAGTATAGCTAATGGAGTTAGATGGTTTCGCATTTACAACAACGGCTACAGGAGATGATACTGCAGAGCCTGCAGCATTCGTAACCGTAACCGTAAAGGAACCACTTGCTGTTACATTAATAGTTTGTGTAGTTGCACCAGACGACCATAAATAACTTGTTCCAGTATTCGCACTTAAAGTAACTGATCCTCCTTGACAAAAAGTGGTAGCACCACTTGGTGTAATTGATGCGGTAGCTGTTGCTCCACATGGAGCAGCAAATGTTGAGTAAAAGTTACCAGCTGTTGGTGTTATCGTAATTAAATCGATTTCTAAATTAGTACTAGTTGGTGTTATTACTAAGTTTTTGATTCGATAATGCAAGACTTGTTAAAGTCATTTGTGTATTCGTTCCTGCGTCATAACGATACCATGTCCAATTGGTATCCCTTACACATGTAACGTTGAATTTAGATACACCATTTAAGCTGATGTTAAATCCAGTGGTTATTCCACCGCGACTTCTCGCTCTTACCCATACATAATGAGTTGCAGCAGCTGTTCCGCGTGGAGTAAAGTTGTATTCAGCACCAGCTATTGCTTTAAATGTTGTATAGGTGGTGTAGTTGGTATAGTTTCCAGCAGCTGTTCCAGCAGGAACTTGTGTTTTTAATTCGATGTTTGCATTTACATTGTCGAAAATTTCTGCCTCAAGGTTAAAGGTTTTGGACCAATAGTAAGGATGAGAATTTTCATGCCATGCATCTAATTGATAAAATACAGGTGAACTTACATTTGTTTTATCATAAATATAAGTGCTTCCTTGGCGACGAATTCCAAAAGTTAAATCATTTCCATCAATTCTAATTGTTGCAGTACCTGACAATTCAGCGTTTCCAATCATATTTGAATTTGGCTGAATGGTTCCAGTGATGGCATATTTGGCTTTCCCGTCATGTTTCTTGCAACAACTAATTTACGAATGTCACCTGCATAAAATGTGTACCCTGGTTTTCCACCACCGCTAGCTGCACTTTGAGGAACGTCACCCGTCATTAAATTCCCACTTAAAAACAAATCGTCATAACGACTTGCAATAGCTTGTGCATATCCAGGTATTGCCATTTGCCAAACATAATTATTTGGATTTTGATAAGGAGTTGCTGTAACAAAATATCCACATCCAAAATTTTCAGCACCAGCCATTGATACTGCCTTCAAAAGCCTAACCATTGTGCAGGACGAACAATGGATTCTTCATTGCTATTCCATCCTGGACTAACCACAGGAGAAAATAATTTATCTCCTAATGCTATCTCTTCGTGGCGACCTTCAATCACATATTGCCATCCGTGTGCGGCACCTTGCCAATAACGCCAATTGCTTGGCCATTGCATATAGATGTCTCCGTTAGAATATCGTTGATTATTTGTTAATGATTGCAATCCTCTTACTGAAGCCCAATCCCATGCATACACTGGATGACCATTTAAATAGTAATGGCAAATTCTTGTGTTTGTCATATTGGATTGACTTCTCCATTCATTCATATATGAATCAGAAATTCTTTTGTATTCCCCACCTTTAAACTTTCTCCAATCTCCAAGTCCGCTTGCATTAAATGCGGCTACAGTCGGATCTTTTTGTAATCCAGCATCTGTCCATGCTGGAATAACTTCGCCATTTTCAAAAACTAGGTCTATTGGTCTAGTTAATGAAGCAGATAACTTTGATAAATAAAATTTTTGCGTTTGTCCATCTAACTTAAAAGAGTCAATAGGAGTTTTTGGGCTGATGGTTCTTCCTGTAGTAACAATATTACCGTACATATCTAAGAATTGACCAGCACTATTTCTCATATAGCTGTTGGAAGGCAAAGTTTTACTTTCAATGTAAGGATCTTTGCTCGCTTTTCCGATTACCGTAGGACTTAATTGTGGCCAATAGGTATTTGCAGAAGTTTTCCAAGATGGATTTTGATTCGCTAGGTTGATCCATGCTCCATCATAATCATTTACGTTTGTAAATGAAGTATACCGCGATGTATTACTAGTTAGCATTACGGTATAATTGAAATTCTTAACTAATTCTGTTTGTACTTCAATACTTCTTTGAACAAGGGTTGCTTGCGAAGATGAGCTGATTCCGTAACCTGCTACATGAGCTGGATTAAAAACTGAAAAATTAGGAAACAAAAGTTGAGCCCGGTTTGTTTCTGAAGCGGGAAAAGCTTGGAATTGAACCAATGCATCAGTTGTTGAATTGGGATGGCCTGGAGCATATTCTTGTGGGTTAATCCTGCAGTTACAGGTGATGGTGTTGGTGGATTTGTCGTTGAATTTCCAAAAGAATAAGATTGGTTTTGGGTAAATTCCTGATAGTGCTTGTAAATCATTTGACCGGGTAATGCATTTGTATAAAGTGCAATTTCATCCATATCACCTACATATTGATAGTAAGCCGTATTTGTATTTAAATCGACAATATTACTGTTAGTACTTCCAGCGTTTGATGGGATGGAACCTGCAGTAATAGATTTCGAAAACCCTATTGGTAATTGTCCATCTACCCAAATTTCTTTAGTCCCAGATTTTGCATTGTACTTGAAAACTAAATGATGCCAATTGCCATCCACATAATAACCATAAGTACCTCTGCCAATTCCATTAAGACTTAAATCCCAATTGTCTGTTACAGCAGTTGATGTTCCCGTAGGAATTGACTTGGTTGTAAATCTAAAAAAAGGAAAACAATAGCGAATGCTAATGGCTCCATCTCTTCTAGTCATTATTTGAACTACTTCATTAATGTTAGCTCCTGGTCTAAATAATAATTCTAACGTGAATCCAGAATCAGGTGAGAAAGCTACATTCGATGTAATTGCTTTTGATGTTGAATTCAATTTTAAATATTTCCCAACACCTGTATTGCTTTGGGCGCTGCCAATAGAATAGGTGGATTGGAAATAAGTTGGATTTAATGGTGCAACTCCTGTTGAATCAGCTAAAGAATTACTAGCATTGAAAGTCCAGTAATGTTTGGGTGTCCATGTCTGTGAAAAGGAGTTTGTACTTATAATGGAGCAAGCGATAAGGGCTGCTACGAAAAACCACTTTGTTTGGTTTTTGATCATTGTAAGTTTCATTTTTTGGTTTGTGTTAATGGTGTGTATTGTTTCGTGTGTAATGGCAATTCAAACTCGCATCCCGTTTAGGGCGTCTTTGATTCGTAATAAATTTGGCTTTTTACTTCCTTGCGGTCAAATATAATGGAAATGTTGAATCAAACAAACTACGATTCAGAATGTTAGTTATAAGTGATTGATTTTCAGTTAGAAATAATTTTTTGTTGTCAATAAAAAACTAGTGTTGACCAATTTATTAAGTTCGTTCGCCATTAAAATCGAATGTTCGCCAAGTTGATTTGATGATTTCACCCACCTATTTTGTTAAAATAGATGGGTGTTTTACTAGTTAGTGCGAATAAAAAGAAAAGGGTTAGTAAGATATGCCTAGGAAATGTTTAGTAATTTTCTTGGACTTGTTCAATCTGTCAGCCTTTTTATTTCCCTAACTTTTTAAAAATGGGAGTTAGAGATGATGAAGCTTTTGAGCTAATCGATAAATTCCAAGCGAAAAATAAGATGGAGTAGAGTTCTCATTTTTTTCTTTTGCTTTTTTTAATAGATATGTGAGTAGAAGTAGCGTCATTGTTATAAAATGACGTTTACATTGCCTTCTTTGTTTTGTCGTTGTCCAGTTGGGCCTTTCGCGGATACCTTATATATATAGGTGCCCCATGGGCACCTTTACGCCTGGAAAGTTCCATCCCATCGGTCATTGGCATTGCCCGATTCATAGAAATGAGTTGTCCCCATCGATTGAAGATTTGCATGCTAAAATCTTGTACTCCTTCACCAGCTATTCCAAAGGTGTCGTTCATCCCATCTCCATTAGGAGTAAAGGTATTTGGGATATAAAAGCTAATTGCTGGTACGATATCCACTTCGTTAGATACACTGAAAACCTTGCGGTTGCCCTGCCTTATAAGCAAGAACTCTATATTTACGAGTAGCCGAAACCTGGGCTTCTGCTGAATCCATCTGTAAAAGGCAAATAGTGCCTAACAAAAGAAATCCCTTTAAACTCGTCTTAATGAGATGTTGCATGTTTGATTTGTTTGTTGAAGGCAATCTAGCATCAGTTTGGTCTTTCAATTTATCGATATCTTGCAAATAAGCACTTCGGTAAGGTTTGACCTTTTTTAGCATTGAATAGTAAATTAATTTGATTTATAGAGGGGAGTAGGAGATGAAAACTTGCTTATGCAATTGTTTTTAACTGAAAGGAAAGAGGGTTTATTCACCAGAAATAGCGCAATATCAGCTTTGTCAAGTCAAGCCTTGAATTCTTCATCTGATTTGATGTTAATTTTTTAACTAACCTTTTGAAGAATGTAACCTTCAAAGTCTGAATTTTGTAGCATTTAAAGAAAAGGAGGCTAGTTTTCAAAAAATGAAGATGTTGCTTCCTAAGCCTGAATTCTTCAGATTTTCGAAAGATGAATTTATTTGGAAAGACTTGTTTGGTTTGAATTATTATTTAAATTTGGATGTATAAATAATGGATATGAGTCGCTATTTGTTTTTAATTAAAATTGACGTGAAGATTCTTAATAGAATGTAGTAGGGCTGTTATTTCTTCAGCCCTTTTCTTATTGTGTGAATTCCTAAACCAAAAAGGTTATGCATACTATAAAACAGCTTACAGAAATGAAAAACGAACATGATCAATGGCAAGATCGCCTTCGTTTTTACAAAGATGAAATTTCACATTTTAACAATCACTTAGGTCGACTTTCTGTCTCGGGAAGTCCCAATGAAGTGATGGCCTCGGTGGAACACTTCCAAAATCAATTTATTCGTCAGAAAGAAGTGCTTGATATTATTCGGCATGATTTCAAGCAACACGAAAATTTGATTGAATCTATTGGCGATGGAAAGGCGCCTGAACCGAATGATGGAATCCAAAAAATTCATAGTATTCAACGTGAAAAACTAGATCAATTCGAAAATATTTTTCATGATCTTCGCAATGAATTCAATATGTTTTTGAATCGAGCGGAGTAACTAGATCACAATTAATAAATCTAACATCTAATTAGCAATTCTTGTAATTCCCAAGGATGGAGTATAATATTATTATATTCCATCCTTGCAGGATATGTCTGTGTAAATTGAATAGGATGCTAAAGCATTATCATCATCGAAAGAGCAAAAGAAAGTATTAATAGTTCTTCTGCTATAAAAAGAAGTCGATTTTTATTGAATGTATTGTCGTTATTCATAGTTGACTTTTATTACTGCATTTGTTTCTTCTGTCGCAGTGCTTAGTATGAATACAATTTATTATTTTATGAGAAAGGTAGTTGATGAAAAACAGCTTGAATCTTACACAAGTCTTACGACTTGAAATTGTGAATGTCAATCTTTGAAGTGCAAAAAATAATCTCTTCTTCAATATGATTTGAGCAAACGATAATTGTTTTTTGCTTTGCGTATTCTTCTATTAAAGTATGATACCATAAATGTCCATTTTTATCGAGATTGGACAAGGGCTCATCTAACAATAAAACCGGTGTATTACTCAATATCGCCATCGATAATTTTAGCCGTTGTTTCATTCCTGATGAAAAATGTTTAATGGCTTTGTTGTTGCTGTTTCCCAATTGCATGATCTCAATGACCTCAGGAATCCCTAACTTGTTCTGAAAGGGTTTAAAAGAGCTGTAAAAAGAAAGTAATTCCTTAATGTTGTATTCTTCTGGTAAATCAATATAAGGCGCTGCATACGCTATTTGATGATACCATTGATCAATAGGAACGGTTTTACCATCAAACGAAAACTGAATGGTACCTTCACTCAATGATTGAAACCCTGAAATGATTTGTAGTAATGTGGATTTTCCTGATCCATTTAATCCAATGATCGCTATTTTTTCTGCATCTTGAATGTGCAATTCTAAATTTCGAAAGACCCATTGCTTTTGAAATTGTTTTCCTGCCGATTGAAGTTGAATCTGGATCAAAGCAGAATGATTATTCAGCTTTTTGAAAATTGCTCAGAGGGCCTCTGATAATTCCTTTTTCTGATGATTTAACAAAATCAATAATTAAATCGCGATGAGCTGATGATTCAAATTCATCTTCAACCATACTTATCGCTTTTGAAATAGTATAACCACGTTGAAAAATGGTGCGATAGATATTTTGAATTTCTTCAATATTTTCTTTGCTGAATCCTCGTCTCATTAAACCTACCGAGTTTATTCCAGCATAACTTAATGGCTCTCTTGCTGCTTTTACATAAGGAGGAACATTTTTTCTGACTCCTGTTTGTCCGCCAATAAAACTATGTGCTCCAATATGCATAAATTGAGATACACCCACATATCCTTCTAAAATTGCCCAGTCGTTAATGGTAACATGTCCGGCAAGATTTACAGAATTGGCAAGTATTACATGATTCCCAATGATGCAATCATGCGCAATATGTACATAAGCCATTAACAAGCAATTTTGGCCCACTTCCGATCTTCCCATTGCCGAAGTTCCTCTGTTGAGGGTGACGCATTCTCTGATCGTAGAATTGTCTCCTATGATAGCAGTAGTTTCTTCTCCGCTAAATTTTAAATCTTGAGGGATAGCAGCGATTACAGCTCCTGGAAAAATTTTGCAATTAGATCCCAATTCTTGCGCCATCATAAATAGTAACGTTGGAACCAATCCATGTATTGTCTCCAATCTCTACATCACCATGTATGCAGGTAAAGGGATCAACGGTAACGTTGTTTCCGAGTTTTGCCTTTGGATGGATGAAAGCGAGAGAACTTAACATTAGCTTTTCTTTACAATTTGTGCCATCATTTCGGCTTCCATAACCACTTTGTCACCTACTATGGCTTCTCCTTTCATATGACAAATTCCTCTGCGAATAGGACTAATTAATTTTAAATCGAAAATGACAGTGTCACCAGGCATTACTTTTTGTTTGAATCGAGCTTCATTAATTTTCATGAAGTAGGTCCAGTAATTTTCAGGATCGGGAACTGTATTTAACACTAAAATTCCTCCTGTTTGCGCCATCGCTTCAATTAACAGTACGCCGGGCATTACAGGGTTTTCAGGGAAGTGACCTTGGAAAAACCATTCGTTCATGGTCACATTTTTCACACCTACTACGCGATCTGCTTCCAATTCCATGATCTTGTCGATCAATAAAAATGGAATGCGATGCGGTAACATTTTTGTGATTTTGTTGATGTCGTAAATAGGCGTAGCATTCAAATCGTACGTACGTACTTTTTGATTGCGATCACGTTTAATAACTTCCTTAATCACTTTTGCAAACTCTACATTCGCAGCGTGTCCAGGACGTGCTGCTAAGATATGTCCTTGGAAAGGCATTCCTACTAAAGCAAAATCACCAATGATGTCTAAAAGTTTATGTCGTGCAGGCTCGTTTTGAAAATGCAATTGCACATTATTCAAAATTCCTTTTTCTTTTACTTCTACGCGAGGCTTGTCAAACAACTTCGCTAATTCATCTAGTTTCTCCTGACTAATTTCACGATCAACAACGACAATGGCGTTATTTAAATCTCCGCCTTTAATCAAATCATGTTTTACTAAGGATTCTAAT
Source organism: Bacteroidota bacterium (assembly GCA_016717725.1). Lineage (GTDB taxonomy): Bacteria > Bacteroidota > Bacteroidia > AKYH767-A > OLB10 > JAJTFW01. The sequence continues at coordinate 46,053 of JADKFA010000020.1, forward strand.
TCGTGTAAAAAACAAAAGGTGCGACAGGGTCCAAAGTCTTGTTGAAACTCTTCCATTTTATGCAGCTGAGCATGTTGAGTTCCTAATACTGGACTATTATAATCCACCATTACGGTGATTCTATACTCTGGACTCGGAACCGCTAACATCTCTACATTTCGAGAAGGTTCTTCATACGATAGTACTTCGTTTAAAACGTATACTTCTCTCTCTGCATCTTGCTCTTCAAATCCAACAGATAACAATGCTTCCACAAAGGGCGAAGCACTGCCATCCATAATAGGAACTTCAGGACCATCTACTTCAATAATGATATTGTCTAATTGCAAACCTACTAATGCTGCTAATGCGTGCTCAGTAGTACTAATTTTTGCACCATTTTGTTGTAGTGTAGTGCCACGTGATGTGTCTACCACGTTGAAAGCATCTACATCAATCACTGGACTTCCTTCGATGTCAGTTCTAACAAATTTGTACCAGTGATTTTCGGGTGCTGGCTTAAAAGTTAAATTAACTTTTGCTCCTGTATGTAGTCCGACTCCAGAAACGGTAACCGGTTTTTTAATCGTCTTTTGTTTTTGCGACATGCTCTTTGATCAGGTAGATGTAGATCTAATTTCTGCTAACGTTCTTTGTAACTCTGTAATTTTTTTCTCTAGTTCAGGAAGCTTGCGGAAAAGAACATAGGTGCGTTTATAGTCACCAATATTAAAAGCCGGTGATCCTTGTAAAATTTCACCCGGAGTATTCACTGAACTTCCCACTCCTGATTGTGCAGCGATTTTAACACCATCTGCAATTTGAATATGTCCCACAATACCTACTTGTCCACCAATCATGCAATTCTTTCCAATCTTGGTCGATCCGGCTACTCCAGTTTGTGCAGCGATCACCGTGTTCTCGCCAATTTCTACATTGTGTGCAATTTGAATGAGGTTGTCCAGTTTCACTCCTTTACGAATGATCGTACTTCCTAACGTAGCTCTGTCAATAGTTGTATTGGATCCCACTTCAACCATATCTTCAATAATCACATTTCCAATTTGAGCCACTTTTTGCAGACTGCCATTGTTCGGTTGAAATCCAAATCCATCTCCACCAACAACCACTCCCGAATGCAGAGTCACATTTTTTCCAATGATGCAATCTGAATATACTTTTACTCCAGGGAACAGTGTAGTGTCATCACCTATCACACAATTATCACCAACATAAGCGTTCGGATAAATTTTTACACGGTTACCAATCGTCACTTCTTTTCCAATGTAAGCGAAGGCTCCCAAATACAAATCATCACCATGTGTTGAAGAAGCATCAATAAAAGAATTTTCTTCGATGCCAATTTTATTTCTTTTGATAGTATTATAAACTTCTAAAAGTTTTGCAAAGCTTTGGGCTGCATTTTCAACTCGAACCATTGTTGATTTAACTTCCTTTTCAGGAACGAAATCTTTATTCACGATAACGATGGATGCATCGGTAGCGTAAATATAGGACGTGTAGGCAGGATTCGCCAGAAAAGAAAGAGAACCTGAAGTTCCTTCTTCTATCTTCGAAAGGCGAGAAACTTTCTCGCTCGGATTTCCTTCAACTGTACCTTGAAGAAGTTCAGCGATTTGTTGGGCAGTAAATTCCATAACAGCCTGCAAATTTAACAATTATTTGTTGAGATTTTTGAGCTGTTCAGGAATAGTTCACTGCTTTTCAATTAACTCTTGTAGGGCACAAATATAGTGCTTCTGTATAGGTGACGATAGTACTGCAACGTCCATCTGATCGCTGGCTGCAGAGAGTTCTACCAAAGATCCATCTCTATAAAGTATCTGAATAGGTTCACCAGTAGGGTCATAGGCTGAATTGCTGATGGATCCACTGAAAGCGAAGTATGAACTATCTTGCTTACTAATTCCAAATAAGGTCATGGCTCTCTCCTGATATTCCTTTAAATCATCTTTCGTAATGGGGTCTTTTCGCAATCGAATTTTGTACAATTTTCGATTGACCATTCCTTGGCAGAGTCGACTGAGTACAATATCCGAATGGTTTGCCCATACTTTAATGGATGTAAATACATCATAATCATCCAGATTAGCGTATTTCTCTAATAATTCGGGTTGACTGCTAAGGTCATTAGCAACTACCTTATTCTTCAAAAAATAAAGTAAAGGTTCCGTTGCAAATAGATTTTCTCCTTTTGAGATGAGTTCTTTGGCTCGAACCAAAATATTCACCAGCAATTGCTCAGCGGCTAATACGGTTTTATGGAGGTAAACCTGCCAATACATTAGTCGGCGAGCGAGAATAAACTTTTCAATCGAATAAACTCCTTTTTCTTCAACAACGAGTCGGTCATTATGAACATCCAGCATTTTTATAATACGCTGAGCGCCAATTGTTCCCTCTAAGACACCGGTATAAAAACTATCGCGGTTTAAATAATCCAAACGGTCCATATCTAACTGACTAGAAATCATTTGGTGCAAAAATTTTTTCTTGTAAGTACCTTTAAATATTTCAATGGCTAAACTCAATTGGCCTTTAAATTCAATATTTAGCTTTTCCATAAAAAGTAGCGAGACTTTTTCATGATTAATTCCTGAAATCAAGCTATGCTCAAGTGCGTGAGAAAAGGGACTATGACCGATATCGTGCAACAAAATCGCAATTTCAACCGCTAAAGCTTCTTCAGGAGTAATTTCAATATGCTTTGAGCGCAACGACTCAATAGATTGAGTAGTAAGGTGCAAGGCGCCAAGAGCATGATGAAAACGAGTATGCAAAGCACCTGGATAAACCATATGACCCAATCCTAATTGGCGAATTCTTCTGAGCCGTTGAAACCATGGGTGTTCAATCAAATCATGGATTAAAGGATGAGGAATCGTGATAAACCCGTAGACGGGGTCGTTAAATATTTTCTTCTTGTTGGTTTTCAAAATGGAGAATGGAATTAATGGGACGAAATTACTGTTTTACGAGGAGATTAATTTGAAAATGCGATAATTTGAATATTTGAAAATGGGCTTGCGCTTTGTTGAAGGAAATTTTAAATGGATTTGAGTTCTTCGATCTATAGTAAATGTCATTTTAACCGCGGGGAACGCAAGGTCCCGAAGTGTCGGGAGCGCAAGGGACGCGTGAACAAATCCGTGTTTATCATAATAATCCGTGTTATCCGTGTTCCATTTGAAGAAGTCTAATGCTATCGGAATATCTTTGCTTAGTTAAATTTACTTTTGAAGAAGTATTGTCTCTTCATTCTTAAGCAATTAAGAACATTGAAATTTTCAACTGCACAATAAATTGAAAGAGAATCTTAAGGTGGATATAAGATGGTTCGAGTACTTTTGTGGAAGAATAATCGTTAAGGTTTTTCTTGAATTGATAAAACTAATTTAAAATATGGAAAAAGTACAAATTCTCTGGGCGGATGATGAAATCGATTTGTTGAAGCCGCACATCATGTTCTTGGAGAATAAAGGATATGAAGTGACTACTACCACGAACGGACGTGATGCAGTAGAATTAGTGAAGGCGAAAGAATACGATATTATTTTTTTGGATGAAAATATGCCCGGAATTAGTGGACTAGAAACACTAATGCAAATAAAAAATTTGAGAAGCAATGTTCCTGTGGTGATGATCACAAAAAATGAAGCCGAGGAAATAATGGAAGAGGCGATAGGAGGGAAGATTGCCGATTATCTCATTAAGCCAGTAAATCCAAATCAGATTTTATTGTCGCTCAAGAAAAATTTAGAAGATAAGCGATTGATCTCTGAAAAAACTTCACAAAGTTACCAGCAAGAATTTCGTCAAATTGGAATGTCGATGAGCGATCGCTTAAGTTGGAATGAATGGGTGGATGTGTACAAGAAATTAGTGTATTGGGAGATTGAATTGGAAGCTTCGAAAGATCCAGGCATGTATGATATTTTAACCATGCAGAAGTCGGAAGCGAATCACCTCTTTAGCAAATTTGTAGAGAATAATTATTTGGGATGGTTTAAGAATCCAGATACAGCTCCATTGTTATCGCATGAGTTGATGAAACGAAAAGCATTCCCATTAGTGGATAGTTCTGAAGAACCCGTTTTCTTTTTGTTGATTGATAATTTGCGTTACGATCAGTGGAAAGTGATTCAGCCTGCTATTCAAGAATTATTTAAAATTGTGGAGGAAGATACTTATTGCAGTATTTTGCCTACAGCAACTCAATATGCAAGAAATGCAATTTTCTCTGGGATGATGCCATCGGAAATTCAAAAACGTTTTCCTGATAAATGGATCAACGATGATGAAGAAGAAGGAAAAAATAATTTTGAAGAAGATTTTTTAGTGGATCAGATTCAACGCATGCGTAAAACGTATAAGCATTCTTATACGAAGGTGACCAATTTAGATGCAGGAAAAGCATTGGTGGATCAAGTTCCCAATATGTTTCGAAATAAATTAAATGTGATTGTCTATAATTTTGTAGATATGTTGTCGCATGCTCGTACCGATATGAAAGTGATTAAAGAGTTAGCTGAAGATGAAAAGGGGTATCGTTCTATAACACGCTCTTGGTTTGAACATTCTCCATTACTTGAAACCTTGCGAAGAATTGCAGAAAAGCCTGCAAAATTAATTATCACTACCGATCATGGAACCATTCGGGTGAAGGAGCCGTCAAAGATTATTGGTGATAGAAATACAAATACAAATTTGAGATATAAGTTAGGGAAGAATCTTAACTATGAGAAGAAAGATGTTCTGGAAATAAGAAATCCTTCTGAAGCTTTTTTACCGAAAGTAAATGTAAGTACGGCTTATGTATTTGTGAAAGGCGATAAGTTTTTTGCCTACCCGAATAACTTTAACTATTACGCCAATTTTTATAAGGATACCTTTCAGCATGGTGGAATTTCGCCAGAGGAAATGATAATCCCAGTGATCACATTGCAAAGCAAGGCATGAAAAAAAAGTGGGATGCAACTGAATTAAAAGATCTGGATGGTATTGCAAAGGAACTACTAACGTTCATTGGAGATCACCGCGTACTTTGTTTTTACGGCGACTTAGGTGCGGGAAAAACCACCTTCATTAAAGCTATTTGTCGACAATTGGGCGTAACCGATGAAGTGCAAAGTCCTACCTTTTCTATTGTGAATGAGTATGAAACGAGTCAAGGAGAGCCTGTTTACCATTTCGATTTCTATCGGTTGAAAACTGTGGAAGAAGCTTATGATTTAGGGTACGAACAGTATCTATACTCTAACTATTTTTGTTTTATTGAATGGCCGGAAAAGGTGGAGGATTTATTGAATCTAAGAAAAGTAGATCTTTATATCAGTTTTGCCGACTCCAAGCGTCAAATAAACTGTGAATATGACTAGAGGTATACATGGAATGTCATCCATTGCTCAACAAGGGATTTTACTACCACAAGAAAGTGTTTTAGAGGTGAGTAAAATGCGACAAGATTTATTTATTGGAATTCCGAAGGAAATCACATTTCAGGAGCATCGCATTCCTTTGGTGCCATCAGCTGTTGGATTGCTCGTTAGTAACGGACACCGTGTTTTAATTGAGGCAGGAGCGGGTAAAAGTGCAAATTTTACGGATTCTGATTATGCTGAGTCAGGAGCACAAATTGCATATTCTGCAGAAGACGTTTATAAGTCCGATTTAATTTTGAAAGTGGCTCCACCTTCATTAGCAGAGTTGGAGTATTTTAAAGATAAGCAAACCTTAATGTCGATTTTGCAAATTGGAATGCAAGCAGAAGGTTATGTTCAGCGATTGAGCAATAAAAAAATTACAGCGTTGGCTTATGAGTATTTGAAGGATGAAACTTCGGTTTATCCTGTTATACAAGCGATGAGTGAGATTGTTGGTAGCGCTGCTATATTGATTGCATCGGAGTTGATGAGCTCGGCTTCAGGTGGAAAAGGTCAATTGTTAGGAGGGGTGCCTGGTGTTCCGCCAACAGAAGTTGTAATTATAGGTGCTGGAACCGTGAGTGAGTATGCGGCTCGTGCTGCTTTTGGATTAGGAGCGAATGTTAAAATATTCGACACATCCATTTATAAATTAAGAAGGATACAAAGAAATTTAGGTTCGAGAGTTTATACTTCTACGATGAATCCGAATATCTTATTGAAAGCACTAAAAACTTGTGACGTTGCCATTGGTGCGATCCTTTCGAAAGAAGGAAGATCTCCTGTAATTGTAACGGAAGAGATGGTTACTGAGATGAGTTTTGGTTCCGTTATTATAGATGTGAGTATTGATCAAGGTGGATGCTTTGAAACTTCAGAAGTAACCAATCATTCCGATCCTGTATTTAAAAAACATGGCGTTACCCATTATTGTGTGCCCAATATTGCAAGTAGAGTTCCGCGTACTGCCTCTTATGCATTGAGTAATATTTTTACACCGATTCTTTTAAACATGGGTGAAGAAGGTGGAATGGATGCTATCTTATGGAAAGATCCACATGTTCGCTCAGCTGCCTATTTATATAGAGGAACAGTCACTAATAAATTTGTAGCAGATTATTGCAGACTTCCTTTTCGAGATTTGAATTTGTTGATGGCAACAAGAATCTAGATAAATATTACCTTCTATAAACTTGTTGAGACAAGGCATGCCTTGTCTCAACAAGTCTTCACTTATACTCGTGGTAGAGGCGGTTGTACCTGCTCTACCCAGATTGAAAATTTAATGAAATTTAAAATAAAAAGGAAGCCCCCGATAATTATCGAGGGCTTCCTTTTTATTGTAAATCACTTTTATTATTCAACGAGTAATCTTGATTGTTGAACATCATTTCCAAGGCGAATCACGATTGAATAAATTCCACTTGAAAGTGTTTCAATATTTAACGATTTCACGTTAGTGCCTTCTGTCGCAACACCCATTTCTGATGCAATCATTCGACCTGCATGATCCACTAATGTGATTTGATAATCACTATTAATAGTTGAGCTGAATTGAATATTTACATTTTCACGAGCTGGATTTGGGAAGAGTACTACTTGACTAATTGTACTAGACACATTTCCAAAACGAGGACCACAGTTAGAGAAGCTGATGGAAATTCCACCCAATGTTCTCAATCCACTTTGTCCACATGCATTGCTTGCACGTACAGATACCACTTGGTTGTTTGCTGGATTAGCACCGAAGTTTACAATAATTGTCTTGGTTCCTTGACCTGAAACTATGGTTGCACCACCTGGTACTGCCCAAGTATAATTAGTTGCTCCAGAAACAGTAGCTACATCATATTGAACTCCACTTTGACTAGGACAAACATTGGTTAAACCATTGATAATTCCAGGTTGTCCAGGAGCTCCTATGATACTGAGTGATCTTTGACTTCCTGATCCGCAGTTATTGGTTCCAGTTACTGTGATTAGACCAGAAACAAATCCTCCGCTTATATCAACAGTAATCATACTAGTTCCTTGACCTGAAACAAGAGTTACTCCAACGGGAACTGTCCACTGATATCCTGTTGCATTTGGAGTTCCGGCAGTAGAGAATGTAACATTGGTAGCTCCACACAATCCATTTTTATTTCCTGTGATTACAGCTGGAACGTTTGGAACATTGTATGTAACCGTTTTCATCCTTACAGGACCTGTTCCACAAGTGTTCGATGCATTTACACCGATTGATCCACCTGCGAATGCATTGTTGATCGCAACCGAAATAACATTCGTTCCTTGACCACTAACAATACTTACACCCGCTGGAGTTGTCCAGTTGTAGCTAGAGGCACGAGCAACATTTGCTATAGAGTAAATCACAACATCTCCAGGACATATTTTAGATGGACCTGAGATAGAAGCTGGAGTTACAGGAGCAGCGAAATTGAAATCAATTGTTAAAGTAGAAGGAATCACGATTCCGCAAGTTGTACTAGCAGTTAGACTCATTTGTCCATTGATTCCGCTATGTACTGCTTGTGCTGTCCATGATACCGCTACTGTAGTGGTACCTTGTCCTGATGTGATTGTCATTCCATTTGGAACTGACCAGAAGTAGTTCGTAACTCCAAGTGTGTTAGGAGCTGTATAGACAGCCGAACCATTTATAATAGGAATACAAGCTTGAGATTGACCTGTGATTGTTCCAAGTGTAATGACAATGTTGTTGTCAACAATTCCATCGCAGTCATCGTCAATTAAATTACATAATTCTGTTGCACCAGGATGAATAGTAGCATCACCATCATTACAATCATTGTTGTCAACTACGTAGCCAATAGGAGCAGAGCAAGCTTGGATAGATGAAGATGCATCTCCCCATAAGTCTCCGTCTAGATCCGCATAGAAAGTTAATAATACACCTTCGTCAATTAATCCATCGCAATCATCATCAATCAAGTTACAAACTTCAGTTGCCCCTGGATTTACTGCAGCGTTATTGTCGTTACAATCCGTGTTGTCAGAAACATATCCAACAGGAGGAATGCTTACGTAATTTGAAATTGATACTAATGGATCACCGTACGAATCATTATCTGTATCTGCATAGTACGTATAAAGGATACATCCTTCGTCGATACTTGAGTTACAGTTGTCGTCGATTCCGTTTCCGCAAACTTCAGATGCACCTTGATTTATTGCAGCGTTATTATCGTCGCAATCGGTATTGTCAGTAACATATCCAAAAGGAGCTCCATTGCATGTTGTTTGAATAGCGAAAGGATCACCATATGAATCTCCATCATTATCTAAATAATAATTTGCATAAATTAAACCTTCGTCTGATTGACTATCACAGTCATCGTCGATGCCGTTACAAACTTCAGTTGCACCTGGATTAACTGCTGCGTTATTATCATCGCAATCACCATCAACTAATACAGATCCTACAATTGGAGCGCAAGAAGAGGTAGCTAAACCAGCACCAAATCCGTCACCGTCTGCATCTACATAATAATTTAAGAATACAAGACCATCATCAATTCCATTTGCACAGTCATCATCGATTCCGTTACAAACTTCAGTTGCACCTGGATATACTAATGGAGCGTTATCATCACAATCACCATCAACTAATACAGATCCTACAATTGGGTTACAAGAAGAAGTTGCAGCACCAGCACCAAATCCGTCACCGTCTGCATCTACATAATAATTTAAGAATACAAGACCATCATCAATTCCATTTGCACAATCATCATCGATTCCGTTACAAACTTCAGTTGCACTTGGATTAACTAATGGAGCATTATCATCGCAATCACCATCTACTAATACAGATCCTGCAATTGGGTTACAAGAAGAAGTAGCTAAACCTGCACCAAATCCGTCACCGTCTGCATCCACATAATAGTTTAAGAATGTAAGACCATCATCAGAAAGACCATTACAATCATCATCGATTCCGTTACAAACTTCAGATGCACTTGGATTTACTGCTACGTTATTATCGTTACAATCGGTGTTGTCAGAAACATATCCAACAGGAGCAGAACAAGCTTGAGTTGAAGATGAAGCATCTCCAAAACTATCGCCGTCACCATCCGCATAGAAAGTTAATAATACACCTTCGTCAATTAATCCATCGCAATCATCGTCAATTAAGTTACAAACTTCAGTAGCACTTGGATTTACTAATGGAGCATTATCATCACAATCACCATCTACTAATACAGATCCTACAATTGGAGAGCAAGAAGAGGTAGCTAAGCCAGCACCAAATCCGTCACCGTCCCCATCAACATAGTAGTTTAAGAATACAAGTCCATCATCAATTCCATTAGCACAGTCATCATCGATACCGTTACAAACTTCAGTTGCACTTGGATTAACTAGTGGAGCATTGTCATCACAATCACCATCTACTAATGCAGATCCTACAATTGGGTTACAAGAAGAGGTAGCTAAACCAGCACCAAATCCGTCGCCGTCTGCATCCACATAATAATTTAAGAATACAAGACCATCATCAATACCATTTGCACAGTCATCATCGATACCGTTACAAACTTCAGTTGCACCTGGATATACTAATGGAGCGTTATCATCACAATCAGTGTTGTCAGAAACAAATCCAACTGGAGCAGAACAAGCTTGAGTTGAAGATGAAGCATCTCCAAAACTATCGCCGTCTACATCCGCATAGAAAGTTAATAATACACCTTCGTCAATTAATCCATCGCAATCATCGTCAATTAAGTTACAAACTTCAGTTGCACTTGGATTTACTAATGGAGCATTATCATCACAATCACCATCTACTAATACAGATCCTACAATTGGAGAGCAAGAAGAGGTAGCTAAACCAGCACCAAATCCGTCACCGTCCCCATCTACATAGTAATTTAAGAATACAAGACCATCATCAATTCCATTAGCACAGTCATCATCGATACCGTTACAAACTTCAGTTGCACTTGGATTAACTAGTGGAGCATTATCATCGCAATCACCATCTACTAATACAGATCCTACAATTGGGTTACAAGAAGAGGTAGCTAAACCAGCACCAAATCCGTCACCGTCACCATCCACATAATAATTTAAGAATACAAGACCATCATCAGAAAGACCATTACAGTCATCATCGATACCGTTACAAACTTCAGTTGCACTTGGATTAACTGCAGCGTTATTATCGTTACAATCGGTGTTGTCAGAAACATATCCAACAGGAGCAGAACAAGCTTGAGTTGAAGATGAAGCATCTCCAAAACTATCGCCGTCTACATCCGCATAGAAAGTTAATAATACACCTTCGTCAATTAATCCATCGCAATCA
>JADKFA010000021.1 GCA_016717725.1 Bacteroidota bacterium
ATCCATCAAAATAAAATAGAGGCCATGGATACTTCTTATTCTAACCCTTATCTCGCTGACTTTCCCACCTATTCTTTGTGGATAGCCGATAAAAATCCAAGAAAGAAAATTTTATTGAATCATGAGTCTCCTCCAGTGCCCATTTTAGAGTTTACTCAGGTCTTCGAGGAGTTGTTAGATCAATTGCGATGGGATCATCATCCTAAAGCCCGAAAAGATGAAGAATAATTCATTGGAACATTCAATTTTCAAGTATATTTTGTGAATGTTTTGGGCATAAAAACGTAATTTTGTTCCTATAAACAAGAATATCATGTCTACTGACTTCCTTCCTTTAAATGGTACTGATCACATCGAATTTTTTGTTGGAAATGCCAAACAATCAGCCTATTACTATCAGCATGCTTTTGGTTTTCAACTAATTGCATATGCTGGTCCAGAAACTGGAGTTCGTGATAGAGCTTCCTATGTTTTGCAACAAGGTAAAGTTCGTTTTGTACTTACTACCGCTCTTCATCCCAACCATGAAATCACTCAGCATGTTGCAAATCATGGTGACGGAGTAAAAGTGTTAGCCTTATGGGTGGATGATGCAGAAAAATCTTTTATGAAACCATGGCTAGAGGAGCAAAGCACATACCGAGCCACACACGATTACAGATGATTTTGGTGAAGTGAAAATTTCGGCCATACATACCTATGGAGAAACCATCCATAAGTTTGTAGAAAGAAAAAATTATAAAGGAGTTTTTCTTCCTGGATATAAAGCCATTTCTTCTTCATCAAATTCTACTCCAGTGGGATTTGAATACATCGATCATTGTGTAGGCAATGTAGAGTTGGGGAAAATGAACGATTGGTTAAGTTTTACGAAAGACGTAATGGGCTTTAAAATGATCCTAACGTTTGATGACAAGGACATCAGCACCGAATACAGCGCGCTGATGTCAAAAGTGGTTTCTAACGGTAATGGATATGTGAAGTTTCCAATTAATGAACCTGCAGAAGGAAAAAAGAAATCGCAAATCGACGAGTATCTTGAATTTTATCACGGTGCAGGTGTGCAACACATTGCAATTGCAACCAGCAATATTATTGATACAGTAAGCATGTTGAAAGAACGTGGTGTAGAATTTTTACAAGTCCCCATGACTTACTACGACGATCTTAAAACCAGAATTGGAAAAATAGACGAGGATATGGATGACTTAGCCAAATTGGGCATCCTTGTAGATCGGGATGATGAAGGGTATCTACTTCAATTATTTACGAAGCCCGTAGAAGATCGACCTACTGTCTTTTTTGAAATCATTCAACGTAAAGGTGCGCGTTCCTTCGGTAAAGGAAATTTCAAGGCTTTATTTGAAGCCATTGAAAGAGAACAAGCGCTAAGAGGGAATTTATAATTTGTTTTAAATCAATTCAGTAGCTGAGTCCAAAAAAGGATTCGGCTATTTTTTTATTTCTCATTGCATCGGGAATAGGAGGTAGTGATTTCAATTTATGATGGAAAACCTTTTGTCTTAAATTGGAGTATAAGATGGCATAAAACAATAAGCCCATCATGGCAAGAAAAAATTTACGACAGCAAACTGCACTTAAGACAAAACTTCGGCTAACTTTTATTGCTACCACCGCAGCCATTTCAGGTTTGGTAGTTTTATTAATAGTAGTTTTCAATCTTACAAAAAAAGAAGAGGGTAGAGCTGCCACTTCAATGACTTTTAAACAAGCCACTACTATTCAAGATACAAGTGGTGTATTGAGAGGAAGTATTAATCAAAAAGTTATTGGTGTTGTGGTGGAGACAAGCGGTAAAGGAACTCCTGTAAAAATAAATTCTTTTACATTTTCTGCAGCTGGTACATCAATGCCCATAGAGCAAAATATCGAAAATGCCCGATTGTGGTATACAGGTAATGATCCCGAATTTACCATTCAGCAAACAGTTGGGACTACGATTCCAACTATTAATGACAAGCCATTTGTGTTTTCTGCAAACCAAACTTTATTACCAGGAAAAAATTTCTTCTGGTTGACATTTGATGTTCTTGCCGCAGCGAATTCAACGCCTGGAACCGTAGATGCTATGTGTAAGGAAATTCGAATAGGTGCAATTTCCTATTTACCTGTGGTAATGGATCCATTTGGAAAGCGATTTGTTCAATCAAATATTCCCTTTTATTCAATGGGTAATTTCCCTTTGAGTAAAGTGAATTCTTGGAATTCGAAAAGAGATGGATCTGGAATACCTCCTCGACAAATGAATGAAGTGCGAAACAGTTATTTTATTCAATCAGGACATCGGATGATAAGTAGTACAGGTTCTAACCTACAAACTTTAGTGATCAAAAAGGCGGAGAATTACGAATTACATCACCATTAAGATTAAATGCAATGTATGTTGCTTTTGGTGGGGTTGTGCAAATGGATACATCAATAAATGATTTTTATTCGTTCAATGAATTTTATATGGACAATGGTGCCATGTATATACATAATAGTACAGGGTGGTTTCCAGGATTAAAGAATACGTTATGTCCGAAGTCTACTCAATTGTTTTTCAAGTATGGAACAAGCACTTTTCGATCCGAAATTAATTTTGGAAATCTAGTGTTAGATGCCGCGGATGTTTCTTCCATCGATTTGGGCGGGAAAGTCGAGCATATTCAAGGAGATTTTGAAATTAGGAAAACAGGAAAAGATCTATCAGGAATTTTCTTTTCTGGGAATAGTACTTTAAATATTCATGGAAGTTTTATTCAGATGGGTGGACTATTCTTTGGTGCTTCCAGTGGAAATTTAACATGTTCAGTTGATCAAGATTTTATTTTGAAAGGAGGCGAATTCTACGATTCCAAATGGATAAGAATAAAGCAACTTTAAAGATGAGTGTTAAGGAAGATGTAATTTTATTAAACGGTGTTTTCTCAACAGATAAGAGCGCCACTTCTGAATTTATCTTGTCGGGACCTGGCACATCAAGATGGATTCAAAAACCAATGTGCAAAATCTTACTTGGTAATATAACTGTCGCCAATAAGCATGTATTACAAATAAAGGCGAAACATTTGGAACTATTTCTAAAGGACGTACCTTTCAAATTAGTGAAGGTGCTGAATTGTATTGCGAGAAAGTGGTGGTGAAAGGTGAAGGAGAGTTCGTTTTGGAAAATAATGCAATGCTTGCAATCGGTCATCCTGAAGGAATCTACTCAAGCGGATCAAAAGGAAATATCCAAACTAATGAAAGAACCTTTAACTCGGGAGCAACCTATTATTATTACTTGAACTCAAATCCACAAGAAACGGGTATTTTCCAAACCCAACCCAAACAGAATGTTATCGGAAAGTTAATTGTAAATAAAGCGAGTACCTCTCAAGTGTTAAATTTATCTCAAAACTTAGTACTTGAAAGTCCATGTATGGTAACTCTTGGGGATATACGAAGTAATGGCTTTGAATTAAAGTAAGGAAGCAAGCTCAACAGCAAAGTTGAATTAGTTTCTCTTTATCCTCTTAAATTCTTATTTTTCTTTTTGAAGTTTCCATAATCTGGAGCAACGATATTTCTATGGGTTGCGGAGTCATTTTCAATTAACATTCTTAGGTTAATAACTGTCTGCTTTGTACCATAATTAATTCCATCTCTAAACTAATTTTAGCAGAGATTGTATAAGCAATTTTTTTTCATATATTGCTTAAAAAAAACAAATAAGACGTATGGAAGTTGGCAACAGTGTAAAAAGTAAGCACGAACAAATTCTCGAATTGCTAGACGAAGTTTCAATCTCAGGTAAAAAGTTAGGGATTATATTACAAACCGTAGAAGATGACGAATTTGATGGTCGCCATGTAACACTAAAAGGAAAAAAACTGAAGAATTTTAGTTCTTGCAGTTACCTCGGTCTTGATCTTGACCAACGCTTGATGGGTGGAGCAATTGATGCAATTACTCGTTTCGGTGTACAGTTTTCTTCTTCCCGTTCTTATCTCTCTTCCCCACTGTATGGTGAGTTAGAGGAAAAAATTAGCTAAAATATTTGATGCTCCTGCTGCTGTTTTTAATACGACAACACTAGGACATTTAAGCAATCTTCCCATTCTTATCGGTGATGAAGATGCCATTATAATGGACGTTAGTGTTCATTCAAGTGTTCAAATGGCTGTTTCCTTGTTAAAGGAAAGAAATATTCATGTTGAAATAATTCGTCACAATCGTTTGGACTTACTCGAAGATCGTGTGAAAGAATTGAGCCTTACACATAAGAAAATTTGGTACTTGTCTGATGGGGTTTATTCCATGTTTGGAGATTTAGCTCCCGTGAAGGAAATTGTCAAGTTAATGGATATTTATGAGCAACTTAATTTATACATCGATGATGCTCATGGAATGAGTTGGTCAGGAGATAACGGTTCGGGTTACGTAAGAAATGAAGTGCCTAAACATGATCGCATGTATTTAACAACGTCTTTAGGTAAAGCGTTTGGAGCAAGCGGCGGCGTAATGGTTTTTCCAAACGAGGAGGAGTTTCGTCGTGTGCATGATTATGGTAAAACATCAATTTTTTCTATTCAAATTCCGCCACCCATTCTTGGTGCAGCAGTTGCCTCTGCAAAAATTCATTTGTCTTCGGAAATTTATACGATGCAAAAGCAACTGCAAGACCGAATTAAGTATTTTAATCAAACAGCAAAGTTGCTCGAAATCCCAATGATTTCGGATGATATTTCTCCAGTGAAATTTGTTTGCCTAGGTAAACCTCAAATGGGGTACAATATGGTAAGTAGATTGATAAATAATGGATTTTACGTAAATCTATCCGTATTCCCTTCTGTATCTTATAATAATACAGGCATGAGAATTCCTCTTTCATTGCATATGAATAAGGAAGATATTAATGGATTATTGAACCAAATTGCTCAACAATTGCCTTTGGCAATGGCTGACACCGGGACTTCAATGAAAGAAATTAACAGGTATTTTAAAATGGATAAACGTCAAAAGGTCTAGTTTAGATCAAAATAATACAAGGATTTATTGTTGAAATCTAATTTTAACAGTAAATCCTTTTTTTATGGCCAAACGCAAATCTTCCAGAAATTGGACAAAGTAAGGAATGTGGTTTCAAATTGACTAATGTCTACAGGCTTTACAAAGTATCCGGCTACATTATGTTCATAGGCTTCTTTTCGGTCATGGTCATCGTTGGAGGTGGTGAGGACAAAAACACTGATGAAACTGATCGATGGGTCGCTTCTAAGTTCTTTTAAGAATTCGAGTCCATTCATTTTTGGCATGTTGATATCGAGTAAAATTACTTGAGGTAATTGCTCCAACTTCTCCTTTCCATTGGTTCCTCGCAACACATCCAAAGCCTCTTCGCCATTCGATGAATGCAGTAAATTATTAGTGAGATTGAGTCGTTTAATTACTCTCTCAATAACCATTTTGTCAACCTGATCATCCTCTACGTGAAGAATAGTGATAGTTTGTTCGCTCATAGCTTATTTCTTTATAAGTATTGTTAAGAAATTAAAATGCGTAATCTAAATATATTCAAGAATAACGAAAAGTATCATAATAGCATCCCTGCTGATGATCTCATCGCACGTCAGAGATATCGACTGTTTAGAACTACAACGATCACTGCAGCAGCTGTAATTTTTTATGCTTTTTTTCCAAGCTTGGTATGTTGTCGATGTGGGTAATTTTGCGGGTATCCTTATAGGAATTCTTGGATTAGTACTAGTTGCAAATTACTTCTATCTGCCTATTCATAAAAATCATCGGCTGGCTTATTACGTAATTGTTCTGGGTGCATTTTCAACACTTCATATCATTTCTTATTATTCAGGTGGAATACGAGCATCGGCAATTATGTATATGGCCGGGCTCATGTTGTTGGGATACATGCTTCTAGGGAACACTGCTGGAAAAATCGTATTCACCCTAATCGCAATAAATATTGTTTTCTTTTGGTATGCAACTGAGTATACTGATTTGATCTCCTTTACACTGATTGGAGATACCGCGGAGTTAATAAATATCGATTATCTCACTACCTTCTTTTTGGCAATGTTGATTCTTTCTGCTCAGATGAATTATCTGGAAAGTGGAAAAAATGTAGTCATTGAGAGAATTACGGTGCAAAGAAATGAATTGAGAGAAGCGAACAAGGAATTGCATAAACTTTCGATTGTAGCGAGTAAAGCAGATAATGCTATTATTATTACCAACAGTGAAGGAATTGCAGAATGGGTGAATGATGGATTTGTTCGTCTTACAGGATTCTCATTTGATGATATAGTTGGGAATAACCCTCATCATCTTTTAACTGGTAAAAAGTCAAATCAAGATACAATTGCGTCGTTAAACCAAGCCATCACAAATCATGAAGCATTTTCATGTGAACTTTTGAAGTATAAGAAATCGGGTGAGCCGTTTTGGACTCAAATAACAATGACTCCCATTGCCTCCGATGCTGATACCGAAACCGAAGCTAAGTATATCTATATCGAAAGTGATATCACCCCTAGAAAGTTGGCCGAAGAGAAAATGAATCGCTACATGAAGAATTTGGAGAAGACAATTTCTGAACTTGACAAATTCGCTTATGTTGTTTCTCATGACTTGAAAGCGCCTCTCCGTGCCATTGGAAATTTGACTGGATGGATTGAAGAAGATATGGGTGATCGTCTTCCTGCTGATGTGTTAGAACATTTTAATACGATCAAAGGTCGTGTAGTAAGAATGGAAGGACTTATCAATGGAATTCTCGATTACACAAAAGCAAGTAAAAACTCAGGTGAACTTCAACCATTCGAAGTGAATGAATTGGTTCGTGATTCAATTGATCTTATCGGACCACCTGCAAATGCCGTAATCAACGTAAGAGATAACCTGCCTAATATGAAGGCCGAACGTGTCAAGCTTCAGCAAGTATTTTTAAATCTTATCCATAACTCTATAAAGTATAACGATAAGGAAGATATTCAGGTAGAAATTGGTTGCGAAGATCAAGGTAACGACTGAAGTTTTTTGTGAAGGATAATGGTCCTGGAATCGAACCTCGATATCATGAAAAGATTTTTGTGATCTTCCAAACTCTGAATGCACGTGATGAAGTGGAATCTCGAGGCGTTGGTCTCGCAATCGTTAAAAAGATTGTTGAAGAGGAAGGTGGAAAGATTTGGGTGGAGTCTGAAAAAGGAAAAGGAGCTACATTCTTTTTTAATTGGCCTAAAGTGAAAAAAGCAAGTATGGAAGAGTCCTTGTTGCACTAAACCTTTGGTAGTTTTTATTTTTTAGTTGTTACGTAATTGTGTAAAGATAATTCAGGAAGTTTAGAATAAAAGAACTTCTTATGAAAAATCACCTACACCTAAAACAAAGCACCGGCGATACGCTGGTAGCTCAGGCTTGTGCCACCATTGATGGATTTAATGCGCTCTATAAGCGATTTGAGAAGCGGATGGAGACTTCTGGAAGGAGTCCGAGCACGCTGCAAAAATTATAGCCGGTATATTTCTAAAATTGCCTTGCATTTTAATTGTGTTCCACTCTATTGGAGGATGATCAGATAGAGGATTATCTGCCGGATTGTTGAAAGTGAGCACACCTTCCAGAGAGCTATTTTAAGCATACGGTTTATGGCCTTCGTTTTCTATTTAGGCTTGAAGGTTTGAATGATAAACGTATTGCCTTACCATCAATTAAAAGGGAAAGAAGTTGCCTGTGGTGTTGAGTAGACAGGAGGTAAAAGCCATGATTCAAGTGGCCGCACTGTTAAAGCACCGCTTGATGGTTAGCTTACTTTACGGATGTGGACTTCGCTGCGGCGAAGCCAGAACACTGCTGATAAAAATGTTCATTTGGAGCGAGGAACACTTCTGGTGGTAAAACGCAAAGGAAATAAGGAGCGGTATATTCCACTCGGAAAATTATTGGTGAAAGGAATAAAGACCTGTTTGGAATCGGAACAACCGCAAACGTATTTGTTTATGGGAGTCCCTCATACAACAGAGTTATCTAATGCATCATTCTCACAACGAGGGTTACAATGGGTGATCAAAATGTTGAGCAAAAAAGCAGGCATCACAAAGGATGTGAACGTGCATACCTTGCGTCATAGTTATGCTACACACCTGCTCGAAGATGGATTGGATATTGTTACGATAAAAGAGCTGCTAGGTCATGCAAACATTGAGACGACGATGGTGTATTTGCATGTAGCACAATCAGGACATAAAAAAGCCTTTTAGTCCATTGGATACTTTGTACAACATCCAATAAGTTGAAAGCTGAATTTGAGGTGGCTCATGTGCTGAAAGCGCATTGGCCATTGGTGGAATTGCATCCAAACATCAATGGATGGCAACTACGCACACTCCGGAGCACTCATGCGTTGTCGCACATCGGCATTGGGGAGGACATGTGGATGCGTGTTCATCTTGTGGTAGTATTCGTGTGAGCTATAACAGTTGTAGAAATCGGCATTGCCCAAAGTGCCAAGGGAAAAATCGTGAAGAATGGATCGCCAAAAGAGAAAGTGAACTTTTGCCTGTTCCGTATTTTCATGTGGTGTTTACTCTTCCCGATTTGCTAAATGAACTAGCGATGCATCAACCTACGCATGTTTACAATTCACTTTTGAAGCAGCATGGTCAACACTAAAAACATTTGGGAATGATCCGAAGCATCTAGGAGCAGATACTGGTATGATTTGCATACCGCACACCTGGGGTCAAACCATGACACTACACCCGCATTTGCACTGCGTGGTGCCTGGTGGTGGACTTACCAAAGCAGGTAATTGGAAAAGGCAAAATCAAAAGGAAAGTACTTGTTTCCGGTGAAAGCCATGAGCAAAGTCTTTAGAGCAAAATACATGGAAGCGTTAAAAGAAAATGCCAACGCTTAGCAAAAACTCATCAACAATTTATTCAAGAAAGATTGGGTCGTATATGCCAAGCGTCCCTTTTAGTCATGCCGGCAGTGTGATAGAATATTTGGGAAGGTACACACATAAAGTGGCTATCTCTAACCACAGAATAAAATCAATTGAAAATGGCAACGTAAGCTTTGAGTACAAAGACTATCGAGAAGGAGCTACAAAAAAAGTGATGGAGCTAAATGGAATGGAATTTATACGCCGCTTTGCAATGCATATACTTCCAAAGGGATTTACTCGCATCCGCCATTATGGAATACTAAGCAGCACGTGCAAGTTAAATGCCATAGCGCAAATACGAGCGCAGCTACCAGCGGTGTATCTTCCTGAAAAAACAGCGTCTGCCATAGCATACGATCCATTAACATGTTCCTGCTGCAAAACCCAAACGATGGTTACTATTGAAGTTTGGCTTCGCGGACCACCAACATGCCTGCCCCGTCTTTTATGGGGGAATCCAAACAAAGAAATCAAAGCTTAAAAAAAATCTGCAATAGGCGGACTGAAGTTGCTATGTCCATTGGTAAATAAAATTGAAAATATTCATTCAAAAAGCATTAAAATATATCAGCAAACTAAAGTAAAAGTATAAAATTCGTTTTCAAACACTTTTAAAAATAAAAATATCGGATGAGAGTTTTTGAAATTATCCTGCTCTAATATCGAAATCCCCATAAGCTTAAAAACTACCAAAGCTTCCGTGCAACATAGGATTCATTGGTCGTCCTTCGGACGCAACGAATCCTTAGCTGTTAGCAGAAGATTTTATGGCCTGAAACACTTTAACCACTTTAACGTAAAAAGACAAAAACCACAACCATGAAAACTAATTCTGAAACTCAAGTAAAGAAAGAACTCGATGATTGCATCGTTCAAATGAAAAGTTTGTTGCAACAGCTAGAACCCGCGCAACGATTAACTTTTGTGAATGAATTGATGGTTCGCTTAATCCCAAGTCGTAAGAAGGCTACCTCATCTAGCGAAAAAATTAACGCTCGAATGAATAATCAAGATCAAGGTTTGACGAAAACGCAAATGCAATTGATAAAAAAAGCATCGGACGATACCGATCGCCTTTTCGATTTTGATGGCGACCATAGAGCTTAATATTTTTAATGTAATTTCTCTATCTTTTTTAAAAATAGTTGAAGTCCCTCCTGAGCTTTGCTATCTATTTTATAAAGTATTCTTTCGTGTAAGTATTGCGAAATATTAAATTCAGGATATTCGGCGGCTAATATTGGAAAGATTTCTTCTCGATGGGAAACACCATAATGAAATGCAGTTCTAGCTTTTGAATTATTCGGTCATCAATTATTTTGTTACTCACCCAAGCAGCAAAAACGAAGGAAGCCCTGTAAGCTCTTTCCAACATTCTGCTAAGTCATAGCAATAGGTAAACTGTGATTTGTATCTCAATGCTCGGTCTCCAATTATAACAGCTGCTGTAAATTCTTCTTCTTGAAGAATTGCACTTTCCTTATTTTCGTTGATCCATTCAGGATGGATGCCCCATAATTCCTTAGCCAGAATTTTTGCAAGTAATACGGATGTTCTCGACTCTTGGTCTAATACGATTTTCTTTATTTGTGATAATGGAGTATTACTAACAAGTACAACCGAATCTACTTTTCCATCTGCAACAATTCCATAGGAAGTGATAAGATGTGATTCTTTTAAAGAGGAAATCATCGCTACTGGAATTAAACCGATGTCCGTTTGATTGGAGATAAGTTTATGGGCGCAAGTAGAGGGGATGTCTTTTTCAATGAGGAATTCATCTTCCAGCAATTGATTCTCCATACCAAATACAAAAGGTCGAGCATTTAAATAGGAAACAACAGATATTCGAGTTTTGTTTTGCAATCGTTTTCTAGTGAATTAATTTATATACAAATTCTTTCATGTAATCTTCGTTCCCTAAGGTGGAGCCACCTACACCTTTCGATTTTAAATCAAATTCGCGAAGTAAACTGATGTTTTTTTCTACGTGTTCCGGACTGTAGTTTTTTCCTGCCGTGAAATAATCATCTACAAAAAATGGATTTACTTTTAATGCAACAGCAACAGCGTTTCTGGATTTGTCATTCAATGAATGAAATAATAACAGTTTAGAGAAATAGGAGTAAAGCATTGCCATCGTAACTTGTATGGGATTGCTTTTTGGATTTGCTGTAAAGTAATTTGCAATCTTTATGCAAGTATAAACATCTCTTTTGCCTAGTGCTTTTTGTAATTCAAAAATATTAAACTCCTTGCTAACTCCAATATAAAGTTCAATATGTTGTACGTCTATTGTTTCTTTCGATTTAATATTGATTAGCAATTTGTCACATTCATTGGCGATTCTCGATAAATCATTTCCTAAATGCTCCGACATAAGTTGTGCCGCTTTCGGAGTGATCTTCGAATTTTTTTCTGCTAAATAGTTTTCAATCCATTTAGGAAGTTTGTCGTCGTACAACTTCTTCGACTCAAATACAACTCCGTTTTTTTCGATGGCTTTGTACAATTTTCCTCGCTTGTCAAGTCCTTTGTACTTCATCGCTAATACAAGGAGCGTCGAAGAAAGTGGATTCGTAAGGTAATTTAATAGTGGAACACTATCGTTTTTTTCTTCTCCTCCATCGTCACTTTTACTCTTCGCTTTTGGTAGGAGTGCTTTTATTTCCTGTGCTTCTTTAATGATGACAACTTGATAATTCGACATCATCGGATATCTTTTAGCTGCACTTATCAAACTTAATATTTCACAGTCTTTACCGTAAAGCACAGTCTGATTAAATTCTTTTTCCATGTCATCAAGCACGGAATTTTCTAACATGTCTGTTACTACATCTATATAATAAGGTTCATCCCCTTGTAGTAAATAAATAGGATGGTAGATCTTATTTTTTAAATCTCTTTTTATTTCATCAATTGACTTCTGCGCCATTACTCTTCAATCCTGAATTAAAATTTCAAATGTTTTACAGTGTTACCATTGTTGATGATTTCGTTCAATGCAGCAATTCCAATTTTTATGTGATCTTCCACATAACTCTTTGTTACTTTGGTGTCGCTTTCTGCAGTCTTAATTCCCTCTGGAATCATGGGTTGATCCGATACTAATAATAATGCACCTGTAGAAATTTGGTTTGCAAATCCCGTTATGAAGATAGTCGCCGTCTCCATATCAATACCCATGCATCGCAGTTTGGTTAAGTATTTTTTGAATTCGGAATCGTGCTCCCATACTCCTCGGTTGGTGGTGTATACAGTTCCTGTCCAATAGTCTTTTCCGAAATCTCGAATGGAGGTGGAAACAGCCTTCTGTAAACTAAATGCGGGTAAAGCTGGTATTTCAGGCGGAAAATAGTCGTTGGATGTTCCTTCGCCTCGAATAGCTGCTATGGGTAATATCAAATCTCCAACTTTATTTTTTCTTTTTAAACCACCACATTTTCCTAAGAATAAAACGGCCTTAGGCTTAATACTACCTAACAAATCCATAATTGTGGCGGCATTGGCACTCCCGATGCCAAAGTTGATGATGGTAATTCCTTTTGCCGTTGCACAAGACATCGGTTTGTCTAATCCAACAATTTTCACTTTGTTCCATGTAGCAAATAACTCCACATAGTGTTGGAAATTAGTAAGTAAGATGTATTTTCCAAACTTCTCAAGCTTCTCTCCAGTGTATCTTGGAAGCCAATTTTCAACTATTTCTTTTTTACTTTTCATAGTATATTTTTACAAGTTGGAGTTATAATTTTATTCCTCCCTATTAGAAATGTAATTTTGAGCAATGAATGATTCGACATTGGAACACTTGAACTTTCCAGATTTTTCTTTCAGGGTGCGTGAACAAGGGCAAAGTAAACAAATTTTTGACTCAGTGAGGAGGAGATTTGTGGCCTTAACGCCAGAAGAATGGGTGCGCCAAAATCTGATTCAATTTATGTTGCAGGTTTATCGATATCCTTTATCTCTGATGGCCGTTGAGAAAATAGTGAAAGTGAATGGCTTGTCCCAGCGTGCCGATGTGGTCATCTATGATCGGTCTGGAGCACCTTGGCTAATAGCTGAATGTAAAGCACCATCTGTAAAAATTTCTCAGGAGACATTTTTACAAGCAGCTCGGTATAATTTTTCTCTCCAGGTATCTCATGTGCTGTTGACTAATGGAAATGAACATTATTGTTTGAAAAGATCAGAAGATCAATTTGAATTTATGGAATCATTACCAGAATTTGAGTCCTAGTGTTTGTTGACTTAATCCCGACGATACATTGATAATTCAATGAATCGTCGGGATTAACCCTGACATTGATTTTGAAGCAATTCTTACTTTTGTTTTAACAACATTATCTGAATCGTTGCTTCACAATCAATCGTCAGCCCATAGGGCAAAAAAGTCTAATGACTTTTTTGGGTTAATTTTATGGCTTGGACTAGGGTATGCTAAGGCATTTATTATCTTTGTTTGATGATGGATTTAATGTATTTAATTGTCGGAATCGTGGTAGGAGCTTTGCTTTCTTACCTTTTTTTGAAGATGCGATCAAAAGATGATTTGAATAATGCTTCATCTTTGACGATGAATGTGGAAAGAGAAAAGGCTGTTTTACTTCAGCAAGTAGATGATCTGCGTGGACAAGTGGTAAAAGCTGAACAAATAAGTAATTCGTTGCAAATCGAATTGAAGGAATTGAATGCTTCTAAGGTAAAGGCTGAAACGGTTGCGCAATCTTTAGAAGCTCGTCTCACTGAACATAAAAGTGAATTGGAAACAATTCGAGTGCAGATGAAAGAACAGTTTAGCGCAATTGCATCGGATATTGTTTTAAAGAATTCACAGCGTATTCAAGATGATCATAAAACAAAGTTGGATGATATCTTAAATCCTCTTAAGGATAAAATAGAGAAATTTGAAACTCAAGTTCGAACTTCCCATGAAGAGCGTATTAAAGAGAATCAATCGCTAAAGGAGCAATTAGTTCAATTGCAAACGATGAATAAGTCGATTGGTGATGAAGCTCGCAATTTGGTTTCTGCATTGAAAGGACAAGCAAAAACACAAGGTAATTGGGGTGAGATGATCTTGGAAAAAATATTGGAGCGCTCTGGATTGGTGAAAGGACGCGAGTATTTTGTACAGTCAAGTCTGCAATCTGATGAAGGTAAACGTTTTCAACCCGATGTAATAATTAGTCTGCCCGAAGGAAGAAGTATTGTGGTGGATGCTAAAGTGTCTTTAATCGCCTATGAACGTTATGCAAATGAAGAAGACGATGTTGCCAAAGCTTTAGCGTTAAGAGAACATCTTAGCTCGGTGCGAAAGCATATTAAAGATTTGAGCGGAAAGAATTATCAATCCTTGCACGGTATAAATACCTTGGATTTTGTTTTGCTATTTATTCCGGTAGAACCCGCGTTTGCACTCGCTATTGAACAAGATCATGAGTTGTTTAATGAAGCTTTTGAAAAGAATATAGTGCTCGTAACTACTTCTACTTTGCTAGCAACGTTGCGAACTATTGCAAGTATCTGGCGATTGGAATACCAGAATAAGAACGCAGTGGAAATTGCTCGACAATCCGGTGACCTTTATGATAAGTTTTCTGCATTGATTGACGATATGATTTCAGTTGGTAAGAAAATGAATGATGCGCAGTCAGCCTACGAAAGCACGATGAATAAATTGCATACCGGTCGTGGCAATTTAGTGTCGAGAGTGGAAAGTTTGAAAAAACTAGGCGTAAAAACAACCAAGCAAATTAATCAGAAGTTAATCGACCGTACAGAAGACATGGAAGAGTTGGACGAGGGTAATGAAGATGTAAATGCTAATATGCAGTCGAAATAATGTTGTTTTCGTCAACAAAACTCAAGTGTTCAATGCGAAGAATCCAATTTGTGAATTGGGTTCTGGTTGCTTTTTTTCTTGCTGTTTTTGTGGGATGTAAAACATCCTCAAAACTAAGTAGTGAAAATTTGACGACACAGCTTTTTTATCAGTCTGAAACATTTTCACCTAATGTATTCTTGTTTCATAAAAGTACAGAGCTCTCTATGCTTCATTTTTCTGTTGAAGAAAAGGATTTGCTCTTTGTAAATGATGGTAAATCATTTTCAAGTAAGCTGTTGGTGGAATATTCGATATTCGATACGTATTCTACAACACATCCTTCTGATTCTGGTTCAGTGCAGTTTACTTATAGATCCGATAAAGATTTCTCCGCAGTAAGCGATTCCTTATCAATTGCGTCCTCTTTTAAAGATGGTAGTATCCTTCGATTGAAATTTAAAGACCTCAATCGGAAAGCTGAGTCTATTCGAAATATTGTGATTAATAGTAGAAGTAAATTAACCAATCAAAGTTTTATTGTTAAAAATAATAAAGGCGAACTTAGTTATAATAATAATTTGTCGGGCTCTTCTTCCATTGCCATTGAATCGAATTTCCCTGGTCTAGAAGCATTGTGGGTGCGATGTTATTTTAGGGATTTTCCTTTAGCAGCAATGCCTTTTCGGGTGATTGATGATGAAAAATTTAGTATGTATTCGGATAGTGTTTTTCTTGTGCATAAAAACGATTTTGGAAATATTAATTTGCCTCGACATGGAATTTATTATTTTCAAATGGATACCAATTTGTTAAGCGGATTAACAATAAATTGTATGGATGTCGATTTTCCAAAGGTGACAAAGCCCGAGCAACTTATTGAGGCAACTCGATATTTGACAACAAGAAAGGAGTACGAACATTTAATGCACGCGGAGAATAAGAAGGCAGAACTGGATGCGTTTTGGCTGGAAGTAGGAGGGTCGCCAGAAAGAGCGCGCGGATTAATTAGAGCATTTTATAATCGTGTGCAAGATGCAAATCGAGCTTTTACTTCTTATATGGAAGGATGGAAAACCGATCGTGGAATGATTTATTTGGTAATGGGTCAACCAATCTCAATTTATAGAGATGCAGAGACCGAACAATGGACATATTCAGGACTTGTTGGTTTCCCTGATATACTTTTCATCTTTAGAAAAATGAATAATCCATTTTCTAATAATGATTACGCGCTCATCCGCCAACCCGTTTATGAAAATGTTTGGTACCTTGCCGTTGATCAATGGCGCCAAGGTCGTATTGTAAATGATAATTAATTAGGAGAATGTATAAAGAGGAAAGTGATTTAACCATGATCTATGGTACGCGAGCAGTGATGGAAGCACTTCAAGCTGGAAAGGAATTTGAAAAGGTATTTATCCAAATGGATTGAATAATCCTTTGGCCCGTGAGTTAAAAACGGAATTAGAAAAAACAGGTTTGCATTTTCAATCTGTTCCTGTCGAAAAATTAAATCGTTTAACAAGAAATAATCATCAAGGGGTTATTGCTTATCTCTCCACCGTTTCTTATTGTAAAGTGGAAGAGATTATTCCTGGAATTTTTGAATCAGGTAAAATGCCGATGTTGCTTATCTTAGATCGAATTACGGATACTCGAAACTTGGGAGCCATCGCACGTACTGCCGAATGTACCGGAGTAAATGCAATTATTATTCCTTCAAGAGGTTCTGCCCTGATTACAGCGGATGCAGTTAAGACCAGCGCCGGTGCCTTGCATCATATGCCCATCTGTAGAGAGGATAATTTGAAGGATACTATTGATTATTTAAAAACTTGTGGAATTAAGGTGGTAGCCTGTTCTGAAAAGGCAAACGCTCTAGCTCGTGATAAGGATTTAACAGGACCTATCGCAATCATCATGGGAAGTGAAGAGAATGGGGTCTCACCGGAGTATATTAAACGTAGCGATGATTCTGTGAAATTACCAATGGAAGGATCCGTAGCTTCTTATAATGTTTCTGTGGCTACCGGAATGGTGCTCTATGAAATAGTATGTCAACGTCGAAAAAATTAAGTGACAATGAAACGATTTGACCTTGAAGATAAAATCGCAGGTGTTCTGGTTTTCATTGGAGCACTATTTCGATTTTATAATTATAATAATTGGTCTCTCAGCAATGATGAGTTGAGTGCCATTACAAGGTTAAATTATAGTTCCTTTTCTGAAATGATCGAACAAGGTGTTCGATTAACGGATATGCATCCCATCGGAGTTCAATCTTTTCTTTGGATTTGGACCCATCTATTTGGAGTGAGTGAAGAAGTGTTGCGTTTTCCATTTGTGTTCTTAGGTATATTATCTATTCCGTTGTTGTATCTCACCGGGAAAAACTTTTTCGGAAAATTTCCAGCACTCATGGCAACTACTGTTTTTGTTGCGTTGGAATTTCCAATTCTTTACGCCCAACTCGCCCGACCCTATAGCCCTGGATTGTTTTTTAGTTTGTTGGTTTTGTATTCTTGGTCTACTATGATGTGGAAATCTCAATCGTGGAGTTGGAAAACAGCATTGTTGTTTGTCATCGGTGGAGTGGGAACAATGTATTCACATTATTTCAGTTTTCTTTTTACAGCCATTGTTGGTCTGGCCGGATTGTTTCTGATTCAAAGGGAAAATAGATTAAAGTATCTAGCTTGTGGACTTTTAATGTTCTTGTTTTATATTCCTAATGTAAATGTTTTCTTGTACCAATTTAGTATCGGCGGTTTGGGTGGATCTGAAGGCTGGTTAGGGCCACCTGAAAAAGATGCCATCTGGAAATATGTATTGTATTGCTTTAATGAAAGTGTTTTTTTATTGCTCATGTTGTTCGTATTAATTGTTATTATGTTTTTTGTTTTAAGAGTTCAGGTAAGATGGAAGGTGCAACATAGTATGGCACTTTTGTTTTTTATTCTTCCCGCCTTAATCGCGTACTTTTATTCTGTTTATAAGAATCCAGTTTTTCAGTATTCCATCTTATTGTTTAGTTTCCCCTGTATACTTCTTTTGATGTTCTCGTGGTTCGAAACTCCGGTTTTTAACAAAAGGAATTATGCGTTTTTAATTTTGGCTTTACTTTTAACTTCGTACAGCACCATCCTTGCACAACAATTTTATAGTAAACAAAATTTTGCTCCGTTTAAATTGGTAGCTGAAAAAATGGCGGATTATAATGCAAAGTACGGATCGAAAAAAACTTTAGCTACGGTGAATGTGATCCATCCAAATTACATTCATTATTATTCGAAAAGATATCCTTCTTCTCCTGTATTTGAACAATATCTTTGTAATAGAGCAGCTCATTTTGTAGAGTTAAAGCAAATGGTAGATACTTCTACCGCGCAAACAATGATTCATGGTTGGTCTAATAATTATCATGCACCTGAAGTGGAAATGATCATCGCTGAAAAGTTTCCATATTTAGTTCAGTTCGATCCTTTTTTCAATGCTGGAGTAATGGTCTATTCAAAGGATAGTACAATGCCTATTGCATTATCTCCTGAAACTTTAATTGTTGTTTCAAATAATTTTGAAAAACCTTCTTGGCAAAATGATGAAAAGTTTAGAAGCGATAGTTTATCATTAGAAGGGAATTGGTCGATGCGAATGAATCCCGACCAAGATTATAGTGCTACTTATAAGTCGAGTGCAGCGAATCTTGGTTTTGAAAAGGGTTCTGTTTATCAAATGTCTTGTAAATATTTTTCCGATACGATTTTAACCGACGTTGTGTTCGTTGTGTCTATTGATAGGAAGGGAGAAAATGTTTTATGGAGAGGTGTTCAATTGCACGACTTCCCAATTGAAAATGCATCATGGACTTCGTTCTATGCCGGATATAAATTAGTCGAAGATATTTTGCCTGACGATGAAGTATCAATTTATTTCTTCAATGCTTCAAAGCAGAAATTCTTTATTGATGATTTCGTTTTCCGTGTTTTGGAAAAGTAGTTTACTCGGTTTTATTATTCATCATGTACCACTAGAAAAGAAATCCAAATGTCATCAACACACGATGGTCAGTTTCTTTTAATGTAATTCCTTCCGTAATTTGATTGTTGAGAGAATAAGGCTGTAAATAACTTCCTTGCTGCGACCACGAATAACCTAAGTCATAGTACCATTTCTTTTCACGAAAACCAAATCCCGCAGTTATACCAATTTTACTTAAGTCATTCTCTTTCGAATCGCGCAATGCTGTTTTAAATGGAGAAGTAGAATAAAATCCTCCTGTTCTAAATCGAAATTGATCAAATCGGAATTCAACCCCAGCTCTTAAATTATGTGATCCTGTATATTTCCTGCCGATAGCATTATTCACAGGATTGAAATCAGCTGAAAAAGATCGGTCAACTGGTTTTACTCGTGCTTGACTGTAATTTAAATATTCGTAATCCACATTCAGTGCCGCTTGCTTTCCTAAGATTAATGCGAGATTAGTCATCACACGAAAAGGAGTTGTAATCTTATAATCAAATGGAATAAATTCTGGTGCAGCATACGATCGAATATTTCCATCTTGTAAATCAGTTTTGATGGTCGCTGAATATTTATCTACTAATGTATACCAAGTAGGGGAGTGAATAGCTACTCCAATTCGAATAGCATCTGCAGGGCGAAAAATTGCACCGAATTTTAAATTGATACCGCTACCCGTTGTTTTTAAATCTTGGTTGTATTGAAAACTGGTGAAGTTGGGTATGGTGTCTTGATTGTCCTTTTCTTCCCAAGTACTTTCTTCTTCATATCGTAAAGACGTAATTCCTAAAGTGAATCCTAAATAAAGTCTTTCATCATAATTTCCACCAAAAGTAAAATCCCATTCTCCTTGTCCGCCTTTAGTTTCTACAGTTCTTGTCTGTAAAGCTCCAGCAAAGGGAACAGCACTAAAATATTCGACATTTCCACCATTGGTAAAAGTATCAATTAAAAAAGTCTGCCACGCTAAATCAATATCGAAAGGATAGTTGTTTGGAATGTCATCTGGATCGACTCCATCCAACTCTTCTAAATAATTATCGAGTAAAGAATTTTTTCCATTGCCTGCAGATGCTGTATACCTTCCATTAAAATCATTGGTTCTATTATATCCGATTCCAAAGGCAACCCCTTTCCAATCGGATGATGAATTTTCTCGATTCGAAGCCCAAACCATTCCTAAGTTTCCAAAAGAAAATTTGAATGCGTTGTCGCTATTATCTTTTCCAATATAGTTGGCATCTGTGGTGCGATTGGAAAACATCGGACTTATTGAAAATTCTGATCTTCTATAAACAGCAATCCCTGCAGGGTTGGTGGATAATGAACTGAAGTCGGCACCTAAGGCGCCAAAAGCATTTCCCATGCCTAACGATCGTGCAGTACTTCCATAGTTAAGCATACTATATCGCAAAGCATCCGCATCAGTTTGCGCTTGTGATGCTGTACAACTTGAAATGAGAATAATGATTATAAACAATTTTTTTTGCATGGTGTATGGTTGGATGTGGTGAATATAAAAAGGCTGCAATTAGTGAAAGCGATTAAGTCAATTAAATTGAGCTATTGCCTTTTAAATTGCAGCCTGTGACAAATTTATTTTATCTTCTGTTTCGTCCGCCGCTTGATGAATTACTCGATCCTGAACTTCTATTGTTTGAAGGTGCAGGAGATGAATAGGAGGGGCTTGAAGTTCTTGGACTCGATTTTACTTCGTTGCTTCTTGGTTCATTGTTATAGCTCTTTGGAGAAGAGTTTTGTTTTGGACTCTCGTCGCGCTTCTTTTTAGGCGTCAAATTATTATTTTCATTCCGAGGAGTAGAATTCTTCGGGGTGTAATCATTATTATGTGGTGTAGTTTCTACAGGCTCATTCTCCCTCGGATTCGAATAATTATTATTTCTTGGCGTAGATCCGTCGTTTGATTTTGGAGTGTTGTATTCAGACGGATCATTGTTTCGAGGATTTGAACTATTTCCTTTAGGATTGGACGGAGTAGGCTTAGGATCAGAATTCTTGGGTTCGTAATTATTCTCGTAAGTTTTTGGAGTCGTGTTTTTCGGCTCTGTATTACGAGGTGTGTAATTAGTTCCATTGTTCTTTGGAGTAGTTTTCGGCTCTGTGGTACGTGGAGTGTAATTAGTTCCGTCGTTCTTTGGAGTCGTCTTCGGCTCTGTAGTACGTGGAGTGGGATTAGTTCCATCGTTTTTAGGAGTAGTTTTTGGCTCTGTAGTACGTGGAGTGTAATTAGTTCCGTCGTTTTTTGGAGTAGTTGTTTTCGGATTGGTATTTATTCCGTTTTCATTTCTTGGAGTTGTTGTGCGTGGATCCACATTCGTGTTTTTCGGATTTCTAGGCGTCTCAGCGTTTCTCGCCGGCTGTGAAGCTTGTGAAGCCAATGATGTAATCTGATTTTTTGGTCGGCCTATCGCAGATACCCCATCAGTAGCGGTAAATGTACGTGGCGTTTTTGGATCGGAAACTAAACTTCTTCCATAAATTTCACCAACCGATCTACCTCCAGGTACATTGTTTGCCACATTATTTCTGCCGCTTTTTCTTGGGCCATAATAGTAGCTGTAAGAGTCATAACTGTTAAAGTAATTGCCGTTGAAAGTACCGTTATATAATCCGGCATAATAACCATTCATATAACCTTGGTTATAACCATTCCAATAGCCATGATGGTATCCGTGATTGTATCCATTCCATCCATTGTTCCATCCCCATGATGGGCCCCATCCCCAAGATGGACCATAACTAAAACCTATATTCCAACCCGAATTGTATCCCCAGCTTGAATAATAAGGAGGATTCCACCAGCTATAACCACAATATACACTTACACCCCAAGAATAAGGATTGTAATCATACATGTAGGTGTTGGTATAGAATGGATCGTAATAACTCCATCCAAGTGGACGATAAAAGCGGCGAATACGTGCTGAATAGGCATAATCGTAATAATCATCGTCGTCGTAATAATTATTAGTTATGTATGTATTCCCTTCTTGATCTTGGTATTGAGAAGAAGAGTTTGAATTGTCAGATGAATTTTGGTTGTTGTCAAAACGGTCGTTATTAGAATAATTGCCGCTTTCTGACTGATTCTCTTGATTTTGAGAGTTGTTCTGAGAATCGTATTGATTAGTTTGAGTTGGTTCAGATGTATTTTCATTTGAACCATTGTTATTGGAATTGTTCTGCTGAGTATTGTTGCTTCGACTGTAATCATCAGCTATGGCATCACGATCTGAATAATAAACATCATCATATTCTCGACTTGCAGTCTTACTTGATGAACAAGCACTCAAGCTGATGGCAGCTGAAATGAGTACAAAGGTTAATTTTTTCATGGCTTTTTCTCTTTTTATTATGTTTGACCAACAATTTGATGGACTGAACTGTCAATAGTTTAAGATTTGATTGGCTATGTGCAGTCAGTTTTCCAATTTTGCTGTGTCAAACGACGAGGCAAACACAATGCCAAACTTTGTAAAGATATATATCCTATGAGCGAACAACTAACACCAAGAGCAGAAAATTATTCCCAATGGTATCAAGATCTAGTAATCAAGGCCGACTTAGCCGAAAACTCTGCCGTGAGAGGGTGTATGGTGATAAAACCTTATGGTTATGCCATCTGGGAACGCATGCAACAGGACCTCGATCGACGTTTTAAAGAAACGGGACATTCGAATGCTTATTTCCCTCTCTTCATCCCAAAATCATTTTTCTCGAAGGAAGCAAGTCACGTTGAAGGCTTTGCTAAGGAATGTGCAGTTGTTACACATTATCGATTAAAAAACGATCCTGATGGAAAAGGCGTAATCGTGGACGAAACCGCAAAGCTGGAAGAAGAATTAATCGTTCGTCCAACATCGGAAACCATTATTTGGAATACGTACCGTGGATGGATTCAATCATACCGCGATCTACCTATTTTGATTAATCAATGGGCCAATGTGGTGAGATGGGAGATGCGAACCCGATTATTTTTACGTACCACCGAATTTTTGTGGCAAGAAGGTCATACAGCACATGCAACACAAGAAGAAGCTATTGCAGAAGCGAATCAAATGCTGGAAGTGTATGCCTCTTTTGCTGAAGATATTCTCGCCATTCCAGTGTTAAAAGGTAGGAAATCGGCGAATGAAAGATTTGCAGGTGCTTTAGATACGCTATGTATTGAAGCCTTGATGCAAGATGGAAAAGCATTGCAAGCCGGCACCTCGCATTTTCTAGGTCAAAATTTTGCAAAAGCTTTTGATGTGAAATTTACATCGAAAGAAGGGAAGCAGGATTTTGTTTGGGCTACCTCTTGGGGTGTTTCAACTCGATTAATGGGTGCTTTAATTATGTCGCATAGTGATGACAGCGGTTTGGTTTTACCTCCTCGATTAGCGCCAATTCAAGTGGTGATTGTACCCATTTATAAAGGAGATGAGCAATTGGAATTATTGACTCAATTCATCCAACCTATTATTACAAAACTAAAGGCAAAAGGAATTTCGGTGAAGTTTGATAACCGTGATACGCATAAGCCAGGATGGAAATTTGCAGAGTATGAATTGAAAGGTGTTCCTGTTCGTATTGCTGTAGGTCCACGCGATATGGAGAACGGAACCGTAGAAGTGGCTCGCCGTGATACCAAGGAAAAAAGTGTGTATCAAGTTACAGATCTTGATTTGAAAGTAGAACATTTGTTAAGTCAAATTCAAGATAATATTTACAAAAAGGCACAAACTTTCAGAGAAGAGAATACCTATCGAGCAGACTCCTGGGAAGAGTTCAATAAAATTTTAGATGATAAAGGTGGATTCATCTATGCGCATTGGGATGGAACCCCAGAAACAGAAGAAAAAATAAAGGAAATGTCGAAGGCTACCATTCGTTGTATCCCTCTTGGAAATAAATTGGAAGCAGGAAAATGTATTCTTACAGGGAATCCATCTACCCAACGCGTAGTGTTTGCTAGAGCGTACTAGTTTTTTTATTAAGTTTATATTCTATTGATGAAAGCTAATGGATAAAGCCAACAACGATTTAGTCAATACCATTCTGAAAAAAGGAGGGTTGGCAAAGGATGTAACAGACAGCACCTTTAATGTGCTTACGTTGTTTAAATCCGTTTTGCAACAAATTGAAGTAGAACTTAAGTCGGCAATTATCAAGGAAGAAACTCGAATTAAAATTCAATATAAAGATCGTGGTACCTTCGAAGCAGAAATTAAAGTAGCTGAGGATGTTTTGATTTTCATCATGCATACCAATGCCTTCGTGTTTAATTCGGCTCATCCCGTTTGGAAATCGAGTTATGTAAATTTGGATGAGAGCAGAGGTACGGTGGGGATGATCAGTATTTATAATTTTCTTTCCGACTCATTTAAATTTGATCGGAAAGAAGATACAGGTCATTTAGTTGCAAGAGTCTTTGTCAACAAAGAAGGATATTTTTTTGTGGAAGGAAAACGTCAACTTGGAATATTGTTCAATGATTATCCAAATATGAAAGCTAGTGAAGCAACAATTCGTTCTTTAATTGAAAGCGCTATCTCCTTCAGTTTAGATATTGATGTTGATGTTCCACCATTCGATGCCATGAAAGAAATTACAGTATTTCAAGCTATGGTTAACACCATGCAAAGCACATTTACCACTGGAAAACGCCTCGGTTTTAAATTTGAAGGCGAGACTGATGTGGAAGGATGATATTAATTAAAAATTAAGAATTAAGAATTCAGAATTATGAATGCAGAATTAACCATTTATGATGCATTTCAAACAGAAGGAAAAGGAGCCATAGCCTCTAATTTTCAAGAGATCCTGTCCATTGCACGTCAATGCCCACAAGCAGGAGGGCCTTATGTATTCATTGCACGCAATTATTTAAAATACATGGGATGGCATTTTGATTATAACGATGCCATAACCTGTTTGCAACAAGGAATTTTTAGAGAGGAAGGTGGAGATGAAATAGAGAATTCAAAATCGACAATTCTCGTTTTCCCAAACCCTGCCGGTGACTTGATAAAAATAGATTTAGTAGATCGTCAGGATGCTATCCAAGCCATTGAGTTATTTGATCAAATGGGTCGCCTCGTTTATTCGATTAAATCTCAAGAAAAATCGCCTGCTTTACAGCTAAATCTTCAAAATCTTGCTCAAGGCTCTGCCCTGCAGTTTACGCAAAGCGGAATACTGCAGGGGGTGTATGTAATTCGTTGTACTACTAATAAAAATTTTGTATACAATTCTAAGCTAATAATTCAAAAATGAAAAATAGTATTCAATTAAATATTGCATTACTATTTCAATTATTATTGCTTTTAGTAAATGCAAAAGTATTAAGCCAAGGTGAAAATCATCGTTTCTTATTGGGTTACGACGTAGGACTAAGCCCGTTTGCAACGGCTACGCGAGCACAACTACTCAGTAATACAACAAGCTCAACAGTATTACCCGATAGTTTTATTATACCATTCCGTGCTGCGCAAGCAAACATAAGTGATGCCAATGGTAATTTTTTAATGTCGAGTAATGGTATTTTTATTATGAATGCGGCAGGCGACACCATGCTTAATGGGTCTGGACTCAATCCTAATCCAGGCACCGCTTCATGGGCAAGTAGTGGTATTCCGTTTACACATTCCAATTTAATTTTACCATTTCCGGGTGACAGTAATGGGTATGTTTTATTGCACCAAACTTTTTCAATTACGGGAGGTTTTCCCTGTGATCGCTTATTTTATACCCGCATTGATATGACGTTGGATGGAGGTTTGGGAGGTGTAACTGCGCAAAAAAATTGGCTTTTTCATTATGGAGATGTGGATATGGGATTGGCGGCTTGTCGTCATGGTAATGGTAGAGATTGGTGGATTATTGCTCAGAAAGCCTTTAGTGACACATTGCTTATTTTTTTATTCAATCCCCAAGGAATTAATTTTCACATTCAACAAGGGTTTGGGTTTCCTTCTAGCTATGAGAATGCGGGTACTCCAAAGTTCTCTGCAAATGGTGATCGTTTCGCATATACTACAGGTATACCTTTAGGTGGTAGTGTTTATTACCATGACGCAAGAGTGTTTAATTTTGACCGATGTAATAGTATATTGTCAAATGCCCAATTATTGATTATTGACAATAGTGACGGTTTTGGTAATGAATTTAGTCCGAGTGGAAGATTTTTATATACTAGTTCATCACAAAATATTTATCAATTCGATTTAGATGCCGCTAATGTGCAGGCATCCAAAATTGGAGTAGCACTTTATGATGGATTTTATTCCCCCTATCCCCCCTTTGCCACTGATTTTTGGTGCATGAACCGTAGAGCAGATGGTAAAATTTATGTATCAACCGGAAATAGTACTTTAAAAATGCACCGTATTGAATTTCCCGATAGTTTGGGCTTGGCTTGCGATGTGCAACAACATTCAATTTCATTGCCTTGTTATGCATTTAGAGCGGATGTAAACCACCCTAATTATAATTTAGGCAGGTGGGCGGGTAGTCCTTGCGATACGCTGGCATGGGTAGGCAATGAAGAAATTAAAATTGATTTTAAATTGCGATTGTATCCCAACCCCAGCCGAGGTGAGTTTAAATTAATCTATTTGTTGCCAAAAGGCGAGGGTGGTATACTCGAAATTTACAATGTAGAAGGAAAGAGAGTGTACAGTCAAACATTGCCTCCATGGAGTACCTTACAAGAACTATCCTTAAACTTACCTGCAGGTTTATACACTTGTAGAATACAGTCCAAACAACAGCAGCAAACCATACGATGGGTGGTGATGGAGTAAATTAATTAAGAATGCAGAATGCAGTCGCGAGGCTTCGCGATCAGAATTCATAATTGTTTTTTAGACCAATTCATGAACTTGCAAAACAAAATTAATTCGGTCATTTGCAATTTTAATCGGATTTCGCAAATACTATAACTCAAGGCCTCGCGACTAATCCACATAACAATCCCTTTAATTCTTAATTCCTAATTCTAAATTCTGAATTAATAATTCTTAACCTGCTTGCAGGTTAAGAATTATTTACAATCCTTCGACTCCTTAATAATCTTTATTGCATCAATAGCTTGCTGCACTTTTGGATCAATTTCAAGTACTTTTTTCCAATACAAAAGTGATTTTATGCAATCTTTCTGACGAAGGTATGCTACCGCAATATAGCTGTTCGCCTCAATTAGCTCTCGGCTATATTTAGCTGTGCTTGCTGAGTCTACTGAGTTTAACTCGATGTATTTTTCATAAAGTGGTATCGCTTGCAAAGTATTAAATAAAGTGTCGATCTGACTCAAACTTCTACCGCGATACAAATATCCATTAGCCCAGGTAGGACTAAGTTCAGTAACCTTTGTAAAAATACTATCAGCCATTAAAAAATTCTTATTTGAATAATACGCTTTGCCTAAATTAAAATAGTCGGCTGTTAATACTTTAGCAACGTTTGCGATTTTACCCTCATAAGTTTTCACAGCTAATTCATAGTTCTTTAGTTTGGTAGCCATCTTAGCGAGGTCGTCATATAATTCTGAATTGCGTGGATCAATACTCACGGCTTTCTCTAAATATACAATCGCCAATGAATCTTTTCCTTGCTTACTCAAAATTTTTCCGTAGTAAGCATAGTCTTTACCAAAGCGTCGAGAAGTATCTGATTCGGTAATGCTGAATACCTTGTCGATGGTTTTTAAAGCAGTATCGTAGAGAGCAACTTCATATGCTACGTAAGACATGATTCGCATCATATATAAATTGCTTGAATCAACTTTATTTACTAAGTTAAGTTCTGCTTGTGCCGATTTATAATCTTCACTATCGAAAAGGAAGAAAGCATAACGTAAACGGGCAAACGTATTATTTTTACTTAACTCTAAATATTTTTTGTACGCGCCTTTCGCATCTTCAGTTTTTCTTTGTTTGAAATAAACCTCTCCCAATTCACGATAGGCAGGAGCAAAGTTAGCGTCAATCTTAATTGCATTTTCAAATTCAATGATAGCTCCATCAAAGTTCGTAGCACGCTTGTACAACTGACCTTTATGCAACAATGCTTTTACTTGACTTTTATCGAGGTCTAAAGCTTTATTATAATTTGAAGCAGCTTCTGTTCCGTTGTTCAACTCCGAATATAAGTCACCTAATAAATTATATACTTCCGGATTTTTTGGATCCAATTTAACAGCTGCTTCCAGATAATTTTGCGCACTCATTAAATCTTGCGCTTTATTGTAATGCATATAAGCTTCGGCAGCTTCCATTAATACCAACGCGTTTTTACCATTTCCCATGATCACCGCTTTGTCAATAAGCGTTTTTCCTCCTGCCATGTCACCAACCATTAATTTAATTTCGGCTTGGCCAATTAAGTTGAGAGCATTAGCTGGATCTTTTTCTAATCCTTTTTGAAAAGCTACAGATGCTTGTTCTGGATTTTCAGCATCAATAAAATTTTCTCCGTAGTAATAATACAAAATGCCATTATTGGGTTCTGTCAGTAAGAGTTGCTGATACATGGCTGCAGCAGCTTCTTGCTGTTCGTTTTCATTTAAACGAATAGCTTCTTTTAATGATTGAGAATAAAGTAAGCTACTAAAGAAAGTAAGGGTTGTAATTATGATGGTTTTTTTCATGTCGATTTTAATAGAATAAATTCTGAATTTTAATTTAGTTTAATATCTCTTGTGTAAGGTGATGCTGGAAGTAATCCAGCAAGTCGAACAATTCGTTGTCCTTGTTCTCCAGCCGCGAAGGAGACAAAGCCTGTGCCAAGACCTGCTCTTCCTTCTCTGCTAATCATGTAAACTTCACGCTTCAATGGATAATCTCCTGTGAACAGATATGCTTGAAACGGTCCAAAATAATCATCTGGGTAGATGGGTTTTTCAGCAGAACTTAACCATACTACTCGAATTCGCTTATTGAAACTTAACATCTTTGGATCGTCGCGATCACTGATCCAATTGACACCAATAACGCCAATTGCATTTTTATTATTTTCTACATAGTCGATGACTTGTGCATTGGATTTAGTAGCAAAACAAAACGACGGAAAATTCGTTTTTCCATTCATCAAACTATCACGAATTAATCGCATAGTGGAAGAACCGTTATTGTCGAACACAAAACTAATTGCCCCTAAAGGAGAGGAAGGTTGAATTTCAGACAATGTTGTAATTTTTCATTCTAAGATGGATTTTAAGTGAGCAATAGATAAACGACTATCAAAATTTTCTCGATTGATGATAAGTGCAATGGCATCTACGGCGATTTTAGTAGTTACCGGAATTAATTGATGTGATTTAAAATATTCGGTTTCGTTTTGATTTAATTTACGAGTAGATAAAATTACTTTCACCGAATCATTAATGAGATCTTGGAAACAATCATTTTCCGATTTGTATTTCATGCTAAGGGTAGCATATTGGTAAAGACCCATAAATGTATCCGACATCGCATCCATCAACGGTTCTAATGTTTCATCTCCTGCCATGTTTACTTTGCCAGAGGTGGGAGTATCTGAATAAGGTTTATTGAAGTCAGTACCACAAGAGGAAATAATTCCAACTAGAATAAATAGGACTAATATTTTTTTCATTTTTAGTATAACGAAATCAGCTGCATTTTCCTGTACACAAAGATCAGAATTTCTGGTGATTTAGAGACAAAAAATACAATTTAATGACTTAGATCAATTTTCTAGAGATACAATTAAAGCTCTTGCTAGCAGTTAGTTATATCAATTGTGTTTTTCGGAAATTAATCTTGTTCAAATTCTTCCAATTTAGCTTCCATGCTCTCTTTCAATTTTTTCAATCTTCTAAATCGAATGTATGCATAGGCAATCAACATCACTCCTAATACCCAGTGCTTCCATCCCGGTAAAAATTCTTCCATACTAGGAGAAAACATCACAAAAAGTCCAAGTACAACATAAAGACCTGACATTACTAAGGTGAAATAATAGAGGGTAGGGGTTTTAGCCATGCACAAATATAGTGATCCTTGATAGGATTTGTTCGAAAAGTGATCTGAGATCATCAAAAGATCTATTCTTAAAAAAATAAAAAACCCTGATACAATGACGTATCAGGGTTTTCTTTCATTTAAATTTATTTTATTTCAATGTGAAGTTAATCGGCATGTTAAACTGAACGTTTACAGATCGTCCATTTTGCTTACCAGGCTTCCATTTAGGCATTGATTTAACAACACGAATAGCTTCTTCATCACAACCTGCCCCAATTCCGCGCAACACTTTTACGTCACGTATATCACCATCAGGCCCTACAACGAAAGTCATATAAACTCTACCAGTGATACCATTTTCACGGGCTAGTGGAGGATATTTAATATTCTTCTGTAAATAGGCGTACATCTGAGCTTCTCCACCTGGGAAAGTCGGTTGTTCTTCTACATAAGTGAATACTTTACCAGCATCCGGATCCACGAAGGGTTCTTCAGGTGGAAGTTCTGTAGCATTGTCATCACCTTCTTGCGTTACTACACCAACGTTAGTTTCATTGAGTACTTCCTGAACAGGAGGTTCTTCATCTAAAATTTCACGATCAACAACAACTGGTGGTGTAAATTTTACCGTTTCAATGGTGGGTGGTGGTGGTGGTGGTGGCGGTGGTGGTGGTTCGTTTTTATCGAGTGGAGGTGGTTCTTTTAATTCTACAGTCACTTCCACGGATGTATCCACTTTGCCTTCATCCATTCCGCTAATCATTTGAACAATTACTGGTAGGCTTATCATCAATGCAAAAAAGGATAACGAAGCTATGAGCGCACGAGATGCTGTACGCGAATAACCAGTACGAAGAACATAAGCTCCATATTCTTTGTTGCGCTTTTCAAATACCATTTCAGCCCTTTCAGGGTTAATGGCGTCATCCCAAGATGGGTTAAATAATTCTGCCATAGCTACGGTTGGGGTTTAAAGTTATTTATTAAGTCAAATTCCTGCTGAGCAAGATCCACAATTGCGTATTTTCCAACCATGGTGATGTTTAGTTCATCTAAAACATCAACAACGTTTTTATATTTTGCTTTGTCGTCTGCTTTCACAAGAACCATTAATGCTTGTTTAGCGCCTTTAGCTTCAACTTCCAATCGTTTTAACGTAGAATCTGCCATATTATTGGTGGCTGATTCAGTTCTCAATTGCTTAATACGATCGACAGCATATTTATTCTTGTCAAGAAATAATTTTCTTAAGCCGTCATTCGAATAGTTGGTCAACTCTAGTTTGGTTTCTGGCTTTAATTCTCCAAAATACCAATAGATTTTATCGTCGCCAGTTAATAAAATTGTAACTGCATTATTTACGAGAGTTTGATTTTCGGGAGTGTCGGGTTTCACCGGCATATTGATCTCCATCGTTTTGGGTTTACCAAACGTGGTCGTCATCATAAAGAAGGTAAGAAGAAGGAACGCTAAGTCAACCATCGGAGTCATATCGATGTGTGTACTCTGCTTCTTGGCTCTAACTTTTTTATGTTTACCGCCCTTACCGGAGTCCGAGTCGTTGGTTTGTACGTCTGCCATTTTTTTGGATCTCTTGTTATTGGATAGGGTTTTGTTCTAATGTAGTAATCAGATTAAATCTGTTTACCTTCATCTCCTGGAATATATCGATAACACGTTTTACGCTGGTATAATTTGCTTGTGCATCCCCTTTAATGGCGAAACGCATTTGCTTTTCCTTAGGACCATCTGGATTCACTTGAGCATCGGCTAATCGACCAAATCGAATCCAATCGCCCAACTGATTGTTTAAAGAATCATAAGGTATACCTTCACTTTTGTCCATAAACTCCTTTCGTTTTTCTGTATCCAACGTTATGTATTTTTTTAACTGTTGAACAGACATTCCGAAAGTAGACATGATTGAAAATCGCATCATTTCGTTATCGTCGAACTTCACACCATATTTATCACCCATTTGTTGTAACATCGCTTTGCGAATTTCTTTTCCTTCTAAGTTGAAGAAAATTCGATTCTTGTTATCAATAGCAACTATCATTACTTTGTCTGGAAGTATTTTTTCAGATATTGACGACGGAGAGTCGATGATAACAGGTTCGTCAGGACGAAACTGTGTGGTTAACATGAAGAACGTAACCAGGAGGAAGGCCAAGTCTACCATCGGCGTCATGTCGAGGGATGGACTATTTTTTGGCATCTTCACTGTTGGCATTCTACTATATTTTTAGAATTTAAATAATAATTGAATTTTAAATATTAGTTACGTGCAGTGAAGGTTTGTACAATAGAGTAACCTGCTTCATCAATTCCGTAAGTAATAGAATCAATTTTATTAGTAAAGAAATTATAAAATACAATAGCGATTGCTGATGTACCAATTCCTAATCCTGTATTAATAAGTGCTTCCGAAATACCCGTTGCAAGTGCGGTTGCATCTGGAGAACCTGCTTGTGCAAGTGCAGCAAACGCACGAATCATTCCGATTACCGTTCCTAATAGTCCCATCAAGGTAGCAATAGAAGCAATAGTTGAAATGATAATTAAGTTCTTAGAAAGCATCGGAAGTTCAAGCGTAGTCGCTTCTTCAATTTCTTTCTGGATAGCAGCAATTTTATGCTCCTTATCTAAATCTTTTTCATTCGCCATTTGCTTGTAAGCACCAAGTCCCGACTTTACCACGGCGGCAATTGATCCTTGCTGACGATCACACTCTTTCAATGCACCGTCTACATCTCCTTTCGAAAGAGCAGCTCTCATGTTGTGAACGAAAGTGTCAATGCTTCCTTTTCCTTTCGATTTGTTTACTGTCACAAATCGCTCAATAACGAAAGTGATTACAATAACCAACAATGCCATTAGGATAGGTACAATAAATCCTCCTTTGTAAATAATTCCGAGGAAGTTTCCAGGCAAAGGATTTAACTCCGGATTGTTGTCTTGAAAGTTAGAAGGGCTTCCAAGAATAAATTTAAAGATTAGTAAACAAAGGATGTACGCTGCTGGGATTACTATTGCAGCCAACATCCCCTGAATGCTGCGTCCTGATTTCGTCTGACTCATAATTTCAGTTTTGGTTTTTTAATTATTAATTGGTTTA
The DNA here is from genome assembly GCA_016717725.1 of Bacteroidota bacterium. Classification (GTDB taxonomy): domain Bacteria; phylum Bacteroidota; class Bacteroidia; order AKYH767-A; family OLB10; genus JAJTFW01. The sequence goes on from JADKFA010000021.1 coordinate 32,913, forward strand.
AATTTCGAATTTTTAAGGGTGACAATATTAAGGAATCTCCTTGAACCATGAAACGTAGAGATGTTAACTAATTGTTGTAATTAAGGGCTAATGTGACCAAAGTTTGACATTTTAGGTTGAAAATGATAGAATTAGCAATTTTAACGAAATGTAAATTATGTTAAAATTAATTCCTGAAATTTGTGAATTGTAGGGGTAAATCAACATTAACTCCTTTTACTGAAGCTATTACAGCTTGTAAGTCATCTAATTTTTTTCCGGTTACTCGAAGTTGATCATCCATAATGGATGCTTGTACCTTTATGCCGCTGTCTTTGATTACTTTAACTATTTTTTTGGCGGTATCTTTATCAATCCCCTTTTTAACCTTTATTTCTTTTCTCAGCATATTGCCACTTGCATAATGCTCTTTTCCAAAATCAAGAGCAGCAGCATCTAAGCCCTGTTTCATCATCCTAGAAATCAAGATATCTTGAATGGCTTTTACTCTCATGTCGTTTTCAGTCAATACATTGATAATCATTGTCTTTTTGTCCAAATCGACCTCCGTTTTGGAACCGTGAAAATCGTATCGGGATGAAATTTCCTTAACTGCAACATTTATTGCATTATCCAGCTTTTGGATGTCTATTTCGTTTACAATATCAAATGAAGGCATTGTTTTATCTAGTTTTTGATCAGACGAATTTACCATATTTTGAAATAGGCGTGCGTCTAGAGTAAGGAAAATCGTTTATAAATCGATAAAAGGATTAAATTTCGAGATGTTTGAATAAAAACACTCAATTAGGATGTGATTTGTATAGTATGTGTAAAAATCAGTCCATAAAAGAACTTTTATAGCTAATGAACGTGTTATCTTTGAAACACACAATACAATGCAATGTTTAGACTACTTACCATCCTAAGTATTTTAGGGTTTATTGAAAATTCAACGGCTCAAACCCAATTATTATATCTCGATCAAAGGCCTAAGGTTATTGTAAATAGTAATGATACTTTAGATTTTCCCTGGACAGGAGGATTTAATTCGATGATGCCTATTGAAATCGAAATGAATGGTGATACTTTAATCGATCTACTCATGTTCGATCGAATCGGAAATAGAGTTTCAACTTTTTTGAATGATGGTAGCGGCAGTACCTCAGCATATCATTATCATCCCGAATACATTGATAAATTTCCTACTTTACACGACTGGGTTCGATCGTATGATTATGACTGCGATGGCGACCTCGATTTGTTTTCGTATACAAATAATGCAATGGGGGTTTGGAGAAATGATTTCGCAGCAGGTACTGGATTGCAGTTTACACAAGTAAGTGCTCAGTTGAATTCATGGTACGGAACATTTTATACGAATATTTTTGTGAGTCAAGTGAACATGCCCGCACTTTATGATGTAGATGGTGATGGAGATATGGATGTGATTACGTTTGCAAATTCCAGTAATTACCTAGAGTATCATAAAAATTATTCGATGGACTCTTTAGGTGTTTGCAGCGATTTCTTGTTTACGCTACAACCTTATTGCTGGGGATATTTTAAGCTGAGTGGACTTACGAATATTGGTTTATTAAATCAAAATTGTAGATCGGCAATTGCTAATGATAATTTACTAAATAGGAATCGACATTCAGGATCTGTATTAACTCCTTTAGATCATGATTGTGATGGTGATGTTGATTTGTTGAATGGAGATATCCTTGGACAAAATATGTTGTTTTTATTGAATGGTGGCACTCCAGATTCAGCAGTCATTGTATCTCAAGATTCTGCTTTTCCAGTGTATAATGTATCCGTCGATATGCAAAATTTGCCTGCCGGTTATTATTTAGATCTCGATAATGATGGTTTGAATGATATGCTGGTTAGTCCATTTGCTACAGTAGGAGAAGATTACAATAATTTGCTATTCTACAAGAATACATCGAATAATTGTTCTAATGTTTTTAATTTTATTAAATCTAGGTTTTTGTCGGATGAAACCATCGACCTTGGAACTGCTGCCAACGTTACATTTTTTGATGTTGACAAGGACGGACTCCTCGATATTATTTCAGGGAATGATTCTTATTATGACGTCAATCCAAATCTTGCGTATTCACGTCTAGCCTATTTTAAAAATATTGGTACAATTACTCAGCCCATGTTTACACTAATTACAGACGATTGGATGGGTTTGACCTCGATCACACAATACGGGTTATTTCCAGCGTTCGGTGATTTGGACGGAGATAACGATGATGATTTACTGCTTGGAAATGGAGATGGATCGCTAATTTATTATACTAACACTGCTGGAGCTGGAAACCCTTGCAATTTTGTTTTTGCCTCGCCCCAATATCAAGGAATTGATATTGGAAATAATAGCGCACCTCAAATCGTGGATGTAAATCGTGATTCGAAACTTGATTTGCTCATTGGTGAAAGAAGTGGAATCCTTAATTATTTTGAAAATACAGGAACAAGTATCAATCCTCTTTTCCCAACAAACATTTCTAATTTTGGAAATGTAAATGTTCTAGTTCCAGGAGAAGTTGCTGGATTTAGTACACCGCTCTTATTTGATAATAACGGAAGTTATGAATTATTGGTAGGTTCTGATGAAGGAAGCATTTATCACTATGGAAATATTGATGGAAATCTAACAGGAACCTTTACTATTTTAGATTCAACTTTTCAAGATATCAAAGAGCTGAAAAGAGTTACCATTTCAAAAGCTGATATTGATGGTGATACAAAATTTGATTTGTTGACTGGATGTAATTCAGGTGGCATGCGATTATATACTCAATATACTTCTGCTGGAATTCATCAGGTTGCATCTCAGTTGGATTTCACATTAGCCCCTAATCCAGCAAGTGATTATTGCACTATTTATTTCAATGGTGAATCTAACCACGAGCTACTACAGGTATCAATTCTTGATCTTTCTGGACGAAAATTATATTCTACATCTACTGCTCAAAGACAGATGCAACTCTTTACCTCCCATCTTACGTCTGGAGTTTATATAGTACAAATAGTTAGTAATGGTTTAACATATGCTAAAAAATTATGTGTACAGAAATGAAAAACAGCTTTAGATGTATATTGCTCATGGTGATATTCCCATTTATTTCGAATGGACAATTACCCTACATGTTCCGCGATACAAGCATCGCAGTATTTCACGGAAGTACTCGATTGCAAAATCCTTGGGCTAGTGGAATGAACACGCCAATTTTTGCAGAAATAGATTTGAATGGTGATAATAGAATGGACTTGATAGAATTTGATGCGCCTAGTTTTCGTGTGAATCCATTTATTAATTTGATGCAAGCTAATCTCTCCTCTTATGTATATGCACCTGAATATCGTTCTAAATTCCCAACGGATTTGGAAGGTTGGGTGCGAACTTTTGATTTTGATTTTGATGGCGACATGGATTTGTTTTCATATTATGGAGGTGGAATTTCAATGTATCGAAATGATTATTCATCAGGAATGGGATTGTTTTTTACACCAATCACAAATTCTATACAAACACATTATGGCGGATTTCAAACAAATATTTATGCTTCTCGTGTAAATGCTCCTGCATTGAGTGACCTCGATAATGATGGAGATATGGATATTTTGGCATTTAGCATTAGCGGATCCTGGGTGGAACATCATGAAAGTTTTTCCATGGATTCTACAGGCACAGCAGGGCAAATGAAATTTCATTATATCCCTGTTTGTTGGGGTTATTTTGTGTTGGCAAATAATTCAAATGTTGCTGTACTTCCTCCTGTCTTACCAACTTGTCCATTAATTGCTGCAAATCCCTACCGAGCTTATTTTGAACAAGAGAAAGAGATAAGTAATGAAGGTAGCCAACTGTACAATTCTAACAAGAGTATGCGGCATGCTGGATCATCGTTGGTAGTATATGATAATGATGGCGACGGAGATAAAGACGTGTTGAATGGCGATATATTAGGAAGTAATTTATTGTTTTTGGAAAATTGTGGTACTCCTGATTCGGCATGGATCTGTGCGCAAGACTCTACATTTCCTTCCTATAATATTCCAGCTGTTATGCTTGATGTTGCAGGCCCGCACTATTTTGATGGCAATAATGATGGTAATAAAGATTTAATTGTTGCTAATTTTTTTCCAACAGGTGAAGATTATAATAATGTTAGTTTTTATAAAAACACAACAAATAATCAAACGAATGTTTTTAGTAAACAAACAAATAGATGGTTAGTTGACGAAATGATTGAGGTAGGCACTGGTGCTCATCCTGTTTTTTTCGATGTGGATCAAGATGGGAAATTGGATTTGTTAATTGGAAATGATTTTTATTTTAATCCAGTAAACTCAATTGCTAAAGTTTCCTATTATAGAAATACAGGAGTAGGTGCTAAGGCTGAATACACATTAATAACAGATGATTACTCTTCATTATCAACATATCTATTGACTGCAATTTATTTGACTTTCGGAGATGTGGATGGAGATAATGATCCAGATATGATCGTTGGTCATTCGGATGGTGGTCTTATTTATTTTCAAAACTTAGCGGGCGCAGGTAATCCTTGCCTCTTTGTCCTATCGCAAGTGAATTATCAATCAATAGATGTTGGTGATAATGCGGTTCCACAATTAATTGATGTAAACAGAGATGGAAAATTAGATTTGTTAATTGGCGAAAGAGCTGGAGTTTTGAATTATTATGAAAATACAGGAACTTTTGCTAGTCCAATTTTTAGTTTTGTTTCAAACAATTTCGGAAATGTGAATGTCGCCAAAGGTGGTGCTTTTGCTGGATTTTCGGCTCCCGTATTATTTGATAAGCTAGGTAATTATGAATTATTAGTAGGATCGTTAAGCGGCTACATTTATCATTTCGGAAATATTGATGGGAATTTATCGGGAGCTTTTACGTTATTAGATTCAATGTTCCAAAATATTTATGAGCCACAACTTGCTGTACCTGCAATGGCTGATGTGGACGGCGATACAGCGTTTGATTTAGTAGTGGGAAGTTTGTCAGGAGGAGTGGTATTATACACCCAAAATCAATCGCTATCTATAAATTCAGAAGTGGAAGAGAGTGTCTTTTTTAATCTTTATCCAAATCCAGTTCATTTGAACTTAGTCTTAAATTTTGAAAAGGAAAGTTCCACAAGAAAATTAATTGAAATTGTAGATATAACAGGTCGACTTATTTACACTATCCAAAGTAATCGTCAACAAATAAATTTAGATGTTTCTAAGTGGGAAGTTGGTACTTATTTGTGTCGAGTGAGTGATTCAAAAAGATCGTTTACCCAAAAATTTATTAAAAATTAATGCTCATGAATAAATCTGTTATGAATACGAAAAGAATAATTCTCAGAGCAATCATTCTGATGATATGCGTTACATTTATTCAATGTAAGGATAAGAAAAAAGAGGAAGAAGATAATTGCTCTGAAGGAAGAACAGGACAATTAACAATGATGTTTAAAATGGTGCATCACAGTCGACCCATACCAGGTTGCAGAGTTTTTATTAAATATAATCCGTGTGAGTTTCCTGGCCCAGATACCACAAAATATGATTACGCTGTGAGTGCAGAATGGAATTCAGCATATGCAAGCATTGATAGTTTGAACTGTGGAAGATATTATGTGTATGCTATTGGCATCGATAGTTTGTTAGATCCAAGTGATTGGATTTGTGTAGGTGGATTACCATTTAATACTTCGATGGTGAGTGGTCTTGATTCTATGAATGTATATATTACAGAAGGAGATTAATGAAGGCAAATAATTTATTTCTGATTGTTGTTTTCTTGTTGCTTCAGGGATGTAAGTATGACAAGTATGAAGCGCTTGTGCCTTCAAATAATGGATTTCCACCCCAAGTAGAAAAAATTATTATTGGTAAATGTGCAACTCCCGGATGCCATACAACGCTTAGCAAAAATGCTGCTGCAGGATTAGATTTGAGTTCTTGGGATGTCACCTTCGATGGAACAAGCAACGGAGCAGTGGTGATCCCTTTTCGTTCAGATTTTAGTACACTCTGTTATTTTACTAATGTGGATAGTACTCTCGGGTTAGTAGTGTTGCCAACAATGCCTGTAAATGAACCGCCACTTTCAAAAGCAGAGTATGAAATATTGAGAGATTGGATTGATGCGGGTGCTCCAAGCAAAGAAGGGGAAGTAATGTTTGCCGACGATCCTTTACGCCATAAATTTTATGTTGCAAATCAAGGTTGTGACGTAGTTTCAGTTTTTGATGCTGATAAAAGAGTTGCTATGCGGATGGTAAATGTTGGACAAAATCCAGGAGCATCTCCACCCGAGTCGCCACATAATATTAAGGTAACTCCTGATGGCCAATATTGGTTGGTGGTTTTTTTGAATTCCGATATTGTTCAAGTCTTTAGTACCGTAACGGATCAATTGGTAAAAACAATTCCTATTGGAAATGGAATTGCAGGTGGATGGAATACGATTACGATTTCAAATGATTCAAAAAAGGCTTACTCTGTTGATTATAACGGGGGAAGAATTGCATTTATCGATATTGATGCTGGCACGTCAAACACGGTGGGACCATTTCCCATCACTGGAAATCCAACTCCGAATTTACATGGTATAGCACTAAATCAAAATAATGATACTTTGTATGTTACCTGCCAAGACATTAGTAAGATCTTAAAAATTCCAATTAATGATTTAGTGAGTTACGAAGACGTCAACATCAATCCAATTGGGTCTTGGCAGTTGCCATTCCCAATGCGTCCTCATGAAATTATTTTTAGTCCCGATTATTCGAAATATTTTGTGACATGTCAAGACACCAATGTGAATCAGGTTCGCGTGTTTAACACCAGCAATGATCAATTAATACAAGTGATTCCCGTCGGAAAAGTGCCGTTAGAATTTGCAATGGCGCCTTCTTATGATTTGCTTTTTGTTACAAATACTGAAGATGATTTTTTTCCGAATATGAGAGGGTCTATCAGCGTTATTGATATCAATTCGTTAACCGAAGTAAAGAAAATTAAAGTGGGTTGGCAGCCGCATGGTTTAGTGGTCGATGAAAAGAAACAAGTTGTGTATGTTGCAAATCGAAATGTAACTGGTGGAATTGCTCCTCATCATGCAGCTTCTTGTTCTGGTAAAAATGGTTATTTAAGTATCATCAATTTAAATACGCTCGATAAAGATCCTGATTTTAATCCTGAAGTGAGTGTGGATCCTTATGCCATCACTGTACGACCTAAGTAACCTATTTCAGAAGATGCTAAATACGAATTAGTCGAAATGCGAATTTGATGCCTGTATTTAATGAACCATTTTTCGAAATTTAATTCTAAAAAGATTATTGTCTTCGACGGCTACTGCAACTTCTGTTCTTGGGGAGTTCAGTTTTTGTTGAAGAGAGATAATCAGAATATGTTTTTATTTTCTGCCAGTCAGAGTGAAAGAGGGAAGCTCTTATTGGCTCACTATTCTATCCTAGAAGTTGAAAGTGTATTATACATTCGGAAAGGTGTTTTGCTGAAATCTTCTTCCGCTGTACTATACATACTTCGGGATTTAGGATATCCATGGAGAATATTTTATGTGTTTATCCTGATACCAAAATTTATTCGAAATACAATTTACAATGCGTTTGCGAAAATTCGTTACACGCTTTTTGGTCGAAGGGCAACATGTAGATTGCCCAATGAAAATGAATTAAAGCGATTTCTTTAAAAACAAAAAAGCCTGTTTATAAAACATAAAAGCCTGCGACTTTAGTCGCAGGCTTTTGTGTAATCGAAATATTATTTAGCCGTAACCGACATATTATCCAATACACTCATCACTTCTTTAACCGCGATAGAAGATTTTGATAACAGTTCTTTTTCGTCTTTGTTTAGTTTAAGTTCGATGATTTCTTCGATACCATTCTTACCTAATTTAACAGGAACACCTAAGTAAACATCCTTCTCACCATATTCACCCTGCAACCAAGCGCAAACTGGGAAAATTCTTTTTTGATCACGTACAATGGCTTCCACCATTTGTGCAGCAGCAGCTCCTGGAGCATACCATGCTGAAGTGCCCATTAAATTCACTAATTCTCCACCGCCCGATTTGGTACGTTGAACAATTTTTTCAAGTTTATCAGCATCGATTAATTCAGTAACTGGAATTCCAGCAACCGTGGTGTAACGCGGAAGTGGAACCATCGTATCACCATGTCCACCCATCAATACTGCTTGAATATCTTTTGGAGAACAATCTAATGCTTCAGCTAGGAAGGCTCGATAACGAGCAGTATCTAAAATACCAGCCATTCCGAAAACACGCTTGGAATCAATTCTTGCAGTCAAATAAGAACAGTATGTCATTACGTCAAGAGGGTTGCTAACCACAATGATGATTGTATTAGGACTGTACTTAATAATTTGTTCTGTCACCGACTTCACAATGCCTGCATTGGTTGCGATTAAATCATCGCGACTCATACCTGGTTTACGAGGAAGTCCAGAAGTAATCACAACTACTTCTGAATTTGCTGTAGCACTATAATCATTCGTCACTCCTTTAATACGTGTATCGTACATATTAATAGGTGCCGTTTGCCACATATCAAGGGATTTTCCTTCAGCTGTGCCTTCTTTGATGTCAAGTAAAACTACTTCGTTTACTAATTCGCGCTCTGCTATAACATTTGCGCAAGTTGCGCCAACGTTACCGGCGCCTACTACTGTTACTTTCATTGGAATGATGGTTTTTAAAACCTAGGGTTAAAACCCTAGGTTGTGTTGGTTTATACCTAGGGTTAAAACCCTAGGTTATGATGTGATTTTATGCGTCTACTTTTGCGTACTTGGCGTTTTTCTCGATGAACTCTCTGCGTGGTGGAACATCATCACCCATCAGCATGGAGAAAATACGGTCAGCTTCTGCTGCACTGTCAATGGTAACTTGACGTAAAGTTCTTGTATCAGGACGCATGGTGGTTTCCCACAATTGTTCTGCATTCATTTCTCCAAGACCTTTATAACGTTGGATATTCACTGAACTTTCTTTACCATCACCTGCAATTTTTTTAATTGCTTCCTGACGTTGCTCTTCTGTCCAGCAGTACGTTGATTCTTTTCCTTTCTTCACTAAGTAAAGTGGAGGCGTTGCGATATAAACATATCCTTCTTCTATTAATTCCTTCATGTGTCGGAAGAAGAAAGTTAATATCAATGTTGTGATATGACTACCATCGATGTCGGCATCGGTCATGATAACCACTTTATGGTAACGTAATTTGAGAATGTTTAATGCACGCTCATCTTCTGGTGTTCCTTTACTAACACCTAAGCCCGTAAAAATATTTCGGATTTCTTCATTGTCATAAATTTTATGATCCATCGCTTTTTCAACATTGAGAATTTTACCTCTCAGGGGAAGAATTGCTTGGAAATTACGATCTCGGCCTTGTTTTGCTGTTCCACCTGCGGAATCTCCCTCGACAAGGAAAATTTCACATTTACTAGGATCTCTTTCTGAACAATCGCTCAGTTTTCCTGGGAGCCCCGTTCCTGTGAATGCACCTTTACGTTGCACCATTTCACGCGCCTTACGAGCTGCATGACGAGCTGTTGCTGCTAATATTACTTTATTAACAATGCTTCTTGCTTCACGTGGATGTTCTTCCAAATAATTATTCAGCATTTCAGACACAGCTTGATCAACCACACCCATCACTTCGTTATTTCCTAACTTGGTTTTGGTTTGCCCCTCAAACTGTGGCTCTTGAACTTTTACAGAAATAACGGTGGTTAATCCCTCTCTAAAATCATCTCCACTAATATCAAACTTTAATTTAGAAAGTAAACCCTCTTTATCAGCGTAGTTTTTAAGCGTTCGTGTTAATGCACGACGGAAACCTGCTAAGTGAGTACCACCTTCATGAGTATTAATATTGTTTACATACGAATGTACGTTTTCATTAAAAGAAGTGTTGTATGACATGGCCACTTCAACAGGAGTACCTGCTTTTTCACCTTCCATGTAAATCACATCATCAATTAATTTTTCACGTGTTGCATCTAAGTACTCTACAAATTCAACAAGTCCACGTTCACTATAAAATACATCTTTATTGGTAGGTTCACCTTGTGCATTTAACTCTCGCAAATCAGTAAGCGAAATACGAATCTTTTTATTCAAGAAAGATAATTCACGCATACGAGTTGCAATTGTGTCATAGAGATAATCGGTAGTGATGAAAATAGTATGGTCTGGTTGAAATGTAATTTCAGTTCCAGTAAGTTCTGTAGTACCAATTTCCTTTACAGGATATAAAGGTTTTCCTTCTGAATATTCTTGTTTGTAGATTTTTCCATTGCGATGGATGGTCGCCACTAAAAGTGAAGACAATGCATTTACACAACTCACACCAACACCATGTAGTCCACCAGAAACTTTATAAGAGTCTTTGTCGAATTTACCTCCAGCATGTAGAACTGTCATTACAACTTCTAATGCAGATCGTTGTTCTTTCGCATGGAAATCGGTTGGGATTCCTCTTCCGTCATCTCTTACTGTAACACTATTTCCAGGGTTAATATAGACCTCGATGTTTTTACAATGGCCTGCTAAAGCCTCATCGATGGAGTTGTCAACCACCTCATAAACGAGATGGTGTAAACCTTTCACACCAATGTCGCCGATGTACATGGCTGGTCTTTTTCTTACCGCTTCAAGACCTTCTAGGACTTGTATACTATCGGCAGAATATTCGTTTTGTTTTAGCTCTTCTTTATCCAAGACTTGTTCGCTCATTATCAGTTAGTTATGCTAATTTCTTGTTTGGTTAACAAAGATACGGATTTTAATGCTTTTTAAAGGCTTATTTTTGATTAGTTGTTGATAATCTATCAAACTGTTGAAAACGTTTGTCACGCTCCATTTTTAATGGATTGATTATGTTAAATGAAGGCTGGATGGATATGGGTGTTTTGTTGGTAAATGAAATAATGATTGAATTTATTACTTAAATTGGGTTAAAACGATGAGTTTTTCAATATTGAATTAGAGAAATTACTGGTGTTGGAAAAGTATGTTTATTTGGATTAAATTATTTTTGAGGAAGATTAAGGAAATGAAATTTATAAAAATTTATGTTTTATTTTTTTGCTTGGTATTTTTGTTTGCGTAGTGTGAATGCTAACATAATTCTGGATCAAAATTCAATTTGGAAGTACCACGACCAAGGTGTCGATTTTGGTTCTCATTGGAAAACAAATGGATTTAATGATGGTAGCTGGCCAGCAGGTAAAGGAGAATTTGGCTTTGGTGATAATCCACTCACTTCACTCAAGAAGAATAATACTTGTTATTATTTTAGAAAAATAGTTACCGTTAATAACCCACAACAATATGCTACTTTCAAAATCAATTTGCGAAGAGATGATGGTGTAATAGTTTATTTAAATGGAGCGAAGGTTTTTGTAAATAATTTACCAAGTTCGGGAGTAAATTATTTTACTCTTGCTCTCAATAATTGTATAGACGATGGTGATTCATTATTCACTTTTAATTTGCCAAGTTCCGATTTTTTGAATGGTAAAAATTTATTTGCAGTAGAAATACATCCAAGTAGCGCAAATGATGTGGATCTTACTTTTGAGATGACTGTAGATGCAGTTTTGCCATTGGTGCTTCCTGTGATTAGTCGGGGACCTTATTTGCAAACAACTACTCCAAATTCTTGCACTATTCATTGGCGTACGGATGTAGAAACAGACTCTAAAGTTAGTTATGGTTTGACCCAAACGTTTGGAAATACAGTTAAGAATTTTGATATGGTAAAGGATCATTTTGTCAAGTTAGATGGACTTCTTCCTAACACCAAATATTTTTATAAAATTGGTTCGACTGTGGTAGTCCTTGAAGGAGGAGTTGAAAATTATTTTCACACAGCACCAGTTTTTTACAGCGAACAGCCCATTCAAATTTGGGCATTAGGTGATTTTGGGAATGGAAGTGTGCAACAAAACCAAGTATTGCAGTCGTATTTGAATTATTTAGGAGGTAAAAGAAATGATATGTGGATTTGGTTAGGTGATAACGCCTATTACAATGGTACTGACCAAGAGTATGGTAATTTTGTTTTTGATGTTTATAAAAATCAATTTAAAAATTGGAATTTTTATCCTGCTTTAGGAAATCATGACTACGGCCTAGCCGGTTATTTGTCTACAGCATCTTTAGGTACTAATTTTCCATATTTCAATATTTTTAATTTGCCAAAGTATGCGCAATGCGGAGGTGTTCCTTCGAATTCCGAAAAATATTATTCATACAATTGGGGAAATGTTCATTTCATTGCACTCGATAGTTATGGCGCATTAAATCATACAGGAAGTCCAATGTATCAATGGTTGTTAAACGATTTACAATTAAATACTGCAAAGTGGATCATTGCCTATTGGCATCATCCCCCATATAGTAAAGGAACCCATAATTCAGATGTTGAAATTGAATTGATTGATATGCGTGAAAATATTGTTCCGCTATTAGAAAGATTTGGTGTTGATTTGGTATTAACTGGGCATAGTCATACCTATGAAAGAAGTTATTTCATGCATGGGCATTATGGGCTAGAGAGTACTTTTAATAGTTCAAACCTCATCCAAGCTGGAGATGGGTTATTACTCCATACATTAAAGATAAAGAGCATAACGGTACCGTATATACGGTATGTGGAGTTGGAGGTGTGTCTAGTACAGCTGTTGCAAATGGATTTCCACATGACGCAATGGTTTCATCAATAAGTTCAATCGCAGGTTCTACATCAATAGAGGTAAAAGGGGATTCGATGCATTGTAAGTTCATTTGTTATGATGGTTTTGTTGCAGATGAATTCTATATTCTTAAGAATAGTAATCCACGTTATGAATGGAGTGGTACTGATAGTAATAGAAATCCACAAGCATTCCCAAATCCATCCAAAGGAATAATAAGAGTGTATCCTGGATATCCCATCAAGAAAAAATTAGAAGTATATAATCAATGGGGCATTCTTCAATTTACGGATGTATTACTAGATATAAAAACGGTCGATTTTAATTTCTTGGGAACAGGAGTATTTCAGTTTGTTTGGAGTGATGATCATGATCGTTTTAGTCAAACTGTAATTTTTGATTAACCCGAATGTTGCTAATTCTATAAATAAAATGGAATGAAAGCTATCTTAAATGTAATAGCAATTATTTTTATTTAAAAGTATAGCGTACAGAAAGCGCAACATCGCCAACCCAAAAATTGGAAATGCCGATAATATTAAATGCCGGCTTCCAATCAATGGCAAGATTTAATGGAATCTCATTAAATGTATATTCTAATCCGATTTGACCATCAATCCCAATAACCATTCTGGTATCATGGTATCTTCTATTATCATCCCACCAAGGGTTATGATCTCTGTCCCAAAAACCAATATGCCCGCCTCCTCCAATGAAAAAATTAAAGCCTGGCTCATCAAAAACTGGAGTATTAACTGTGTATAATCCAGTGATATTCAATCCTCTCCATCTAGTATAAAGAATTCCTTCAATGCTTTGGTTATCTTTAATAAAATGTCGTACAGAGATTCCGGCACCTCCATTTAATCGTAATCCCAATGCAGTTTTGTAATTGTACTGAGCTAAAATATCTTGTGGATTGCTGATAATCAATAGGATAATAATATAAATGGGAAGTAATTTCTGTTTCATAGTGCAAAATTAATGAGCATTTCAATTAGATTATTTAACGAAGTGGATACATTTAATATTTTGATGAACATGAATTTAATCTATTTTTTGTGAGTGGAATTAGGAGCAAAAGGGGACTATATTTTCAATTTCTTCATAAGTAAGTTGATAAAGGTTTTAAGAGAAGAGCGTAACTATATCAAATTCAGCTATTTTACTACTTAATAACATTTGCCTTCTTATTTTTCCGTTTAATAATTATTTATTTCCTTTGTCAATCATTGAAACTGTTAATGCACTTGCCCTTATGATAAAGAAAACGTTAAGCCTGTTGTTGATTTTAACATTCGCTTTTATGAGCGGATTTTCTCAGGAGAAATCTGTTAAAACGCCCAAAAGTAAAACACAAAAGGCTGATAAGTATTTTAAAATTGGAGAGTACTATAATGCAAGTACCCGATACAAAAAATCGTATACGAAACTGAAAAAGAATGTTGACAAAGGTCGCGCTGCTTTCTATGCTGGAGAGTGTGCTCGCTTTATGGGTAACAATGTAGAAGCTGAAGATTGGTATGGTAAGGCAGTAGCTGCTAAGCATAAGGATCCAATCGCTATTTTACGTTATGGTGATGCTCTAAAATCAAATGGTAAGTATGCGGAAGCAATTGTTCAGTATAATGCTTACAAAGAAGCTGAGCCAAACGATTCAAAGGCAGCGTCTTCAATTAAATCAACGGAAACAGCGCAGGCATGGAAGGATAAGCCAACTCGTCATCGTATTGACAATATGTCGGTATTGAACACAAAGTATTATGATTTCGCTGTGGCGGATAATCCAGCTGTGAAAAACAGTTTGGTATTTTCATCTTCTCGTGAAGAAGCTTTGGGAAAAAATAATGATAATTGGTACGGAGAGAAGCATTTCGATTTGTTCCAAGCATCAATGGATAATAATGAAAAGTGGAGTACACCAGTAGCTTTTCCAGGCCCAGCAAATTCTGAGCATAGTGACGGTGCAGCTTGTTTTGATGCTACTGGTAAAGTTATGTATTATACTACTTGTCCAACTATTGATGATAAAAACGCACAGTGTAAAATCATGATGACGTCAATGACTGACGGAAAGTGGAGTGATGCTGTTTCTTTGTCTTTCAATAGTGAAACTTATACATGTGGTCACCCTTGCCTTTCTTTAGATGGTAAGACATTATACTTCTCTTCCGATATGCCAGGTGGTATGGGTGGAAAAGATATTTGGGCTGCTGCTTATGATGGTAGCACATGGGGCACACCAACCAATTTAGGTGCTGGAGTAAATACTGAAGGTGACGAAATGTTTCCTACAATGAATAAAAATGGTCGTCTTTACTACTCTTCTAATGGAAAAGTTGGTTTAGGTGGATTGGATATGATGTACACAACTAATGAAGGTGGTGTATGGGCTGAAGCTACAAATTTGAAGTCGCCAATGAATTCTTCAGGTGATGATTTTGGTTTGATTTGGAATACAGAAACCACAGGTTACTTTACCTCTAATCGTGATGGCGGAAAAGGAATGGATGATATTTATTCTTTCTTGGTTCCACCTTTGAAATTAGCTGTTGGTGGTCGTGTTTACGATACAGATACTAAGGAGAATTTAGAAGGTGCAACGGTTGAATTATTTGGATCGGATGGAACTTCATTAAGCGTTCAAACATTAGCAGATGGGATGTATCGTTATGAATTAAAGCCTAACGTTAAATATAAAATCTCTGCATCGTTCACTGGTTATTTAACAAAGTTCCATGAATTATCTACTGTTGGTTTAGAAGAAGATCAAGACTTTGTGAAAGACTTCGATTTCCCATTAAAGTCTACAGCGAAACCCATCACTGTTCCAGAAATTTTCTACGATTTGGACAAATCTACTTTACGTGCGGAATCTAAGAAGGCATTGGATGGTTTAATTCAAGTATTGAACGACAATCCTACCATTACTATTGAATTAACTTCTCATACCGATTACCGTGCAGATGATAATTATAACATGAAGTTATCTGATCGTCGTGCGAAGAGTGTAATGGATTATTTAATCGCTAACAAAATTCCAGCAGATCGTTTAACTTGGAAAGGAATGGGTGAAACTACACCTAAATCTGTTGAAAATAATGAGGAATACTTGCCATTCAAAACAGGTGATGTGTTAACGAAGGAGTTTATTGATAAACTTGAGACTCATGAATTACGCGAGAAAGCTCATCAATACAATCGTCGTACAGAATTTCAAGTTACTGGAACAACATATGTTCCTAAGAACTAATATTTAATAGATTTAATAATGAAGGGCGGCTCTAAAGGCCGCCCTTCTTGTATCTTTGCAAAACCATGAATACGTCAGATCGATACGCAAAAAGAGGCGTTTCCGCTACTAAGGATGAAGTGCATGCTGCCATAAAAAAGGTAGATAAGGGCTTATTCCCATCAGCTTTCTGTAAAATCATTCCCGACTATTTAGGTGGCGATGATCAATGGTGTAATATCATGCATGCAGATGGCGCTGGTACAAAAAGTAGCTTAGCTTATCTCTATTGGAAGGAAACAGGTGATCTAAGTGTCTGGAAAGGTATTGCTCAAGATGCTCTCATCATGAATATCGATGATTTGCTTTGTGTAGGTGCTTGCGATCGAATCCTGCTTTCTTCTACCATCGGAAGAAATAAAAGATTGATTCCTGGGGAAGTGATTGCAGCCATCATTGAAGGCACCGAAAACTTTGTTAAGGAATTGCAGAGTCACGGAATTCATATTTATACTACTGGTGGAGAAACAGCTGATGTGGGCGATTTAGTTCGAACGATAATTGTGGATAGTACTGTCACATGTCGTATGAAACGAAGTGATGTTATTGATAACGCAAATATTAAAGCGGGTGATGTAATAGTCGGATTGAGTTCAAGCGGAAAAGCAAGTTACGAGTTGGAGTATAATGGTGGAATGGGTAGCAATGGATTGACTTCTGCACGTCACGATGTTTTCGCTAAATATTTGGCTAAAAAATATCCGGAAAGTTATGATGATGGAATTGACTCATCACTTGTATATAGTGGAAGGATGAATCTAACGGATAGCATTACCGAAATTGGATTGGATGCTGGAAAATTAGTGTTGTCTCCTACACGAACGTACGCACCCATCATCAAAGCGATCTTAGATCAATACCGAAATCAAATTCATGGAATGGTACATTGCAGTGGGGGTGGACAAACGAAAGTGTTGCATTTTGTAGATAAACTGCATATCATTAAAGATAATTTATTTGAATTACCTGTTTTGTTTAAAATGATTCAAGAGCAGAGTGGAACATCTTGGTCAGAAATGTATCAGGTATTTAATATGGGGCATCGAATGGAAATTTATGTTCCTGAAAATATAGCAGAGAAAATAATTGCCATATCAAAATCATTTAATGTGGATGCTAAGATTGTGGGTCGTGTAGAACCATCAGAACAAAAAAAATTGACTATTAAAAGTACGCAGGGAACATTTACCTGGTAAGAAGATTAAAACATGTCGACAGATAATTTATTAGAAAGACTCGAAGGAATAGAAGCACGCTTCCATGACATCGGTGTGCAGTTGGGTGATCCAGGAACGATCGCGGATCAGAAAAAGTTTAGAGAGTTGAACAAGTCGTATCGCGATTTGGAAGAAATTGTAGAGGCTACTCGTGAGTATAGAGGTATTCTAACGCAAATCAATGAAGCACGTCATGTATTGAATAACGATAAGGACGAAGATTTTCGCAATATGGCAAAGGAGGAGATGGAAACACTCGAGCCTCAATTGAAAAAGCTAGAAGATCATATTCAACAATTATTAATTCCACAAGATCCTGAAGATAGCAAGAATGCTATTCTCGAAATTCGTGCCGGTACCGGTGGTGACGAAGCCAGTTTGTTTGCAGGTGATTTAATTCGAATGTATCAGCGCTATTGCGAAGATCATGGATTTAAAATTGAGATGGTTGATTTTAATGACGGTAATACGGGTGGATATAAAGAAGTAGTGATGGAAGTGCGCGGTGATAAAGCCTATGGAATTTTAAAATATGAAAGTGGTGTGCATCGCGTTCAACGTGTTCCTGCCACAGAAACGCAAGGTCGAATTCATACTTCTGCTGCTACAGTGGTGGTATTACCCGAAGCCGATGAGTTTGATGAGATAGATATTAATCCTGCCGACCTTGAATATAAAACATCACGTTCAAGTGGTGCTGGTGGACAAAATGTAAATAAAGTTGAGACTAAAGTTCAGCTAACACATAAGCCTAGTGGCATTGTGATTACTTGTCAAGTCGCACGATCGCAACATGCGAATCGTGAAAGCGCATTGCAGATGTTACGTTCGAAGTTATACGATATCGAGTACACCAAGAGAATGGATGAAGTGTCGAAGCGAAGAAAAACATTGGTGAGTACTGGTGATCGCTCTGAGAAAATTAGAACCTACAATTATCCGCAAAGTCGTGTAACCGATCATCGCATTGGATATACATCACATAACTTAGGAGCTGTGTTGAATGGCGACATTCAAGGTTTTATTGATGCATTGCAATTTGCCGAGAATGCAGAAAAAATGAAAGAATTAAACATGGTTGGATAGTTTATCTTTTTAAATTGATTAAAGGAAAACAAAGTGAATCGACAAGAACTCTTCGAAGAAATTAAAAGCAAACAAAGTTATTTGTGTATTGGGTTGGATACTGACCTAAGCAAATTACCGAGTCATTTGTTGCAAGCTGAAGATCCTATTTTTGAGTTTAACAAAGCCATCATTGAAGCTACTTCCGATTTATGTGTCGCCTACAAACCGAACTTAGCATTTTACGAGAGTCAAGGATCGAAAGGGTGGAGGAGTTTGGAAAAGACGATGGAAATTATTCCTAAAAATATATTTACTATTGCTGATGCAAAGCGTGGTGATATCGGTAATACATCAACGTTATATGCCCAAGCATTTTTTAAACAGATGAATTTCGATAGCGTCACCGTTGCTCCTTATATGGGAATTGATTCGGTGAAACCTTTTCTTGCGTTCGAAAATAAATGGGTGATTTTATTAGCACTTACCAGCAATGAAGGGGCCAACGATTTTCAATTTAATCAGCAAGAAGGTGGAGGAATGCTGTTTCAAGATGTGATGCGTAAAGCACAAAGTTGGGGTCATCCCGATCAACTCATGTTCGTTTGTGGTGCTACTCGAGCAGAGCAGTTTGAAAAATTGAGAGCCATGGCTCCCGATTCTTTTTTCTTAGTGCCCGGTGTAGGAGCGCAAGGAGGCGATTTAGCTACCGTTTCAAGATTGGGAATGAATCAGTATTGCGGCTTACTTGTGAACTCTTCGCGTCAAATTATATATGCATCTAAAGGAAAAGATTTTGCAGAGGCTGCAAGAGCAGAAGCTTTAAAAGTGCAACAAGAGATGAGTGGGTTGTTGGCGGAGCTCATTTTATAAATTTTCGATTCTTAATTAGATTCTTCTAAACGCAACGTTAGCTGCGTTTAGCTACGGTCGCAGTGGTTTTTAATCGCTTGTAAACACTTGTAGTCGACTATAAATATTTATTAGACGACTTTTAAATTTCATCTCCGTTATTTTGCAAAAAAATATTGGATGAAAACAAATCGCTTTCGACATTTTCTATACAGCTATTTCACATACACACGAGGTGAAAAGAATGCAGCCTTAGTTTTATGTTCTATTCTAATTGTACTTCAAGCAAGTCTTTGGTATCAACATTATTATTTAGCTCCAGAAATTTTAGTTCCAAGTGTAGAAGTAAATTTGGCGGCTGATAAAATCCATCTAAAGGAGAAAGAGAAAAATACATACAGCAATAATTATAAAAAACGCGAAGAAATTAAATTAACTGTATTCGATCCCAATACAGCAGATTCATCTCAATTGGTAGCGTTAGGGATGAGTCCAAAGCAATCTTCTTCACTGATTCGGTTTCGTGAACGTATTGGTGGTTTCAAGAGTAAGGAGGATGTGAAAAATGTGCGCGTCTTGCATGCCTCCCTATTTGAAAAGTGGGATCCATTTATTGAGTTAAGTCCTGCTAAAGGAATTAAATCAACGGAGAAATTTAATTCAGGATTTAAGTCTAACAGCGAAGCCTCTCGACCAAAATGGATCGTTTTAGATTTGAATGAAGTGGATACTACCGAGCTTCAAGATTTGCCTTTCATTGGTTCTGGAAGGTCGAAAGCGATTGTAAGTTATCGTGAACGCTTGGGTGGATTTTACACAACGGAGCAACTAAAGGAGATTCGTTCCATTCCAGATTCAGTATATAAAATCATTTTCCCCAAGGTGAAAGTGGAGGGCGGGCCTTATAAAAAACTTAATATCAATAGTCTACCTGCCGATAGTCTGAAGCATCCATATATCAACAAGCAATTAGCACGATTAATTGTTGCTTACCGAGAGCAGCACGGAGTATTCAAAAGTCTAGCTGATCTGAAGAAGATACCTTTGGTGGATGAGGAAATCCTCCGTAAACTTGCACCTTATTTACTATTAAACTAATTCCCAATTATGGACTTCAAGTCAAGTGAAAATCAAGAGCTAATAAAACAGACTATACGCGATTTTGTAGAGAAAAATATTCGCCCAAAATTGATGGAGTGGGATGAAGCTCAACATTTCCCAGTTGAAGTTTTTAAGAAGATGGGTGAGCTGGGCTTGATGGGAATTTTAGTTCCAGAAAAATATCATGGTGCTGGTTTAACGTATTTCGAATACGTAACCGCGATTCAAGAAGTAGCTCGAGTTTGTGGATCTATTGGGTTGTCGATGGCTGCTCATAATTCTTTATGCACTGGACACATCATGGCTTTTGGAAATGATGAGCAGAAAGAAAAATACCTTCCTAAATTAGCAACTGGCGAGTGGATTGGTGCATGGGGTTTGACAGAAGCAAATACTGGATCAGATGCTCTGAGAATGCGAGTAGTGGCTAAGCAAGATGGCGAACATTGGATCATCAACGGCGCTAAGAATTGGATCACGCACGGAATTAGTGGAGATGTTGCAGTAGTACTTGCTCGCACGGGTGAAATGAATGACTCGCATGGCATCACTGCTTTTGTAGTTGACCGAGGTACTGCAGGATTCAAAGCAGGGAAGAAAGAAAATAAGTTAGGTATGCGTGCATCGGAAACAGCTGAAATGATTTTTGAAGATTGCAAAATTCACAAGAGTCAAGTTCTCGGAAATGTGGGTGATGGATTTATTCAAGCTATGAAAGTTTTAGATGGTGGTAGAATTTCTATCGCAGCACTTTCTCTTGGTATTGCAAAAGGAGCTTTTGATGCATCAGTAAAATATTCTCAAGAGCGCGAACAGTTTGGACAACCGATTTCTGGTTTTCAGGCAATCTCTTTTAAACTTGCCGATATGGCTACACAAATTGAAGCCGCCGAATTATTAACGATGCAAGCTGCCGATTTAAAGAATCGCGGCGAGAAAGTAACACGTCAGTCGGCATTTGCAAAGTATTATGCTTCGGAAGTGGCGGTTCGTTGTTCTACAGAAGCTGTGCAAATTTTTGGTGGCTACGGTTACACAAAAGATTTCCCAGTTGAAAAATTTTACAGGGATTCAAAACTTTGCACCATCGGCGAAGGAACCAGCGAAATCCAAAAATTAGTGATCGCTCGTGATATTCTCAAGGCTTAGTCTTGATGTTGGATGTTGGATTTTGGACTTTAGACTTTAGACTTTGGATTTTGGACTTTAGTTTTTTTTAAATTTTGGATTTTAGAATGTCTAACATCTAACATCTAACATCTAACATCTAACATCTAACATCTAACATCTAACATCTAACATCTAACATCTAACATCTAAAAAGAATACGTTATCCCAGCCATTCCTAAGAATCGATAGCTTGGGTATTCATACCATCTGAAATAACGAGAGAAGCCAATATTATTCAACGATACAAATGCAGAAAGCACTTTGCTGTATCGATAATCAATTCCCACACTAGCATCCAGCCATCCCTTTTATATTCACGAATTGCGAATACACATGGGTGCTATCGGATGTATAGGTATTACCTGTTACATCACTATTATAAAATACATCTGCCTTAACAAAAATTTTCTCAGCAATGGCATAGTGTCCATTAATGCCAACACGTAACGCTGGAATATATATTTGTTCTTTCAACTGATCTGTTTTGTATTTGTTGTAGTCAGCGCTGAATGCAAAACTAATTTTCTCCGCATTCTTGTACTCTAACGATGCTCTAAAATTTAATAGTGTTGCCTTATCATACACCACTGAGAAAGTGGAAGGTATTTCGAAGTTGGCATAATAAAATGGTTGGTCTTTTATTCTTGACCATTTCGCTGATCCTACAAACATTAAATCATGTTCAAGTTTGATAGATGTTCCTGCTGTTATTCCTAATTTTTCGTTGGTGTTGTTAAGCATCACATTTCTTCCGAAGAATGGATTTTCCCTGCTAAAACTTCTTAAGTCATTCCGATGTAGATCTCCACTCAATGTAGCAAAGATTTTCACAGCATCATCAATAACCTGGTAGCTCGTGCTGAGATAAGGGTATAAATGATAGTTGTTATCTTTTATTGGTTTCGAATAGGGTGTAATTCCACTTGGATTATTTCTAGATTCTATGGCTACGTTTCCACCTACTTCAATGGAATACAAATTTTCGTTGATGATGAAACGAGGTTGGAAGCGAATAATGCTACGGTTGATGGAATACAATGCTTGTTTAATTTTCCCAAACTCTCCTGAAATTTGCAAATTGAATTTAGCATTGGTTAATAATTTTCCAATCCCCAACTCAACTTTTGCGTTGTTCTCGGAGCTGCTTCGATTGTCCTCGAAATTGTAAAATCCTACTGATGCTTGATAAGTCCAACTGTCTTTATCAGGATTGATAGAAGCCAAATTTACATTTCCATCAAAGTCACTCATGCTATGCTTGGTTTCCGATTTCGAGAATAATTCGGGCGGTGATTTGTATCCATAAAAATGCACTACATCTCTATTGTATGCTAAGTTGGCACCTAATTTAAACTTTTCGAAATAACGCGTTCCAAAAATATTGAAGTTATTATTACTATTTCCTGGAGAACCATAATCTTTGATTTTTCCGCTGGTAGATAGATGCTTGAATCGAACTCCTGCGTCAAAATTTTTCGAACGTAAACTATTGAATGAAATATCCAAAAGAGGCATGTTCTCTAAGCCGTATCCCGCTTTCACATACCCATGATACAACTTTTTAATCGCATCATCTTTTATTCTTACCGGTTTTAATTGGTGAAGTATTGTAATTGGAATTAATGGGCTGTGCACTCACTTTATATTCTGGAGTGTTTGCTTTTCGAATTGTAGTGGTGTCGCT
>JADKFA010000022.1 GCA_016717725.1 Bacteroidota bacterium
CCATTGGAGCCGATAAAACAAGCGCTCCTTCGGTGATTTCGATTTCTGGTGGGTGAAGCTAGATCTTTGAGGGAATTTTTACTGGAAAAACCTTAGGCGGATTACTTGGTGAAAATCTGTTTTGGAATGACACCTACCACCGATGCAGGAGTGATTATGGCAGGGTATAGTAATTCGCCCGTTTCATTTACAAAGTCAACCTTCACCAGATCCTATGATTTTGGGTGTTGAAAGTGATAGTATCGTCGAAGAATTTGAGATAAAACCATCGGTGGACAAGGTGACGATTATGCCTATTCTGTTTGTGCTGTTCCCGGACTCAATAATGGATATGTTGTTGGCGGATTTTCATTTTCAGGGATCAGCGGAAATAAATCGGAAGCCAATCGTGGGCAAGACGATTTTGGGCGGTTCGAATTACAACACTAGGAAATGTTGTTTGGGATAAAACCTTCGGCGGAGATTTAGAAGATGAATTGTCAAGGGTGATGATCTCTCGACAAAACGAAATTTTATTGAGCGGAACTTCTTATTCAACCTTGAGCGGTGATAAAACGGAAATGAATCTGGGAGCAGAGCAAACTTGGATGGTGTTATGCGATACCTCCGGAAATAAAATTCTAGATAAAACTTTTTTTACCACAGGTCATGATGAATATGGTCAAGTGATATCAGATTTCAGGGATGTTACACCAGTATCAATTATACCCTCTCCGATACAGGAGGATATCGAACTTTTAATAATAATGGTGGAGGTGATATTTGGATCAGTAAAGTATGTCCGTTCTCTGTAGGAGTGGAGGAGATGGAATCCTCTAAAAATTATTTGACAGCGAATTACAATGCTACATCAGGAATGCTTGAAGTAGCAATTGAATCCAGTTATTCTACAAATTCAGTTATTCAATTTTTAATAGCAATGGACAAAAGATGATGGAAGTAAAAATTTCTTAAAGAAGATTCCTATTAAAGCAATTTTTAATGTGGAGGATTTGTCTACCGGCGTTTATTTCTTGCGGATTCGGATCAGTTGATTCATAAGTTGATAATATATTATCGCAAAATTTGCAAAAATAGTTCAATCTTATTTCCGCATTCCGCCCTTATTTTGTGCCTTGCGTTCACGAATTTTCTCCAGCAATTCACGCTTAAATTCCTCTTCCGATTTAAATAATTTCGCTACTTTTTTGATGGGCAGTACTTGCTTAAAACGGGGATGATATTTTTTCAAAATATCTACTTCTTGTTGACGTAGTGCAATGTCATCAGCGATAATAGCATCCACTTCTTTGTCCGATAAATTGTCTATTTCACCCTTGGCTTCTTTCAAATTACTCACTCTATTTTCTCCATTGATTTCATCTCGGCTGAATATTCATCATAAACAGGCCAAAAACCTTTGCTTCTTCGGGGTTAAACTAAGCTTTTGGTAATGAAAGCGATTTTCATGGACTCAATGTCTTTCATTCTTTCGCCTCGACCTCCTCCGAGTTTGAGCGATTAAGATTTCATAACCGAATAGGCAAAGAAATGCAAAGAGTAGGGTGTAGATCAGTTTTTTCATAGAATTCATTAGAATTCGTTTAATAATGTGGTTTCATTCATGGATTGAAAGAGGTAGTTTTCTAATTCTTGGTCTTGTGTATTTAGTTGGAGCGAGTGTCCCTTTTACTATGCAAATCATTAATGTTTCAGCAAGTACCGCTTCTTCAAAATTGAGATAATAACCGCTTTCAATAATTTCATCCAAGGCTAGGTGACTCTTGTTGACCGGGATTATTTGGTTGCTTGTTGATGGAAGTTGAAGTAAAGGAGACTGATACAAAAATCATCAACGTAAAACTAAATCCAGCAAAAGCGGGTCGAAAATGGGGATGGTACGACTTGGTTTTATTTTTCTTTGGATTCGATCTGAATTTTGGAACTTAATGAATCAAAAAATACCCATCAGGGCATTAAAGAAATCAGATGAAGGAAGATCCTTAAAATAGGTGCATCTTTCATGGTTGAATACGAGTCGTTGTTTCTCTGGTAGAGACAAAATAGCCTGTTGTAGTTTCAATTCCAGCTTGTTGGAATCGAATGGGATCATACTATTTACATGGTTTTTTAATTCATGTTCTACATCATGAATAGGTAGAAAAAACCGTTTGCGCTTTTGCTTTAGATGGCCTAAACACTCATTGGTGGCAATGCGATAGATCCATGTGAAAAGCTGACTATCTTCCCGGAATCCCTCTAAATGATTCCACACTTTAATAAAAGTATTTTGAACTAAATCGTTGGCATCATCGTGTATAATGACCATCCTACGTACATGGAGATACACTCTTTGCTGGTACTTTTTTACAATCAAATTAAAGGCGTAGTGAGCATTCGCTTCGGAATCTCTAAACATTGCCAATAATTCTTGATCGCTTAGTTCAGCCATAAACACCAATAAATAATTCGGATAAGTAAGTTCGACACACTACTCAACAAATGGTTTAATCGTACTTTAAAAAAGAATTTTATTAAGCCAAGACACGCTTACGAGCCATTACTTTTTGCACAGCTTCTACAATATTGCTGGCTTCTAATCCGTATTTTTTCATGAGCTGTTCCGGTGTTCCACTTTCTCCAAATGAATCGTTAACGGCAACATATTCTTGTGGACTTGGTAAATGAACTGCTAAAACTTGTGCAACGGCATCACCCAATCCACCAATACGATTATGTTCTTCAGCGGTGACTACACAGCCTGTTTTTTTCAATGAATCTAAAATGGCTTTTTCATCGATGGGTTTAATCGTGTGAATATTGATAATCTCTGCAGATATTCCCATCGCTTCCAATTGCTCACCGGCTTCAATGGCTTTCCAAACTAAATGTCCGGTAGCAATAATAGTTACATCAGTCCCCTCATTTAACATAACTGCTTTTCCAATCTCAAATTTCTGGTCGGCAGGCGTAAAGTTAGGAACTGTAGGTCGGCCAAAACGTAAATAAACCGGTCCATGATGATTAGCAATTGCTATGGTCGCAGCCTTGGTTTGATTGAAATCGCAAGGATTAATTACTGTCATTCCCGGTAACATTTTCATCAAGCCAATATCTTCTAATATCTGATGCGTAGCACCGTCTTCTCCTAACGTTAATCCAGCATGCGAAGCACAAATCTTTTACGTTCTTATCAGAATAAGCAATCGATTGACGAATTTGATCGTACACGTCCCGTACTAAAATTTGCAAACGTACCCGTGAATGGAATTTTTCCTCCAATGGTAAGACCAGCAGCGATACCCATCATATTCGCTTCTGCAATTCCAGTTTGAATAAAGCGTGATGGAAATTCTTTCGCAAAAGCATCCATCTTCAATGATCCAGTTAAGATCAGCACACAGTGCTACAATATTTTCATTTTTTCTTCCAGCCTCGAGTAATCCGGCGCCAAAACCTGAACGAGTATCTTTCTTTTCACTAAATGTATATTTTTTCATGAGATAAGGGTGGTATGTTTTAATTGATGTTTACACTGATGCTAATTCCGGAAGCGATTCGGAATGTTTTTTCGATGGTATAAATGACAGCTTGTGAATTCTTAGGACGGAAAACGATGCGATAGAGTCGGGTTGCAAGACAATACTTTCCTTTACACTATTCAGGGAGATGCGATCCACCCATTCTAATTTATTGTCTTTCTCCACTAAGATGTCGCCATAGCCCGGAGCATTGCAAATGATGGTTGCAAGACCTGGCGTAGGAATTTGAACGGAGGTAGTTTTACTTTGAGCCACATTTACATTGTTGATGTGAATGCGAGGTAATGTTAAAACTTCCAAATCATAATCACCCACAATATAACGAGTGATATCACTAAACTCTTGTACATTTAAGGTTGCTTTTTCACCATGCTTTCTTACAATAGCATAAAGTTTTTTATACTCGTTGGCACTATCTATTTTTAATTGTAAATCGCCTTGTGGAGCATCTAATGCAATAACAGTATGCTTTCCAGCAGTAAGCGTTACACTGTCCTTACTAACCGATGGGAACGTATGGGCAGTAACTCGATACATTCCTAATGGATCAATCTGCACAGTATCAGGTACACCTTTGGCATTGATGGTATGCATGAAATTATAAAGCACAGCCCCACTTCGTTGATCGTAAAAAGTAATGCTGGTATTGGTTTCGGTAGGATGCGATTGTATGTCGAGTAAATTCACTTGAGCGGTGGTATTGTTCAGCGCTTGAGTGATCACAATATTGAACGCATTTCTGAATTGTGTTTCGTCAGTAGCATCAAAATAATTTCCGATGCATTCAAATTGTTTGATGAGGCCGATACCGCACAGGGATCTCCATTACATTCTTCAATTCCATCTGTGATTAAGATAATAATATTTCTCGCTTGAGATTTTGGGAAATCACCACCACATTCTTCTAAGGAGCGTGCAATAGGAGTAGTACCTGATGGACTTATCTCTTCCAATCTTTTCTTGATCGAAAAACTGTTATTTTTTCCAAAGGGTACTTCTAAACGGTGTCATCACAATCTTGAGGTGGATATTTTTAGTATGGCCATACACTCGCAATGCCAATTCCAGGTGTTGCATTCCCTGTAAACTGTCAACCATCTCACTCAACATCTTCTTCGCTACTTCGTATTTTGTATTGGTTTCCCAACGTGCATACATACTTTGTGATGCATCAAAAAGAAAAAGAATGCGTGTAGGCTGTTCCGGCGATTTTTTTTGCGCCCATGACCGTCTCGTGCTTAGCAAAAGCAAGTAAGCAAGGAAAAATAAATTTACTTCCGTATATTTTTTTCAATTTAGTAATCTCCAAGTGTACTTGGATTTTGTTTTATTGCGTCAGCTAGTTGCTCATCATTCGGAGCGATGCCATGCCATTTATGTCCAGCCATCATAAAATCAACCCCATGACCCATGATGGTTCCATCAAAATCAAAATGGGTTTGCCCAATCCTGTTTGAGTTTTGCTTTCAATAACGTTGCGCGAACATCTTCCAAATCATTTCCTTTCATGCTGAGCACTTGCCATCCAAAGGCTTCCCACTTTGCTTTTTAAGTCGCCCATAGGCAACACATCATTGGTAGCACCATCAATTTGTTGTCCGTTCACATCAATAGTAGCAATCAAATTATCCACTTTTTTCCAGCAGCAAACATCGCAGCTTCCCAAACTTGACCTTCTTGCAGTTCTCCATCTCCCATAAGAACGAAAACGAGTCGGTCATCATTGTTCAATTTCTTAGAAAGTGCAGCTCCAATGGCAGCAGAAAAACCTTGACCCAATGACCCCGATGCAATTCTCACGCCAGGTAATCCTTCATGCGTAGTGGGATGACCTTGTAAGCGAGTCATGTTTACGGGAAAGTAGCTAACTCTGCAATTGGAAAGTAGCCTGAACGAGCGAAAACACTGTACCAAAGAGGAGAAATATGTCCATTCGACAAAAGAAAAGATCCTGATCTTTTCCATCCATATCCCATGTTTTAGGGTTGTGCTGAAGGATGTCATTGTACAAAACAGTTAGCAAATTCCGTACAGCCCAATGAGCCTCCAGGGTGACCACTTTGAACAGCATGCACCATTCTTACAATATCTCTTCGCACTTGTAAGGCGAAATCTTTCAATGTGCTAATTTCAGTCATGACTGCAAAAGTAATGAGCCTAAGTAAGTAGCAGAATGGTTTTTCAACAATCAGACTGAGATTGTGGATAATTAGGCTTATTTTTAGCTTTTATTTTAATTGTTGTGCTAATTAGGCAGAATAATAACAATCTCAGCGTATTTTTGCAGCCCATGAATATCTTTCCACAACATTCTTTGCTGATAGAGGAGTTTGAGAAATTGCGTCAAATTACCTCCGAGGAATGTAGTGGACTTGCGGGAAAGGAAGAAGTGCTTAAGATTTCGTTTTCATCGGACTATGCCATGGTGCTTAGGCGTTTAGAGGAAACTGAGGAGATGCATCTGCTTCCACCGACTTAAGTCATATTCGGAAAAATTTAGCACGTAAAAGAATCGAGTGCGATCAATTGTACTTATCCGTCATTCAGAAATACAGAAAAAGTGGTTGGTTAAGCGATTCGGAGGAAAGTTGGAGAGCGGGAAGGCGAGTAGTTTCCATTTTAGCGGAGTATAAGCGAAGTACGAAGGGTATTATTCATGATATTTCGGCTACAGGAAAAACTTGTTTTTTGGAGCCAGAAGAAGCGATAGGAATCAATAATTTGATTTTGTCGTTGGAGGAAGATGAGCGCGACGAAATTAAAAAGATAATGAGTGCCCTTAGTGAATTGCTTCGAAAGTTTCATCCTGCCTTGAGTAAATATTTTTCGTTAATTGTAAGTTATGATGTGGTTCGTGCAAAGGCGAAGTTGGCAGTGAAGATGAATGCACAATTGCCCTATGTTGATCCCAAACCAAAAATTGATTTGCTGGATGCCCGCCATCCGTTGCTGTTTTTGTACAACGCTGCAGCAGGAAGAAAACAATTCCATTCAATTTGAAGTTGCAGGAAGATGAACGTATTTTAGTGATCAGTGGTCCCAACGCAGGAGGAAAAACAGTTTGTATGAAAACGGTTGGACTTCTTCAATTGATGTTGCAAGCTGGATTTTTAGTCACGGTGGATGGAAACAGCCGGTTCGGTATTTTTAAGAATGTATTAGTCGATATTGGTGATTCACAATCCTTGGAATTTGAGTTGAGCACGTACAGTTCTCGACTCAAGCATATGAAAGTGTTTTTAGAAAAGTCATCAGCCGATTCACTTTTTTCTCATTGATGAATTTGGAACTGGAACCGATCCTTCCCTAGGTGGAGCGTTGGCTGAATCGATTTTAGAAGATTTGAATTATAAAAAGTCGGTAGGAATCATCACCACGCATTACATGAATCTGAAAGTGCTTGCTGATAAAACCAAAGGTATTATCAATGGTTCTATGGCGTTCGATTCGAAAAAATTGATCCCTCTTTTTCGGTTGGAAGTGGGTAAGCCGGGAAGTTCGTACACCTTTGTGGTGGCTGAGCGAAGTGGATTGCCACCTTCGGTAATTCATAGAGCACGAAAGAAAGTACAAAAAAATAATTTGTTGCTGGAAGAATTACTCAACAAGGTAGAACACGAAAAAGCAGAGGTGGCTCGCTTGATCCAAGTGAATTCATCTCAAGAAAAAAAATTGAATGAACTCGTTAACAAATACGAAAAAAACGTCGCGCATCAAGAGCATAAAATTGAACAGAACGAGGAACGAGTACGTCAAAAAGAATTGCGCATTTCAAAACAACTAGAAGATAAATTCACTCGATTCGTTAAAGATTGGAAAGAGGCTAAAAACAAGAAAGCAGTTTTAGATAAATACAATACCAAATTACAAGCGCGCAGAAATGAATTGAGTCAAAAAGATTTATTCAAGCAAGAAGAATTGATCGCTTACAATCGAATTCATCTGAAGAAAGGGGTTATGGTCAAATTGAAAAACGGCGCTGTGGTCGGTAAGGTCGAGAGTGTAAAAGACGATAAAGTGGTTGTTATTTTTGGGAATGTAAAGACAACATCTGATTTGAAGAGTTTGATGATTGAGGAAAAAAATCGAAAAATCAAACGAAAAAAAGATACAACTTCCAATCAAGAAGGAAACAATAAAGATTGAGAAAAAAGCAGAGAGAAGATAAATCTTCTCGTCCTCCCAGAAAAATCGGTTCCTAAAGCCTAATTTCCATTAAATTTCATCAACTCATTCGACTTACTCATATACTTTTGAGCCATGCCAGCATTGCCTGATAATTTGTAGGCTTTGCTCAAATGCTCAGCAGTAGTAAACGATTGTGGAAATAAATCCATGTTTAGACGCAATAATTGAATGACATCATCCATCTTACGTTTCTTCATCAATTCATTGGCTAAGCGAACCAATTGCTCTTCGTTGCTTGGATAGAGTTGGTTGTTCGCTGGATTAATTTGTGCTAATTCCATTTTTAGTGTTTCCACTTTTTCTGCAAAGTAAGAATATGAAATTGTACCGTCAGCTAAATCGCGTTCGTACATCAATAAAGCCAATGTTAATCCACTTTCTTTTTCTGCTGGATTCACAGAGCGACGTGTATTGGCTAATGCTTTGTCGCCTTGAATTAAAAAGATACTATCTCCATCAATTCGAGTTATGTTTTCAAAATTCATAAGAGCTGCCAATGCAATCTGTGAATAGTTTTGACTTTCGTTTTTAAAACCGCCACACTCTGTCTTCCACAAAGTTTTGATAAGGGATTGTCCGCCCTCAGTTGGATTTATTTTATTGATGGCGCAAGCTAAATTTCCAGCACCTGCATGATAAGCGTGTAATACCAAAAGTCGAAAATAAATATCGGTTTCCTTGTAAGGGATGTTGCGACTATCCAACAACGATTTCACTTTAGGAATGCAAATGGTAGCGAGAAGGCGAGACGCACCAAAAAGCTGCCCGTTTTAAATCGCTGCGTTCGTCCACATATTTATTCACCTTCAGTCCGTATTTTAAAGCTACAGTGCGCATAATTTGAAAAGGTCCGGCGGCACCAACATATGACTTTGATAAATGCTTCCCAGGACTTTCAATCAACAGAATCGTTTGAGCATACCACGGATCGACACCGTATTCTTTAAAGTAGTAAACTGCTTTGCTGATAGTAGGAATACTTTTGCGATGCTCATAGAATTCACTTTTTGCCATTCGTCACATAGAGGTCGGAGCTGTAATCAACACAGTAATCTTGTTTTAATCGATTTTTGTAGATGGTCTTTTCTTGTTCCGATTGACTTAACCAATTTCTATAATTTGAAACCACCAAGGGAGTACGTGAATTTGCTACATTGATGATGCATGAATCGGGAGAAAGACAAATAATTTGTTTCCAAAAAATAGGTTGTGCAAGAGTATCCCATCCTTCCGTAAAAAGTTGATGGTTGTTCACGAGTTCAATTTCACTGGTGTCGGAAGTATTAATTAGCGTTTTTCGCACCAAGTTCTCTTGCTTATTTGCAGCGGACTTGGATTTTGAGCCTCTGCCTTTTGCACTTGATTGCAAGAGAAAAGTAGAGGGATTAGAGCGAAGGAGAGTATATATTTTAACTTATTTGTAGCGAGCATATTTCTTTTTCTAATTTGTTACGAATGAGGAGATCAGGGGTAGCTAAGCTCTTCAATGCACTAATTTACAATTTTGCGGATGGTTTTCAAAGCTAATTATATAGGAAACTACAATTATGTAAGATTTATTATCTTATTAACGACTCCATGTGGAAAGTGAGGCTTTTCCTCTGAAAAATAGGGGTATGAGGCTGGAAATTCGGTATTCTACCAACTTAGTGTTAATTTTGCATGAAAATAGTCCCAACATGGAAGGTAAGATTTTTAAAGATTCTATTGAAATTACAGTGTCGGAAGAGCTAAAACTTTTCATTCGGTCGATGGCTTCGTCTTATCATTTCGTTTTTCAGCAGGAAAAGTATGATTTTGTGCAAAGAGCCATGCAAATTGATTTGGTGGACCTAAACGGTGTAGCGCAGCTTGCTCAACGTTTTGCGGCTCAGAGAGCCAAGGGAGAAGATGGAATTGTCCAAAGAGGAGATTTATTTGCTGTATACCATGATGGAGATGGTGTGCCGAAGCTTCTTGCACGACGTGGGCGACGACTATAAAATGATAGCCATGAAAGTGAATCAAATTTCAGAGCAGAAGTACAACGAAGTGAGAAGTACGGAATTGTTGATTGCTCAAACGCTTCTCCAGCAATTAAAATCTGATTTTGATGAGGATCCGGATTTTGAGGAAATTAGAGAGCGGATTGGTTTGATGGATACTTAATTTGAAAACGCAACGATCGAGCGTTTTTGAAAATTTGATGCATGGAACGCAGCGTAAAAATTTTATTGCTGTTAGTTGATCAGTAAAAATATAATGATCATAATAAATCGCATGCCTGCCGTAAGCTAAAGCGAAGGTGGGCCAATAAAAATATTGAATATTGTAAGGAGTATTAAAAGATTTCGAGGGTTCTGTTTTGAACTTTTATAGCAAATTCAAACAACGAATCGGCTTCAAAATCGGCATTGTTGATTTGGGATACGTCGGTAAATTTTCTTTTATCATCAATGAATAACGTTCGCATCTGCAAGGCTTTTCCAAAGTCCATATCAGAGGGAGAATTGCCGACCATCAAACTGTTGTGAAAATCGATTTCAGGAAAATCTTCCTGCGCGCAAAGACCCATGTAAGGAGATGGTTTGCGCTTGGAACTGCTGCGATCTTCGTCGGTAGCAGCATAAATTTTATCAATGATAATGTCGCGTTCCTTGAATTGCGCTACCATCTTATTGTGAATGTCGTCGAGCGCTTCCTGTGTCATGAATCCAGCTCCAACACCGCGTTGATTGGTAACGACAATAATGCGTTGAAACTTTTCTTGTAGTAGCTGCAATGCATCAAAAATATGCGGCTCAAAAATAAACTGATCCCATGTTTTAACATAATCGTTGGGGATTTCAGAGTTAATCACTCCATCACGGTCGAGGAATAAGGTAGCTATACTCACGAATTGGTTTTAAATAATTGCTCTTCGATGAGTTGGCAAATAATATGTCCCATCAAAATATGTGTTTCTTGAATACGTGGCGTGTCTTTACTTGGCGACATCAGTAAATGATCACATAAATCTTTCATTTTTCCACCGCCTTCACCGGTCATACCAACGGTGATCATTTCTAAATCACGAGCCTGTTGTAAAGCGTTAATGATGTTTTTGGAATTGTCGCTAGTCGATATTCTCATCAACACATCTCCCTTTCTTCCGCTTGCTTTTACCATTCGACTGTAAACAACATCAAATGAATAGTCATTAGCCACTGCTGTGATAAATGAACTATTTACATGTAATGCTTCGGAGTATAATGGATCGCGATCGGTATAAAATCTTCCAGATAATTCAGCAGCGAGATGTTGTGCATCGGCAGCACTTCCTCCATTACCACAAAAAAGTACTTTGCCACCAGCACGAAATACGTTGGCACAAGTGTTGGCTACAATCTGAATGTTTTGCTGCATGGCATCGTCTTGCAATAATTTCTGCTTGACTTCTATGGAGGCTTTGATGATATTGTGGATGGAATTCATTTGTATACAAAGATAATAAGCGATTTCTAATTATTCAATTTTACTATTTAGATGGTGCCAATAATGTTTCGATAAACGATTTCCATGTGTATTTTCTTTTCTTCTTGGATGGCAGGCAAGTAGTTGATCTGATCTTTTTCTGCTATGAATCGATTGAGTTGAGTCGTAATACTCATCACCTCGGGCTCTGCAACATAGCCTGTTTTCCCATCTAGAACAATTTCGCCAAGTCCACCCACCTTGGTGACCAGCATGGGCTTTTCAAAATGAAACGCCAGTTGCGAAATTCCACTTTGAGTAGCCGTTCGGTAGGTTTGTGTGATGAGATCAGCAATGGAGAAGTAATATTTAATTTGTTCGTCGGGAATATATCGATTGTGAATAATGACTTGTTTTTCGATGCCCAGCTTTTTTATTTGCTCGAGATAGGAGGTAGGGTCATCGTAAAATTCGCCGGCTATGATAAGTTGATATTCTTGTCGAGCTTTATGCCGATTTTGCAAAGCTCTCAAGAAGTAAATCTAAGCCTTTGTATTTGCGGATAAGTCCAAAGAAGAGCAGATACTTTCCGTTGGGATCTAATCCCAATTTTTTTGCAGCTTCTTCCTTGGTAACCCCATTTCCATAGTGATCATAAACCGGATGCGGACTATAACGGCAAGGCGTATCCGAAAATTGTTTTAGATCTTGAGTAACTTGATGCGACATCGACATAAAATCGTCGCATGTATGCGTGAAGTATTTCGTTAAGGGGACATCACCCAATCTTTTTTCATGGGGAATGATATTGTCGAGGAGTCCTGTAATGCGTGTTTTTTTATTTCTCTTGACGATGCGTCCAATCTTCCCTAAACAAGGAGCCATGAAAGGAATCCAAAAGCGCAAGATCAATTGATCAGGAGCCAAATTTTTTATTTCAGATCCAATCTTCCACCAATTAAATGGATTTACAGAATGAACTTTTACCTGAATATCTAAATTTTCAGGAGCTGGATCGGTGGAGTATTGCGTTTTACCTGGAAAAGAAAGTTGGGATATTGGTAGCTGAAAGTATAAATCGTTACTCGGTGTCCATCTTCCTGTAAAGCCATTGCTAACCTTTCATTAAATGCTGCAATTCCACCACGCAAAGGATGAGCAGGTCCAACAATAATGATATGTTTAGCAGATGAGTGGGTCATTCGCTTTTTCTATTTCAGTGATGGATTTCACGACTGAAAATTAACAATTTTCGGTAGATTCAATCAAGTAATGATTGCGCTCTGTGCTGGATCGTCCAACTAATTCAGAAATAAATCCGGCAAGGAATAATTGTGTTCCAAGAATCATGCACGTTAATGCAATATAAAAGGAAGGACGGTTGGTGATAAGTCGGGCATACTCATTAGTATACACCGCCCATAATTTACTAGCTCCTAAATATGCGGCCAGCATAAATCCGATTAAGAACATCAAGGTACCCAATGTTCCGAATAAATGCATAGGACGTTTTCCAAAACGGGAAACGAAGGAGATAGAAAGTAAATCTAAAAAACCGTTAACGAATCTTTCTAATCCGAATTTGGTTGTTCCATATTTTCTTGCTCTGTGTTCCACGGATTTCTCAGTGATTTTTGAGAATCCAGCCCATTTCGCTATCACGGGAATATAACGATGCATCTCTCCGTACACTTCAATGCTTTTCACAACATCGAGTCGGTATGATTTTAGACCGCAGTTGAAGTCGTGCAAATTATTGATGCCCGACATTTTTCGTGTTGCCCAATTAAAAAATTTACTAGGTATGGTTTTGCTGATGGGGTCATAGCGCTTTTGCTTCCATCCTGAAACCAAATCAAACCCATCTTCCACTATCATCTTATACAAGCCTGGAATTTCATCTGGACTATCTTGCATATCAGCATCCATGGTGATCACCACTTTTCCTGAAGCCAATTCGAATCCTTTTTGGAGCGCTGCTGATTTTCCATAATTGCGACGAAACTTTATCCCTCTAAAACTTGGATTTTGAGCACAGATGGATTGAACAACTTTCCAAGAATTATCCTTACTGCCATCATCAATCAAAATAGCTTCATAAGAATAGCCTTCTTTCCGCATCACACGATCGATCCATTGACTTAACTCAGGAAGGGATTCGTCTTCATTATACAGTGGAACCACCACTGAAATGTCAAATTGGGCTAAACTCATTCTTCGTCTTGAAAGTTAGGTTCTCTTCTAAAAAAGGCAGCAACAATAAAGGCACATAGTAAGCCGCCAAGTATTTTATTAAAAATGTCGGAGCTAGTTACTTCTATCATTTCCATGTTCGTAATACTTTGAACCGATTAATCGAAAGCTGATTCACCCACGATGGATTTCATCATTCCCTCGGTTAATTCCATGGCTTCTAAGCTTTCTTGTTTAAAGCGATCGAGGATTTCACCGTCAATATACGAAACAAAAAACCAGGATAATGCTCCAAAAACAAAGGCTGCTGAGCAAGCGGTGAGGAAGCTAATACGGAATCCATTCCAGTACATAAGAAATCCGCCATTTTCATAATTGCGGTAATGACGTGTTGCTAAAACCATGAAAAGTACTGGTACCCAAGCACCTAACCATGAGGCTGGACCTAATGGATTGAAGTTCATCCAATATAAGATCAGAAAAACAATGAATGATACTAAACCACTGAGGGCTCCGTAGTTTAACGCTGTTTTTAATACTGGAGGGCTTTGCATTTGGGCAAATTTAAGTCAAAATACTTTTCGGAAAAAATTGATTTTCAACAATCCCAAAATAGAAGAAAAAAAGAATGGGTAAGCTACTTATATCGCACCGCTCAACCACTTATCCTTGCTACCTTCCGGTCCTGGGGAGGTTTGTAGGAGCTGATCGTATAAGACTTACCCAGGACAAAAGTACAAAATCTAATCTTACTACTGTTTTTTAACAAATGAAATTTTGCACGGATTAGAATATTAGTTTTGCGAAACACTAAATAATCAACCATGAAATTCTTTATAGACACCGCAAATCTTGATCAAATCCGTGAAGCTTACGACCTTGGCGTTTTAGATGGAGTAACTACTAATCCTTCTTTGATGGCGAAAGAAGGCATAAAAGGGAAAAATAATATTTTAAAACACTATGTAGATATTTGCGAAATTGCCTCAGGTGGTGATGTTAGTGCGGAAGTAATTGCAACTGATTTTGATGGAATGGTGAAAGAAGGTGAGGAGTTGGCCGACCTACATCCTCAAATTGTGGTAAAAATTCCGATGATTAAAGATGGAATTAAAGCAATCCGTTATTTTTCGCAAAAAGGAATTAAGACTAATTGCACCTTAGTATTTTCAGCCGGACAAGGATTGTTGGCTGCAAAAGCAGGTGCAACGTATGTTTCACCATTCATTGGTCGTCTTGATGATATTTCTTTTGATGGAATTGAATTGATTGAACAACTTGTTCATATTTATGGAATCTATGGATATGAAACACAAGTGTTAGCAGCTAGCATTCGTCATACTATGCATATTGTGAAATGCGCTGAAGCAGGTGCTGATGTTGCAACATGTCCTTTACAACCTATTTTGGATTTGTTAAAACATCCATTGACAGATTCTGGTTTAGCGAAGTTTTTATCAGACGCGTCGAAAACAAAATAAATTATCGGTTTTTTTTAGACGGATAATTTAACACTAAAGACACAAGAGGTCACTTGAGAACACTAGAGATAAAACTGAAATAATTTAAACTCCCTCTCCCTTGGAGAGGGCAGGGGAGAGACCAATGTCATTAAGTTAAGAAATTTTGCCCGGGGGGGGGTTATGTTTTAAAGAAAAAGGGGGGGGGGGGGGGGTGGGGGCCGGCCTGAGCTCAATTTTAGTGCGGTAAAAACCTGTTTTTATGTTAAACATAAAGTATAAGTTGATTAAACTTTCATTTATTCGCTAAGCCTCGCGACAAACATTCGAGGACACAAAGTGCACTAGAGTAAAATCCATAGTGCACTCTAGTGCTCTCTTGTTTCTCTAGTGTTAAAATTTAATTTCTAATGCTAAAATTAATTTATTGCTTTTTCGAAAATTATTTACTCTTAAATCCCTTCTTATACCCTTTCCGAAGTCTTTTTAGTTTTTTGTTATCGTTGGTATAAACTTTTACAAGTTCGCGCCACGAAGAGCCCGGGTTGAGTTTTTTATCGGTTTGTCCGAGTTGAAATCCAAGTTTATAGAGAGAACCTTCTATCAAACTAATATCATAGTTGCGATCAATAAGCAATTTATACAAGGTCAAGGAATGATCCAATTCATTTTGCTCACGGTAACGGCTAGCCGCATAATTAAGCATTCCGTTTGAACCTTTGTTCTTAATGAAAGCAAATAAATCAGGATCGTGATCGAGTCCGTAATTATTTACTTTGAATTCGAGATAATACTTGGTTGCCTTTTCGTAATTGTCCATTGAGAGCTGAAACCGTCCCTTAATTTCATCATTTCGAACTTCTTTCATCAACTCCAAGTAAGTAACCGCGGTACGAATATTTAGAATGGCTGATTCCAAACTGTCAATATTGATAGCACATTCTCGATTCGTGCTAGCCACTGAAACCCCATGCTCGTAGCAAGAATTGGCTGCTAAATAGTTCATTTCAGCTTCCTCATCTTGCCCTTTATTGTAAGCGGAGTCGACGGAAAATTGTGCGTTTATACATTGCTGCGTAAAAATACTTTTACGTAAAGATTCAAGTTGTTTGTTGATCTCTTTATCCTCTAGTAAAAAATAATTTTTCTGAGCATCAATAGCCATCGTGTATTTCTCGCGAGCTACAGAGAGGTTATTGTTTTTTACATAACCGAATCCTTCAAAAATAAATTCAAGAGTACGAGGCCGGGCAGCGTTATAGGTAAGAGTTCTAAAATCTTTGTTTGGTTTGAGATGGTGTAGTTCTGCTAAGCGATCTGCTTCTTCAAGTTTCTCCAATGCACCATCATACATTTTCTGATCGGTGAGTTGAATAGCTTGTGAGACGATATAATCGTACTTTTTTTGACGAATAGCACCCATCAAATTCGAGGCTTCCGTTCCATCAGGAATGTACTTTTTATTATTGTTTTGAAATTGAATAGCCGTTTGTGTAATATTTTCTGCTTGACTAAATTCGTTGATGATGACAAATTCGCGAGCCTCTTCAAGATATTCTTTGTAAATGCCTGATTTTGCTAATGACATCCCTCGACTCAACTCTTCGCCACAGGGAACTCCATTGTATTTTTCACAAATACTGCGTGCTGACTCATATTCGTCGATGGCTTTTCGAAATTTATTTTTGGAGTAAGCTACATCGCCTTGCTGGATATAAACTAAATAAATTTCCTTTAGTAAATCAAAAGTGAAATCTTTTGTTTCTGGGTCGACGGGCATGTTGTGTAAAATATCGTCCGACTTACATACTGCTTCGTGTAAAT
This sequence comes from Bacteroidota bacterium, assembly GCA_016717725.1. GTDB lineage: Bacteria > Bacteroidota > Bacteroidia > AKYH767-A > OLB10 > JAJTFW01. The sequence continues at coordinate 16,619 of JADKFA010000022.1, forward strand.
TTCCTTGATTAAAATCGATGAATGCTAATTGGAATAGAGCAGGGGTGAACATTGGATTTACTTCCAGCGACCATAGAAAATATTCTTGCGCTTTGTTAAAATTTTTGTTTCGAATAAATCCAAGTCCTTTATCGAAAAAAGTTAAATGCAACGTACTTAATACCTGACCAAACTCTGCTTTTTTAAGATTCAATATATTTTGAACAATATTAATTTTTTCAAGCATTTTGCCTGGATCTTTTGCTTGTAAGGGGAGCTTTAAATGATAATTTGCATTTTGAGCCTGACGTAAAAATGTTTCAGATTCCATTAAGTTCTTTTGATTGTTTCTGAAATTCTCATAGGCATAAGGGTTCAATCCTTGTAACATTCCAAAGGCTCTGTCGAGATCGGCGATGGCTTCATAATAATTATTAATGATTTTTACCTGTGCTACAAGATCTGCGGTACTTCCAAATTTAAATTCGAAATTGATGAGATCAAAACCGGTGTACTGAGGACTAATCGTATCCGTATCGTTGTATGAAGCCAATGCAATTTTTCCGGTATCCACTTTTGCAGCAAGTGGGCGATCCCAAAACAATCCACTTTTTGCTTTTTGACGCAATGCAAATTTTGCTTCAGCAGGTAAGAGGTAATCACTCACGTCAAATCCTTTGTAATTTACATCACCACTTAATCGCATTGATTCCGATTCGATAATATAGACAAATTTGGGTTCACGTGTAATAACTTTCATCAATTGTCCAAAGGATAAATAGTAAAATGTAGACCTTGGTGATTTTCCATTCCCTTCCGCCAAAATTTTAATTAGGGGTCCGGCGTTTGAATTGCCTCCATCCGATATGGTTACCTTTTGATCATATCGATACTCTGTAATAAATTTATTTTGTGCCTGGAGTTGAAGTCCGAGAAACAGGAAGAGTAAGGTTAGTGCTCGCATAAATGGTAGATTTACGGCACGAAATTACAAAGGAAAAGGCTTTCTGTGATTGTTTATTCTTAAGCTTTCTGGATTATCTAAAATTAATTAGGAAAATGCTAAATTTGAATGATTTAATAATCTAAGTTATGCATATATTTGAAATTGACTCAACAGATGAATTACTCAAGGTGACCAATGTCATGTCCGCCTTACGCCCACAACTCAACGAAGGAAACATCGAGACCATTATTGGTGGAATGATGCAACGCGGATATCGTTTGATCTACTTAGTAAAAGGAAATGAAGTAAAAGCTGCTTTAGGGTTTCGATTTACAGAACATTTACATTGGGGAAAATCCATTTACGTGGATGATTTAAGCACGCTCCCTGGGGAAAGAAAGAAAGGGTATGCACGAAAATTGTTAGATCATGTGATGGCTATTGCGAAAGAAGCACATTGCAATGAATTGCATCTCGATTCGGGCTGTAATCCTCATCGTTATGACGCGCATCGTATGTATTTAATGTATGGATTTAATATTACCAGTCATCATTTTGCAATGAAGGTGGTCTAGCTTTTATGGGTTCGAGAGCTTGTGTGATTGAAGAATATCTTCTGGAGAAAGTGAGTCCACTGCAGGATCAAGAAAAATAAATTCGTCTTGATTTTTAAACCAAGTAATTTGTCGCTTTGCATAGTTGCGACTATGTTGTTTTATTTTGTCGATAGCATATTCTAATGTAGTTTTTCCGTCGAGATAGTCGAACATTTCACTGTAGCCAACAGTATGCAAAGTAGTAAGCGCTTTATGCGGAATCAATGATTTCACTTCTTCTAACATGCCCATCTCCATCATTTGATCTACACGTTGATCAATGTTTTTATAGAGGATGGAACGCTCAGGATGAATCACTAGTTTTAATACTTGGTATGGAAGTTTTTCTTTCGCTTTTCCTAGTAAGACAGAATATTTTTCATTCGTTTGTAAAAGTATTTCGGCCGCGCGCATAAGTCGAGACGGATTTTGTTGATCGACCATCGGTAAATAGTCAGGATCTTTTTCTCGAATGATGTCTAGTAGAGCTTCAATTCCCTTTTCTCGGTAGATGGATTTTACATTTTCTCTCGTGCTTATTTCCACTGTTGGTAATACATCTAATCCATCGGTCAAGGCTCGAATATAAAGTCCCGTGCCTCCAACAACAACAACATATTCTTTTTCTTTAAATAATTTACTTAGTATTTTTTGTGATTCTTCAGCAAATATTCCAGCACTGAAATGTTGATGAATGGAATGTGAGTTCACAAAATGATGTTTGATTTCTTCTAAATCTTCTTGAGGTGGTTTTGCAGTACCGATGGTCATTTCTTTAAAACACTGCCGAGAGTCGGCTGAAATAATTTCTGTTTTTAAATGACGCGCAAAATTCATCGCTAAAGCCGATTTACCCGATGCCGTGGGGCCGCCTATGACGATGAGCGTTGATTTCATATTTTCTCTACTTAATTATCGGGAAAGAAATTGAAAGATATATATCATTATAAACCATACAGGGGCAGAATAATTTCTGCCCCTGTATGGTTTTATCTTTTGTATTTGCAATAGCTTTAATAATCGTCTTTTTGATCTTCTTCCGCATCATCAAAATTCATTTCAGCATCTTCTTCGTCTCCTGTTACTGCGTCTTCTTCACCTTCTTCACCCATACCATCTATCTCTTCGATGTCAACGCCCGTTTCTACTTCACCTAAAATGCTTTCCTCTTTTTCGATTTCATCATCTATATCATCTTCTTCAATAATTTCTTCAGATCCATCATCGTTCGTTATGGTTTTTACTGGAACTGTAATGATGTATTGGCGTGGAGCAACTCCCGTACTTTTAAAGCAATAAGGATATGTTTTTGAAGCTTCATCAGAAGGAAGAATCTTCATCAGCTCAATTCGGAATGTCCAGATAGAATCGTGATCGCTCAAATAATAAATTTTTTGATGAGGATCCGCGATGTAATCACATAAGCGAGCGTTTTCCATTAAGATGGATTCTTCACCCGCCTTATTTTTACGAATAATAGTGGATATTTCTTGTCCTTTGATCCAATTGTCGTTGCTCATATAAAATGAGCTCGGCTTTGAATTATCAAAGTTTATGGCAGATTGAATGCAAGTATGCAAATCACTAAAGAATTGAGTGCTTTTGATCTCGATGTCTCTAGTGACTTCGTCATAATCTTCAAAGGGTACTCGGAATCGGTATACGGTAGGCATGTTTTTTACTTCTTAATGCAAATATAAAACCGTCAGTTTATTTAACAAGTATTATTTTTAGCGTAATTCTATTTTTTGTTAACAGGCTGCAAACCGATCTCCTTTGCTTTTTCAAGCAGATATTGGTAAGCTGCATCGCGCTCATTTGGAATGATTCCATCTAGAATGGCCTCACGAATGGTGTTTTTGAGTATGCCAATTTCGCGCCCTGGTTTTAATTGGAACATTTCCATGATCATTTCCCCAGTAATAGGAGGTTGCCAGTTTCTGACCTTATCTTTCTCGTCGACCTCAATTAGTTTTTGTTTGACGAGTTCAAAGTTATTTCGGTATTTTTTTTGTTTGAATTCATTTTTTGTGGTGACATCAGAATAACATAATTTCATTAAGTCATCAATATCATCTCCCGCTTCAAAAAGTAATCTTCGTACTGCAGAGTCGGTCACTTCGCTTTTAGCTAAGACGATAGGGCGTAAGTGAAGCAATACTAATTTCTGCACAAATTTCATTTTTTCATTCAACGGAAGTTTCAATTGACGAAAGATACCTGGTACCATTCGTGCTCCTTTGTCTTCGTGTCCATGAAAAGTCCAGCCGTGTTCTGGATCGAAGCGTTTTGTAGCTGGTTTTGCAATATCATGAAGGATAGCAGCCCATCTTAACCATAAATCATCCGATAGTTTTGCGAGATTATCTAAGACTTCTAGCGTATGAAAGAAATTGTCTTTATGACTTTTGCCATTCATGGATTCTACACCTTCAAGTGCAGCAAGCTGAGGGAAGATAAGTGGTAATAATTGGGTTTTATGCAAGAGTAAAAATCCTTTGGATGGTTGCTTGGCACCTATAATTTTGTTGATCTCATCAATAACTCTTTCACCACTTATGATTTTAATTCGATCTTTTTGTTCTCGAATAGCATCTAATGAACTTTGCTCGATCGTAAAGTTGAGTTGTGTAGCAAAACGGATGGCTCGAAGCATCCGAAGTGGATCATCTGAATAAGTCACCTCAGGATCTAATGGAGTTCTTAAAATCCCATCTTCTAAGTCCGAAATGCCGTTAAAAGGATCAAGGAGATGGCCGTAATTTTCTTTATTTAAGCTGATGGCAAGGGCGTTGATGGTAAAATCTCTTCTTTTTTGATCATCCTCTAACGAACCAATACTCACACTTGGCTTGCGGGAGTCGCTCGAATAGGATTCTTTACGGGCCCCCACAAATTCAATATCGTATTCATGATACTTAATCATGGCCGTGCCAAAGGTCTTGAAAACATTTACTTGATTGGGAATGCCCAAGGCTTTGGCAGTGATCTGTGCCGCGGCAATTCCATCTCCCAAAACACTGATGTCGATGTCTTTGCAAGGTCGATTTAAGAGCATGTCACGAACGAAGCCACCAATGAGAAAACCCTGAATTCCATTCGATTGGAGGGTCTTAGCAATGGTTTCAAAAAGGGGATTAGCCTTTGAAATGGTTAGAAAGGGAGCTGATAATGACATTTGTGGCAAATTTAGTCAAAAGACAAACGTTGTAGTTTATCATAAAAATAATGAGGATTCCTGTATTGACTTTTAAATTTTTTAAGTAACTTTATTATGCGGTTTGGAGATGATGATTATCACGAGTCTCTTGATAAAAATCATCCTTTTCATCTCCTAATTTTCAGAGTTTTGTAACGTGATAATAGCTAAAATAAAATAATAAAATATAATATGGAAAAGAAACTTATTTATGATTTGCATGAGGAGCATGTACAGTGGATCAATAAAATGCTCTTTTATAAAGACGAGATAAAGGTGATGCAAAACCGTTTGTCGGAAGTAGCTGGTAAAAATACCGATCATGAGGTGCAAGCTATGGTGGAGCATTTTCAAAATCAGTTGATCGTTCAGAACGAGCAAGCTGATATATTGAAACATACCATCAAACAGTATGAAAATACCATTGAATCTCACCTTAATAAAAATGATGTGGCTGCTGATAAGCTGAAGTGGGATGATCATTCGGATTTAAGAGAAAAGGTGGAGACGTTTGAAAAGATCATCAATGAACTGAGAGGTGAATTGATTGACTTTTTAGCAAAGTATATCTAATTTAACCAAGTATTCATATTCCTCCTCAAGTTCGATTGATATCGGACTTGGTGGGGGGTATTTGTGTTTTTTATGTAGTTCTTCCCTTGTTTTTCTTGTTACTTCATATGAAAAGTTATTCAGGTGTGAAGAATGGTTTACAGGAGCTTTTTTAGGGGTAAATGAATATTCTATCTGGGATTTATTGTTTTTCTATATTAAAATAAGATTTTCATCATATTTTTATAAATTTACAGAATCTAATTTAACGTTATGAATTTGACTGACATTAATTGGGCAGGATTTTTCTGCTCATCCTTCCTCGCTATTGTATTCCTTCAATCGGGAATTGATAAAATTGTTAATCATAAAAAAGAATTGGGATGGATTCAACAAAAGTTTGTAAAAAATGCACTCTATAATTATGTAGGTGTTTTGTTTTATGTACTTACTTTTTCAGAATTGATTAGCGGAGTACTTAGCCTTGGCGGGATGATTCATTTACTTACTAGCAAAGGTCCATTCATTGCGCAATGGGGCGCTTGGTTCTCTTCTTTAACTTTACTGATGCTGATTTTTGGTCAAAGAATTACCAAGGACTATAGTGGAGCTGCTACGTTGGTTCCCTATTTTATTGTTAGCTTGATCGGATTGTTTTCACTAACCATGCAATTTAATTTATTGGTTCATTAGTTTTTTGATGGTGTTTGTCTTGCCATCATTGATGGCTATGAAATAACAACCTTTCGATAAATTCAAGTGTAAGTCGATTTTATTTAATGCCCCTTGTATGGTGTTTAGTTCTTGTTGTAATACCATCTTCCCACAAACATCATAGATAGATAGTGTTGCTGAAATACTATGTTGTGCAAAATAAACCAAATGGATGGTTTCTCCATTAGATATTGGATTTGGGAAAATATGTAGAATCGAGTTTTGCGGTATGTTGATATCACCAAGATTTAACAAACTATTGGCAAGTCCTAAATTTGGAATGCCATAACCCAATAAAGTATCAGGATTTGAAAATTGATTTGCACTGCGCTTTATTACTTGAATAATATCCATGTTTGATTTTTGCGACCATGCTTGCCATAAGCATGCTGCGGCTCCACATAACACAGGTCCAGAGAAAGATGTTCCGTTTCCTTGCGTCACTTGATTATTGCTAAATGGAGTGTATAGCCAAGTGTTTTGACCTTGAGCTGCAACATCAGGTTTCACTCGATTGTCAAAGGAAGGACCATTACCACTAAATGAAGCATAAGCTCCACTGAAGTCGACAGCACCAATTGCAAGTATCGAATCGGCATCAGCAGGTGCACTTATGTAATTCCAAGGGCTACTTCCTTCGTTGCCTGCGCTATTTACTACTAGAATACCTTTTTGTGCTGCCCAATCGGCAGCGATAGTTACCGGATTTGTATTTCCATCCATATCAGAGTAAAAATGATTCTGTGAAGGGTCATTAAATTCAGTGTAACCCAAGGAGGAGTTGATCAAATCGGCACCTGCAGAGTCTGCGAATTCTGCCCCAATAGCCCAATTATATTCTTCAATGATGAATTCTGAATTTGCATCTTCTGTTCTTAACAAAAGATAATCAGCATGAGGAGCTGTGCCCACTAAAGTGTCAGGAACATTGGATGCCATACATGAAAGCACTGCCGCACCATGATAATGGTCGTCGTAAACATCAGATTCATTGTCTACAAAATCCCAAGTGTGTTTAATTTGATTGTTGGCTCGAATGCTATCAAAACAAATCATAAGTGGAACATCTAAAAATCCAGCATCTAAAACTGCAATTAATCTTCCTGCACCTGTAAATCCTTGGTTGTGCAACGACACAAGTCCAAGCATATTAGTTTGAATAAAGCCATTGCCATAACTAAACGAATGTGTTTCGAAGGTGCGTTGTGCTGCTGTAGTTGGATTTATATCTTGAATTAAATTATCAAATTTGTTGGTGCGATCGGGGTTAGGTTTTGGTTTGCTTACATTTTGGAAACTCAACACATAGGGAAGTTGACTAATGGCAGTGAGGACAGATGGGTTCGTGGTTTCAATAATAGCTGCATTAAACCATTTACTCGAACGCATCACAAATGCACCAGTGCCTGCTACTCCCGAAAGGTATTGTGGATTCACCGGTAGATCGCTTTGGTCTATTGCAATGTTTTGATTGATGCGTCTGTTGATGGCTCGCTGTGAGAGAAAATCTAAAGGAGAAGAAATTGAAAAGGGTGAGTTGTTTTTATCGCTAAAAAATATGACGTAACGATCTTGAGCAAATGCTTGTTGGATGCAAGAAAAGGTAATGAAGGTAAGAATCAATTTTAGTTTCATGGGGTGTAAGCAGTTAATTTTTCTGTGTAGATATATCCAGCAATGGTGTCTTTATTGGGTGGGACACTCGGTTGGAATTTAAGGTCGGAAATGATTCGATAATACATACCAATATTTTTCGCATACCTTTCTTCGCCGTAAAGATCAGATATATTATTGGAAGGTTCATTATCTTCTTGAACTTTGATGGTTTCATGTAATTGGTAGAATTCAGTGGTATCCGGCACACCAACTGACAAGTATTCAAAACATTGTGGGTTTTTAAAGTTATAGATATTCCCGTTCCATGAAATACCTAGCGTTGCTGGGAAAACTAATTTCAAGATGCGAACATTATTTTCCACAGATTCAGCCTTTTGGTGATTACGATAGGAGGTACCTACACTAAAAATGATCCATTGTCCTTGTAGATTCAGTTTAAATCTTTCAATTCTTTGAACTTTTCTCCCTTCAAGGTCTATAAAGGATCCTGCAATTACTTCTTTCAGTTGATAGTTGATGGTGTCACGAATATGAGCAAATTCATCCCAATAAACAGAATCAATTTGGTAGTATCTTGTCAAACCTGAATCAATTGGGAAATAGGCTAAAGAAGAATCTTCTATCAAATTGGAGTTTTTTTCATCTTTTTTACAGGCAGAAAGAAACCAAATGCAGGTAATGATGAATCCAAAAATCAGTTGGTTTTTCATGTCATAGCTATTGGCTTTTGTTTTCTAGATGGATTCATCTAAAGTAAACAAAATAAACAGAAATTCAATAAAGAAATCAGAAGAAAATGAAGAAGAGAATGTGAATAGTATTCAAATCTGACAAACAGGAATGAATGAGAGGAATAAATTCAATTATATATTAGAGTAATCCCATCAATTAAAAACAAACAATAAATTATTTCAGATGAGTGAATTTGCAAATATTCTTAAAAGTAACAAGCAAATTTGAACTTGAATCTTATTTAAAAAAACTTAAATATTTATTACAGATAGTTGTGATCAAAGCGAATAAGAAGACATTTTTTCGGTATAAATATAACCTGATGTAGTGTCGCCAGAAATAAAATCGAATTCAATGTCAGATATTATTCGATAATACATGCCTACATTTCTCGCATATTTTTCTTCTGCATAATAATCGTTCAGTAAATTGGCAGGTTCATTGTCTTCTTGCACTCGAATAGTTTCATTAAAATTCAAATTTGCAATGGAGCCAGGTGTGTTTACAGCGATGTATTCATAAGTTCTAGGAGTTAATGTGTTGTATGCATTTCCATTCCACGCAACGCCATGACTTACCGAAAAAACTAACTTTACTAAACGAATATTGTCTTCTACTTTTTCAGCTCTTTGCCCGTTTCTATGCGATGACCATACTTTGTAGATTATCCAATTTCCACCTTGGTCTAGCTTGAATCTTTCAATGCGTTGAGCCAATCGACCTTGGTTATCAATAAAAGTACCTGCTATCACTTCTTTCAATGAATAGTGAACGGTATCTCGTGTTTGAGTGAATGAATCCCAGAAAATAGAATCCACCTCATAAAATCGAGTTAATCCAGAGTCTATGGGAAAATATTGCTGAGTCAAATCTTCAGGAATGACTGTTGAACTATCGTCCTCCTTTTTACAAGAAGTGATGAATAAAAGAAGAGTTATCCCTAATGCCGAAAGTATGAGTTTTTTCATGGTATTGATGTAACGCTTTTTTTACGTGAGAAAGAATAAAAAGTTTAACTAATAGTCGATTTTTCAATGAATCCACCAGCAACTACATCATCTCCCTCATAAAACACAGCACTTTGTCCAGGCGCAACCGACTTTACAGGAGCGTGAAACTGAACTCTCATTTCTTTTCCATCCTGAACAATCGTACTCATCGTTCCTGGATCTTTATAACGCACTTTTGAGAGTACTTCCAAGTGATCTGGAATGACTGCGTATTTCACTAAATTAATATTTCGAACAAGCATTTCTTCACGATTCAAGTCAGCCATTTCGCCGAGGATAACGGTATTTGTTTCTGGTTGAATTTCGGTAACAAATAATGCTTCCCCAACTGCAATTTCTAGCCCCTTTCTTTGGCCGATGGTATAAAATGGATAACCTCTATGCTTGCCTAATATTTTTCCGTTTTTATCAATGAAATTTCCACCTTCTAAACTCGTTTCTAATTCCGGAACTCGATTTTTCAAGAATGCGCGGTAGTCGTTATCAGGAATAAAACAAATTTCATAACTCTCGCTTTTATTGGCTAATTCATGCAAACCCATGTCACGCGCCATTTGTCGAATCGCACTTTTTTCCATTCCACCAACAGGAAACATGGTTCTTGACAAACAGTCTTGCGTTACACCCCACAAAACGTAGCTTTGGTCTTTCGTTGGATCTTGTCCTTTTGAAATTACATAGCGACCATTTAACTCCCTAACTTTAGCATAGTGCCCAGTTGCAATAAATTCGCAATTGAGCATATCAGCACGTTTTAATAATGCTTCCCATTTTATATGGGTGTTGCACATGACACAAGGATTTGGAGTTCTTCCAGCTAAATATTCATCAACAAAATTGTCAATCACCGATTCTCCAAATTCGCCTCTGATATCTAATATATAATGGGGGAAACCATACTCTACGGCTATACTTCTTGCATCGTTAATGGAATCTAAACTGCAACAACCTGTCTCCTTCGAATTTATTCCTGAAGAGGCATAATCCCATGTTTTCATGGTTAAGCCAATTACCTCATATCCTTGCTGATGAAGCATGATGGCTGCCACCGAACTATCGATGCCACCACTCATTGCCATTAAAACTCTACCTTTTTTATTCATGAATTCCTGCAAAGATATGGAAAAACAGTTTTAATGTACTGTAAATATTTAACTGTCAAAAGGTTAATTGCTAATTGGCAATCAGTCCTTTAAATTGGATTTCAAATAAATTCTTGTAGTGGCCACCTTTTGCCAATAGTTCTAAATGATTCCCACTTTCTACAATTTCACCCTTTTCCATAACAATAATTCGATCGGCATTTTGAATGGTTGCTAAGCGATGTGCTATGACGATGGATGTTCTTTTCGATGTTAAACTTTCAGTAGCCTTCGTAATTATTTCTTCGGTGTCGGAGTCGATACTGGAAGTAGCTTCATCTAGTACCAAGATGGAAGGATTGTAAGCATATGCACGCACGAAGGAGATTAATTGTCGCTGCCCTGTTGACAATACTCCGCCACGCTCTTGAACAATGAAATCATACTTTCCAGGAAGTGACTCGATAAAGTCGGCAGCTCCCAAATCCCTTGCTGCATGATGTACTGTAGCTAGGGAGATCATTTCATTTTTTAGGGTGATGTTGTTCAATACGGAATCTGAAAACAAAAAAACATCTTGCAAAACAACGCCTATTTTACTTCTCAAATAATGCAAATCGTAATCGTTAATATTAATATTATCAATTAATATTTCTCCTTTGCTGATGGTATAAAATCGGTTTAATAAATTGATGATAGTTGATTTTCCTGCTCCTGTTGCGCCAATGAATGCGACCATTTCATTGGGTTGAATTTTAAAGTTAATTCCTTTTAAAATCCAGTTGGGTGTTTCTGTTTCAATGGATGTATCGTCGTATGTGAACCATACATTTCTAAATTCGATAATGCCATTAATTTTGTCAGGTTGTAAAGTGCCTTCGTTAACATTAATTTGATCTTCGTCCATTACCTTAAAAATCCTCTCCGAACTAACCATGCCCATCTGCAAAGTATTGAACTTATCTGCCAATTCTCTGATAGGCCGAAAGAGTAGGTTGATGTACATGATAAATGCTACTAAATTTCCGAACGTAACTTCATTACGAATAACTCCTCCCGCACCATACCAAACAATAAGACCAATTGAAATAGCTGAAAGTATTTCTACAACGGGGAAAAAAATGGAATAATACCAAACAGAGCGATTGTTCTCATCGCGATGCATTTTGTTGATGTCCTTGAACTTTTTGTATTCTTCCTCTTGCCGACTAAAGATTTGTACAATGCGCATACCCGTAAGATGCTCTTGTACGAATGTGTTGAGCGCTGACACTTGTGTTCTTACTCCTGAAAAGGCAGATTTAATTTTATTTTTAAAAATGTTGGTGGCCAAAAGGAGGAGGGGAATCGTGCTTAAACTGATAAGTGCAAGTCGCCAGTCAACAACAAACATCACACTAATGATCACTGCCAATTGCAAAATATCTCCAATGATTACAATCAATCCCTCTGAGAATATATCGGCAATTGTCTCCATATCAGAAACACTCCTAGTGACAGAAGCACCCACTGGTGTTTTATCAAAATACTGGAGTTTGAATTGACTCATTCTTTTGAATAATACTTCGCGCATATCTCGAATCACATTTTGCCCCAGCAAATTTGTATTCCATGAATGAAAATATTGCAAAATGGATTGTGTCACTAACACGAATAACATCGCCGAACTCATCCATAATAATCCATAAACATCTCCAGGCGATAAATAATGATCGAGGATGTATTGTGTCATTAATGGACGTAGTGGTCCGAGTAATGCCAACGTAATTGTTAATCCAATGGAAGTATAAAAAATTTTACGATAGGGTTTCGAGAATATAAATATTCTCCTGAGTAAATTGGAGTCGAAAGCTTTTCCTGTTACGCTCATACTTGAAAAAAATATTGTCGTTCTGCTTGGATGTAAGGATACTTTACTTCTTCTAAAAATAATCCGTGAGCTGGAACTGTTTTGCCTGCTTCTGTGCGGTCTAAACTTTCTCTTTGGTTACTTGATTTCCGCCACGCTTTGCAAAGCATGAAAAATCGAGATGCGATAAACATAAATTACACGCTTCATTCATCGCATCAACATTCACTGCCTGGCGATTAAACCAGAAATAATTATTATTAAACGGACTTGGTTTTCGCTTGATGTAATAGCTATAGGATCGTTGTATTCCATCAAAACGAGCATGTGCATCAGAAGCTACAGAAATCAAATCATAAACACGAATATCACGAGGAAGAAGAGAGTTAATTTGAAATAACGATTTCTCAACATTTTCAATTTCAGAAGTTAAATCGAAATGTGCATAAAATTGGGAAGCATGAACTCCTTTATCGGTACGACCGCAGCCGGTAGTCTCAATTTTTTCTCTAAAAACCATGGTGAACACCTCGTTTATGAACTGCTGTATGGAAACATCATTAGGTTGAATTTGCCATCCATAATAAGCGGTTCCATCGTAGGCGAGACTAGCGAAATAACGGTGCATTTGCAAAGATACTCAGGCTAATCTTTCTTTTTGTAAGATTTGATGAAACATCCCTAATTCATTGGCGTAAAAAGCATTATATTAATCTCAAAAAGAAACGTATGTTCAATCCATTTCTCCCTAAAGCGATCAAACAACATTTTATTCAGTATGATTCTGTAGATGTAATTCCAAAAGAAACTTTTGATCGAATACGCAGTGGATTTGAAAAACAATATTCTGAGAATCCAATGGTTAGCATTGTTGTAATTGCCTATAATGAAGAGAAAACCATTTTAAAATCCCTTTCATCCTTGTCTTCACTTACTTCTAAGTATTCTTTTGAAGTGATTGTGTCCAACAATAATTCTAAAGACAGAACGCAAGAGATACTAGATAAATGTGGTGTAAAGTCTGTTTTTCAGCCTATACAGGGAGTAGGGAGTGCACGTGATGCAGGTTTGCAAATCGCAAAAGGAAAGTATCATTTATGCGCCGATGCTGATAGCATATACCCTGAAAAATATATTGATGAAATGATTGAGCCACTTGAATTAGGAGAGGCTATTTGTACTTATGGTCGGGTTTCATTCTTACCTGATGGTGATAAATCAAGATTTTCTTTGAGTATCTATGAAATTTTTAAAGATATTGCGATAGGTCTTCGTGCCATTAAACGACCTGAACTTGTTGCTGGTGGTGCTAGCTTAGCATTTTTTACACGTATGGGCAAACAGATTGGATGGAGAACAGATGTTGCGAGGGGAGAAGATGGCCAAATGGTTTTAGCAATGAAACGTTTTGGTAAAGTGAAAATGGTAAAAACAAGTGGATCCAGAATTTGGACAACAGCAAGAACATTGGATCGAGACGGAAGCTTTCTAAAATTGATTGGAAAGCGAGTAAAAAAAGAAATCTCCAGAGTTCATTTTTACTTTATTCCATCAAAACAAAACGCATAAAATTAAGGTAGCGATTTAATAATATTTACAAAGCTTCTTGATTTAAGTGAAGCACCGCCAATCAATCCTCCGTCAACATCAGGAAGCGAAAAAATTTGGGCTGCATTTTGATCATTACAACTCCCTCCATATAAAATGGAAGTTTGTTCTGCTACTTCTTTTGAATATTTTTTACTGATAGTTGCACGAATGAATGCATGCATTTCTTGTGCTTGCTCAGGACTAGCTGTTAATCCAGTTCCAATTGCCCAAACAGGCTCATAGGCAATAATGCATTTTTTGAAATCATCTGCAGAAAGATGAAATATTTCAGTCGACAACTGTTGTTCAATAATATTAAAATGAACAGAAGAATTTCGTTCTTCTAACGACTCTCCAATACAAAACACGGGTGTTAATGAATGTTGAAGAGCCCTATTTATTTTTTGAGAGAGTAAATCACCTGATTCCTTAAAATACAATCTTCTTTCCGAATGTCCAATCAAAACATGATTGGCTCCGTAGGATTGAATCATACTCGCTGCTATTTCACCTGTATAAGCACCCGAAACATGATCATTACAATTTTGTGCACCCACATGTATTCTTGCATCCCCTAAGCAAAGTTGCACAACCGCTCCAAGGTGAACAAACGAAGGAAAGAGAATCACTTTAAGGTCTCTGTTTTCTTCATCTTTTAACATTCCTGTAATTTCCGAAACCAAAGCAAAAGCTTCGTCTCTATTCAAATTCATTTTCCAATTACCAGCAACTATTTTACGAGCCATATTTCTTGTGTTGAAAGACAGGCAAAGATAGTAAATATTGCTAATGTGCTATTCTACAAAAACAGAGATTTTTACCAATGAACTTGTCATTCTTTTTCGAATGATGAGAAAATTGAGTCCAGGCTGAAAAACATTTCCGTTTATAGTCTTTAGTTGCATTCCTTCTTCATAATAAACGCGGTCAATTGTTTTGATTTCGCCTCCTGATTGATTGACAAGAACAAATTCAATCCAACCTTCGTCAGGATTATTAAAATGAATCGTAGTTTTATTAGTGGTGCTTACTGGATTGGGTATCGCAGTTTCGTTCGAACTATTATCGATGCTATTGTTTCTTAAAAACTCAGACTCAAAGGGACCTATATCAATACCATTTCCTGTCACTCGGTTTTGCTCGTTATAATCAAATTTTATTTTCAAATGCTCTAAATTCGTACCCCCATCAATAAGAACTGAACCTTCTTCTACAGTGAAATCGTCTTGCATGGCGTTATTGAAACGTACAGTCGACATATCTGTTGTTGTAAAGTTGTTACTTACGTTGATTTGTTGTGATAACGTATTTATAAAAGAAGCCTTATCATCAATAATAAGATAACTTTCCTGAACAATTACATTATTTTGAATGTTATTTTTAGGAGCCCCTTTTGCATTAAGAAATCGAATTCCTTCAAACTTGGGATTAATTATTAAATTATTTATTATATGAAAATACATTCCCGGAAATGATGCATTTCCTTCAATATAGATTCCATATTTTCCGCTTGGTGAATTATTTTTAAATCCCGGACGAATTATTTGATTGTTATAAATGAAAACATCTCCTAAACCTTTCGTGTAAATGCCCAAACCTTCTCCATCAATTATTTTGTTATTATAAATTTCACCGGTACTACCTTCGCCCAATGCGATTCCTGTCATTTGCCATTCGGCCAATTGCTGGCTGTCGTGTTTAATTTGATTGTGATGGATTTTGGTATTAACTGCAGAGGCTACTTGAATTCCATCCCATCCTGTGTTTTCAACACGATTATGATGGATATCTACATTTCTGAGTAAGGGAGGCAATACACTGTTTGGTACACCACTGCATTGAATGGTTTGTCCAGCGTAAAATGTGCTTCCTATATACATTCCTTCAGTGCCAGTATCATGAACATAGCAATGATGAATGAGTGTGTTTTCTTGAATAAATGTATTGCGATCAAATCCACAGAAAGGTTCTGTCTTTGCTATAATACCTGAATACTGAGAGTTTCCCACTTCAACATATTCTATTTCAAAATCAGTGCTGAAGTCACCAATACTTAAACCACTCCCTATTCGATTAAATATTCTAATCCCGTAGAGAGAAGTTGAATCTCCAGTCCCCGTCATTTTAATATGTTTGGATTTGCGAATGGAAATGCCAAAGTAATGATCGCTATTTATCTCTACCGTTCCTCCTTGATTGATGATGGTAATAGGATGCTCCGGTGTTCCAATAATATTTTTAAAAATGATGAAGGGACGTGTTCCTTCTGTAAGTAAAAGGGTATCGCCAGGCAATAAAGCAGAATAAGGGTTTAGTTGCCCATCGATTACCCATATAGTTGAATCAGCAACTAAACTTTTTTGTGCGAAAGAAGATTTCGCAGTAAAAAAGCAGCATATAAAAAATGCTAAAAGGGTAGGTGCTTTCAATGATAAATTATCTATTTAATATTTTACTTTCGTCACGATAGCCCGGTAAGTTTTGATACCAATCAGGATAGGAGACCCCACCAGATTGCACCCAATTTGAAAATTTTAAATAGGCATCAATAATTTTGTTTTTTTCAGTGACAATTCCATAATTGTCTGGAATATTAATGCACCAAGGAAGATTTATATCTGATTTATAGTATCGCCCTAAAGCTGGGTTCGTTCTATCTTGCCCTGTGTTGAAGAGAGATGGATCAGCCAATGAAGTAGGCATTTTATCCGCCATGTGAATCTCTTTTCCACGAGTCATATTGCTAATTAAAAAAGAATTAAATGGAGCACTTCCGAGGTTGCTAATCGGAACACCGTTTATTAATGTTATTTCTAGAGTAACTGTATCACTTATTACTATGGGAGATCCAGGTTCAGTATTGATATAATATCCAGCAGGACGGGTAGCGAGGTTGGTAGAATTATCGAAAGCAATGAGTACTGCATTCGATTGTCCTGCTTCAGTTCCATTGGCATTTAGAGAAATGTAATTTTCTGTAAGTAAACTTCCAGTCACACTCTGTATGAAAGCAGGTGGTAGTGGTAGTTCAATTCCAAACCCGTGTTTGAATGATCCACCAGCAGCTTTTACAAAAAGTTGTGCTTTTATCTTTTTGATTTGATTGCTGGCATTTTGAATGCAATTAAATTTATAACCGACAATTAAATCATTTAAATCATAATCTCCTCTATATGGCCATAAATCTTCGAACGCTAAGTGACCAAACGTATTTGAGCCAGGATAGAAAGTATTATATGCTAAGGTTGGATCCGAAGGATAATCATCTTGAATATCGGGAACACCATCAGCATCCGAATCGATTCCTGGATTTACATTATTCACCAGATTAGAATAAATTGCATTCGCAGGATATGAACTCATATAAAATACTGCGTCATTGAAATCGTCGTCGCTACCATATGATCTATGGAGATCCTCAAAACCAATAACCATTTTTTGTTCTAGTGAATCCCAAAGTAAAACATTGTGTGCTCTTTCACTAGTGACAGTTTCTGGATTTAAGTTGTTGTCCGAATAATATTGCGCATGGCCATTTTCGACTAATGCAGTTGATAAATTATAAGAATTAGCCAAAAGCACAAATCCAATAACCGTATCTACGCCACAAGTTCCAATATGAACTTTATCGCCTGTAATAAGTGAACCGCCACAATTTGTATAGGAGAAATTTGGGAATACAATATTTATATTTGCAATGTCACTTGTTGATTGTGGTGGGTTATTTTTATGATATTTATAATATCCAATTGTATTTCTAAAGCCAGCTCCTTCATGTACAAATGTCATCCATAAATCGGCATTTTGATTGACGGATAAACTGGAGCTTACATTGTTGGCAATATATTGTGGCGTATAGACGGGAACAGGCCTTCTTTCAGGTAAGGATTGAGTGATTCGATTTAAAAAGGAACCGCTCACCACATCACGAGGAGAGACTAAATAATTAGGTAACCCTTGAGCATTCCATGTCCCCATGTAAATTTTGTTGGGAATGGTACTTGTTTTAAATGAAGATGTATTCTGAATATAATTTCTTGAATTAGGATTGGAAATGGCAAATTGTTGAGGATTGCTGCTTCCTAATGTCAAATTTAAATAATTTCCTTGTACATCGACAACTGCATTATTGGGTAATCCAATAAAGTCGGTATTGACGATGACTTGCTGAATAGTTTTAGTAATTTTAAAAGTTTGATTCAATGTACCACTTGAATTCGTAGATCCTGTGAATAATATTTCTCCGTTATTTTCTGGAGTATCAGTCATGATTCTGATTTTTACTCCTGGAATGGGCTGGTCGTTACTTGTTAAAACATTGATCGTTAACGTTAGATTTTTCGTTAAATCGTAATTGAATGTAGCGAGAATTTGCAGTTGCTGCATATCAGTAACGACAGCAGTTCCATCTGGAGCTTTGTATTCATCTATATCTTTGACGCACGATTGAATCCCTAAAATGCAAATTATTGCAACCCAATGATACCTACCTAACACTTTTTTTCTCACTTCGTTATTATTATGTACAATAATACGTGACACAACACGTGGAAGTTGAATTACAAATGCATTATTCTTACAATTTTAATTGTTACTGAAAAATAATTTTGTAATATTTTGTGTAATGAAATTTAATAATTACTCGAATAAATACGAATTTTCGAAATCAACTTTAGATTGATGTGGATACCTTTCTTTCAGATCGCTCCCAAATGGATGATTGTTTGCCTTTCGAGAAACGCAGAAACCCTGCAATGGCCGCATAATTCATCATAGTGAAGTAATAGGGTATAAAGAAAGCCTTTATTTTCACTTCTTTCTTTTCGAGATAAAAGCCAATCCATGCTAGCAAATAAAAAGTTATATGTGCATACAAGATTGTAAGGTAGGTCGGATTTTGGGCTGCTAAATATATATTCATTGGTAGGAGGCAGAGTAAAAAGAGTGGAGCCAATGTCCATCTCAATACTCTATGGGATACATACTGGAATGTGAGAATGGGATGATTGAAGAAATTGAATAAACTTCCCAATCTGCTCATGGCTTGCCACCCTCCAGCACAAATTCTAATTTTTCTTTTTAATTCTTCATGACTATTGGCTGATGCTGTCTCAGTAGCTGTTGCCGTTGGGTCGTACATTACTCGATAACCCGCTTGAGTAATTCTTAATGATAGAACAAAATCATCAAGTATAGTGTCTTCTTCTAATGGACGGAATAAATGTTTACGAAAGGAAAATAATTCACCAGCAGCACCTACAACAGTGTGTAAACGTGCGTCAAATCTTTTTAGCATGGATTCGTATTTCCAATAAAATCCCTCACCTGCTCCTGCTGCATTTTCTTTTTCAGCCTGGCTGATCCTTTTCTCTCCACTCACTGCACCAATTTCTGGATTAATATAATGACGAACCATATTTTTGATGGTGTTGGATGGGAGTATCGTATTCGCATCAGAGAAAATGATGATCTCACCTTCCGCTTGGGCTACTGATCTGTTTTCTGCAGCTGATTTTCCTCTTCTAATTGGGTCATGTAAAACTTCGATGTTAGCGTATTTTTCCAATTTGATTTGTGATCCATCTGAACTTCCATCGGTAATAAATAAAATTTGAAGTTTTTCTGTTGGATAATCTAATTGCAAGGTATTTTGAACTTTGCTTTCTAAAATATCAATTTCATTATAGCAAGGTACAATGAATGTTACGGTAGGTTCAAAATGTGGATTTATGATGGTATAATTCTTTGTTATGAATTCTTTTATTTTGACAATTCCAACTAAAAGAATTCCATACCCAAAATAAGCGTAGAAGATAACAATGATAAATGTCCAGAATAGTATTTCAAGTAGGTTCATGCGGCTTCTTTTATAAGTGTTTGTTGTGGTAAAGGCTTTTCCCAAATGCCTGTTATTTCATTGTATTGTTTAAGTATACGTGCAGGATTACCCGCAACAATAGTATTATCGGGGACACTTTTTGTAACCACACTTCCTGCAGCAACGATTGCATGCTTTCCAATACTTACACCAGCTGTGATAACAGCATTAGCACCAATCCAGCTATCATTTCCAATAGTGATTTGCGCAGTCGTGCAAGGTTGCAATCGAATAGGGGTGTTTATATCTTCATATCCATGATTCAATCCTGACATCACAACATTTTGAGCAATGATGACATGATTTCCAATGGTGATAGGTCCAATAAGTACATTGCTAATCCCTACTCGTGTATTGTCCCCAATATGTACAGCACCCATTCCATTGTTTACTACGGAAAAATCTTCGATTGTCGAGTTTTTTCCTAGTGAAAAATCATTGAATGGAAGAACATCCATTCTCGTTTTCCAACAAATGCTAGATCCCTTTCCTTTTTTGTGTTTTAATGGGTTTACAAATAGTTTAACCCACAACCTCGGCCGTGCTTGATTTTTAGGCATGAGTAAGTAAAGAATCAGCTTCTTTAATGCTTGATTTTTCTTGATGGATTCAATCATGTTTTGATAAGCTAAGACATGATTTTACGTGGTTTTTTTAAAAAAGTTCAATTCTACTTATAAATAGTATGAATTATTTGTAACTGATGTAGATCCGTTAACGTAGAAACAACATATGATAACCGGACAAGATATTGTTGTCGTAGGGCTTCAGCCTTGGGACATTAGCATTGGAAGTAATTGTAAAAACATTGCAACTGAACTCGCAAAGCATAACCGAGTATTGTATATTAATCCTTCCTTGGATAGAAGTACATTTATTAAAGGGAGGAATGATGAGAAAGTTCAATTTAGAGTAGATGTGATGAAAGGGCGTAAGGATGGATTGGTTAGAATTTCAGAGAATCTTTGGTGCCTTTACCCAAAACAAATGATTGAATCGATTAATTGGATTCAATTTAAAGGAATTCATGATATTTTAAACAAACGAAATAATAGAAAAGTAGCTAGTGATATTCGTGGAGCAATGAATAGAATTGGGATGCGTCGTATTACTTTGTTTAATGATCAAAACATGGTTCGTTGTTTTTATATGAAGGAGTTCTTAAATCCAGATGTATTTATTTATTACATAAGAGATAATTTAAGTACCATTCCCTATTTTCAAAAACATGCTATGCAAATGGAGGAGCAATTGATTCGACAAGCTGATGTGGTGGTAACGAATTCAGAGTTCTTGGCTAATTATGCACGTGCTTTTAATCCAAATGCGAAAATGGTTGGACAAGGTTGTGATTTTTCTATGTATTGTGAACCGGTTAATATTGATACAGCGGTAGAACTAAAGTCAATTAAAGGACCTATAATAGGATATACTGGATTTTTAACGGCTGTTCGACTTGATATTGAATTGTTGGAGAACTTAGCACGAAGAAATCAACAATGGAGTATAGTGCTCGTAGGACCAGAGGACGACTCATTTAAAAATAGTGAATTGCATCAAATGCCTAATGTACACTTCTTAGGAAATAAAACCCCTGACTCCTTACCAACCTATATTAAAGGCTTTGATGTTGCTATTAATCCACAAGCGATGAATGAAGTGACGATGGGGAATTATCCAAGAAAAATTGATGAATATTTAGCTGTTGGAAAACCCGTTGTTGCAACGCATACACCATTTATGGATTACTTCAAAGAATATACCTATTTGGCGAAAAATTTGGAAGACTATGAACAAAAGATTGCAAAAGCAATCGCCGAAAATGATACTGAAAAGGAAATTGCCAGAAGAAATTATGCATTAACTCATACTTGGGAAGAAAATGTAAAGGCAATTTCGGAATTGATAGAACCCTTCTTGTTAACAAACGTACAAAAACAAAGTTGAACACATACATTATGAAAAAAACTCAAATTAACATTGGCCGGTACACTGAATTCACAGAAACCGTTGACATCAAAAGATTAAATTTTATTGCTGATATTATTCAAACGTATTGTGTTCCTGGAGCGCGTATTTTGGATGTAGGATGTGGTAATGGAAATATTGCAAAAGGAATTGGTAGCTTAGGCTATGAGGTGCTTGGAATTGATTTTAGCGAAAATGCTATTCGTTATGCAAATTCTAAAAACACACTTCCGAATGTGAAATTTCAAGTTTGCAGCGCTGAAGAAGTAACAGATGGCGCTCAATTCGATGCAGTAATTTGCAGTGAAGTATTGGAGCATTTACATGAGCCATCTACTTTGATGACAACCTTGGCTAAGATTCTTCGTCCAAATGCAATTTTTATTGCTACTGTTCCAAATGGAATGGGTCCGCGAGAATTATTGGTAACACGTCCTGTTCAACAAATGACGAATTCCTGGATGGGAAATGTAATTAATACCTCTAAGAAGATGATGGGATATAGTAATAGTACCGTTCAAAGTCAATCAGAAGATTTGACACACGTTCAGTTCTTTACTAAGAATGCCATTACTCAATTGATCTCAAGTCATGGTTTTGATTTACTTCAGTTTAAACATTCGAACTTTATTGAAAAGGTATTTCCCTATTCAATGCTAACTCGAAAAATAAAGGCTCTTTCAATGCTAGATAATAAAATGGTGGATTTTTTACCGTCACAATTAGCAAGCGGATTCAATACCGCATGGAGAAAAATTTAAAAAATACTATTTAATGAAAGCGGTCAGTTTGAATTTTCAAACTGACCGCCTTTATTTTGTATTAAGATTAGACTAGTTTTAGGAAGCTCTTCGATGCTTTTCCGATGAAAAATGGTTGGTGTCTTGGCTTTCTGAGACGACTGACAAATTAGCATGTAAAGTTTGTCTGTATAAACTGATTAATTTTTTTGTGGATGACGACCAACTAAAATCCTTACAGCGCAACAATCCTTTTTGAATGAGCTGATGCCTTAAGTGTTCATTAAATTCCATCTCTTCTAAACCATCAGCAATAGAGGCTGGATCATATGGATCAACAAAAAGTGCAGCGTCCTTTGCTATTTCGGGCATGCAAGAGCATGTTGAAGTAATCACAGGTGTTCCACAAGACATAGCTTCAATGAGGGGCATACCAAAACTTTCTCGTAGCGAAGGATATAAAAATGCAAAAGCTCGAGTGTAAAGATCGGGCATATCTTCATGATTGATGTAATTCGTTAAAATTAAATAGTCCTCAAGACCATTCAAATTATTTTGTCTGATTATTTTTTGTACCTCAGATCTTTTTAAATCAGTCAGTACAATTTTTCTTTTCAGTTTCCCTTTAGTTAGTAACAGATGAAAAGCGATAAGTGTATTTTTAGTATTTTTCTTGGGGTCGGTATTCCCATGTAAAAGAAAATAGGAATCATTCGGCAAACCATATTTTAATTTGCTTGCTAATGTACTTTGTTCTGGTTTAGCAGTGAAATTGCTTGAACAGGCATTGTAAATTACTGAAATCCTATTTTTAAAGCCTGGAAGAGCTTTAGTGATTTCTTTTTTTTCTGTTTCAGAAACTGTAAAGATAGTAGATGCTCTAGGAAGTACTAGAGGCACAATTAATCTTCGGTAAGCATTCCCAATGCGTTGGAAAATGGAACCACCTTTCAAATTAACATTCTTCCGAAGGTAGATGATGTCATGTAAGGTAATGATTCATTTGCAATGAACAAAAAAGGGAGAAGTGTTTCCCGTAGAATGTAAAATATCTAAGTTGTACTTGATAGCAAGAAATGGAAGTAGAAATTGTTCAGCAAGCGGACTTGGAATGCGAGGGATCTTTATTATTTTTACATTCTCAGTTCCTTCAAGTACAAAGTTGTCCACGTCTTTGAAACAAAAAACAAAGTAAATGTTCTCCCTGTCAAGGTACTGAATACGCTTGATTTGTTCAAGCGCCACAATATCGATCCCGTGCTTGTTTTTCCTAAATATTTTAAACGCCTCAATCCCTATCCTCATGCTTATATTTTTATGCAGCCATTTGCATTCTTAGGAGAAGTGAATGATACAATTCTTCGTTGTTTTGAATCATCATCTTCAAGTCAAATCTCTCTTCTACTGTTTTGCGTGCTGCTTTACCAAATCGATTTCTTAAGTCTTTATCTTGATGAAGTTTTAATATTGCTTCAGCAAGTGCCTGATGATCTTTGCAGGGAACTAATATTCCATTTTCTCCACTTACAATGGCTTCTTTTGAACCATCTACAGGTGTTGCAATTACAGCTTTACTCATTGCCATGGCTTCAAGCATTCCTATTGGTAAGCCTTCCCAAAGTGATGGTAATGTGTAAATGTCAAATGAATTTAATACTTCTGGAATATCTGTTCGGAAAGGGTGGAAGGTAACCATGTCACTTACACCTAACTTTGCAGCTAAATCAATGCTCTGCTGTTTTAGGTCTCCATCTCCAATGAAAAGGAATTGAATATCGCGTGTAACTTTGGCAACTTCTGCAATTGCCTTTACTAATGTGAATGGATCTTTTTGTATCGTCATACGAACTAAAAATCCTACCACTGTCTTTCCATTTTGAATTCCCAGTTCACTTCGAATATCTATAAGTGGTCGTTTTGCATTGAAACGTTCTAAGTCTATTCCATAATTTATGACCTGACTGCGTTTCATTTTAAAACGCTCTAAGCCATCCCTTTGATTTGAGTTGGAAACACTGATCGTACGATCCACTTGATTGGTTAAATATTTTTCTGATATTTCACGTGTTCTTCTCATTGGAAAACTTTGATCTTGATGAAAACTCCATCCATGCACAGTGTAGGCAACTGGTATTCCCAACGATTTAGCTGGGAAAATAGTGTTGCTTAAGGCACGTGTTCCATGCGCATGTAAAATATCTATTTTTTCATCAACTAAAATCTTCTTTACCGCCTTGTAGGTTGAAATATTAAATGGTTTTAATGTTTCGATTACGTAGGTCTTGATACCGAGTTTTATGAATTGATCAACCATCGGTCCATGTGTAAATGAAAGTACAATTGGCTCTAAAATCTCTTTGTTTAATCCCTTTACTAAGTCGAGGACATGGGATTCACCACCTCCAATTTGTCCTTGGCGAATTGTTTCTAAAATTTTAATCTTTTGGAATGTCATGTGAATATTTTATTAGATAGTTGTTTTTTCGAAATGTGCAGTATGCGGGGTATGTATAAACTGTTTGTTTGCTCCTTTGATATTGAGCATGGCTTTGCACATCACCCAAACGGTTTTTGGTAAGCTGATAATGGCTTGTAACATATCCTTGTTCCAGTAATTTCTTGGAATAGCAATTGCGTAGGCCAAAAAGTAGGTAAAGGCTAGAGCAATCCATAATGAAGGCCCTGGTTGGATCGATGGAATGATTAGATTTGTCAAAAACATAAAGAGTAAGGTTCCTAAAAGTATAACTTTTGGTACCAACGCATAATGCATTACTTTGTTTGCGTAGTCAATTCTTCCTCTTAAGAGGTTGTAAATTCCTCGCATCCAATATTTTTTCAAATACACCATTTGTGCAGCAACCCATCGGGTTCTTTGGTTTACAAAAACTTCGGACTTCTGCACCTTTTCATCTAAAACAATGGCATCTTCTAAGTAAACTATTTGGTGGTTGTCATCAATTAATGTCATTTCTAGCTCCTTGTCAAATCCACCCACTGCATCAATTTCTGACATCACTTGCTTTAGATATAAATAGGAAAATGCCATTCCAGATCCAATTACAGAGGAAGAAAGTCCTACTGCAATTTGACCTTTTCTCATAATGTGATTATTCACTTCTTCAGAAATAGCATCCAAGATTGCATAGCGCGTATTTTTATTTTTAGCCATGCGATGTCCTTGAATTGCATAGCATCCAGAAACCGCTGCTGCATTTACTCGATCTAAAAAGTCGATATGCATAATATTATCTGCATCTAGAATAACCGCTAAATCATATTGTGTTTTTATCTGGTTAAACGCAGCATTAATAGCTTTTGACTTAGTGCTTTTTTCAAAGGAAACAGGAAATAATTGAATTGGGAGTTTTTTTAGCTCTTGTAGTGTTTCATCTCTTAAAGAATCTGCTATAACAAATACATCATAACGATGCGAAGGGTAATTTTGCAAAAGAGCATGTTTGGCTGTATTTAAAATCACTTCATCTTCTTTGTAAGCTGGCATGAATACAGCAATTTTCTTGAATTGATTTTTATTGTCGTACTTTTTTATTCGGTAGAAATGACCAGCAATAGAAAAGAATAGCGAATAGAGTACTGTGACCATGCAAGTCACAAATAATAATAGTGCAATGAGATTAATAAGTGCCATTCGCTTTTAAATTAAGGATTCATTTTTATGGATGTCTTTTGCAGTAATATTCCAAAGTATTCCTTTCCAAAATGCTTTTAACATGTCAATTTTGCCATGTATTACGTATTGAATGGAATTTTTAGGAATGGAAACGAGTGTGAAGAAGATAATGCTTATGAAGAGTTTTATGCCTTGAACATTTCTGCGCTGAAATAATAATCTGTTCCGAGTAAGGTAGTAGGTTTTTAAGGTGCTTCCTTTTCCTGTCGACATTGATTCTTTGTGATAAACTACGGATCCTGATTCATACCAAATAGAAAACCCTGCCTTTTTTATCCTTTCACAATAGTCCATCTCTTCGTAATATAAAAAGAATAGATCGGCCATAAGTCCAACTTTTTCTACCACTTTTCTAGAAATCATCATTGCTGCTCCATGAGCTCTGCTGGTTTCATGTGATTGGTTGAATTGACCTATATCTTTTTGTCCAAAGCCAATGGATGTTCCTCTGCCTGTATAGTGGTTGATGGGATTGAAACCAGCAAACTGAATGACGCCAGGACTATGATGAAAAATAATTTTGGGAGAGGCTACACCGATGGTTGAATCATTTTCCATGAGTTCAATGATAGGCTCTAAAAATCCAGGGTCTACTTCTGTGTCGTTGTTTAACAATAAAAAGTAATCACCGGTAGCTACATGTAATCCTAAGTTATTTCCACCAGCAAATCCTAAGTTGGTTTCGCTACGGATGAATTTGATCCAAGGATGATTTTTTAGAATAGAACTAGGATCTTCTTTCGAGGCGTTATCAACAATAATGACTTCAATATTGGGATATGTAATTTGCTTCAGTGATTCTAAAAGTTCACATGTAACGGATGCTCCGTTATAATTAATGCTAATTATGGATACTTTAGGATATATTACTGATTTCATCTTCTTGTTTTAACGAAGCTTTCTTTACAAAAGTTTCTCCAAGAAACATGAATACAAGTGAAAGGTAAATGACAGAACCTGTTGGGAATTGTCCAAAAATTTGATTTCCATAGCTGGCAAAGCAAACACCGAAAAAGCCACCATAAAGGGCGCCAAGTTTAAATTTTAATTCTGTGTCCTTCATTTTGAATAGGAAAATGAATCGATTCCCCAATAGAAAGAGTAACATGCTGAGGTAAACCGTTAAACCAATAATTCCACTTTCTGCCCATATTTTTACATACCAGCTATCGAGAGGTGTGGTTGCTAAGAACGAGCCCGGACTAAAGCGCTGTCCCCAGGATCCAGCCGATCCAATACCACCTCCAATAGGTCGGGAGGCTAAATATACTTTTAATTTTTTTTGATTTTCTAAACGTGCCATGAGTGAAGCATCGTTAGGATCTAAAGCGGTACGCATCCTTCGAACCTGATCGTTGTTTTGTCCAATATTGGTAAACTTTAAAGCTCCAAAAGCGAGTACTCCTGCGATCAAACCAGGAATAATAATTTTCATATTGTTACTCACTAAGAAGTAAATCGCAAATCCAGTGATAGCAACAAACAATGCACCTCGTGTTCCTGAAATAGCCATGCCGTATAAACTTAGGAGGCTAGTGAAAATGTAAAAATATTTTTTTCTTTTTGTCTTGCAGGGTCCCATAGCTAATACCCCTGCAACAACACCCGTATGGGCTTGCGCAGCTCCAAATTGTCCGGCATCAGAGTAAAATGAAAATACTCTTAGTTTTCCGAATAGAATATGGGTTGATTTTGCGCCTAAGTCGAGCCATAATTGTTCTGCTGCATCTACTCCAATAACCATTTGTTTGATTCCCCAAAAAGTAGCGAACAGCGAAATTCCAAACCAAATACTAATGAATTTATCTAAGTCTTCTTCTCGATAGAGTAAAATAAACGCTAACGGTACGGTAGCTACGAAATACAAGGAAACACCTCGAACAGCATAAAACCATGCTTCGAAGCTTCGTGCTTCAGGATTTACGATTTCAAAAACAGTATAGGCAAACCAAATAAAAACAACCGTCATTAACGGACTTTTTACTCCTGGAGATTCAAGGTCTTCCTTCGTTCTGAAAAGTACACCCAGAGCTGTTAAAAGCAGAATAATATCTACCCCTAAACCAAAGGGCCCATCGATATAACGTGTGATTCCATTTGCAAAAAAGCAAAACACAAACATAGCCCACATACCAAATCGTGGTTTAGCAATGATAAGGCCTACAAATCCAAGTGCAAAAGGTAAGGCCGCTAAGCCTATCATGGATACAATTCCCCCTTTACTAAAAGTGATTCCAAGTACAATGGCTAAAAGTGCCAGTACAATTACCTTCAGTATATCTTTTACTTTTACGCTATTAGGATGCGGAATTACCAACCCTCATTAATTTAAATCTGTCTTTTACGGAACGAGCCATATCCATCAGCGTGCTAAATCCAGTAGTAAGCGTTTCTTTGATGGTATGATTCAAATACTTTTTCAAGAAATAATTTCCAAAAATTACTCCAGTTAGGAAAGTGAGTATGGAAACAGCTGCTATGCTACCAATATTTCCAAAATAATGAATCGCAATAATATCACCTGTTACATTTACAATGAGCATGAGAATAACTTTAATGAAATTCAAATAGGGCTTGCCTATTATATCTAAAGTAATGCCGCTGAATCGATCGAGTGGAAGGAAGGCAGCGTAAATGGCAAGTATCCTTAATACATGAGCGGACTCGGCATATTGAGCTCCTCCTAAAAGAACAACTAGAGAGTCAGCGAATAAAATACTTCCAAAAATAAATGGAAGTAAAATAAAACTTAGGAGTCCAGTGTATCGATAGAATATTGCTTTTAATTCAACTTTTTTATCAGGAGATCTAAATTTTGACATAATAGGCATGGCAGAAGCGGCAAAACTTCTAAGCAAAATTTCTATTACTTCAATTAATTTTAATGGGATACTATAGGATGCAAGATCTCGTGCACTTAGCATAAATCCGATAATTAAGGTATCTGAACTTCTAAGTAAATTGGATCCCATCATGGTCCCCATGCTAAATTTTCCAAAGTTGAATAGGTCAAGCATCATTTTCTTAGTGGCCAATCGAACTGTACCAATCATTGACCATCCAGCCCATAGTGAAATAGCACTAGGTAGCAATCCTGAGAAAATAAATCCAGCTAAAACAATTTCTACACTGCTTGTTTGTGTGATTAAAGCGATTAAGATGCACGTAATAAAGCTAAGTTGATTTAAAAGACGAATATAGAGAACCTTCTCAAAGGACGACCTTGCTTGTAACAACCAAGCTGCATAATTAAAGGGTAAAGTTGTGAGAGCCGCGAGCCAGTACCAAGAAAGGAATAATCTAAATCCTTCGTTTGTTATTAAATGTGAAAAGAAAATATCAGTAAGTATTGTTACAATCGATAAAATGAGCGTGGTAATTATACTAATGAGCCATCCAGAACCTGCTACTTCACCAAACTGTTCTTTCTCCGAGGATGCCGCAAAACGAACTAAGGATGTATGTATGATTCCAGCTCGTAATAAATCAGCGAAAATATAAGCTGTAAGGAACATAAACCATGCTCCCATATCATCTTTTGAAAGTAATCGAGCTACTAAAGCTAAACTTCCAAATCCTAGAATAGCATTGGTAATGTTTCCTGCTAAGGATAAGGTATGTTTATTCTTGATAAATTTTCCAATGAGTTTCGACACGAGGCTACAGTTTTATGACTGTAGTTCTTTACGTTCGACGGAAGTCAAATGTTACAACTCTTGGCAATCTTTCGAGCATTACTCCTTCTTTTTGGAATTTCACCAATAATGGCTTCCAGGCGATCCAATTCAACTAAATTCAGTAGAATAACTGGCTTTTTATCAGTTAAGCTAGTAAATAAGTTTAATGCCCTTGAATCTGATTCCGACCAAACTCTTTCAGCGGATAATAGAAACAAATTGGAATGAACTCCAGAAAGCAACGTGTCTGGAACAGAAAATTTGCTGGAGTTCTTCTAACTCGATGATGATGATGTGATAGTCTGATTTTATTCCTAATTTCAATAGCCAATCAGAAATGTTTTTTGCAGTGTGAAAATTTCATCTTGAGTGTATCGTTGACCTTGCACTTTTATTGGATTGTCAAAAGCTAAATCGTCAGTACTTAGGTATAATATAGAGCTATAGTATTCCGTAAATTTGTTTGCAATATTCTTTCCGACAAATGTTTTTCCTTCGCCCTTTTTGATACTTGAAAGAGTGATAATAACCGGCTCATTTTCATGGCTAAATGCTTCTTTATTTTGAACAATAAAATTTGATCGAAAGTGGGAGAGTATAGATTGATTTAATTGCTCAACTATTACCAGTTTATCGATGGATTTATAATTGGGGAATGCACTCAAGAATTTTAATCCCGTATATTTCTCAGCTCTAGCTGTGCTTTGTACCGTTTTTCCTAATAGAGATTTTGCCAAAAAGATCGCTAAAGTGAGAATGAAGGTAGCAACAAATGCCATAATCACAAGAATCATTCTTTTAGAAGGTTGTGGTTTTAACGGCAGAAATGGGAAATCAGTAATACTTAAATTGTTTGACATTTCTAAACTTTGCTGACGCAATTTTGCCATGTTAAGACCATGCAATACACTCAAATATTCTTTTTCATTGATATCAACTTCACGTTCAATTCGCTTTAAATTTGATCCGATAGGAGCTAGTTCTTTGTAAATTCCATCAAAACTATCAAGACGTTTTAATATTACTTTTAATTTTGCTTCATTCTCATCCACAGCTAGGTAATTGCTTAGCCATTCGTTTAACATATTGGCTCGTGGCAATCCTTCTGGTGTATTATTCCACTTGTATTGGCTTTCAACTTCCTCTTTGATGGATTTCTTTAATTTCTCGGAACTTGCACGATATTGATTTAGCAATTCACGATCTTCATTGTATAACTCAGCGTTCGCTATTTTATAAGTCAAATCAGACAGTTGCTCTCTTAGTTTGGAAAGTTTTGCATTTACTTCGAGAATGTTTTTCTTCATCTCGATTTTTTGCTCTACCTTTATAAGTGCCGCACGAGAGGCATCTAATGATTCTTCTTGTTTCTGACGATCTGCTGTAACGTTCTCTTTTGCTTCAGCTACGAACTTAGCTTGTTCATAATAGTTGATGATTTTGTTTTGAGAACTGTAATCTCTCAACCGATCTTCCGACTGTCTTAATCTCAATGCTGCTTGTCTAAGTTGCTCTTCAAAATAGTTTACCACGTTATTCGTCTCTTGCCCTTTGATCCCTTTGTATCGAGAAATAACAACATCAACTATAAATTGAAGTGTTTGTTGGCAGACAGCAGGATCATTGCTTTTGTAAGAGATTTCAATCATGTCACTAGATTGCTTTCTCAATGCACTCATATTTGCGGAAATCACATCTAAACTATAAATACTGCCCGCGGAAGTGAGCAGTTGAATGATTTCATTATTTTCTTTCGCTTTTTTAAAACTTTCAATTTTAAAGAACGTAAGTTCTTCCGAACCTTTAACGATAAGTTGCTTTCTTAATTTTTCTGGAATTGATTCTTGAATCTTGTTGAAATTTTCATCGGAAAGCTCCTTGTAACTTGGTTTTTTTATCAGCAAGTGTTTTGCTAATAATCGCATTCCAACTTCTTCAATAGATTCTCTGGATTTAATGGTGGCCATTAAATTGTCAAAAGCATTATTTACTGCAAAATAATCTACTGGTCGTTTTCATCAGAGGTAATCCCGTATCCACTTGCAATTCCAGTGTAAACTTGTGTATTGGAAACATATTCCTTCTTGGTGTTGCGAGTTAAAAAAAACACGACTCCCGCTGTAAGCAGCGGAACAAAACTAGAAGCTTCCAGTTTCTAAACATTATCCGAATGAATTCAAGAAGGTTCACTTTATCTAACCAAGGTATCTAATCGCTTTCCTAATAATTTTTCAATTGCCGAAAGTTGGTATAGAAATCTTTTTAGAGGTTTCATAATCTGTTTCAGCACGAGGCAAATCGATGACAGACGTGAAATCGGCAATGGAGATGTCTCCTTGAGAGAATTGTTTTTCCGCCATGTCCAATAGTAAACGACTGGTTCCACGCGAAGCACTTGCAATCATCATCATCCGATGTGCTGTCAATACATTGTTATACTCATAAATGACTTGTCGGGATACATCCATTTTAATTTTTTCCCAAGTTTGTCTTCTAACCTCTAATTCTTGTTTAAAAACACTAATTCTGCTCGATCTTCCAAAGAGTAGAAATAATGGAACGTTAACATTGAGTGCCAATCGATATCCAGTTTGCACTGTTGCTGATTGTATAGCTTCAGGTTCTTGATTGGTGTTATATAAAGCATTTTGATTTCCTAAAGATTGTGTAAAAGTTCCAAATACACCATTTTGCCATTCTCGGCGAGCAACTTTTATTTGTTGTGTTCCCGCTTCAATTAATGCATCTTGTGCTTTCATAGTTGGACTATTCAAAGCTGCAATAGCAATTAGACTATCTAATGTTACTAATTGATCTCTTAAATCTTTGGTGAGGTCAATGGTTTTAATGGATGTTGTATCTCCATTAATATCTCTTATTACCTGCTCTGTTGAAATCCCGTTATCTAGAGACTGTGTGTATGCAGGCTTATAAGTTGAAAATCCAAATAGACAGGCGAGGGCAAGCGAAAGGAAATATTCCTTTTTGACTAACATGGTTATACGTTTTCGCTTTGTAACATGGCTGGAAAAGTCTTCAAAATAATCTTTAGATCTAATAAGATGGAGTGATTAAGTGCATAATTATTATCAAGTGCAATTCTTTCTTCTTCTGACATGTCTTTTTTTCCGCGCTTTGTCACTTGCCATAATCCAGTTAGACCTGCAGGTGCAAGAAAACGGAATGCTCTTGTATCGGTTGTTAGTAATTCAGCTTCATAAAGTGGAAGTGGGCGATTGCCAACTAACGACATGTCGCCTTTAAGAATATTAATCAATTGAGGTAATTCATCAATAGAGGAGTTGCGTAAAAATTTACCGATACGTGAGATGCGCGGATCATTTTTCGCTTTAAAGAAGATCCCTTGTTTTTCTACATCTTGCAAAAAGAAATAGAAGTTTTCGCAATATTCTTTATTATCCGAATACATTATAGGTGAACAAGCTTTGCCGAGTCTTTCGCAATCAGGACAACTTGTAGGAATTTCAATGGCAGGACCCTCCGCATATAAATTGAGATGGGTCATGTTTCCGATGCTTTTATCGGCACCAGGAATCATGGTTCTGAACTTTAATAAATCAAAAATTTTATAATTGGATCCAACTCTTTTTGAGCGATACATAATTGGACCTTTCGATTCAAGTCGAATAGCAATAGCTGTCAGAATAAGAACAGGTGAAGCCATCAAAAGGACAACAGAGGAAAAGCTGATGTCAATTAATCTTTTTACAATTAAACTTTTTCGGCTATAGAGAGAGAGTAATGAAAATCTCCCATGTTTATGCGTGAATAAATGGATAACTTGAAATACTGTTGTTACCACCTTTTCAGTAGCCACCACATCTAAATAACCAGCATTTAAAAATTGATTGATGTTTGAGCGATCTGGTTTATCTGAATAGCCTATAATGATTGTTTTTCTGAAAGCTGGTTTTGCCCGAATTATTTTCATCGTATCTCCAGCAATTTCAGCTGGTGTGTAAACCGGTGTTACAATAATATCAGGTATTTGATCTTGACGCATAAATTCAAAAGCAGACTCAAGATCCGCAAAGCACTTAACTTGGTGCTTTGGAAATGCTTCCTCTAATTTTTCTTGAGCTGCTACTTGCGGATGGATATAAACTACTTTCATACTTTTTACACTTCTATTATGCTGCTTGTGATCTTCTAAAGATTGACTGAATTCTAATTAATAGTTCTTCAGGATTGAAGGGTTTTTGAAGATAATCATCTGCTCCTGCAGAAAACGATTTAATTCGATCTTCACTTTTTTGTTTGCTGGATAACATAATAATTGGAACTGAATGCATGCCAGGTTGCTTGCGAATGTTCTCGGTAAGTTCATAGCCATTAATCATGGGCATATCAATATCTACCAAGATTAGATCAGCGGTATTGCCTTCTTTGAACCAACTCATGGCTTCATAGCCATTGTCTTTTGTAAAAACGGTGTATTCATCCGATAAAAAATTATCTAGAAGCATTCTGATGCTTAATTCATCGTCGACAACCAATATTCTTTTTTTCATGAGTCTAATTTATAAATTGTGTTTACGTAAGTTATTTACCAAAGGTTCTGATTTTATAAAAAGTATCCGCTTTCTTAAGCTCTGTTAGCGTTTTCTCGACCTCTAATTTTATCAAAGGCCATCTTTCTATTATTTCTGGTTGTGCAGCTATATCAGATGCATGGTTTTCTATCCACTTCATCTGAATCTCTAAATTGGAGTTCCCTGACATGTTCATATTGGGTATTAGTTTATGCGAATACTTATTCACCGAAATCCAATCACCTTGCTGAATGGCATGGTTCAGCTCCCTAACAGTAGGAGGTACAGTGTCAATAATGGCTTGAAGCATTTTCACAATAAAACTTTCTTTTCCTCGTGAAAAACTTTGCAAAATATGGAGATTGACATGTTCGAACAGAATGTCTGGCAAGATGGCCTTGGGGGGAATTACCTTTTGGGCTGGCAATTCTTCAATAATTTCAAGCTCGGATTTTCCAAGTTGCTGGTTGATGAGTTTATAAAGTTTTATTGAACTATAAGGTTTGAAAATTACGTCGTTCATTCCATACTCCTTGAACTTTAGTTCATCTCCATTTTTTGCATTTGCTGTTATGGCTATTATTGGAATGTTTTGTTTGTGTTTTGGGAATTGATTTCTGATGATATGCGTCGCGTCAATTCCATCTAAAATTGGCATTTGAATATCCATTAAAATGATATCATAGTCCTTTTTATGATATAATTCTATAGCTATTTGTCCATTGTCTGCAATGTCTAACGTTGCTCCCCATTCAGTGATTAACTCAGAAGCAAAAAGTTGATTAACTCTGTTGTCTTCTGCTAATAGAATTTTCACACCTTTTAATGAACCTACAAAACTGTTTTCGGAGGAGGTGGCGATGGCAATGGACTCTGGAGTTGATTTTTCAAAAAGTAGTTCAAAAGAAAATGTGCTTCCCCTTTCATATTCACTTTCTAACTGTATATTACTATTCATGAGTGTAAGTAGATCTTTCACTATCGTTAAGCCAAGTCCTAAACCACCGTGTATTCTACTTGATTCATCGTTTGCTTGTGTGAAGGCTTCGAATATATTTTGGAGTTTACTAGATTGAATCCCCATCCCTGTATCGGAAACTGAGAAACGTATATGGCAATCTGTATTTGTTTCTGCTACTAAATCAGCCGAAAAAACAATTTTCCCACTTGAAGTAAATTTGATGGCGTTGCTTATTAAATGCATCAGCACTTGATTAAGTTTGTTTGCATCGCCGATCAGGAAAGGATTAATCTCATCATCAAGGAAACTAATCAACTCAATTTTCTTGCCCTGTGAATTGGGCTTGAAATGTATGATTCAAGTTATAGAAAAGATTAGATAAATCGAATGGTGCATTTCGAAGCTTGCTTCTACCTTCTTTAAGTTTACTGAAATCAAAGATGTCGTTGAACAATAAGAGTAAATTTTCAGCACTCTGCTTTACCGAATGCGCGTATTTATACTGTTGTTCATTTAATGATGATTTAAGTAAAAGTTTAGTGAGTCCAACAATGCCATTCATGGGTGTCTTTATTTCATGACTCATGTTGGCTAAAAATAGTTCCTTAATTCGATTGGATTCTTCAGCAGCTTGTTTGGCTTTCTTTAAATCATTCTCTGCTAAAAGTCGCTTAGTTATATCTTGCGAAAAGGCAATAACATAATCGTCTTCCCCTTCCTCTGTAACTTTGTAGTTTTTAAAAAGCAGACTGAGCAAAAGCCCCGACTTACTTTGTACTTTTAGAATTCCTTCTGCACATGGGTGGATTGCAATTTTTCTAAATACGCAGGTTGAAACTGTGCACGATACTCCTCTGGTATAAAATCAGAAATCTTTTTTCCAATGAGCTCGGTCGAGTTGTATTCTAATATTTCACATCCTGCAGGATTCATTGAAAGTATTTTACCCGACATGTCATGCGTGCAAATAATAGCTTGACTATAATTGATTAAATCACGATTTCTTTTTTCACTTTTGATAATTTCCTGCTCGTAAATTTTTCGCGTGGTCACATCATTAAAAAGTATAAGGTAGGCTGTCCTCTTTGAATTGGGATTAATCATAGGAGTCGCGGTTCCTTCTAACCAAATGGATTGCCCATTTTTATTGATGTATTTGATTTCTCCTTGCCATGTTTTACCTTTTAATAGCGACTTTTTTGCCAGTTCTATTGTGGTATGTTGATCACTTGAAAGTAAATCCCATGTATAACTGTTCGTTATATCTTCCGATTTTAAATTAAGAAGTAGTTCTAATTTTCTATTGATGGAAACTATTTTTCCTGACTTGTCAAGTATAACCGATAAACTCGATTCATTGATTGCATGTTTGATATTTACATTCTCTACACTTGATTCTTCTTTAAATAATTGAAAAATATTATCAATCGTCTTGTTCTTGATATCATCTTTCACATAGGAAGCCGATATCGCCTCAAAGAAATTATCCATTTCCGGATGAGTGGGAAGATGGTTGCCAAAATATTTAGCAAGCTGACGTTGTAGTAAAGGATGCATATAAATTATTCTTGCATCTTCTACGCTAAACTATTAAAATTGTTACTCATAAATGAGTATAAAGTCAACTGCTTTTCAATGGAAGAATAATCTTTCTTAAAGCAAATTGAAATTAGGAAAAATAAAGTGTAAAATATTGATATTCAATTTAATGAAGAATCAAATGACAGCATGTCTAATTTTTAATAATTGTTGTAATAAGGCTTCTACTTTATCCAAAGCAATCATGTTTGCACCATCACTCAGTGCCTCTGAAGGATTTGGATGCGTTTCCAAGAAAATACCATCAGCACCCGTTGCAATGGCAGCCTTCGCAATAGTTGCTATAAGCTCAGGACGACCACCCGTAACACCAGAACTTTGATTAGGCTGTTGTACACTATGTGTAATGTCCATCACCACAGGATATCCAAAGTTTTTCATGATGGGAATACCTCGGTAGTCTACCACTAAATCTGAATATCCTAATGAAGTTCCTCTTTCGGTGAGCATGATGTTGCTGTTTCCTGAATTGAAAATTTTTTCTACGGCAAATTTCATGGCTTCAGGAGAAGAAAATTGACCTTTTTTTACATTTACCACTTTATGAGTTTTCGCAGCAGCAACTAATAAATCTGTTTGTCGACAGAGAAAAGCAGGAATTTGAAGTATGTCAACATATTCTGCAGCAATGGCCGCTTCATGACTTTCATGTATGTCGGTAAGTAATGGAAGGTTTAATTCTTTTCCCACTTTGCTTAAAATTCCAAGAGCAAGTTCATCTCCCATACCCGTATAGGAATCAATTCGTGTGCGATTAGCCTTTCGAAAGGAAGCTTTGAATATAAATGGGATGCCTAAGCGATTGGTGATTTGCTGCAATTTATGAGCTGTTTGAAAAGTAATTTCTTCACTTTCAACAACACAAGTTCCTGCAATCAGGAAAAAACTTTTTGCGTCAGTATTTTTTAAATGAGGGATATGTGGATACATCTTTTTTTGCAAAGATAAGAAAGGTTTTAGGAAGATGGTAGGTCAATAAATACGATGTTTGTCATTCAAGTTAATGGCTCTTATCTATTGAATACTAGCTTAATGATGCATTCTACTCCACAAAAAGTACTAAGCCCTTGAGATACTCCGCTTCGGGATGATAAATGCTTACTGGATGGTCGGCAGGTTGCGTAAGTTGATGCAATATTTTAACTTCTCGCTGAGCTTGTATAGCAGATTGAAAAATTATTTTTCGGAACAATTCTTTGTCAATTGCTTGAGAGCAGCTGAAGGTAAATAATAATCCACCCGCTTTAATATGTTTTAATCCCTCCGTGTTTAAATTACGGTATCCTATCATTGCATTACTAACCTGATTAAGATGTTTTGCAAAGGCTGGAGGATCAAGAATGAGAATATCATATTGCATTTGCAATTGACGTAAGTATGACATAACATCAGATGTACTTGATTGATGCTTTCCTTGAAATTGATTTAAACTAATATTATCTTCTAAGCCCTCAATAGCTCGAGAAGAACTATCCACTGAATGAACTTCTACTGCACCGCCTTGAAGTGAAGCTAGAGAAAATCCTCCTGTATATGCAAAAGTATTTAATACCGTTTTACCTTTTGAATAGTGTTTAAGTAATTGTCGATTGTCACGTTGATCGAGAAAGAATCCAGTCTTCTGTCCATTTACAAAATCAACCGAAAGTTTTATACCGTGTTCAAGTACTGAAACATGGGGTTGATAGTTTTCTCTCTGTGCAAGAAAAACATTTTCAGGTTTTTCATGTCCATGTTTGGCCATGGTTTCTGCACTTTTATCGTAAACGGCATCAATAAAGGGCATCTCCTCTAAAAGTAATTTAGCTAAAAATGATTTGATGGACTGCATTCCCAATGTATAACTTTGAAGCACTACTGTGTTCCCATATACGTCTGCAATAAGCCCAGGCATACCATCGCCTTCACCGTGAATAAGTCGAAAGGAATTCGTTTCTGGATTCGGGAAGGTCAATACATTTCGCAACGACAAACATTTTTTAATTTTTTCTCTAAAGAAAAGATCATCGACAATTTTTTCATCGAAATCAAAACATCGTATACTTATTGTTCCACGTTGAAAATGACCTGTAGCTAAGTATTCACCTTTTGATGAATGTACTTGAACCAAATCACCATTGTTTAAATGAGCAGGTTCGTTTGCAATGGCACCACTGAAAACCCAAGGATGCTTTTGTAGGAGTGATCTTTCTTTGCCTTTCTTTAACTGGATAATAGGGTAGGGAAGCGACATATTTTTACTGTACGAACGAATCTGTTTTTAGAAGGATATTACTTGAAATGTTTTACTAAACGAATGCTTGTTCTCATTTTGTATACGTGCCACAAATACACCATTTTGACCTTTGTGAGGTGCCCAAATGAAAGGTTGGTTATTCTTTATTTGTGTATTCAAAATATTTTTCCCCTCAGCATTGAATATTTCTAAAGTGAAATATTGATTTTCTGCTCCTTCGGATTTGAAATTTACGTTTCCAGTGGATGGGTTAGGCCAAATTTGCAAATCCAGACGGCTTGGGTTAGATGGATTTGATAATCCTGTAGTAAAGTCTCGAAAACCCATTGCATATTCTCCCCTCTTAAGGGTATCGATAGTCATACTTCCAATTTTGTCGAATTTATTTCCTGTATTAATGATGTAGCCATTCACAATTTGCCATTCTTCTTTTACACTACTGCGGTAAAAAAGAACTAAACTATCTTCATTCCCAGTAATTAAATTATTGTCGAGATGACCTGATGTGGTATTGGTAGACCCGTTGTAATTTAAAGTAACCTTGGCTAAAAATCCAGGTTTGAAAATTCCATCGAATTTCCAATAACGATAATCACTTAATCTGATGCCTGGATGATTACTTGCATTTTTAAATGAATCAGGCTTTACCCAATGAAGTTCAGCTCGCACTATACTTGTATCTCCTCCAGTAGCGACAACATTTACATTGCTATAAGTGTCAAGAAAGGAATTTGTTCCTGTAATAAATAGTTTTTTCTCGAAATCAGAAATTGCATCACCCATATGATCATTTCTGTCGATGGAATACCAAGTTGGATTAAAACTAAGTGTGATAGGAAATGAATTCGTGGCGTTGTCCATCAATAAAATCAAGGTCGTATCATTGATGCCATCTGTAAAGTTAACTTCTACTTTCATTTCATAAATCACAGAATTTCCTTTGCTTTTCTGTCGCGTATGTAAACTAAATTGATGGGTTGCTATATTGACAACTTCCAATGAATCAATATCGAAATGTGGAAAACCAGGAGCAAAAACCCAATCGTCAAAGAAACGATTCATATTTATTCCACTGCTTGTTGTAAGTTCA